>JAXHLJ010000006.1:0-596836 GCA_034522435.1 Desulfotignum sp.
TTGATCTTTGAAAATTGGTCAGTGATAAAGTTTGAAGCGGGTCTTAAACAAGACCTTAACGAGTTTGTAGTTAAAGGATTTAACTGGAGAGTTTGATCCTGGCTCAGAATGAACGCTGGCGGCGTGCTTAACACATGCAAGTCGAACGAGAAAAAGATTGCTTGCAATCTTGAGTAGAGTGGCGCACGGGTGAGTAACACGTAGATAATCTACCTTCAAGCCCGGGATAACCATTCGAAAGGATGGCTAATACCGGATGCAGTTTCTATGCACAAGTGTAGAGATGAAAGATTGCCTCTTCTTGAAAGCGATTGTTTGGAGATGAGTTTGCGTACCATTAGCTTGTTGGTGGGGTAAAAGCCTACCAAGGCTGTGATGGTTAGCTGGTCTGAGAGGATGATCAGTCACACTGGAACTGGAACACGGTCCAGACTCCTACGGGAGGCAGCAGTGAGGAATTTTGCGCAATGGGGGAAACCCTGACGCAGCAACGCCGCGTGAGTGAAGAAGGCCCTTGGGTCGTAAAGCTCTGTCAACCGGGAAGAAGTTACATAGAATTAACAGTGATATGTATTGACGGTACCGGTGGAGGAAGCGCCGGCTAACTCCGTGCCAGCAGCCGCGGTAACACGGGGGGCGCAAGCGTTATTCGGAATTATTGGGCGTAAAGGGCGCGTAGGCGGTTCTGTCGGTCAGATGTGAAAGCCCGGGGCTCAACCCTGGAAGTGCATTTGAAACAGCAGAACTTGAGTACGGGAGAGGAAAGCGGAATTCCTGGTGTAGAGGTGAAATTCGTAGATATCAGGAGGAACACCGATGGCGAAGGCAGCTTTCTGGACCGATACTGACGCTGAGGCGCGAAGGCGTGGGTAGCGAACGGGATTAGATACCCCGGTAGTCCACGCAGTAAACGATGTTCACTAGGTGTAGCGGGTATTAAAACTTGCTGTGCCGCAGCCAACGCATTAAGTGAACCGCCTGGGAAGTACGGTCGCAAGACTAAAACTCAAAGGAATTGACGGGGGCCCGCACAAGCGGTGGAGCATGTGGTTTAATTCGACGCAACGCGAAGAACCTTACCTGGGTTTGACATCCTGTGAATCTTCAAGAGATTGAAGAGTGCCTTCGGGAGCACAGAGACAGGTGCTGCATGGCTGTCGTCAGCTCGTGTCGTGAGATGTTTGGTTAAGTCCAGCAACGAGCGCAACCCTTATCGTCAGTTGCCAGCACATAATGGTGGGAACTCTGGCGAGACTGCCCCGGTTAACGGGGAGGAAGGTGGGGATGACGTCAAGTCCTCATGGCCCTTATATCCAGGGCTACACACGTGCTACAATGGTAGGTACAAAGGGCGGCGAGCCTGCGAGGGTGAGCGAATCCCCAAAGCCTATCTCAGTCCGGATTGGAGTCTGCAACTCGACTCCATGAAGTTGGAATCGCTAGTAATCGCGGATCAGCATGCCGCGGTGAATATGTTCCCGGGCCTTGTACACACCGCCCGTCACACCATGGAAGTTGATTATACCCGACGTCGCTGGGCTAACTGTTTACAGGGGCAGGCGCCTAAGGTATGGTTGATAACTGGGGTGAAGTCGTAACAAGGTAGCCGTTGAGGAATCAGCGGCTGGATCACCTCCTTTCTAAGGAAAGTATACAGGCTTTAACGGATCACTGGCCAATTTAAGATCGAGCAATCAGCCTGTAGCCAATTGTTGAGGCAGCATGCAGCGGTGGAATCACCAGGCCCTCACGAAAGTGCATGCTGTTGACAATCACTTGTTGTAGCATAATACGCGTTTTGGAATAGAATCCTGAATGATCTTGACAATTTGTGAGATCACGATTGACTTCGATATTGATCAGTCGGGACATTGCCGCAAGGCAATGTGTTCGCATCAAAGCGTTTAAACTTATTTGTGGAATAGTGGCTAAGCTACTAAGGGCAAACGGTGGATGCCTTGGTGTCAAGTGACGAAGAAAGACGTGGACAGCTGCGATAAGCTTCGGGGAGGGGCTGAACACCCTTTGATCCGGAGATGTCTGAATGGGGAAACCCGGCATGGATAATACCGTGTCATCCTTGAGTGAATACATAGTTCAGGGAGGGTAACGGGGAGAACTGAAACATCTTAGTACCCCCGGGAAAAGAAAGTAAAAACGATTTTCCAAGTAGCGGCGAGCGAAAGGGAAACAGCCCAAACCGATTACGTGTCAAGCCCGAAAGCGTTGCGTAAACGGGGTCGCGGGATATGATTTGGCAGGGTTTCGGACCTGCCGGAGAGTGACAAAGTTGATTGTTAGTTGAAGAAGCTGGAAAGCTTCACCATAGAAGGTGACAGTCCTGTAAGCAAAAGCAATCGATCTCTCTTATCGTACTCCCAAGTACTGCGGAACACGAGAAATTCTGTGGGAATTTGTGAGGACCATCTCATAAGGCTAAATACGACTTGACAACCGATAGTGTACCAGTACCGTGAGGGAAAGGTGAAAAGAACCCCTGTTAGGGGAGTGAAATAGTACCTGAAACCGTTTGCTTACAAGCAGTAGGAGCAAGAAACTAGAAACTGGATACAAGAGACAAGAGGGCGAAGCGCCTGCGGCGCCCATTTTATAGTCTTGTTTCTTGTCTCCAGTTTCTAGTTTCTTGTGACTGCGTGCCTTTTGCATAATGAGTCAGCGAGTTACTTAATGCAGCCAGGTTAAGCCGACAGGTGTAGCCGTAGCGAAAGCGAGTCTGAACAGGGCGCAAGTTGCATTGAGTAGACCCGAAACCAGGTGATCTATCCATGGCCAGGGTGAAGCGCCAGTAAAATGGCGTGGAGGCCCGAACCGTTGCAGGTTAAAAACTGTTCGGATGAGGTGTGGATAGGGGTGAAAGGCCAAACAAACCTGGAGATAGCTGGTTCTCTCCGAAATATATTTAGGTATAGCCTCGTATGTTTCTTGCCGGAGGTAGAGCACTGGATGGGCTAGGGGTCTCACCAGATTACCAAACCTAACCAAACTGCGAATACCGGTAAGTGAAGTACGGGAGTCAGCCCGCGGGAGCTAAGTTCCGCGGACGAGAGGGAAACAACCCGGACCGCCAGCTAAGGTCCCCAAATCTATGCTAAGTGGAGAAGGATGTGGGAATGCCCAGACAACCAGGAGGTTGGCTTAGAAGCAGCCATCCTTTAAAGAAAGCGTAACAGCTCACTGGTCGAGTGGATCTGCGCCGAAAATGTATCGGGGCTAAAGCATAGTACCGAAGCTGCGGATCAAGAAACTAGATACTAGAGACAAGAAACAAGGAGGACTAACATGCCGTATCATCGGCTGGAAGTATTTAAAAAGTCCTATCAGCTAGCACTTGAACTGCATAAACTTACATTAAGATTTCCAAAACATGAGCAGTATGAATTAGCTCAACAATTAAGGAGATCAAGTAAGTCCATACCGGCCAATATAGCCGAAGGAATGGGAAAGCAGTCAAGCAAAGCGGATGTAAAACACTATATTCAGATAGCCATGGGATCATGTGATGAAAGCCGGGTTTGGCTTGAGTTTGCAAATGATCTTGGATATTTGAATCAACAAGACCAAATGACCTTTGAAAAAAGGTATCAGGAGATCGGAAGAATGCTCAGAGGCTTAATCAACCGATACAATTAAGGTCTTGTTTCTTGTTTCCAGTATCTAGTTTCTTGATGGTAGGAGAGCATTGTGTTGTCATAGAATCGCACCTGTGAGGGTGTGTGGAGGTGACACAAGAGACCATGCTGACATGAGTAGCGATAAAGCGGGTGAGAGGCCCGCTCGCCGAAAGCCCAAGGTTTCCTGAGTAAAGCTAATCTGCTCAGGGTTAGTCGATCCCTAAGGCGAGGCCGAGAGGCGTAGTCGATGGAAAACAGGTTAATATTCCTGTACCACCTCGTTGTCGTTTGAGAGAAGGGGGGACGCAGGAGGGCAGGTCATCCGTCTGTTGGAATAGGCGGTTCAAGCCGGTAGGCTTAAATCCCAGGCAAATCCGGGATTTTATAAGGCCGAGAAGTGATGAGGAGGGTCTTTGACCCATAAACTGACTGCACCCATGCTGCCAAGAAAAGCCTCTATCGAGATAACAGGTGATCGTACCGTAAACCGACACAGGTAGGCAGGGAGAGTATCCCAAGGCGCTTGAGAGAACTCTGGTTAAGGAACTCGGCAAAATCATACCGTAACTTCGGGAGAAGGTATGCCCCTGATGGTGATTATAATTCTATATGAGCTGTGGGGGGCCGCAGAGAAATGGTGGTAGCGACTGTTTACTAAAAACATAGGACTCTGCAAAGTCGTAAGACGAGGTATAGGGTCTGACGCCTGCCCGGTGCTGGAAGGTTAAGGGGATTTGTTAGCCGCAAGGCAAAGCACTGAACCGAAGCCCCAGTAAACGGCGGCCGTAACTATAACGGTCCTAAGGTAGCGAAATTCCTTGTCGGGTAAGTTCCGACCTGCACGAATGGCGTAACGACTTCCACACTGTCTCAACCAGGGACTCAGCGAAATTGGAATGGCGGTGAAGATACCGTCTACCCGCGAAAAGACGGAAAGACCCCGGCACCTTTACTACAGCTTGACATTGGATTTTGGGACATGATGTGCAGGATAGGTGGGAGACTTGGAAGCAGGCACGCCAGTGTTTGTGGAGTCACCCTTGAAATACCACCCTTTATGTTTCAGTGTTCTAACTTTGGTCCGTAACCCGGATCGAGGACATTGTCTGGTGGGTAGTTTGACTGGGGCGGTCGCCTCCCAAAGAGTAACGGAGGCGCGCGAAGGTTCCCTCAGGCTGATTGGAAACCAGCCGCAGAGTGCAAAGGCATAAGGGAGCTTGACTGCGAGAGAGCATTTCGAGCAGGTACGAAAGTAGGTCTTAGTGATCCGGCGGTTCTGAATGGAAGGGCCGTCGCTCAACGGATAAAAGGTACGCCGGGGATAACAGGCTTATCGCCCCCAAGAGTTCACATCGACGGGGCGGTTTGGCACCTCGATGTCGGCTCATCACATCCTGGGGCTGGAGCAGGTCCCAAGGGTTCGGCTGTTCGCCGATTAAAGTGGTACGTGAGCTGGGTTTAAAACGTCGTGAGACAGTTTGGTCCCTATCTTTCGTGGGCGCAGGATATTTGAGGAGATCTTTTCCTAGTACGAGAGGACCGGAATGGACCAACCAATGGTGTTCCAGTTGTTCCGCCAGGGGCATTGCTGGGTAGCCAAGTTGGGCAAGGATAACCGCTGAAAGCATCTAAGCGGGAAGCCAACTCCAAGATAAGATATCCCATCACGCAAGTGACTGAAGACCCCTTGAAGACTACAAGGTTGATAGGCCGGGTGTGTAAGCATGGCAACATGTTGAGCTAACCGGTACTAATCGGTCGTGAGGCTTAGCCACTTTTTTTCCTCATACAGGTTTAAACGCTTTAATGTGAACACATGATTACTACAACAGATTTTTGGATTTATGGCACATGTACCGCATATCAGCCTTTGAGCATTCCAGCGTGCCGGATCCGCCATCTTAATCCGGTGGTTAGAGCAAAGAGGTCACACCCGTTCCCATCTCGAACACGGAAGTTAAGCTCTTTAGCGCCGATGGTACTGCATGGGAGACTGTGTGGGAGAGTAGGACACTGCCGGATTATCCTTTAAAAAGCCCGTATCTCTGAACAATCAGTGATACGGGCTTTTTTGCGTTCCGGGGCGGTCAGGGAAATCCCGGCAGGTTGTTTTAGGCTTTACCAGAACAAGGATAGTATGATATTAGCTGGAAGTAATCATATTAAGGAGGTATTCGTGGAAAAAAATCCCCACCACCTGATCATGGGTGAACTGACCGATTATCTGACCGGTCGGACACTGGCGGATACCCATGACGAACGGTTCAGACAGAAAATCGCCCGGCATCTGGTCGAGGTTTGCGGATTTGAAAAAAATCAGATTGAATCCGGCAGACAGATAACCGTTAAAGCAGGATCGAAAACCGGCCTGCTTAAAATGGACTTTCTGGTTTGTGTCGGAGAGAAAACCGCAATGATGATCCGGTTTGCACCCGGCTCGTTGGTGACCCGGCGGCTTCCCAATCTGGCCCTGTCCCGGATTGTTTTTTCGTATCAGATTCCGGTGGTGGTGACCTGCAACGGAGAGGATGCAGAGATAATCGATGGTGTTACCGGAAAAGTCATCGGGCAGGGCTTTGATGCCATCCCTGACAAAACGGCACTGACGGCGCTGATTCATCCTTCGGCATCATTTCCGCAAGTTTCCGAAACACTTCGGGACAAAGCGTCCCGGATTGCCTATGCCTGTGAGGTGGACGGGGCCTGTCCCTGTGACACGGATGTCTGTACGCTGGAGGACAGTGTTTTGGACAGATAATACCCGGTATAAGAGGTTTTATGTGCCGCCACCTGTTCGGGCGTGCCCTGGACAATGATTTGTCCGCCCTTGTCTCCGCCTTCCGGGCCGATATCAATGATATGATCGGCATATTTAATGACGTCCATATGATGTTCGATCACCACCACGGTGTTGCCGGCCGCCACCAGCCGGTCCAGCACCGAAAGCAGCCGGTTGATGTCATCGGCATGCAGTCCGGTGGTGGGTTCATCCAGAATATAGATGGTTTTTCCCGTGCTTTTTTTGGACAGTTCCCGGGCCAGTTTGATGCGCTGGGCTTCGCCCCCGGACAGGGTGACGGCGGACTGTCCCAGCGTGATATACCCGAGCCCCACCTCCACCAGGGTGGCCAGTTTGGCCTGGATGGCGGTTATGTTGTCAAAAAACCGGACAGCCTGGTTGATCGTCATGTCCAGAACGTCGGCAATGTTTTTTCCCTTGTAACGGATATCCAGGGTATCCCGGTTGAACTGCCGGCCCTTGCACACATCACACACCACATGAACATCGGGAAGAAACTGCATTTCGATTTTGATGACACCGTCCCCGGTGCAGGCCTCACACCGGCCGCCCCGGATATTGAAGCTGAACCGTCCGGGTTTGTACCCCCGGGCCCGGGCATCGGGTGTCTTGGCAAACAGGTCCCGGATGAGCGGCAGTACCCCGGTATAGGTGCCGGGATTGGACCGGGGCGTTTTTCCGATGGCGGACTGGTCGATGTGAATCACTTTGTCCAGATGCATGATTCCGGTGATCCGTTCATGGGCGCCCACGGATTTTCGTGTGTACACGAGCTGGTTGGACAGGGCCGGGTACAGGGTGGACAGCACCAGAGTGGATTTGCCGGATCCGGAGACCCCGGTCACACAGATGAAACACCCTAAAGGAAACGATACGGTCATCTGTTTGAGATTGTTGGCCCGGGCGTTGACCAACGTCACTTTGTGACCGTTGCCGTTTCTTCGGACACCGGGGACGGGGATCTGTCTGATGCCGCCGATGTATTGGCCGGTCACCGAGTCCGGGCAGGCCGTCAGGGCTTCCGGCGGGCCGGAAAACATGATTTTGCCGCCGTTCACACCGGCTGCCGGCCCCATATCGATCACATGGTCGGAGGATAAAATGGTCTCTGTGTCATGTTCCACCACCACCACGGTATTGTCCAGATGTTTCAGATCCATCAGGGTCTTGATGAGCCGGGCATTGTCCCGCTGGTGCAGGCCGATGCTGGGTTCATCCAGCACATAGAGCACGCCGGTGAGCCTGGAACCGATCTGGGTCGCCAGCCGGATCCGCTGGGTTTCACCCCCGGACAGGGTGTCGGCGGACCGGGAAAGGGACAGGTAGTCCAGGCCCACATTGTCCAGAAAAAGCAGCCGCTGGGTCAATTCCTTGATAATGCTGGTGCTGATGAGTTGATTCTTCCCGGTCAATGTCAACGATGCAATGGTTTTCAATGCCTGTTTAACCGGGATCCCGGTGAGTTCCCAGATGGCATGCCCCCCCACCCGGACATGGCTGGATGCCGGATTCAACCGGGTGCCGTTGCATCGGGGGCAGACCCTGGCGTTCATGTATTGTTTCAATTCCTCTTTCACGGTTTTGGCATCGGTTTGTTCATACCGTCGTTTCAGATAAGGAACAATGCCTTCAAATTTTTTCCGGCCCCGGATTTTTTTGCCGGCCTGCTCCGTGTAAAAGGTGATGAGTTCGTCCTGGGCCCCATACAGCAGCACCTGTTGAAACCGGTCGGATAACTGTTTGAACGGGGTGTAGATATCTGAATCAAAATGGCTGGTCAACGCATCCAGAAACTCCATGAACTGGACCGAATCCCTGTTCTGCCAGGGGAGAATCGCTCCCTGGCGTAACGACAGCCCGGGATCCGGAACGATCAGATCCGGGTCGAATTCCGTGATGGTGCCCAGCCCGTCACAGTAAGGGCAGGCCCCCTGGGGGGAATTAAAAGAAAAAGCGGCCGGTGTGAACGGCGGATAACTGATATGACAGGTCAGGCAGGAAGCGGTGTCGCTGAACAGCAGGTCCTGATCTCTGTCCAGATCCAGGACAATGACAGGACCTTTGGACAGGCTTAAGGCCAGTTCCAGAGAATCATTCAACCGTTTTTCAATCCCCGGTTTGATGATCAGGCGGTCCACCACCACCTCCAGGGTGTGTTTTTTGTTTTTTTCCAGAACCGGATGTTCCCGGGTTCTGCAGATGACCCCGTCCACCCGCATCCGGGCAAACCCGTCTTTTTTCATCCGGGCGAAAACAGCCTCATGCCGTCCTTTCTGGTTTTTGATCAGCGGCGCTAAAAGTATCATCCGGGTATCTTGCGGCAGGGTCAGGATCCGGTCGCTGATCTGGTCAACGGTCATGGGTTCAATGGGGTTGCCGCATTGATGGCAATGGGGGGTTCCCACCCGGGCGAACAGCAGCCGGAGGTAATCATAGATTTCCGTGATGGTGCCCACGGTGGACCGGGGATTGTGACCGGCGGTTCTCTGTTCAATGGCAATGGCCGGAGACAGCCCGTCAATGCTGTCCACATCCGGTTTTGCCATCTGTCCCAGAAACTGTCTGGCATAGGTGGACAAGGATTCCACATACCGCCGCTGGCCTTCGGCATACAGGATATCAAAGGCAAGGGTGGATTTGCCGGACCCGGACAGGCCCGTGATCACAATGAGACGGTTTTTGGGAATCCGTACGTCGATATTTTTCAGGTTGTGTTCCCTGGCCCCCTGAATAATGATGTCACTCATGCGCCATTGTCCGGTCTGTTCGATTCCGGGCCTGGAAAACCGCTGTTCTGATCGCCTGCACCATGCTGGCGGGGTCGGCCTGCCCCTTCCAGGCAATATCATAGGCGGTGCCGTGGTCCACGGATGTCCGGATAACGGGCAGTCCCAGGGTGATGTTCACGCCGTCCTTGAAATGGATCAGTTTAAAAGGAATCAGTCCCTGGTCATGGTACATGCATACCACGGCATCACAACCGTTACGGATGGCGTGGTTGAATACCGTATCCGGCGGCAGCGGGCCCTGAATATCGATGCCCTGGTCCCGGGCGGCCCGGACAGCCGGGATGATGATCTGTTGTTCTTCGGTGCCGAAAAGACCGTCTTCCCCGGCATGGGGATTCAGCCCGGCCACGGCCAGCCGCGGTTCCGCAACATTGAACCGGGTTTTCAGGTCCGTGTTTGTCAAATGGATGGTCTCCAGAATTTTTTTTCGGGTCAAAGACTCCGGCACACGGGCCAGGGGTATATGGATGGTCACCAGCACGACTTTCAGGGTTTCTCCGGCCAGCATCATGGCAAATTTACGGGTGCCGGTCTGGTGAGCGATCAATTCGGTATGTCCGTGAAAAGAGGAGCCCGCCATTTTAAGTCCGGTTTTGGTGATGGGACCGGTGACCATGGCATCGATCTGGCCGGCCATGGCCATATCAACAGCTGTGTGGATATAATCGGCCATGGCCTGTCCGATGGCGGGCGTCATGGCCGGCAGGGTCGACATATCCAGTTTCAAAGCAGAGACAGGCATCAGATTCAGAAATCCAGGCTCTTTTTTTTTCTGCTGCAAATGATCGATCCGGTGGAGTGTCAACGGGATGGAAAACCGGGAAAGCGCGGTCTGCATGATATCGAAATCTCCCAGGACCACGGGGATACACTCGTTGTGCAGTTCATGTCCGTGCAGCGCTTTCACCAGGATTTCCGGGCCGATACCCAGGGGATCCCCCATGGTGATACCGATGACCGGCCTGTCAGGACAATTGTGTTTCTGTGTTGAGGAAAATGGCATGATATATTGAAAAATCAGGTTAATTTTTAAATATGGAATATACTACCGACCAATCAAATTGTAAATATGCAAGACTATTTATGAAAATTACAATGAAAGTTGTGAAACCACCGGTATGCTGGCATGGACAAGGAAAATAGCATTTTCTCTGAATTTATGAGAAATTCAGAGAAAATTGAAGAAAATGAAAGAAAAAAAAATTGAATGATTTCTTGAATCTGTCTTGAACCCTGAATTTACCTGGAAAAATAACGGGTTGTAAAAGTGGTTGTAATTTTTGAGAAAACACTTGTTTCACAAAAAATAGCATTTTATTTCAGATAGTTGAATAAACGTGCCAGTATAAATTCTCACATATTCCTAACATGAATGATCCGGTTTGACCGCAGACAGATATTTCAATAAAAAAACGCATGCTTTATTTAAGATCTGCAATTTTCAGTAAGCGTCGTTGATTTCAGTACCATTCTTGTTCGTTGTTGGAAATGTCAATGTTGTTGAGCAGAAAGGACTCTTTGAGCCAAACCATGGATAAATTCTGGGCACAGGTCAAATCTCAAATCAAGAAGACAATACCGGATCACAGTTACAGGATGTGGGTCGACCCGCTGGAAGTCCTGACATTTCAGGACGGCCGGCTGTGCTTGTCCACCCCCAATCAATATTTTATCAAACGGTTGAAGGACAATTATCTGAGTTTGTTTGAACAGGAGTTTCTCAACCTGGGACATTCGGTCCGTATCGAGTTCAAGTCTACAGTGCCCCGGAAACAATCCTGTTGTCCCGTCAACGGTGCAGGCAACACAGAAAACTCCGGAAACAGGGATGTGATTCAGGCCTGTCTGCCGGGATTCGATCCGAAGTTCCATGGCGGCCGGCTGCTTAAAAAAGGGTATACGTTTGATGATTTCGTGGTCGGGGATAATTCCAGTTTTGCCTATTCCGCGTCCCTGTGTCTGGCCCAGGGCAAGATGAACGGGGCCGGCATGCTCTATCTTCTGGGGAAAACCGGTCTGGGGAAAAGCCATTTGTCCCAGGCGGTGGGACACCATGTCATTACACATAAAAAGGCCTTGCGAGTGTATTACGTGACAGCGGAAGACTTTACCAATGAAATGATTTTTGCACTCAGGGAAAACACCATTGATACGTTCAAGAAAAAATACCGCAAAAAGTGCGAGGTGCTGATTTTAGAAGACATTCATTTTCTGGCCGGGAAAAATGCCATTCAAAAGGAACTGGCCGTGACCCTGGATTACCTGCTGGATGCGGACCGGAAAATCATATTTTCCGGCTGTGATCTGCCCGATGATATTCCCAAACTCGATGAGCAGCTCAAATCCCGTCTGACCATGGGCCTGGTGACGGAAATCAAGGCACCGGATTTTAAAACCCGGGTGAAGATTCTCAGAAAGAAAGCAAAAAACTTCGACTGTCTGATTCCCGCTCCGGTAACGGAATATATCGCCCAGGAATTATGTGACAATGTGCGACAGCTGGAAAGCGGTCTTTTCGGTGTGGCCGCCAAAGGACAGCTGCTGGGACGTCATATTGATATTGAGCTGGCAAAAAGCGTGCTGGCCAATATCCGCAAACAGCAGAAGCGCATCACCATTGACGGAATCAAGAAACTGATTTGCCAGGAATACGATATCACGGAAAAGGATCTGATTTCAAAATCCCGGAAAAAGCAGATTGTCAAACCCCGTCAGGTGGCCATCTTTTTGTCCAGAAAATACACGGACCAGCCCATCAAGAAAATCGGCTCCAGTTTCAAACGGTACCATGCCACAGCCATCTATTCGGTAAATGCCGTTGAAAAGGAGCTTCGGCACAAAGGGGTGCTGTATGAACAGGTCCGGTATCTGTCCCAAAAAATAGAATCAGGTAAATTTTAAATGGGCATGGATGATGCCGTTTACCGTCTGCTGAAACACCGGGTGGGGGAAAAATATATTACCCGAAACCCGGAAGACCGGGTATGCTATTCCTATGATGCGGCCCCCGGTCAATCCTTTCTGCCGGATGCCGTGGTGTTTCCGGGAACACAAGCACAAGTGGCGGACATCATGCGTCTGGCCTGGGAAAAACGGATTCCCGTGATTCCCCGGGGCAGCGGTTCCGGTATGACCGGGGGCGCGGTTCCGGTCAAAGGTGGACTGGTCATGGTCCTCACCCGCATGAACCGGATTCTTGAGATCGACACGGATAATTTCATTGCCACGGTGGAGCCCGGCGTGATTGTGGCCGATCTCCATGCCGCCGTGGAAAAGCAGGGGCTGTTTTACCCGCCGGATCCGGCCAGCTCAGCGGTGTGCACCATCGGCGGCAATGTCGGGGAATGCGCCGGCGGTCCCCGGGCCGTGAAATACGGTGTGACAAGAGATTACGTGCTGGGGCTTCGGGCGGTTTTGCCCGACGGGGACATCATCCGCACCGGGGTCTGTACGGCCAAAGGCGTGGCCGGGTATGACCTGACCCGTCTGATCGTGGGCTCTGAGGGCACTTTGGCCGTTGTCACCCAAATTATCCTCAGACTGCTGCCCAAACCCGCGTATGTGGCGACCCTGGCCGTGTGTTTTGATGACATGGTCACCGCTGCCCGGGCTGTTTCCGGTATCATGCGCCGGGCCGTGATCCCCCGGTGTGTGGAATATCTGGATGAGGCCTCTTTGTCGCTGGTCAGAGATCAGCTGCAGTTTGATCTGCCGGCACAGGCCAGGGCGCTTTTGATCCTGGAGCTGGACGGGGATGAAGCCCTGGTCAAAACCCAGACGGAACAGATCCGGGACTTCTGTTCACAGGCAGGTGCTCTGGATATTTTGACGGCCGGCGATCCGGTTCAGGCGGCGGCCCTGTGGGAGGCCAGAAAAGCGCTGTCTCCGGTGCTGTATAAAATCGCCAGCCAGAAGCTGAACGAAGACATTGTGGTGCCCATATCCAAAATTCCCGACATGGTGTCGCGTATCAAGGCCATTCAGCAGGAATCGGGTTTGACCGTTGTCAGCTTCGGTCATGCCGGAGACGGCAATATCCACTGCAACATCATGTATGACAAAACCGATGCGTCCCAGGCGGCACAGGCCCGCAAAGCACTGGAGAAACTGTTTGCCGAAACCCTGGCCCTGGGTGGAACCATTACAGGGGAACACGGGGTGGGGCTGACCAAAAAAGCCTATCTTTCCTGGGAAATCGGTGACAGAGAACAATCCATCATGAAGCAGATCAAAGCGGTGTTCGATCCCCGGCAGATTCTGAATCCGGGCAAGATTTTTTCCTAATGGGGTTTGGGTGCGTATTCGTTGTGAATAAGCAGTTTTTCAAACAGCCCGACCTTGGGATGGATGCTGTGCATCAGACAGCACTGGATTGAAACGGCGCAATAGGTATGACACATCCGGTTGGTTTTGGTGAATTCCCCGAAACATTCGGGTGTGTCCAGGGAATCGGTTTTTTCTTGATCAAAATCGGTCATTATGTCGGGTACCATCCTGTTTCCGCGGTTGGTTTCTGATTTTTGAACGCCCGGTATATGTAAAGCAAAAACAACTATTGGTCAACCCTTAAATTGGATGAGGGCAGGGTGACCATGGATTCGAGTTTTTCAACCAGAACCGTCAGGCTCTGTTTCTGATGGGCGCAGACACAAACCCCCTGATTCAACAGCCATGGATTGTCAAACGAATCAAGATCCACGAGATCCATTTTATTGAACACATACAGCATCGGGATTTTGTCCAGATCCAGCTGTCCCAGGATTTTTTCCACCGATTCCTTCTGCTGCATATAGCGGGGATTGCTGATGTCGATCACATGAAGAAGAATATCCGCTTCAGCCAGCTCTTCCAGGGTGGCGTGAAACGCCTCCAGCAGTTCTTTGGGCAGCTGCTGGATAAACCCCACGGTATCGGTGATGATCACTTCCGTATCCGCGGGGAACCGCAGCCGCCGGGAAGAGGGGTCCAGCGTGGCGAACAGCCGGTCTGCCGCAATGATATCGCTCTGGGTCAGGGCGTTGAGCAACGTGGATTTTCCCGCGTTGGTATATCCCACAATGGAAATGATCGGAATATTTTTCTGTCGGCGCTTTGCTTTCTGCTGATGCCGCTGTTTCCGGATTTTTGCAATTTCTTTTTTCAGCCGGTTGATCCGGTCCCGGATCCTGCGGCGGTTGATTTCCAGCTTGGTTTCACCCGGCCCCCGGCCCCCGATGCCGCCGGTCAGCCGTGACATGGCCGTGTTTTTGGTGATGAGCCGGGGAAGCAGATATTCCAGCTGGGCCAGTTCCACCTGAAATTTTCCTTCCCGGGACTTGGCCTGTTTGGCAAAGATATCCAGAATCAACTGGGTCCGGTCGATGACCTTCATTTCCACAAAATCGGTGATGGACCGGATCTGGGACGGCGACAGTTCCCGGTCGAAAACCAGCATGGTGGCATGGTTCTGGATGGCCCGGATTACCAGGGACGACAGCTTGCCTTTGCCCACCACAAATTTGGGGTCGATGTTTTTTCTGTGCTGAATCGCGGTACCGGTCACGGTGATCCGGCTGGTTTTGCACAATTCCTTGAGTTCTTCCATGGATGCGCGGGTGGCGCTGCTGTCCTGGGTGGCCGCATTGATGAGAAACGCATTTTCCAGGCCGGATGCGGGTTTGTGCAGGGCGTTTTTTCTGGAAAGCTCCGCCTCCAGGGCCAAAATTTGTGACAGACAGTCATTGTTCAGATCAGACACAGAGGCTTTGGGCAGCACCTGATAGGGTTCCCGGGTTTCATCCGGGAGCACGTGACCCGAATACACCGGACCGGGACGGCCGTCAGGGGTGAGGCACACCGCGGTGATATAATCCAGACGGAGCAGGGCCAGGTCGGTGAGGTCATCCCGGGTCAGGGATTCATCCTTTAAATGGGTGTGCACGCACCGCAGGCCTTTGAGCCGGCCCGGGATGGCCATGTGATCCGGCGTGACCGGAATGACGATGCGCTGGGGGTCTCCGGCGATCACACAGACGATTTTTCCGTTCCGGTCCACCAGCAGCCCGATCTGGCGGCGGATCTCATGGCTGATGTCCGCCAGCTCCACGGCGATGTCAGGGGTGATGATATATTCCGGAGGGGATTTGAGTGTGTACAGGTTTTCAATGCGCTTGAGCTGGGTATTGCGAAGGCCTGCCAGATTGCCGAAGACATGTTTGTTCATTGAAATTCCTGATAGCTGTCCGGTGCCAGTTCCTCAAACCGGGTATATTGTTCATGAAAATGCATCGGGGCGGTACCGATCGCGCCGTTCCGGTTTTTGGCCACAATGATTTCCGCCGTCCCTTTTTTGGGATTGTCCGGTTCCTTGTGGTAGACTTCATCCCGGTAGATGAATGCGACGATATCCGCATCCTGTTCCAATGCCCCGGATTCCCTGAGATCCGACATCATGGGCCGTTTGTCACTTCGCTGTTCCAGCATCCGGTTGAGCTGGGACAAAGCCATGACCGGAATGTTCAATTCCTTGGCCAGGGATTTGAGCCCCCGCGATATTTCCGCAATTTCCAGGTCCCGCCGCTCGGAATGGATCGGGGATTTCATCAACTGAAGGTAATCGATGATGACCAGTCCCAGTTCTCCATGCTTTTGAAACAGTTTTCTGGTTTTGGCCCTGACATCCATCACCGAGATGTTGGGGGTGTCGTCGATGAAAATCGGCAGTTCATTGAGGGTGCCGGCGGCATCCGTCACATTCTGCCAGTCTTCCTGGCTGATGAACCCGGTGCGCAACCGGTTGGAATCGATGCGGGCTTCAGCGGTCAGAAGCCGCATGGAAAGCTGTTCGTTGGACATTTCCAGGGAAAAGAGCGCCACGGGTTTCTGCTCTTCCATGGCCACGTTTCTGGCAATGTTCAGGGCAAACGCGGTTTTTCCCATACTCGGCCGGGCCGCCAGAATGATCAGGTCTGATTTCTGAAGCCCGGACGTGATTTTGTTGAGCCGCATATATCCGGTGGAAAGCCCGGAAAGCCCCCCGTCTTTGCCCTGCTGCTCCTCCAGGTGATCGATGTTTATATTGATCAGTTCACCTATAGGTCTGAACGCGCTTCCGGATTTTTTTTCAGAAATCTGAAATATGGCGGATTCGGCAAAGTCAATGGTATTGACCACATCTCCCCGGTCTTCCAGGCACCGCTGGATGATTTTTGATGCGGCATCGATCATGACGCGCAACGATGCCTTGCCCTGAATGATCCGGGCATAATGCACGGCATTCACCGCCACGGGTGCGGCATCGGAAATGGATGCCAGATAGGCGGCCCCGCCGATGCTTTCCAGTTCATCTTTTTGTTTCAGGGCATGGGCCACCGTGACCAGGTCGGCCGGTTCCTCCTGGGAGGCCAGATTCAGGATGACCCGGAATATTTTTTTATGGGCACCTTTGTAGAAATCGTCCGGTGTCAGGATATCGGTGATATCGAACAGCACATCATTGTTAATGAAGATGGCGCTCAACAGCGAGGCTTCCGCGTCCAGATCATGGGGCGGGGTCCGGTCCAGCAGGGGGTCGGATTTTCTGGATTGTTTCTGGGGCACAGGGGTTCCAGCAAGTTGGCTGCCTGCGGGACCCGACGTTTCGAATCCCACAGGCAAAGGGTTGTTTATTTGTCCTGTTTTTCTTCTGCTTCAACGATCACGGTGATTTCAGGTTCCACATCCTTGTAGAGCCGGATGGGTACTTTGTATTCACCGGTTTCCTTGATGGGTTCCGCCAGAAGAATGGCACGGCGTTCCACCTCGATATTCTGGCTGTTCAAAGATTCCTTGATATCATGGGTGGTGATGGAGCCGTAAAGATAGATTTCTTCACGCACCTTGGCTTTGAGTTTGCAGATCACGCCTTTGATTTTATCCGCCATTTCCTCGGCCAGTTTTTTCTCTTTGGCGATCTGCAGTTGCAGTTTGGCCCGGGCCTGTTCCATGACCCGCCGGTTCTGCGGGGTGGCCAGCATGGCCTTTCCCTGGGGAAGCAGAAAATTGCGGCCGTATCCCGGCGCAACCTCGCACTCCGTGCCTGCAATTCCCAGAGTATCAATGGTTTCTTTCAATATGACTTTCATGTAAAACCTCCAAAAGGTCAGCGTTGCTTCACTTTTTCTGTGTTTCCAGTTTCCTGAAGTTGATCCAGTTGTCAAAGAATCCCAGTCCGATGACCAGAATGAGAAAGTAGATCTGCACGGCGATCAGGCCGTAGCAGAAAACCTTCAGAAAGGTCGGGGATTCTTTTTTCTGAAAATAAAATGATATAACAGCAATTCCCTGAAAAAAATAAATCAGCAATAAAATGATCAGACAGTTGATGACCACATACTTGACGGGTCCCACCGGCAGTACCAGCAGCACACCCAGGCCGATCGCGGCCCAGACAAGTGAATCAGGGGCCCTGAAACGGTTCAGTGCCGCCATGTTTTTGAGCTGGATGCCGATCCGGGCCAAAAGGCGCTTGATGATCAGGACATTGAGCCAGACCGTGGTCATGTACGAGACAATGAACATTCCGGGCATGACCACCACAAACGCGGCATTCAGGGCATCGATCTGTTGTTTTTCAATGCCCATGTCCGTGTATAACGCGGATGTCAGTTCCAGGTACTGGGAAATATAACCTTGAATCATTTCCCCGATCCCCTGTCCCTGAAAAACGGCATACACCCCGAATGCAGCCAGTGATACGCCAAGCACCCCGGCGATGGTGAACATCATGGTTTTTTCGATGCCGCACTGCTTTTCAATGCATTCTCCCAGAAACAATCCGGTCATGAGCAATGCCCCGAAATAAAGGGTATCAAAGGCAACGCCCCGGCTTATCACTAAAAGTACAAAAAAACTGGCCAGGGCAATGATGCCGCCGCTGTTTCTGCCCAGTTTCAGGCGAAAGTACAGCACGGGCAACGGCAGCAGCAGCAATGCAAACACTCCCAGCAGCGGAAACGTGTAACTGACGGCAAATGTCAGGATACACAGACCGGTTCCCAGGGCTATGTCCTTGATGGCGGATGGATGCACGATGGCGGGGGGCATTTTGGAATGACTCCGGTGGTCTGATGCTTATTGCGGGGGTCTGCCCACAAACGGGAGCAACGCGATCTGCCGGGCCTGTTTGATGGCCAGAGACAGCTTGCGCTGGTGTTTGGCACAGGTGCCCGTGATCCGCCTGGGAATGATTTTCCCGCGTTCCGTAATGAACTGCTTCAAGTTTTTGCTGTTTTTGTAATCAATTACCATATCATTGTCCACACAGAACCGGCAGATTTTGCGGCGCTGGTAAAATCTGTTTTTGGCTCCACCTCTTTGGGCCTGGTCTCTATACATAATCAGTATCCTTTCGTCCTGAATTTAATTCTGGTCGTCTGTGACGGTTTCACCGGACTTTTCCGGGTCGGTTGAATCCGTATCCGAATCATTTGTGTTGTCATCTGTTCCGGAATCAGCCGTTTCTTCGGCTTCCTGGGGGGCGGAAGCCTGCGCCTTTGCCGCTTCGGCATCCTGGGCCTCTTTGGCCAGCGATTCCGCGGTCTCATCCGTGGACAGAAGGATGGTCATGTATTTCATGACATCGTCACTGAGTTTCAGAATTCTCTCAAGTTCCTTGACCAGGTCCCCGGTGCCGCCGTAGGTCAGGCAGACATAATGTCCCCGCAGCTTTTTATTGATTTCATAGGCCAGTTTTTTGCTGCCCCAGTCATCAACATCCAAAAGAATACCATTTTCTCTGGCAATGATATTTCTGACTTTATCAAGCAGGTCGGTGCGTGCCTGGTCCTGAAGATCAGGGTCAGAAATAATGACGGTTTCGTACTTCCTCATTTCATCTCCTTGCGGATATAAAGCCCCGGTTCAGTCCGGAGCAAGGATTAAAACAAATCAACACCTGCCGTTCAGGTGTTCATTAAAACTATTTTATATATCATTCCAGGGGTTCCGGGTCAAGCTGAAAATGGTCGTCAGGGAAACATTATGGGGAACGTAAGCCCGCCCTGAGCCCGCCCCCTGTGAGTGCCTTGCGCCCGGCCCGAGATGACCCATCTGACGGTCCGGTCACAAGACACCCACAGGGGGCTCGACTGACAATTCCTGCCCAGTCGAGCCCTGAAGGCCAGGCACTATTATTTTTACCTAAAGACGGGTAGGGATTTTCTCTAATTGTTATACAGGTATTTCATTGATATGGCATTCATTGAAAAAGACTATTTTGATAATGGACACTCAACAATTCTGCTTCGCTCCATTGCCAGCCGTTTATACTGAGCGTTCTGTGTTTTAGTACGAATGGCAAAAATCAATAATTTTAAATATTAGTGTTGCGTATCGCGCATCATGCTGTATAATAAACTCATGATAAAAACATTTAAACACAAAGGGCTCAAAAAGTTCTTTGAAACCGGGAAACTGTCAGGCATTCAACCCGGGCATAAACAAAAGCTCAGAATTCGACTGATCGCACTTGATACGGCAACATGCATAGAAGATATGAATACTCCAGGTTGGCGGCTCCATAGTTTGAAAGGTGATCGCCAAGGATTATGGGCGATTGATGTAAATAAAAACTGGCGTATCGTTTTTGAGTTCAAAGATGGTAACGCCTATATTGTAGATTATGAGGATTATCACTAATGGTTATGTATAACCCGCCCCACCCTGGGGAATTCATCAAAGAAGTTTATTTGGAACCTTTAAATGTATCGCCTCGCAGCGTTGCATTACAGCTTAAGGTTTCGCCTTCAACCTTCTCAAGGCTAATTAAAGGACAGAGTGCAATCAGTCCTGGAATGGCTCTACGACTATCAAAATGCTTGGGCCGTAGTCCTGAAAGTTGGCTTCGTATGCAGGACAGCTATGACCTTTGGCAAGCTAAACAAAGTATAGATCTTTCCGAAATTGAGCCGTTGAAATAAGGGAGGTGACGTCATGCTCAGGGATGGATTCGCAGCAGGATTCTCCGGCGAGAATGCCGCTTCAGCCGACCTCGTAAACCCGGCGGCTGAGCCTGCCGTTGCAGGATTATTTTATCCGGGGTTCTCTATCCCTTGCTCATTATGGGGAACGTAAGCCCGCCCGAGCCCGACCCCTGTGGGTGGACTGGCGGACAAAGGATATTATCGAATCCAGCCTGGACCGCTGGCAGATTGAAGACCGTTTTCGTCTCAGTAAAACGATAACCTGGTAGGGGTTCGGCCGATCCGGCACTGGACCGACAGCAAGATCAGGTGTCATCTATTCACTTGTGTGGTGGCAATGATTTGCCTGCACAGAAAAGAATCAACTTGACTTTGATACTAATAATGATATCATTTATACATGAAGGCCATGGCTGAGAAAATAACAACCAAAGCATACCAGGTGAAGCAGGTGCTAAAGGCCATAGAAAGATTGGAGATCGCAAATGCCAATAAAAAATGACCACTATACATATAGGGTGACCTGGTCGGCTGACGATGAAGAGTATGTTGGATTATGTGTAGAGTTCCCAAGTCTCAGCTGGTTGGATGGTACACCCGAAGATGCTTTAAAGGGGATTCGTGATTTAGTCGCCGAAGTCATAGATGACATGAAAAACAATGAAGAAAAAATTCCAGAACCCATTGCTTTGAAAAACTTCAGCGGTAAATTTATGGTTCGGGTTCCCCCTGAAATTCACCGGGCCCTGGCGATCAAAGCCGCTGAAGCAGGAGTTAGCCTGAACCGCCTTGCCAGTTCCAAGTTGAGTCAATAAGCAAGGCAGAACCAAGGGTAAGAGGTTAGGCGGCTAAAGCGTCGGGAGGCGCATTATGGGGTACCATAGATCAGAGGATCGTATCAAGTCAGACCGTGCCTGGGCGGCGTTCGTGGTCGCGAACAGAAAAGTGATTGAGGCCGCGGGGTTGCCGTTGGCGGTAACAGAGTCTATCGAGCAATGGGACGATTTCCTTATGAATGGCCACATCGACGAGAACCTTCATGTGCCTGGCTACAACGTGGATCAACTCTCCGATACGCAGTACAACGCGCTACTACAGTTCGTGGACAGCTATTTTGCCGGAGGGTATGAGTACTTCATACCGGCGGTATTGCGTGTCGAAGACCTGCAGCGTTTGGACATGCGCTACACGACGTAGACCGTAATCGGTAGGGCGCGCCACCACCTAACATATCGCTGGTGCGTAAAGCTACCCGCCGCCGGACAGCTCAGCCTTTATAAGCGTGGGTTTCAGGAGTTGCTCGGATTTATTGAAAGACACTACCAACTCAGTGTCAGGGAGCCGGTTCTGTAAATAAACACCAGGGCTATACGGATTCACCGGATATACGTATCCCACCGCCGGTATTTTTCTTTGCATGTCTGGGAGGCAGCCTTCTGCTGGAATATTTGGTCCCCGTTTCTCTCATAAATATTCCGCCTGTTCCTCTTTTTGTTTAACATACTCAGCCCGCTGTTTGATCAAATCAAACCAATCCGGATACTGTCAATCTGTGCAAGGTTGTGCTATCCTCTGTAAATGGACAATATCAAACAACCCATCCGGTCCCTGATCCGGGACACAACGAACTTTGCCCAAATTCTGAATAATGACCGCATGACTGTCGAAACAGGTTGAATTGCAGTCTTTTTTCTGACAACCACAAAGCAATAATGAGGATTTAATCTTGTTCAAGCCAAACTATTCATTTGAAAAGCGCCAGAAAGAAATGGCAAAGAAAAAGAAAAAAGAAGAAAAAAGGCAGCGCAAGCTGGAGAAAAAAAACAAACCTGACCAGGAAAATGAGAACACATCTCCGGGGGATGATTAACCCGTCTGCTGAAAACGAATGCAACTGTGAATCGCGGGTTGCCTCCAGTAATGTCTTTTCATTATTATTTTATCCGGGTTTGTCTATCCCTTGCTATTTGTATATGGTTGTGGCATCTATTGGGTTTTAATACGCAAAATTGATGTTCAAGATCTGTGTGAAAGGATAAGACAACCATGGAGGAACGGTACAACCCTGCCGATGTGGAGCCCAAATGGCAGGCATACTGGAAAGACCGGGGGCTTTTCAAGGTCACGGAAGACCCGTCAAAGGAAAAATATTATCTGCTGGAGATGTTTCCCTATCCGTCGGGAAAAATTCATATCGGCCATGTGCGCAATTACACCATCGGGGATGTGGTGGTGCGGTACAAGCGGATGCAGGGATACAATGTGCTGCATCCCATGGGGTGGGACGCATTCGGCATGCCCGCGGAAAACGCGGCCATCGACAACAACACCCATCCGGCGGCCTGGACGTATGAGAATATCCGCGCCATGCGGGCCCAGCTCAAGAAAATGGGATTTTCCTATGACTGGGACCGGGAAATCGCCACCTGCCGGCCCGAATATTATAAATGGGAGCAGTGGCTGTTTTTGAAGATGCTGGAAAACGGCATGGCCTACCGCAGGGAATCTTTTGTGAACTGGTGCGAAAAATGCCAGACCGTGCTTGCCAATGAACAGGTGGAGCAGGACAAGTGCTGGCGGTGTTCCCGGCCGGTGAGGCAGAAAAAACTGTGGCAGTGGTTTTTCCGGATCACCGATTTTGCCGAAGATCTTCTGGTGCACTGCGACCGGCTGCCGGGATGGCCGGAAAAAGTCACGGTGATGCAGAAAAACTGGATCGGTAAAAGCGTAGGATCCGAGCTCAGGTTTCAGGTGGCCGGCATGGATGAAGAAATCGAGGTGTTCACCACAAGACCGGACACGGTGTTCGGGGCTACGTTCATGTGTCTGGCGCCGGAACATCCGCTGGTGGAAACCCTGTGCCGGGGCACCGATCAGGAACAGGCGGTGGCGGAGTTCGTGGAAAAAGTGGCGGCCCAGGAACGGTCCCTGGAGGGGCTGGAAAAATATGAAAAAGAAGGGGTGTTCACCGGGCGGTACTGCATCAATCCGGCCACAGGTGAAGAGATCCCTGTTTATACGGCCAATTTCGTGCTCATGGGATACGGCACCGGGGCGATCATGTCCGTGCCCTGCGGGGATCAGCGGGACTTTGATTTTGCCCGCAAATACAATCTTGAAATCCGGGTGGTGGTGCAGCCCGAAGGCGAGATTCTGGATCCGGACACCATGGAAACGGCTTACACCGGCCCGGGTGTCATGGTCAATTCCGGCCGGTTCAACGGCATGGACAATGACACGGCCATAGAAGCGATCACGGACTGGCTGGCCGAACAGGGCCGGGGCAAAAAAGCGGTCTCCTTCCGGCTGCGGGACTGGGGCATCTCCAGACAGCGGTACTGGGGCGCCCCCATCCCGGTGATCCACTGCCCGGACTGCGGCGTGGTGCCGGTACCGGAAACCGATCTGCCCATCACCCTGCCCGAGGATGCCAATCTCATGGAAAAAGGCGGGTCACCCCTGCCGTTTCTGGATGATTTCAAACAGGCGGTATGCCCGGCCTGCGGCCGAAAAGACGCCCGGCGGGACACCGATACCATGGACACCTTTGTGGAGTCTTCCTGGTATTATCTGCGGTACTGTTCCCCCCGGTATGACCAGGGCATGTTCGACCCGGACGCCGTCAAATACTGGGCCCCGGTGGACCAGTACATCGGCGGGGTGGAGCATGCGGTGCTGCATCTTCTGTATTCCAGGTATTTCATGCGGGTGCTGCATCATTTTAACATGATCGATTTCAAGGAGCCGTTCACCCGGCTGCTCACCCAGGGCATGGTGTGCAAGGAGACCATGACCTGTCCGGAGCACGGGTACCTGTTTCCGGAACAGGCAAAAAAAACCGGGGATGATGCGTATGTCTGCACCCGATGCGGCAAAGATGTCGAGGTGGGCCGGGTCATCAAGATGTCCAAGTCCAAAAAGAACGTGGTGGACCCCAACGAGTTGATGGAAACATACGGGGCGGATGTCACCCGGCTGTTCTGTCTGTTTGCGGCCCCGCCGGAACGGGACCTGGAATGGAGCGAAGACGGGGTGGAAGGCAGCAACCGGTTCGTCAACCGGGTCTGGCGCCTGGCCCTGGCATGCATGGAAACAATCGACACCCGGCAGGTGACAAGGTTCACCGGTCCGGCCGGGGACCTGAAAAATCCGGATGCCAAGTCCCTGTATATCAAAACCCACCAGACCATTCAGAAGGTGACGGCGGATATCGATGAAAGCTTTCATTTCAATACCGCCATCGCCGCGGTCATGGAGCTGGTGAACGCCTTGTACACCATCGATCTGCACACGGCCGACGCCGGGACAAAGTCGGTGGTGCTGGCGGCCATGGACAGCATGGTCCTGCTTTTGAGCCCCATCATTCCCCATTTCTGTGAAGAGGTGTTTGAAAAGATGGGCGGGCAGGGCAGTGTGCTCGAACAGCCGTGGCCAAAACACCGCAACGACAGCCTGGAAACCGACGAGGCCCTGGTGGTGGTTCAGGTCAATGGCAAGCTGCGGTCCAGATTCAGTGTGGCTGCCGACACCGGCGACGATGTCATCAAAGAGATGGCGCTGGCGGATGAAAAAATCGTCCGGCACATCCAGGACCAGCCGGTCAAAAAAATTATTTTGATCAACAAAAAACAGATTCTTGTCAACATTGTGGTGTGAGATGATGCGTCAAATACTGGCAGGGGGGATGATGCTGTTGCTGCTGTCTTCGTGCGGCTATCGCCTGGAAGGCGGCGGCCCGGTTCATCCCGGGGTGTCCCGGGTGGGGGTGGAGGTGTTTGGCAACCGAACCGCCTATACTCAGGCCGGGATCGATTTCACCAATGAACTGATCCGGGAGATTCAGGACCGGACCGACACGCGGGTGGTTGGCCCGGAGGATGCCGCTTACCTGATCAGGGGAACCATCGGGTCCATCACCTTTGCGACCCTGTCCCGGTCCTCCACGGAAACCGTGACCGAAAGACGGGTGACTGCGGTGGTGGATGTGCAGTTGCTTGCGCCGGACCGAAAAATACTGTGGTCGGCAAGCAGGTTTTCGGCATTTGAATCGTATACGGTGGGGTCGGACAATATCGATGATGCCGCCAATATCCGGAAAGCCCTGGAAATCATCGGCAGACGGGTGGCGGAGCGTATCGTCAGCCAGATGTCGGCTGACTTTTGAACGGCGGACGAAAAACGGGATATACAAGACAGGATCTACCCGGGTAAATCCTGTCTTTGTGTATCTTAAGCGTTCGCAAGCTTGAACAGTCTTGAAATTTTCCTGGAAGCGGTTTTTTTATGAAGAATCCCTTTTTGAGAGGCTTTTTGAAGGGCAGACTGGTTCTGCCGCATCAACTCCATGGTGGACTCATCTCCCGAAGCCTTGGACGCGCGCAATTTTTTTTCCAGTGTTTTCAGTGTGGATTTTACAGACCGGTTTCTCTGTCGCCTGACCAGGTTCTGTTTTGCCCGTTTTTTTGCGGATTTGTGGTTGGCCAATTTACATTCACTCCTTGTATTCGTCGATTTAATTTTAAAATTGATATTTCAAAACCGATTATTTACAAAATTTCGTCTTTTCTGTCAAGGATAAATTTGGCATGGCCCTGATCAGACACACGGCCGCCGTCAGCGCTTTGACATTGTCAAGCCGGATATTCGGGGTTGTGCGGGATGCCTGCATCGCCATGGTGATCGGCACCAGTGCCGCGGGTGATGCGTTTTTCATCGCGTTCAGGCCCTTTGATCTGCTCCGGAAAATGGCTGGCGACGGTATTTTCAGCATTTCCTTTGTGCCGCCGTTTTCCAGGCATGTCCGGGCCGGCCGTCAGGATGAGGCCGTGGCCATGGTGACCGGCGCGTTGGGCATGCTTTCCGTTGTGAGCGCGGTTCTGATATCTGCCGGTTGGCTACTGGCGCCCTGGGTTCTGCATGTGATGGCACCGGGGTTTGCGCCCGGCGGGGATCAGTTCGCCCTGACCCTGATGCTTTTGAAAATCATGATGCCGTATGTCTGGGTCATTTTGTTGATTTCCCTGTGTATGGGGGTCCTTAATTCTCTGGGTAATTTCTGGGTGCCCGGGGCCACGCCGTTGATTTTCAACCTGGCGGTGATCCTGTTTGCGCTCACCGTGGCCGGATCAATGAATATGCCGGTGGCCGGACTGGCCATGGGGGTGATCGTGGGCGGCTTTTTACAGCTGGCGTTCCAGATACCGTTCGTGGTCCGGCAGGGCCTGTTCAAACCGGCCCGGTTTGTATGGGGCCACCCGGAAGTCACAGACAGTATCAGAAAAATGATTCCCTGCATGGTGGGCGCGGCCCCCTATCAGGTGAACATGCTGGTGATTACATTTCTGGCCTCTTTTCTCGTGGACGGCAGCATCTCTTATCTTTATTTTGCCGACCGGCTGATACAGTTTCCCGTGGCCCTGATCGCGGTATCGCTCTCCACGGTGCTGCTGCCGTTTTTTGCCGGAAAAGCGGCGGCCGGAGAAATGAGACAGGTCAATGAGGTGTTCGATACCGGGATCCGCCTGGCGGTGTTTGTCGCCATACCCGCCATGGCCGGGTTGATGATCCTGAATCAACCCATTGTCCGGGTACTGTTCGGCCGGGGGGCCTTTGACATGGCCGCCGTCACCCGGACCGCTGAATGCCTGCTGTATCTGGCGCCGGGAATGGGGGCGTTCATCGGTGCCCGCCTGTTTGTCACCCTTCATTATGCCCTGAACAGCACCCGGCATCCGTTTTATGCCGGGCTTTTGTCCATGGGCATCAACCTGGTGTGCGCCCCGATACTGATGTCTCTGATGGGCGTGAAGGGGCTGGCGCTGGGGGTGACGGTTTCATCCATGGCCGGATTTTTTTTTCTGATGTATCATCCCCCGGCCGGAATGACATTATCAAAATCCGGTATCCTGGTTTCCGGTTGCAGAGCCCTTTTCTTATCTGCTATAATGATTTTTCCAATTCACCGGGTGAAACAGCTGGTTCTTTTTGATCATGAGAGCAGTCTGCTGTTTGGAACAAAAGTGTTGGCGTGTGTGATGCTGGGCATTGCCATTGTATGGATCGGGGCCAAAATCCTGCGTTTCCCGGAATTGACGATGATCAGACAATGGGTAAAGCATCGAATTGAAAAAGAGGAGTTCCATGGACCGCATTGAAAAAATCGGATTTTATCTGGCATTTCTTTTCATGGGATTGTTTTTGATCTACATTTTTTTCTGCACCCATGGTATTCAGGATTATCGCCGGCTTGACCGGCAGAAAGCATCCGTTCTTTCCCAGATCGATATTGTGAAACAGGAAAACAAGCAGATTGAAAATCAGATTGTCCGGTTGAAAAAGGATCCCGCGTACATCAGGCATCTGGCAAAACATGAGCAGGGCATGGCAGGACCGGATGAACTGATTTTCAAACAGAAAAAATAGACAAAGGACCGTTCATGGCGCACACATATCAAACCCGGGAACTGGCAAAGGCTTATGAGGACCAGGGATATTACAGGGACGCGCTGGATATCTATTCTCGGCTCGATCAAAAACTTCAGGGAACCGATTCAGATGTGCGGGCGGCATGCCGCCGGCTGGAAAACCGTCTGGCAGAAACCGAGTCCAGAAACCGGGAAACCCGTCTGACAGTCCTTTTTGAAAACTGGTTCACTTTATTGTGGACATCCCATCACCTGACAACCTTGAACCATCTGATGTCACAGACAGGGAGCAGAAAATGAAACAAAAGGAAAAACCCGCTTCGAAAATTCCCACCACCCAGACCAATACCAACCGGAAAAAAAAGACCGACGGCAGCGCCGGGCCCTGGGGGGTCAAAACCGCATTGTTCAAAATGAATGATACCACCTTGATCATTGCCGGGGCACTGATTGTCACGCTGGTGGTATTTTTTGTTTTTTTATTCGGGTCTTCCGGATCCAAGACGGACACCGTGGCCACCCATCCGGATGACACCCGGCTCCAGGCCGTGGAAACCCGTCTGGCAGATCTGGAAGAATCTCTGGCGGCGCTGGAGTCTCGATTGACCGGCTCGGCCGGTACCAATGTGAACACCCAACTGGCGGAAATGCGCAAACAGATTTCCACCCTGGAGTCCGGTATTCTGGTCCGGATGGAATCTTTGGGTCGCCGGATGGGCCGTCTGGAGGAAACACCGGCAGTGGCAAAACCGCCGGCGGAAGACACTCCCCGTATCGTGACGGTGAATCCGGACATCCAGGAAAAAAAGGCCCTGGAAAAACCTTCAGCACCTGCTCAGACCGCTGAAACCGCCCAACTGTTTCATACGGTTGAAAAAGGAGAGACCCTGTGGCGCATTTCCCAGAAATACGACACCACCGTTGACCGGCTCCGGCAGTTGAACAACCTGGCCCCGGATGCGGATATCTATCCGGGTACCAAAGTACGGGTGAGGTAGTCCGTGTTCCGTTCCATTCCGGCAGGCACAAAAGCCAGCCCGAAGTTCTTCATTTCATAAATCGGCCGCCCGTCCACGCACAGGGCCCCGTCCGCCACCACCCAACAGGTGTCACCTTCCTGTGTCACCTCACGGATATGGGTATGGACAACCACCTTTTGGTTGGAGGGAATGATCTGTCCGCGGTAGATCCATTCATGGGATTTTCCCGGAAGAATTACCGGCGTATGCGTGGCCGGGTCTATGGAAAAGGTGGTCAGCAGATAATAGCGCAGGGTCTGAAGAAACGATTCAATGCCCAGAGAACCGGGGCAGACCGGGTCCTGATAAAAATGGGCGTCAAAAAACCATTCTTTCGGGTTCACGGTTTTTTCAGCGCGCACATACCCTTTTTTGAAATGCCCCCCGGAGGGCTCCAGAATCTCGACGGCATCGATCATGCGAAGGGCATCCGCCGGCATGCCGGTGTCCGGGCCCATGGAATCATCCGCCGGCGTCAGGGGCGCCGTTTTTTCAAACACCTTTTCCGGGACTTGATTCAAAGAAAGCGGATCCACGGCCAGCGGGCAGTCCCGGATTCCTTTCTGACCGGCCAGGGCCGGGCCGGTGAAAAATCCGAAACGGGTGGTGCCTTCATAAATCAGCCGTCCATGACTGCTCACCGCCATGTCAAAGGTCTGGAGGATCATGCCGCCGGCTTTGGACACATCGGTCATCCTGACCCGCACCGTCAGGGTACCGGCATCCTGAAACACGCTGTCCATCCATCGGGCCGTGCCCCCCAGATTTCGAAAATACAGCCGGTCATCACTGTGCAGGGCGGATCCGGCATAGGCGGCCAGCCATCCGCAGGGCTGGAGCGCGATTTCCAGCAGAATGCACAAAGGCATGGTCCGGGTGTGATTGGCCGCAAAATACCAGGCATCTGAAGGCACATCGTACTGAGTTTCGATCCAGCCGCCCGGCTGCATCTCCCAGGGACCATGGTCCGCCGTCACTACCCGGTCCATGAAAAAATAGGGCGGTCGGGGCAGTCGCGCGATCCGGCGGTCTGTGTCAAATATCTTGTACCTGGGACCAAACGCCTCGGACGGGTTGCCCCGGGCAAATGCCAGGATCGATTGTCTGTCAAACAACGGCCGGGGCTTGAATCTGGCATGCAGGGTGTCATCCACCACGGCTTCAAATCCCATGATACTGGCCACCACATGGCCATGGGCGTTTGTAAAAGTGAAATATCCCTTGACCTGGTGATCGGTGTTTTCATTGACCGTGAACAAAATACTTATGCCGGCATCCGCATCCGGGGGCTGCCGAAACGAGGAATAGATCCGGAGTCCGGCCACAAACGCGGGCAGACACACCTGGTTCCGGGTTTCCCAGGTCCAGAGAATGGCGGCCTGGAACGCGGCATCCAGCAGCAGAGGATCCGTGGTCCAGTGAGACTGGGACGGGGTTTTGAACCAGAGATCCGGGGCAGACGCCGGGGTGGCGGTCACTTGAATACCCTTGTCCGAAATGCCGGTAATGGCGGTAATGGCCTGAAGGTCCCGGCCATGGAACAGCACGGTGTCATAGGCCTGCTGAACGGTCAGTTTGCAGGGCCCCAGATCCATGCGGTGCCAGCCGGACAACACCGGCGGTTCCGGCAGATGTTCCTTGAGTACCGCGGTTGCCGTGGCATGGGTGCGGGGCGGTCCGCTTTCCGGAGTTGCGCTCAAGGACACCGGAACCATGTATTGATTCTGCGCGCAGACACACCGGCCCTGATTCACTTCAAGGAGGACGGCCCGGTCTCCGGGCCGGACCCCTTTCAACAGCCGGATGCCATCGAGCCCGGCAAACACCAGGCCCGGGTGATTTTTTTCCGCGGTCTGGGCCATGATTTCAGCCATCAGGGCAAAGGGCATCACCGGTTCATGATTGATCTGGTGGGCCGAGAGAATCGGCACGGTTTTCCGGCTGATTTCCATCTGTAAAACCGGTGACAGCCTGGCCGGTTTTTTTTGTTTCCGGTCGGGACCGGGTGCGGTAATCACCACTTCCCTGTGTGTTTGATCCGGCCCGGCCATCTCGCGGATCAGGTGCCGGGCCCCGGCAGATACGGGAATCAGGCCCACCCCTTTTTGGGTAAACATCTGTTTGAGACCGTCATGGACCATGCCCCCGTCCCAGGGGCCCCAGTTGACGGCAAGGCATCTGCATTCCGGTCTTTGCCCGGCGATCCGGCCCATGTGCTTGTTGAGCACTTCATTGGCCATGGCATAGTCACACTGGCCGGGGTTGCCGGTCCGGGCCGCAATGGAGGAAAACACGATCACATATTTCAATGGATCGGTGTGTGTGGCCGCCAGCAATGCGTTCAGCCCATCCACTTTGGTGTCAAATACCCGGTCGAACCGGGCCGGTTCCTTGTCCACAATCCGTTTGTCCTCCAGGATCCCGGCGCCGTGAATAATGGCGGTGACAGGGGCATTGAAACGCTTTCGAATCTCATCTAAAGTGGTGCGGACCGCTTCAGTATCCCGGATGTCCGTGGACCGGTAGACCACCTCGGAGCCATGGGCACGGATCCGGGACAGGGTCTGCTGAATCTGCCGGTTGGCACAAATGGCCTGATATCTTTTTTCAAGGTCTGCCGGGGTTGGTTTTTTTCCGGCAAATTCATGGGCGAGAATCGCTTTTTTGAGTTCTGCCGGATCAGATAAAGAATGCGCCCATTCGGGTTCGTCAAACGGTTTGGGTGATCTTCCCAGCAGAGCGATCCTTAAATTCGCGGTTTCTGCCAGCTTGTCCGCACAGGCCGCGGTCACGCCCCGGGCACCGCCGGTGATCACCACCACGTCCCGGGAATCCAGCGTCAGATGTCCGGGTTCAACCGGTGTCGCCGTCAACGTGGGCACCTGGCAGTGATCCTTGTCCAGTCCCATCTCCACAGGTCCCCGGGTCATCATCAAAGACGCGGCCGCTTCTGAATATTTGTGGCAGGCGTCTGCGTCACCGGGCAGGTCCAGGGCATGGCACAGCACCTGTGTCCATTCCAGGGCCGCTGTTTTGGCCAGACCGGCCAGACCGCCGTATTCCGGCAGGGTGTCGAAGCGGAAGGGAGGAATGCCGAACCCGCCGCCGGAAAAGGTGACAGTGGCCAGAAACGCCCCTTTCTGTGCGCCGGCGGCCTGAAGATAGGTGCCGTTTTGATGAATCAGGGCAAAGGCGGTTTTCAAAAATGCAATGGCCCGGTTCGTGTCCGGGTGTGACAACTGATCCTGAAGAATCACCAGGCCGGCCATATCCGGCAGATCCGGGATGTTCTCAGATGCCGGATCCAGGATCACGGCATCCAGTCCCTGTGTCTGAAACGCCTGTTTCAGGGATTGGGCCATCCCTGCCTGATCCCGGGTGATATAGATTTTTTTGGATTCGGGCAACTGAATCCGGGAACCGTTGAAAAACCGGACCTGCGGGATGGGGAGCTTTTTCAGATAAAGGGTCTGGCGGATCAGGTCCTGTGTTTCCGGTGTGCCGGGGGCATCATCCCTGTGTGAAGAGTTTTTTTTTACGGCGGCCCTGGGCGGCCTGTCGGATCGATCAAGAAACGCGACCATGTCCCGGATGGTTTTCAACCGGCCCATGTCATCTCCGGACATGCCCGGCGCAGTGTCTCCCAGGGCCTGTTCAAGCCGGGACATAATTTCCACCCGCTTGATGGAATCCACCCCTAAATCGGATTCCAGATCCATTTCCGGTTCCAGCATGGTCTCGGGAAATCCGGTGAGCTCGCTGATGGTTTTGACCAGCACATCCATTACCTTTGAATCGCCGGCAGGGCTCGAATCCGCCGTCTCTGCGGCACCGGGTTGCGGTCTGGATGCATCACCAGCGGCACCGGGTTCCGGTCTGGATGTTTCCGTTGCGGCATCGGTGCAAGGCGGATGCGGTTCCGGATTCGCAGCTTGTGTAACCGCAGGTGCGAGGGCCCGGCAGATATCGGCCAGGGTTCTGACGGTGCCCATGTTTTCCGCGGTCAATCCCCGGGTATCGGGCAGCTGTTTTTCCAGTTCGGAAACGATTTCCACTTTTTTGATGGAATCCACGCCCAGGTCGGATTCAATATCCATTTCCGGCTCCAGCATCTCTCCGGGAAATCCGGTGAGGCGGCTCACGATCTCAAACAGAATCGCCTGGACATCTTTGGCCGGCTGGCCGGCAGGTGTTTCAGGTTCGGCCGGGATTGTAACGCTGCTTTTGAGCTGTGGGGCTTCTCCATTCACTTTGGCGGGCAATGCCTGTGGATCCGGTACGGGAGCAGGTTCAGGTTTTGGGGGTGCCGGGGTTTCAGCTGCAACAAACCGGGATGGGGCCGGCCGGGCCGGCAAAGGATTTTCCGCCGGTAAAAAAGGTGTGTCCGGCACCGGAGCCACACCGTCGACAAACTGCCGGGTCTGGGACATCATGGCCGCCAGGGTCCGGGAGGCCTGGGCCTGGGTTTCGAGAAATTTTTCATGGGCGCTGGCGGTCTGGGCCTGCAGCGCCTGCATGGCTTCCAGACCTTTGTGAACCAGGTGCATGGCAGTGTTCATGTCAGGGGTGCTGTGGGATGAAACCGTATCAGCCGTCTGTTTTGGGACGGCCGGAGAAGATGGCAATGATGGCATATCAGGTCCTTGTGCACGGGCCGGATCGGTTTTCGGTCCGTGTGGGGTTGTATTCTGGTCAGAACAGTCCCGGGGGGGGACGGTTGGTCTGTATGTCCTGCTTCCGGTACCGGGGGCATTGGCAGGGTTCGCCGGTACGGGCGGGGGTTTTTGGAGTGCCGGTCTGGGGTTGGCGCCGGACAGCGGGATCCGCATGCGTTTGGAAGAAGAGGGGGGTACCGGATCTTCCCATTGGGTTAAATCCACGTCAAATCCTTTAACAGCCAGCTGACATAAGGCATGGGCCAGATCGGTGAGCCCGGATTTTTTTCCGCCGGAACCATCGATGCTGACAGCCGTGACCGGAGTGGCTGCCAGAATTTTTCGGGTCAAACCGGTCAACACGGTTTTCGGACCGATCTCCATGAAAAAACAAACGCCCTGTTCATGCATGGTTTCAATGTTCTGCTTGAAACACACCGGATGCATGAGCTGATGGCCCAGAAGCGATTTGACCGCATCCGGGTCCGTGTCATACACGGTTCCGGTGGTGTTGGACAAAACCGGGATGTCGGTGGGAGAAAAACGCTGGTCTGCCACAAACCGGTGAAACGGGGTGGCTGCATCCGCCACCAGCGGGCTGTGAAATGCTGCGGCCACCGGCAGTTTAATGCAGCGGACCTTGTTTTTTTTGCACCATTTCGCAGCCTGGTCAATGGCGGGTGTCGGACCGGACAGCACCCCCTGGTCCGGGCTGTTCCGGTTGGCCAGCACCAGATCGGAAAACCGGTCTTTAATCCAGGCTTCAATGTCGGTCAACGGGGCCTGGATTGCCAGCATGCCGCCGGTGTCCGAACCGGTGCCGCCGGCCCGGGCCATGAGTTTGCCCCGGACCGCGGCCAGATTCAGAAGGGTTGTGTCATCCATCCATCCGGCCGCATAAAGCGCGGGCAGCTCTCCAAAGCTGTGACCGCAGGTCATGTGAGGCGATACATTGAACCGTTTCAGCACGCGGGTCATGGCCAGAGACAGCGTGCCGATGGCCATCTGGGCCGCATGCGTGTGCCGCAGCCGGGTTTCGGACACCGATTTTTCCTGCCGGTGCGGCGGCGGGGCAAACATGAGCCCTGCCAGGTCTGACACAGGCGTTTTGGGATCCGCGGTATCCGGGGGATGGGCAGAAAATATATGTTGTGCCTGCTCCAGGACGTTCATGGCTTCAGGAAACACGGCAAACAGGTCTTTGCCCATGTCCGGATACTGGCTGCCCTGGCCGGGAAACAGAAATCCCAGTTTGCCGGGTAAAGGGCCTGTGCCGTAATATACCGGGCCGAAGGTGGAACGATTGTGTTGAACCGCGTCACAGGCCGTGTCTGCCAGTGCCACCGGATCATCGGTTTTGTTGAGCACCATGAGCACCCGGAACGGATCGTCTGGTTTAAAGGTGTTTCTGGATGCGGCACACGCCCGGGCAATCAGATCCTGCATCTCTTCGTCATCAGCTGGAAAATCGGGCATCAGTCCGGTTTTGAACGCCTCCAGGTCTTTGAAAAGTGTCTCGGTATCCCGGGCGGAAAATGCGGCAATCTGGACCGACCCGTCCCAGGACACATGGTCTTTTTCCGGTGTGTGTTCCTCCAGAACCACATGAAAATTGCTGCCGCCGAAACCGAAGGCGGACACACCGGCCCGCCGGGGTACCGCGTTGTTCTCGGAAATCACCCAGGGCCGGGACTGCTGGTTCAGGTAAAAACAGGACTGGTTGATGTCCAGATCCGGGTCCGGCTCATCCGCCTTGAGGGTGGGGGGAATCACTTTGTGATGAAGGGCCAGGGCCGCCTTGATGATACCGGCGGCGCCGGCGGCGGCTTTGGTATGGCCGATCATGGATTTCACCGAACCGATGGCAATGTCACGGGAAAAAATGTTTTGACCGCCCTTGTCAGGGGACGGCGGCAGAGCGCCAAAGCAGGTCTTCAGCGCCGTGAATTCCACCTTGTCCCCCACCCGGGTGCCGGTGCCGTGGGCTTCCAGCAGCCCGACCGACACCGGATCGAAGCCGGCCTGATCATAGGCGTCATTGAGGGCCTTGAGCTGGCCGTTGGCATCGGGCGCGTAAATGGCCGAGGTTTTTCCGTCACTGGACGTGCCCACACCTTTGATGACCGCGTAAATCCGGTCGTCAGCCTTTTTTGCGTCAGACAGGCGCTTGAGCACCAGCATGCCGATGCCTTCCCCCAGCACCGTGCCGTCCGCATCTTTGGAAAACGGCCGGGCATCGCTGGTATGGGACAGAACCCCGGTTTTGGCGAAACACATGTGCATGAAAATATCGTTCAGGCAATCCACCCCGCCGGTGATGGACATATCGCATTTTCCGGCCGCAAGTTCCATGACCGCGGAATGCATGGCGGACAGGGAGCTGGCACAGGCGGCATCACTGACGCTGTTGGTGCCGGACAGATTGAACCGGTTGGCGATACGGCCGGCCACCACATTGCCTAAAAGTCCCGGAAAGGAATTTTCCTGCCAGGAGACATATGAGGACCGGATCTGCCGGCAGACCGCATCCTTTTGTTTTTTGGAGATACCGGCGGCGTCCAGGGCCTGTTCCCAGAAGGGAAATCCCAGCCGGGCCCCCAGGGGAATCACCAGTTCCTGGGTGCCGGTCACCCCGAGGATCACGTTGACTTTGGCGGAATTCAGAAACGGGTGGTCTTTGGGATATCCCGCATCCTCCAGCGCCATTTTCGCCACCAGAAGTCCCAGCAGCTGGGCCGTGTCCGTGGCACTGATATTGTTGGGAGGCATTCCGAACGATGTGGGATCGAAATTGATTTTCGGAAGGAATCCGCCCCGGGAACAATAGACATGGTCGGGCCGGGATGGATCTGCATCAAAATAATTTTCAATCGGCCAGTGGGTGTCCGCCGGAACCTCCCGGATGGCATCCACCCCATTGAACAGCAGGTGCCAGTATGCCTTCAGGTTGACGGATCCGGGAAAGATGCATCCCATGCCGATAATGGCGATGTCGGTCTCATTCTTTTGCTGTGTCATAAACGCTGTGTCATAAACCTTGATTGCGCGGTTACGGGTTTACGGCGAAATATACGGATCTGATGAAAAGAAATCATGCGCTGCCATTGTGTTTGACAAAAGTTTTACATGGGACCGGGTGCCATGCGGATCGTGTCCTCCCGGGGTTCGGCCAGCGCGAGAATTTCTTGTTTTTTCATTGGATATACGGCAGTGGCGCCCGGGGCAAGGGCCACCCCCTGGGTTCTGAGCATCATGGTCCGGAGGGTGACACTGGCGCCGAACAGCAGATTCAGGGCCAGATCCGGGGTTTTCCGGTGGTCCGGGCCCTCCAGGAAACTGTTTTGCACCCATTGGTTGAATGCGCCCATGGCCGGGCCGCACCAGATCTGGTAGTCCATTTTGCGCCCGGCACTGGCCTGGATGGCCCACCGGGAACTTTGCCCCAAATAGGAGCGAAACACCAGCGCCATCTTGTGCTTGGGGTCGGATTCCGCTTTCTGCACCGGTGCCGGCTGGTTTCTGGATTCAAAAAACGCGCGGGTGGATTGCCATGCCTGGTCAAAACCGGTCTGGAGGAATTTGGTTTCAATCTCATGGCGTATTTTTGCCGGGATATCTTCAAACCGGTCATAGGTGCGATACATCTCGTAGAGTTTTCCGGCCCGCAACGGGAACAGGGTGCCGCGCTTGAGCACCTGGACCCGGGCCCCGATTTCAAACATGTCGGCAGCCGGGGCCATGGCTACATCCGCCTGTTCCGCCCGGCACAACAGGTCTTTGACTTCCCGGCTGATCCCGGCCTCCACACAGGACTGGTTGATGGATCCGGTCAGAATATAGGCCGCCCCCATGGCAAAGGCGGCGGCCGCGGATTCCGGTGTGGCAATGCCGCCGGCCAGGCCCACGCACAACGGCTCGGCATATTGAAACTCTTCCATGCACTGCTGTTTCAACGCCAGCATGGTGGGAAGCAGGGCCAACGCCGGCCGGTTGTCCGTATGTCCTCCGGAATCGGCTTCCGCCGTCAGGTCCTGGGCCATGGGAACGAACCGGGACAGATCCGCTTCTTTTTGGGTGATCCATTTTTTTTCCAGTAATGCCTGAACCAGTTTTTCGGGCGGGGGTGCGAAAAACTGGCGGGCCACCTCGATTCTGGAGACTTTGGCTACCACCTGATTGGGGGCGGTCACCCGCCCGTCAATGTCCTGGTGAATGCCTTTGACCCGATAATAGACCAGCGCAGGGGTCATGCGCATGAACGCGGCTGCACTGATCCGCCGGATGCCGTGCTTCAGGTACAACTGCACGGTGGCGGTTTCAAGGTCCGGATCGGTCGGTGAATGGATCAAATTGAACCCGAAAGGCGCATCATGCAACCGGGAGGTCAGAGTCACCACCGCGTTTTCGATCTCAGGCAGGGACAGCCCGCCGGCCCCGAAAAATCCGATCATGCCGTTCTGCGCCATGGCTTCAACCATTTTTGTCGAAGAGATACCGTTGGCCATGGCACCGGCCACATACGGGTATTTCAGGTGGTGCCGGGCGGTAAACGTGCGGTCTCCCAGCGCGGACAACGGCACGGCCGGTGCAAACGCATCAAAAGGGATTGAGCCGGATGCGTCTCCCTGCGTCGAACCAGGTGCGGGAAGGACATGAGATATGTGCGGCCCATTGCTTTTCATGGTGACAAATATCGGCCTGGATATCTGAAACAGGGCGGATCTGACGGGGTCCGGTCGGGTCATGGGGTGATTTTTCCATATAGTGTTGTTGGGTTGTTGTCGACCGCCTGTCATACCACAAACCGGTTCGAACAATCAAGACCCGGCACGGGGCATGGATCTGTTACCGCCGGGGATGATACCTTTCATGCATGCGAAGCAGGTAATCCCGGGAAATATGGGTGTAAATCTGTGTGGTGGAGATGTCGGTGTGTCCCAGCATGATCTGGACCGATCTCAAATCGGCCCCGCCCTCCAGCAGATGGGTGGCAAAAGAATGGCGCAGGGTATGGGGGGTGACGTTGCGGGAGATGCCGGCCCGGGCCGCATATTTTTTGATGATTTTCCAGAACCCCTGCCGGGTCATGGGCTTGCCCGCCCTGGCCACGAACAGATAGGGGCTGGTGATGTGTTTGAGCATCCGGGGCCGGCCCTGGTCTTTCCACTGGCGGGTGATGGCTGCGGCCCGGGTGCCTATCGGCACCATGCGCTCTTTGTCACCTTTTCCGGTCACCCGCACCAGGTTGGCATCCAGGTTGATATCCTGGGTCTTGAGATGGATCAGTTCAGACACCCGGAGTCCGGCCCCGTACATCACCTCCAGCATGGCGGCGTTGCGCAGTTCTCTGGGGTTTGCCGTGTCGATGGTTTCCAGCAGGGCCGCCACCTCGGGCACGGTGATGATGTCGGGAAGTGACCGGCCGGTTCTGGGGATGTCCACCTCTTTCACCGGATTGACCGGGACGTATTTTTCGTTCACCAGAAACCGGTACAGCCCCCTGAGGGTAATCAGGTGCCTGGCCCGGGATTTCGGGGCCAGATCCTCACGGGTCAGATGAACCAGCCAGGCCAGAATCACGGTGATGTCCACATGGTTCAGCGATTCAATCTCCGAAGATTCCAGGAAATCCAGAAACCGGGCAATATCGGCGGCATAGGCCGTGATGCTGTTTGAAGACAACCCTTTTTCCACCACGAGGAAATCCAGATATGCCTGAACCATGTCCTGGCTGTTGCAAGTCATTGTCAAACCGATGCGCCTCCCTAAAAAAATGATATGTTTCAACAATGGCGAATTATCATATATTCCCGGGGTTATTTCAATCCAACAACGGATGGGGATTGATCTTTTTTCAAATTGTGTTACAAAAGACAGACTATGGGTAAGATTTTGACAATTTCAGGACCGGCCGGCGGTACCGGCAAAACCACCATGGCCGTCAACCTTGCTGCCGCACTGGCATTGTATGAAAAAAAAGTGCTGGTGGTGGATTGCGACCCCCGGGAAATTGCCACAACATGGATCAGACACACCGGTTCACTCCATGATCGGAATCTGTCCTCGATATTGAAAAAAATCGCTGAGCCCGGGGATGTAATTGAACAGACCGGTCTTGATCGGATGGATCTGGTTCCGGCCGGCTTTGATCTGTTTTACGCGGCCCAGTCGCTGGCCACGGACGTGTCACACCAGACCCGTTTGAAACAGGTGGTGCAGCAGCATTTCGCTGCGGACTATGATTACATCATCATCGATTCGCCCGCTTCTTTCGGGTATTTAAGTGTGATGGCCCTGACTGCGGGAGACTGGGTCGTTGTTCCGCTGTGGCCGGGCCGCTCATCGGAAACCGATTGTCAGCATCTGCTGAAACTGATCCGGTTTATCCGGAAAACCCATCACATCCGATTGCGCATCGCAGGATTTATTTTCAACGGTTGCGGTTCTGCACAGGATATCCAGGTGTTTTTGAAAAACAACCATCTCACCTGGCTGTCGGACCTGGTGTTTGAAACCTTTATCCCCGAAGATCCTGCAGTGGTCCGTGCCATTGGCCATCACCGGCCCGTGGTTCTCGAAGATATCAACGCCCCTGCCGGAAAAGCGTTTTTGCAATTTGCAATGGAAATCGATTCGATTTTCAACCGTGAAGGGGAAAGCCTTGAAATCGTACCTGGCCCTGAAACGCCGGCCACTGAGAAAAAATCACCCCGGGAAATGATGGAAAACAAGGAACGCGGCAGTGAAAAAGCGGAACAGCTGGCCGCGAGCATTGCAAACATGATCAATGAAATCAATCAGAGCGAAGAGGCTCACTGATGGACCCCATATTCATGGATGAACGGCTCAAGCAGATTTATGCCAGGGTCGAACAGGGATCCCGTCTTTCAAGAGAAGACGGGATTTGTATTTATCAGAGTCCGGATCTGCTGGGCGTGGGCGTGATAGCGAATGCGGCCCGGCATGCCCGGCACGGCAACACGGCGTATTATGTGTATAATCAGCATCTGAACTATACCAATATCTGCAAGAACCGGTGCCGGTTCTGTGCCTATGCCAAAGACCGGCAGGAATCCGGGGCCTATGCCTGGTCCATGGAAGAGATCGCCCGGCACCTGACGGACCGGATCGATGAGCCTGTGGATGAGCTGCATATCGTGGGCGGCCTCAATGAGGCCCTGGGGTTTGAGTATTATATCGATCTGCTGAAAACCGTGAAACAGATCCGGCCCCATGCAGCCATCAAGGCGTTTACCTGCGTGGAGATCGATTACCTGTCACGGATATCGGGTCTGGGGGTGGACGAAACCATTGCGCAGCTCAAGGCGGCCGGTCTGGACATGATGCCCGGCGGCGGGGCCGAGATCCTCAACACCCGGATTCATGATACCCTGTTTCCCAAAAAAATCGATCACAAAAGGTGGATCGAGATCGTCAAAGCCGTGCACAAGGCCGGCATCACCACCAATGCCACCATGCTGTACGGGCATATCGAAACCATTGAAGAGCGGGTGGATCATCTGATCACCTTCAGAGAAATCCAGGATGAGACCCATGGGTTTTCCGCGTTCGTGCCGCTGGCATTTCATTCAAAAAATACCCGGTTGTCCGACCTGCCGCCCACCGCGGCTGTGGATGACCTCAAGTCCGTGGCAGCGGCCCGGCTGATGCTGGACAATTTCGACCATATCAAGGCGTACTGGGTGATGATCGGAGAGCCCCTTTCCCAGGTGGCCCTGAGTTTCGGGGCCGATGACCTGGACGGCACCATCATTGAAGAACGCATCACCCATACCGCCGGGGCCAGTTCCGCCAAAGGACTGACCCGGGAACAGATGGAAGCCATGATCCGCAAAGCCGGTTTTACACCCGTGCAGCGCGATTCATTTTATAATCCCAAAACCGGTACAGGCAGATAATACATGAACGGTTTATCTGACATCATAGAAAAAATTCAGCTTCATCAGCGCATCGATACCCGGGAGGCCGGACTGCTGATGCAGGAAGCGGATCTGTTGACTCTGGGGCTTCTTGCCAATGCAAAACGGTTTCATCTTCATCCTGACCCGGTGGTGACTTACGTGATTGACAGAAACATCAATTACACCAACATCTGCGTGTCCGGATGCCGGTTCTGCGCGTTTTTCAAAAGCCCGGGCCAGGCCGGGGGGTATGTGATCTCCCGCACCGGTCTGGCCGAAAAAATTCAGGAAACCCTGGATCTGGGCGGCACACAGATCCTGCTTCAGGGCGGCATGCACCCGGACCTGGATCTGGCGTTTTATGAAGACATGCTCCAATTCATCAAAGACCGTTTCGGCATCCATATTCATGGGTTTTCTCCGCCGGAAATCCATTTCATGGCCGAAAAATTCAATCTGTCCGTGGCAGAGACGATCCAACGTCTGAAACAGGCGGGTCTGGATTCCATTCCCGGCGGCGGGGCCGAGATTCTGTGTGACGATATCCGGTCCCGGGTGTCTCCCGGCAAATGCACTACGGATGAGTGGCTGGAGGTGATGCGCCAGGCCCATGTTTCCGGCATGCGGTCCTCGGCCACCATGATGTTCGGGCATCTGGACACCATGGACCATGTGATTGCGCATCTGGACCGGATCCGGCAGCTCCAGGACGAAACACGGGGATTCACCGCGTTCATCCCCTGGACGTTTCAGCCGGAAAACACCCGGATTCAGGTGGAAAAGAAAACCGGGGTGGAATACCTCAAGGTTTTGGCTTTGAGCCGGATTTTTCTGGACAATGTGGACAATGTTCAGGCTTCCTGGGTGACCCAGGGAGACAAGATCGCCCAGACCGCCCTGTTTTTCGGCGCCAACGACATGGGCTCCACCATGATCGAGGAAAATGTGGTGGCCGCGGCCGGCGTCTCATTCATGATGCCTCTGGATGCCCTGCAGCGGCTCATCGTCACGGCCGGGTTCACCCCTGTTCAGCGGGACTGCTTTTACAATCGGGTATGACAGCACACCCCTTGTCTGGACAAGACATGATTCCGGATACCGGCATCCGGTATATCCGTCATACCGGTGCCCCTTCGGTTTTCAAAGCCGGATGGGTGATCAGAGATCCCTGGACGATTCTAAAAAATGCCGGCGTTGCCGTGGCTGACGGCTGTATCACAGACATACTGGAAACCGTTCCCGGACATTGGCACGTGACGGACTGCGGCCCCGGAATTCTGATGCCGCCCCTGGTCAATGCCCATCTGCATCTGGAGCTGTCCGCTTTGGCCGGCCGCCTGCCCATGGGAAAGGGCTTTGAACCCTGGGTGGCGGCGCTGCTCAAAGAACGGGAAGCCATCGGCATCCCGGGCCTTGCCCGGGCCGCCAAAAAGGCGGTTCTCGCGCTGCACAATCAGGGCACCGGCCTGGTGGGCGAAATCTCGACCCTGGGCATCACCCGGTCTCTGCTGTCAGACCATGGAATTTCAGGGGTGTGGTTCCGGGAATATCTGGGAACCACGTGTCCGGACCCGGTCCTGGTCAAAGAATGTCCTTTGTCTGTATCTGTCGCCGGTCATGCCCCCCATACCACATCACCGGATCTGCTGGTTTTTCTGAAAGCCTGCACCCGGAAAAACAGGTTGCCGTTTTCCATCCATGTGGCGGAATCAACCGCTGAGATGCGGTTTGTGGCCGGCAATAACCGTCAATGGCATGATTTTCTGGTTCAAAGAGGCATCGATCCCGCGGCCTGGCCTGTGGGAAACAAAACCCCGGTGATGTATCTGAACGACCTGGGTGTGCTGGGACCTGATACACTGGCGGTTCACCTGCTTCAAATCACGGATGCGGACCTGGACATTCTGGCGGACACGCAGACCCGCATCTGCCTGTGCCCGAGAAGCAATCAAAACCTGCACGGCCGGATTCCTGATATTCCGGCCATGCTGAAACGCAACCTGACCCCGGCCCTGGGCACGGACAGTCTGGCATCCTGCGATTCTTTGTCCCTGTTTGATGAAATGGCGTTTGTCCGGCAACACTGTCCGGAGGTGCCGCCGGTGGATATTTTTGCCATGGCCACGAAAAACGGCGCCATGGCCCTGGGAGCGGCCGATCAATACGGCACGCTGGATCCGGGAAAACGATCTGAATTCATTTATCTGAAATCCGGTGCATCCTCCCGGGATCAGGTGCTCGAAAAGGTGACCTGCTATGGAATCCGTTAATCTTCGAATGGGAAGAATCAGTTACATCAATGCGTCTCCTGTTTATTACGGCCTGGATCACGGCATGACCCCGCCCTGGCTCACGCTGGTGACCGATGTGCCGGCCTCTTTGAACCGGCAGATCATTGACAGGCAGGTGGATATCAGTCCCATATCCGCGGCCCACTATGCCATGAATCATTCATCTTTGCTTTTGCTGCCGGATCTGTCCATCTCCTGTCACGGACCGGTGATGAGTGTGCTGTGCGCTGCCAATGCCCCCCTGGATGATCTTGCCGGAAAAACCGTCATGCTGACAAAAGAGTCTGCCACGGCAGCGTCTTTCCTGAAGATGATTTTTTCTCAGCGGGGGGTGACGCCGGAATATGTGACCGGAGATGTGGGCGATATCGATCAGATTCCATCCGGTGTGGATGCGGTGCTGGTCATCGGGGATGCCGCATTGACCCAGCCCTGGGAACAGCGGTTTGCTTATTGTTTTGATCTGGGGGAAATCTGGCATGACATGACCGGACTGCCGTTTGTGTTTGCCGTATGGGCCGTGCGAAAAGAGGTGGCGGCCGCGCATCCGGAAACCGTGACCCGGGCGTTGAAACTGCTGTGGGCCAGCCGGCAGTCCGGATACGCCCATCTGGAGGCGGTCATTGAGGCCGGGCGGATCAAGCTGGGATTGCCGGAATCGCTGATCAGAAAATACTACAACTGCCTGTTCTGTGACATGGATGCACCCAAGATAGAGGCCATGACCCGGTTTTTTGATATTCTGTACCAGGAAAAAATTCTGACATCCCCGGTGGCGGCGAGGTTTTTTCAGCCGGAATAACCGGTTCTGACGGGTCTGTGTAATTTGGCGTGAACTAAAATAAGAATACGTGATCGCAGGCAGGGGGTTTTTTGTGAAAAATGGTCGGGATGAGAGGATTTGAACCTCCGACCCCAGCGTCCCGAACGCTGTGCTCTACCAGACTGAGCCACATCCCGACTCTGAAAAAAACCTGTCCTAAATATACCAAAAAATTATAAAAGTCAAATCATAAAATCGATTCTTTGATGATGGTGGATTCCCGGCCCGGTCCCACGGAAACGATCTTGACGGGCACCCCGGACAACGCTTCCACCCGGTCGAGATATTTTCTGGCGTTTTCCGGCAGGTCTTCATACCGGGTGATATCGGAAATGCTGTGTTTCCAGCCCGGATGGGTTTCATATATCGGGGTGCAGATGGCCAGGGTTTTGATATCCGAGGGAAATTCATGCAAGGTGTTGCCGTTGTCCTGGTATCCCACGCAGATCTTGATCTCATCCAGATCGTCCAGCACGTCCATTTTGGTGATGACCAGGCCGGTCAGGCTGTTGAGGCGGGCCGCGTTTCTGATCATGACCATGTCCAGCCAGCCGCAGCGTCTTTTTCTGCCGGTGGTGGCACCGAATTCGGCCCCGGTCTTCTGGAGAACATCCCCGATACCGTCAAACAGCTCCGTGGGAAACGGGCCTTCCCCCACGCGGGTGGTATAGGCCTTGACAATGCCGATGATCTCTTTCAGGCATCCCGGGCCGACGCCGGATCCACCGGCGGCGTTGCCGGCCACGGTGGAGGATGAGGTCACAAACGGGTAGGTGCCGTGCTCGATATCCAGATGGGTCCCCTGAGCCCCTTCAAACAGCAGGGTCTTCCCGTTTTGATGTCCCTGGTGCAGGGCCACGGACACATCCGTAATATAGGGCAGCACCCGGTCCCGGATGGCCATCACTTGACTGATCACCTGTTCCGGAGAGATGGGGGTGGTGTTGAAATAGTTCGTCAGGTAGAAATTTTTCTCATCCAGGATGGTGATGATCTTTTCCTTGAGCAACGCCACATCCTTGAGATCACAGAACCGGATGCCCCGGCGGGTGGCCTTGTCTTCATAACACGGACCAATGCCCCGGCCTGTGGTGCCGATTTTCTTGTCCCCTTTTTTTTCTTCCCTGGCGCTGTCAATGGCCTTGTGGTAGGGCATGATCAAATGGGCCCGGTCGCTGATATTCAGCATATCCGGAGATACATCGATCTGATTGGAGGTCAGATAGTCGATTTCCTTGAGCAAAACAAAAGGGTCCACCACCACCCCGTTGCCGATAAAGCATTTTTTGCCCTGGATGATGCCCGAGGGGATCAGGTGGCTGATGAAGGTTTTGCCGTTGACCACCATGGTATGGCCGGCATTGTTCCCGCCCTGGAAACGGACCACATAATCCGCATGCTCGCTGAGCAGGTCCACGATCTTGCCTTTGCCTTCATCCCCCCACTGGGTACCGATTATAACTGTATTTAACACTATCTGCTCCTTTTGTTCCTGAAAAAATGTTTCATAAGGTTTCTGGTCTGTTTTTCACATACGCCGGACACCATTTCCGGGTGATGGTTCAACCGGGGATCCTCCGCCATCCGGTACAGGGAGCAGACCGCCCCCCATTTGGGATCTGTTGCGCCGAAAACGACCCGGTCGATCCGGGAATGGATGATGGCCCCCATGCACATGATGCAGGGCTCGATGGTGACATACAGGGTGGTTCCTGTCAGCCGGTAATTGTTCAGGTTGCGCGCCGCCACCCGGATGGCGGCGATTTCCGCATGCCAGGTCGGGTCGCAGTTGGCAATCGGGGCATTGTATCCATGTCCGATCACCTGATGGTGTCTGTCCACAATCACGGCCCCCACAGGGACTTCATCCGTCAGTTCGGCCTGTTCGGCTTCTCTGATGGCCAGCATCATATAAAATTGGTCATCCATCATTCAGGCTATACTTATATAAAGCTTTTGGAACAAGGTCAAATATTAATTCCGGATAAAAAACTTGAAATATGAATCAAACCCTGATATATACTCTGGGTCTTATGGGCGCCCGTAGCTCAGCTGGATAGAGTACTTGACTACGAATCAAGGTGTCGGGAGTTCGAATCTCTCCGGGCGCGCCAATGAAATCAGACAAAATCAGTTTTTCAAAAGATGGCCATTCAAAAAAATTATCACTTGGCCCCTGAATTCCTTCACCCTCCGGATGCAAAATGTCCACAGCCATGCAAACCTTTTGGTTGACTTTGCAGGCCGGATATTCAATAAAAACAATTGTGCAAAATATTTTGATAAATCTGACTCACGAGTTGTGACATGCCTGTATTTGCCCTGGTGGACTGCAATAATTTTTATGTTTCCTGCGAACGGGTCTTTAACCCGAAACTGGAAAACCGGCCGGTCATCGTCCTGTCCAATAACGACGGATGCGCTGTAGCCCGCTCCAACGAAGCCAAAGCCGTAGGCATCAACATGGGTGCTCCGTTATTTAAAATCAAACACCTTGTTGATCTTCATAACATCCAGGTCTTTTCATCCAATTATGCATTGTATGGTGATATGTCCAACCGGGTCATGCAGACCCTTGCAACATTTTCACCGGCCATGGAAATCTACTCCATCGATGAAGCGTTCCTGGATCTTGATCATTTTGCGTTCACAGACCTGACAGATTATGGCGCTCGTATTCGACAAAAGGTGAGACAGGATACAGGCATTCCGGTGAGTATCGGCATGGCCACTTCCAAAACACTGGCAAAAGTGGCCAACCGCATCGCAAAAAAATCCACCAGAGCCGATGGGGTGCTGGATCTGACAAGCCCCCGATATCAGGACACGGCTCTGGAACGAACACCCGTCGAAGCTGTCTGGGGTATCGGCAGAAGATACGCAGCTTATTTAAAACTCAGAGGGATAAACACTGCAAAGGATTTTAAATATGCGGATACTGCCATGATCCAGAAAAAGATGGGCATTAATGGTATCCGGCTTCAAAAGGAACTTTGTGGAGAATCCTGTTATGGGCTGGAAGAATCCCCGCCAAAGAAAAAATCCATATCGGTTTCCCGGTCGTTTAAAAAACCGGTGACAGATCTTGATGATTTGTCCCAGGCAGTTTGTTCATACATTGCCAGGGGAGCAGAGAAACTCAGATACCAGGGCAGCCATGCCCAGGCCATGACGGTTTATGTGACCACCAATCGATTCAAGCCCGACTCTTTTTATTGCAATTCCACGACATGCAGTTTTCCGACCGCATTGAACAACACACCGGAATTGATCAAACATGGCCAGGCAGCACTGAGACAGATTTTCCAGAAAGGCAGAGAATACACAAAAGCCGGGATTATCTTTTTGAACCTGACCCGGGACGGATTGTATCAACAGGATCTGTTTGACGTCAGGGACAGGACCCGGCAGTCCTGCGTCATGGAGGTTCTGGATCAAATCAACAACAAGATGGGATCGAACACCTTGAAATATATGGCAACAGGCATCTGTGATGAAAGACCTTGGGAGACCGCATTCAATTATCGATCCCCGGCATATACCACGGACTGGAATCAGCTGTTGACGGTTGGATGTGACACAAGATGAAAGATCAAATGAAAAGATTTTCATGAGTCGACAAACAATATGGTAGGAGAAAACAATGGCTGAAGACTAAAAGGTTGATTGTAGCCACTCTTTTGGGGCGGCTGCCTCCTGGCTTATTTGTTATAGTGGGGCGATACTTCTCCTGGGGCCTTGAGTATCCATTTCATTGAACGGTGTCTACATTTTTATAAGCAGGATATTGATCGGGTTTGTAATCGGCATCTCTGCCCTTGATCTCCCCTGGCACAAACATGGATTGCTGATAGGGTTTATCATAGGGCTCCCTTTTCCTCTGTTTGACATCATTATCGGCCAGGGAATGGTATGTTGCCAGCGCTGCGTTTATATAATGGGGCCAGTGTTCGGGCTATTCATTGAATTTTTCACAACCAAATGTCTTTTAAAGCACCGATGGTGAAATCTATATAAAATGGAAAAGAATTTGAAGTGGCATAGAATCAACCTGATATTTGTTTTATAGTGCCAAGGTTTTTATAAAAAGCGGGGTGGCGGTAGCGATCATGTGACCCTGGCGATGGTGATGCTCTTAGAAAAATGTTTTGCAAACAAGTTTACTTTGACACAGCACTTGTTAAAACCATTGAAGGCATTTCATTTTTTGGCTGGACTTTCGGGGAAGATTGTGAAAAATATGAAGGAATTATTACAGTTACCTTGAAGATAATTGAGGTTTGTGAGAATCAAGATTCGGATGGTTGAGTTTTGCCGGAATCAAGAATATTGCAAGATGGATGAGTTTTGGTAAGACTGGTAAGTGTGAGGACTGGAAGTCAGATCTCGACTTCATTGCAAGGGCAGACTGGTAGGTTCATACCATTATTGCTTTATAGCTGTTTCTCCACTTTTGAAGACCTTACCAGGTTTCAGGCCACTGTCCTCATTATGTCTTACGGTTGATTGACCAGACCAGAGGGGGCAGATCCACACATTTTTAAATTTGTGCTTTGGGTAAATTATAATTGTTTTTCTGTTCATGAACCGTGAAAAAGGATTCCTTAAAAAAGACACTTGCCTTTAGGTTACAGGGTTGATATGCATTAAATTTTTGTATTCCGCTTAGGTCATGGTGGCGATAATGGTGCGAGAGTTATAAATAAATAAGAAAGTTTTCCAACAAACTTGACCTATTTTATCATATAAATAGAATAGTTTTCAAATATCATATTGTCGGGGTGTAAACCTAATATTATATATTGGAGCACATCCGAAAAAACAGAATATGCTCGTATATAATAATGATAAATTTTTTACTGCACCATATAAAGATTATAGACAATGGAATATACTCTATTCATAGATGAATCCGTGATTTCAAAGAGGCTCCAGGTGGAGAAAGCGGTGTCCTTTGTCATGAAAAATCCTGAAAAGTGCAGAAAAGGAAGTTAAAAGTGCTTTATATAAGGTTCAATAACGATTGATTAAATTCGTGTGGACACTCTGCACCTGACTGAACTGAGAAAACGATTGGCACAGCTAAGGCCCTGACCATAGCGGAGTCGGACTTCAGCCTATCTGGCTCAAAGAATATCGTTGTGTCAATGCTTGTTGTTGAAAATTCACGCAAGCAGGTTTGAAGAAAGTGAGCTACTTTTACCGGATTATGTCTTGATCTTAAGCCTTGGCCCAGACTGTTTTGCTGGTTATGGCAATCAGCAGTTAGGTCGTAATCCCGTATTACGGCAAAAAGTATGGGGAGTGCTGACGTCAACTGAAGTCAGATGTTAGCGGATGTCGTTCATCAAATAGAAAACGCTGTAGAGGCAGGAATTAGCCGCCGATGCTTTGTATTGATGGTGTTATCATGTACTTATTCGACCCGCTGCTGACTCTTTTGGATTAGCTGTTGCAGATTTTGTCGCCAACCTATCCTACAACCGCCACCACCCAAGAAAGTGGTTGGCTTTTTAATTCTTGAGGAATCGGGAAATCGTTTGTTCCAGGGTCTGGGCGGCTTATGCAGAGCGTAGAGCACGAATCCCAGAACGAGACGGAGATTCGGTGACATCATTGGCACGACTGGGTTTCGGTTGGTGAAGAATATTAACCAGGATGAAAATTCAACACCCTCAATTAGAAAAATTTGGAAAAGGTTTTGACGATCGTGCATTCATGGTCCCTAAGCAACATTAGAGTCTGTCATTGAAAAATTATGGAGACAACAGAAGAATGTATCAGAATTGATACGCTAACTTGTTAGAAAAATTAGAGAAAATTGAATCGGTTGTAGGTGAAATTCCTCCGGAGATTGTCTACCGTTTTGTGAAATTTTATGCACATGCTGTCCAATCAAATCGGAAATTTGGAAAGCTCAGATCGCATCACAACATTGGTATAACAAGTGGCTGATTCAATAGCAAGTGATCCCAGTGTTCCACCTATCCTCAGCATCAGGTACTCAGCACTGTCACAGAAGAGTTTAGGCTCGATTTCATCAAGGGTCTTTAAAATAGCTCGTGAACACTTTGAGTTAATCGAACAATACAAGAGATCTGGTAACTGCTGACTGGAGAAGAATCGGAATCACGGGTTCACTGGCTTGAAGACTATGGATAAGGACCAGGATGACATTATTAAGATCTTTGCTGCCGTTGGTGTGAAGAAAAATTATCCTAAATTCAAGATTTATTAACAAACCTACAAAAACAGAATCTTGATCAAACCTGCACTGTTACGGTTAAAGAATTATCAAATATGGGCAGACATCAGAGAAATGATACAGAAGGGGTTAAACGCTCATTCAAGGTTTTAATGAAAGTAACGACAGTTTTTTCTTCAGTTTGCAATAAGGGCTTTGGCTGACGCTGTTTTATATGACGTTGCCAAAGAAGAGGCGAAAATTCTTACTCCCTCTTCTTAGGAAACGTATACAAGATCTGTTCCGCAGTCCTTCAGATCTCATATTAAGAGATATGGCGTTAAATGGAATTACACCTGGGGCGAGGTAAAAAAGTTGCTCTGAGGTGTTTGAAAAAAAGTATTAAAACTACAGAGTCACTTCCTGCAAGTCCTTTAAAAATGAATGGAAATTGTATTTGGCAAAAATGCACTAATAATGTTTTTAACACAGGGGGAAATAGATAGTAGCCTTCTTTTGAAAGGTTCTAATCTGAAAAAAAACGGCAGAGTCTCTATTGCCAGATTTAACACTACTTCAGCACATAGAAGAGTAAGTCCATGCTGAAGATGAGATTGTCTTATTATTTCCTTTTTGAATGAGGTGAGGATGGAGTGCAGGTGACTGAAAAAGATAGACAGATACTTACAATGAGCTTTCTGAATATACAGATGAAAGACTGTCAGGTAACTTCAAATTCTGCTTCCTTGGGTATAAGCCAAATGAACCTTTTTATGTCATTGGTCGTTTGAAACAAATCACCTTTTTTAATATTTGAACAGATTCACAGCTATAGTGATTGTAGTCCAAAAAGCTATCCTCTATGGTCAGCCGACGTTCAGCAAACTGTTTTGTTGGCCTGTGTTGCAAATTGGCGAATAAAGAGGGATGTTTGCAAAAGGGCTGGTACAACTTTGAAAAAGGAACGTGAAAATGTCGTAACCTTTTTGCTTTACAAATAGCCAAAATGAGGATTTAAAGCTATTTGAAATAAAGATCCTAAAGAGATTATTAAAACTATTGAAGTTGATGATTAAGACTTTTATTGAAGTGGGTGGTTGATCATTATATAAAAAAGAATCGTGAAAGCTTACTGCAGAATATGATGAGCTAACAGAAAATTGGAAGAGCATATCGATATTAAAAATATTGCGGAACATTATGCTAAGGTAAATGCTTTTGAGGAAGAACAAAACCGCTATACTAAACAAATAGATGAACTAGAAATGAATACAAAAATAAAACAAACTAAACACACTAAGAAAAAAGAAACACTGAAAAAAAGATTACCTCTCTGGAAAATAAAAAACAGGTATTTAACACGGAACTGAAAGGGCTTTCACAAAAAAAGAAATCCTTGAACCAGAAAATTGCTGAATTAACAAACAACATGCTGATATGGAACAAACAATGGCTAAAAATATTGAGAGACTTAAAAAGCTATATTGAATACAGGGCACAAATTAAAAAACAAGTTGAGTTTATCGATGAGCAAGAGTTTGATAAACTTTCTATATAACTAAAAAAGAATCCTCGGGACAGGATACTATCAGTTTCAAAGATGATTTGCAGGGAAATTACTCAAAGCTGTCTCTTATATTCAATCTCACTTGTTAGAAAAAAATATCCTTATCCAAAAGGGCATGTAATCAACTCTTCGCCCTTATCCCAAGCAATGATTGATTAGTTCTGGAGGGATCCGGTTGGAAAACAATCTGGTTCAGTCCTTTGCAAGGGCTATAGGTGGTGTGCCCAAGATAATTCCGTGACGACCCAATTAACCCCAGTTTGGAATATTCCATCAGGCTATCACAGTCCGTTAGAAAAAGAAATATCTTGTGATACTATTCCTCTAGGCATCTCATAATAGCGTATATCTGTATGCGCTCATACTGATATGCCTTGATGAACGAACCTTGGCGTGTTGAATATTATTTAAATTTTCTTTTGAAAACGAGAACAACGGGGGAGATAAGCTGCCGTATCAGAGCTGGTATTCAGATAGTGAATCTGCCCATGTGCTGTTCCTAATGAATAATGTGATAGAGATTATCATGGCGCAAAAACAAAGTATCAGAAGCAGACATTGTTGATTTTGTCAAATTACTTCAAGACGAAGAAATAAATGCTGAAATAAAACGAGCCTTTGGTTTTAGCGAAAAGAAACGACTGCTGAAATATCACTCTGAATTACGTCGCATGTTATCCGGTACCTTATTAACACTCCAGCCTCTATAGTTTTTCCGTCCAATGTAAGTAATTATTGGTGCGATCAATATTGATGATACAATCGTATGTACTCTCTCCCTAAAATTTTAGACAGAGCCCAGATCATGAAATTTAGAAGCCCGCTGTTAACAGATGGAGAGGATTCAGGATGAGATACATTCATATTCTTTGGGTGATGTCAAAAAAACAGTGTTTTTTGCTGAGACGGAAGACCTTGGAAAACGTGACATATACCCAGATTTTCAGAGTAGAAAATTCTTTTCGTCAACTTTTTATCGAAATGAACCGAGACTACTTCGATCCACTTGGGATTTAGTTCTCGGGTATGAGAACTATCAAACAAGGTCTTAATTATCTCAAAATTTTTCTGAAAATCCGATTCAAGTAATGAAACTGCTGTAAACAATTTCATACTGCATAATAATTGAAAATGAATCGATGGTAAAACAAAAAGTTGACGGTGATGAAAAGTCAGTTCTGCTTAGGAGCTTCTGGCAAAAATTAGATGAATATATTAATTTTAGTGAAATTAATGACCAAGAATTTCCTGCACAAAAAGAATTGGAGCGAAATTTGAAGGACGGGAGACGAATGACGGTATTGTTAATTATTGGTCATAAACATGTCAGCACCATTTGAAGCAAAGTACCTCCATCAAGTGGCTGGACAAAGTCGCATGCCAAAAATTGAGTCCGACAAACCAATTGATATTGAAAAAGAACTGAAACGAAATGCGTACTCAATTGATTATCGCATATAGCAAGGTAGAGACTGGAGCAGATGGACATTGCTATCCGGTTATTGAAAAATAATGCCAAAGACACCCCCTTTTTAGTTGATGTTAAAAAAAAAATTGAGTTGATGCCGATTAAATTGCTTATGGAAGAATTGGTGGATCGAAGGGGCGAGGAATGGAAAAAAGGAATTTGGCAATCTTTGATTTAAGTATAGGTTCTGGCAAGGTCTCACTCAAAGTTGGTCTTGCTCGGACGCGAAATTCATAACAGGTTGACGTCAACCTTAGCATTATGATGAGTTGGAACTTTACCTAAAGATTTCACAAATGATTTCTGGGAACTGATACTTGACGATTCCAGCTATATTAAAGGGGTTGGCAAGCTGATAGACCATAAAAGCGATCAACTGGTCTTAGAGCCATATATAAGTTCATTGAACACGCCAAAAAGGTTCTAGCCAACCAAAGTTGAATTACGTGAAACACAGCGCCTGTTGCCGCGCAAGCAAAACCGGCCTGTTCCGCGTACCTTTATGGAGCTATCGACAAAGGGCGAAAGTAGATTTATTACCAGCCGCGCCTATGACGAAAGTTGGAAATGTCCATGAGAATCAAGATAGTGCATTATGCATCGAAAAAGTATACTTGCTGATCCGCACACTGCGAGATCGTGGTATTAGTACTGAAAATTAGTCCCTTCAAAACATTGAACGTTACCAAGAAAAAGGTCCATCTCGTTCTCTGATAAAAAAGTGATAAATGAGAAGCTGTTAAAAATGACCTGGCAGAAAAAGAGTTCATAGACTGGAAAATATTGCTGATGAATTCAAATAAGTTTAAACTTACATCCTCAATAGGAAGAGTCTTGATCCTATAAAAAGAGTTGGTCATATGCTTAGAAATAGAAGTAGGCCAACAAACTGGAAAGAAGGCAGCCACAAATACTATACAAAGGTTAAGGAACCGGATTTGGGTGGTTTGTTCGGAAATGGCTTTATTACGATTGAATTTCCAAAGGATTTTTCTTTTAGAGAAGGTTATGCATATCAATTACAGGCGACATACAAGATGATAATGATTAACCCAAAAGGGCAGAATTGGTATCATTATAAAATTTTTTCGATAGAAGATGTTAAATTTTTAGGCGGTTGGAACATAACAAACAAAAATCGGATATAGAAAACTATCGATTTTAAATAATTGAAAAAATTAGTAAAAAGAGCAATGGAGAAGACCCTTACTTTTGAAGAACGAAAACAGCAATCTAAGAAATCAGTTCCATTAAAAATACCGCACCACAAAATCAACGGGATAAAGATATGCACACCCTTGTAAAATTTCTTGAACCGAAACTTCCTGTGTTGAGAAAAATTTTGCAACGTTAAAAGAATAAAAAAGTCAGTTTTAATAACTCGTTACCAAATTCAATGTCATTCGTTCAGGAACCCTGACTATCAAGGAATTTATTTAATTTTAAGACAATCAGAGAAATGTCAGGGTAAATGATGATGAACTGCTATTAGCTTTGGAAACGGATAGAAGAGATTGGGCTTGTAAAATTATCACTTTTATATGAACGCTGGCGCTTGTTACAACTAATTAAGGTGATTGTGCAACGCTACAACTATAAACCAAATCTGATTGGAAAAACTTGATTAAGCAGATTCTGCAGACAAAAAAAATACGTCAATCCATTCTCTCGACCAACAAGCCAAACGTGATATGACGCTTTCGTATGAATTTAAAACTGGAGCCGGGATAATTCCTAAGCAGGCGCCCTATTTTGGCATCAACGTAGAGGCAAACAGCTTCGATGGAAATGTACAATACAGTAAACAAGCGCTTTATTATGGATGCCAAGTTCTATGAGGATATTAACGATAAAAAGCATGGTGGCATTTCGAAGGTGATCAAAATGAACTTACCATAAAAAAAATTACAGTGAAGATGGCAAGAATGCTGTATTTATTTTTCATCCTTCTAGGCATACATCAGTTCCCATAAGGAAGGCTCCACAGGAATGGGCTACCAATAGTTATTATGGAGAAACTGAATGTTTGATTGGGACCAGGAAAATGCGAAAGTCCCATAACCATCAAATATGGCGCCATCTATCTTTCACCTATAAGACAAAATAACCATCTTGATGAATTGCAAATACTAATAGGCATGTTTTTGCAGGATGGTATAATACAATACTTTGTATCAAGTTTGGATTCCATTGATCCTCAACTAAAATTTGAGCATTTTTGTTTTGTCTGTGGTGTCGTCCGTAAATGTAAAGCTGAGGGCATGACACAAAAAGCCAAAAAGGTAAGCGGTGGATTATTAAAATAACTGTCAACATTTTTCAGTAGTCAGTTATTGTGCTAACTGTACAAACAGGCTTATAAAACATGGCGATTATTGGAGTTATTGACTTTTTGAACCACTTAAACCAATAAATATTAAATGTCTGAATGTGCAGGGATGTTATGATAATGGCTATCCGAAGCGCTACTAATGTCGATCTGGTTGGCCCGATCTGGTTTGGAAAAATGTAAGGACTTGGAGATGTAGTGTTGAGTGGGTCTGAGTTTTACAGATTATCCGCTTCATGAGTTTTCCGAGGCCGCAATATTTTTTGATACCAAAACAATTGTAAAGCTGGTAATATCTGCTATCATGAAGATTATAAATGGCTGTGAGTAAGGATTACCTAAAGGATAGACCGGCAAATGAATAACACCCTTTCCAGGAATGAAATTATAAATTTAATAAAGGCTGAAAAACCTTTTTTGAAGGAAAATTTCGGTGTCATTCATATTGGGATTTTTGGCTCTTATGCCAAAAATAGACAAACGATTGACAGTGATATTGACTTTCTTGTTGAATTCGAAGAGCTCTGTTTCGATTGGATAGCCGGTCTGAATATATATCTGGAAAAACTGGGCAGAAAAATCGAAATCATTAGAAAACGGGCTTTGAAAACAAGCAAATTTTTCGAACGAATAGAGCAGGAAGTCATTTATGTCTAATGTAATCATTCATGAAAACCTGCAGCTGATATCTGAAATCCACTGGATGCGAATCAGTAAAAGGTTTTCAAAGCACTCAATCAGCCTGATGACCTTGCTAATGAATGACTATGGAGTCACGATTTCTAGATTGAATTGCCATGCGGCTTCAGGTTATTCGAAAATTGTCGAAAAAAATTGACAAAGAAAACAGTGGTCTTGAAAAAGCACAAAGAATAAATTGGGAAAATATTATGCGATTGCGTGATATTGTTTCTCGTGGTATAAAATAACCATGAAATCATTTTTGATATCTGTGCAAACCGTCTTCCCAAATTGAGGAAGACTATTCAAAAACGCTCGCATACTCTCTGATATCGCGCAGTCAACGATATCCAATAGCAAAAACCTTCAGGCCTGAATTTCCTGAAGGATACCAAGATAATACTTTATTTTTGGACACCCCTTTGAAACGCAATAGAAACAACTATCCAGTTCCAACCCTTGTTTTCTTTCGACCGCCGCCCGCTAATAAATAAAGTAAGCGGTAATTAAACCCCATCTTCCGCAGCCCCGCACCCCGGAGTATGATGTCGCCAAAACTCAAAATGGAGGCATCATGGAAACAGAATCAAGACAAGAAAAACTGGAAAAACTCCGCAAGTTCTGGAAGATCGCATCTGGACAAATGGGAAGAATCCGGACTGCCCCAGAAAGAATATTGCCGGCAACACAATCTGATTTACCATCGTTTCGTATATTGGAAAGCCCGGTTTAAATCCAAAAATTTGCCGGTCAAGTTTGTCCAGGTGGCTTCGTCGATATCCTTCAATCCCGGTCCATCTTTTCTGAAGCTCAATCTTCCCCAGGGCTGTCAGGTTGAAGTCCCGGACGATTTTTCCGAAGACACATTGAAACGGCTCCTGGCCACATTGCAGAAGCTGTAATGATAACCGTTCCGTCAGATGTAAAAATCTACCTGGCCCTGGGTGCAACGGATATGCGAAAATCCATCAATGGGCTGTCCATTATCGCCAGTGAACAGATGAAGCTGGACATTTTTTCCGGCCACCTGTTTGTTTTCTGCAACCGGAGCAGAACCATCTTGAAGATCCTTTATTGGGACCAGAACGGATTCTGTGTCTGGCAGAAAAGGCTTGAAAAAGACCGTTTTAAATGGCCCGGCACCCATAAAGAGGTCATGAATATCGGGAAAAAAGAATTGTCCTGGCTGGTGGCGGGATTGAACATTCAGCAGGCCCACAAACCATTGAAATATTCCATGATTTTTTAGAGAAAAAACTATGAAAAACCGCGTGGTTGTGCTATATTCAGTGCATGAACATTGAGAAGATTTCAGACATAAACGATATTGATGAATTAAAGGAAAACCTGCTTTTTCTGGTCGGAGAATTCGACCAGAAAGAGCGTAATTACAAGTCTGAAATCAAAATCCTCAATGAACAGATAAAAAGCCTTCAAGATAGATTGTTCGGCCGTAAAACAGAGAAAATCCACAAACCGGACGGTCAGCTTCCCCTGTTTGATATGCCTGAGCCGGATCTCCCCATCCAGGAAGAGCCGGAAGCCGTTACCATTAAGGAACATACCCGCAAAAAACGTGGCCGCAAACCCTTGCCGGCAAATCTGCCCCGCATAGATGTGGTTCATGAACTCAGTGAAGATGAACGGCAGTGCGGCTGCGGTTGTCTCAAAGATCGTATCGGACAGGAAGTGTCTGAACAACTGGATTATATCCCTGCCAAAGTCAGGGTGATCCGGAACATCCGGTATAAATATGCCTGCAAAAACTGCGAAGGGACCGAGGATGACAACCCTGCCGTGTCCATTGCCAGGATGCCGGATCAGATCATCCCGAAAAGCATTGCAACCCCCGGGCTTCTGGCTCATATCCTGACCGCGAAGTTTGCCGATGCCCTGCCGTTTTACCGCCAGGAAAAGCAATTCAAACGGCTGGGAGTCGACATCCCCAGATCCACCATGTGTGGATGGGCGATGAAAACCGCGGATGCCTGTGACATCATTCTGACCATGATGAAAAAAGCGGTGCTTCAAAGCGATCTGATCAATATCGATGAGACCCCGGTGCAGGTGTTGAAAGAACCCGGCCGGATAAAAAGTTATATGTGGGTGTTCAAGGGAACATCCCGGGGAAGGCCGGTGCTTTTGTATCACTATGATCCTTCCCGGTCCGGTGATGTGCCCGCGTCATTTTTGAACGGGTACAAAGGAATCGTCCAGACAGACGGATACTCAGGCTATGGATTTCTTGATCAGAAAAAGGATATCCTTCATGTGGGCTGCTGGGTCCATGCCCGCCGAAAATTTGTGGAGGTGACCAAAGCAGTCAGCCGTAAAACCAAAACACCGGTCGGCAATGCCGCCACGGCTTTGAAATATATCGGCAAGCTGTACAAGATTGAAAAAACAGCCCGGGCCGACCAGTTATCATCCTGTGAGATATATGAAAAACGGCAGACCGAAGCCGCCCCGATCCTTGAAGAGTTTAAAAAATGGCTGGATGCCACCGTTGAAAAAGTGCCCCCTAAAAGCCTTCTGGGAAAAGCGGTGAACTACACCCTGAACGAATGGGGCCGCCTGATCCGTTATATTGAAGATGGCCGGGTGGGTCCGGACAACAATGCGGTTGAAAATGCCATCCGGCCCTTTGTGGTGGGGCGGAAGAACTGGTTGTTCTCCTGTACACCCGAGGGTGCCCGGGCCAGCGCAGCCATTTACAGTCTAATCGAAACCGCCAAGGCCAACGGACTGGAACCCTACTGGTACTTGAAACACCTGTTCGAAAATCTTCCCGAATCCATGTCCGAGGAAGATTTTCAAGCGCTGCTCCCGCAACAAATTGACAAAGACCACATCGCTGTTTCAACACCGTGAACAGTACCGGAAATCCGGCTCCGTGAAAAGGTGGGGTTTATAGACCGCTTATAAATAATGGTGAAGACAACAAGCATGAACGAAGACATTCACCGCGAAATCAGGATGTCCAGAACCACACCCCAGTCCACACCGTCCAAAATGTCGACAAAAAGAATACCAGATGCCCGGGAATCATCAGTTGTCATCAATCCTCAACAATCTCAAATACAGCGGGCTCGATTCTTGACTGCCGGCACTCAGGGCACTTGCCGGGTTTCTTGAAACTTTTCCGGTCCTTGAATTCAAAGCCGCAGCTCAGACAGTAGCATGGTATTGTTTTGATTTGTTTCTTCTGGTGCCTGATGCTTTTTTGAATTGACGGCAGGTGAGAGTAAGCATCTTTCTCGCTGATCCGCAGGGCCTTTGACAGATCTCTTGCGGTCATGGGCTCAGTTTCCAGGCAGCGGATGATCTTCTCACGGGTTGTCAGTTGTTTGTCAAAGACACCAACCTGGTCACTATTGGTTCCGGTCATGACATCCACCCATCCGGTTATGAGACGTATTCTAAAGGACTTTCAACAAGCCATCTTCTGTCATCTGAATGCTTCTAATTTTTTTCAGCTGAAAAACACAGTTGAAGTTGCTTTGTACAAAATCTGGTTTTCCTGCAACGCTTCTCTCGATATGCCTTTTGTTCTGTTTGATGGTCTTCAAAACAGTGCGCCTCTCAAGTGTTTTGTGGACTATTGTTTTCTTTTGGTGACCGGCCTGGTTTGTTCTGGTTTTGGCTTAATGACACTTTCGGTCGTTACAGACCAGTCCAGATTTATCAAAGATTCCTTGCAGGCTTTTAATTCCCTTGGAGATCTCTCGGACAGTGTCCATGATAGCAGCGGCCAATTCCTTGTCAAATTCGATGGAGATATCGACTTTCATTTTTTCCCCTCTTATCTACCTGGTTGTAAATTGTGGATCACAAGTTATTATCAACAATATCCCAATAAATCAAGAAGGTAAAAATATCTTACGCTCTGCCTTCATACCCCGGTTTCTGGTGAGGGTTTCCCGTTTCTGCCCACCTCAGATTTGTCCGGTCATATCTGTTCGACAATCATCTGGGGGGTGTCTGCTTTGAATTTGCTCAGTTTCAGCCGGAATGCCAGCTGATCATAAAACGCCGGTTGTTGAAGGGGATCCGGTACGTTGAAATGGAACGCTTCCACGACCGGACCGGCGGCATTGTCCGCGCTCTGGAGCAGCATTTTCCGGTGGGCCCGGCCGAGCATCGTTGAAGACACCACATTCAGCCGTTTTGCAAGAAACAGCGGTTCCGGATTGTTTGTGCCAAAGGGCCGCAGCCGGTCCAGGTCCCGGGCCAGATCCAGGCAGATGTCGGTCATGTCCAGTACGGCATCGATGGTCAGGGTTCTTGAAAAATCCGCCGGGCCATAATGGGTTTTCAGATGATTCTGAAGCCCGGCCGCCAGGTCGGAAAGCCGGTGCGGGGACAGGGTCAGGCCCGAGGCCATGGCATGGCCCCCGAATTTTTCCAGCAGATGGGCATGGGCGGTCAATGCCTGGTGGATATTGATATTGTTGATGCTCCGGCCCGACCCCACGGCCGTCTCATGGTTGCAGGACAGCAGCAGAACCGGGCAGACATATTTTCTGGCCAGTTTGGAAGCGGCTATGCCCAGCACGCTGGGGTTCCAGTGTTCGTCCCAGAGCATGAGCAGCCGCTTGTTCAGCAGGGAGGGATCGTCCTGGATGCGGCGTTCGATTTCTGCGATGATTTCCCGCTCGATGGTCTGTCGCTGACCATTGAGATCATCCAGCAGAAACGCGGTTTTTTCCGCATCTGCCAGGGTGTGGCTGGTGAGCAGGGAGACGCAGATGCGGGCATGGGACATGCGGCCGGCTGCATTGATGCGGGGCACCAGCTTAAAAGAGATATCATCGGAGTCCAGCCGGTTTACATCGATGCGGGCCGCTTTTGCCAGGGCCTGAATGCCGGGCCGGGCGGTGGTCTGCATCTGCCGGATTCCGGCCATGCACAACACCCGGTTTTCGTTGATCAGCGGCACCATGTCTCCGATGGTGCCCATGGCGAACAGATCCAGAAACGGCACCAGCTGCGGTTCGGGAAATGTCTCCCAGAGTGCTTTTTCCCGGAAGAATTTGCGCAGCCCCATGACCAGGAAAAACGCCACCCCGACGCCTGCCAGAAACGACAGGCCGGACGGGCAGTCCGGCTGTTTGGGATCCAGTATGGCCAGGGCCCGGGGCAGATCCGGTCCCGGCTCATGGTGGTCGGTGATGATGACATCCATGTCTTCTTTTGCCGCAGCCGCGACCGCGTCCGCGCTGCTGATCCCGCAGTCCACCGTGATGATCAGGTCAACGGCCTGGCCGGCGGCCATCTGTACATGTTCCGGTAACAGGCCGTATCCTTCCTTGATGCGGTGAGGAACATACCAGGTGACCTGTGCGTCCACTTGAGACAGAAATTCATGCATCAGGGCGGTGGCGGTGACCCCGTCGGCATCAAAGTCACCGAAAATCAGGATTTTTTCCTTGTTGATCACGGCCCTGTAAATCCGTTCCACCGCGGCTTGCATGTCTTTCATGGCAAAGGGATCGGTCAGACGGGAAAAATCGGGGTTCAGAAAAAATCGGGCCGACGCCACCGAGGTGAACCCCCGGTTCCAGAGCAAACCCGCGGTCACGGGATGGCACCCCAGCTCCTGTGCAAGCCCGCGGGTTTTGTGCGGGTCGATATCGGCATATGTGAATTGCGTGTTCATGGTATGTGACGAGTTTTATATAGGGTCCGGGTAAAATTGTCAATTGACGCCTGACGGGGTTTAAAAATGTTTGAGTAATGGCTGCTTTTAATGGTATACTCGCTTTTTTTAAAAAAAGGGATTATCCCAATGACGCTGCAGATGCTGCACAAGGAATACCGGGTGGACAAAACCCGCATCGGATTCATCAGATTCATATTCGAAGCCTATGAAGGCGTTGCCGTGGCCACCACACTGGATGCCCGCACCGGCCATATACGCCTGGCCATTGCACCGGATCTGGCGGACGAGGCATTCCAGATCATTGCGGATTTGAAAAAGGATTTTGAATTTCATGCATTATAGCGGGTATGCCCATATTCATACCATCGGCTGCCAGATGAATGTGTATGATTCCGAAAAACTGGGCGCAGTGTTGAATTTTCTGGGATATCGACCCACGCCGCACCCGGAACAGGCGGATATCATTGTGTGCAACACCTGCGCCGTCCGCCACAAGGCCGAGGAAAAAGCGTTCAGTTTTCTGGGACGGTTTGCCGGTGACAAACAGAAAAAGCCTCATCTGATCACGGTGATGGCCGGATGCGTGGCCCAGCAGGAAGGAAAAAAAGCGTTTCAACGTCTGCCCCATCTGGACCTGGTGCTGGGCACCCAGGCGTTTTCCCGGTTCGGTATTCATATCGAGGCGTTGAAATCCGGGCAGCACCGGATTGTGGATACAGATCCGTCGGACGTCATTTTCGAGACCCTGCCCGATGAGACCGCTTTCAAGAAAAATCCGGTGTCCAAATTCGTCACCATCATGCAGGGCTGCGACAATTTCTGTACTTACTGCGTCGTGCCGTATGTCAGGGGCAGGGAAAGAAGCCGTCCCTGGCAGTCCATTGTCAAAGAGATCGAAGTGATGGCGGACAACGGCATCCGGGAGGTGACGCTGCTGGGTCAGAACGTCAACTCTTACGGGGCAAAGGAGAAGAGTATTTCTTTTGCCGGACTTCTGGAACAGGTGGCGGGCATTGACGGCATTCACCGCATCCGGTTTGCCACCTCCCATCCCAAGGACCTGTCCGAAGAACTGATCCAGGCCATGGCAGACATAGACAAGGTGTGCAACCACCTGCATCTGCCGGTGCAGTCCGGTGCCAACCGGATTCTGAAAAAAATGAACCGGGGATATACGGCTCAGATCTATCTGTCCAGAATCGATGCACTGCGGTCCGCCATTCCGGACATCGGGCTGTCCACTGACATCATTGTGGGATTTCCATCGGAAACCTCTCAAGAATTTGAAGACACCATGGCCCTGGTGGCACAGGTGGGGTTTGATTCCATATTTGCCTTTGCCTATTCAGACCGGTCCTTTGCCCCGGCGGCAAAATTTCCAGACCCGGTGGACGAGGCAAAAAAAATGGTCCGTCTCAAACAGCTGCTGGCATTTCAGGACACCATTACCCAAAAGAAAAATCAGGACATGATCGGTCAGGTGGTCCAGGTGCTGGTGGAAGGGGTCAGTGCAAAACAGCATGACGGGTTTGTCAAAACCACCCCGCATACCCGGCAGATGACCGGCCGGAGCGCGGGCAACAAGATCGTTCATTTTCCATCCGACACCCTGTCGCCGGGTGATCTGGCGGATATCCAAATAGACAACGCATATCCCCATTCCCTGTGGGGACGGCCTCTGGAGCAGCTTTCCCAATGAAAATCAAATCCGTGAAGATCGGCAGAAACGATCCCTGTCCCTGCGGCAGCGGAAAAAAATATAAAAACTGCTGCCGGAACAAAAAAAAGGAAATATCGTTGAAAGACACCTACAAGCGGCAATACAATATCATTTTGAAAACCCCGGCCCAGATTGAAGGTATCCGGCGGGCGGGAAAACTGTTGATGCAGATCATGGCCGGGGTGGAAAAAATGATCCGGCCGGGTCTGACGACCGAAGAGATCAACACGTTTGTCCACACCCAGACCATCGAGGCCGGGGCAATTCCCGCCCCGCTCAATTACCGGGGCTTTCCCAAAAGTGTGTGCGTATCCATCAATGAAGTGATCTGCCACGGCATTCCCGGAGACCGGGTACTCCGGAACGGAGATATCGTGAACGTGGACATCACCCCGGTTCTGGGCGGGTATTATGCGGATGCCAGCAAAACCTTTTTTGTGGGCGAACCCGGACCGGCCGCCAGCAAAATCGTGTCCGTGGCGGCCCAGTCCTTAAAACAGGGCATGGAGGCGGTGGCTCCGGGCGCGACCCTGGGAGATGTGGGATATGCCATTCAAAGCTATGCCGAAGCCCAGGGCTGTTCCGTGGTCCGGGAGTTTGTGGGCCATGGCGTGGGCCTGGATTTTCATGAACAGCCCCAGGTGCTGCATTTCGGTTCCCCCGGCAAAGGCGTGACCCTGGTGCCGGGCATGGTGTTCACCATCGAGCCCATGATCAATCTGGGCAAAAGAGATCTGCACGTTCTGCCGGACAAATGGACGGCCGTCACCAATGACGGATCTTTGTCCGCCCAGTTCGAGCAGACCATTCTGGTGACCGAAAACGGTTATGAAAGCCTGACACCCTACGATCTGTAACAGGGTGTTACTGATAAGAACCGGTCTGATGCCGCGTCCCTTGGGCATGAGACGTCACGCCTGCCACACTCCGCTCTGACAGGGCCGACACAAACGCCCGGCAAAGATCCGGGTCGGCCTGGTGAACATACACCTGACCGTCCTGATCCACCCCCCGGATTCTGCCGTCGGATAAAAACCACGCCAGCAGCCTGTCGCTGACAGCGTCTCTGCCCAAATCCGGGTCCAGCCGCATGTTTTTGGCCGGTGCCGGTTGGGGGCAGGGCAGGGCCATCCCCTGATCCACGCGATGTTTCAGATAGTTGAGCACCCGGCTCAGACGCAGAAGGGTCACGGCCTGAACCCTTGTGGTGGTGTGATTCAGGGGAAATGCCGTGGACCGCATCTGTGAAAAATGGGCCGGTAAAATATTCAGATTTCGGCATACCTCGTAATCCCGGCTGCCCGGGGCGGGATAGAAAATGGACAACCCGGCCAGCGTGGGCCGGCCTGCCAGATACAGCAGATCAGCCAAAGAATCGGATGCGCGCTGGCCCGGGGCCGCGGCAATCAGATAGGACACACAAGACAGCCCCAGTTCTTTTGCCCGGTCAAGGGCCTGATCATGGGCCGATCGGACATCCGGCCTGTGGAAGCGTTTGAGCTGGGTTGGAGACATGGATCCCACGGACAGGTTCAGGGTTTTGAACCCGGCTTTTGCCATGGCCTTGATCATGTCCCGGTCCAGAGACGGGGGAAACAGTCCGTTCATGGCCCGGAGTTCCACGGGCGGCCGGCCGGCGAAAATGTCGGTGATGCCGTCCAGCAGCGCCAGAAACCAGGTCCGGTCAAAACTGATGTTTTCATCTTCAAAATCGATGAATCCGATATCCCGTCCGTCCGCCTGATGCCGGATCTCTGTCAGCACATGGGCCACGGACCGCTTTCGGAATCTGCCATGACTGGAGGCCGCCGATACCGCGCAATAGGAACAGGGCATGGGACATCCCCGGCTGGACACCACCATGATGGCATCCTGGTGTTTTCTGCGGTAATGGGCCTCATCCAGGGGCTCGGGCAACGGCAGCCGTGACAGGTCCGGGGTCCAGTAAGGGGGCTGAATCACCGGCCGGCCCGGATTCTGAAACGCAATGCCCGGAACCCGTGACACCGGTGTGTGCGCCTGAATGGCCCGGCACAGCAGCGGCAGGGTCTCTTCGCCTTCGCCCCTGAGCACATAGTCGATATCCGGGGATGCGATCACCTCTTCAGGGAACACGGTGGGATGATGCCCGCCCATGACGATGACCGCATCGGGATTGCGGCGCCGGACGGCGGCCGCCAGTGCCATGGCCGTGTCATGATAGGCGGTAAACAAAGAAGAGATGCCCACCAGGAACGGGCGGTGTTTTGCCACTGCCAGCGCAATGTGATCCAGGTTGTATCCGAAATGCCGGTATGAATGAAACAGGCAGAACAATGACCGGTCGGCCCGGCCGTAAAATTCATCCATATGGGCGAACCGCTCCGGCCGGGGCAGCGGTTTTGATTTTCGGGTGGCCAGGGAGTCAATGACAGCTGTTTCAAACCCGGCGGCCTTCAGGGATGCGGCAATGGACATCAACCCATAGGGCAGGGTGCGCTTGCGGGTCAGATAATAATCTTCAATGGGCGGCTGGATCAGGACCACCTGTGCCATGTCGGATCACACCACCTTTGGAAATCTGGCAATGAACCCCAGGCAGATCACGGGAATGAATGCTGTGACAAGCAGCACGGCCTTGATACCGTACACATCGGCCAGCCCCCCCACCAGAGGGGAAACCGCCCCGCCCAGCCCATAAGCCAGTCCCATCATCAGGCTGGACACCATGGCCCGGGACCGGGGCACCAGTTTCTGGGCCATGACCACGCCCAGAGGCAGGGGCGCCAGCACGAAAAAACCGGCCACAAACGCGCCGATGAACACCCACGGGCCGGGCAGGTAGAGATAGAGCACCAGGGCCGGTGCCATGAACAGGTAGGAGATGAAAAAGATTTTTCTAAAACTTGTGCGGTCCGCCATATATCCGGCCAACAGCCCGCTCAGGGTGCCGGCCACGATGAAAAACGCCACGATCAGCCCCACGCTGGGCAACGGATGCCCCACATCCACCAGAAAAATGGGCATGAAAGTCATGAATGCCTGGCCGGTGACGGCCCGCAGAAACATGACCAGCCAGATGAGAAAAATGATCTTGTACACAGGACCCAGGGTGGTTTTCAGGGATTTGAAAAATCCCAAGTGAGACAGGTTTTCACTTTTCGGCCGGGGCAGGTATTTCAGGCAGAACAAAAACGCCACCAGCCCCAGTATCCCGGTCCAGGGCATGGCTTCCAGACCGAAATGCGCCACATACCAGGTGATGAACACCGGCCCCAAAGCAAAGGCCAGGGTGCCGCCGGTGTTGTAGATGGACAGGCAGAACCCGGTGCGGTTTCCACTGTACAACGGCACCATCCCGGTGGTGGCGGGATGGAACATGGAAGACCCGAAAGACCCCAGGCACAGGATCAGCAGCAGTATATAAAAATTGGGGGCAATGCCTGAAAACGGGATGCAGAAAAACGCCAGAAACAGGCCGGCGAAAACGAACCACCGGCTTTCATACCGGTCGGACAGATATCCCACCACCGGCTGGATCATGAAAGCCAGCAGGCGCACCAGTCCGGTGAGCAGCCCCACCTGGGTCAGGGTCAGGCCCAGCTTGTCCACAAACGCGGGCAGCAGCGGTGAAAAAAACGAAGAATAAAAATCACCGGTAAAATGCACCAGGGTGATCACAAAAATGATGCCGTACTGAACCCGGTTGGGATCCGGGGTGTGCGGGGTTGAATCTTCAGTGGGAGTTGGTTCCCGGAGCGTTGAATCAGACATGGGCTTAATTTTTCAGGCTGTGGATGGGCGCGGGGATCCGGCCGCCGTGATGCACAAAAATGCTGGTGTCGGCCATATGGGGCACGGCCATGATCCTGGCTTCCCCTAAAAGTCCTCCGAAATACACGCTGTCTCCGGCCGCTTTGCCCGGCACCGGGATGATGCGGGTGGCCGTGGTTTTGGCATTGATCATGCCGATGGCCATTTCATCGGCGATCATGCCGGCCAGGCACTCTTCGGAAATGTCTCCGGGCACCGGCACCATGTCCAGCCCCACCGAGCACACCGATGTCATGGCTTCGAGTTTTTCAAGGCTTAAAAATCCCTGATGGGCCGCATGGGCGATGTTGAGATCCTCGCTCACCGGGATGAACGCGCCGCTCAAGCCCCCCACATGGGAGGAGGCGAATGCCCCGCCTTTTTTCACGGCATCATTGAGCATGGCCAGGGCCGCCGTGGATCCGGGCACCCCGATCCGGCTCAGACCCAGGGCCTCAAAGATCTCACCGATACTGTCGCCCACCGTGGGGGTCGGTGCTAAAGACAGGTCCACCACCCCGAACCGGACGTTCAGGTTTTTCGCCACTTCCCGGCCGATGAGTTCTCCCACCCGGGTGACTTTGCAGGCCGTGCGCTTGATCACTTCCGCAATATTGCCCAGGGTCATGGGGCCGTTTTCCAGGTTCCGCTCGATGGCTCTTTTGACCACGCCGGGTCCTGACACCCCTACGTTGATCACGGCATCGGCCACACCTACCCCGAGATAGGCCCCGGCCATGAACGGCATGTCTTCGGGAATATTGGCAAACACGCACAGTTTGGCACAGGCCAGTCCGTCCTGATCCGCGGTCAGTTCCGCGGCCTGCTTGATGGCCCTTGCCATGAGCAGCACGGCATCCATGTTGATGCCGGCCTTGGTGGTGGCCACGTTCACGGAGGCGCACACCCGCTGGGTTTCGGCCAGAGCCCGGGGCAGGGCCTGGATCAGGGCCGTGTCACCGGTTGCCATGCCTTTTTCCACCAGAGCGGAAAACCCGCCGATGAAATCGATGTCCACAGCCTTGGCAATGTCATTGAGTTCATGGGCGACCGCCACCATCTGATCGGCTGAAAACGCGGCCCCGACCAGTGCGATGGGGCTGATGGAGATGCGCTTGTTCACCACCTGGATCCCGTATTTGTCTCCCACGTCATCGCATACCGATTTCAGAGATCCGGCATGGCCCGTGATTTTTTTCCGGATATTGTGCCGGAAGGTGTCCAGATCATGGCTGATACAGTCAAACAGGTTGATACCTAAGGTCACGGCCCGGACATCCAGGTGTTCGTTTTTCACCATTTCAATGGTGGAGAGGATTTCATGGTCTTCAAACATGGAAAGTTCCTTGCAAATGAATGGCTAAATTTTGTTGATGGCGTCAAAAATGTTTCGGTGCTGAATCCGGATGTCCAGGCCCAGTTCATCGGCTTTTTTGCGCAGATCCGCAAACAGGGCCGAGGTGTCCATGTCCGGGGTGACCCATATCTGGTAGGACATGACATTGTCTCTGGGATCGGAGCCGCCCTTGAACACGGCCTTGAGATTGACGATATTGGCCCGGTGTTCTGCCATGATGGTGGAAAACCCGGCCACAAGCCCTTTCTGATCCGGTCCGATGGTGGTGATCAGAAAAATGTCTCCCTCCGTGTCCATGCCTGCGCCGTCGGTTTCTTCCAGGGTGTTGACATGAATGACCAGCCCCTGGTCTTCAGACTGTTCGGACAAGGTCCGGTGCAACCGGTCCTTGTCCAGAGATGCCGGCGCTTCCACGACAAACAGGCCGGCAAACTGGTTCTGAAGAATCATCTGGTTGACGTTTTCAAGATTGCAGCCCTGCTCGAACAGGACCCTTGTCACATGGGCGATGATACCGGGCCGGTCTTTGGTCAGCACCGTGATGATATACTTGTTCATGGGTTACCTTTCAGCGGCGTGGCGCAGCGCGGCAATGGTGTCTTGATAGTCGGGTGTGTTGAAAATGGCCGATCCGGCCACAAAACAGCCGGCCCCGGCCCCGGCCACGGATGCGATGGTATCGGAATTGACACCCCCGTCCACCTGGATGATGGCGGAAGGGTTTTTTCTTGCCAGCAAAGCGGCCAATGACTTGATTTTTTCAATGCTGGATGCAATGAATTTCTGTCCGCCGAATCCGGGATTGACACTCATGATCAGGACAAAATCCAGTTGATCCGCAATATATTCAATGGATGACAACGGGGTGGCCGGATTCAACGCCACACCGGGTTTGACTCCCAGCTCCCGGATCTGCTGAAGGGTCCGGTGCAGATGCGGACAGGTTTCCGTGTGCACGGAAATATAATCGGCCCCGGCTTTGGCAAAATCAGGAATGATGGACTCGGGTTTCTCGATCATCAAATGCACATCCAAAGGCAGGGAGGTGACCCGCTTGCAGGCTTCCACGATAATGGGGCCATAGGTGATATTGGGGACGAACCGGCCGTCCATGACATCGATGTGTATCCAGTCGGCACCGGCGGTTTCAACGGCTGCCACCTCTTTGCCCAGGCAGGTGAAATCAGCGGATAATATGGAGGGAGCAATGAGTGGCATAATCGGTCTCCTGTATCATTCAATTGTTTTTAAAAATGCATACAATAATGGGTATCATGTAAACAATCAACCATTTTCAGGGTCAGGTTCCTGCGGTTGATTTATCGGTCACGGCGTTTCAGGCGGGCCGCAAAGAACCCGTCCATGTTCATCCCGTTGGGAAAGGTCTTGAAATACCGGTCCATGGGCAGGCCGAAGCAGTCCTGGATCGGTGACAGCTCATAGTCTTTGCGTTTTTCAAGAAAAGCGGTCACTACCTGTTCGTTTTCTTCCGGTTCTCCGGAACACACCGCATACAGCAGAATTCCGCCGGGTTTCACGCGGTTGGCAGCCGCGTTGAGCAGTTTCTTCTGTCGCCCCGCCATGCGCTGGATATCTTGAAACGCGCGTTTCCACTTGGTGTCCGGGTTTCGGCGCAACACACCCAGGCCCGTGCAGGGGGCATCCACCAGGACCCGGTCAAAGAAGTGCGGAAAATCAGACGGGTCGGCTTTCATCAGATCCAGGACCCGGCACTCAATATTGCCGATGTCCAGGCGCCGGGCTTCGGTTTTCAGCAAAGACAGTTTGTCCGGGTCGGTATCCATGGCAGTGATCTGGCCTTGACCGCCCATGATCTGGGCCATGTGCAGGGTCTTGCCGCCCCGGCCCGCACAGGCGTCCAGCACGGTGTGACCCGGATCCGGGTCCAGAATCAGGGACACCAGCTGGGCCGCTTCATCCTGAACCGCGAACAGACCCTGGTCAAACCCGGGCAGGGCCTCGATGCGGGTGCCGGATGCCATGCTGTAGATGCCATCCGGACTCAATGGGGTGAGCTCCACTGAATGACCGGCCACCTTGAACGTATCACTCAAAGCGGACCGGGTGATTTTCAGGGTATTGGTCCGCAGGGTCAGGGGCGGGACCTGGTTGATGGTCCGGCACAGCTCCAGGATCTGGTCCGGCCCGTACCGGTCCACCCAGCGCTTTGCCAGCCAGTCGGGAATGGAATGGACAATGGTGATATGGCCCATCAGATCGGTGTGCGGGTCCGGCAGTGCCAGCGTGTGAAAGCGCCGGACCGCATTGCGCAACACCCCGTTCACGAATCCGGCGGTTTTTTTGCCGTTCCTGGTCTTGATCAGATTCACACTGGTGTCAATGGCGGCAAAATCCGGAATTCTATCCAGAAACCGCAGTTGAAACAGGGCCATGCGCAGCACGGTCAATACGGGCAGGTCCATGCGGTTCAACGGGATTCTGGAAAACGACCGGATGATGTGATCCAGAAAATTGCGGTGCCGCAGCACCCCGAACACAATGGCATGGCACAGGTTTTTGTCTGTTTGAGACAGATGGGCCAGGTCAGGAGACACCGTGTCCAGGGTCCGGTCCAGGGTGGTGCGGTTGTCCGCGCTTTGCAGCAGAATCTTCAACGCTGCTTCTCTTGTATTCAGGGTCATGGATCACTCGAACCGGTCTGACAGGGCCAGGGAGTGGCCCCGCAAAAATTCTTTCGCGCTCAGGTGTTTGCCGGACTTGCCCATCAATGCCTCGATGATGACGGTGCCCCGGCCCGCAGCCACGTGAATGCCCGCATCATCCATGGCGCACACGGTGCCGGGCGGATCTGAAGCCTCATCTTTGCCGGGCCTGGCTTCGAACAGCTTGATGCGCCGGCCCGACAAATCCGTGAACGCCCCGGGCCAGGGATTCATGGCATGGATATGCGCCACCACGTCCAGATGGGATCGGGTCCAGTCAATGCGCCCATCCTCTTTTTTGAGCATGGGCGCGTATGTGGCGTTTTCAGCATCCTGGGGTGTCGGGGTCAACCGGCCGGCATTGACCTGATCGATGGTGTCAAGGATCAGGTCGGCCCCGATCTCGGCCAGCCGGTCGTGCAGGTCCCGGGCCGTATCCCGGGGATGGATGGGCGTGTCTTTGACCAGCAGAATATCCCCGGCATCCAGTTCTTTGGCCATGACCATGGTGGTGACACCGGATTTTTTGTCCCGGTTGCGGATGGCCGCCTGGATGGGAGCGGCCCCCCGGTATCTGGGCAGCAGCGAGGCATGGATATTGAGGGGATATTTTGCAGGGATATCCAGAATCCGCTGGGACAGGATCTGTCCGTAAGCAGCCACCACATAATAATCCGGCGCCAGCGAGGTCAGTTCGTCCACCATGGCATCGGTGTTGAGTTTTTCCGGCTGGGATACGGCCAGACCGATATCCTGGGCCGCGGTTTTCACCGGCGGGGGGGTGGGTTTTCTGCCCCGGCCTTTGGGCCGGTCCGGCTGGGTGATGACCCGGCAGATTTCAAAATCAGCCCGGGCCGCCAGGGCGTTGAGCGGCGGCACTGCAAAATCCGGGGTCCCCATGAAGACAATCCGGGTCATGATATTGTTTCTTCCTTGAGCTGTTTCAGCCGCTTTTTCTTGTACATGGCCCGCTTCAGCGTACTGATGCGGTCGATGAACAAAATGCCGTCCAGATGGTCGATCTCGTGCTGCATGATCACCGCCATCAGGCCGTGGGCGTCAAATTCCACGGGATTCCCGTCCATGTCCTGAGCCCTTACCGTCACCTGTTCATACCGCTTGACATCGGCCCTGAAATCCACCACGCTCAGACACCCTTCGTTTTCCGACAGTTGACTGCCCGAGGCCTGGATGATTTCCGGGTTGATCAATGCCGTGATTTTTTGTTCCGACCCGTCGTCATCCGGATCCTGGGCCTTGGCATCATAAATCAGAATGCGCTTGTTGACCCCCACCTGGGGGGCGGCCAGGCCGATGCCCGATTCCTGGAACATGGTTTCTTCCATGTCATGGATCAGCTGCCTGATCTCATCATCGATGATATCCACCTTGTCAGATGGCATGGATAAAGATTTTTCAGGATATGTGACGATCTGTAACAAAGCCATTTTTTAACAATATTTCCTTTGCGGTCTCAATATCTTTCCGGATCTGATCAGACAGTTCCCGGATGTTGGCAAACTTTTTTTCATCTCTCAGCCGGGCCACCATGTTCACCCGGATCCGTGTGTCGTAAATATCATGATCAAAATCCAGGATATGGACCTCGATGGTAAAGATGTGGTCGTCAAACGTGGGGGAGTATCCGATGTTGGCCACCCCCATGAACGGTCCGTGAACGGTTTCCACGGTCACGGCATACACCCCGAATTTGGGGCACAGTTCATCATGCAGTTTGATATTGGCCGTGGGGAATCCCAGCTGACTGCCGCCCCGGCTCCGCCCCCTGACCACCTTGCCCCGGAGCTGATAGTGCCTTCCTAAAAACTGCCTGGCCTGTTCCACCTGACCGTCCATGACGATCTGCCTGATCCGCGTGCTGGAAATCCGATGGGTCTTGCTGGCCGGATCCTTGATCCAGTCCGCCACAATGGTCTCAAATCCCAGTGCCCTGCCTTGCTCTTTCAGCATATCGATATTGCCGGTCCGGTCCTTGCCGAACGTATAGTCCGGTCCGATGATGATCGCTTTCATACCGATTTTGTCCACCAGGATTTTCTGAATGAAATCCCGGGCTGAAATGGCGGCAAAATCCTTGTCAAACGTCAGACAGATCACCACATCGATGCCGGATGCTCCCATCAGTTCCATTTTCTGGTCATGCCGGGTGATGAGCGGCGGCGTGGCAATACCCAGAGCCCGCAACGGATGGGGCTCGAATGTCAGGGCCACGGAGGTGCCGGATATTTTTTTTGCTTTGGAAATGACCTGTTTCAGCAGGGCCTGATGTCCTTTGTGAACACCATCAAAATTGCCGATGGTGATCACCGCATTTTGAAAAGGCTCCCGGACCTGATCCAGGGATTCTACAAGTTGCATATTTTCCCTTACAGTCACATAAATATTCTTGACAAATGTTTTAAACACATATATATATCCCAACCATCGTTTGAACGCAATCTTAAATAATTGTGGCTGACAGAACGGTTCTCAGATGTGCCGAAGTGGCGGAATTGGTAGACGCACTAGTTTCAGGGACTAGCGAGCGCACGCTTGTGGGAGTTCGAATCTCCCCTTCGGCACCATCTCCTTTCAACCCCAGATCGAAAGCCGAAGTGGTGGAATTGGTAGACACGCTAGACTTAGGATCTAGTCCCGCAAGGGGTGGAGGTTCAAGTCCTCTCTTCGGTACCAAACATAAAAGACGGGCCTTTCAAGATTTTAAATAGAATTTTTGAAAGGTCCGTCTTTTTGTTGGGTGTGACAATGGTGTGACACCAGGGCATTTTTCATTTCATTCAATAATTGTCTTAAGCAATGCATCCCTGGCATCTGATGATTGTCTTTTGGCTTTTAGCCGTTTTTGTGCAAGCCTTAGATTGTCAGTGAATTTTTTTCTGTCCCATTTCCCACCATACTGACTGGCACGTGTATTAACGGGAACTCCTTTTTGGTTAAGGAGATTCAATCTGGCTTTTGAATTATGCCTTCCAGGCATGGCTTCAGCTACCTTTAATAATATCTTGTCCCGTTCATGTGTATCCATAATCTGGTTTGTGAAATCCGGTATCAGATCTGTGTTGTCCTGATTAAACAAATCCATTTGGGTTGTTATAGGAGAATCAACTGTCGTTTGGAACGTTCCAGCATCAATGTTTCTTGAGGCAGGCAGAATTTTCTTTATCCTGTTTTTTGATTTTGGTTTCCGGGCTTGAAATTTTGAGATTACAGCATTCTCAATAATGTCGGATATTGTTGCCCCTGTTTTATTTTTTTCATTTATAATGAGGTTGTATATGTCGACTGAAAGAAGCGCTGAGATTCTTCTCTTGCCAGATGCAGCTTGACGTTCGTAGTAACGTTGCAGCCTGATCCGGTTCTTTTCCCGATACTCCGCCCCTGTCTTTTTTGCCATGAGTAGACCCTCCATTTACGCAAATTCCCCCTTTTCTGTATTTTAGTTTTCAGGTTGTGTCAATATATTATTCATTTACATAAACGATACCATAAATAAACCTGAAGAAATTTAAAAGCATTTATGTAAACGTTTTGGTGGTTTGGTACTGCCTGGTTTTTTTACCGTGTTATAGCAGGGGTGAGCTATCCGGTGGACCTGGCCGCTGATTCGATCTGATTCATCCGGGGGATAATATGTCAATTGAAGACGGTTCTGCTCATCGCGAAGTTCATTTTTTGATCCGGTATCCATTTCTCACCTGTTGAATTTTTCCAGGCCAACCCGGTTTCACAGTCATATTTCATAACCCGGCTTCATAATGCTGTTTAAAAGCGTTTCAGCCCTTGGCCTATTCCCCACTATTCGGAAAATGGGCAAAATTGCCGGGAAACGGGTTCAGAGGTTGTCGCCGTTAAATCTCTTATGATTGATATAAAATTCTATCTATAATAAGTTAACAAATACGGCCAATGATTTAGAAATGGAGACACCATGAAACATATCGATGGCAATTTCAAGGGCGTGGGAAACGACAATATCTATTATCAGGCCTGGCTTCCGGATGGAAACGTGAAGGCTGTTTTGTTTCTTGTGCACGGGCTGGGTGAACACTGCGGACGTTACGCGAACCATGTAAACCATTATGTGCCGCTGGGTTACGCCATTTACGGGCTGGATCACCCCGGCCACGGCAAATCTGACGGGGAGCGCGAAGTGATCGAGCGTTTTGCCGATTACACCGATCCTCTGACGCAGTATTATCAGATGGTCAAAAACCGGCAGCCGGATAAACCTGTTTTCATCTTTGGCCACAGTATGGGCGGGCTGATCACGTGTTGCTACCTGCTCGACCACCAGGCAGATTTTAAGGGTGCCATCTTATCGGCACCAGCGATCAAAGTCAGCGACAGCATTTCACCTGTGACTGTCATTATGGGCAAAATCCTCTCGCAAATCACGCCGAAAGCCGGAGTAGTCTCTCTGGATGCAAGCGGTATCTCACGCGACCCGGAAGTGGTCAAAGCCTATGTCAACGACCCGCTCGTCTTTCACGGCAAAACGCCTGCACGTTTGGCGGCTGAAATGCTCAAAGCCATGAAGCGCGTCAAAGCGGAGGCGGAAAAGATCACTCTGCCCTTTATTATTGTTCAGGGCAGCGAAGACAAGCTTGTCGACCCGAGTGGCGCGCAGATGCTCTACGACAAGGCCGGTTCCAAAGACAAAACCCTCAAAGTCTATGAAGGGCTGTATCATGAAATTCATAATGAGCCGGAACATTCTGCAATGTTCAAAGACGTGGAAGCCTGGCTCGCAGCGCGCGTATAGTCCGACACGCTGATGGGAGAAAGCGCTTTTAATGGCGTCCGGGGGGACGTTAAAATGCTTTCCCTCTTAGATTTTTCATAAAAGTCATTCTTTCTATCTTTTTGCGGACAGGAAATATAATGAGACGACGATTAAACCTGCCAAAACAAGCGTGGCAATGCCGGTTTCAGCGACAGACAGGCGCAGACCTAATTTTCCAAAAAAGATTTGTAATGGATTCAGGGCGGGTTCCATTAGGGTTAAAAAGCTCTGTCCTGATAAAAGGGCATATTCAATCATGGGTTGTTCCTTTAATTTGAAATGGTATTGCCCATATATATGATCTGAAAGAATCGCAAATTTTGATCCGAAAAGCAAAGTGATTCTAAAATATATTTTTCAAGTTTTGTCATTCCGGGCCGGGTGAGGATCGGTTTGTCTAATAATTCCAAATGATTTGGAAAAAAAAGAACAAATGGATGAAATGAAAAAAAATGGTATGTTTTTCGCTAGTTTTTTGGTAATGTGTTCAGCAATGTTTAAAGGGTATGGTGGTGCCCAACCAATAACAGGATCAAAGGAGACGGCTATGAAAAAAATGTTGAAAAACAAAAAAGGGTTTACCCTGATAGAATTGATGATCGTGGTGGCCATCATCGGAATTCTGGCGGCCATAGCCATTCCCAATTTCATGAATTATCAGTGCAAGGCACGACAGAGTGAAGCAAAAACCAATCTGGGCGCTATCCGCGTCGCTCAGGAAACCTATTTGGCCGAAAACAATACGTATGCGAACGATATTGACAGTCTTAGCTGGGAAACAAAAGGGGAGACTGAATACACGTATTCAATAACTTCAGGAGACAGTACTTCCTTTACCGCTCAAGCAACGGCTGACAATTTTAAAGGGACTGATACGGATACATGGACCATTGATCAAGACGGTGATCTTCAAAACACTGCAAATGCGTGTCAGTAAAGTAATCGGTTGATTTTTACAATTTTCTGAGCAGCCCCTTCGGGTTTGTGGTTGCCGGGATACGGCTTTTTTCTGATCCTGCTGTCATTTTCATGCTCACAGGAACCAGAACACCGGCGAATCTGGCCACTGCTTTTTTCGACCGCTCTGTTTTTCTGTGTTTACAGTCTGTACCCGGCATATAATCTGTATCGTATGCATGGCCGGATATGCCATCAACCTTATCGTGCTTTTTCCGGTTTTTGAGATGTTTCTTGACTTTTCAGGCGTTTAGCACTACATACAAACGTTTGAAATTGATGATTTGACGACCAGATTCGGAGGACGAATGGATTATAAAAAAACGCTCAACCTGCCTTCAACAAAATTTGCCATGAAGGCCAACCTGCCCCAGAGAGAACCGGAACAGCTCAAACGATGGGATGAAAAAAAGATCTATGACAAACTGCGGGAGCAGGCCAAAGACCGGCCTTTGTTCATACTCCATGACGGCCCTCCGTATGCCAATGGTCATCTTCACATGGGCCATGCCATCAACAAGATTTTAAAGGATATCATTGTACGATCCCGGCAGATGGCCGGGTTCAATGCGCCGTATGTGCCGGGATGGGATTGCCACGGGCTGCCCATCGAGCACAATGTGGACAAGCAGCTGGGGTCTAAGAAAAAACAGATGACCCCGGTTCAGGTCCGGCAGGCATGCCGGGCTTATGCCGCAAAATTCGTGGAGATCCAGAAAGAGGAGTTCAAACGCTTCGGCGTGGCAGGGCAGTGGGAAACCCCGTATCTGACCATGAATTCCGCGTATGAGGCCAGGATCGCCAAAGAGTGCGGCGAGTTTGCCCTGGCAGGCGACATGTTTCTGGGCAAAAAACCGATCTACTGGTGCTGTTCGTGCCAGACCGCGCTGGCGGAAGCGGAGATCGAGTATCATGACCACACGTCACCGTCCATTTATGTGAAGTTTTTGTTGAAAGATGATCTGTCCGGATTGATCCCGGATCTGGGGGATACACCCGTATCCATGGTGATCTGGACCACCACGCCCTGGACCATTCCCGCCAACCTGGGGGTGTGTCTCCATCCGCAGTTTGTGTATGCGGCGGTGAAAACCGCGCAACACGGGGTGTTGATTGTGGCCAAAGAACTGGTGGAAAAAGTGATGCAGACCTTCAGTATTGATGATTACCAGGTGACGGCGGAATTGAATCCCCTGGATCTGGAAAACAAGACCTGCCTGCATCCCATTTACGGGACCGATTCTCTGGTCATGCTGGGAGACCATGTCACCCTGGAAGCCGGCACCGGGTGTGTGCACACGGCTCCGGGTCACGGGGCCGACGACCATGTGGCAGGCAAAAAATACGGGCTGGAATGCTACTCCCCGGTGGAAGACAACGGGGTGTTTTCTGCAAATGTGCCGTTGTTCGGCGGAGAATTCATCTTCAAGGCCAATGCACACATCAATGAGGTGCTGGATGAAAAAAACGCGCTGCTGAAAAACGAGAACCTGTCCCATTCCTATCCCCACTGCTGGCGGTGCAAGAATCCGGTGATCTACCGCGCCACGCCCCAGTGGTTCATTTCCATGGACAAACTGGGGCTGCGGGAAAAAACCCTGGAACAGATCAACCATGTAACGTGGGTGCCGTCCTGGGGAAAAGAGCGCATCTATGCCATGATCGAGAACCGGCCGGACTGGTGCCTGTCCCGGCAGCGGTCCTGGGGCGTTCCCATTCCGGTGTTTCATTGCAGCGACTGCAAAGAGATCTATGTGACCAGAGAATCGGTGGACAAAATCCACGCCCTTTTTTCTGAGCACTCTTCCGACATCTGGTTTGAAAAAGAAGCGGCCGAACTCATGCCCGACAATGCCGTGTGTGCCAAATGCGGGGGCAGGCATTTCACCAAGGATCACAACATTTTGGATGTTTGGTTTGACTCCGGGGTCAGCCATGCGGCCGTGCTCACGGAATTTCCGGGCCTGCGCCGTCCGGCCGACATGTACCTGGAAGGCTCCGACCAGCACAGAGGATGGTTTCATTCTTCGTTGCTGACGGCGGTGGGCCGCACCGGCAACGCCCCTTACAAGACCGTGCTCACCCATGGGTTTGTGGTGGATGAAAAAGGGCATAAAATGTCCAAATCCGTGGGCAATGTGGTCGCCCCGGAATCGGTGATCAAGCAGTACGGGGCGGATGTGCTGCGGTTATGGGCCGCATCCGCCGACTACCGGGGGGATGTGAGCATTTCCGACAATATCATCAAGCAGTTGTCCGACACCTACCGCCGGATCCGCAACACCTGCCGGTTCATGCTGGGCAATTTTACGGATTTTGACATGGCCGCCGATGCCAGGCCTGTTTCAGAGATGGGAGAACTGGACCGGTTTATTCTGCACCGGTTGTATCTGGTGACAAAAAAAGCGGTGAATGCCTATGACACGTATGAATTTCACACCATTTACCATGCGCTGCACAATTTTTGCGTGGTGGATCTGTCGGCATTCTATCTGGATATCATCAAGGACCGTTTGTATGTCTCACCGCCGAAAAGCCGGGAACGAAGGGATGCTCAGACCGTGATGGCCGTGATCCTGGACACCCTGGTGAGAATCATGGCCCCGGTGCTGCCGTTTACTGCTGAAGAGATCTATGCCCACATGCCGCCGGGCAAAGATAAAAAGGAAAGTGTGCACATGGAAACCATGGCCGTGGCAGATCCCCAATGGCAGGACAAAGATCTGGCCGGCAAATGGACCCGGATTCTGGCGTTGAGATCCGAAGTGACAAAGGCCCTGGAAGCAGCCAGAAAAGACAAGCTTATCGGCCATCCTCTGGATGCGGCCGTGGAGATCAGACTGCCGGACACGGAACTTAGCCGGGTTTGTCCGGGATCTGGACCTGCCGCTGTCTGATATTTTTATCGTGTCTGAAGCCGGTTTGACAGATACGCTGGATACAGGCGCATACCAGAGCAAAGAGATCCCGGGCCTTGAAATTGCAGTGAAAAAGGCGGCCGGAGAGAAATGTGAACGCTGCTGGCGGTTCAGTCCGGCCATCGGACAGGACACCCGCTTCCCCACGGCGTGTGACCGGTGCGCATCGGCCCTGGACCAGATCGTTTAAAAGGGGCTGTGGGAAAAAAAGAGATCATACGCCTGATCCTGGTAAGCGGGATCGTGGTGCTGGCCGACCAGGTCACCAAAAAGATCATCATGGCGTCCCTGGCTTTGCACGAATATATGGTGGTGATTGACAATTTTTTCAATATCACCCATGTGCTCAATCCGGGGGGTGCGTTCGGGTTTTTTGCCACCCAGTCCGAAATGGTGCGCAAACTGGTGTTTCTGGTGATATCTTCGGCCGTGGCCCTGTTTGTCGTGTGGTTCTACAGCCGGGTGGCAAAAACCCATGTGTTTCTGTCCTGGGGTCTGGCCCTGATTTTCGGCGGGGCCGTGGGCAACCTGATCGACCGGTTCCGGTATGGGCATGTGGTGGATTTTCTGGATTTTTACATCGGCACGGCCCACTGGCCCGCCTTTAACGTGGCGGATTCAGCCATCAGTGTCGGCATGGTGATTCTGATCTATCATGTGATATTTAAAAAAATACCGGAGATGTGACGTGCATCCGATTCTGATACATATCGGCAGCTTTACGCTGTACACATATGGTTTTTTCCTGGCCATGGGATTTCTGGCCGCGATCTGGTTTTCCAAACGCAATGCCCGGTTTTACGATCTCAAGCCGGATGACATTTCCGATCTTTTTTTTGTGATCCTGGTGTCAGGCATTGTGGGTGCCCGTCTTTTGTATGTGATCATCAATTTTGAAGATTTCCGGGCCAGTTTGCTGGATGTATTCAAACTCTGGAACGGGGGCCTGGTTTTTTTCGGCGGATTCATCGGAGCGGTGGCCGCATCCATTGTGACCATCCGGATCAAGAAACTGCCGTTTTTCAAAACCGCAGACACCATTGCACCGGGCGTGGCCTTGGGGCACGGCATCGGCCGGCTGGGCTGTTTTTTTGCCGGGTGCTGTTACGGCCGGCAGTGTGACCTGCCCATTGGGATCGAGTTTTCCCACCCGGACAGCCTGGCGCCGCTGCATGTGCCGTTGCATCCCACCCAGCTTTACATGGTGCTGGCCAATCTGCTTTTGTTTTTCATTCTGGTGTTTTTACAACGCCGCAAACGGTTTCATGGAATGATTTTTTTAAGCTATATTGTTTTATATTCCGTGTTCCGGTTTGTCATCGAGTTTTTCCGGGGGGATTTCCGGGGGGATTTTTTCTTTGAATTTTTATCCGTGTCCCAGGGAATCGGGATTCTGGCCGCTGTTGTTGCCGTCATTGTGATGGTGAAGCTGGCCCTGTCCACCCATGCCGACCGTTAAACATGCCGGCCTGAACCAGTGGCTGGCAACCCCCGGCAATTCTTTGCCCGGATTTGTGCTGTGCGCCGGAGAGGCGTATCTGGTTCAAAAAGCGGTGGATCAGATCAAAACCCGGGTGTTGGAAACCGCCCCCTCAGGATGTCTTCTGGAAACACTGGACGGCCGTGTCATATCCATGGGAGATGTGATCGATCAGGTTTGCACGTTTTCTTTTTTCGGGGGAAAACTGGTGCTGGTGAGGCACACCCCGATGTTTGCCGTCAAGGTCGGACCGGGGGAGGTGTCTTATTCGGAAAAGGACCTGAGCCGGTTATCTGAAATGGTTCACAGCGGCATACCGGACGGGCATTTTTTGGTGATGACGGCCGGTTCCCTGGACCGGCGCAGAAAAATTGTCAAAACCCTGGAAAAAACCGGTCTGATCATTGACTGTACCGTGCCCCAGGGCGCCAGAAAGGCGGATCTGGATGATCAGCGCCAAATTCTTCAGGATGTGGCAAAAACGGTTCTGGCCACATCCGGCAAAACCATGGAACCGGCCGCATTTTCCGAGCTGCTGGACCGCACCGGGTTCAATCCGGCCCTGTTTGCCCAGAATCTGGACAAACTGATGGTATACACCGGGGATCGCACGGCCATTTCCCGGACGGATGTGGAAGCCATTATTCAACGGGATAAAAAAGACCCGATTTTCAGTCTCACCAATGCGATGATGGAAAAAAATGTCAGCCAGGCCCTGTTTTATCTGTCTTCTCTGCGCAAGGACGGGTTTCATCCGTTACAGGTTCTCAAATCCTTTGAAAATCTGGTCCGGCGCATGCTGCTGTTCAAGGCGTTTTCACTGGAATTTTCAGAAAAACATCCAAACATCCGGATGGACCGGATGAATTTCAATGGGTTCAAACAGCAGATCATGCCGGCCGTGATCGCTCATGACCAGGCACTGCAGGATCCGGTCAAAGACCTGGTGCTTGCCCCCAATCCCAACAGTCCGTATCCCATATTCCAAACCTTTCAAAAATCGATCCGGTTCTCCCTGAATGAGCTGAAAGATGCGCTGATTTCTCTGGGAGATCTTGATTTTGCCCTGAAATCCTCATCTGTCGATGCCGATGCCGGTATTGAACAGTTTGTGATGACATTCTGCTTAAAAAGGAGGTCCGCGCCATGCAGCGTAAAACCAAAATCATTGCCACCATTTCCAGCCTGAACGGTTCCAAAGACTTTATTGAAGGTCTTTACCGGGCCGGCATGAATGTGGTCCGGCTCAACACGGCCCACATGACCCATGATGATGCGTTGATGGTGGTGGAAAACACCCGGGCCGTGTCCGAAAAAATCGGGATTCTGCTGGACACCAAAGGCCCTGAGATCCGTACCTGTGATGCCCGGGCACCGTTGACGGTCCGGCACGGAGAAATGATCCGCATCAAGGGAGATCCCGACGCAATTTCCAGAGATGACATCATTTATGTGTCCCATCAGGGGTTTGTCAATGATGTGCCCGTGGGCAGTTCGGTGTTGATCGATGACGGTGATGTGGCGCTGGCGGTCATGGACCGGCAGGATGATTTTCTGGTGTGTCATGTGGAAAACGACGGGGTGATCCATCCCAGAAAAAGCGTGAATATTCCGTCAGTCCATGTCAAGCTGCCGGCCTTGAGTGAAAAAGACAAAAGGTTCATTGAGTTTGCCGCGGACCAGCATCTTGATTTCATTGCCCATTCCTTTGTTCGCAACAAGGAGGATGTGCTGGCGGTGCAGGCGATTCTGGACAAAAAAAAATCCCGTATCAAGATCATTGCCAAAATTGAAAACAGTCACGGGGTGGAGAATATCGATGAGATTCTGGATTATGCCTATGGCGTGATGATTGCCAGAGGGGATCTGGCCGTGGAGATTCCTACCGAAAAGATCCCGCTGATCCAGAAGAGGATCATCACCAAATGTGTTGATCGGCGGCGGCCTGTGATCGTGGCGACCCAGATGCTTCATTCCATGATCGATTCTCCCAGGCCCACAAGGGCTGAAGTGTCGGATGTCGCCAATGCCTGTCTGGACCGGACCGATGCGCTGATGCTGTCCGGGGAGACCGCCAGCGGCAAATATCCGGAACTGGCGGTGAGAATCATGGCGAAAATCGCCACAGAAGTGGAAACCAAATCAAGCAGCTTTATCAACACACCCTATACGTCTGAAAAAAAAGTGACCGCCTACCTGGCCAAGGCTGCTGTCAAAGCGGCGCTTCGGTTGAACACCAGGGCCATTGTAGCGGACTCTTTAACCGGGGGCACGATTCTTGAGCTGGCTGCTTACCGGGGAGACAATCCCATTTACGCCCAGGTGTATGACCAGCGGGTGATGCGGCAGTTGTCCCTGTCCTACGGTGTATCTGCAGATTACATTCCCATGAATGCCGGGTCCATGGAATCCTTGAAACTGTCCATCTGCCGGCTGCTGGAAGAAAAAAAGCTGGGAGATGAGTCGTTGATCATCATTCTGGCCGGCAGTTTCGGGCCGGCCCATGGCGCGTCGTTCATTGAAATCGCCAGTGCCGGTATGTTTAAGGAAAAATGCGTTATTCTGTAACCGGTTCAAACAGTTCTTCGGCGTTATAGGAGCTTCGTACAAACGGACCGGAGGCCACTTTTTTGAACCCCATGTGCCGGGCGATGTCAGCCAGTTCGTCGAACTCTTCCGGCGGATAATATTTTTCCACCGGCAGGTGGTTTCTGGTGGGCTGGAGGTACTGGCCGATGGTGAGCATGTCGCACCCGTGATCCACCAGGTCCTGGAGCGTCTGTTCCAACTGGGACCGGGTTTCGCCCAGACCCGCCATGATCCCGGATTTGGCCGGCATGTCCGGGTTCAGGCGTTTGACGTTTCGCAGCAGCTCCAGTGACCTTTGATACCTGGCCTCAGGTCTTGCTTGCATATACAAATCCGCCACGGTTTCAATGTTGTGGTTGATGACATCCGGGCCGGCATCCATCACGGTTTTCAGAGCCTGGAGATCGCCTTGGAAATCCGGTATCAGCACTTCCACCCGCACGGTCTGTCCGACATCTTTTCCCATTTGCCGGATGGCACGGATCACGGCGGCAAAGTGGGCTGCACCGCCGTCTGGCAGATCATCCCGGGTGACGGAGGTCACCACCACATAATGCAGGCCCAGATCCCGGGCCGCTTTGGCCACCCGGGCCGGTTCGTCCGGATCCACGGGCAGGGGAGGGCGGGCCGTGATGTTGCAGAACCGGCAGTGCCGGGTACACTGGTCCCCTAAGATCATGAACGTGGCCGTGTCCTTTGAAAAGCATTCAAACATGTTGGGGCAGTTGGCTTCCTGGCAGACCGTGTGAAGTTTGGCCCCGGAAAGCAGCCGGGTGACCCGGGCATAATCGCCGCCCCGGGGAAGGTGTTTTTTCAGCCAGGCCGGCTTTCCTTTTTTAACGGCAGTGTCATGCATGAACAGATTCCTTTACCGGATGAAAATGAAACCATTGACAGAAACAGGTGATCAGGGTTTCTTTGACCGCATCCATGGAAACCGGGGGATCAGACAATCCCCGGTCTTCCAGTTCCTGTTTCAAAGAGGTCATGGAAAGATTCGACATGCCGCAGGGATTGATCCAGGAAAACGGGGTCAGGTCCATGGACACGTTCAACGCCAGGCCGTGGATGCTGATGCCGTGTTTGATGGACAACCCCACGGACCCGATTTTTCTGGAACCTTTCCACATGCCGTGGTTTCTGGGATCTCTGTGAATGGATACCCCAAAATCCCCGGCGGTCCGGCCCATGATCTCCTCCAGGCCATACACGAAATCCGTGATCCCGATTCTGGCCTGTTCCAGGTCCACCACCGGGTACAGCACGGCCTGACCCGGTCCGTGATAAGTGATATTACCGCCTCTGTCCGTCTGAACCAGGGAAACGCCCCGGTCCCTGAGAAAATCCTCGGACACGGTCAGGTTTTCCTTGCCACCGTTTCTGCCGAAAGTGAACACGGACGGATGCTGGACAAAAAAAATCTTGTCCGGCAGGGTCCGGTTTGCTGTTTTTTCCCGCCGGGCGGTTTCCTGAAGCGTCAGTGCCTCGGTGTATTCCAGAACACCCAGGTCCTGGAATACACCGGCACGGGATAGGGTGTTTATCCTCTGAGGCATGGCTTTCTGGCGGCGGCCACTTCATCGAGCCGGGTCACCTTGGGCAGCACCGGGGCGGAGGTCAGTTTTTCCGGATCGGTTTCCGCTTCTTTGGCAATGGCTTTGACCGCATCGATGAACTGGTCGATGTCCTCTTTGGATTCGGTTTCCGTGGGCTCCACCATGAATGATCCGTCCACCACCAGCGGGAAGTACACCGTGGGGGGATGGAATCCATAATCCAGCAGCCGCTTGGCCATATCCATGGTGGTGATATGATGGGCCTGCTGTTTGGCATCATTGAACACGCATTCATGCATGCAGGGCCGGTCATAGGGCAGGTTCAGCGTGTTCTTGAGGGACTCCTTGATATAATTGGCATTGAGAACGGCCAGGCGGGACACGTCCAGCAGGCCCTGGGCACCCATGGTCAGAATATAGGCATAGGCCTTGACCATGACCCCGAAATGGCCGTAAAACGTGTGGAGCCGGCCGATGGAATCCGGGCAGTCCGTGACGAACTTGAAGGTATCCAGTTCTTTTTCCACCCGGGGGACGGGCAGAAACGGCATCAATTCTTTGGTCACGGCCACCGGACCGGAGCCCGGGCCGCCGCCGCCGTGGGGGGTGGAAAAGGTTTTGTGCAGGTTCAGGTGCAGCACGTCAATACCCACTTTACCGGGTTTCACCACGCCCATGATGGCGTTCATGTTGGCACCGTCCCCATACACCAGACCGCCTTTGGCATGGACGATCTCGCAGATTTCCTTGATGTTTTCCTCGAACAGCCCCAGGGTGTTGGGGTTGGTGATCATGATGCCGGCGGTTTCTTCATCCATGATTGCCGCCACGGCTTCGGGTTCCAGGATCCCTTTGGGGCCGGATTTGAGGTTGACGCTCTTGTAACCGCACAGGGTGGCGGATGCCGGGTTGGTGCCGTGGGCCGTGTCCGGAATGAGGATCTTGGACCGCTGTCTGCCCTGTTTGGCGTGATAGGCATGGATGATCAGCATGCCGGCAAGTTCCCCGTGGGCACCGGCGGCCGGCTGCAACGTGACGGCATCGAATCCGGTGATTTCCGCCAGATACTGCTCCAGGTCGTACATGAGCCGCAACGCCCCCTGGGAGCAGTCATCGCCTGCCAGGGGATGGGCCCCGGCAAATCCCTGCCGGGCCGCCTGGACTTCATTGGTTTTGGGGTTGTATTTCATGGTGCAGGACCCTAAGGGGTACATGCCGGAGTCCACACCGAAATTCCACTGGGACAGCCGCGTGTAATGCCTGACCACATCCAGCTCGGACAGCTGGGGCAGTTCCGGGGCATCCCCGGTCAGAGAATCGTCCAGGGGGGTCCGTGCCACATCCGGTTTGGGCAGGGAAATGGCGCATCTGCCTTCCCGGCTTTTATCCCATACATTGGGTTCGTTGAAGATCAATCCTTTGGTGCCTGGCCGCTGGGTCGTCATCATGCCACCTCCTTTGCCAGTTGATCCATCTGCTGTTTCGACACTTTTTCCGTGGCGCAGAACAGGTAATGGTCGGTCAATTCAGGGTAATACGGCGCCAGATCCAGGCCGGCGAACAGGCAGTGCCGGTTGATCAGGTCGGTCCGTTTCTGCTTGAAATTTTCGGGCGCTTTCATCACAAACTCGTTGAAAAACGGCTGGTCAAACACCGGTTCAAACCCGGCGTCCGTCAGAACGGATTTCAGGTACACCGCCTTGTCATGGTTGAGCTGGGCGATCTCCCGGATTCCGATTTTGCCGATGGTGGACAGGTACATGGCCGCGGTCATGGCATTGAGTCCGTTGTTGGAACAGATGTTGGACGAGGCTTTTTCCCGGCGGATATGCTGTTCTCTGGTGGACAGGGTGAGCACATACCCGTCCTGGCCGTTGGTATCTTTGGTACGTCCCACCAGCCGGCCGGGCAGGTCCCGCATGAGTTTGGATGTGCCGGCTAAAAGGCCCAGGCCCGGACCGCCAAAGCTTTTGGGAATCCCTAAGCTCTGGCCTTCGCCGGCCACCAGGTCAGCGCCGAAAGAACCGGGTTTTTTCAACAGTCCCCAGGCCAAAGCTTCGGTGAACGAGGTGATGAACAGGCATTTTTTGTCGTCCGCAATTTTCCTGAACCCGGCCAGATCTTCAATATGCCCGAAAAAATTGGGGGACTGGACCGCCATCCCGGCGATACCGTCCATGGCTTCCAGAGCGGCCATGTCCGTGAGGCCGTCCCGGGTATGAGGAATCAGCACCATTTCGTAACCCGCGGGGTTGAGATAGGTGTCGATGACCTGCCGGTGGCTGGGGTGGACCAGGTCGGACACAGCGATTTTGTCGGCTTTCCGGTTCTTTCTCAGGGCAATGAGCGCGCATTCCGCCAGAGCCGTGCCGCAGTCATAATGAGAGGCCGTGGCAATATCCATGCCCAAAAGATCCGTGACCATGGTCTGGAATTCGTAAATGCCCTGCAGGGTGCCCTGGCTGACTTCCGGCTGGTACGGGGTGTAGGCCGTGGCAAATTCCGATCGGGACACCAGATAGGGAATGATGGCTGGAATATAATGATCGTAGCTGCCGGCCCCGATCAGGCAGGTGTAGCCTTTGCAGGCAATGTTTTGTGACGCCAGATTTTCCATGTGGTCGTTGAGTTCCCACTCGCTCAGGGGCTCGGGCAGGTTCAGGCCGTCTTTGACTTTGACGGCATCCGGAATGGTTTTGAACAGGTCATCCAGAGAGCTGCACCCGGCAACGGCCAGCATGTTCCGGATATCTTCCTGTGTATGAGGCAGATAACGCATAAACATTTATCCTTTCAACATCTCAAGATATGCGGCTTTGTCCATCAAGGCATCAATTTCAGTAAGGTCGGATGCTTTGATTTTGATGATCCATCCACTCTGATAGCAGTCCTCGTTCACTTTTTCCGGTGCATCTTCGAGATCTTCGTTGACCGCCAGGATCTCGCCGGAAACGGGCATGTACATCTCAGAGACGGCCTTGACCGATTCCACGGACCCGAACTCATCTTCAGCGGAAAAAGAATCCCCGACTGCAGGCATCTCCACAAACACGATTTCTCCGAGCTGATCCTGGGCATAATCGTTGATGCCGATGGTGACGGTGTCGCCTTCCGCTTTGGCCCATTCATGGTCTTTGGTGTATTTGACGTCTTCAGGTAAATTCAGTTCATTGATCTCTTTCATAGCAGCCTCCTTTTTAATTTAAATAAAATGACTCAGTTTTTTTCTGGCGGTTCTGTCAGGCCGGATGTCAGTGACAATGGTCACACCGATGGCGCGTTTGCCTTCTTTGAGAGTGAGTTTTGTGCCCGGTGCCAGCTGTTTTGAGACCATGACAAAGCCGCAGGCAATGCCTTTGATTTTGATGTTTTCCGGCAGATCCGGCGTGTTGATGCTCACGATGCGACCGTCATGCCAGGTGATGCCCATGTCCGTGGCACAGGTGAGCACATGCCCGATATGTGCGTCGTTTTCGTCGAATACGGCCGTATTTTCGCCGGCCGCCACTTTTCTCAGGCTGTCTCCCACAAACGGAAACACGTACACGTCATCGTTTTCAGGAATCAGCGCGGATGCGCCCACAAAATCCTTGGTGAATTTGGATTTGTCCTCGTTATAGGGTAACGCAAAATCCCAGGGATGGTTCATGAATTTGAAATGGCCGATATCCTGGTGGGACAGGGGCAGACAGGCCCCGGCCCGCAACGAGTCTCTGGCGCCCAGACCGCAGGCGGTGATACCCAACGATTTCCCGGCTGCCAGCACCTCTTTCCACAGATCCACAATGGCATCCGGGACAATGAAAATTTCAAACCCGAACTCACCTGTGTATCCGGACCGGGACAGCAGCATGGGGGTGCCGTTTTGCAGTTTCACCCTGTCTGCATCCGAATGATTCGGATCAAAATGACCTTTAAATGAAAAATAGGGCATTTTGTCAAACACCTGGTCCGGAGACTGGATCAGCCTGGACAGAATCCGGGCCGCGTTGATTCCCTGGATGTCCATTTTGGCCACTTTGTCTGTCAGGTCCGTGACAGTGACATCCCGGTCTTTTTTCCAGTCCGACAGATGCCGGGCGATTTCTCCGCCCATGCCGGCATTGACGCAGACCATGAATTCGGTATCCGAGAATTTGTACACGATGGCGTCATCCAGGCAATGGCCTTTTTCATTTAAAAATGCGCCGTACACACACCGCCCGACCGCCAGGGGGAACAGATCCCTTGTGAAACAGAAATTGAGAAGCGCGAACGCATCTTGTCCCAGCACACTGACACAGGCCATATGGCTGGTATCGAATATGCCGGCGGATGTGAGCACGCCCAAGTGTTCGTTCTTGACTCCGGTGTCATACCACAGCGGCATGTCATACCCACCGAAATCCGCCATGTTGGCACCGGCATTCATGTGCCACGGGTGCAACGGGGTGGTTTTTAAACTATTCATAACAATAACCTTTGAATTGAAAGATTAAAAAATATAGGGAACCTTCAGGTTGTAGGACTTGTACACAACAAAGGTTTCCACGGACCGGACACCGTGGATCCTGGCAATCTCCTCGGTGTAGAACTCCAGCAGTCCGAATCCTTTTTTAAACAAAACCATGATCAGCAGATCAAACCGCCCCGTCACCACATTGGTGTGAATGACGCCTTTGAGCTGACTGATTTCCCGGCCTTTTTCCACCAGATCCATCTCCGACAGTTTAATGCCGATGATCACCACCCGGTGGCCCGGAAGCATGTCCGGATCCACCAGGCCGCAGATTTCCAGTATGCCTTCCTCCTGCAGTCTGTTCACTCTCGACCGAACGGTATTTTCGGTGATGTCGAGTTTGTCTGCAATTTTTTTAAAGGATTTTTTTCCCTGTTTCAGCTCTCTGATGATATCGATATTTGTCTGGTCTATTTTCATTCCACCTCTATATGTTTCTGAAAAATTGAGGAAAAACATGATTTTTTATTATTAACTTGATAATTAGACCAGGTTAATGATAATGTCAATTAATTTTTAAAAAATTTGTGAAAAATGAAATTCAAAATCGATAAATTAATAGATTTTCTATGAAAAGGGGGAGTGATGGCACAAAAAATCATGGTGATCGGCGGGGGACCCGGCGGATATGTGGCCGCGCTGCGGGCCGCGACCCTGGGTGCGGATGTCACGCTGATCGAAAAAGAAAACCTGGGCGGCACCTGCCTCAACTGGGGGTGCATCCCATCCAAAATCATGAAACATACCGCGGATATGCTTCATAAATCCCAACATGCATCGGACTTTGGCATAAAAATAGATGGACCGGTTCTGCCGGACATGGCCGGGCTCATGGCCCGGAAAGACAAGATTCTGGCTTCCCAGCGGGCCGGTATCGACGGTCTGCTAAAGGCAAGAAAGGTCGACGTTATCAAAGGATGTGCCCGGATTACCGGACAGGGATCCCTGGCAGTGACAGCCGGGGATGGCACATCAGAGACGTTGAATTGGGACAAACTCATCATCGCCACCGGAACCCGGCCCATGAATGTGCCCGATTTTGCGTTTGACGGCAAAAAGATTCTGTCTTCCAACGATATTCTGGTTCTGGATCATGTCCCTGAATCAATGACCATCGTGGGCGGTGGGGTGATCGGATGCGAATTCGCAGGCATTTTCACGGCGCTGGGCACGAAAGTGACGATCGTGGAGGCCATGTCCCGGCTGCTGCCCCTGCCGTCCGTGGATACGGCCATGTCAAAGCTTTTGCTCAGAGAGATGAAAAAACAGAAAATCACCGTGCTCTGTGATACGGTTGTTACGGCCTGTGACACCGCCGGCAGCGGATGCCGCATCTCTCTGGCCAAAAGCCCGTTCACCGACAACCCCAGAGCGAAAGACCCCAAAACCGACACCCTGACCTCGGATCTCATGGCCGTGTGCATCGGCCGGACCCCGTTATCCAGGGATCTGGGCCTGGACGCCATCGGTCTGGACACGACCGGTCCCGGCTGGATCGCTGTGAATGACCGAATGGAAACCGGTGTGAAAAACGTGTATGCCATCGGCGATATTTTAGGGCCTTCCCGGGTGATGCTGGCCCATGTGGCGTCCCATGAAGGGCTTGTGGCCGCCGGCAATGCCATGGGAGGCAATGACACCATGGGGTATGATGCCGTGCCCGGCGGCATTTTCACCATGCCGGAAATCGGTACCGTGGGATTGAGTGAAGACGACGCCCGTAAAAAAGGCCTGGATATCGACACGGCATCCGTGAATTTCCGGGTCCTGGGCAAAGCCCATGCCATTGACGAGATTGCCGGAGAAGCCAAAATGATCGTGGAAAAAACGTCCGGCCGGGTCCTGGGCGTGCATCTCATCGGTCCCCATGCCACCGACCTGATTGCCGAAGCCACCCTGGCGGTTGAAAAAGGCTTGACCGCCAGAGACATCGCCCACACCATCCATGCCCATCCCACCCTGGCGGAAATCATGGGGGAGGTCGCGGCCAAAGTGACCGGCATGCCCCTGCACGGATAGATAGAAACGAGTCTTTTTTGTCGGGTGCTTTTTTTGCGTACGGCAATATCTGTATATTCACAATTATTATTGATTTGTCTCTCAGCATTTCACGATATCTGAAAACCGGAAAAATTCAAATAGGTTGTACTACAAAAAACATAGGTTTTTGTCTCAATGTGTGCTAATGTGACCGAACTTTGGAGTTAAGCGCAAACCAGATTGCTTCAGGACAGCTATGATAACGTCAATATTCGATTTTTTGGATATCCGAACCCTTTCAATGGTTGTGGGCGGATCCATGCTGGTTTCCACCATCTCAATGGCCAGCTATTTTTTTTATCGCAGAACTTATGGAAATTTCAAGCTGTGGACCCTGGCAATGGGGTGTCTTTCACTGGGTTTTCTGCTGTTCAGTGCTCGAGGGGTTATACCGGATCTGGCAAGCATTGTCATAGCCAATTGTTTGATGTTTTTTTCCTTTGCCCTGATCTTTCAGGGTTTCAAGATGCTGGAACCGAACACGAAACTGTCCGGAGGGCATCTGGCAATCATGGCCATGCTCCCGTTACTTGTATTTCCCTATTTTACTTATGTCGTACCCAGCCTGAACATCCGTACCAGTCTTGTTTCATTTACAGGTGCCCTTTGTTTTTGTTTTTGTGCCAAGATACTTTGGCGCGGGGTAAGAGATATCCGTTTTCGGGAAAATATTCTGCTTGGATCCACCCTGGTATTGGCGGTCATCGCATTAAGTGCGCTGGGAGTTATCTCTTCAATTTCAGATAATATGCCGATCGATTTTATGGAAACCGGCGCGTATCAGGGCATGGCTCTGTTTATCATCGCCCTGGTTCACATCGCCTTTGTCATGGGCCTGATGCAGTTGAATTCCCAGTTGGTGGAAAAAGATCTGGTTGAAAAGGAAACACATTTAGAAAAAAACCAATCGCGGTATCATCAGCTGGCGGAAGAATCATCACAAGGCCTGGTGATTGCCAGTGATCATCCCATGCGTCTGATATTTGCCAGCATTCCCATGACAGAGATCTGCGGATATACCCCGGATGAACTTGTTCAATTCAGTGCGGATCAGCTTTTGAAAATTATTCACCCGGATGACCGCGGCAAGTTTTTCAACAATTTCAAAAAAAGACTCACAGGCATTGACATGTCCCCTGTGCAGCAATATCGAATTTTTCATAAAACAAAAGGGGTTCGCTGGGTTGAAACCTATACCTCTGTTGTTGAATATGAAGGACAATCAGCGGTTCATTCCCTTTTTCTGGATATTACCCGGCGAAAGGAGGCGGAAGCCATTAACGCAGCCATGTTCCGGGTTGTGAGTGCCGTGACTTCAACCAGAAATCTGAACGAACTGTTTCGATCGATCCATCAGTCACTGTCAGCCATCATCGATGTGACCAATTTTTTTATTGCCATGCGGGATGTCCGGGCCAATACGCTTTATTTTCCCTATCATGTGGATATCAAGGACAATGATTTTTCTCCGGTTTTATTTAACAAAGTGAAAAATTCCCTGACCGGTCTGGTGTTTTCCAGGCAGGAAGCCATTCTGATGGACACAGAAGCCCTTAAAGCACGGCAGGAAAAAAATGGAATAATCGGGACTGTGCCGGTTATCTGGATGGGTGTTCCGCTGATGATCAGAGACAATGTGATCGGTGTGGTGGCGGTACAGAGCTATACGGATCCGGATTTGTATACTCAAAGAGATCTGGAAGTACTGTCCGCAGTCTCCATTCAGATGGCCCTGGCCATTGAGCGAAAACAGTCTCAGGAGGCTTTGTCGGAAAGTGAACGAAGGTACCGGTACCTGTTTGATCATGCACCGGCAGGAATCTGTGAAGTGAATTTCGAGCAAAATTCGTTTGTGCGTGCAAATGAAATTGCCTGTAAATTTTCAGGGTATACACGATCGGAACTCATGAAAATGAATCCGTTTGATCTGTTGAATGATGAAGGCAAAAAACGACTGAAAGGGCGTATCAAAAGGCTGTATGCCGGGCACAGAGAAACAAAGAACATAGAATATGAATTGGTCACCAAACAGGGGAAACAGGTGTCCGTTGCCATAACACTGGACTTTGTCGACAAAGAAAGAAAACTGCAGCAGGCACTGGTAGTCATCCATGATATTTCCTGGCGCAAAAAAATGGAAAAAGACAGAATCGAAGCCCAGAAGCTGCTGGCTGAACAGCAGAAGCTGGCCTTGATCGGCCAGGTGGCCGGAAAAATGGCCCATGATTTCAACAACATTCTCGGGGTGATCATGGGCAATATCGAATTGATGCTCATGGACAATGATGATCCAGACATACGCACCACCTTGAAACGAATACTGGATCATACAGAAAAAGGGCAGTATCTGACCCGGAACCTGATCGCATTTGCCAAGAATCAAGAGCCCCGGCAGAAATATTTTTCACTGAATGAAAAGATCGATCTGGCGCTGGCTTTGATGAAAAAAGATCTGGGTGGTATCCAGATCAGACGGACATATGCTTCTGATCTGCCGGAAATCCTGGCGGATCCGGGCATGATCGAGCATGTTCTGGTCAATCTTTTGCAAAATGCGATTCATGCGCTTTCCAAGACAAAGGCACCTGAAATCGCTGTTAAGACATTTGTTCATGATTCCTGCATCTGTTTTGAAATCAGAGATAACGGGTGCGGAATCCCTGAAGTACATATCAAAGATATTTTCACCCCCTCCTTTACGCTGAAGGGCGGGAGAGATGTGTCCGGTGCTTACGCGCCGGGTATCAAGGGCACGGGGTACGGCATGTCCAACATACAAAAATATGTGCATCAGAACAAAGGGACTGTTGATGTTACGTCCGTTCAAGGGCAGTGGACCTGCGTGCGGATCTTTTTTCCGGTGATCGACAAGCAGCTGACAGATGAAGAAAAGACAAAAATTGCCGCAACCGTCACCCGCACCGGCCAGCGGATACTGCTGGTGGAAGATGAACCTGATATTTCCGAAATCCAGTTTCGGGTTCTGTCCCAGCCCCCCTGTCTGCATCAGGTGGATGTGGTTGACAACGGCACAAAGGCCATGGATCTGTTTGACCAAAACAGTTATGATCTGGTCAGTCTGGACTACATGCTCTCCGGTTCAGTGAACGGGATGGATGTCTACCGCCACATCCGAAGCACCAATGCTTCCGTGCCGATACTGTTCGTATCAGGCAACATTGAATTTATCGAGGCCATCAAACCGTTGATGGAAGAAGACCCTTACATGGCGCATCTGTCCAAACCCTGCCGCATGAAAACATATATTGAGCATGTCAACCAGCTGCTGGACGGATAAAATCAGGCACCCAGGTAGGCTTTTTTTACATCCGGATTGTCCAGCAGTTCATCAGAGGGACCTTCCAGTACCAGGGATCCGTTTTCGATCACATATCCCCGCTGGGCGAATTTCAGGGCCAGCCGGGCGTTCTGTTCCACCAGAAGGATGGTGGTGCCCAGCTTGTTGATTTCTTTCAACGCATCGAACATGTCCAGCATGAGCAGCGGGGCCAGTCCCATGGAGGGTTCGTCCAGAAGCATCATCTGGTGACCGGACATATAGGCCCGGCCCACAGCCAGCATCTGCTGCTCGCCGCCGGACAGGGTGCCGGCCAGCTGGTGCCGCCGTTCCTCCAGGCGCGGGAACAGGTCGAACACCCATTTTCGGTCCGCTTCAATGCCATCTTTGTCTTTTCTGGCAAAACAGGCCAGGGTCAGGTTTTCGGTCACGGTCAGGTTGCCGAAAATCCGCCGGCCTTCGGGAACATGGGAGATCCCCAGTTTGGACACCACCTTGTCGGCGGAATATTTGATGATGTTCTGGCCGTTGAATTCCATGACAGACCCGGATTCACAGGGAATCATCCGGGAAATGGCCCGCAGGGTGGTGCTTTTGCCGGCCCCGTTGGCCCCGATGATGGTGAGAATCTCTCCGGCGGTTACGGAAAAGCTGATGCCGTGAAGGGCTTTGATATTGCCGTAGGAGACATTCAGGTTTTGGATGTTGAGCTGCATCAGGTCATATCCTCCTTGCCCAGGTAGGCCTCGATCACCCGGGGATTGTTCTGGATTTCTTCGGGCGGGCCTTCGGCAATCACTTCTCCGAACACCAGGGTCTGGATCTGTTCGCACAGTTCCATGACAAATTTCATTCGGTGTTCGATCAGAAAAATGGCCACATTGAAATCTTTGTGCACCTTGCGGATAATCTGGATCATCCGGACCAGTTCATCCGGGGTCATGCCGGCAGTGGGCTCATCCAGAAACAATACCCTGGGCCGGGTGGCCATGGCCCGGGCCATTTCCACCCGGCGCTGGGCCCCGTAGGGCAGGCTGGTCACCAGATCGTCGGCATATTTTTCGATGTCGAACAGTTCCATGAGCCGATGGACATTTTCCATGACCTGATTTTCCTGTTCCCGGCACGCTTTGCTATTGAAAAACGCCCCGAGCAGCCCGTAATCGAGCTGGGAATAATGGGCCATGCGGATATGGTCCACCACGTTCATGTGACGCCACAATGCCAGGTTCTGAAACGTCCGGCCCAGTCCCATGGCGGCGATTTCATGGGTTTCAAGGCCTTTGATGTTTTTGTTTTCCAGCAGGATGTCCCCTTCGGTCGGGGTGTGTACGCCCGTGATCAGGTTGAAGATGGTGGTCTTGCCGGCGCCGTTGGGGCCGATAAGCCCGAAAATCTGCCGGGGTTCAATGGACAGATTGTAATTGTGAACCGCCCGGAGCCCGCCGAAATAGTGGGTCATGTCTTTAATGCTCAGCAGCGGGATCATGGAGACACTCCTTGTTTGTTTTTATGTTTGGCTGCCAGCAGTTTTTTCGCATTGATTTCCGTGAACGAGATTAGCCCATAGGGCCGGAATATCATGACAAAAATCAGAATCAAGGGGATGATGATCCATTTGAACAGTTCAAGGGGCCGCAAGGCCTCACCCAGCACATTGATGCTCACCGCCCCCACAATGGAGCCCACAATGGAGTTGAGCCCGCCGAAATACACCATGGCCAGAATTTCCGCCAGGCGGTTGATGCTGAACATACCTGGGTTGATATAGGTGAGGACATGGGCGAAAAGACCGCCGGCAATACCGGCCCAGAATGCGCCGAACATAAAGGCGGTCATTTTGGTTTTACGGGTTTTCACCGTCATGGATTCCGCAGCTGCTTCATCATCTCTGACCGTGTTCAATGCTTTGCCCAGAATCGAGGTGACAAAGTTGTGGATGATCCAAATGCACAGCATGGTCCAGATAAAAATCACCGGAAGAGGCGCAAGATCCGGCTGTCCTCCCATACCCCTGGCGCCGCCGATAAAGTTCAGGTTTTCAACTGCGGACTTTACAATAAACATGAATGCCAGGGAAATAATGGCCAGGTAATCACCTCTGGTGCGAAAAGAGGGTATGGCCACGGCCAGAGAACCGATGGCGGCAGCCGCACCCCCTGCCAGCAGTACCAAAGGAAAAAGATATGGACCCAGCGCAGGGGGCAGCAGGGCGGTTCCGAATATTTTATCATTGGTGAACAGCACCAGGGTCAGAATGGAAGACACATACGCCCCCAAGGCCATGAAACCGGGGTGGGAGCAGGAAAATTCTCCCTGGTACCCATTGATGACATTGACACTCACCGTGAGGATGATGGAAACAAGGGTGAGTTTGACCACCAGAACCCGGTAATCGTTGATGCCGGCCCACAAATGGAGAATGGCATAAAAACATACCAGGTGGATGACCGCAGAAAGCCATAACGGCAGTTTTTCCAGCAACGCTGCCCCGGGGTTGGTGAAAACAGAGGAAAGTTTTGCCACTGCCAGCACCGGGATGACGTATACGACCAGGTCATAGGCAAGGGCGCCGGGGATCATCACCGGTTCCTTGAGCATGATCAATGCCCCGAAAAGCACGGGTATCTTGGGCAGGCCCAGGTAATAGGAGATATAGTCATATCCCCAGAAATATTCAATCAGCACCGCTGTTAAGATACCCAGAAACCAGCCCAGCATGGGTACTGTTGAAAATATTTGTTTGAATTTTTGTAAAATTCCCATTTGACGTTCCTGTGAGTGTTGGTCAAGAATTTAAAGGCGCAGCTTGGTGCTATGTTCCATACCAAAAAATCCCCTGGGCCTGAAGGTCAGGATGACCAGGATAATGGAATAGGCAATGAAGTCCCGCAGGGTGGAGGGAAAGACCGTGGCCACAAAGATTTCAATGAACCCCAGAAGATACCCGGCCAAAGCTGCCCCTTTGATGGAACCTCGGCCGCCTAAAATGGCTGCCACAAAGGCTTTCCACCCCAGCAGCACCCCCATGTAGGGATCCAAGATAGGGTATGCCTGGCCATAGAGAATCCCGGCCACAGCTGCCAGGCCCGCTCCCACGGCAAAGGTCAACGGTGCGATGATATTGATGGAGACCCCCATGAGGGGCACCGCCAGAAAATCATAGGACATCGCCCGCATGGCCATCCCCCATTTGGTTTTCTGGATAAAGGCATGCAGCGCCAGCATGAGCAGCAAAGAGATAATGATGATCATGGCCTTGACATTGGTGATATAGATGCCCCCGATATGATAATTCACTGTTTCCATTAAAGGCGGGAAACTCAACCGCTTGGCACCCAGCATGATCAAAATGGTGGTTTCAAAGATAATGCCGATCATCAGACCGGTGATGGCGGCCGAGGCACGGGGGGCCTGGCGCAAAGGCCGGTATCCGGCCACTTCCACAAACACGCCGATCCAGGATGCCAAAAACATGGTCACCACCACCGTGGCAAGAAAGATCACAGCAGGGGGAACCAGTCCGGTTAAAACAGCCAGAAATACCGTGGCAATGCCGAATCCGATATAGGTGCCCAACATGAAGATGTCGCCATGGGCAAAGTTGAACAGCATCAGCACCCCGTAGACCATGGAATATCCGATGGAAATAACGGCATAAAAACTGCCCCGCTGAAGGGCATTGATGATGTTTTGCAGTATATAGTTAAAGGATTCTATCAAAGGTTCCATTCACCGACTCCTGTTGAATTGGGGTAACTGCTTGCAGGCCCCGGCCTGTGAAGCGCCTGCAAGCAGTTGTAACGCAGTTTACTGGATAAAGATTTTCAGATCAGGGGCAGCTGGAGCCGTAGAATTCAAATTCTCCCTGGTTGTTTATTTTGACGATGACCGCGCATTTGATGGGGTCCCCCTCTTCGGTAAAGGTCATGTTACCGGTGATGCCGTCAAAGTCCTTGATCCGGGTCAAAGCATCTCTGACCGCTTCTCTGTCTTTTTCGATGCGGCCGGTGAGTTTGCCGGCATCCTGGATAGCCTGCTGGGCCAGTTGCAGGGAATCCCAGGTGAGGGCGGCCACGTCATCGGGGGTATATCCATATGTTTTTTCATACCGGTCAATAAAGGCTTTGGTCGCGCCTTTGGCACCGGCTGCTGCATAATGGGAGGAAAAAAACAGGCCATGGCAGGCTTCTCCACACAGTTCAACCAACTCAGCCGATCCCCAGGAATCGGATCCCACAATGGGGCCGTCCCAGCCCAGATTTTTGGCCTGGCTGACAATAAGGGGCACTTCATTGTAATACTGGGGGGTGAACAGTACCTGGGCACCGGATTTCACGATCTTGGTAAGCTGGGAGGAAAAATCGGTGTCTTTGGTGGTGAAACTTTCATAGGCCACCACACTGCCGGCTCCGTGTTTTGCTTCCCAGGCATCTTTGAACACTTCCGCCAGTCCCTTGGGATAATCGGATGCCACGTCATAGAGAACAGCGGCTTTGGTAAACCCGAATTCATCAGTGATAAAGTTGGCCACAACCGGTCCCTGGAAGGGATCCAGAAAACAGCCCCTGAAAACATAGGGCCGGTCCAGGGTGGTGTCGGGGTTGGTGGACCAGGGACTGATCATGACCGTTTTGTATTTATTGGCCACTTCTCCTGCAGGCACTGCCTGTTTGGAAGACTGGGGGCCGATAATGGCCAGCACATCATCCTGGGAAATCATCTTGGTGTTGGCCTTGACAGCGGATTCCGCTTTGGATTCATTGTCCTCGATGACCAGTTCCACTTCGTACTTTTTACCGCCCACTTCCAGGCCCCCGGCTTTCTCAATGTCTTCCAGCCACATCTGAGCCGCGTACTTGGTACCTTCGCCCACCTTGGGGATATCTCCTGTCAGCGGGGCGTTGATACCGATCTTGATAATGGTTTTTCTGGCACTGAAGGCCAGAGAAGAGAACATCATGGCCATGCAAAAGGCCACCATCGTTAGAACAGCGATTTTTTTCATACTACCTCCTGAATTTGAAAAAAGTTAACGATTCATTGATTCCAGTGTGTTTGAATAATGGAATCAACCAATCACCGAGCGACAACATGCATAAACTCTATATGTAAAATCCCGGGTGAAGTAAAGAATTAATATGAATATCTGTCAAAGAATTTTTCACATATCCCCCATGGCTTTATCGGGTTGCATTAAAAATCAATTAATATTATAACGCCTCAATTGTGAATTCTGTAATCCTGTCAAACAAAAAATGGAAAAATGATATTTTGGTCGATGACGACAGGTGAACCGTAAGTTAAGGAATACCGATGAAAATTACCTCGATACGCGGTACCGGCATGTATGTCCCCCCCCATGTGGTGACCAATCACGATCTTGAAAAAATCATGGATACCTCGGATGAATGGATCCGTCAGCGAACCGGGATCAAGCAGCGGTACTGGATCGACGAAGACTGCGGGGCGTCCGACCTGGGCGCCGAAGCCGCCCGTATGGCCATAGATGATGCCGGATGGCAGACAGAGGACCTGGATTTTATCATTTTTGCCACATTGAGTCCGGATATCACGTTTCCGGGTTCAGGATGCCTGATGGCCGCCAAACTGGGTCTGGACAGAACCCCGGTGCTGGATATCCGCCAGCAGTGCACCGGGTTTCTGTATGGTCTTGCCACGGCGGACGCATATATCAAGTCCGGCCTTGCCAACCGGATTCTGCTGGTGGGCGGGGAAGTGCATTCATCCGGGCTGGACCAATCCACGAGGGGACGGGATGTGACTGTGATTTTCGGAGACGGGGCTGCTGCGGTCTGCCTGGAAGGCATTGACAGTGATGAAAAGGCGGGGCTTCTGGCATCGGCGTTGCATGCGGACGGCAATCATGCGGATTCCCTGATGCTGGAACTGCCCGCATCCCGGCTGCTTCAGCGGATACCCCCCGACCTCTCCTTTGATGATCCCCGGTATTATCCGGTGATGGATGGGCCGGCTATTTTCAAAAAAGCCGTAAGAATGCTGCCCCAGGTCACCAAAGAAGCCCTGGAAAAAGCGCAGATTTCTTTGGATGAGATCGATCTGGTGGTGCCGCATCAGGCCAACAAACGGATCAACGAGGCATTCGGTCAGTTCATGAAACTGGAGCCGTCCAAAATATTTCACAATATTGAAAAATACGGCAACACCACGGCCGCCAGCATTCCCTTGGCCCTTCACGAGGCGATTGCCCAGGAGCGGACGGGCAACCCCGGGGACACGGTGCTGTTTGTGGGACTGGGTGCCGGTCTGACCTGGGGGGCGTCCATCTACCGGTTCTTTTAATCCGGAATTTTCAGTCGATTTGGCCGTTGAACAGGGCGTCCACGTAAAATGCCGTGACCGGATCCGGCGATGATTCGTTGGATCCGGTTCTCTTGTTTTGGCCCGCCATGTGCGTGCGAATGCCGGAAGCCAGCATTTTGCCCAGCTCCACGCCGAACTGGTCAAAGGGATTGATGTTCAGAACAAACCCTTCAAACACGGTCCTGGCTTCATAAAAAGACAGCAGCATGCCGATGCTTTCCGGGGACAGGTCGGGAATCACCAACAAAGAGGAGGGCCGGTTTCCGGAAAACGATCTGGCCACATCCGGATGGTCCCGGCCTTCTGCCAGCGCCTGTGTCTGGGCAATGAGATTGGCCCACAGCTCCTGATGATTGTAAACCCCTTTGAAGGCAACCTGGTCTCCGGTGTACCCCGGTGTGAGCACCCCGATGAATTCCACGGGAAATGCCGGGCCCTGGTGGGCCAGCTGAAAAAATGAATGCTGGGCATTGGTGCCGGGTTCTCCAAAAATAATGCTGCCGGCCGGGCAGGGCAGGGGATGGCCGTTTTTGTCCACCCCCTTGCCAAGGCTTTCCATGTAAATCTGCTGAAAATGGGGGGCCAGTTTGGACAGGGCGCTGGAATAGGGGATGACGGCCTGGGCCGCGTATCCCAGCACCTGAATGTTCCAGATACTGATCAAGGCGGCGGTCAGAGGAATGTTTGTTTCCACCGGGGCGTTAAGCGCATGGCGGTCCATTCGCGCGCATCCGGTCAGAAACCGCTCAAAGATGTCATACCCGAACGCCAGGCTCAACGGGACCCCGCCCACAGCGGATGTCACGGAATAGCGCCCACCGATGAAATCGAACATGTGAAAACTGGCCAGCACCGGGTTGGAGGGATCATCTCCGGGGCTGCCCTTGGCCGTGATGGTCACCAGGTGATGGTCGGGTTTCAGGGAATGCCGTTTTAAAAACGCCTGAACCTGGGCCAGGTTGGCCATGGTTTCCGTGGTGGTGAAGGATTTGGAGACAATGATCCACAGGCAGGTGTCCGGATCGATCCGGGAGGTGATTTCGCCGAAATTGTCAATGTCCACGTTGGACAGAAAATGAAGATTCAGGTATTGATGCATGGTTTCCGGGTGCCGGTTTCCGGGTGCCGGGTTTTGGCTGACCGATGGGTGGGTGGCTTTCAGGGCGTTGTAGACAAATTCACATCCGAGGTAGGAACCGCCGATGCCCACGACCACGGCATCAGTGAATGGTTTTTTACGGGCGCCGGTGATGCGGCGGTGATGAATGTCTTCGGAAAAAGTACGGATGTTTTGGGCCACGGTCTGGATGTCACAAAGGATCTGCGGGTCGTCCGGCTTCAGGCCCGGGTCCAGAAATCCCCGGGCTGCCGTATGCAGTGCGGCCCGATTTTCGGTGGTGTTGATCCGTTTGCCCGCCGCCATGTCGGCAAACGTATCTGCGGCACCGGTGTTCTCCGCCAGATCGATCAATGACTGTCGAACGGTGTTGTCCAGCCGCTGGCGGGAAAAATCATAAAAAAAACCAGGGATTTTCAGGGAAAAATCGGCCAGGCGGAGAGGATCTTTGATCAGGCGTTTTAAATGAAATGCCGGAGAGTTCATCCGGCCGGCGTGTGTTTTCAGGGCATTGAAACTGTCGGAATCATACATGATAGCGGGTATCCTTTTCAGTATTCAAGATAGTTCTAACCATTTATATGTATGGTATCGGGCTGATTGAAAATTGTAAATCAGTATTTTAAGGCAAGTCTAAACAATGATTGAAAAGAAAATTTTCGTTGACAGGGACCTGCCGGGGCGATTAATAGTGAATGCCATGAAAACGACGCATGGGACAATCAAGAAAAAACTGCTGGCAAAAGGCGTGGTCATGCCCAGCCCGGAGTCAGTGTATGTGGCTGATGACGTGGATGCGGACCGGATTTCTGGCCATGGGGTCACGGTGTTTCCCGGTTGCAGGATCACGGGGAAAGACACATTGATTCTGCCGGGGGTGAGAATCGGGGATGAAGTACCGGTGACCCTGGAAAATTGTCTGCTGGGAAAAAATGTCCGGCTCAACGGCGGATTTTTTCAACAAGCCGTGTTTTTGGGGGACAATGTGTTCGGGTCCAATGCCCATGTGAGGGCCGGAACCATCCTGGAGGAGCAGGCATGTGCCGCCCATACCGTGGGGCTCAAACAGACCCTGCTGTTTCCCTTTGTCACCCTCGGCAGTCTGATCAATTTCTGCGACTGTTTCATGGCCGGCGGCACCAGCCGGAAAAATCATTCCGAGGTGGGATCGTCGTTTGTTCATTTTAATTACACCCCCAACCAGGACAAAGCCACCCCGTCCATGATGGGCAATGTGCATCAGGGCGTGATGCTGGATCAGGCCCCCATTTTTCTGGGCGGGCAGGGGGGGCTGGTGGGGCCAATACGTATCGGATTCGGGTGTCTGACCGGTGCCGGTTCCATTGTCCGCAAGGATGAAGAACGGTGCAACCGGATGATTCTGGCCGGGCAAACCCGGACGATGTCTCTGCCCAGACGAACCGGTGTGCATCCCGGGGCCGTCCGGATCTTTAATCACAACATTAAATATCTGGCCGGTCTGGCAGCTCTGAATGCCTGGTATGTTCATGTGCGACCGGTATTCACCGATGGCCCGTTGTCCCGGGAACTGATCCGGGGACTGCAGGCAACTCTGGTTCAAAGCATCAGAGAACGGATCCGGCAGCTGGAAAAATTTTGTGATACGCTGGGGTCTTCCCGGGCCCATGACCGAATCCTGGCAACCATGGAAATGGTGGGTCCACAAATGGATCAGGCCTTGACTTCGCCGGATCTGTCCGCTAAAGCTGAACACCTGGTGTTGTGGCTGACTGAACGGGCAACGCAGCATGAACTCGATTATATCACCGCAATCCAGCAGCTGCCGTCAGATCTCAAAACCCTGGGTTCCGCCTGGCTTCTCGGAATTGAAACCTCTCTGCTGGACCGTTTGACGGTCTGATGATTTTTTTCAAGGATTATTTCGCATGACACGATTGTTTGGTACTGACGGTATCCGGGGCCGGGCCAATGTCCCTCCCATGGACTGTGACACCGCGCTCAAGATAGGCCGGGCCGTGGGCCTGATGGCCCGGAATATGGGACAAAACCGGGTGGTGATCGGTAAAGACACCCGGATTTCAGGGGACATGCTGGAGGCGGCCCTGGCTGCCGGGGTGGCATCGGCCGGGGTGGAATCGGGGCTGATTGGGGTGATTCCCACGCCCGGGGTGGCGTATCTGAGCACCTGCCTGGAAGGGGTGGGGGCAGGGGTGATGATTTCCGCCTCCCACAATCCGTTTTATGACAACGGTATAAAAATTTTCCAGAAAGGCGGGTTGAAACTGACGGATGCGCAGGAACATGTCCTGGAAGCCGATATTTGTGATTCAGAAATTGTTCCACGGAAAAATGTTGGAAAAATAGCAATTATTTCAGATGGTTTGGAAAGGTATGCCCGGTTCCTGCGGAGCCGGTTTCCTTTCAGGAAACTTCCTTCCCGCATCAAAGTGGTGGTGGATGCCGCCAACGGGGCAGCCAGTGAAATCTGTCACCAGGTGTTCATCGATCAGCTGTTTGATGCGGTGTTTATCCATGATACGCCCGATGGATTCAACATCAACCGGGATTGCGGATCTCAGCATACATCAGATCTTCGAAAACAGGTGAAAGCCTGGAAAGCGGAACTGGGCATCGCTTTTGACGGGGACGCGGACCGGATGATCGCTGTGGATGAAACCGGACAGATTATTACCGGGGACCGGATTCTGGCGATATGTGCCGGGCATGCCAAAGAAAACAACCGGTTGAAAAATAACTGCGTGGTCAGCACGGTGATGAGCAATATCGGATTGACAAGGGCACTGGATGAACTGGGCATCACCCATATCAGAACCGGAGTCGGGGATCGCCGGGTGCTGGCCGAAATGCAGCAGACCGGGGCGGTCATGGGCGGAGAGGATTCCGGACACATGATTTTTCTGGACGATCATACCACGGGCGACGGGTTGCTGTCCGCATTGCGTCTGATCACGGTGATGGTGCACACCGGCCGGACCCTGTCGGATCTGGCCGGTGTCATGCAGGTGTTTCCCCAGGTACTGAAAAATGTGGAGGTGGATGCGTCCCGCCCGGATTTCATGCAGGTGCCTGAAATTGCCGGCGCCATTGATGAGGTGGCATCAAATCTGGGTGACAAAGGGCGGGTCTTTGTGCGGTATTCCGGCACTCAGCCGCTGCTCCGGGTCATGGTGGAGGGACCGGATAAAGAGATGACTTCAGCAGCTTGTGACAGAATCTGCCGGGTCATTCAAACCCATCTGTAGCAGTTGCACAACAAAGCGTCTTTAAAACAGTCAGGGCCTGATATTGGATTGAATATCAGGCCCTGACTTGTATGGTCAACAAAAAAGATTTGGCAGTGTCTATTCTCTGGCAACCCCCAGCAGGTGCATCAGATGGATGAACAGACCCATGAAGTCCAGGTACAGGCTCAAAGCGCCGATGATAGCACCTTTTCGCACCATGGCACCGGAGGCATTGTCCGGCAGGGTGACGGCCATGTGTTTGAGTTTCTGGGTGTCATACGCGGTCAGTCCCGTGAAAATCACCACGGCAATCATGGAAATGATGGTCTGCATCATGGTGGAACCGATAAATAGGTTCACAACCATGGCAATGATGATGCCGATCAGGCCCATCATCAGAAACTGGGCCATGCCGGTGAGATCTTTTTTGGTAACCATGCCGTAGACACTGGCAGAGCCAAACGTCGCGGCACAGATGAAAAAGGTGGACACGATCGATGCGGACGTGTAGATCAGAAAAATCGGGGTCAGTATAACGCCGTAGGCCACCGTCAATGCCACATACAGTCCGGTGGCGGTGCTGGCCTCGATTTTCTGAATACGTGCGGACAGATAGCCACATAGAATAATCAGGCCGATGAACAGAACAATGGGCATCACCGGGTTCCCGTAGAACATCTGAATCAGCCCCGGGCTGCGGGAGACGAAAAAAGACGTGAACCCGGTGACCACCAGTCCGATGGTCATCCAGTTGTAAACGCTCCTGATAAAGGTGTTCACCTTTACCATGGAAGTGGATTGTGCAAATGTGGAATTCATGATTTCCTCCAAAAATTTTCAAGTTAACAGCTTTTCGTTACAAGGCAATATAACACGAAAGAGGGGAATTTCAAGATTATTGTTTGATCATGTGGTCGATTTTGCAGGGGATATGTAAGAGACGTCCCCGAACGGGAAAAACAGGTTAAAACCTAAAAGTTGACATAATATATATTATCAGACATTGCATCTGGCTGATGCCAGTCCGGTTGAACAGTCGGACAAATCTGACCCGGTATCACGGTGTTGACTTTTTTACCCTGTTTTTCTATAAATAAAGATTTGATTTTGCAGGAATAAATAATCGGATGCCAGACCAGGAAACCACACACATATACTCGGTGTCTTTGTTGACCCGGGAAATCAAAGCCCTCTTGGAGGACCGGTTCCCATTTATCTGGGTGACCGGTGAGATTTCCAACTGCGCCACCCCCGCGTCCGGTCATTCCTATTTTTCTCTCAAGGATGACCGGGCCGTGATCCGTGGCGTGATGTTTAAAAACCAGAAACGAAATCTCAAATTCTCCCTGGAAAACGGGTTGACGATCGTGGGACTTGCCCGGTTGTCCGTGTATGAACCCCAGGGGGCGTATCAGCTGATTTTTGAACACATGGTACCCGAAGGTGCCGGCGCCCTGCAAAAAGCGTTTGAACAGCTCAAGAAAAAGCTGGCGGATGAAGGGTTGTTTGACCCGGTTCATAAAAAATCCGTGCCGTTGCTGCCCGGAAAAGTATCGGTCATCACTTCCGGAACCGGGGCTGCAGTCAGGGATATCCTTCAGATTTCGCTCCGGCGCTTTCCCGGCTGCTGTCTTGAGATTGTTCCGGTTTCAGTTCAGGGAAATGCAGCCGTTCATGAGATTGTATATGCAATTGAAACGGTGAATAACCTCGCCCAGTCTGATGTCATCATCCTGGCCAGGGGCGGCGGTTCTCTGGAAGACCTGGCGGTGTTCAATTCCGAAGAGGTTGCCAGAGCGGTGTTTGCCTCACGCATTCCCGTGATTACCGGCATTGGACATGAAACCGACTTTACCATTGCCGATTTTGTGGCGGATGTGAGAGCCCCTACCCCGTCGGCAGCCGCTGAGCTGGCACTGCCAGAAAAAAAACAATTGAAACGGCAGCTGTTTGACTTGCACGAAGACCTGAAGGCGGTCGTGACACGGCAGCTGACCTTTTATCACCAGAAACTGGATGACCTGCATAACCGGTTGAAGCGCCCGGACCAGATTGCAGCTCAGTTCAGGCAGACCGTGACATCCCATTGCCGGAGCATGGCCCAGGCCCTTCAGCGCCGCATTTTCCATGACAGGGAAAAACTGCGCTGGATCACCCAGGCCCTGCCGGGGGGTTCACCGGATGTCCGGAATTTGGAAAAACAGTTGACAGCATTGAATAGACACCTGGATTTGTGCATGCGTCATCATATGGAAGCCAAACAAAACCGGGTCGAACAGGGGGGGGCGGCTTTGTCTGCCCTGAATCCGGATTCGGTGTTGAACCGTGGATACAGTATCGCACGGATTCTGCCGGACAGAAAAGTGCTCCTGGATGCCGGGATAGTGAATGTTCAGGATTCTGTTGAAATTATTTTAGCCCGGGGGCGTATTTTGACCCGGGTGGAGAAGACAATTCATGGCAAAGACCACGTTTGAAACCGCATTGAAACAGCTTGAATCCATTGTCAAGGAAATGGAATCCGGGGATCTGCCCCTGGAGCAGGCATTGAAAAAATATGAAACAGGCATTGAAAAGGTGCGTTACTGCATGGAAATCCTTGACCGTACAGAAAAGAAAATCACCCAGCTGACCCGGGATCTGGATGGATCCCTGACAGAAACCCCGTTTGACCATGACTGACAAGGGTTTTGATTTAACCCTTTATTTAAGGGAACACCGGCAGCGGGTGAATGCATGCCTTGAAAAAATTCTGGCAGTATTTGATCCACAACGGGAACTGGTTCAGGCCATGCGTCATTCCCTGATGGCCGGAGGAAAACGGCTGCGTCCCGTTCTGGCCATGGCATCGGCAAGGGCCTGCGGTGGAGATATCGATCGGGTGATGCCGGCGGCCTGTGCCCTGGAGATGATCCACACCTACTCATTGATTCATGATGACCTGCCGGCCATGGATAATGACGATCTGAGACGGGGAAAACCTACCTGTCATAAACAATTTTCCGAACCCACGGCCATTCTGGCCGGCGATGCCCTGCTTACTCACGCCTTTCATATCCTGTCTTGCCCCAAAGATCTGTTTGATTTCGTGCCCGAATCCGGTATTCTGCTGGAACAGATTGCGCTGATGTCGTCAGCAGCCGGTATCAACGGCATGGTGGAAGGCCAGATCCTGGATATGCAGTCTGAAAAACAGATGATACATTTTATTGGCAATAAAGAAATCGGGAATAAAGATGTTCTGCTGGATCATCTTGAATATATGCACGGACTGAAAACCGGGAAGATGATCATGGCCAGCGTGGCGTCAGGCGCCGTCAGTGCCGGGGCCAACCGACACCAAAAACAGGATCTGTCTGACTATGCCACCCGCCTGGGACTGGCGTTCCAGGTGATGGATGATATTCTGAATGTGGAAGGAGACCCGGTAAAAATGGGAAAAGCCGCCGGTTCAGACCTGCAAAGGGACAAACTCACCTTTCCGGCCGTACTGGGTCTGAATCAGTCCAGAATCTTTGCCGGGCAATTGATCGATCAGGCCCTTGAGGCCATTGCCCCGTTCGACGACCTGGCCGGCCCCCTCCGGGCCATTGCCCGGTATGTGATCAGCCGGGATCGTTGAATCATGTTAAACCCAGAACAGATGAAAGCAAAAATATGGGTGACCAAATCATTGATACCATGCAAGACAGGTCCAGGTACCTGCGCGAAAACAAAATTGAACGTCAGACCGAAAGCAGGCCCGTGGATCTGCTGAAACAAATTTTTTCACCTGAGGATTTCAAGGATCTGTCCCGGGATCAGCTGCCGGACCTGGCCCGGCAGATCCGGGAACGGATCATTCAGGTGGTGTCGAAAAACGGGGGACATCTGGCCTCCAGCCTGGGAGCGGTGGAACTGACCCTGGCCATCCACTACGTGTTTGATCTGCCAGAAGATACCCTGATCTGGGATGTGGGGCACCAGGCCTATGCCCACAAACTGATCACCGGTAGAAACCGGCAGTTTGACACCCTGCGTCAGTACAAAGGGATTTCCGGATTTTCCAAAATCCGGGAAAGTGTGTGTGACGGATTTACCGTCGGGCATTCGTCGACTTCCATTTCCGCCGGTCTGGGCATCAGTTGTGCCAAATATCTGAACAAGGATGATTCCCATGTGATCTCAGTGATCGGGGACGGATCCATGACCGCCGGACTGGCCTATGAAGGAATGAACCAGGCCGGGGACCTCAAGCGCAAGCTGATCGTGATCCTCAATGACAATGACATGTCCATCTCCCGCAATGTGGGAGCCCTGTCCTCCTACCTGAGCCGGACATTTTCCGCCAAATACCTTCAGACGCTGCGGAATCAGTTCGGTGCTTTTTTAAAGTCATTGCCCAAAATCGGAGACGACATCTACCAGATCGCCAAACGGTCTGAAGAATCCTTTAAAACATTTGTCACCCCGGGCATGCTGTTCGAAGCGTTCAACTTTGATTATTTCGGCCCCATCAACGGACATAACCTGGATCATCTTATCGATATTCTGGACAATATCAAGAATACGGCGGACTCTCCGGTACTGCTCCATGTCACCACGGTCAAGGGCAAAGGATATGAACCCGCGGAAAAAAACCCGGTGTATTTTCACGGGGTGGGGTCTTTTGCCGTGGATACCGGCAAATCCAACGGGTCTGCCGCAAAAGTACCTACCTATACCCAGGTGTTCGGAGACCAAATGGTGAAACTGGCACACAATCATCCCGAACTGGTGGCGGTGACCGCTGCCATGCCCGAAGGCACCGGGCTGTTGGATTTTTGTGAACAGTTTCCGGACCGGTTTTTCGATGTGGGCATTGCCGAGCAGCATGCAGTGACGTTTTCTGCCGGATTGGCGGTCAAGGGCATCCGGCCGGTGGTGACCATTTATTCCACATTTCTTCAGCGGGCCTATGACCAGATTCTGCATGACGTCTGTATCGATGCCCATCCAGTGGTGTTCGCCCTGGACCGGGGAGGCGTTGTGGGAGAAGACGGGCCCACCCATCATGGTCTGTTTGATTTTGCCTATCTGCGGTCCATGCCCAATATGACGGTGATGGCCCCCATGGATGAGAACGAGCTGGCCCGGATGCTGGCAACCGCTGTTGATCACGACGGTCCCATTGCGCTGCGGTATCCCCGGGGAAGGGCCACAGGGGTTCCGGTGACAGACCCTGCCCTGCCCCTGGAGATCGGAAAGGCCAGGGTGGTGTGCGACGGCAAAGACCTGTTGATCATTGCCATCGGCACCGGGGTCCAGCAGGCATTGAAAGCCAGGGACATCCTGGCCATGGAAGGCATTTTTGCCACCGTGATCAACGCCCGGTTTGTCAAGCCGCTGGACAAGGCGCTGCTGCTGGCCAAAGCCGCGGAGTTCAAACGGATCATTACGGTGGAAGAGCACGTCCTGGCCGGGGGATTCGGGTCTGCGGTGCTCGAACTGTTCATGGATCATGGGATGACCGATCTGCATGTCAAACGCATCGGTATTGACGACTGTTTTGTGGAACACGGCCCCCAGGAGGTCTTGAGAAACGCATACCAAATCGATGCGGAGGCCGTTGCTGCCGCAGCCCGTGAACTGTATGACAACCGGCAGTAACCTTAAGCGGTGCCGACTGGATCAGCTGTTGATGGACAAGGGTCTGGTCAACTCCAGAACCCGGGCCCGGGCCGTGATCATGGCCGGAAAAGTGCTGGTGAATGATCAGCCCTGCGACAAACCCGGGTCCCGGGTGGACTCCGGGGTTGACATTCGCATGAAAACTCCGGATCATCCCTATGTCAGCCGGGGCGGGCTCAAACTGGAAAAGGCGTTGACCACATTTGCGGTGGATGTGACGGATTGGGTGTGTCTGGATATCGGGGCTTCCACCGGCGGGTTCACGGACTGTCTGCTCCAGTTCGGGGCCGGGCACGTCTATGCCGTGGATGTGGGGTACGGACAGATGGCCTGGGCCCTGCGCAATGATCCCCGGGTGACGGTCATTGAACGTACAAATATCCGGCATATGGCCCGGGACACCATCGGCCGGCAGGTGGATCTGGTGGTGGCGGATACCTCGTTCATCTCTTTGAAGACCGTGATACCGGCGGCGGAAACATTCATGGGGGAGGATACCCGGGTGATTGCCCTGATCAAACCCCAGTTTGAAGCAGGAAAACACCATGTCGGCAAGGGAGGTGTTGTCAAGGATCCGGAAATCAGAAAACAGGTGGTGAACGATATCTCGCAGTTCTTCTCAGACCGGGGATATGCGGTGCAGGGTGTGGTCCCCTCCCCTGTCCCGGGCCCGAAAGGAAATACGGAATATCTGATTTTTTTGATTTTCCGTTTGCGTTGAAAAAAACACTGTCATTTTTATTTAAATTCTATTATTTAAATAAGACTTTTTTATTAATCGTGTAAAGGAGCAGTAATGAGCGAAGACATCAAAACCATGAGAAATGTGGCCTTTGCAGGCCATGGAGGTGCGGGCAAGACAACTCTTGCTGAAGCCATGCTTTTCAAGATGGGCATGACCAGCCGGCTCGGAAAAGTGGAAGAAGGCAATACGGTCATGGATTTCCAGCCCGAAGAGATCAAGAAACAGCAGAGTATCAACACCTCATTCATCAAGTATACCCATAACAAACATACGGTTACACTGATGGATACACCGGGTGATCAGAACTTTTTCTCAGCGGCCAAGACCTGTTTTCCCGTGGCTGATGCCATGATCTTTGTGATTGACGGTGTGGGAGGGCCTTCCGCCATGACCGAAGAGGCGGCTGCCTCTGCTCTGGAATATGACCTGCCCGGACTGGTCATTGTCAATAAACTGGACCGGGAACGGTCTGATTTTGCCGCCTGTCTGGATACTTGCAATATTTCTTTGAAAAAGAAAATCATCCCCATCTGTTATCCCATCGGCTCGGAAGCCGGATTCAAGGGACTGGTGGACATCGTCACCAACAAGGCGTTTGAATATGATGAAAACGGCAAAGCCGTTCAGACGGATATTCCCGCGGATATGGCCGATGAAATGGCCGTTGCCAAGGAAGAATTCATAGAAAATATTGCGGAACTCAACGACGATCTGCTGGAAAAATATCTGGAAGGCGAAGAACTGTCTGAAGAGGAGATCAGGACTGCGTTTCGAAAAGGGATTTCAGAGGCCCAGTTTTACCCCGCCATTTGTACGTCTGCCGTGAAGATGATCGGTATCGACATGATACTGGATTTTATCAACACCTATATGCCCTCCCCGCTGGACCGGGGCGACTGGATCGCCAAAGATGGTGACGGCCAGGATGTGGTGGTGTCCCCGGATCCGGATGCGGAATTCTGCGGATTTGTTTTCAATACCATTGTGGATCCCTATGCCGGACGCCTGTCCCTGTTCCGGGTGATATCCGGAACCCTGGGCAAGGAAGGCAATTTTCTCAACGTGACCAAAGATACCAAGGAACGGTATTCCCAGCTGCTGGAAATCGCGGGCAAAGAGCAGAAAACCATCACATCGGCAGTTCCGGGGTCCATTGTGGCGATGGCCAAACTCAAATCCACCCTGACCGGGGACACCCTGACCGGCGGCAGCCGGATTCAGATCCCGGCACCGGCCCCCATGCCGCCGGTCATCTCCTTTGCCATCTCTCCCAAATCCAAGAACGATGAAGACAAGATCCACGAAGCCCTGCGCAAGATTCTTCAGGAGGATACCGGTCTGGAACTGAAGCGGGAAGAGGAAACCCGGCAGACCATCCTGTCCGGACGGGGCCTGGTGCACATCGAGGTCACCGCTGACAAGATCCTGCGCAAATTCAATGTGGCCATGGATATCAACACGCCCAAGGTGGCGTACCGGGAAACATTCAAGAAAAAAATCCGGGTTCAGGGAAAACACAAAAAACAATCCGGGGGGCATGGCCAGTTCGGGGACTGCTGGATTGTTCTGGAACCCTTGCCCAGGGGGAAGGGATTTGAATTTGTGGACAAGATCGTGGGCGGCGTGATTCCCAAAAATTATATTCCCGCAGTGGAGGCCGGTATCAGAGAAAGCTCCCGGTACGGCATTCTGGCCGGATTTCCATGCGTGGATTTCCGCACCACCCTGGATTTCGGGTCTTATCATTCGGTGGACTCCTCGGAAATGGCTTTTAAAACCGCCGGATCCATCGCATTCAAGGCTGCGGCCAAAGATGCGGCCCCGGTCCTGCTCGAACCGATCATGAAGGTGTCGGTGAAGGTGCCGGATGCCAACACCGGAGATATCATGGGCGACCTCAACTCCCGCCGGGGAAGGGTTCTGGGCATGGATTCCGAGGATGACAAACAGATCATCAACGCCCTGGTACCCATGTCGGAAATGCTCAGATATGCCCCGGATTTAAGCTCCATGACCGGTGGCCGGGGGACATTCACCATGGAATTCGCCCAGTATGACGAAGTGCCGCCGGACCTGGCAAAGAAAATTATTGACCATGTCAATGCGCAAAAAGAGAACGCTTGAATGTTAGACGTCACTGTTTAATTTGCCCCAAAATCGGGGTGTTGAACTTGTCGGGGGGATGATTCCGATTCCAGGATCATTCCCCCGATTTTATTTCAAGGCATCACAGCAGATCCGGGTTCAATCGACAATAAGACACAGCTGAGCGGTCCAGCAGATGTCCCAGTTCGCCTTTTTCCTTTGGAAAAAACCCCAGGGTTTTTTCCCATACCTCCTGGTCTTCCATACAAAAATACACCCGCACATTCGGGGCATATTCTTGTATCAGGGTCACCAGTTTTTGATACAGTTGTATGCGCAATGGTTTGAAATAGCGCATTTTATTGTCCAGACCCAGAATAAATTCCCCATAGCAGATCGTGGAGGATGGAAACCGTTTCTCAATGATGGATTTGAGTGCCGGCATGAACCGGAAACTGCCCAGGCTGATCCACACGATGCTTTCAGGCCGGACATGGGAAAAAATATCATGGACCACCCCTGCATAGTCAGCTTCACACCCGTCATACAACACCAGGGGATCAAAATGAAACGCCAGGGGGTATCCTTTGGCTTCACAGCGTTTTGCCGCTTTGAGCCGGGTTTCAAGCCGGGTGGCGCCCTTTTCTTCAGACCCGATGATTGCCGGTGTGTTGACCGACCAGGCCAGCACGGTTTTCCGGTTATGGTCCAGATTCAGAAGAGATTCAACATTCACGGTTTTGGTTTTGAGTTCCAGCAGGCAGTTGGATTGTTTGGCAAACAAGTTCACCAGAAACCGGGGGCCGGGTGTGAACCGTTCCCAGATCAGCGAATCCGTGTATTCTCCGGTACCGATGCGAAAAATCCGGTTCTGTGAAAACAGGTGGGTCAGTGACTGTTTTATCTGGTCAAGTCCTGCAAAATACTGGAGGATCGGGGGGTGAAAATAGGCCTGAAGAATACAGTAGGCACAGTCCATGGTACAGAAGGTGCCTGTGTGCAAAATCGTGTAGTCACAGCAGGTATAATGACTGGTGCCGGGACATGGACGGACTACCGCCCCTTTGTTTCTGGTGATGTATAACAGGGATTTGGCCTCACTGATCGGATCCTCTGCCTGGTTGATCCGATCATATACCATACGGGGATCTGCCACGGTTTCCGGTTTTAAGGAAAGACGAAAAAGGATTTCATCGATCTCTTGGCAAACCTCCAGAGATGAATCCATGACCACCTGTTTGATTGTCATCTCTCCAGAATTCCTTTCAGATCGGGATGATCTGCCATGGATGTCAAGACCTGTGCCTGGTTTTTGAATTCATCCAGGGTGGTGAAGTCAAAAGACACACCATACACGGTGGATTCAAAATTTTCCGGCAGGTGTATGCGGAGCGATTTTCCGGATAAGAGCCGGCCTAAACGGGACTTGATGGTCTGACGGGTAAGTTCCAGATTCGGGAACCGCCGCCGGGACAGATAGTGGCGCACCTGATCCCCTTTTTGTCCCGGATCTTTGGTATCTTTTTTTAGAACAGCCTGTAATCCGTTTTCATCAAACAAGGTTCCCGGGCTGATGTGTTCTTTTTTACACACTTCGGTCAAACAGGTGATTATATCCAGCTGCTTGCCGGAAGAGGCCTTGATCCGGGAAAAAATAGTGATGAGCACATCAATGGTCTCTTTGTCATAACCGGTCAGCCGTCTGGCCGGTTTCAAGCCCAGGCTCCCGTTTTCAAGCAGAATCATGGCTTCAGGCGGCAGGGCGGACACCGCCAGAAGCGATGCAATGAATCCCTGATTCAATTGTCTGTTGAATATACTCAACGATTGTCCGGCCATCTGTGCCGGATCCATGAACCGGTTCAGCAGTTTGACAGCCCGGACCAGTTCCGCCGGGGACAGTTCCCGGGCAAAGGCATTGTCCGCAACCGCCTGCATGGCACACGCCATTTCCGCATCCGCCGGCATGATCCGGCAGTCGATTTTTTCGGTTTCAGAAAGGGAGAGCACCGCCTGGATCCGCCGGAATCCGGATACCGGAACAAAACCGGTGTCAGCGGCCCAGACCGTGGGCGGACAGATCAATCCCATGGTTTTGATGGACAGGGTCAGAGAGGAGAGATTCCCCTCTTTGACCGTAATCTGAAACCGGGTATCATCCAGACGGATGTCTGTCAAAGAGATTGACCGGACCGGGTTAAAGCTGGTCACCGGTCAGTCTCGTGTAGATCTCTTTATAGGTTCTGGCGGTGTTTTCAATCACCTCTCCGGGCAGTTTGGGGCCCGGCGGGGTTTTGTCCCATCCGGAATCCACCAGCCAGTCCCGGACGGCTTGTTTGTCAAAACTTTTCTGGCTGCGGCCGGGTGCATAATCCTCCAGAGGCCAGAACCGGGAGGAGTCCGGTGTGAGCACCTCATCGATGAGAATGATCTGGCCATCCAGTACACCGAATTCAAACTTGGTATCTGCGATGATGATCCCTTTTTCCAGGGCCATGGCCGCCCCTTTTTTGTAGATTTCCAGGCTCAGGTCCCGGATTTTTTCAGCGGTCTCCTTCCCCAGAATATCCACGGTCTGTTCAAAGGAGATATTGATATCATGATCCCCGACCTCCGCCTTGGTGGACGGGGTGTACAACGGGGCCGCCAGTTTGTCTGATTCCTGGAGCCCTTCAGGCAGCTGAATCCCGCAGACATGTCCGGTGGTCTGATACCCGTGCCATCCGGATCCGGTAATATATCCTCTCACAATACATTCCACCGGCAGCGGGTCGGCTTTTTTCACCAGCATGCTGCGTTTTTCCAGGGCATCTTTATAGGGGTGACACGGCTCGGGATAGGCAGTGACATCCGTGGTCACCAGATGGTTGCCCACGATATCCGCCATTTTTTCAAACCAGAACACACTGATCTGATTCAGCACCTTTCCTTTGTCAGGGATGGGGTCCGGCAGCACCACGTCAAAGGCAGACAGCCGGTCCGTGGTGACCAGCAGCAGGGTGTCTCCGAAATCAAAAATATCCCTGACCTTGCCCTGGCGTTTCAATGGCAGGTCTTTGAAATGTGTTTCAGGGATCGCTGTCATGTTGTTTCTCCTTGTTTTTATCAATCACGGGTTAAATTAAATGGATAAAAAAATAATTTATATCACGGATCGTTTTTTTTTTCCATAACAGGGAAGATGCAAATTTATTTAAGGCCGGTGGAGTGCTTGACGAACGAAGGTGTTCATACTATTGTAAGACACCTGTGTGATGAATACAAAAAGATAGCCTTGTGTAAAAGGAATATTATGAAATTTAAAGGGTTGATTTTGGTTGTCTGCCTGACCATGGCGGTCTGCCCCGCTGTGTCTGCGAAAGATCTGGTTCACTACACCTTGAATGACCTGTGCCGGGCCGCCAATGACAATGCGGAAACCATCAGAATCGCGGAAGACGATGTAGAAATCGCCCGGCAGGAAAAACAGCGGGCCAGATCGGTATTGATTCCCCGGGCTACAGGGTTCGGCAGCTACACCAAATACAAGGATCCGGGGATATTTACACCGGACACGGCATCCGGAGGCATCCGGCTGAATCAGTCCTTCACGTTGAACGGCAGGGAACTGATCGCCTATGATGTGGCAAAAAAAGGCATCGAAACCAATGCCTTCTCCCTGGAAGCCATTCGATCGGCGTATCTGCTGGAAGTGACGCTGGCATATTTTGAAGCCCTGGAAGCCAAGCGCATGCTGGAAATCGCCCAGGCCGACGTGGAGCGGCTGGAGATCCATAAACAGGCGGTGGAGGAAAAACTGCGGGTGGGCAGTGTCACGAGAACCGACCTGTTCCGGGCGGAAGCGGAATTGTCCCGTGCCCAGACAGACCGGGAGATGGCACAGAACGCGGTGATTCAAACCCGGGCCAATCTGGTCCGGATCACGGGCATTGATGACAAATTTTCCATTTCCGACACCGATATCCAGCACTTGGAACATGTGGATTTGTCCCTTGCACAGATCCAGGCACAGGCCCTGGAAAACCGGTTTGAAATCAAAGCTGCGCAGAAAAACCTGGAAATTGCCGATCAAACCGTTAAATATGAAAAAGGGGAATATTGGCCGCAACTGAGTCTGGAAGCCGGATACCGGAAATCAAATGTATCTTATGGCAGTACACTGATGGGCATAGATAGCGGTGCCAATAACGAAGAGGCCTATGCCATGGCGGAACTCCAGTTTGTCCTGTTTGACGGGGGGCTGCGCACCGCTCAGGTCCGGCAGGCCGAAATCGGAAAAAACCAGGCACATGAATCGTTGAATCAGGCCCGAAACGATATCATACTGGAATCCAAAGTCGCGTTTTCCGAGTATGAAACCGCCAGAAAGGCACTGATCAACCTGGCGGATGAGTTGAAATCCGCACAGGAAAATTACCATGCTGTTCAGATGCAGTATCAGTATGGTCTGGCGGATATCGTTGACATGATGGATGCAAACACCCTGCTGCTCCAGTCTGAACGTAGGATCTCCAATGCCCGGTACGCCCTGTTTCAGACAATTTTCAGGTTAGTGTATACCCAGGGAGAATTGCAGGCCTGTGTGCTGGAATGAAAAATATTAAAAATATCAATAGTTAAGTGTAAAGGAGTGTTCGCTATGTATGAAATTATCGCCAACCCTGAAGATTATCAGATCGATCATTTGATCAACGGCACGGACAATGCCAATATCGAACTGACCCGGGATGAGCGTGACAAATGGGCTGGAGAGATCATCAATTTCAGTGAAAAATTAACGGAGTTTGCAAAGAAATCCGAAGAACTGGCCAAACTGCTGGAATCCGAGGAAAAAATCGCCGCCACACAGGCATCATTGAAAACCCTGAAAATACAATTGTTTGCCATCAATGATGCCCTGAATTCCGCGCTGACCATAGCGGACCGGCTGGAGTCGGATATCGTTCACAAGTAAAGCGTGTCACGCGATGGTTTTCTGACGCAGCACATGGTCTGTGAGTACCAGCGCCAGCATGGATTCACAGACCATGTTGATTCGGGGAATGGCACAGATGTCATGCCGGCCCCGGGTGGAAATGACCGCAGGCCGGCCATCTGTGTCCAGGGTTTTCTGATCCAGACGGATAGATGGGATCGGCTTGACATGCACCCGGACAATGACGGGTTGTCCGGTTGAAATTCCCGCCAGAATGCCGCCGCTGTGATTGGACAAAAAGCCGTTGTCATCCATGGGGTCATTGTTTTCAGACCCGGTCCTGCCGGCGGCACAGACACCTGAACCGATTTCCACCGCCTTGACCGCACCGATGCTCATCATGGCCTTGGCAATGTCGGCATCCAGTTTGTCAAACACGGGATCACCGATACCGGCCGGCACCTGTTCGGCCCGGATTTCCACCACACCTCCCAGGGAGTCTCCCTGCGCTTTGACCGTGTCGATGCGTTCGGCCATGGCCCGGGCTGCAGACATGTCCGGACACCGAAGTTCGTTTTTTTCCACTGCCGTTGCATCAAACTGATGAACCGTCACGCCGCCGATAGCCATGGTAAAGCTGGTGATGGTCACGCCATAACAATCCAGAACCACCTGTGCCACCGCACCGGCCGCCACCCGGGCTGCGGTTTCCCGGGCCGATGCCCTGCCCCCGCCCCGGTAATCGCGAATTCCGTATTTTTTCTGATAGGTGAAATCCCCGTGGCCGGGTCGGTACAGATGGGCAATCTCTGAATAGGCGCCGGAGCGGGCATCTTTGTTTTGGATCAGGATGGTGAGCGGGGTCCCGGTGGTTTTGCCCTGGAACACGCCGGACAGAATCACAGGGTTGTCCGGTTCACTGCGCCGGGTTCCGCCGACGCCCTGTCCGGGCCTGCGCCGGTCCAGCGCTTTCTGAAGCACGGATTCATCCAGGGACAGCCCCGGCGGACATCCCTGAATCACCACGCCGATGCCCGGGCCGTGGGATTCGCCAAATGTCGTGATATGAAACGCTTTGCCAAAACTAGATCCGGACATGGTCAAGTCTCCTTTTGATGATTGCGGCAATTTCCCGGGGACTGTGGCCGGTGGTGGTGTCCATGGTCATGTCGGCCAGGTCTGTATAGAATGGTGTTCGTTCGGTAAGGGCGTCCCGGGTTTCATCGAGCGGGGACCGGGTGGTGAACCGGGGTCGCTGTGAAAGGGTTTGCGGGTCTGCTTCCAGACGCTGGACAATGGTGGCCGGATCTGCTGTCAGCCAGATCACGAACCCGTTTTTTTTTATCAATATCCGGTTTTCCGGTGCCAGCACCATGCCCCCGCCCGTGGCAATGACCTGGTTGGTCTGACAAAGAAGGTGTGTCAAAATCCGGGTTTCTGCCTGCCTGAAAAACGGCCACCCTTTTTCTGTCACCAGCGTATCGATGTCCACACCGCAGTCGGATTCAATCTGTGCATCGGTGTCCACAAAATCATATCCCTTCAGATCGGCCAGATGCCGCCCCACCCGGGTTTTTCCACAGCACCGGTACCCGATGAGAATCAGGTTACAAGGCATCATACACGTCCCAGAATCCGGGAAACGATTTTCCCACACAGGCCGGGTTTTCAATCTGCATGTACGGCACTTTGAGACCGGCCACGGCAAACGCCATGGCGATCCGGTGATCGTTGAACGTGTGGATGACTGCCCCTGCCGGGGTGCCGCCGGTGACGCTGAGCCAGTCATCCCCCTGTTCGGTGCGGATTCCCATTTTTTTCAGCTGCGAGGTCACCGCTTCGATCCGGTCGCATTCTTTTTCCCGCAAATGACGGATATTGCGTATCCTAGTGGTGCCTTTGGCAAACGCCGCCACCACGGCAATGGCCGGCACGGCGTCCGGGGTGTCGGACATGTCCACGTCCACGGCATGCAGATCACGGCCCTGGACCGCCACTGCCCCGTCTTCGAAAAACAGGTCACACCCCATTTTTTCCAGAATCCCGATCTGCTGGAAATCTCCCTGAAGCGAATCAGCATGTATATGGGCGACACCGATCCTTTGTCCGGTGATGGCACCGGCGGCCCAGAAATATCCGGCATTGGACAGATCCGGTTCCACCACATAATCACCGGGCATGTACGTCTGCTCTCCGGAAACCTGATAGGTGGTGTCATCAATCCGACGGGCGGTCACCTGGAACTGTTTCATCACATCAAAGGTCAGATCGATATACGGCGAGGAGACCGGCGGACCCGTCAGGTCGATGGTCAGGCCATGGGTCATGAACGGTCCGATCATCAACAGCGCAGACAGATATTGACTGCTTTTTGAGCAGTCTAACCGGGTCTTTCCTCCCTGTCGGTGTTTTCCCTGAATGGTCACCGGCGGAAACCCTTCCGAAGTTCCGGAAAAAGCGATGATCCCTAAGGGGGAAAATGCATCCAGAAGTTCCTTCATGGGCCTTGCACACATGCGGGCATCCCCGGTCAGGGTATACGCGGTGGTGCCCAGTCCGGCAATGGCTGCCAGAAGCCGCATGGAAGTGCCGGAGTTGCCCAGGTCAATGGGATCGGGGAACGGTTTTGGATACCCGCCGAACCCGGTGACCGTAACGGTGTTGTCAGGAGTGGTGTCGATTGTCGCGCCCATACACGACAGTGCGTGCCGGGTCAATCCCACATCCTGGGAATCCAGCAGGTTCCGGATATTGGAAATCCCGCTGCACAAGGCCGCGCAGATGAGCATCCGGTGGGAAATGCTTTTGGAACCCGGTACCGTCACAATTCGGGATAAAGGGTGTTTCGGGTACAACTGTTTCATTAAAGGTCCTGTTTACAAGGTGATATTATAGGTCTTGACGATCCGGACGGGTGAGAACCGCCTGCCGCATTTTTTCCGTATCCGGACAGAGACCGGTCCACAGTTCGAACTGGGCCGCTGCCTGGGCAATGAACATGGTCAGTCCGTCCACCACCCGGCACCCTTTTTGTCTGGCCACACCCAGCAATCTGGTTTCCAGCGGCGTGTACACCACATCCATCACCAGGGTGGAAGGCGTCAGACAGTCTTCCGGGCAGGACAGCACCTCTGGGTGCGGGGTCATCCCCATGGCGGTGGTGTTGATGACAATATCCGGACGAAGATGTCTGATTTGATCCATGGGCACAAAATCTGCGCCATAGTCCGATGCCAGGGCACTGCCCCTGTCCTGGGACCGGTTGGTGATCACCAGATGTCCATGGTGTTCATGGATACCGAACGCCACGGCCCGGGCCGCCCCACCGGCCCCGATGATCAGCACGCTTTTGCCGGCGATGCCTGACTCTTTTAACGGAGTGATGGCGGCCCGGCTGTCGGTATTGTATCCATACAGCCTGCCGTTACGGTTGACCACGGTATTCACCGCTCCGATGGCCGCGGCCTGTTCGTCGACCTGATCCAGAAAAGGGATGACTGTCTGTTTAAAGGGAATGGTGATCGAAACCCCGCCAATATTGAATTGCCGGACCGTATCCATGGCCTGTTGAATGTCGGTGGGGGCAAACGCCAGATACACGGCATCGATGAGATGGTCGGCAAAGGCCTGGTTGTGAATCAGTGGACTTCTGGAATGGGATACCGGGTTGCCCAGCGCACAGAACAGCCGGGTGGATGCAGTGATGGCGGTCATGTTTATCCCTCTTTTTTGACGATAAAGGACTGAATCCGATTGCCGTCCATGTCTTTGACCGTTGCCGTCCACCGGTCGATGATCACGGATTCGCCGGGTTGGGGAATCCGGTCGATCTGTTCGAGAAAAAATCCGGAAAACGTGTCATAACTGACCGATTCCGGGATATTGATGTCGATTTCCTTGTTCAGGTCCTCCACGTTGATACGCCCGGCCACCAGCCATTTGTTGTCCTTGAGACGGACGATATCCGGTACCATCCGGTCGGTTTCATCGATAATTTCCCCGAAAATTTCCTCCACCACGTCTTCTAAGGTCACCAGACCGGCCACACCGCCATGCTCGTCCACCACAATGGCCATATGGCTTTTTTTGGCCTTGAACTCCTGGAGCAGGGAATCCAGTTTTTTGGATTCGGGAATGAAATAGGGTTTTTTCATAATGGCCTTGATATCCAGAGAGCTGATCTGTTCGTCCGACACGGTGAGTTTCTGGAAGCCGGCAAACAGATCCTTGATATGCAGCACACCGATCACATTGTCGATGCTGTCTTCAATGACCGGAATCCGGGAATATCCGGTTGACAGGATGGCGGGGATATCCAGTTTTTCCATTGCATCCACCACAAACATGTCGGCTCTGGGCGTCATGATCTCACAGCAGGACGTATCATCGAATTCAAAAATATTGGTGATATATTCTTTTTCCGCTTCCTTGATCTCCCCTTCTTCTTCCACCACTTCCACCATGGTCATGAGTTCATCTTCGGTCACCGCGTGATAAGATGGATTGGCTGCTCCGTAGAGCCGGGGAATGAAATTGAGGAGCATCACCAGGGGCCAGAAAATTTTGGACAGCCAGTAGAGCGGAAAAATTACCACCCGGCCCACCAGCACATTGTGCTGTGTGGCAAAGGATTTGGGGAAGATTTCTCCAAACACCAGAATCACCAGGGTCATGACCCCGGTGGCAATGCCCACGGCATTGGATTGGAAATAGCTGATGGCAAGGGATGTGGCCAGCGCCGACCCGCCGATGTTCACCAGGTTGTTTCCGATTAGAATCGTGGTGAGCAGGGTATGGGGGTCCTGTTTCATTTTCACGATCAACTGTCCGGTCCTGGAACCGTCTTTGGCAACATGAAAGGCTTTGATTTTTGAAATGGAAAACAGCGCGGTTTCAGATGACGAAAAAAAACCGGACAACAGCAGGCAGATAACCAGCAATATTATGTTGAATGTCATCAAAGTGGGGTTTTTCCTTGAAAACAAAAATTGATTTTAAATTACTTTAGTAAGGTTTGACAGGGTTTGTCAAACAGGCATTAACATCTTTTAAAGGTTTTGGCTCCAGTGCCGGAGTTCCAGAGCGATTTTTGCCGCCCTGGCAGCTGCCCCCGGTTCTCCGAGCAACCATCTGACCGGCATCAGTTTTTGCCGGTATTCATCCAGATGATCCAGCATGCAGCAGGCGGTGGCACAGATGTTTTCAGGGGTGACCGCATCCTGGAGCAGTTCAGGCATCACCTCTTTGTTCAGGATGATATTTGCCAGACCGGCGTATTTCACTTTCACCAGGGCCCGGGCCACCTGAAAGGTCACGGATGACATTTTATAGACAATCAGGGTGGGAACGGCGCAAAGAGCCGCTTCCAGGGTGATGGTGCCGGATGCGGCAATGAGCATGTCTGATTGTTTAAAAATCTGCCGGGGATTGCCGGAAATTACCTGAAACAGGTCAGGGGTTTTTGCGGCGGCCACCTGTGATTCAATCATGTCCAAGGGAATTGAATCTGCGGCTGAAACCAGAAACCGGGCATGGGGATGATATCTGTGGATTTTTTCTGCCGCAGCCAGCACTGGCGGCAGCAGCGCATGTATTTCATTTTTTCTGGAACCCGGCAGCAGCCCGATTACGGTTGGGCTGGCAGCATTTGCAACGGTTTTAAAAGTATTTTCTAGTGGAAAAGGATACTGATCCAGCAGGGGATTTCCCACATAGGATGCGGAAATGCCGGCTTTTTTATACATTTTTTCTTCAAAGGGAAAAATCAGCCCGGCATGATCGATGGTCTGTTTCATCTGTTTGAGTCGGGACCGGTTCCAGGCCCAGACCTTGGGAGGAATATAGTAGAATATCTTTGTGCGACTGTGGGTTTTGGCATATGCGGCCGCCCGGAGGTTGAACCCGGGGTAATCCACCAGTATGAGCAGTGCGGGCCTGATGGTTTTCAAATGATGCCTGAAAAGATCAAATGCCTGTTTGACAGGCCGGATCTGCCGGATAACTTCCAAAAGGCCCATGGCGGACAGCTGATCAATGGAAAAAAACAGACGGGCACCGGCGCTGGCCATACAGGGTCCGCCGATGCCGTGAAAAATCAATGACGGATCCTGTTGCCGCATGGCACGGATCAGGTCGGCCCCATGGACATCCCCGGAAGGTTCACCCGCCAGTATCAGGATGTGTCTGTCTGAATCGGTCATGGAATATCATCATCTGTCAAAGCGGTGATGGCGATCTTGTGTTCATCCGCCAGAGCGATCATCTGTTCCCGGTCAAAAGACAGGGACCTGCCGGCCTCAAGTACCAGGGCCCTGGCCCCGGATGCCGCCATGGTCCGGATGGTTTCGCACCCGGTGGCCGGCAGATCAAACCGCAGATCCTGCTGAGGTTTGGCCAGTTTGATCACCACACACCCGTTGCCCCGGGCCAGATCCCCTCCCCTTTGAATGGTGGCATCGGTGCCGTCAATGGCTTCCACGGCCAGAACGGTCCCGTTGCTGATCACAATGCACTGGCCGATGTCCAGCTTGCCGACAGCTTTGGCCAGTTTCCATCCCTGGAATGCATCCTGCTGTTCCGCCTTGTCCATGGTTCTTCGGGTCCAGCATCCGGCAGGGCTCAGCAGTTCAGGCATCAGCAGGGTCGATGGCCGGATGTCGATGCCCTGGGTTTTCATGAGATCCGCAAACCGTGTCAAAATGGAATCATCATGACTTGCACCGGTTTTGAGAATAAAGGTCAGTGCCTTGAAATCGGGCCGAATATCCTTGAAAATACTGGTTTTTTGAATGGTTCCCAGCATCACCGCCTCGTGAATGCCCTGGCGTTTGAAATATTTCACCAGCCTGGAGACCTGACCCAGATGCAGCCATTGAAATGCTGCCACGTCATCGGCCAGGTCCGGGTCGGTTTCCGACACAAATCCTGCCGCCACCACGGCAATTTTTTTTTCAGCCGCTTTTTTTGCAAACAGCCGGGGGAATTGTCCGCCGCCGGCAATCAATCCAATTTTCATCGGTTTTACTATCGGGTGATCCCCCGGTTGGAGTTGACAATAAAATCAGTGAAATTCTTCACTTCCGGAATCTGTTCCACCTCTGCTTTGACCCGTTCGGAAGCCTGCTTGACGGTCAGTCCGATTCTGAAAAAGATCCGGTAGGCTTTTTTCAATTCACCCAGCGTGAGGGTGGAAAACCGGTGGCGTTTGAGGCCGACATTGTTCAGGCCGTGGAGCCTGGCCCGGTCACCGGATGCAATGACATAGGGAGGGATGTCCTTGACCACGGCGGATTTTCCCCCGATATAGGCGTAATTCCCGATTTTGACAAACTGGTGGATGGCCACCAGCCCCCCGATGGTGGCATGGTCTCCGATGTCAATGTGTCCGGCCAGTGTGGAATTGTTGGCCAAAATAACCTGTCTGCCGGTTTTGCAGTCATGGGCGATATGGGTGTAGGCCATCAGATAGTTTTGCTCCCCCACTTGCGTGATGCCGCCGCCGGCTTCGGTACCCCGGTTGATGGTGACAAATTCCCGGATGATGGTGCCCCGGCCGATGGTCAGATAACTTTTTTCTCCATGGAATTTCAAGTCCTGGGGCGCACCGCCGATGGCGGCATATTGAAATATCCGGCAGTCCTCGCCGATGGATACATATTTTTCAATGGTGGTATAGGGTCCGATGGTGGTTCCGGCCCCGATGCGCGCATTGGAGCTGACAATGGCATAAGGACCGATGGTCACCCGGGAATCGATTTCAGCGGATGGATCAATGATGGCGGTAGGATGGATCATGGCTGCTCCGGTTTTTGTATAATGCGTTCAAGGGATTCAAGCCGTTTTTCCAGGGCCAGCAGCGTTTTTCTCATGCCCGGCAGCCGACCGAGGATATTGACGACTTTCAACCAGGTTTTATGGGGCATGTGCGGAATACCTGACACGATCTGATTGGCCGGTACGGACGACGACACCCCGGCATAGGGTCCCACAATGACGTTGTCGCCGATGGTCAGATGTCCGGATATACCGGCTTTTCCTGCGATAATGGCCTGTTTGCCCACAGTGGTGGACCCGGCGATGCCTACCTGGGCCACGATCAGCGTGTGATCCCCGATGGAAACATTGTGGGCGATGTGAACCTGATTGTCTGTTTTTACCCCATTGCCGATGCGTGTCACCCCTAAAGTTCCCCGGTCAATGGTGTTGCATGCACCGATCTCGGCGTAATCTCCAATGGTCACATGCCCGGTATGAGACAGTTTGAAATGGCTGTCGCCATCCTGGACAAATCCGTACCCGTCGGACCCGATCACGGAACCGGCGTGAATGACGACATGTTCCCCTACGCGGGTTTTGTCCATCAGGGTGACATTGGGTTTGATCACGGTATGGTCTCGGATCACACAGCCCTTCCCTATGAAGACATGGGGCATGATCTGTACATGATTTCCGATCACCACCTTTTCTTCGATCACCACATGGGATGCAATGGTGACATCTTTTCCCACCACACAGTCCTTTTCGATCACCGCCAGCGGGCTGATGCCGGGAACCGGCAACGGCGCCGGGTGAAACTGCGGCACCAGTTCAAAAAAGGCCCGCCTGGGGTTGTCGGTCATCACAAGGCAGGGATGGGGAGATGGCTCCAAAATTTCATATTCTTCGGGAACGATCACGGCCCCGGCCCGGGTCTGGTTCAGGCGGGACAGAAAGGCAGGGTCCCCGGCAAAGGTGATATCGGATGCACCCGCATGGTCCAGGGAGGAAACCCCGGTGATCACCGTTGAGGGATCACCAGTCACCCGGCCGTGAATTTTTTCAGCAATTTCTTTGACAGTCAGTTTCATGAATGGGTCCGGACAGGCGATCAGTTTCCACCGGCCGTGGCGTCATTGTATTTTTTGACGACAATATCTGTGACATCCACCGGTTCCGCGATATAAATCACACCGGCATTCTTCTTTTCAATGATGATCGTGTATTTTTCTTTTTTCCCCAGTTCGTTGGCAATGTCATACACGGCCTTCTGCATGTCATTGATCATTTTGATTTCAAGATTCTTCAATTCATTGGCATAATTCTGCTGCTTGATTCTGAAATCTTCGACCTGATTTCGAAAATCCCGTTCCTTTTCCCGTTTTTTTTCATCGCTGAGGACCAGGGCTTCCTTTTCAAATGACTGGTTGATGGCATCCAGTTGCTGTTTTTCCTTTTCCAGTTTGTTCTTGAGTTCCGTTCCTTTGGTGTTGAGGGCCTTTTGATTCATTTTGCCGGCACTGGACTCCTTCATGATTCGTTCAAAGTCAATGACCCCGATTTTTACAGCGTCCGCACTGAATGCGGCAGGGGCCAGACCGGTTATCGACAGGCATATGATGGTTGCGAAAAAGAGATGCTTCAGCTTCATGGTTTCCTCCAAAAAAATAGTTGCTTGCAAATGTTAGAAAAACGCGCCAATGGAAAAATCAAACTGGCCGTCTCCGGTTTCGTATTCATCCTGACCTTCCACCACGATCCCATAGGCCAGGCGGATGGGACCCATGGGGGAGTTCCACCGCAGTTCTAAACCGGCCGAAGAATATTGTTTGGCCAGATCAAAGCTATCACTGGTCCGGTAGACATCGCCCCGGTCATAGAACAACACCCCGGCCACCCCCTGTTCTTCCTGAATGGGAAAGATCAGTTCCGCATTGAACTGAAGGTATTTTTCACCGCCCCGCAGGATAATTCCCCCGGAGTCACTGGCATTGATATCATATTTGTCAAACCCCCGGACGGAATTGATGCCTCCCAGGTAAAACCGCTCCCAGTCGATATCGATCTGCCCGTTGGTCCGATCATCCAGATATCCCCCTTCCACATGAAATCCGCCGGTGAACTTCCAGAAAAGGGGCATCCAGAACCCGGCTTCCGCCACATACCGGGTGTAGTCGATGTCGCCGCCCAGAAACTCTCCGGCATATTGGGCCGAGAACTTGCTGAACACCCCTTTGGTGGGCAGAAAATAATGGTTTCTGGAGTCATAGCTGATATACGGCTTGATGCTGGCGGTGAAAAAATCACCTTCCGTGACACTGGTAAATTGTGTTTCCACATTTTCGACTTCAAAGTCTTCAACATTGAATTCCACGCCGATGGTAGTGTAGTCCCATAGCTGCCGGTAGGAGGACCTGAGTGTCAGGCCGATGGCGTTGCGTTCAAAATATTCGAACTCTCGTTCCAGTTTGTAGATATTGAATCCGGCGGAAATGGGCTTGTCGAAAATCCAGGGTTCGGTGAACCCAAGATCATACAATCCGGTTTCTCCTGACATTCTTCCCAAAAGTTTCAGGTTCTGGCCCCGGCCGAACAGGTTGCGTTCTTCCAGAGACACCTGACCGAAAGCACCGTCATCGGTCGAAAACCCGCCGCCAAAAGAGAAGTTGCCCGTGGGTTTTTCTTCGACTTTGACTTCCAGGTCCCGCTTATTGGGTTCTTCCGTTGGCACCGGGTTGATCTCCACCGACTGAAAATAGTCTCTGTATGCCAGGTTCCGGTAGGAGCGTTGAATGCCGCTCATGGAGAACTTGCCCTGCTCTTTTACGGCCAGTTCCCGCCGGATCACCTTGTCTCTGGTTTTCTTGTTTCCGGAGATCAGGATCCGGTTAAAATATACGGGCTCTCCCTGTTCGATTTTGTAGGTGATGTGCACCTGATGGCTTGAATCATCGGTTTCCACCAGGGGCGAGACGTTGACATTGGCATAGCCCTGGTTGGAGTAATAATCACTGAGGCCCAGCATGTCTTTCCGGATCAATTCCCGGTTGTATAGATCGGATTCTTTGACCAGAAGTCTGTCAAACAGATCGTCCCTTGAAGTCAAAATATCCCCGGTAATGTCCACTTTTCCAGTTGTGTACTGTTCCCCTTCATCGATTTTGAATCCGATGGTAATGCTTTCCTCGCCCATGTCGATCCGGGGATCCGATACCTTGACATTGATGAATCCGTTGTTTTTATACAAAGATTCGAGGCGCAGCGCATCATTTGTCAACTCGTTTTCATCCAGGTCCCCGGAAGTGGTGATAAACGACCAGAACCCTTTTTCTCTGGTTTGAATCGTTTTTTTGAGTTTTTTGTCATTGAAATGGGAGTTTCCTTCAAACACGATGGATTCGATTTTGATTTTATCACCCTCTTCGATCACGAACACGATATCCGCCTGGTTGTTGTCCAATGAGGTGATGTCATAATGAACGTCGCAGTTGTGATAGTTTTTTTCCGTATACAGGCGTTTGATTTTCTCCACATCCGCATTGATCTTATAGACATTGAGGATGGATCCGGTGCTGGTTTCCACCACTGCGGCCAGTTCATCATCCTTGTACACGCGATTCTGGGAAAATTTGATCTTTCTGACACTGGGTTTTTCCGTGACACTGAAAACAATTTCAACACCCTGGTCCAGATCGTTTTTTCTGACCACCACATCATCGAAATAGCCCATTTTATAGACCTGTTCCAGGTCTTTGGACAATTTTTTCTGATTCATGATGTCACCGGGACTCGTTGAGATCACGCGCAATACCGCGTCCGTATCCACCCGGCGGTTCCCGGTCACTGTAATGGTGGTGATAATGCGTTTTTCAAACAGTTCCCCGACAATCGCTCTGGACAGATTTCCGGCAGCCGCATGCAGCTCTTCCAAAGCGTCAGACTGGGAAAAAAAAGGCAGGGGCGGCCCGGGTTCATGTATGGGATGCATATAGGCGTCAATGCTGATACTGTTGCCGGAAATGAAAATGTTTCCGGTGATAATGTGGTCCACGCCCAGGCGAATGCCTTCCTGCCGGAACCTGGGGGCATCCCAGGCTTGAGTATCGATAAATTCCGTAACATAAACGACCCGGGTGTCTTCCTGCTCCAGACTGTTCCCAAGCATGCGCGCCAGATCAATGCCGATGGATTCATGGGGCTGTGACGCCTGGACGGAAAAAGGAAACACAGCGACACTGACCGTTTGTTCCGCATACAGCTTCAGGGTCAGGCCGCACAATATCATCCATATCAACGCTGCAATGATCAACCATTTTTTCATATCAGTCCCTTTCATATGCCGGTAAGATTTTTCCTTTTTGGATCGTTACCATTTTTTCCATCATATGCGCCAGTTTCATGTTATGGGTTACCACGATCACGGTCATGCCCAGCTCTTTGTTCAATTCCGTGATCAAGGAGTGGATGCTGTCCGCATTTTTTTCATCCAGATTGCCGGTGGGCTCATCGGCCAGAAGCATATCCGGGTTCATCACCAAAGCCCTGGCAATGGCCACCCGCTGCTGTTCTCCACCGGAAAGGTCTTCCACGCGATGATGACATCGCTCTGCCAACCCTACCCTTTCAAGCATATTTACGGCCAGGTTTTCAACCATTTTTTTTGATTTTTTGGCAATGAGTCCGGGAATCATCACATTTTCCATGGCGGAAAACCCCTGGAGCAGGTAATGAAATTGAAACACAAACCCGATCCGTTCGTTTCGAAACACTGCCAGCTGATCCTGCCTCAGAGAAAGCAGGTTTTGGTCCTGAAACAGCACCTTTCCTTTATCCGGCCGATCCAGGGTTCCGATAATATTGAGGAGCGTGGATTTGCCGATGCCGGACGGCCCGACCACGGCCAGTGTCATCCCCCGGGTGATCGTAAAATCCGATGTGTCCAGAATGTGTATCACATCCGGTGGCGCACCAAAGGTTTTGGTGATCTGCGTCAGACGCATGAGAACCGAACCGGTGTCATCCATAGCGAATGGCCTCCAAGGGATCCATGTTCGACGCCTTCCAGGACGGGTACAACGTGGAAATAAAGCAGATGATCACCGCGCTCACGGAGATGGCCAGCACATCCAGGGGATCCAGCTGAACCGGCAGTGTGGAAAACGGATAGGCCTGGGGCAGCCGGATGAAATCATAGCGCTTGAGCAGCATACAGATACCGATGCCGGACAGGGTTCCCAGCAGGGTGCCGATGATGCCGATGACCAGGCCCTTGATAATGAATATTTTACGGATCATCCGATGGGAGGCGCCCATGGCTTTGAGTACGGCAATGTCTTTTGTTTTTTCCATGACCAGCATGATCAAGCGCCGATGCAATGTTGAATGCCGCCACCAGTATGATCAGGGTCAGGATGATAAACATGGCGGTTTTTTCCAGTTTCAGCGCGGAAAAGAGGCTCTGGTTGATTTCCATCCAGTCACGGATATAGAACGGGTGTTGTTCCAGATTTCCCAGTGCCTTTTTTCGAATTTCCTTGACTTTGAAAACGTCATCCACCCAGATACCGATGGCCGATATTTTATCCCGGTCCCCTGTCAAGGACTGGGCCTGATCCAGGTGAACATAGGCCAGCATCCCGTCGTACTCGGACATGCCTGAGGAAAATGTTCCCTGAACCACGAACTGTTTCATGGCAGGAATCTGTCCCATGGGAGAGATCACGGACCTTGTGGACATGAGAATAATGGTGTCTCCGTTCACGGCCCCCACGGACCTTGCCAGTTCTTTTCCCAGAATAATGCCCGGCAGGTTGCCGGCGTTTTTTTGAACCGAAAGGGCGTCTTTTAAAGCGGGTGTGTCAAATCCCTGAATCAGGGAGGCACTGTTGTCCGGGACAATGCCGCGCACCATGACACCGGACATGGCATGGCGGGTCCGGAGAATGGCCTGGGCGAACAGGATGGGGGAAGCATCCCGGATACGGGGATGGCTGGGGATATCCTGAAGCACGGCATCGTAATTGTCAAACGCGCCCTGGTAATTCATGACCAGAATATGGGGCTCCAGCCCCAGTATCCGCCGCCTGAATTCGGTCTCCGCCCCGTTCATGACGGCAATCACCACCACCAGGGCCATTACCCCCACCATGACCCCGGCCACGGACAGAAAGGTGATCAAAGAGATGAATCCTTCTTTCCGTTTGGCCTTGAGATAGCGGCGGGCTATGAACAGTTCCACAGACATAAAGGATCAGTTGCTGTGCTTCATATGGGGGAACAGGATCACCTCCCGGATGGAGGCCGCATTGGTGAGCAGCATCACCAGGCGGTCGATGCCGATGCCCTCTCCGGCGGTCGGCGGCATGCCGTATTCCAGGGCTTCCACATAATCGGCATCCATGATGTGGGCTTCTTTGTTCCCTTCATCCCGCTGGCGCACCTGCATGAGAAACCGATTGTACTGATCTTCCGGGTCATTGATTTCAGAAAACCCGTTGGCGATCTCCCGGCCGGCGATAAACAGTTCGAACCGGTCCGTCAGATTCGGATCGGTTTCGCTTTTACGGGACAATGGAGAGACTTCCACCGGATATCCGGTGATGAACGTGGGCTGGATCAGCTTGGGTTCCACCAGTATATCGAACAGTTTGGTCAGAATTTTGCCGTGGCTTTCGGTTTTGGTGATCTGGATCTGGCGGTCTTTTGCAAAGGCCAGCAGGGCCTGGGTATCTTTGAGCATGTCAGGGGCGATGCCGCCGATGGTGTCCAGGGACTGCATCATGGACATCCGCTGCCACCCGGATGTGAAGTCAATGGTGTGGCCCTGGTATTCAATCACGGAACTTCCGGTGACCGTTTCGACAATATGGGTGAACATCTTTTCGGTGAGCGCCATCAGGTCCTGATAATCCGCGTACGCCTGGTAGAATTCCACCATAGTGAATTCCGGGTTGTGCCGGGTGGACACGCCTTCGTTTCTGAAGTTACGGTTGATTTCAAACACTTTTTCAAATCCCCCCACCACCAGGCGCTTCAAATAGAGTTCCGGAGCAATCCGCAGATACAGTTCCATGCCCAGGGCATTGTGCCATGTCTTGAAGGGGGTGGCTTCGGCCCCGCCGGGCAGTGGCTGCATCATGGGGGTTTCCACTTCCATGAATTTTTGGTCTTCAAAAAACCGGCGCATGGCCGACACAATTTTGCTTCGGGTGACAAAAATGTTTTGGGTGTCTTCGTTCATGATCAAATCCAGGTACCGCTGCCGATACCGTTTTTCCGGATCCCTGATCCCGTGAAATTTTTCCGGCAGGGGCCGCAATGCCTTGGACAGCAGCCTGAAATCCGTGGCCAGGATGGTCCACTCACCGGTTTTTGTCTGAAACAAAGGGCCTGTGACACCGATGAAATCCCCGATATCCAGTTTTTTGAACAGGTCGTATGTATCGTCTCCCACTTTGTTTTTCTGAATATACACCTGCATCTGGTCCAAGCCGTCCTTGAACCGGACAAAAGAGGATTTTCCCATCTTGTTGACGGCCATCATCCGGCCGGCCAGACGGAATGTCTTTCCGTCTTCGCCCAAAGATGACGGGTCCGTGTCAATGATGTGCCGCAGTTGCGCCACAGTGCATGAAATTTTGAAGTCATTGGGGTACAGGGGAATTCCCTTTTCCTTGATCGCCGTTATTTTTTCTTTTCTGGCCTGGATGACCCGGGTGTCCTTGTCCATGAGTGTATTGTTTCCGTTGCGTTGTTTTTTTGGGTTTCAAAATGCTAAAACATAATAAAATAGACTTTTAGTCTGGCGTTTGTCAAGATTTTGTTCGATTTTCAATTGGTTTTGCCGGTTTGAACATGATGGTGAACGGTTTTCGTGCCGGGGATACCGGCAGATTTGTGCGGGTATGAATCTATCCAATGTTGCCTGCCATGGTGAAAATGGGAAGATACATGGCGATAACCAGCCCCCCCACCACTACACCCAGAAAAATCAGCATAAACGGCTCGATCAGGTCGGTGAGATTTTTAACGGCCTGGTCCACCTCGTCATCATAAAAATCCGCAATTTTTTCCATCATGATGTCCAGTGATCCGGTGGATTCCCCCACCGCGATCATGGAGCAGACCATGGAGGGGAACACCCCGCTTTCCAGCAGCGGATCCGCCATGGACCGGCCTTCGGTGATCCCGGATTTGACATCCTGAATGGCAAATTCCACAATTTTGTTTCCAGCGGTACGGCCCACGATATCCAGGGCTTCCAGAATGGAAACCCCGGAAGAGATCATGGTGCTGGTGGTGCGCGTGAATTTGGCCACCGCCACTTTACGGATCAGGATACCGATGACCGGCAGCCGCAGTAACAGGTCATCCATCAGTATCCGTCCTTTTTTAGTTTTATGGAACCGCCGGACCAGAAACACGGTCCCGAGCATTGCGCCGAGAAGATATCCGATATTGGCCGCCACAAAGTTGCTCAACGCCACCACCATCAGTGTGGGACCCGGCAGGGCCGACCCCATGCCGGCAAACATCTCCTCGAACACGGGAATGACGAACACCAGAATGATCCCCACCACGAGAATGGCCACGATGATGGTGATGATGGGATAGGTCATGGCGCCCTTGACCTGTTTTTTGAGTTTTGCCATTTTTTCCATGTGCGCAGCCAGCCGGCCCAGGATGACATCCAGGATACCGCCGGCCTCGCCCGCGGCAATCATGTTGACAAACAATTCATTGAAATCCGACGGAAATTTCTTGAGGGCATCGGCAAAGGTTTCGCCGGATTCCACCGATTCCTTGATTTTTTTCAGATGGGTTTTAAAGGTGGGGTTTTCCTGCTGTGCGTGAAGGATTTCCAGGCACTGAAGCAGGGGCAGCCCGGCATCGATCATGGTGGAAAACTGTCTGGCAAAGATGATGACATCGCTTTCCTTGACCCTGGGCTGTAAAAAAGAGATGTTTTCAAACAGATCTCTGGGTTTTTTTCTGATTCTTTTCGGAGTGATTTTTCGCCGGACCAGGATATTGTGGACCTGTTCCGGGGTTTCCGCATCCATTTTTCCCTTGATGGATCTTCCTCTGGGATTCTTTCCTTTCCACAGATATACAGACGGCATAACGTATCCTTAAAATCGGATTGATCGTCAGGTTCGGAGCAGGTTCATCAGCCATCGAAGATGAAGTTTTTCAGCCTGGGTTCGTAAAATTTGTAAAAACAATTCAGATAGTCTATATAACATCCGACATTCAATCTCAACAGGAGTTGTGACGTGGCCCCCAAAAAAAAAGGCAATACCGCCCGAACCATCATCACCAGTCATGTGAATGCGGATTATGACGCCATCGCCGCCATGCTCGCGGCCCAGAAGCTGTATCCGGACGCACGGATCATTTTTCCCGGGTCCCAGGAAAAAACCTTGCGGGACTTTTTCATCCATTCCATGGGCTATCTGTTCAACATGGCGGACCCGGCGGTGATCGACTTTTCAGAAACCCGTACCCTGGTGCTTGTGGATACCCGTCAGAAAAACCGGCTGACCGGTGTCAAAGCGCTGCTGAACAACAAAGATGTGGCTGTCCATGTGTATGATCATCATCCGCCCGGACCCGATGACGTGACCCCGACCATGGAGATATTCAAATCCTATGGGGCCACCACCACCATTCTGTGCGAGATTCTTCAGAAAAAAAATATTCCGGTCACCCCGGAGGAAGCCACAGTCATGGCTTTAGGCATTTATGAAGATACCGGCGTGTTCACTTACGCGTCCACCACACCGGCGGATTTTCTTCAGGCCGGTTTTCTGCTGGGCTGCGGCGCCAGTCTCAACACCATCGTCAGTCTGGTGGTCAGAGAAATCAAGGCGGAACAGGTTTCCTGGCTCAATGACCTGCTTAATGAAATGACCCGGCATCAGATCAATGGGATGGATGTGCATGTTTCCACCATCTCTTCTCCCACCTATATCACGGATCTGGCATCCATTGTTCAGAAAGTGATGCGCATGGAAAATCTGGAACTGTATTTTGCCGTGGTACTCATGGGCAACAAGGTGCATGTCATCGCCAGAAACCGGATTCCCGAGGTGGATGTGGGCCGGATTCTGTCCAGGTTCGGCGGCGGGGGCCATGCCTATGCCGCTTCCGCCAAAGTGGAGAACCACACCCTGGCCCAGGTCGAACATCTGCTCATTGACCAGGTGAAAAAAGAAACCCGAAAGATCCAGGTGGCCCGGTCTCTGATGTCTTCTCCGGCCATCACCATTGAACCGGGGGCCTCCTGTGAACAGGCCGGCAAAATCATGACCCGTTATAACATCAACACATTGTTGGTAGTGGGTCCTGAAACCAATGCGTATGAAGGATACATCACCCGTCAGGTGGTGGAGAAAATGCTGTTTCACCAACTCAGAGAACGGCCGGTGGAAGAATATATGAATTCGGAAGCCACGTTTGTCTCTGCTGATGCCAATATGGCTGAAATCGAATACCAGATCATAGAAAAAAAACAGCGGATTATTCCGGTGATCGATCAGGAAGAAATCAAGGGGGTCATCACCCGCACGGACCTGCTCAATTTTCTGGTTCAGCATGACAAGGCGGTGAAACGCACGGATCAGCTGGTGTTTAAAAAACCAAACGCCCGGAAACGCCAGATTCATAATATCATGGAACAGCGCCTGGACGACCCGACCATGGATCTGCTCAAATCCATCGGCGCGGCCGGTGACGAGCTGGGTCTCAACCTGTATGTGGTGGGCGGATTTGTCAGGGATCTTTTGCTGCATCGAAAGGTGGATGACATCGATATCGTGGTGGAGGGTGACGGCATTGCCTTTGCCAGGCATGTGGCCAAAAAATTGAACTGCCGGGTGAATACCCATAAAAAATTCGGTACGGCGGTGATCATTTTTTCCGATCACCTGAAAGTGGATGTGGCCTCGGCCCGGCTGGAATATTATGATTTTCCCGCAGCCCTGCCCATTGTGGAGAAAAGTTCCATCAAACGGGACCTGGCCCGCAGAGATTTCACCATCAACACCCTGGCGTTGAGTCTGAACACCGAAACATTCGGCACCATGATCGATTATTTCGGTGCCAGCCGGGATTTAAAGGACAAAACCATCCGTACCATTCACAGTTTGAGTTTTGTGGAGGATCCCACCCGTATTTTCCGGGCCATCAAGTTTGCCAACCGGTTCGGATTCGAGATCGGCAAGGTCACCGCCAATCTCATCCGGAATGCTATTAAAGTGGACTGCTTCAAACATCTGAGCGGGCTGCGGGTGTTGTCGGAACTCAAGCAGATCCTCAGTGAGGAAAACCCGATTCCCGCGATTCACAGCATGACGGACTTCGGGCTGGAAAAAGTGATCCATCCCCGGCTGGAAATTACGCCGGTGATCTACCAGATGCTCGAGTCCGCCAACAAAACTCTGGTCTGGCATGATCTGTTGTATGTGGAAGAAAGGTATCCCAGATGGGCCGTGTATTTCATGGTGCTGCTCAACCGGTGCACGTTCAAGGTCAGTGAACAGGTCTGTGACCGGCTCATGATCCCGTCTGGTGAACGGCAGCTGCTGCTGGAAACACGCTACAAGGCGGAAAACCGGCTCAGCTTCATCGAATCCAACCACCCGCTTTCCCGGCAAAAGCTATACTGGGCACTGATCAATTTCAACACGGTGTTTATTCTCTACATGATGGCGTTGACCAGACATGAGGCGGTGCGCAAAGACATTTCCAATTTTTATACGGATTACCGGCATGTGAAGCCCCGGATCCAGGGCAGAGACCTGATTAAAATCGGGGTCAAACCCGGACCGGCCTTTACAAAAATTTTAAACGAAGTGCTCAATGCCCGGCTGGAAGGAAATCTGGACACCCGCAAAAAGGAGATAGCGTTTGCCAAAGCATTTGCCCGGGAAAACGGATTGATTTAATATTGATAAAAGCCGTACTTTATGGTTGAATTCCATTTTTTTTGATCAATTTTTATAATGAAAGACAGTTGAATGAAAAATGCAGATTTTCTGACCGGTATCACCACCAGCGGCACCCCGCATCTGGGCAATTTTGTGGGAGCGATCCGACCGGCCGTGGCCACCAGCAGGGATCCAAACCTGACCTCTTATTATTTCCTGGCGGATTACCACTCGTTGATCAAGAACCATGATCCTGAAAAGCGGTGCCAGTCCACTCTGGAGATCGCCGCTGCCTGGATCGCTCTCGGGCTGGATCATGACAACTGCGTGTTTTACCGGCAGTCGGATATTCCTGAAATACCGGAACTGACCTGGATTTTGACCTGCCTGACCGCCAAGGGGCTGATGAACCGGGCTCACGCCTATAAGGCCGGGGTTCAGGAAAATGAAGCCGCCGGCACCAAAGATCCGGACCAGGGCATCACCATGGGGCTGTTCTCTTATCCGATTCTCATGGCTGCCGACATTCTCATGTTCAATGCCGCGAAAGTGCCGGTGGGCAGAGACCAGGTCCAGCATCTGGAAATGACCAGAGACATCGCGGCCCGGTTCAATCACATGTATGAAAACCTGTTTGTCCTGCCCGAGGTGGTGGTGGACGACAACACCGCAGTCCTGGCCGGTCTGGACGGAAGAAAAATGAGCAAAAGCTACAACAACTATATTCCGCTGTTTGACACAAAAAAGCGCCTGCGAAAGATGATCATGAAAATCCAGACCAATTCTCTGGGACCGGACGAACCCAAGGACCCGGACTCCTGTATCTTGTTTTCCATTTACAAGGCTTTTGCCACGGAAGCGGAAACCCGTGCCCTGGCAAAGCGGTACCGGCAGGGAATCGCCTGGGGGGCAATGAAGCAGGAGCTGTTCGAATACATTGACGCTATTCTGGCGGAACCCCGTCAGCGTTATGACGAGCTGATCACAAATCCCGGAGATATCGAAAATATTCTGGCCAAAGGTGCAAAAAAGGCCCGGGCGTTTTCCATACCGTTTCTGGAAAAGATCCGGTCCACCGTCGGCATCCGGTCACTGGGTTAGCCCGTCAATTTCTTCGGGGGTCAGGTGCCGCCAGGCCCCCGGTGCCAGATTTCCCAGAATCACATTGCCCATTCGGACCCGTTCAAGCACGGTGACACGGTTTCCGGTTTTGCCCACCATTTTCCGGATCTGGCGGTTCAGTCCCTGCTTGAGCACAATGGTAAAGCGATGGGATGATATCCGGGTCACTTTCGCTTTCCGGGTTTTTTTCTTCTGAAGGATCATGCCCCGGGCCATGGCAGCCAGATCAGTGTCTTTGACCGGGTGTGCCGTGGTCACCCGGTATTCTTTTTCATGATTGTGGGAGGGATGGGACAGGCGGTTGTGCAGGTCCCCGTCATTGGTGAGCAGTACCAGTCCCTGGGAATCCTTGTCCAGCCGGCCCACCGGATAGATCCGGTCCGGCACAGACACCAGATCCAGAACGATGTCGTCTCCGTGTTTCCTGGCACAGGAGGTGACCACCCCCACGGGTTTGTTGACGGCAACATAGACAAACGCGGTTTCTTCGGGCAGGCAGACCCGGGTGCCGTCATAGAGCACCACATCGGTGTCGGGATTCACCTTGGTGCCCAGTGCGGTGATCCGTTCTCCGTTGACCTGGATGCGGCCGTTCACAATCAGCTCTTCTGCGGCCCTTCTGGAGCACACCCCGGCCCGGGCCAGAAATTTCTGCACCCGCATCAGCTGGTTTTCAGGTTCAGGAGCGGTAGTCGGCATTGATTTTGACATAGTTTTCACTGAAATCGCAAAACAGAAAAGAATCCTGGTGGTCCCCTATATTCAGATCCAGGGTGATCCGGATATCAGAGGCTTTCATCACTTCAGCCGCCTGTTTTTCCATGGTTGTTCCCTGCCATTTGCCCTGAATGACCAGGCTTACGGTACCAAAATGCAGGTCCATGCAATCCGGGTCCACGGCCGCCCCGGACCGGCCGGCCGCAGCCGTGATTCTTCCCCAGTTGGGATCTTCTCCGTAAATGGCGGTCTTGACCAGGTTGGAATGGGCGATGGCTTCGGCCGCTTTAAATGCGTCCTGTTTTGTTGCAGCCCCTTTTACCGTGATACGCACCAGTTTGGTGGCCCCTTCCCCGTCTTTGACAATCATTGTGGCCAGCTCCAGGCAGACCTGTTCCAGCAGGCCTTGAAATACGCCCCGGGCGGAATCATCGTTGATATGGGCGTTGCCGGTGCCAGCGGCCAGGCACAGCAGGGTGTCATTGGTGGAGGTGTCGCCGTCCACGGTGATTCGGTTGAAGGATTTGTCACAGGCCGCCGTCAATGCCTGCTTCAGATCTTTGGCACCGATATGGGCATCGGTGAGCACATAGGCCAGCATGGTGGCCATGTCCGGTCTGATCATGCCGGAACCCTTGGCCACCCCTGTCATGGCAATGGTCTGCAGGCCGCTGGCTGTTTCAAGATCCGCCGTCATCTCAACGGTTTTGGTGGAAAGGTCCGTGGTGAGAATGGCGGTGGCAAAATCATCCAGCGTGCCGGCATGAATCTGTGCCTTGAGCTTTGGAATCCCTGTTTCGAATTTATCCATGGGCAGCGGGGCCCCGATCACGCCGGTGGAAGACACCATGACCTGATCTTCCGGAATCTTGAAAGTGTCTGCCACCATCCGGATGCACCGGCGCGCGTCATCAAGTCCCTGCGTTCCGGTAAAGCAGTTGGCATTGCCCGAGTTTACCAGCACCGCCCGGCAGATCTTTTTTTCGATCTGCTGCTGACCCAGAATGACCGGAGCGGCCTTGACCTTGTTTTTTGTGAAAACAGCGGCCGCAGTCGCAGGCGTCTCACACAGAATGAGCCCTAAATCCTTTCGTCCGTTTTTCTTGATACCGGCATGGATACCGGCAAACGCGAATCCTTTCATTTCAGATGCCTCTTTATTGTCGCCAGTCAAAATAAAATTTATATTATAGCTTTGGTGCCCGATGGTGTAAATGGATTGACACCGATTATTTCCACTGGTATTTCTGATAGAAGTACAGGATTGAAAACGAGCGCCAAAATCGAAAAAAATTTTAAAACGGAAAAACGGATGCTATCCTGAACCATGATCAATGATACCACAGCCTGTGCAGAAAATTCACACAAGTCGGAATCACGGCGGCATTTTCTTGAAGACTGCCTGTTTTTCAGTGTCAACGCCATTTCGCGGCAGCTGCTGAAACTGGCGGAAGCGGAGTTTGCGTCGTTGAAGCTTTCTCCGGCCCATGCGTCACTGATGCTGATCCTGTATGACAATCCCGGCATCAATCCCAAGAAACTGGGTGAATTCCTGCAGTTGAGCCCTTCCACCATTACACGGTTCATCGATGCCCTGGCCCGGAAAAAGCTGGTAAGAAGAAAAAACTGCGGCAGAAATATTGCCATCTTTCCCACACAAAAAGGGTTGGAGGCAAAACCGGCCATTGCCCAGGCCTATAAGGCGTTCTACCTGGCCTATACCCGGATGCTGGGTGACGGAAACGCCCATCGACTGGCGATGCAGATTCATCAGGCCAGTCAGCGGCTGGCCAAAGTCTCAGCACCGGAAAATCTTCATGATCCAGACCTTTAAGCTCACCATCGAATATGACGGAACCCGATTTTTTGGATGGCAGCGACAGACGGACAAGCCTACCATCCAGGGGGCACTGGAACAGGTGCTGTCCAGGATCCTGAACCAGCCCGTCACCCTTGCCGGGTCCGGCCGGACCGATGCCGGGGTTCATGCCCGGGGACAGGTGGCGTCGTTTTGTGCAAAAACCGGCATGGATACCTCCACGTTGAAAAAAGGGGTCAACCGCCTGATGAAACATCCCATTGTCCTCAAAGACTGTGCCCGGGTACCGGATGATTTTCATGCCCGGTTTTCCGCGGTTTCCAAGGAATACCACTATTATGTTCTGAACCGCGAAGATCCCTGTGCCATCGGCCGGGATTATATCTGGCACGTTCACCGTCCCCTGGATTTAAAAACGATGAACCAGTGCTGCCAGGCAATATGCGGCACGCATGATTTCAGGTCGTTTGAAAATGCGGGATCTCCGAGGCAATCCAGCGTGCGCACTGTGTTCATGGGCCGGATGGACCGCCTGGAAAATGACCGGTTGATATTTAAGATCTGTGCAGACGGTTTTTTGAAAAACATGGTCCGGAATCTGATGGGAACGCTGGTGGATGCGGGGCATAAAAAAATAACCCCTCAGGTGTTTGAACGCATTCTGTCGGGTCGAAACCGGTCATTGGCCGGCGCCAAAGCCCCTGCCCGGGGATTGATTCTCAATCAGGTGAGCTATGACTGAGTCATGTCCGGCTGTTCTGTGTTCCGGTCTTTTCTGCTGATTTGTGATCATCTGAATGGGCGGTCCGGATTTTTTGAACATACTGATTGTAATGGGCGATGATGTCCCTCCGGTAGATCAGACCGATCAGTTCCCCGGGATTGTCCTCTTTCACCACCGGTAACGCATCGATGTTTTTCTGTGTGAGTTTATGCAGCACCCTGTTCAGGTCTTCAGAAGGGGTTGTGGTGATCAGATCCGAAACCATGATGTCTTTCATCACCACCAGATCCTCGATATGAATGGTAAAGATCACTTCACGGATGTCATTGGAAGAAAAAATCCCGGTAAATGCTCCGTTGGCGTTGAGTACCGGAAAATAATGCTGTTTGGTGATCTGAAAAAGGCTTTTGAACTCGGAAAATGACATATTTTCGCTGACACACTGGACTTTTTTGATCAGATGGTCCAGGCTGCCCACCTTCATGGTCTGCAGAATGTCCATCATGAATTCGCCGGCATGGGCCGGCGAGTCCACCCGGGACTTCACCTGGTTTTTGAAGATGGTGAACCGCTGGGACAGCAGATAACACAGGGAACAAACCAGCAGGCTGGGTAAGAGCAGGTGATAGGAATTGGTCATTTCGCTGACAAAGATGATGGTGGAAATGGGCGTATTGGAAACCGCTGTGAAAAAACCGGCCATACCCACGATCACAAACGCGCCCGGCTGGGTCACCACCGTGGGAATCAGCAGATGAAAAATTTTGCCCACGGCCCCGCCCAAAGCCCCGCCAATGACCACGGACGGACCGAACACCCCGCCGCTGCCCCCGGAACCGATGGAAAACGAGGTGGTGAAAATCTTGCCGATGGCCAGGGCGATCAACGTGGAGATGGCCACCTGGTTGAAGATCGCGTTCTGGGCCATGCCATAACCGAATGCCAGGGTATAGGGCAGAAAAAAACCGATGATGCCGGTGCACAGTCCGCCGATGGCCGGTTTGACATGATTGGGGACTTTGAGTTTTTTGAAAAATTCCACCATGCCGTAAAACACCTTGACATACACATAGCCGAATACCACCAGAACCCCTGCCAGAACGATATAGGGTCCCAGTTCCAGCGGGTTCTGGAACTTGAAACCCGGGGAATCGAACAATGATCCCCATCCGTATACCAGGCAGAAAATACAATAGGCCACCACCGAAGAGATGCCTGCCGGAATGATGACTTCCGATTCAAAATCCGGGTCCCGGTACAGGACTTCGGCGGCAAACAGGGCCCCTGCCAGAGGGGCACGGAAAATACTGCCGACGCCGGCGCCGATACCGGCCGCCATCATGATACGGCGTTCCCGTTCCGACAGATTGAACCGGGACGCCAGAAACGAACCGAACCCGGATCCGATCTGGGCGATAGGCCCTTCCCTGCCCCCGGAGCCGCCGGTGGTCAGGGTGATGGTGGAAGAGATGGTCTTGATGATGGGAATCCGTCCCCGGATTTTCCCTCCTTTGTTGTGATAGGCATCAATGGCCGCATCTGTGCCGTGCCCTTCCGCTTCCGGCGCAAAGGTGTATACCAGCCAGCCGGAAACCAGCCCTCCTAAAGCCGGAAGGATCAGCAGTATCCACCGGTTGAACGGTGTGCTGGTGGGTGGCAGAAGCGCATGTTCTCCGGCCGGGGCATCCGGCCGGTACCCCGCCATCATGTCCAGAAAATAATGCATGCCCAAACCGCACAGATAATGGAAAAGCACTGCTCCCAGGCCGGCAATCGTGCCGATGAGCACAAAATTCAACAGCCATTTGAACGCGGTTTTAAAGTCAAAGGAACTCATGTCAAATCTGGTCCGAAAAAGCGCATCAGGCGCTGCGAAGATCCGTGATGCCCTGCATGATGATGTCAAACAAAGTCTTGACATCCGCCTCTTCCAGACAGGAAAACGCCACCCGGATGTTGCGGTTCCCGATGGCGATCAGACCGACCCCGTATCTGTCCAGCAGGTGCAGCCGCAGTTGCTCCGCATTCACATCTTTGAGTCGGATGCACATGAAATAGCCGGAGTTGAACGGATACACGTCAAACCCGTCACGGTACGCCGGATCCGCCAGCACCGCTTTTATCCTGGTTGCCCGCTGTTTGAGCAGGCTGAATTTTTCCTGTTTCTGGGCGTGATAGTCCGGATCCGCCATGGCTTTGAGTAAAATGGTCTGCCCCAGATGGGAGGCATTGGAAATATTGCCCCGGATGCAGCCGGCGGTCTTTTTTTCCAGCGCCTGGTGCAATTCATCCATGTCTGCCGGATCCGCCGCCATGCCGTAGGTGATGAATCCCACCCGCAATCCCCACACGTAATCTTCCTTGGTGGCCCCATCCAGCTTGATGGCAGCCAGACGCTCATGTCGGCCGGCCAGTTTGGCAAACAGAGATTCCCTGCTGGTTTCTTCGTCATAGAACAGCCCGAAATAGGCATCGTCACAGGCTGCCACCACATGGGTGCCCGACTGTGCGATGTCCAGCAGAATGTCCGCCACCCGGTCGGCCTCTTTTTGATTCAGTGAGTAACCGCTGGGATTGTGAGGAAAATTCAGCACGGTGATGATTTTATCATTCTTTTTCGCCTGTGCCCGGATCACGGATTCAAAATCATCCAGATCGAACCGGGTCAGTGCTTCATCATATGCCCGGAAGTGAACGATTTTCGCGCGGTTGCGCACCGTAAAGGTCATGTTGTAGTTGCCCCACATCATATCGGGCAGAATGATCACATCCCCCGGATCGATCCACATGTCGGAAAACACGCTGACGCCATGGGTAATGCCCGATGTGACCACCGGCAGGCTGATATGCGTTCCTTTCAGGGAGGGGTTTTTTTCAAACAGGTCTTTTTTCCATTTTTCCCGAAGCCCGGGCAGGCCGAATGACGGTGCATAGGGCAGGTATTCGTCCGGTTCGATATCAGACACGTACCGGGTGACGGCGGGCAGGTTCAGTACGCTGCCGCCCTGTTTGGCAATACCGATGGTGGCATTGATTTTATGAGCCCTGGCTTTGGCTTCCGCGCTCTGGCTCAAAATGCCTTTGGGGAAAAACAGGGCCTTTCCCATATCCGACAACATTTCCATGATATGGGGATTGGCTTGTAAAATCAGCGCGTTCAGTTCCTTTGCAATCACGTTCATGGGCAGACTCCTCACAAAAACATCAAAAAAAAACTCTGCGGCTTTCGGTTGAAGATGAAAAACCACAGAGTCTTAAAATTGCGGTCAAACGACTTATCTTCTCTTGGATGCCTTGATCGGGTTGATTTTCTGTTTCTTGGACTCGGCAGTGGTCTTGATATGTGTGGCCATGTTGCAGGAGCCGTTTTTCCATTTCAGGGACGGATCCGGCGCAGCCTTGCAATACATGCCGGTGGGATATTCAGACATTCTCTGACATCCCATGCATTCTTCCACGACTGGCAGACAGTTGCCTTCATTGTAGCTGCAGCCGGCGGCTGTCATGAATACACAGTCTTCCCCTTCCCTAACAGTTGTACAGATCATGATACTTGTTTCCTAAATATGTTTGGGTTTAATTTATCAAAGCCGGAAAAACCGCTGTTTTTCAATCTCAACAGGAGGTTTCCGGGCTGTTGTTTTCCAATGGATTCCCGATTCTGGGATGGTAAACCTGCTTTCAATATCACAAAAACAGCGCAAGTGTCAATCAAAGACCGATGTTTTATTCATAATTTCCATTTGAATCAAATTTTGTATGGGAAAAAAATCAGGACTGGTGTATAAACCGGGAAAATAAAACATTTGCAAACCCATTTGAGCACAACCGTATCATTATGATTATTTCCAAAGCCAAAGAGGTACTGAAAATAGAAGCCAGGGGGATTTTGACCCTGGCGGAGAAACTGGACCAGGCATTTGAAACCCTTGTTCAGGACATCTGTGATTCACCGGGGCGGGTCATTGTCTCTGGAATCGGTAAATCCGGGCTTATCGGTCGAAAAATCGCGGCCACCCTGAGCAGCACCGGCACCAACGCCATGTTTCTGCACCCGGTGGAAGCCGTGCATGGGGATTTAGGCATGGTGAGCCCCCATGATGTATTCCTGGCCATTTCCAACAGCGGGGAAACCAGCGAACTCAACCAGCTTCTGCCGGTGATCCGCGGCATCGGGTGCCGAATCGGCGGATTCACCGGCAATCCGAGATCCACCATGGCCGGCTATTGCGACCTGATTATTGACACCGGCGTTGAAAAAGAGGCCTGCCCTTTCAACATGACCCCCACCGCCTCCACCACGGCCCAGCTGGCCATGGGCGACGCGCTGGCCATGGTGCTGATTGAAAAAAAGAAATTCAAAAAAACCGATTTCATGCGGTCCCATCCCGGCGGTGCCTTAGGGCGGCGTCTGGCCAGCCGGGTGGGTGAAATCATGCTTGCCGCGGACCAGGCCCCGCATGCGGTCATGGAAGACACCATGACAACGGCGCTTGAAACCATGGACCGCTTCAGCCTGGGGGCTGTGCTGGTACTCGACCGGGATCGGCACCTGAAGGGCATCATTACCGACGGAGATATCCGCCATGCCATCGCCCGGGGAATCACGGACTTCCACCGGTTGACGGCCGGCGAGGTCATGACCCAAAACCCCCGGTGCTCCAGGGTGGATGCATATCTGTACGACGCGCTGAACCTGATGGAAAAATTCGAGATCACGGTGCTGCCCATCGTTGATTCGGACAACCATCTGGAAGGTATTCTGCATCTGCACGATATTCTTGGAAAAGGATCTTTCAAATTCAACGGAGGAAATCGATGATACCCCATGACTTGTGTACGGATATTCCGGTACTTGGAAAGGCCAATATCGTTTCCCCCATCAAACGGATGGCCCGGTCCACCCAGCGGCAGCACTCCTTTATTTCTGATGATTCCCGGATCATTGTGGATATTGAATCCGAATCTGTCCAGGACGTGGCAAAAACCGGTCAGATACTGCTCAGTTTTGAACAGGCCGGACCCAGGGAAAAGATCTATTTCGACCCCAGCAAGCTCAAATGCGCCATCGTGACGTGCGGCGGGCTGTGTCCGGGTCTCAATGACATCATCCGGGCCGTGGTTCTGGAACTGTATCACATTTATCAGGTCAAAACCATCTACGGCATCCGCTACGGTCTTCAGGGATTTATTCCGGAATATGGCCATGACATTGTGGATCTGATTCCTGAAACGGTGGCCGGTATTCAGGACAGAGGCGGCACCATCCTGGGGTCTTCAAGGGGCAGCCAGGATATCGGTGTGGTGGTGGACTGTCTGGAACGCATGAGCATCGGCATTCTGTTCATGGTGGGGGGAGACGGCACCCTGATGGCATCCAAGAAAATTGCCGACGAAATAGACAAAAGAAATCTAAAGATTTCAGTGGTGGGGATTCCAAAGACCATTGACAATGATATTTTTCTGGTATCCCGGTCGTTTGGATTCGATTCGGCCGTGGATGTGGCCACGCTGGCCATCAAAGGGGCCCACAACGAATCAGAAGCCTATCCCAGCGGCATCGGTCTCATCAAACTCATGGGGCGGCATTCGGGATTTCTGGCAGCCACGGCAGCCCTGGCCCAGCAGGATGCCAATTTTGTGCTGATTCCGGAAGTGGACATCAACCTCAATGGGGAGAACGGGTTTCTTCAGGCCCTGGAAAACCGGGTCAAAACCCGGAATCACGCCGTGGTGATCGTGGCGGAAGGGGCCGGGCAGAATTTTTTTGAAACCGGGGAAAAAAAATACGACCCTTCCGGCAACATCATTCTTCAGGATATCGGTTTGTTTCTCAAGAAAAAAATCACTGAATGGTTCGATGCCGGAAATATGGATATTTCATTAAAATATATCGATCCCGCCTATATCATCCGCAGCCTGGCAGCCAATTCCAATGACAGCGTGTTCTGCGGTCTTCTGGGGCGTGATGCGGTTCATGCCGGCATGGCCGGAAAAACCAAGCTGCTCATCAGTTACTGGAACAATCATTACGTGCATGTCCCCATGGAAGCCTCTGCCGGACGGCAGAAGCGGCTGGATCCCAACGGCCGGTTGTGGCAGTCGGTGCTGGAAGCCACGGGTCAGGATGCCTATTTCGGCGGATAGATCACTGCCGGGTCAGCGCTCCAGCGCCACAAACCGGTTGTTTTTGATGGTGATTAAAAACAGCTCTTTCCGGGCTGCCCCGGTTTCGTCAAAAAGGGTTCTGCCGGTGGCGCCTTCAAAAATTCTTTCTTCCTGCAAAGCTTCTTTCAGACGCTGCCGGGAATCCACTAAAGGATCCATGGCGGTTGACAGCAGAATTCGGGCGGTATCATAAAAAATGGCTTCCAGAAAACCGGGGGATTCTCCATACAGGTGTGAAAACGCATTGTTGAACCGGACTGTGGCGAATTTGCGGCTGTGTCCGAAGTATCCATCCGTGATGACGGCGCCCCGGTTATACCCTTTGGTCTGATCCAGCAGGCTCTCCCGGTGCCAGAGGTTGGTTCCCAGCAGCACAATGTCCCGGATGTCATTGAACGCCAGCTGGGGAAGGATCATATTGATCCGGGATGCGGCATCCGGGATGAACAGGGCCTCGAAATCAAAGGTGGCGCGTTCCGGACTTTCAGCACTCTGCCTGGTGAATTTGCGGAGGGTGTGAGTGAAATCCGTGCTGTTTCCGTCATACGCATGTGTTTCCACCAGCTGGGCACCATATTCCGCCACAGCTTCTGAAAACAGCTCCATATGGCGTCTGCCGTAGGGTTCGTCCGGGTACAGGATGGCCACCTTTTTCAGGCCCAGTGTCTTGAAAACATATGCGGCCAGGGTCTGTACCTGCATCCGGGGGGTGATGAAATTGGAAAACAGATAATCGCCGGATAACGCAAAGTCCTCTTTCTGGGTCAATGCGATCAGCGGGATCTTTAGTTCCTGGGCACGGGCACCGGCCGTATCCACAGTCAGAAGCGGACCGATAATTCCCGCCACACGGGCCTGATCCAGTTCATCCACACACGCTGCGGCAACGTCCGGATCTCCCCGGGTATCTTTAATGACCATATTGAATTTGCGGCCGTGGGTCTGGGACAGTTCCTGAATGGCCAGCTGAATGCCTTTCAATGCTTTGTCTCCGTATTCTGCGTATTTGCCGGACAGGGGCAGCAGGCATCCGATGGTGTCTTTTTTAAACTGGGTCTGCTGGATCATTGTCATCAGCTCCCGGGCATCCGGTACCCGGGGATGATCCGGCCAGTGATCCGTAAACCGGGTCAGCACGGACAGGGCCTGCTGATAATCTGTTTGCTGGGCAAGGTTCACGCCGAGCCAGTAGTGCAGCAACGGTTCGGGCACCGCCAGGTCGGGTGTTTCCAGAAACGTTTGAATCAAATCGGCAGGTGCGTTGGCCAGCACCTGGTCTACCTTGTCGATGATCCGTTGTGCCTGCGGGGGCGCCGGGTTCAGGAGCAATGCCTGATTGTATTTATCAAATGCGCCTTTCAACTCTTCGGATTTCATGAGCACGGCCGCTTCTGATGCCAGTTCGTTCACCCGGGCCGCTGTTTGAGCTGCCGAATCCGGTTCAGGGGGTACGGATGGGTCTTGAGAAGGCGGCTGAACCGGTTTGGCAGCGCATCCCCACAGGGCGCAAAACAAAGCGACGGCACAGACTCCGGCCAGAAAACGAATGATCAAGAAATGTCGGCGTGTCATATATATTCTTTTTTTTATAATGTCATCATGTGTGATACACAGGTGACTATAGGTAAATTTCAGAAAGATGTCAAAAAATCTTTGACCAGCGTAACCGCCCGGTCTGTTTGAGAGGGATTGATCCAGACAATGCCCGGTTCTTTTCGAAACCAGGTGAACTGTCGTTTGGCATACCGCCGGGTGTCCCGTTTCAAAAAAGATACGGCCGTGTCCAGATCCAGGTCTTTGTTGATGACCCATCCCATGTGCCGGTATCCAATGGACTGCATGGGTTTCAGATTCAGATCATATCCCTTTTCCACCAGAGCCTGAACTTCAGAGAAAAGACCCTGAGCCATCATCATGTCCACCCGCTGATCGATGCGGTCGTACAGGTCATGGCGGTCCATGTACAGCCCCAGTGTCAGGCTTCGGTAACGGGGTTGGGAGAACGAATGCTGGGTCTGCCTTCTGGATATGGGAATGCCGGTGGTCAGAAATACTTCCAGCGCCCGGGTGATGCGGAATCCGTCATGGGGATGGATCCGCTGAGCCGCAGCCGGGTCACATGATTCCAACTGCTGGTGAAGATAAGGGCTGCCCTTGTTTTCAAGGGTTTTTGTCAGTTCGGCCAGGGTGGCCTGACATACGGGCTGTGAGCGGAACAACCCGTACAACAGGGCCCGGATATACAAACCGGTGCCGCCGGCCACAATCGGAATCCGGTTTTTTTGTCCAAGGGCATCGACGACCTGATCCGCCATCTGCACATACTGCCCGGCATCGAAATCCTGGGCCGGATCCAGAAAATCCACGAGATGATGGGGCACCTGGGCCCGTTCGGATGCATCGGGTTTGGCAGTGCCGATATCCATATGCTTGTAGATCTGCATGGAATCGGCCCCGATGATTTCTCCATTAAATGCCCTGGCCAGAAAAATGGCAAATCCGGTCTTTCCAATCCCGGTGGGACCGCATATCGTAATGATTTTTTTCATGGATCAAGCGTGCGCAAGGGTTTTGTTCGATAATGGTTGACATTGTTTGACAGATGGTTTTATAACATACTTCTTTAATTAACAACAATTAATAATAAGGAAAATCATTAAGACATTCAAAAGACAGTCATCCGAGTCTGCGGGCTGTGTTGGCTGATATCGTTTTTAAGAACTAAACAGGAGAGACAAAGAATGGAATCAAAAAAAACCGGATCAGTAGTGGTGATCGGCGGCGGTATATCCGGCATGCTCTCGGCACTGGATTTAGCGAACTCCGGATTTTATGTCTATCTGGTGGAAAAAGGTCCGTCCATCGGCGGGGTCATGGCCCAGCTGGACAAGACCTTTCCGACCAATGACTGTGCCATGTGAATTATTTCACCCACACTGGTCGAGGTCGGCCGGCATTTAAACATTGAGTTGTTAACCCTTTCTGAAGTTCAGAACATCACCGGGGAAAAAGGCAATTTCCAGGTGGAAATCCTCAAAAAACCCCGATACGTCAGAGAAGATCGCTGTATTGCCTGCGGGGCGTGTACGGAAAAATGCCCGGGCAAGTTCGATGACGGGTATAATGCGGATCTGAAAACCCGGACCGCCATCTATGTTGAATACCCCCAGGCAGTGCCGTTGAAATATGCCATCAATCCGGCGGCCTGCCTGAAACTGACCAAGGACAAATGCGGGACGTGTCAGGAGGTGTGTCCGGCAGATGCCATCGACTACACCATGACCGAAGAAACGGTTACCATCGATGCGGGGTCCATTATCCTGGCGCCCGGTTTCAAGCCGTTTGATCCGTCCCGGTTCGACAATTACCAATATGCAAAGTTTGCCAATGTGGTCACGTCCATGGAATTCGAGCGGATGCTGTCCGCCACCGGTCCGACCATGGGGCATGTGACCACGTTTCCTAAAGTTCCTGCCAATCCCAAAAAGAAAAAAGACAAACTGCTGGCGGAAAAACGCAAAGATCCCAAAAAAATCGCCTGGTTCCAGTGCGTGGGTTCCAGGGATGTCAACAAGTGTGACAACGCCTATTGTTCTTCTGTCTGCTGCATGTACGCGGTCAAAGAAGCCATCATTGCCAAGGAACACGCGGGCAGTGATCTGGACTGCGCCATCTTTTTCATGGACATGAGAACCCCGGGCAAGGAGTTCGAGAAATACTACCAGGACGCCAAGACCCGTCACGGCATTAATTTTATAAGATCCCGGGTGCACTCCGTGGTGGAGGATCCGGAAACCGGGGACCTGCACCTCCAGTATGCCGATGAGATGGGACAGATTGTCAGAGATACCTATGACATGATCGTTCTGTCCGTGGGCCTGGAAATTTCAAAAGAAACCCGGGCGTTTGCCGAAAAATTCAATATCGATCTCACGGAATCCGGGTTTGCGAAAACCGGGTCATTCGAACCGGTAACTACCTCCAGGGACGGTATCTATGTGTCCGGGGTATTCAACAATCCCAAGGACATTCCGGAATCGGTGCTGGATGCATCGGCTGCCGCTTCCGCAGCCGGTGATGCTTTGGCCGAAGCCCGCAACACCCTGACCAAAGAGATTCCGGCGGTACCGGAAACCAATGTGATCGGAGACCGGCCCAGCATCGGAGTGTTCATCTGCGACTGCGGCTCCAATATCGCCGGTGTGGTGGACTGCCCCGATGTGACGGAATACGCGGCCACCCTGCCCTATGTCACCGTGGCCGAAGAAACCACCTATGCGTGCAGCCAGGATGCCCAGGACAAGATGGTGGAGATTATCAAAGGAAAAAGGACTCAACCGCATTGTGGTGGCGGCCTGCACCCCGAAGACCCATGAACCGCTGTTTCAGGAAACACTGAAGAGCGCGGGCCTGAACAAATACCTGTTTGAGATGACCAATATCCGGAACCACAACTCCTGGGTTCATAAGAACAACCCGGACATTGCCACGGAAAAAGCCAAGGACCTGGTTCGCATGGCGGTTGCCAAGGCCGGTCTGGCCCAGCCGCTCAAAGAGGAAAAGATCCAGGTCAATGCCTCGGTCATGGTGGTGGGCGGCGGTTTGGCCGGCTTGACTGCGGCCAGAAGTCTGGCATCCCAGGGGTATGAAACCCATATCATCGAGAAGAAGGATACTTTGGGAGGAGAGGCCCTTAAATTGTGGAAAACCGCCCAGGGTGAGGATGTGCAGCAACATCTGTCCACGCTGATCAAAGAGATTTACGCCAGCGACAAAATCGTTGTACATACAAATACCACCCTGGAAGGGGTGGACGGGTTTGTGGGAAATTTCATTTCAAAATTGAATACCAATGGAAAAACCACGGAACTGGAACACGGGATTGCGGTGCTGGCCACCGGTGCCAAGGCCCTGGAGACCACAGAATACGGTCTGGGCAAAGATGAGCGCATCATCTCCACCCTGGATCTGGACAAAATGTTCATGGAAAACGATGCAAGACTGGATGCGGTGCAGTCGGCCGTGTTTATCCAGTGCGTGGGGTCCAGAGAACCGGAACGCCCCTATTGTTCCAGAGTGTGCTGTACCCATTCCGTGGAAAACGCGGTCGCGCTCAAGGAAAAAAATCCGGACATGGATGTATTCATCCTGTACCGGGATATCCGGACCTATGGGGAACGGGAACTGCTTTACAAGAAAGCCCGGGAAAAAGGGGTGATTTTCATTCGATACGATGTTACGGAAAAACCCAAGGTGAAAGTGGAAAAAGACCATGTGGCCGTGACGATCACGGATCATGTCCTCAACCAGCCCGTCACCATCCAGGCGGATCTGGTCACCCTGGCCACGGCACTGGTGCCCAGAAAAGATGAACGCCTGGCCAATTTCTTCAAAGTACCTTTGAACGATGAAGGCTTTTTTGTTGAAAAACACGCCAAATTGGGACCGGCGGAGTTCTCCACGGACGGGGTGTTTGTGGCCGGGTCCGGGCATTATCCCAAACCGGTGAACGAGGCCATTACCCAGGGACGGGCGGCCGCCTCCCGGGCCCTGACCCTGCTGGCCAAAAAGGACAGTCTGTTCACATCGGGTACCATCGCCAGCGTGGATGTTGAAAAATGTTCCGCCTGCGGGGTGTGCGTGTCCATCTGTCCCTACAATGCCCCGGCTTTCATGACAGAAGGCCGGTTTGAAGGAAAAGCCGATGTCAACCCTGTATTGTGCAAAGGCTGCGGCCTGTGTGTGGCATCCTGCCGATCCGGTGCCATCCATCTGCGGGGATTTGATACCAACCAGATTTTTTCACAGATTTTTGCCCTGGGTGAAACCGCTTAAAGGAGAGACAAACACATGACCGAAAAAAATATAAAAATCGTCAGTTTTCTGTGCAACTGGTGCTCCTACGGGGCAGCAGACCTGGCAGGGGTCAGCCGGATGGAGTATCCGGCGGACATCCGGGTGATCCGGATCCCCTGTTCGGGACGCATGAGCCCGAAATTCATTTTATCCGCCCTTCGGGAAGGCGCAGATGCCGTCTGGGTATCCGGGTGACATCCCGGCGAATGTCATTACCTGGATGGTAATTATTATGCACGGAGAAAATTTGCCATGATGGGCAACCTGCTGGAACACATGGGGGTGGACCGGGACCGCGTTCATTTTTCCTGGATCTCCTCGGCCGAGGCCACCAAGTTCGTGGATGTGGTCAAGGAAATTTCCGAGAAGGTCAGAGCCCTGGGCCCCAACAAAAAATTTGTCAAAGATTATAATAAATAAAGGTGTGATCTATGGATACCTGTATTGAAAAAATAAGGGCCATTGGTGCGGACCTGCTGGCTAAAGGCACGGTGGAAAAAGTGATCGGGTTCGCAAACGGCTCCATTCCCATGGCTACCCGGCCGGTTGCCGTCACCTCGCCCAAAGATATGGACAAACTGGTTTTCAACTGCGTATGCGGCCTGAATCTGGCCAATTATGTATCTAAAAACAGCCTGTCGAAAAAAGAGGGAAAAATCGCTGTGGTGGCCAAGGGCTGTGATGCGAGGAACCTGGTCACCCATATCGTGGAAAACCAGATTTCCCGGGACCAGATCTATATCATCGGGGTCCCCTGCACCGGTATGGTGGACAAACGAAAGATTGCGGCTTTGTTTGAGGATGAAATCACAGGATTTGAAGAAGATGGCGATACTTTGACCATCACATCCGCCTCAAAGACGGAAACGGTCAAAAAAGCGGATGTCCTGCGGCACAACTGCGGGGTATGCACCCATCGGAATCCGCCGGTTTATGATGTGATGGCCGGAGACCCGGTGGAGGAACAGACCCTGGATCAACCCTATGAGGACGTGGACCAGATCGCTGCCATGGATCCGGATGCCCGATGGGCCTATTTTGAAAAACTCACGCAAAACTGCATCCGGTGCTATGCCTGCCGGAATGCCTGTCCTTTGTGTTACTGTCCCACCTGTTTTGTGGATGAATCCGGTCCACAGTGGGTGGGCAAAGGCCAGGACGAGACCGATGTCACCACGTTTCATTTTTTGCGGGCCTTTCACTGCGCCGGCCGGTGCACGGACTGCGGGGCCTGTGTGGAAGCCTGCCCCATGGGAATCAATGTCCGGGATTTCACCCGCAAGCTGAACAAGGATGCTTTGGAACTGTTTGGATGGGAAGCCGGCCTGGATCTGGACAAACGGCCGCCGCTGGATGTTTACAGCCCCAATGATCCCAATGATTTTATCAAGTAAACAAAAAGGGTATGTATATGAATTTCATTACTATTGATAAAAAAGACTGGACCCGGGGGATAGATCAGTCCAGGAACGCCTATCGGGTCTATGGGCCGGTCAAAGATGAGAACGGCTGCCAGATCAAGCCGCTGGCACCGGATACATATCCGGAAATGGATGCGGTCGTTACGGTGATGTCTGCCAAATCCGTGCTGTTTCCCCAGACCGAAAAAATATTGACCGCCACCCTGGATGAATCAAAACAAGATCATCACATCATGAAACCGGTTAAAAAAGATGAGATGCCCCGGGTGGTTTTGGGCATCCGGCCTTATGACGCCAAAGCCGTGCAGCTGGTGAAACTCAATTTTGACAACCCGGACTATCAGGACCCTTACTGGTGTGCGGCGTATGACGCCACCACCTTCGTGGGACTGGGTGTGACCCATCCCGGACCGTGTGATTTTTCAACGGCCGCCGGATGCGGTCCGTTCAGTGAAGACGGACTGGACGTGCTCATGGCGGATATGGATGACAAGTATCTGGCCAAGATATTGACCGAAAAAGGGGAAAAATGGGCCGCAGCCTGTGGATTCGATACAGCTGCAGATGTCAAGGAGAGCCAGGCCCTGTTCGATATCCTGAGAAAAGAAGCGGAAAAGCAGATCCAGGCGGACGTGGCCACTGACCAGCTGGCAAAAAAAGAGATTCTAGATCTGTATGACGCGCCGTTCTGGGAGGATGTGGCATTTTCCTGCATCAACTGCGGGACCTGCACCTATGTCTGTCCCACCTGCTGGTGTTTTGACATTCAGGATGAAGCCCGGCACAACACGGCGGTGCGGTTTCGGAACTGGGACTCCTGCATGTCCCCGCTGTTCACGCATCACGCGTCCGGTCACAACCCCAGAGGCACCAAGGTCCAACGGGTCAGACAGCGGTTCATGCACAAGCTTAAGTATTTTCTGGACAAGTATGACCAGGGAATCATGTGCGTGGGATGCGGCCGGTGTGTGGCTTCCTGCCCGGTGAACATCGATATCCGGGAGGTGTGCAACCGGATGAACGATTATGAGACAACCAAATAGCGGACATCAAGGAGAATTCAAATGGAAAACCCCTATCTGCCGTATCCGGTTCGCATAGATAACATAGAAGTGGCAACGGAAGACAAATCCCTGAAAACCTTTACCTTTGTCTTTGTCAATCCGGAAGATGAAGAAAAATTCGCCTACCAGGCCGGCCAGTTTGCCGAACTGTCCATTCCCGGTGTGGGCGAGATCCCCATCGGCATTGCCTCGTCCCCGGTGGAAAAGGGATTTGTCAAATTCACGGTATTTCGGACCGGTGTGGTCACCACCCATCTTCACAACATGAAGCAAGGCGATCTCATGGGCATCAGAGGGCCTCTGGGCAACTGGTACCCCTGGGACAAGCTGGAAAACAAGAATGTGGTCATCATCGGCGGTGGATTTGCGTTCACCACACTGCGGTCCTCCATCGTTTATATGCTGGACCCGGCCAACCGGAAAAAATTCAAGAACATCGACGTGGTCTACGGTGCCAGGTCTCCGGGCATGCTCTTGTACAAGGAGGAACTGTTTGAGTGGGAACAGCGGGATGACATCAACATGCACATTACTGTGGATGGCACGGATGATCCCGACTGGAAGTATCACACCGGATTCGTGCCCCAGGTGGTGGAGGATTATGCCCCTGAAGCGGATGAAGACACCTATGCCATTGTGTGCGGCCCGCCCATCATGATCAAATTCACCCAGCCGGCATTGACCAAACTCGGATTCCAGCCGCATCAGATCATTATGTCTCTGGAAAACCGGATGAAGTGCGGTATCGGTATGTGCGGGCGGTGCAATATCGGAAAGGAACTGGTGTGTAAAGACGGCCCGGTGTTCACACTGGCTCAAATCAACCAGACCCCGAAAGAATATTAAATCCAGTGGGTTTGGCAGGTCATTTTTTTGAGGTTCGACATGATTCTTTGTTGACAAGCACAGGTCGCTGAGATATGGTTAGTTTTCAATTATCAGGGCTGACCTTTGAAGCCAAGACAGGATATGTCTTAACGTGATAGCAAAACACAATTTACAGGAGGAAAGTTTACATGGCAACAGTTGATTTTAACGGGAAAACATTTGAAGTGGATGAGGATGGGTTCCTTCTTGATTACAATTCCTATTCAGAAGAATGGGTTGATTATGTGAAAACCCAGGAAGGAATTGAGGAGATGACCGACGAGCATTGGCAGCTGGTCAAAGTGCTTCAGGACTATTATGAGAAAAACGGGATCGCTCCCATGGTCCGGGTTCTTTCCAAGCTCACCAAGTTCAAGCTCAAACACATTTACGAGCTGTTTCCCTCCGGCCCCGGCAAGGGTGCCTGTAAAATGGCCGGTCTTCCCAAACCGACCGGATGCGTATAAGCCAACCAGCCTCTGGTTGATTTGAACGGTTTTTAAAGGCCCTGTTTGCTTAAAACAGGGCCTTTGTCGTTTACAAAAACCGGGAATGGGCCCAGCCTTCCACAGGATAGATAAATGAATTTCATCAGCGAGACGGACAAAGCCATCCTCAACATGATTCAGCTGGATTTTCCCATTGACGCCCGTCCTTTTCAGGTACTGGCCAAAAAACTGGGCCTTTCCGAAAAAGAGCTGATCGCGCGTATTCAGGCCATGAAAGATTCGCAGCTGATCCGGCGTATCGGGGGCAATTTCAGCCCGGACCGCCTGGGGTATTTTTCCACCCTTTGCACGGCACAGGTGCCGGAAAATAAAATCGAGCTGTTTACCCAAACCGTCAATGCCTATCCCGGTGTCACCCACAATTACATGCGGGATCACGACTTCAATATCTGGTTCACCTTTATCGCGCCTTCCCGGGACCAGATTGCCGATTCCCTGGAAGATATTTCCCGGCAAACCGGGGTTCGGCCCATATTAAACCTGCCTGCCACCCGGGTATTTAAAATTTCCGCCAATTTCAAACTATGAAACCGGTGACCCTTTGTCTGGCCATTGTCACCTGCCCGTGTGACCGGTTTGAAGACAATCTGCGCACCTGCATGGACATGATTCGAACGGCCGCTCAAACCGGTGCCGACATGGTGATATTCCCGGAAATGAATCTCACCGGGTATGTCACGGACCAACGGGTTTCTTTCTTATCCCGGCCGGTGGATTCCCATCTGGTCCAATCGCTTTCCCGACTGTCTGATGAATTGAACCTGGCAATCCTGGCGGGTCTGGCTGAAAAGGCGGATGGACATATCTATGGATCGCATCTGGTGTTTATTCCCGGCAGGCCTTACGGCAGATATCAAAAACTTCATATCGCACCCAATGAGCAGGGCTTGTTCACACCAGGCAGGGAAATTCCGGTATTTGAGTATGCCGGGGTGCGATTCGGTATTCAGTTGTGTTATGACGCGCATTTTCCGGAACTGTCCACGGCCATGGCGCTGAACGGGGCGGATCTCATCGTTTTTCCCCATGCATCTCCCCGGGGAACGGATACCGACAAGTTCAGGTCCTGGATGCGGCACCTGCCGGCCCGGGCGTTTGACAACGGGGTGTTTGTGGCGGCGGTGAACCAGGCCGGGGAGAATGGGACGGGCCTGACATTTCCCGGGCTGTCGCTGGCAATCGGTCCGGATGGAAAGCTGATTTCCCGATCGTTTTCAGATGACAACCACCTTCATTTTGTATCGCTGGATCCCGAAGAACTGGCGCATGTCCGGACCCACCGGATGCGGTATTTTTTGCCCTACCGGAGAAAGGATCTGTTTCCCGTTACTGGTTGATCTGCATGCGCCGGTTCTGGATATAGGCATTCCGGAATGCTGAATAGGGATCCAGTGCCGCGTCTTTGAGTCTTTCATAGTCACCGATCCGAAACGAAGTCCGGTTGATGATGTCCACCGTGTTCAGCCCCAGTTCCAGTTCCCAGGGAGACACATATTCCAACGGGTCCAGAAAATAATCCCCGGCCCGACCAAAAACGTCCCGAAGTGTGGCGGGTCCCAGCACCGGCAGGACCAGATAAAATCCTTCCCTGATGCCGTAAGTTCCTAATGTCTGCCCTAAATCTTCTTTCTGTGTATGCATGTCCAGGTATTTCTGGGCCACCTGATTGAATCCCAGAACCCCGGCCGTGGAATTGACCAGAAAAATACCGAATTCATCCGACGCCTGTTCCAGCTTCCATTGAAGCAGGTTGTTGACAAACCGGACGGGAAACATGAGATTGTGAAAAAAATTGCGGATTCCTTTCCGGGCCGGCAGGGGCATCACGGTTTTGTACCCTGTGGCCACAGGTTTGAGGACATAATAATACAGGTTGTCGTTCACCACATACATGGCATAATTGAAATAAAACAAAGGATCCGCCACTTGACCGGTGCCGGGGTCATCCAGATCTTCATCAAAAAAGCGGTCTTCAAAAAAATCATCTTCAGACAACGTGTCGGACAGGGGCTCGCTTTCCGTCACAGCCTGCCCGGCGGTATCCTGATGTTCAGGCGCTGTGGTATCAGACCATGCCGGTGATACAAGGGCGGTAAACAGACAGATCCCCATGATAACCATCAAACGCTGATATCTCTTCTTCATTTATCCTGTTTCCTTTCAGGAAGCATCATTGCTGAAAATGAATTTTTTAATCAATGACTCGATATCCAGAGCCGATTCCGTATTTTCGATCTCATCACCCTCAGACAGCATCATATCCAATCCTCCCGGCAGGATTTCAATGTATTTTTCACCGATAATGCCTTCGGTTCTGATGGAAGCGATGCTGTCTTCAGAAACGTCAATATGGCTGTCAATTTCTATTGTCACTTTTGCCACCAGATGAACGGTGTCAATACTGATGCCGGACACATGACCGACCCGGACCCCTGCCAGATTCACAGATGCCCCTTTTTTCAGGCCGGATACCGAAGAAAAATAGCCATGGATGGTATACCGGTCTTTGAAGAACCGGGAAAATTCACCCACAACCAAAAATAGATATCCCGTGCAGACCAGGGTGACAATGACAAAAATGCCTACATAAAAATCACGTTTCCGATCGGTCATACAAATGTTCCCTTCCTTTGATAAAGGCACACGCGGTTTCATGTTCACATGCCATGATTTCCTGTCTGGACCCCTTGAAAACAATCTTTCCTTCATCCAGCAGCGCGATCTGTTGAGCCAGATCAAAAATATCGGGAATATCATGGCTGACAATCACGGCGGTAAATCCAAATTGTTTCTGAAATTCCCGGATCAAATGGTGTACGTCATTTTTGCGTATCGGGTCCAGACCCGTGGTGGGTTCGTCAAACAGAATCAGTTCCGGATCCGTCACCAGGGCACGGGCCAGGGCCACCCGCTTGCGCATGCCGCCGGACAGTTCAGACGGGTATTTATGGTCAATGCCTTCGATACTCAGCCGGTCCATGCGGTCATGGACTTTTTTCCGGATCTGTGTCTCTGTCATCTTTGTGGTTTCCCTCAGCGGCAGTGCGATGTTTTCAAATGCCGTCAGAAAATCGAACAGGGCATTGTCCTGAAACATGTAGCTCATATTTTTTTTGAACTGCCTGGCCTGTTTTTTGGAAAGCCGGTTCAACGCCTTGCCCTGGATCAGCAGATCCCCGTCATCTTCTCTGATCAGGCCCACAATATGCTTGAGCAGCACGGATTTACCCGAGCCGCTCTTGCCGATCACCACAGTGATGGTGCCTTTGTCTATGGTCAGATCGATCCCCTTGAGAACTTCCAGGCTGCCAAACCGTTTTCTGACGTTTTTGAATTCAATAAAAGGCTGTGTCATGACTTATACCAGAAAAGAGGTGATCACATAATCAAATATAAGAATACAGATGCACGACTGGACCACCGCACTGGTCGTGGCCAGAGACACGCCTTTGGCGCCGGACTGGCCCTGGTGGTTCATATGGGCGTAAAATCCTCTGTAACAGCAGATGGTGGTCACGACCAGGGCAAACACGATGGATTTTATAAATCCGCCCCAGATATCCATGGCTTTGACACTCTGGATCACCTTGTCCATATAAACGGTTTCATTGATTCCCATCAACATGGATCCGGACAGAAACCCTCCAAAGATGCCCACCACGTCGAAAAAAGAGGTCAACAGCGGAAAGCTGATCAGTGCGGCCAGAATTCTCGGGGTAAACAGAAACCGGATCGGGTCGATCTGCATGGTGATCAACGCGTCGATCTGTTCGGACATGCGCATGACACCGATTTCAGCCGCCATGGCAGACCCTGCCCGGGCGGTTATCATGATGGCTGTGAGAACCGGCCCCAGTTCGCGGATCAGACTCAGTGCAACCGCCCCCCCCAGGGCGGCTTCCGATCCAAAGGTCACCAGGGTGTAATATCCTTGAAGCCCCAGCACCATGCCGGTAAACAGCCCGGTCAAAAGAATGACGAACAGGGATTTGGCCCCGATGAACCAGATCTGATCCATGGTTTTTCCGAACTGAAGCGGCAAAACCGGTATCTGCCGGATACCGGCAAAAAAGAACCGGATCAGCCGGCCCGTGGATTCGATATGAGTGGAAAATGGATTTCCAATGGCTTCTATCAATCGAGTGATCATCATTTTAAGCCTTATACCGGAATCTATCACAAAAAACAAGAAATAGAAGAATGGGGAATATTGGATTGACACAAAACTCAAAAAACAATAAGTATGCCCGTATTGTTGAAAACGATGCAAGAGAAATTTTTTAGCGGCCGGAAATAAAATGAAAGATATGATTGCAGGGATCGATATCGGTTCTGTTTCTGTCAGTATTGCAGTGATTGACGGGCAGAAAAAACTGATTCACAAAGCCAATGTGTTTCATCACGGGGATGTCAAGGAATGTCTCACAGCGCTGCTGTCCCATGAGGTGATGAGGTCGGTGACGCATGTGGCCGTCACGGATGCGTCACCCGGATTTGTCTTCTGTCATGAACGCTATGACGATCAGGTGGCCCTGATCCGGGCCGCAAAATTTTTATACAGCGCGTCGTTTGATGCACTGCTTCATGTGGGCGGTGAAAAGTTCTCCTTGAGCCTGTTTGACGACACCGGCAACTATACCGGGGCCCGGCACAACACCTCCTGTGCGGCGGGTACCGGCAGTTTTCTGGATCAGCAGGCCCGGCGCCTGAATTTGCAGGGCTCACATGAAATCAGTGAATATGCCATGACCAACCGGCAGGATCGGCCCGACATCGCCACCCGGTGTGCGGTGTTTGCCAAAACCGATTTGATTCATGCCCAGCAGGAAGGATACAATATTGCGCAGATCTGTGATGGTCTGTGCTACGGGCTGGCCAAAAATATCGCCAATACCCTGTTCAAGGCAAACACCTTTACCGGAAAAATCATTTTCTGCGGCGGGGTGTCCCAAAACCGTTCCGTGACAAGGTATCTGGAATCGCTGCTGAATGTGACACTGACCATTGACGATTGTGCCCGGGTCTACGGAGCCCTGGGTGCGGCCCTGTGTCTGGCCGATGAGATGTCCCACAAAAAGATGGCAGACCACACCTTTGATTCCCCTGAGGCATTTTTCACGGATACCGTCAAAAAAGACAACTACCGGTATCCCCCGTTGTTTCTTGCCTTATCTGATTATCCGGATTTCACCTGTTTTGAGACATACGTGGCTGACAAGGTTGAGGTGGAAATTTATACCGATCCTTCCGGCTTGGATCTGTCCGGCGCGTTTCTGGGGCTGGATGTGGGGTCCACCAGCACCAAAAGCCTTCTGATTACCAAAGACCTGGTGCCGGTGATCGGGTGTTATACCAAAACCGCTTCCCGGCCGGTCCAGGCGGTCCAGACCGTTTTCAAGGTCATGGATGACTGGGTTGCCCGCAATCGGCTGAACGTGATTATTGCCGGGTGCGGCACTACCGGGTCCGGCCGCCGGATCAGCGGACGGGTGATCGGTGCGGATCTCGAACCCGATGAGATTACCGCCCATGCCACGGCCGCCGTGAACCTGAACCCGGATGTGGACACCATCATCGAGATCGGGGGACAGGATGCCAAATTCACCCTGCTCAAAGACGGCCGGGTCACCGCATCGGTGATGAACACCGTGTGTGCGGCCGGCACCGGCAGTTTCATCGAGGAACAGGCCCAGAAACTGGCCTGTCCTTTGTCTGAATATTCGGACCGGGCCGAAGGCATCTCAGCCCCGGTTTCCAGTGACCGGTGCACGGTGTTCATGGAACGGGACATCAACTATTTTTTTGCCGAAGGGTTTGAGCAAAGGGAAATTCTGGCGTCCGTGCTCCATTCGGTGAGAGACAATTATCTGACCAAAGTGGCCACCGTGGGCAACATCGGCGACTGCATCCTGTTCCAGGGGGCCACGGCCCGAAACCGGGCCCTTGTGGCGGCGTTTGAACAAAAACTGCACAAACCGATCCATGTGTCCCAGTTCTGCCATCTGACCGGGGCCCTGGGCGTTGCCCTGCTGGCCGCTGAACAGGATTTTAAACAGTCTGCATTTAGAGGCTTTGATCTGTGGCGCAAAACCATTCCGGTCCGCCAGGAAGTGTGTCAGCTGTGCAGCAATCACTGCAAAATCACCATCGCCGATGTGGATGGACAGCCCCAGGCATACGGGTTTCTGTGCGGCAGGGATTATGATACCCAAAAAAGGGTGTCCCCGGACACCCGGTACAGCATGAAAAATCTGAGAAACCCTTTAACGCGTCCCGTCTCAAAGGAAACCCCCGGTCCAAATGCCCCGGTCATCGGTATCCCAGCCGCCCTTCATCTGTTTGAAGACCTGGCGTTCTGGGAGATGTTCTTTTCTCTTCTGGGCATCCGAACCATTGTCAGCCGCCATTTGAAACAGCCGGTGGCTTTAGGCAAAACCCTGGCCAAAGCGGAATTCTGCGCCCCGGTCATGGCTTTGCACGGCCACGTGGCCCATCTTCTGGACAAAGCCCCGTATGTGTTTCTGCCGTTTTATTTTGAGGAAAAAACCCACCAGAAGGGGATCCGGCGCCAGCACTGCTACTACACCCAGTTCACCCCGTCGGTGATGGCCTGCCTGGATGAGGGTGCCAAAGACCGGCTGATCATGCCCACCATCAAGTACCTGTATACCGGGTTTCACACCAAAATGGAACTGTACCAGGCGCTGAAACCGGTGATGTCTCATCATTTTCTGTCGTTTTTCGATATTCATTCTGCCTGGGACAAGGCCCTGGAATTCAGGAAAAAGGAACAGGCAAGAGTGGCCTCCCTGTTTCAGACCCGGAGCCGGCAGAGGGACGGTGTCAAAGTATTGCTGCTGGGGCGCCCCTACACCGTTCTGTCGGACACCATGAACCATCATATTCCCCAGATGTTCGAAAAAATGGGGGTCCAGACCTTTTTCCAGGACATGCTGGATACATCGGATCTGGATCTGTCCCCCATCCGCCCGCTGCTGGATGAAATTCACTGGAAACATGCCGCACGGATCCTGGAATCCGCCTATGCCGCCGCTTTGACAGAGGGCCTTTATCCGGTTTATATCACCTCTTTCAGATGCTCTCCGGATGCGTTCGGCGTGGATTACTTCAAGCAGATCATGGAACAGAGCCGCAAGCCCTATCTGGTGCTGGAACTCGATGAGCACGACTCGAGTGTGGGGTATGAAACACGGATCGAGGCGGCCGTACGGGCATTTACCAACCATTCTCAGGCCACTGCCCGGCCCCCTGCCCCATCCCTGGATTTTTCCCCGCTGTTTTTTGACCGGCCCGGAGACAGAACCATTGTTTTTCCCAACTGGGATGCCTACACCGGACAGTTGATCGTTTCCACCTTTCAGAGCGAAGGCTATCCGGCCCTGTTGATGGAGGAGACCCAGGAAACCCTGAAAAAATGTCTGCTCACCAACACCGGCCAGTGCATTCCATTGAATGCGGTGGCGGCCGGGTTTATCCACACAGTCAAAAAACACCATATCGATCCGGCCGATGCCGTGCTGTGGCTCAACCGGTCGGATATCGCCTGCAACATCCGGATGTATCCCTATCATATCCAGCAGATTCTCAAACATGAAGGAAACGGGTTTGAAAAATCGGGAATCTATCTGGGGGAGCTTTCCCTGTTTGACATCTCTTTCAAAGCCTCCACCAATGCGTATTTTGCCTACATGTTCGGCGGACTGCTCAGAAGCATCGGGTGCAAAATCAGGCCCTATGAGGTGATCAGGGGCGAGACCGACCAGGTGACGGCCAGGGCCCTGGCCATCATCAACCAGGCATTTGCCGACGGCGGATCCAAGGAACAGGCACTTGCCGAAGCCATGCCCCTGTTTCATCAGATCAGGACCCAAAACATGGGTACCCGGCCCAAAGTGGCGATTTTCGGAGATCTGTATGTCCGGGACAACGATGTGATGAACCAGGACCTGATCCATTATATCGAAGCCCATGGCGGTGAGGTGATCACCACCCCTTACTATAAATATCTGAAAATCATTGCCGGGTCCTATTTCAGAAAATGGTTCAAGGAGGGCAAGTATTTCAGCCTGATTTCCAACAAAGCCCTGCTGACGGCCATGAATACCATGGAAAAAAAGTATTATCCCTATTTTGAACCCGTGCTCATGGAATCGGACTTAAAAACCCTCACATCAGGCCAGGACGTGCTGGCGCAATACGGGATCCTGCCGGAGCATACCGGCGAGTCCATGGACAATATTCTCAAAATCCACCATATCCTTCAGGAACATCCGGACCTGGCGCTTCTGGTGCAGACCACCCCGGCTTTCTGCTGTCCCGGCCTGATCACCGAAGCCATGGCGGCCCGGCTGGAAGCCGCCACCGGGGTGCCCGTCGTCAGCATCACCTATGATGTGTCCGGAGGAAACAAAAACAAGGTGATCGTCCCGTTTATCAAGTATTACAAGCGACGGAACCTGGTGCGTCCTCAAAAAGCGACCGTCTGAAACCAACCGGTACCGGATTCTGGTTATCCCCAGTCATTGGCCTTCGAAATCTGAATAAAAAGGAACCATCTGATAGCCCCTGCCGTTTGAGGTGATGGTCACGGCCCCGTGCCGGTCGGTCCGAAACACCCGGATGTTTTTGTGCTCATACCGGTGGATCACTTCGGGATGGGGAAACCGGTACGGGTTGTTGAATCCACAGGAGACGACTACGGTTTCCGGGTCCACCCGGTCCAGAAACAGGCGGGTGGAGGATGAATTGCTGCCGTGATGGGGGGACAAAAGGACGTCGGAAGACAGTTGGTCTGTCATGGTTTCGGCCAGGGACCGCTCCCGGACGGCCTGAATATCTCCAGGAAACAACATGGAAAAATCTTTCCATGACAGCTTGAAAACCACGGAATGGTCATTGCCGTCCCAGTCGGGATTGCTGGCATCACATTGAAAAAATGTCAGCCGGGTGTTTTCCCAGCCCATACGGTTCTTTGCACACCCGGGGATGAACACGGGAATCTTTTTTTGGGCACAGGCCGCCATGATACGTTCAAATGAGTCATGGGGACTGGTGTCTGTGTTTTTAACCAGGGTGCCCACCTGGAAATTTTCAAGAATAAACACCAGCCCGTTCATATGGTCTGCATCCGGATGGGTCAGAATCACCGCGTCCAGGGCGGTGATACCCTGATGCCATAGAAACGGGGCCACCACGTAACGGCCCACATCAAACTGCGAGCTTCCGGAAAACCCGCCGCCGTCCACCAGTATGGTTCTGTTTTCAATGGTCTCAATCAATGCGGCATTGCCCTGCCCCACATCCAGTATCGTGATGGTCAAATGGTCGGGCGGCCCGGCCGGCACCCACGCCCGGAATCCGTAGATCCCCATAACGGCAATGATGACCGCGGCCATGACCGGGGCTGTTTTTTTGAAATTCAACACACACAGCACAGCGCCCAGAACAAGATAAGCCATGAAAATGTCCAGCCATGACCAGACCGGCACATATGACCAGGCAAAAGGAATTTGGGTCAGCCAGGTCACATACCATGTGCACCATTCCACCAGTTGGGCCGCGCCGGTCAACAGCCAGACCGCCAGATCCGGAACCAGCGGCAGGACCATCAGGCTCACCAGACCGGCCGGCAGGCATACGAACCCGATCACCGGCACCAGGATCAGGTTGGCGGGAATCTGGACCAGAGACACCAGGTTGAAATACCCGGCAATCAAAGGAAACGTTCCCAGGCCCGCCAGCAGGGTTATCCCGCTGATGGATACCACGAAGCGGGGAATGGCGGGAAAATGAAATCCCGGGTATTTTTTCATGACTGTCATGCCTGAAATGATGAAGAAAACAGCGGTGAACGACAGTTGAAAAGAGATGGAAAACAATGCGGCCGGATCGATCAAAAGAATGACAATACCGGCACCGGCCAGGGTGTTGAACGGATGGGTCTGCTTTTCTATGACAAACGCCGTCATGAACAGGGCAATCATGACAAACGCCCGCTGGGTGGAAGGGGAAAATCCGGAAAAAACCAGATACAGGCCCAAGGGAATCAGGGTCAGCAGACCGGCGATTTTCCGGGCCCTGGCAGTTACCATCCATTGCGGGAACAGCCACAGGATCCGATAGAAAACAAAGAAAAAGATCAGACTGAGAATCCCCATATGCAAACCGGAAATGGCCAGAAGATGCGAGGTGCCGGCCCTGGCAAACTGATCCCGAAGTTTCGGGGGCATGCTGTGCTTGATACCCGTGACCAGTGCGGCCATCACATGGGCCCCGTCCCGGTGATCCAGGCGGGTTATGACAAACCCATAAAAATGGTTCCGGATAGTTTCCAGCCCCTGGATCCCGTTGGTCCAGACCGATGGGGGTGAATCCTTGATTTTTTCAATTTTATCGACATTGAGATGAACGGCACCGAAAATGCCCTGACGTATCAGAAACGTGCGGTAATCAAACGCGCCGGGGTTGCCGAAATTCCGGATGGGACGGATGGGACCGGGAAACCGGATATGGTCATTGAATCTGATATGGATATCGGACTTTCCATACAGATTCAAATACACGCGTCCGGTCGCGGACATCGTTTCAGAAGGACCCGTGCCCCGGGGCAGCTGAATGGTCCGGCAGTCCACTGTAATTCGAATTTTATGCGGATACTGCCGGGCAAAGGAAACCACCTGACCGGTCAGAACGATGTCCCGCCGGTTGTAGAAATGGGAAATATGACCGTCCGGCAGGCGGGGAGAATGAATCAGATAACTGTGATACCCTGACCAGACAGCGAATCCGAGGCACAACCAGAACATCGTTTTTTTTCTGCCGGCAAGGCCGGGAAAACACAGCAACACGGTCACAGCGGAAATCAGAACCACCCGGGCCGGATCGGGCAGACTGGACACACTGCCGGCAAGGATTCCCGTCATCATGGCCAGAAACACGGGAATCAGCGGAGGGATGACCGGCTGTGACAATGCCTTCACATGCGCATGCCTCCTGAAAGATGTTGGAGACGCTTATTTGATCCGCGTTATATCCGCCCCCAGAGCGGAAAATTTTTCCTCCATGGCTTCATATCCCCGGTCCATGTGGTACACCCGGGAGATCACGGTGGTGTCTTTTGCCATGAGTCCGGCAATCACCAGAGATGCACTGGCCCGCAGGTCCGATGCCATCACCGGGGCGGCCTGGAGTGCCGGCACCCCTCTGACCATGGCGAGATTGGCCCTGGAAAGCGTGATGTCCGCGCCCATGCGCATCAGCTCATTGGCATGGATGAACCGGTTTTCAAAAATGGATTCATGGATCATGCTGGTGCCCTGGCCCACGCACATCAACGCCATGAACTGGGCCTGCATGTCCGTGGGAAACCCGGGATACGGCAGGGTCTGGATATCCACACTTTTGATCCGGTCCCCTCCCCTGACCCGGATCTGTCCGGGCCGGCTGTCGATCTGAGCGCCCGCGGCCTTGAGCTTGCTGATTACCCCGCCGATATGTTCGGGATTGCACCCCGTGATCCGGACATCCCCTGTTGTGGCGGCCGCCGCCACCATAAAGGTGCCGGTTTCGATCCGGTCGGGAATCACCCTGACCCTGGCGGGACGGAGGTTGTCCACGCCATCGATGGTGATGATGGGAGATCCGGCTCCGGAAACATGTGCCCCCATCTCATTGAGGGCCTCGGCCAGGCAGATGATTTCCGGTTCCCTGGCCGCGTTCCGGAGTACGGTCTGCCCCTTTGCCAGGGCCGCCGCCATCATCAGGTTTTCCGTGCCGGTCACGGTCGGGGTGTCAAAATAGATCTCCCCGCCGGTCAACCGGTCTGCTTTGGCCTCGATATACCCATGGTCGATGGAAATGGTCGCTCCCAGCGCCTCCAGTCCCGTCAGATGCATGTTCACCGGCCGGGCACCGATGGCGCATCCGCCCGGCATGGACACCTTGGCATGGCCGAACCGGGCCACCAGGGGTCCGAGCACCAGAATGGAGGCCCGCATCTTGCGAACCAGTTCATATTCCGCTTCGATCTTGTGAATCCCGGACCCGTCCACGGTCATGACATGGTCATCGAGCGAACAGTTTGCCCCTAAATCCTCCAGCAGCAGCTTGATGCTCCTGATATCCATCAGATGGGGCACGTTGTAAAATTCACAGGTGCCGTCCACCAGAATGGCGGATGCGATCAGCGGCAGGGCCGCGTTCTTGGCCCCGGAAATCGAGACCTCGCCTTCAAGCCGTCTGCCGCCGTTGATTTGAATTTTGTCCATGAAAATTACCAGACATTTTTTAAGATGGAAAAAGGGTCCTGGGAAAAAGGCCAAAACCCTTTGTATTGGTACCTGGGACGAGAATTGAACTCGTACAGTGCTTTGCACCGAGGGATTTTAAGTCCCTTGCGTCTACCAGTTCCGCCACCCAGGCATAATTTCCAGGTTTTTATCGCATTTCCCCATATTTTTCAAGGCCAAAATCGGGCTTGACCAATCCAGGGTCAAGATCCGCCCCTTTGTGAAAGAAAAATCGACTTCACCTGCGATTGAAACACATGACAGGGGGGTCCTTCTGCCGATAACAAGACGATTAAAATGGCCAGAAACTGTTGTCTTCCCAGATCCGCTGATTCAGATCCTCCTGAAGGGTCAGCAGCTTTTTCAGATGGGTCTGTTCCCAGGCTGACAGCCACTGGTAGAGCTTTTTTTCCTCCGGATCCGTGGTGGTTTCAGCCCGCTCCCCATAAAGTTTGACCGCTTTTTGTTCAAAATTCACCGCCGCTGTGATGGCGGTCGCTTCAAATCCGGCGGCGTTGATTTTGTTCGCCAGATCCTGAGTGAGAATAGCCGGCGGGGTGTCCCCAGTCCCGTCGGTTTCATATCTGCCGGCCGCAAATTTGCCGTTTTGCATGATGGATTTGAACTGGGCCTCCAGCATGTTCATGTGCTGGGCCTCCTCGTTTGCCAGGTCGTCGAAAAAATTTTTGACAACCTCATCATCGGCCTTGTCCCGGGCTGTCTCATACAGGCTTTTGCCCTGACGCTCCATCAGAAAGGCGTTTTTGAGTATATTGAGTGTATTTGTTTTTTCCATGGTGTAGATCTCCTGTTAAGTTCCGCTTGAACCGGTTAAAGGTTGTGGCCGGTGTCGTCAAATTCTTCATAACACCTTTTATCTGGGCATTCAACTTTAAAAGCCCGAACAGGGAATATATGACCGCCCTTATTTTTGACAAGGTGTCAACGCAAGTTTGTCTTCCGTCGTTATGATTTTTTTATTTTCTCCGATCTTTTTACAAAAAATGGGAAAAACATCGGTATCATAAGACAATTTTACCTTCTTGATTTATTTGGATATTGTTGATAATAACTTGTGAACCAAATTTATATCCAAGTAGACAAAGGGGTAAAAAATGAAAGTCGACATCTCCATCGAATTTGACAAGGAATTGGCCACTGCTATCATGGACACTGTCCGAGAGATCTCCAAGGGAATTAAAAGCCTGCAAGGAATCTTTGATAAATCTGACTGGTCTGTAACGACTGAAAGTGTCATTGAGCCAAAACCAAAACAAACCAGGCCGGTCACCAAAAGAAAACCAAGAGCCAAAAAAACACTGAGAGGCACGGTTTTGAAGATCATCAAACAAAACAAAGAGGGTATATCAAGAAAAGCGTTGCAGGAGGAAGCCAGCTTCTCTACAAAACAAATCTCAAACTGTGTTTTTCAGCTGAAAAAAAATCAGAAGATTCAGATGACAGAAGATGGCTTGTTGAAAGTCCTTTAGGACACATGATATCCAGCATCAATAAATCCTGAGCCAACTGCTGTGGAAGCCGAATGTCTTCATAGGAAAAAGACGCTTCACCCGCATGGTTTTGAAAAAAATATTGCAACAGCCGGGCATCTTCCTCTGAGAAACAGCTCATTAGAAAATCGTTCAATTGGTCTTTACTCGTTTGATCAGTCATTAAGTCTCGCCATAAACACAGGGATTGAACTCATAAAGGGGGGAGGCCGACCGCGTTCTTTTCGGATTCATGGCCATTAGTTTGGGGCTTATGATACCGGCTCCTTTAAGAACGGCTATCAATGCGCCGGTCTTTTCTCTGAGCCCATGATGTCCGCATGCAGCTCCGATACGCGCCCCGGAAATGACCTTGTGAACACAGCTGTCTCCCAGTTCCCGGACCAGTGCCGGCATTTTTTCCCAGTCCGGTTCTCCCATTTTTTGAAACAGGTGACAAATGGCCCCGATGGTATCCCATTTCCCCGATTCTATGGCATTTGTCGTCAGGACCCGGGATATATTTGGCATTTCAAACCTCTCTTCCGGTTGCATTACCATGACCCGGGAATCCCACTCACCACACTTTGATGAGCGGACCGGCAGCAGCAGTTTCCATTCCCACATTTCCAGCAGGATCTCTCCGGTCGACGGGCCGGCTACTTCCTGAATGGTTTCATAATAAATGATGTCCATATCCGCAGCATACACAAGCACACCGCAGATCAAGTCAAGTTCGGCGGTGTTTTTGATCAGAGACCCTATGGCTTTTTTGATGTTGTTCATTTTTAAATGATAGCATGGGCATGTTCTGATTGACAATATTCGGATTGGGTTCTTGGCTTGATGAATCATGCCGGCCATTATGAGATCATTATCTTCCTTTTTTTTCACATTCGCCGCAGTCCTGACATTGGGAAGCCAGACCAGGGCTCCTTGCAAGGCCTGAAACAGCAGGCGGCGGCTTTCTGCCCAAAAGACCGCCGCGCAAAGGTTCCCTTATGATCACTCCCAAATCTCTAGATGCCGCATATTTCAACCCTTTTGGTGTATATCCGGCAAGATCACAGAACAGGACCGTGACCTGTCGTATTTCCCCCTCAATCCGATATTTTTGTGCCAGTATTTTCTCAGCCATGCCCATGGGAAGATAGCGCCTTAATGTGGCGATGGGGTCGATGGCTGCGGCAGGTGTCTTTGGAGCAGGTTCAAAAACGGATAATGCCTGACCGCATAGACCGCAAAATTTCGATTTTAGGGAATTTTCGTCCGCAACCCGGACATGCCAGTTCCATTTTTGTTCCACATTCTTCACAGAACTGCACGCCTTCCCGATTATCAAACTGGCATTGGGGACACTGCATGCTTCCATCCTCGTTAAACGATTCAGGTAACAACTATAAAAAAATACCATAGCAGGTTTTGAATTGTATTGGTTCTATAATTTATCCGGGCCTTAAATAATCACACATTTGATACCCTTGAGCTTCATTTTATGCTTTATCTAATGCCTCCCGAACCTTCGCCGTCATGTCAGCCATTGAAAACGGCTTCTGGATAAAAGCCATTCCGTCATCCAGCACCCCGTGATGGGCAATGACATTGGCGGTATAACCTGACATGAACAACAGCCGGATGGCCGGATAAAGAGCGGTGATCTGCCTGGCAAGGTCCCGGCCGTTCATCTCCGGCATGACCACATCGGTCATGAGAAGATGAATTTTATCTGCATGGGCTTTTGCCAGGTCTATCGCTTCAGCAGGTGTGGCTGCGGAGAGCACGGAATAACCCTTTCCTTTCCAGCATCATGCGGGTCATTCGTAAAATTGTGGGTTCATCTTCCACCAGCAGAATGGTTTCAGACCCTCCGGCAGCGGCTTTTTTCTCAGGAACGGCCTTGTCAACGTCTTCATCGGCAACCAACCGGGGCAGATAAATTTTGAAGGTGGATCCCTGCCCGGGTTCGCTGTAAACATTGATAAAGCCGTTGTTCTGTTTGACAATGCCATAAACGGTGGCAAGCCCCAGGCCGGTGCCTTTGCCCACCTCCTTGGTAGTAAAAAACGGCTCGAACAGATTTTCCAGAGTTTCCTTGTCCATGCCGCTGCCATTGTCGCTGACCGCCAGCAGTACAAAATCACCGGGGATAAAGCCGGGATGGTCGTTGCAGTATTCTTGATCAAATGTTTTCTTTCCAGTTTCAATGGTGAGTTTGCCCACCCCGGAAATGGCATCCCTGGCATTCACACACAGATTGGCAAGAATCTGGTCGATCTGTGACGGGTCCATTTTTACGGGCCACAGATGGGCAGCCGGCTGCCAGACGAGGTCGATGTCTTCTCCAATGAGCCGCCGCAGCATATTGAGCATGCTCTCCACAGTATCGTTCAAATCAATCTGTTTGGGAGAAATGATATCTTTTCTGGCAAAAGCCAGCAGCTGCTTTGTGGTATTTGCCGAACGCTTTGCCGCGTTTTGAATTTCTTTCAGGTTGGAAATCAGATCGTTATCTTCATCCGTCTTCAACAATGCCAGTTCTGTATGGCCCAGAATAACTCCCAACATGTTGTTGAAATCATGGGCCACACCACCGGCCAGACGGCCTACCGATTCCATTTTCTGGGCCTGGAGGAGTTGAGACTGGAGCTTATCGCGCTCCTTCTCAGCCCACTTGCGTTCGGTGATGTCGCGGGCAGTTGTATGCATGTAATGCTTACCCGAAACGGTGATGCGTTTATTGTTGAACTCGGCATCAACTTTTCTTCCATCCCTGCGTAGAATTCTGGCCTCCGAGTCTACGTGGTCTCCCCCGATAATTCGGCCATGGAAAGTGTTAAAAGCGTCCAGATCCATCTTATCGTGCAGATCAGGAATTCGCATGGCTCTCAGCTCTTCCCGATCATAACCGGTCAAATTACAGGCCGCACTGTTGATGGAAACAAACCGTGCGTTTTCATCGCTGATGAATATAGCGTCTTTTGAACCTTCGAAAATTTCCTGATACCAGGACAATGCCTCAGCAATTTGTTTCTCTGCCTTTTTCTGGTCGGTAATGTCAGACACAACACCCATGGTACCGATAAATTCACCACTTTGTTTGTCGAATCTCGGTCCGGCACCGATCATTACCGGGAATCTATGACCATCTTTGTGGCGCAGAATAATTTCATACCGGTCGGTATGTCCCAGAACACGCCTGGCTTCTGCTTCCTGTGCAATGGCCTGTTGTTCGGCCGGTACTATATCCAGCCAGTATTTTCCGATGATCTGTTCGGGCAGATATCCAAGCATTTCTGACAAACGCTGATTGATGAATATGACATTCCCCCGGATATCAGTCTGGACAAGGCCTTCGCTCATGTACGTCATTATTTCTTCTGAAAACAACTCGGCTTCGTGCAGTTTTTTTTCAAGCTGCGTATAGCCTGTTTTCAGTTCCTGAACCCGTGTTTCCAATTCTTCATAGGTGGGTTTTTCAGCCATATCATACCCTTTTAATATCCGGATAAATTTGTATCGTAAAAGAAATTAAATTCGAAATTCAACCCTGCCAGGTTCAAGTAGTCTTGCCCGATACTGGATTCTCAAAATCCTCAAGGATACTCAAGGTATCTGTAAAAATTCACTCAAAACTATATTTCACAATCTCTCCTGGAAGTCCAGACTTTAAAATATCAACTATTTTGCAACTATTCTTGATTTCCTGAAACATGAACCATGATCTTGCCTATCACACAGTTTTTAAAATTCAACAGTAACTAATAATATCCGCAACGCCCACACTGCCGGGTGAACCGTTCCCCGAGCAGAGCAAGCCCCAGGAGGCAAATGCAGCCAGGGAGTCTGATTGACACACAAATATTTTCAGCCTCAGAATAGTCGCTCAGTGGATCATCGCTAAATCGCCAAACCTTGGTATTCAAACAGCATAATTCGAGAATTATTGATCAGCAAAAACCACCTGATTACGTCCATTATCTTTGGCTCTGTATAGTGCAGCATCGGCTGAGGTAAGCATGGCATCTATTGTTTCATCTATTCTATTATTTGTAACACCGATACTGATCGTAATGCCCACTTCACCGGATTTTGTGATTATTTTATTATCGGCTATTTCCATTCTCACCCTCTCGTAAATCTTTTCCTCAACAGTTCCGAAAGAATCAGGCACAATCAATAGAAACTCCTCACCACCAAATCGGCCGAATAGATCATAAGGCCGAAGATTATTCTGGACCGCTTTCACAAGCCCACATAAGACATCGTCGCCCACGTGATGTCCATACTTGTCATTGACATGTTTAAAGTGATCAATGTCGCATAGCCCTATGCTTAGCGTCGAGTTCCTCCTCTTCGCACGAATCAACTCGTGCTGCAGATTCTCTAAAATGGCCCGCCGATTCGGGGCTCCGGTTAAAAAATCGTGTGTGGCCCTATGCTCCAGTTTCAAGTTTAATAATTTCAATTCATCTTTCGCCCGCTTCTGTTCAGTGATATCTGTTAAAATCACAACAAGCTTTGATATTTCACCCTTCAGATTCTTGATGCAGGATGTACTTACGATAACACTAATACTGCTGCCATTCTTTGTAAGCCGTTTCGTCTCAAATTGTACTTTATTGCCGGAATCAAATAGCTCTTGTAATTTTTCGGAGGTCCTCTTTTTTTGGTCATCTGGAACAAATGGGATACGTTTGCCTCTTAATTCGTCTATAGACCATCCGAATAAATCAACAAAGGCTGGATTTAGATATTCCGGCTCACCGTTATTGTTGTATAGTACAATTGGATCCGGAGTTGCAAATAGGATGGCCTTTATACGTTCTTCACTCTCCTTTAGTGCTTCCTCGGCTTTTTTGCGTTGTGTAATATCTGTAAGAACAGAGATTTTTTGGTCTTTTAAAAAAGTGGATCTGAACTCTATATGTTTTGACTGGCCATTTTTACATATTATCTTGAACTCGCGATTCTGTTCCTGAGCTGAATTGCTGTCACGACCCCATGCTTCCGAGACCTGCTTTCGGTATTTTTTATCCGGGTAAGCTTTTTCAAACCAGGTTTCTTTGGTGGGAATATCTTTAAGTGTATAACCTGTGATTTTTGTAAAATATGGATTTACATAAAGGTATTTACCGTCGTTATCAATCAATGTAATTCCATGAGGCGTACTTTCAAGAATTATTGAAAGTGTTTCTTTCTTTTCTTGCAAAGCCTTTTCTGCCTGCACCTTATGGGTTATATCTCGCCAGATAGTATGAATTACCTGGTTGCCTTTCTGGTTGGAAATTACTGTTAAAAGAACCTCTACAGGAAAAACCTCTCCATTAGCCCGGATGTGGTTCCATTCAAATCGATGCCCGCCGTTTTTCAAGGCGATAGCCATCATCTCTTTTGCTTTTTTGAATGACTCTTTTCCATCGGGTTGAAAATCCGGGGACAATTCAGAAGGATGGGTTTTTAGAAGCTTGCTTTTGTTTGTATACCCCAACATATCTAACAAAGCTTGATTGCAGTCAATGAATTGTTCATTTTTGATAATCAAGATAGCATCTTTGGAATTTTCAAAGAGAGCACGATACGGTTTGTCGATTTCTTCTTCCTCTCGGGTCTTTGCAGCTATTTTTGATTGAGAAGTTCTTTGTTTCAAACCGTCATTGGCCGATTTTTCATCCATACCCCCCCCAGATTTAAACAAGCGAAAACAATGAGGGCACTCTCCGGATTTAAGTATCCTTGCCAATACTGAATTCTGGCAAAACGCTACAATTCGTTGCCCGCAAGCGTCATTATCCTGTAAAGCGATTCAACAAAAGAAATATCGGAGACCTCGTCACAGCAGGCATAGAACAATTCTCCAAACGTCCTGTCATCTGTATTTTCCGGGGCTTTGACCACGGCTTCCTGGCGCCGTTGCCATGCACAACACCTCTTGTCCATTGATTTACGATTATCACAAAGCCGGTTTTTGGCATCCGCAGATGACAGCAGGGAAAAGTCCAATAGCAGACAGTTGAGTATTTTATACTATTTATCCAAAATGCGATGATGGACGATCACATGGGCCGGTCAGTGGATCAACCCGAGAACACCGATAATAATGAGATAACCGGCAACGATATAATTCAATAATTTCGGCATAACAAAAATCAATACGCCGGCAATAAGAGAAACTATCGGTTGTGGTGAGATATCAATTTGCATGGCTTCATCCTTTCCAAGCTCTGCATGAACCGATATTTCATCAGTTCATGGACTCGATTATGGGTTAAACGTTTCATTTTTTCTTACAAGTTCAATCTTATTCAATCTTTGTGCCAGGGTTGAAATATTCAGGATTACTTATCATATCTAATTGAATTTGTTTAATAAATAAGTTACAAAAATACTATCGGGTTGCCATGAGCCGTCATAGAAACAAGATCATATACGACCAGTGGCCATATATGGCCGATTTTTCCATCTGCCCTGCCGCCGGTTCCGGGATTTTCTGGAAAGGCTCCCACCACAGGCCCATGGAGCTGTTATCATTGAACTTTATCCTGGGCCGTATCCAAAACCTCCCGCACCTTTTCAGCCAGATCTTTCATTAAAAAAGGTTTCTGGATAAATGCAACTTTTTCATCCATCACGCCGTGATCGGAAATCACATTGGTTGTGTAGCCGGACATGAACAGTAGTTTGATATCCGGATAAAGCGCTGTCAAGTGTTTTGCCAGGTCCCGGCCGTTCATTTCCGGCATGATCACGTCCGTCATGAGAAGATCTATTTTATCTGCATGGGTTTTGGCAAGATCTATCGCCTCAGCAGGCGTAGCAGCCGGCAAAACCGAATATCCCATTCGTTCGAGCATCATCCGGGCCATTCGTAAAATAGCGGGTTCATCTTCCACCAGTAAAACGGTTTCATTACCCGTCGGGTCCGGTTTATACGGAGGGATAACGGCAGGGGTTTCATCAGCGGCAACACACCGGGGCAGATAAATCCTGAAAGTGGTCCCGTGATCCGGTTCACTGTAAACATTGATGAAACCGTTGTTCTGTTTGACAATGCCATACACCGTTGACAGGCCAAGCCCGGTACCCTTGCCGACATCTTTGGTGGTGAAAAAGGGTTCAAACAGGTTGTACAGGGTCATTTTATCCATGCCGCAGCCATCGTCACTGACCGCCAGTACAACAAAGTCACCGGGGATAAAGCCTGCATGGTCTGCACAATATTCCTGGTCAAAGGACTTCATCCCGGTTTCAATGGTGAGCTTGCCCACCCCTTCAATGGCATCTTTGGCATTCACACACAGATTGGCCAGAATCTGATCGACCTGGGACGGGTCCATTTTAACGGGCCATACCCCTTTGGCAGGGTTCCAGGATAGATTGATGTCTTCACCGATGAGCCTTCGCAGCATACTGAGCATACTTTCAACGGTATCGTTCAAATCAAGCATTTTGGGAGCAATGATCTGTTTTCTGGCAAAGGTCAGCAATTGTTTTGTCAGATCAGCCGACCGCCGGGCAGCGGTTTGAATTTCTTTCAGGTCGGCACAAAGATCATGATTTTCATCTGCCTTTTCAAGGGCGAATTCCGCATGCCCCAGAATCACCCCCAGCATGTTATTGAAATCATGGGCCACGCCGCCGGCCAGACGACCCACTGATTCCATCTTCTGGGCCTGGACAAACTGGGCCTGGAGCAGTTCGCGCTCCTCCTCAGCCCGTTTTTGTTCGGTGATATCCCTCAGATGTTCAATAATACGGACGACATTTCCATCTTCATCCAATATTGGATTGCTTCGGCAGTCAAAATAGATGCCCAACTCAGGAACATACTTCTCTAATTGCTCTATCTTACCGCTTTTCAAGGCTTTTCTTGTAGCACATTCAGTGCATTCACGATCCCGCCCGATCAACTCAAAACATTTCTTCCCTTGGACCTCTTCGAAAGTCATGCCCAGCAGGTCATAGCCGGCCTGGTTGTAGCGCTCGATGCTATGGTCGGGATACTGAATGGACAAGACATCAGAAACGCCGTCAATTATGCCTTTAAGCAGGCTTTCCTTCTCCTTTAATTCCTGTTCCGACCGCTTGCGCTCGGCAATCTCCTGCTGCAGGTCCTCCAAGGCGTGCCTTAATTCTTCTGTCCTGCTGGTTACCATGGCTTCCAGCTCTATCTGATAATCATTCATCAAGTCATTATAGGCTTTGACCTGCAGCAGGGACCGGACACGGGCAAAGAGTTCCATCTTATCAAGTGGCTTTGAAAGAAAATCATCACAACCGGCTTCAATCCCCTTCACCCGGTCTTCCGTTTCTTGCAATGCGGTAATCAGGATGATCGGGATCAGTCGATGTGCAGTATCTCGTCTGATCCTGCGGGTCACTTCAAAGCCGTCCATGCCTGGTGGCATCAATACGTCCATCAGAATCAGCGCGATTTGATTGCTGGATAGCTTCTCCAGCGCTTCTTCCCCGCTTGCCGCTTTGACAATTTCATAGCCCTGCGGAACAAGATGTGCTTCGAGAAGTTCAATGTCCTGGGGCTGATCATCAACAATCAAGATTACCGGCTTGTCTTTCATCCCCTGTCTCCTTTGACGTCACAATATATTCAAAAACACACAACTCATTTGATAAACTGACTGACTTCTTTGGCAAAAGTGCGTGTATTTATCGGCTTGCCTATGAATCCACTGTTCATTATGTCTTTTAACTCTTCTCTGCCTTCTTCCATTACAGAAGCAGTCACAAAAACAATGGGAATATCAAGTGTCTCTTTGTCCTGGCGCAATATCCGGGCGGCTTCGGAACCGCGCATTTTCGGCATCCGCACATCCATAATGATGATATCGGGTTTTTCTCTTTTGGCCATGGCAATTCCATCGGAAGCGTTCTCAGCTTCAAATACCTCAAAGCCGGCCACCTCCAAAAGGTCTTTTTCCAGCATCAGATTGTTTTTATCATCATCGACAACCAATACTTTCTTTTTCATTTGAACCCATCCTCACTGGATATAACAGGCAAAACAAACCGGACTGCGACGCCTTTATTGAGCCCTTCGGATTCTAAAGAAAGCGTCCCGCCGTGAAGCTCAACCAGCTTTCTGGAGAGCGGTAACCCAAGACCGGTACCCTCCGTTACCTGAGAATAGGGGGTATTGACACGAAAGAAACCTTCAAATATTTTTTCCATATTTTCAGGTGCGACACCAACCCCCGTATCCCAGACCACTATTTCCACCCCACAATCAGCTCTCTTTGCCCGCAAGCCGATTTTGCCGCCTTCGGGGGTAAATTTAACTGCGTTTGAAATCAGGTTGTAAAGTATTTGTTTGACCTTGAGCTCATCGGCTTCAATAGAGGGAAGGTCTTCGGCTATTTCCAGCGACATTTTCAACTTCTTTTTGCTGACCATATCCAAGACCAGCAGAGAGATTTCATCTAAAATATTTTTCATCGGCAAGATAGATAATGCCAGCTGCATCTTTCCGGCTTCCACTTTTGCCACATCCAGTATCTGATTGATCAGTAAGAGCAGGTGCTTTCCGCTGGCTGAAATATTATTCACATATTGCTTCTGCTTCTCATTAAGGGGTCCGAAGGTTTCATCGTATAATACCTCGGAGAAGCCGATAATGGAGTTGAGCGGGGTCCTGAGTTCATGCGACATGTTGGCAAGAAAATCAGACTTTACCCGAGCGGCACGTTCTAACTCGGAGGCTAACTCCTTTAAGTCTTCATGCGCTTTTGCCAGACCTTTTTCTATCTTCCTGCGCTCAGTGATGTCTTCAATGGCCAGCAGGATGATCCGTTCCTTGCCTGTCGCTTGTTCAATCTGCCGGGCATTCAACAGCATTACGCGCCTGCCGATGGTGGCAAAATCGTGTTCAACCTCGTAGTTGTCAAAGGTTGTCTCTTGGGGAAGGATGGTTTCCAGCAGTTCCCGCAGCTTGGGGATGTCCCACTGTTTATTGCCCAGGTCATAGATAAATCTGCCTAAAGTTTCTTCCCGTGTTACGTTGAATGAATCGATGAAACTACGGTTTGCCAAGACAACCTTCAGATCTGAATCCAGCACCAAAAGAGATTCATGTATTGTCTCTACGATATCTTCGGATATCTGGTCTATCAAAGTGGTTACCATAGCGCTCTCCTCCGGGCATCAAACCTTGACTTTATTTTGTTCGAAGAAGAAATGGGACCTTTAAATTGTCAAGGATTCTGCAACTATTCTTGATTTACTGAAACATCAACCATTAATACCGTATCACACAATTTTTCAAAATTAAACAATAACTAAAAAAGTCCTCAACGCACACACTGCATTACACCCGGTCTTGCTCCGGTTCCGCCACAGTTCCCTTGTCCGCTTTTTGAGGATGATGATGTTTCACAAATTCCAGGGTATACAGAATCACCCCGGCCCAGATGAACCCGAAAGTGACCAGGTTGTGGATGGAAAACGGTTCCTTGTACACAAATACTCCCAGCACAAAGGCAATGGACGGGGCCAGATACTGAAGAATGCCGATGGTGGACAGCTTGAGCCGCCGGGCCGCCGCAGCGAACCAGAGCAGCGGCAGAGAGGTCACCACCCCTGCCCCGACCATCCACAGGCTCATTCCCATGTCCCTTAAAAACAGGGATCTGCCGGTCCCCATCAGAAACAGGATATATACCAGTGCCGGGATCATCAGGATCAGGGTTTCCATAAACAGTCCGGGCATGGGAGACACCTGGATTTGTTTGCGGCAGTAGCCGTAAAAGGCAAAGGTGACTGCCAGGGTCAGGCCGAACAGGGGCAGTGCCCCATAGGCCAGAAGCGAGTAGATCACGCCGGTGAGGGCAAATCCCACGGAAATGCACTGCAACCGGGTGAACCGTTCTCCGAGCAGGGCGAATCCCAGCAGCACGTTGATCATGGGGTTGATATAATATCCCAGGCTGGTTTCCACCACCCGGCCGGAATTGACGGCCCAGATATACACAAACCAGTTCAGGGCGATCAGCGAACCGCTCAGCATCAGTCCTTTCAACTGTCCAGGGGATTTGAGAATCTGTGTGACCTCTTTTCCCCGTTTCTGGAAACACAGGATGGCAAACACAAACACACACGACCACACAATGCGGTGACACAGGATCTCAAACGGCACGGCCGCCTGCATCTGTTTCCAGTAGGCCGGCAGCAGTCCCCAGCAGGCAAATGCAGCCAGGCCGAACAGGACTCCGGACAGGGATGGGTTCATTTGACTGTTTCCTTTGATGATTGACCGGCCCAGTGTAGCACGCTGCCCATGATTGGCAACCCCAAAATGGGCTGTGACGGACATTGGCATTGTCAAATCCCGGATTTTCTGGTAAATCCCCCAGTCATGAAATGGATGGACCCGCACAGACTGGTGCTGGCATCCCGGTCTCCCCGGCGCAGGCAACTGCTGGCTCAGATGGGGCTGGATCTGGAAATTCTGCCGGCAAACGTGGATGAAACCCTGGCACCCGGGCTTTCACCGGCAGCATATGTCAAAACCCTGGCTGAAAAAAAAGCCGCAGCCGTGATGCAGCAGCGGCAACAGGCCTGGGTGCTTGGGGCGGACACGATTGTTGTCAAAGACGGGGATGTGCTAAACAAGCCCCGGGACCCTGATGAAGCCGCGTCCATGCTTGAACAGCTGAGCGGCAGGACCCATTTTGTGTTCACCGGATATGCCGCAGGCCGTCATGCAGACGACACGCTGGTCAGCCGCGCCGTTGAAACCCGGGTGATGTTCAGGGTTTTGACAAGACAGGAAATTCTCTGGTACACTGGCACAAGTGAACCGTACGACAAGGCCGGCGGATACGCGGTCCAGGGACTGGGAGCGTTCATGGTCAAGGAGATCCAGGGTTCCTGGTCCAATGTGGTGGGCCTGCCGGTGTGCGAGGTGATCCAGACCCTGGTATCTTTGGGGGCGATACAATTTCAAGGACATGTGACATGACAACCATTCAAGACAACCTGACGGTGATCCGGGAACAAATCGATGCCGCTGCCGCCGCCTGCGGCAGAAACCCTGCCGACATCACCCTGGTGGGGGTAAGCAAAAAACATTCGGTTGAAAAAATGCGGCAGGCCATCGATGCAAAGCTGACCGACCTGGGAGAAAACTATATCCAGGAAGCGGTGGACAAAATCGAGGCCATCGGCAAGACAGAAGCCTGCTGGCATTTTATCGGCCATCTCCAGTCCAACAAGGCCCGGTTCGCGGTGCAGTATTTTGATCTGATCCATACCGTGGACAAGATCAAACTGGCAAAAGAGATCGACAAACAGGCCAAAAAAATCAACAAGCGCCAGAAAATTCTGCTCCAGGTGAACATCGGGGAAGAAGATACCAAATCCGGGGCCGATGCCACAGAGGTGGTAGAACTGGCCCGGGCCGTCACTGAATTTGAACATCTCAAATTACAGGGGCTGATGTGCATGCCCCCCTATTTTGACGACCCGGAGGCGGCCCGGCCCTATTTCCGGCACCTGGCGCAGATCCGTGAGAAGATCCTTGATGCCGGGGTGGATGCGCAGGCCGTGCGCCACCTGTCCATGGGCATGAGCCATGATTTTGCCGCGGCCATCCAGGAAGGCGCGACCCTGGTGCGGGTGGGCACCGCAATTTTCGGATCCCGGTCATGAAGCTGCTGCTGCACACCTGCTGCGGGCCCTGCACCATCTATCCGTTGCAGGTCCTCAGGGACATGGATATCCAGGTGATGGGGTTTTTCTATCGCCACAATATCCATCCATACACCGAGTGCCTGAAAAGAGAAGACACCCTTGAGCGGTATGCAAAGGATCAGGGCCTGAAGCTGATCCGGCAGTCCGATTATCAGCTGGAATCATTTCTTCAGTCCGTGGTGTTCCGGGAAAAAGACCGGTGCCGGTACTGCTATCATGCAAGGCTTTCTGCCGCCGCTAAAATCGCCAAAAAAGGAAAATTTGACGCATTTTCCTCCACCCTGCTCTACAGCCGGTTTCAGAACCATGCCCTGATACAGGAGATCGGCACGGCCGTGGCCGGGGAAACCGGGGTGAAATTTTTCTACCATGATTTCAGAGAGGGCTGGAAACAGGGCATCGAGGCATCAAAGGCCCTGGGCATGTACCGGCAATCCTACTGCGGCTGTATTTACAGCGAAAAAGACCGGTATTACAAACCGCCCAAAAACAAACCCTGAAGAATAAAGCCGGCTGAGACCGGGTTTCAGTGAGGCAGAGGCATTTTAAGCTGATTGATCAATGTCACCAGACGCCGGTCGGTCTGATGGAGCCGGGCCGCCAGCACGGTGAACAGGTGTTTGGCCACCTCGGGATATTTTTCGATCACCTCTTCGAGCTTGTCTCCGGGAAACCGTTTGACCTTGCACCGCCCTTTGGCGATGATGGACGCAGACCGGGCATCTTTGGTGATGGCGGCCATTTCCCCGAAATATTCTCCCGGCTGGGTGATTTCAGCGATTTTCTTGCCGCCCTTGACCACATACACCGCCCCCTGGATCAGTTTGAAAAAATCGATATCCGTGTTGTTTTCCCGGATGATCACATCCTTGTCTTCGTAAACTTCCAGATCCGGATTCACCAGGTAGGCGGGCAGAGATTCCCTGGTGATCACGGTTCTTTTCATCACTTCGTCAAAAGAGGTCTCCCCGGTTTTGATCTTGTGAAGCCCGGCATCCCGCAGCGTGACCATGCCTTCCTGCATCGCCACCTTGCGCAGCTGATCTTCGGATACCTCGGCGCCGATGGCCTTGGCCACCTCCTCGGTAACCTCCATGAGTTCATACAGCCCTACCCGGCCCTTGTATCCGGTACCGTTGCAGTGGGGGCATCCGCCGGGTCCCATGATCTTGAGATCCGGGATCTCTTTTTTTGAAAACCCTTCCATCTCCAGCATGTCGGGATCGTATCCTGTGACCTGTTTTTTGCATTCCGGACACAGCCGCCGGGTCAGGCGCTGGGACAGGACCATGGTCACGGAAGCGGCCAGCATATAGGCAGGAATACCGATGTCCACCAGCCGCCCGATGGTGGAGGGACAGTCATTGGTATGCAGGGTGGCGAACACCAGGTGGCCGGTCATGGCCGCTTTGATGGCGATCTCCGCGGTCTCGATGTCCCGGATCTCTCCCACCATGATGATATCCGGGTCCTGCCTTAGAAACGCTCTGAGGGCCGCGGCAAAGGTCATGCCGATCTCTTCTCTCACCGGCACCTGGTTGATGCCCTTGAAATTGAACTCCACCGGATCTTCCGCAGTCAAAATTTTGATGTCATCTTTGTTGAGCCGGTTGAGGATGGAATACAGGGTGGTGGTTTTCCCGGAACCGGTGGGGCCGGTCACCAGCAGCAGGCCGTAGGGACGGGATATGCACCGCTTGAGCATCTCAAAGGTGGTGGATTCAAACCCCAGCCGGGTCAAATCGATGTTCAGCGCGCTCTGGTCCAGGATACGCAGTACGATACTTTCCCCGAACAGGGTGGGCAAAGAAGATACCCGGAAATCCACTGCTTTGTTCCTGTTCAGGCGCAGGTTGATCCGGCCGTCCTGAGGGACCCGTCTTTCAGCGATATCCAAGGATGCCAGAATTTTGATCCGGGACACCACTGCATTTTTTATGGATACGGGCAGGTTCATGGCTTTGTACATGCTTCCGTCCAGCCGGTACCGAACCTGGAACGATTTTTCAAACGGCTCGATGTGAATGTCGGACACCCCGTCATTGATGGCTCTGGTCAGAATGCCGTTCACCAGTTTGATGATCGGGGCATCCGAGGCCAGAAATTCATCCTGGCCGTCATCTTTTTGAGCCGCTCCAACCTCCAGCTCTTCCGCCGCTTCCGAAACCAGGGACCCGAAATCCTCCACCGACGTGACCGGGGTATCATCCTCTGCCTCTTCTTCAAAGCGGAGAAATTTTTTGTACTCATCATCGCTGATCCTGTAGAAATCCCGGTAGGCCTGAATGATGTCATTTTCGGTGCATACAAGCACCTGGATGTTTTTTCGGGTTTTGTTGTGCAGGTCCGCCACCGCAGACTTGTCGGTGGGTTCCACCATGGCCACTGACAGGTCCTCCCCTTTCAGGGTCAGGGGAAACACCATATTCTTTTTGGCCAGGTCAAACGGAAGTATTTTCAGGGCACCGGGATCCGGGGTCATATCAGCATACCGGATCACATTGAAATTATAGAGCCGGCCCAGCACATTGATGATGGTGTCCGGATCGATATACCCTTTGGCCAGCAGAATGGAACTCAGACGTTCACCCGTCTTTTTCTGGACCGTCAGGGCTTCATCCAGCTGGAGGCTGGTGATCTGCCCTTCCTTGGAAAGAATTTCACCGATCTTAGTGTTGCCGGCCCCGGCCGGGTCCCTGATGGTGTCGGGAAAAAGGGCTTTTCTTTTTGCAAATGTGGTTGCCATGGGCGGTCCTGTATTCAGGATGTCGGTTTGTTCACGGTCTTATATATCCGGACGGCACCGGCGATGACCAGAAATATGCCCAGCATGTAAAAACAGAATTTCACCAGGCCCAGTTTGTTGCTGAAAAATTCGATGGCCGCCACCTGTGGCATGACTGCCGGTATCCGGTAAAATACCGCCAGGCCCACGGCAATGAGAAGTATGCCGTAATAAAATGTGAAATTTTTTTTGCCCACCTTGGCTCACTGCCTTTCCAGCTCTTTGAGTTGATTTTCAAACGGCTGATTCATTGATTCGAGTTTTTCGTTTTCCGTTTCCAGGTCCTGGAAAAGCGCTTCCACCCGGGCTTCGAGATCAGCGAGTTTCTTGGAACCGGTCTGAATCGTTTCCCCGTCCCCGTCTTCAGATGCGGTCAGCAACGCGTCATTCACGGTTTTGATCTGAATCTCACACGCTTCAATGGCATCCTCGATTTTGGTGATCTTTTTCTGGATCGGCCCCAGTATCCGGGAACGGTCGGCAATAATTTCCGATTTTTTCTGGCGCAGCACTTTTTTGCTCAATCCCTGGGTTTTGTGGGCCGTATCCGTGGTCCGGGAGACAGCTTCTTCCCATCCGTCTTTGTCCAGAAATTCCTGATACGTGCCTTCGAACACACAAACCCGCCCCTGCTTGAACACCACCAGCCGATTGGCCAGGGTATGCAGAAACATCTCGTTGTGGGTGACCAGAATCACGGCCCCTTCGAACACGTCCAACGCATCGATGAATGCATCGCAGGCCTCGATATCCAGGTGGTTGGACGGTTCGTCCAGCAGCAGCAGGTTCAGCGGAGACAGCAGCAGTTTGCCCAGCATGACCCGGGATTTTTCTCCCCCGGACAGCACACTGATTTTTTTCAATGCCGCATCTTTTTCAAACATCATGGCCCCGCAGATGTTCCGGGCCGCCTGGCGGTCAAAATCCGGATGCGCGTCAATGAGCGTTTCCTCGATGGTCTGGTTGTCATTTAACGAAGACACATTGGTCTGTTCAAAATATCCGGACGATACCCCGGGGTTGTAGGTGACCGTGCCGGACACCGGATCGAGCCGCTGGGTGAGCAGTTTGACCAGGGTGGTTTTGCCTTTGCCGTTCTGCCCGATGATACCGATCCGGTCTTCGGGCTGAACGGTCAGCGAGAAATCGGTGATCAACGGTTGGTCCGGGGTATAGCCGAAGGTCAGTTTTTCCGCCCGCAGCAGCTGCTTGCCGGCAAACGGCAGATAATTAAAGGAAAATGTCAGGTTTTTGAGTTCATCGAGTTTTTCTTTGGCCTGCTGTTTTTCCAGGGTCTTGATCCGGGACTGGACCATGCTGGCCAGCCGGGCTTTGGCCCGGAACCGGGTGATGAAGGTTTCCACCTCTTTTCTTCGTTTTTCTTCATTTAGCCGTGTTTTTTCGTATACTTCCTCATCCTGGGCCACCTGATCGTAATATTTGGCGGTAGTGCCGGCGATTTTTCTTATTTTACGCCGGTGGATGCCTGCAATATGGGTCACCACATGATCCATGAATCCCCGGTCATGGGTCACCAGCAGCACCTCTCTGGGCCAGGCGGTCAGAAACTGGGTGATCCATCGGATGGAGGTGATGTCCAGATAGTTGGTGGGCTCGTCTAAAATCAGCAGGTCCGGCTCGGACACCAGCACTTTGGACAGGTTCAGACGCACCTGGAATCCCCCGGAGAACTGGTGTGGATCCCGGTCCAGGTCGGCTGTGGAAAACCCTAAACCTGCCAGTATTTTCTCCGCTTTCCAGTAATGGTCTCTTTCATGGGGCGGCAGCCCGGTCATGGCTTCGTCCCGCACGGTGTTTTGGGAAAACAAAATTTTCTGGGGCAGAATGCCCAGGCGGTATCCGGCCGGATAGACGATTTTTCCATCATCCGGATGATCGATGCCTGCGATTATGTTCAGTAACGTGGTTTTTCCATGGCCATTTCTGCCCACCAGCCCGACCCGTTCCCCCGGATTGATCTGCAGGCCGGCATCTTCGAACAGCGTCTGGTCGCCAAACCCTTTGACAATGGACTCAATGCTCAGCATATGTGGTATCTGTCCCGATCCTGACGGTTTTGGATTCTGTTTTTTTCAAAAGGATTGTATCATAGCATTGGTAAAGAATTTTATAAACATGAGATTTCTCTTGACTTGATTTTCCAATATTGCATAGTTACAACAGATTGTCTTTAACACGGTTATCAAACAAAATGAGGAAACCATGACCCGATATATCTATGAATTCGGCCCGCACAAGACCCACGGAGATACTTCAATGAAAAACCTGCTGGGCGGTAAAGGCGCCAATCTGGCGGAAATGGCACGGCTTGGGCTGCCGGTCCCTCCGGGGTTCACTATTTCAACCGAATGCTGCAACGATTATTTTGATCTGGGGTGGCGGTTTCCGGATACACTTGAATCGGAAATCATGACTGCCATGGGGCATATTGAAGGCCAGATGGGAATGAAATTCGGTGATCCGGATGCGCCGCTGCTGGTCTCGTGCCGGTCCGGGGCCAGAAGTTCCATGCCCGGCATGATGGAAACCATACTCAATGTGGGACTGTGTTCAAAAACCATTCCCGGCCTGGTGGCCAGGACCGGGAATGAATGGTTTGTGTATGATTCTTACCGCCGTCTGATCATGATGTATTCGGATGTGGTCATGGAAAAGGCGGATCAGGTGGTGCCGGAAGACGGTATGGGCATCCGTTTGAACCTGGAAATGATGATGAACAACCTGAAAAACGACAAAGGGTATGAGCATGATACCGATATTTCACTTCAGGATATGCAGTCGCTGTGTGACCGGTTCAAAAAGAAAATTTCCCAGTACCTGAAAAAAGAGTTTCCCGACGATCCCCGTGAACAGCTCATGGGTGCCATCGGTGCGGTGTTCAAAAGCTGGAACGGCAAACGGGCCGTCTCCTACCGCCGCATCGAGCATATCCCGGACGCCTGGGGAACCGCGGTCAATGTCCAGGCCATGGTGTTCGGGAACATGGGAGACAGCTCCGCCACCGGTGTGGCGTTCACAAGGGATCCCGCCACCGGAAAAAATCATTTTTTCGGCGAATGGCTGGTCAATGCCCAGGGTGAGGATGTGGTGGCCGGCATCCGTACCCCCAATCCGTTGAACAAAGAGACCAAAAACATGCAGAACCAGCACCTGCCCTCCCTGGAGGAGGCCATGCCAAAACTGTATGCCCAGCTGTATGATATCAGAAATAATCTGGAATCCCATTACAAGGACATGCAGGACATCGAGTTCACCATCCAGGAAGGCACGTTGTACATGCTCCAGTGCCGGGTGGGCAAACGCACGGCCACGGCAGCGTTGAACATGGCCATGGACATGTTTGATCAAGGTATGATCGATGAAACAACCATGATCTGCCGGCTCAATCCCAAATCGCTGGATGAAATGCTGCATCCCATTGTAGACCCCGAAGAGGAAAAAATTGCGGTTCAGGTGGCCGAAGGCCTGCCGGCCGGGCCGGGAGGGGCCTGGGGCAAGATCGTTTTTACGGCTGAAGATGCGGTTCAGATGGCCAAAACCGGGGAAAATGTCATTCTTCTCAGGGAAGAGACCAGTCCGGAAGATATTGAAGGCATGCGGGCCGCATCCGCCATTCTCACGGCCAGAGGCGGCATGACCAGTCACGCGGCCCTGGTGGCCAGAGGATGGGGAAAGTGCTGTATCGTTGGTGCCGGAGCGTTGAAAATTCATGCCAGAAACCGACAGCTTCAAGTCGGTACCCGCATGTTCAAAGAAGGGGATATTTTTACGTTGAACGGCACCAAAGGCATTGTGTATGACGGCCGGCTCAAAATGAAGGATGCGCTGGAAAATCCCAAGTTCCAGAAATTCATGGCCATTGCGGACCGTCACCGGACCATGGGGGTCAGAACCAATGCAGATACCCCGGAAGATGCGGCCACGGCCCTGAAATTCGGGGCCCAGGGCATCGGGCTGTTTCGAACCGAGCACATGTTTTACGGCGCGGATTCGGACCGGCCCCTGTTTCTGCTTCGAAAAATGATTCTGAGCAAATCAACCGAAGAACGCAAGGACGCACTCGAAGAGCTGTTTCCGTTCGTCAAACAGGAAATCAAAAACACCCTGGAAGTCATGGACAACCTGCCGGTGACCCTCAGGCTGCTGGATCCGCCCCTTCATGAATTTGTGCCCCAGTCGGAAGCCACCCAGATGGAAATCGCCAAAGCCCTGGGTATTGATCTGGAAGAAGTGCTTAAACGCAGCCAGCTGCTCAAGGAATCCAATCCCATGATCGGTCACCGCGGGGTCCGGCTGGGGATCACTTTTCCTGAAATCACCCGTATGCAGGTCATGGCCGTTTTTTCGGCTGCCGCTGAATTGATCGGCCAGGGGAAAACCCCCCGACCTGAAATCATGGTGCCGGTCACCTGCAACGAAAAAGAGCTGTCTTTTACACGGAAAATTGTTGACGCGTGTTACAAAAACGTGCTCAAGGCCCACAACCTGGAACAGATTCCTTATCTGTTCGGCACCATGATCGAAATTCCCAGAGCCGCACTGGTTGCGGATAAAATGGCCGATGACGCCCAGTTCTTTTCATTCGGCACCAATGATCTGACACAGATGACGTTCGGGTTTTCCAGGGATGATATCGGATCATTCATGAACGACTATATTGACAATGCCATTCTGGATTTCGATCCCTTTGAGACCCTGGACCAGGAAGCCGTGGGCAGCCTGATTGAAATCGCCGTGGAAAGGGGCAGGCAAACCCGGCCCGATATCAAGCTGGGCATCTGCGGCGAGCATGGCGGGGACCCCGAATCTGTGGCGTTCTGTCACCGGGCCGGGCTGACCTATGTGTCCTGTTCTCCCTACCGGGTGCCGATTGCCCGGCTGGCCGCGGCCCAGGCCGCCATCCAGGAAACCCGTCAGCTCAGGTGAGCCTCCGCCTTGAAGCGCCGGGTGATCATCTCGATGATTTCCTCGGCGCTGGTTTCCACGGGTTTGTTACTGATGTCGATAATAGAGTATCCTTTGGCGATATAATGCCGGTGGGCGATCAGAATCTCTTCTTCGATTTTTTTTCTGGAAGAATACGCGGATTTCATTTCTGACACCCCCAGGCTTTCCTGCCGCATCTTCCGGTGGGACAGCAGTTGTTTGGCATTGATGTTCAACGCAAAAATCCGGCGCCGGTCCACGGTATCCAGAATGTCCGGCAGCGGGACTCCGGGCACAAACGGCACGTTGGCCACCCGCCATCCCAGTACAGCCATATACATGGACAAAGGGGTCTTGCCGGCCCGGGACAGGCCCACCAGGATGATCTCCGCTTGATCCAGACTGTTGGGTTTCAAGCCGTCATCATGGGCCAGGGCGAAATCAATGGCAGATACCTGCTTGAGATCGACCTGATGGCTTTCCCGGTACAATCCCGGTTTTTCCAGAGGGGCCTGGTTCAGAAACGCCTGGATTTTGGACAGCACCGGTCCCATCAGATCGATGGTCACAATTTTATGTTCCATGCCCTTGCGGGTCAGGTACTGCCGCAGATCGGATTTGACAATGGTATGGACAATCAGGCTTTCCATGTCCTTGACCTTGTCGATGAGTTCATCCACCTGGACTTCGGACCGGATATGGGGCACCTTGACAATGGTGATCGTGTTGTCGGGAAACTGGATCAGGGTGGATTCCACCAGGTGAAAGGCATTGATCCCTTCCCCGCAGGATGCGATATAGATCACCTGGAATTCGGAAGCGGTATGCGGTTTTGTCATTAATTATATCCTTTATTGTCCATGAATTTTATCTTATAATCGCCTTGTATACACCAACTATAAACCATTGGGAAGACAAACATGACACACGAAGATAGCGGCAATTACGCCGCCAAACACCCGGGAAAGACGACTGATCCCAAGATTGTGGAAAAACTGGAAACACTCAGAGATCAGAATCAGATCACCTGTGCGGCAGCCCACCGGGCCGCCGCAGACCTCAATGTGTTGCCGTCGGATATCGGTGTTCAGATGGATTTGATGGAGCTGCGCCTTGTCAGGTGTCAGCTGGGTCTTTTCGGGCACACCCCGGATGCCGGCCCTGTCGACAAAGATATCGAGGTCCCGGACGATTTGAAAGCACGCCTGGTAAACACAGCCAAAGAGGGTCGGATTTCCTGCAAAGACTGCTGGGACATTGCCGGGGAATTCAAAATCAGCCGCAAAGATATGGGGGCTGCCTGTGAAAAGCTCGAGCTCCGCGTCAAACCCTGCCAGCTGGGGGCGTTTTAGAACCCGGCCATGGTGGTGGGATGCGGACGGATCAAGCTGCGCCTGTTTGATGTCCATTCTTTGAAGGCCAAGCGCGGTATTGTCAGATCCATTGTGGCCCGGATCCAGAACCGGTTCAGGGCGGCGGCCGCGGAAACCGGGCTGAACGACAGTCATGACTGGGCCGAGATCGGGTTTGCACTGGTGGGCAATGACACCGCCCAGATCAACTCACAGGTGGATAAAATCTTCAATGGGGTGGATGCCATGGGCCTGGCCATGATTGCAGATACAAACATGGAGATTATTCATCTGTAGTCGTGCCTGACGGGGTGTTGCCAGCCCCGGCATCTTTGGGTCCAATGTTTTCGGAATGGGTCAGTTTTTTGCGGGTTTTGCGTTTGCGCCGCTGTTTCTGCCGGCGGATTTTATCCGCCTTTTGGTCTCGGGCGGGATTTTGCCCGGTGCGCAGGGCCTCGATTTTTTCCGCCAGGGCCCGCAGGGCCAGGAACCGGTTCAGGTGCAGAGACCGGTGTTTTCCCACCTTGACCGACAATCCGGTGGGATTGTGGCGGATGAACACGGCTGAGGCGGATTTGTTTACTTTCTGTCCGCCCCGGCCCGAGGCCTTGATGAATTTTTCCTTTAGGTCTGCTTTGCGGATCTCCAGTTCGGTCAGTTTCTGCGCCAGGGCGGCCAGCTTTTTTTCACTGGGTCCTTTTTCATTGGATCCCATGGGTCCTCGCCTTTTTCCGGAATGTCGGTCATTTTTTTGTCCACACGTGCTTATCGTGACAGCCTTAGACGGTCCAGGGTTTCGGGCAGCTGTAATCCGGTATCCGGGTCCCAGCCGCGCAATTGATAAAACGCTTTGCGCATGGATGCAAACGCCTCTTTTTTCAGGGTCATGCCTTTGCGGGTGAGGACCTGATCCCCCGGTCCCGGTATCAGTACCTCCGGGTTCATGAACACGGTCTGAACCGGTTGGGTGTAGTTGAACAAGGCCACATCATCATCCCCCGGAGTTTGCCGCCCTTCCCGGATCAGGATGGCCCGTTCCAGGTTGAAAATACGTTCGCCGATTGTATGGAGTTCTGCATCATCTATTTCAATGCCTGTGACCGCACTGAACGTGCGGGCCTCCAGATCCGGATCCCCCACATGATCGGGGGTATGCCAGGAGACCATCACGGGCCAGCAGGAATCACACAATCCCAGGCTGTCCTTGGCAAAGGTGCGGTCCATGATCTTGACGGCGGCCTCGGCCTTGCCCTCATGGGTCATCAGGTCCCAGGCCCGCTCATGACCCCAGAACCGGGCCGCAACCTTTCGAAACACGTCATTGGAGACCGGGGAGGTTTTCGGATCATTCTGGTGCATCACCCACATTCCGGTGAGGCGGCTGATCTCGTGCAGCATGGCAATGGGCTGCCGGGGGGAAAATGCGTACAACAGCCCGTTCATGAGATATTCCCTGGCGGAATAAGTGGCCCCGTCCCCTACTCCGGACACCTCCGGGGCAAACTGTGCTTTGGCTTCGGGTCCCAGAATGTCACCGGCCCGGAGCAGCCCTTCGGCCAGAATATCCCGAACCCCTGCCGGCGGCTGATCATTTCCGCCAGATCCGTAAAGAATTCCAGGGTGCCCAGTTGTGACATATCCAGGCCGGTCTGTTTTTGTGTCAGCACCCCGGCTTTGTCGCAGGCAGCCAGCCAGTGGATGATATTGGTCATCTCCATGGTGCAAAGGGACAGATCGTTGCAGATGCCGGTGGCCGCCACCGCGATCTCGGACGACAGGTCCGGCCGGCCGGCCACCCAGGGAAAATACACGAACATGGACTGGCATTTTCTTACCAGGGTGTCTCCGGATGCCGTCTGAAGCCGGTTCCGGTATATGCAGTCCAGCCCGCACTGAAAGCAGCCCGATTTTCCGGTCCGCCAGACCTGATCGGAATTGAACGGCAGAAACATCGGGTCTTTGCGGTTCAGTTCGACGGCCTGACGGCTCAGTTCTTTGAGCCGGTCCGGATGGGCTGTCGGGATGGTGCCCGACCCGTTCACGGTAACGGCCTTGAGATGCTTGGATCCCATGACTGCGCCGAATCCGCCGGTGGCGCTGCCTTCATTGTCGGTCATGATATTGGCGGACCGGCACAGGTTTTCACCGGCCACGCCGGTGGTGATCATGCGGGTGGCATTGCCGTGGAGATCCTTGAGACGTTCCCGGACGTCATACACCCCCTGCCCCCACAATGCTGCCGCGTCTTTGATCTGTACGTTGCCGTCATCGATGTGCAGGTACACCGGCCGGTCCGCACGACCGGTGATCACCAGGCCGTCAAATCCGGCCCGCTTGAGATAAGGCCCGAAATACCCGCCCAGGTTGCCGCAGCAAAACCCTTCGGGCATGGTCATGGGGGATTTGCCTGCCGCCACGAACCTTGAAGCGCCCTGGGCACCGGTGGCGGCCAGTGGTCCGGTCATGAAAATCAGATGGTTGTCCGGTGCCAGGGCATCGGTGTCCGGCGGTACCATTTCCCAATACAACCGGGTGGCAATGCCCCGGCCCCCCAGATACCTGTCCGAGTAAGCCGGTGTATCCAGCCGGGTGATGGCGGCATCAGACAGATTGACATGCAAAATGCTGCCGGTCCATCCGAAAACAGCGGGTGTCTGGTTGTGGGACATCATATGTTGCCTCTCTTGTGGGCTGCCTTCATGAGGGTTTTGTTGCTTTATTGTCCGGATGCAGCTGATTTTTATCCTGTTGCAGCTGCTGCCATATCCGGTTCACCTGTTTCCGGGTATCAGACCGGTCTTTGCTGTTATCGATCACATAGTGGGCATACGTTTTTTTTTCATCGGCAGACAGCTGGGATTCGATGATGGCGGCAGCTGTTTCTTTAGAGATATTGTCCCGGGCCGCCAGCCGTTTCAACTGGATGTCTTCGGGCAGATATACCACGATCACCCGGTCGAACAGGTGCTGCATGTTCATTTCGATCAGCAAGGGTACCGCCGCCTGGATTATGCTGTCCGGCCGGGCCGCCGACAGTCCGGCCAGCTTTTCGACAAACCGGTCAAAAATCAATGGATGGGTGATCTGTTCCAGAAGCCGGCGTTTTTTTTCATCGGCAAACACGATGCCGGACAGCGTTTTCCGGTCCAGGGCCCCGTCAGAGCCCACCACTTTGGCACCAAACTCCGAAATAATCCGGTCATACCCCGGGGTGCCCGGCATCACCACCTCCCGGGCGATCCGGTCCAGATCGATGAGCGGGGCGCCTAAGTCCTGAAGCATCCCGGATACCGTGGATTTGCCGCAGGCAATACTGCCGGTGACCGCCACAATCAGGCAGTGGTGTCTGCGTCGAATCTTTTCAAGCGCATTCGCTGTCCGGCGGATCGTGTCCGCCGGGGTGTTATCGGTGTGAGTCATCTTTTTCCCAGCCATCGCCGAAGTCATAGAGAGATATCTGCCGGCACCACAAACCGTCGCCAGATTTCCGGCTCAATGTCCAGCAGCTTTATTTTCAACAAATAAAACCGGTCACTCATTGTTGCACCTCCCCTTACGGGTAAGCCCCATTCCCGTTTGACGTCCCGTTCAAACGCCCGCCTTAAGTTAAAGCGTTTCCAATATGACACAGGGAGCTTTGCCATTCAAGCGTGAACAGGAAAAAAAGAGTGCGGAATTGAATTGACCTGCCTGACTCGAAGCTAAAATAAGAACCGTCTTTATTTTATCTTTAGCGCATATCCTAAAATAAAGAGTCAGGGGAAAAATAAAAACCCGCCTACCCAGAGAATCATTCTGGAGAGACGGGTTGTCTTTTTCTAATTGGTGGAGGCGGCGGGAGTTGAACCCGCGTCCGAAAACCATCATCCCTGGCTTCTACATGCTTATCCCGAACTTTAAAATTGGCCCTGCCGTCTCCTTCAGGAGGGATACTGCAGGGTGTAGCCTGAAAAATTCAACTGGTCAGTCTCAGGCAGCCTGAACAGCGGTCTTGCAAAGTCGACGCCCTGGCCTGAGATCTGCAAGAGGGATCTCAGCAGGACGGTAGCTGGTGTTAAGCAGCTACAGCGTAATTATAATCGTCTGCGATTATGTTTAGGCTTTGCCAGATTTACGAGCTGACAACAGGCTCGGCATGCTACCATGGGCTTCAAAATCTCCGTCGAAACCATTTCGCCCCCAAATTTTCAAAGATCATGCAAGTTGATCACATATGTCAATAATATAGGAAACCTTACACAAAAGTCAATATCGGTGTTACGTGGAATATTTTTTGTGGTCCCGGGCCATATCCCGTTTAATATCCCGTTCTTTGATGTCCCGGCGCTTGTCGTAGAGTTTTTTCCCCTTGCCAAGACCCAGCAGCACCTTGATTTTGTCGTTTTTAAAATAGATTTTCAAGGGCACCAGGGTATACCCCCGTTCCTTGATTTTGCCGATAAGTTTGGAAATTTCCCGTTTATGGAGCAGCAGTTTGCGTGTCCGCATGGGCTCATGGTTGTCATTGTAGGCAAATTTGTAGGGAGAAATATGCAGCTGCCGCAAAAACACTTCGCCATGTCTGATATCGGCATAGGCATCCTGAAAACTGACCCGGCCCTCACGGATGGCTTTGACTTCCGATCCGACCAGGACCATGCCGGCTTCATATTCATCATCGATCTGAAAATTATGCCGGGCTTTTTTGTTGGTGGCAACCAGTTTGATATAATCGGCCATGGCTTAATCTTCCGTTTCCCTGTAGGGGAGAATGTCTTTGAATTCTTCCTGAATGAACCGGGAGATTTCCTCAACCGTAATCAACTGAAACAGAGTATCACACGATTTTTTGGCTTTTCCCATATCGATATCCCGGACCATCTTTTTAATGACCGGGATGGATGCGGCATTCATGGACAGATTTCTGATGCCCAGTCCCAGCAGCACGGGAATATTGATGGGATCTCCGGCCATCTCACCGCACATGATCACATCGATATTGTTTCTTTGGGCTGCTTCAAAGGTCATCTTAATCATCTTCAATACAGCCGGATTCAGGCCCTGGTACAGATGCGCCACCCGGCGGTTTCGTCGATCGATGGCCATGGAGTACTGGATCAGGTCATTGGTGCCGATACTGAAAAAATCCACCTGTCCGGCCAGTTCGTCTGCCATGAGCACTGCAGACGGCACCTCGATCATGATGCCCAGCGGAATATCCTTGTTGAACACCTTGTGATCCTGCTCCAGTTCCAGAACTGCCTGGCTGATCACGTGCTTGACCTGGATCAGTTCTTCCATGCACGATATCATGGGAATCAGCAGCTTGATGTTGCCGAATGCCGCGGCCCGGAGGATGGCTTTTATCTGGGTGATGAAAATATCTGTGTTTTCCAGGCAGAACCGCACCGCCCGAAGCCCTAAAGCCGGGTTGGCTTCTTCCACCGGGTCGATATAGGGATTGAACTTGTCGCCATTGATGTCCAGTGTGCGGATGGTCACGGGCTGCGGTGTCATGAGTTCAGCCAGTTCCTTGTATTTGACCAGCATTTCCTCTTCGGTGGGAAACCGCTTCAGATCCAGATACAAAAATTCGGTTCTGAAAAGCCCGATACCCGATGCCCCGTTGTCCTTGGCAGACACCACCTCCTCCACCAGTTCGATATTGGCCATGAGGTTCAGGGGAACCCCGTCTCTGGTGATGGCCGGCAGATGACTTTCCCGTTCGATATCGGCCCGGTAGGTTTGAAACCGGGCCAGACGTTCCTCATATCTGAACAGGGTGTCTTCTTCCGGATTGATGATGACGATGCCGGCAGACCCGTCCACGATCAGGATATCATCATTGTTGATACTATCGGTGGCCCGGGCCAGGCCGAACACAGAAGGGATTTTCAGGGATTTGGCCACGATTCCGGTATGGGAATCCTTGCCGCCCCGGTCGGTGACAAACCCTTTGATCTTTTCCAGCTGGATCTGGCTGGCATCCGCCGGACTCAGATCGTGGGCCACGATGATGACCCGTTTGTTGATGTCGGCAATTTTAATGTCCCGGGCACCCAGCAGGTTGGACATGATTTTGTCCGATACCTGGACGATGTCATTGACCCGGGATTGCAGATAAGGATCATCCACCTGTTGAAACATCAGTCTGATCTGTCGGGAGATTTTTCTCAACGCCCATTCCGCATTGATCTGATCGTTCTGGATTGTTTCGATGGTCCGGCCGTAAAGCATTTTGTCCTTGAACAGGGCCATATGGGTTTCCAGGATGTTCAACGTCTCACTGACATCTTTGTCCAGGGACTTGATGACACTGGCATGCTCTTTTTTGGCTTTGGCCACCGCATGCTTGAACCGGTCGATCTCCTTTGGCAGCATGGTTTTGGAAACCGGGTACCGTTCAATGATATTGACCCCTTCCCTGTCCACCACATAGGCTTTGCCGATGCAGATGCCCGGGGAACCGCTGATTCCTTTGAGGATGTGTTCACGGGGTTTTTTCTGCGTCATGATGTTAATTCTCCAAACCCATTGTCAAAAAAGGCTTTGATCTGTTCCAGAATCGCCGTGTCCCGGCTGGATTCCGCTTGAATGTGGATGCGGGCGCCTTTTTTGGCGCACAACGTCAGAATGTCGATAATACTGGCGGCATCCACGTGTGTGTGTCCATCAGACAGCCATATGTTTCTGGATGCGCTCATGGCCATCTGTGCTATTTTTGCCGCCGGCCGGGCGTGCATCCCCAGATCGTTCAGGACAATGGTCTGATGGGATAATTGTATCTGTCTGTTCAATCCGACTGTCATTCCTTAAAAAAATTTTCTTCTTTTAAATGATTCCATGTTAAAAGTCAAACAACCCGTTGCCGGGAAGAGAACAACGGGTTGAAGGGTAATTTTTCCTTGTATATGATACACTACCATATTCCGTCCGGAATTGCCAGCTGGTTTTAGCCTGGCATTCCCGTACTTTAACGCAAAAGCCATTAAAAGCTTTGCCCGAACGAATTTTGTATGGTATAGGAAAAAATTCTTGTGTTCCGGACACAGGAGCCAAATGTTGATAATGAATCAGGACTTGATATTGATGATTGCCATCCAATGACGAATCTGTTTGAATTAAAATCGGTTCCTTTCAGGGAACCGGGCCGGTATGACGCCCGGTCCATAGAGGTGCTCAAAGGGCTGGACCCGGTCAAACGCCGGCCGGGCATGTATACCGATACCACCAGTCCGGATCACCTGGTTTTTGAAGTCATCGACAACAGCGTGGATGAGGCCATTGCCGGATTCGCCGATACCATCGAGGTCGTCTTGAAATCCGACGGCAGCGTGAAGGTGACTGACAACGGCCGGGGCATGCCCGTGGATGTGCATCCCGAAGAAGGGGTCTCCGGTGTGGAGCTGATCATGACAAGGCTGCATGCCGGTGCCAAGTTTTCCAACAAGGATTACGCGTTTTCCGGAGGGCTCCACGGGGTCGGGGTGTCGGTGGTCAATGCGTTGTCGTCCCGCCTGGATATCACCATTTTCCGGAACGGCCGTGAATATGTCATCGGATTTGAAAACGGCATCAAGACAAGGGACCTGGAAACAATCGCAGACGCAGAACCGGACAAAACCGGTACCTGTGTTCTTTTTTTCCCCAACACAAATTTTTTTGAACGGCCTTGTTTTTCAAAAACCGCCATTCAGACCGCCTTGAAATCCAAAGCAGTGCTGTGCCCCGGTCTGACCACCAGTTTTGTGGATGAAAATACCGGTGAGAAACAGACATGGGTGTATGATTATGGTCTGGATCAATATCTCACCGAAAGCCTTAAAAATCGGGACACCCTGTTTGAAAAACCGTTCACAGGCGAGTGCCGGACCGATGACTTTCAGGCCATGTGGGCGGTGAACTGGATGACCGAACCCGGTCATACCCTGGAAGAGAGCTATGTCAACCTGATTCCCACCCGTTTAGGGGGCACCCATGTCAACGGATTCAGGTCCGGGCTTCTGGAATCGCTGCGGGAATTCTGCAGGTTCCGGAACCTGCTGCCCAAGGGATTGTACCTGGCGCCTGAAGATCTATGGAGCACGGTGGGATATGTGCTGTCGGTGAAGTTGTCCGAGGCCCAGTTTTCCGGCCAGACAAAAGAACGCCTGTCTTCCCGGCATTGTGCCGGTCTGGTGACCCTCCAGGTGCGGGATGCCTTCAGCCTGTGGCTCAACCAGCATGTGGACCGGGGGGAAGCCCTGGCGGAGCTGGTGATGGACCAGGCCCGGGCCCGGGTGAGAAAATCCAGAAAAGTGTCCCGGAAGCAGGCAGCCGGCGGCGGGGTTCTGCCGGCCAAGCTGTCGGACTGTACCAGTGACGACCTGCAGCGGCGGGAACTGTTCTTTGTGGAAGGCGATTCCGCCGGCGGATCGGCCAAACAGGCCAGAGACCGGCGGTTTCAGGCTATCATGCCGTTACGGGGTAAAATCATGAACACCTGGGACATGGCGCCGGCCGCCATTATGGAATCTAAAGAGATCAGAGATGTTGTCCAGGTCCTGGGTGTGCTGCCCGGAGAAGCAAACCTGTCCCGGCTGCGGTACGGCAAAATCTGTATTCTGGCGGATGCGGATTCTGACGGGCTTCATATTGCCACGCTCTTGTGCGCCCTGTTTCTCAGGCATTTTCCAGACATTGTCAAAGCGGGTCACGTGTTCGTGGCCATGCCCCCGCTGTACCGCATCGATGTGGGCAAAGAGGTGTTTTACGCGTTGGATGACGAGGAAAGACAAAGCATCGTCAAACGGATCAACCGCCGGAAAAAACCCGGCAAAACCCATGTGCAGCGGTTCAAGGGGCTCGGAGAGATGAACCCGGCCCAGCTCAAGGAAACCACCATTGCCCCGGATTCCCGGCGCCTGGTGCAGCTGACCGTGGAAGGCGCCGACTCTTTGGAGGATGTGATTGAAACCATGGACATGCTTTTAGGAAAAAAACGGGCCAGAGACCGGAAAGAATGGATCGAGGCCCAGGGGAATATCAAAGAGATCGAATAACATGACAGATCAACCGGTTTCAGAAATACAAGCGCATGAACAGGTCGCTTTTCAGGAATTTGCCAGAAAAGCCTACCTCAATTATTCCATGTATGTGATTTTGGACCGGGCCCTGCCGCACATCGAAGACGGCTTGAAACCGGTTCAGCGGCGCATTGTCTATGCCATGAGCCAGCTGGGCCTTTCCGCCACGGCCAAATTCAAGAAATCCGCGCGGACCGTGGGGGATGTGCTGGGTAAATTTCATCCCCACGGGGATACGGCCTGTTATGAAGCCATGGTGCTCATGGCTCAGCCGTTTTCATTAAGGTATCCCCTGGTGGAAGGCCAGGGCAACTGGGGGGACCCCAATGACCCCAAATCCTTTGCCGCCATGCGGTATACCGAATCCCGGCTGTCCAGATATGCGGATCTTCTGCTGGAGGAACTGACTTTAGGCACGGTGGACTGGGCACCCAATTTCGACGGTACCTTGGAGGAACCCCGGATCCTGCCGGCCCGGCTTCCCAATCTGCTGCTCAACGGCACCACCGGCATTGCCGTGGGCATGGCCACCAGTATTCTGCCCCACAATCTCCGGGAGGTGGCAAAAGCCCTGGTGGCCCTCATCGAGGATGATACCGCATCCCTGGATGATCTGCTCAAACATATCAAGGGACCCGATTTTCCCACTGCCGCTGAAATCATCACCCCGGCCGATGAGATCAAAGCCATTTATGAAACCGGATCCGGCCGCATCAGAATGCGGGCCCGGTTCCGGATCGAGGACGGGGATATCGTGTATCATGCCCTGCCCTATCATGCGTCGGCTGAAAAAATTTATGAACAGATCGCCTCCCAGATAGCGGACCGGAAACTGCCCATGGTCAGTGACATCAGAGATGAATCCGACCATGAGGATCCCACGCGTCTCGTGGTGATCCCCCGGTCGAACCGGGTGGACCTGACCGCGTTGACCGATCATCTGTTCGCCACCACGGATCTGGAAAAATCCTATTCATTCAACATGAACATGATCGGTCTGAACGGCCGGCCGGCCGTGAAAAACCTGAAAACCCTGCTGACGGAATGGCTGGATTTCAGGTTTCAGACCGTCAGAAAAAAACTGAATTTTCAACTGGACCGGGTAAAGGTGCGGCTCCACATCCTGGAAGGATTCCGTATTGTTTTTCTGAACCTGGACAAAGTGATCCAGACCATCCGGGAGTCTGATCACCCGAAAAAAGATCTGGTCGCCACCTTTGATCTGTCTTCGAAACAGGCGGATGCCGTTCTGGAGATGCGGCTGCGCCAGCTGGCCAGACTGGAGGAGATCCAGGTGGTGTCTGAAATTAAGACCCTGGAAGCAAAGGAAAAAGAGATATCGACCCTGCTGGATGATCCAGCCGCTTTCAAGGCCTGTATTATCGAAGAAATCCGAACTGACGCCAAAAAATACGGGGACAAACGCATGTCCCCGATCAAAAAGCGCAAAGAGGCGGAAGCGTTTTCCGTCACCGATATCATCGAGGTGGAGCCGGTGACAGTTATTCTTTCTGCAAACGGATGGATCCGGTCCGCCAAGGGCCATGACATCGATCCGGAAAGCGTCAAGTTCAGATCCGGAGATTCCCTGCTGTGCCATCTGCGGACCCGCAGTGACAAGCCCATCGTGTTTCTGGACAGTCTGGGCCGCAGCTATACCCTGTATTCCCATATGCTGCCGTCCGCCAGGAGTAACGGTGAACCGTTGACCGGTCACCTGTCGCTGCCGAATTCGGCCCGGATTCTTTTCATGCTGTCGGAAACCCAGTCTGCTCATTTTCTGGTGGCATCGGACACAGGCTTCGGATTTGTCATCGCGTTTGCCGACGCTGTGACCCATGTCAAAAACGGCAAACAGGTGATCACCCTTAAAAAAGAGGCCGATCTGATGCCCCCCTGTCCGGTGACGGCGTTAGAGACAGACGCGGTGGTTGCAATTACCACCAAAGGCCGGATGTTGATTTTTGCCTTGAATGAACTGCCCCGGTTGAAAAAAGGACAGGGAAACAAACTGGTCACCATTCCTGTAAAAGAGCAGCGATCTTCAGATCCGGAAAAACTCAAGTTTTTGAAAACATTGCCATTACATGCCAATATTGTTATACATTCCCAAAAGCATTCCCTGGTACTCAAACCGGGCAACCAGAAGGATTATGTTAAGAAGCGCGGCAACAGGGGAAAACTGCTGCCACAGAGATACCGCATTGTAGATGAACTGGAAATCCGACCGAATGAAGCATAAAGCGTGTCAATGAAATCATTTTTTCAGAAACATTGTATTTTTTTGGGTCTGCTGATTTTGTGCGGTTATTTTGTCTATCTGAGCTATCTGCTGCATTACCGGGATCTGGGGCCGACGCCCGGCACACTGGAACGTATTCAGCAATCCAATGTGCTGCGCCTGATCACCACCCGTTCATTGAACAATTTTTATCTGTACAAGGGAGAACCCGCCGGATTCGAATATGAGATGGCCAGAGAATTTGCCCGGTTTCTGCATGTGGATCTGGATGTCGTTACCCCGGGATGGAACAACCTGCTGACTTATCTGGATCTGGGAAAAGGAGATTTTGTCGGGGCCAGTATGTCCGTCACCCGGGAACGCGTGGAAAAAGTCGCATTTTCAATCCCTTATATGGAGGTTCAGCAGCAGGTCGTTCACCATGCACTGGTGTTCGGACCCAAGGATGTTGAAGACCTGGCTTTCCGGACCCTTCATGTCAGGCGGGACACTTCCTATCATTACCGGCTTCAGGAAATCAAGGCATCGGGCATTGACGTGCGGTATATCCTGCATGACAACGTGCCCACCGAAGATCTGATTGCCATGGTTCATGACCGGGAGATCAAATTCACCATCGCCGATTCCAACATCGCCCGGCTCAATCAGCGGCATATGCCCGATATCCGTGTGGGCATTCCGGTCCAAAGAAAAGAATCCCTTGCCTGGGCCGTGCGAAAGGAAGATTCGGAAATGCTTCAGCAAATCAACCGGTTTTTTCTGTATGCCCGGGAAACAGGAAAACTCAAGGAAATTGTCAACAAATATTATGGCCAGCCCAAAGAATTCAATGTTTCGGAAATAAAAACCTTTCATAAAAGGATTCAGAAACATCTGCCCGAATACCGGGAAATCATTGAAACTCAGTCTGAAAAACATGGATTTGACTGGCGCCTGGTGGCAGCGGTGGTCTACCAGGAATCCCGGTTCGATCCGGCGGCAAAAAGCATGACCCATGTGGAAGGACTCATGCAGGTGACCCGGGCGGCAGCCAGTGAAATGGGTATCGAAGACCGGCTGGATCCGGTTCAGAGCATACGGGCGGGCATCAAATACCTGAACCAGATGTATGAACGGTTCGAAGAGATCGAAAATGAGTATCAGCGGCTGCTGTTCGCTTTGGCCAGCTACAATGTGGGATGGGGACATGTGTTGGATGCCATGGCCATTGCCGAAGACAAAGGGCTTGACCCCCGGATGTGGGATTCCCTGAAACAGACACTGCCGCTGCTGTCCAAACCCGAAATTTACAAAAAAACAAAACATGGATATGCCCGGGGATGGGAACCGGTCCGGTATGTGGAACGGATTCTCGCCTGGTATGATATCCTTAAACAGATGGATTTTTCCTGACATGCCGTTGACTGTGGTCCCGGCAGTCAGGAACCAACCCAATTTTTTGAAAAGAGTGAAACCATGACAAGAAAAATTTTGATCAACGCCCTGGACCCGGATGTCAGCCGCATCGCCGCGGTCATAGACAGCAAACTGGACCAGTTTCACATTGAAACCAGGGCCCGTGAAGTCACCCAGGGAAACATTTACAAAGGAATCGTCACCCGGGTGGAACAAAGCCTTCAGGCGGTGTTTGTGGACTACGGGGCTGAAAAAAACGGATTTCTGCAGAAAAATGAAATCCACCCGGATTATTTTCAGGATGTGGAATCCGGGGAAAAAGGCCTGTACAATTTAATCAAAAAAGGGCAGGAGCTGATCGTTCAGGTAGTCAAAGACCCCATCAGCCAGAAAGGGGCCATGCTCACCACCTATATCTCTTTGCCCGGCCGCCTGGCGGTACTCATGCCCGGCAGCACCACCAAAGGGGTCTCCCGCAAAATCAGTGAAGAAGATGAAAGAAAGCGGCTGGCCAAAGTCCTGAAAACCATCGAAATCCCGGAAGGATTCGGCATGATCGTGCGAACCGCGGGTAAAAATGCCACCAAAACCCAGTTGACCGCGGATCTCAAATACCTGATGCGGGTGTGGAAAAATATCGACAAACTGGCCATCGACAATCCCGCGCCTTCCTTGCTCTACAAAGAACAGAACCTTGCGGTGCGGTCTCTGAGAGATTATTTTACCACGGACATTACTGAAATTCTGATCGACAACCCGGACACCTTTCAGGAAGTCAGGGAATTCATGGGCATGATCGCCCCTAAACAGAAAAAGATCGTCAAATTGTTCAAGGGGGAAAAACCCATTTTTACCAAATATCAGCTGGAAGAACAGATCGCTTCCATTTTCAAGCGGGATGTGGCGCTCAAATCCGGGGGATTTCTGGTGATCGAACAGACCGAAGCCCTGGTTTCCATTGACGTGAACTCCGGCAAATCCACCAAACGGAAAAACATTGAAGAAACCGCCTATCACACCAACCTGGAGGCGGCGGAAGAGGTGGCCAGGCAATTGCGGCTGCGGGACATGGGGGGACTGATTGTGGTGGATTTCATCGATATGCGGGAAAGACGGCACAAAGCGGATATCACTAAATGCCTGAAGAAAAACATGAAAACAGACAAGGCCAAGAACAAAGTCGGAGGAATCACCACTTTTGGCCTGCTGGAAATGTCCCGGCAGCGCATCCGGCATTCCATCACCTTCGGCAGTTATGAAACCTGCCGTCACTGTAACGGCCGGGGGCAGATTCCGTCGGTGGAGACCCAGGGGCTGGCCGTATTGCGCCAGTTGAACCTGAAGACCTTGAAGGCGGAAAACAAACTTTTCCAGGTGCACCTGCCCCGGGAAGTGGCGTATTACATTCTCAACAAAAAAAGAGAAGATCTTCTGGATATCGAATCCAAGCGGGAGGTTTCCATCGCCATCGAGATCGACCCGGAACTGGTTGCGGGACAGAGCCGGATTACCAACAGCGTCCAATAATTAACCGGAGGGCGATTCTTGACATCCCTTCCTGATTTGTGTATCTAAGACAATTTGACATCTTAAATCATTTAAAGGAGGAACCATCTTGATTAGTACAGCATTTGCAATGGGCAGCGCCGAAGGCCAGGCCGCAGGCGGTCTGGCGGGATTTTTGCCTATCATTATCCTGTTCGCTATTTTTTATTTTCTTTTGATCCGTCCCCAGCAGAAAAAAGCCAAAGAGCACCGGGAAATGATTTCAAATTTGAAAAAAGGAAACCGGATTGTCACTTCCGGCGGGATTTACGGTACGATCACAACCATTGATGATACCACCCTCGGCCTTGAAATTGCCGACAAAGTAAAAATCAAAGTGTCCCGGGGAAATGTGGCGGCTGTGGTTTCCGAACCTGAAACCGCAGTCAAATCCGAGAAAAATTAATTCATTGTTCTGGAGCTTGAAGATTGAAACTGTTTACCTTAAAGCACGGGTTGATCCTGATTGTCCTTGTGTTCGCCATTGTTTATCTGATGCCCACGTTCACCAATACCTGGCCCCATAAGAAAATCAATCTGGGACTCGATTTGCAGGGCGGGATGCATCTGGTGCTGGAAGTTCAGAATATCAAAGCGGTGGAAGCGGAACTGGAACGGACCGCCGATGAAATCAAGAAAGAATTGCGGCAGGCCAATATCCTGCATCAGGGAATCAGCCGCCAGGGGAATACGGTGCTGGCAAAACTGCCTGACCAGGAAGCCAAATCTGCGTTTGAACGCACCATATCCCAAGAATTCTCCAACCTGAAAGTGGGAACCGCAACCGTTGTGGACGGTGCCATCGAGTTTCAGCTCAGGCTGCCGGACGATGAAATGGACATGATACGCAAAATGGCCACGGATCAGGCCCTTGAGACCATTCGAAACCGCATCGATGAATTCGGTGTCAGCGAACCGGACATACGGATTCAGGGTAAAAACCGCATCCTGCTCCAGCTGCCGGGCATCAATGACCCGGAGCGGGCCAAGGACCTGATCGGCAAAACCGCCCAGTTGACCTTTCAGCTGGTGGATGAACAAGCGTCCGTGGAGGCCGCCGTCAAAGGCAATCTGCCGGTGGGAAGTGTCCTTTTGTATGAAAACAGGACCGACCCTTCGACCGGGCAGACCAACAGGATTCCCCATGTCATCAAAAAACAGGTGCTGCTGGACGGCAGTCTGCTGGTCAATGCCAGGGTGGAATTCGATCAGTTTCAGCAGCCTCAGGTGGGGATTGAGTTCAACCGCAAAGGTGCCCATATCTTTGACCGGATCACCGGGGAAAACATCAAGAAACGTCTGGCCATCATTCTGGACAATACCGTTTACTCCGCGCCGGTCATCCAGGACCGGATCGCCGGGGGCAAAGCCGTGATCACCGGCAACTTCACCATGAACGAAGCCAAAGATCTGGCCATTGCCCTGCGGGCCGGATCTCTGCCCGCACCTGTGGAGATCATCGAAGAAAGAACCGTGGGCCCGACCCTGGGCGCGGATTCCATCCGCATGGGCATGTTCTCCATGCTGGTGGGCGGGGTGCTGATTCTTGTGTTCATGACGATCTATTACCGGACATCGGGGTTGATCGCCAATCTGGCCTTGATCCTGAATATCATTCTCATCGGCGGGGGCCTGGCGGCATTTCAGGCGACATTGACCCTTCCGGGCATTGCCGGGATCATTCTGACCATCGGTATGGCCGTGGATGCCAATGTGATCATTTATGAGCGGATCAGAGAGGAACTTAGATGGGGAAAGACGGCAACCGCTGCAGTGCATGCCGGTTTTGACAGAGCTGCGCTGACCATTTTAGATGCCAATGTCACCACATTGATCGCGGCCATTGTGCTGTTTCAATTCGGCACCGGCCCGGTTAAGGGGTTTGCCGTGACACTGGGACTGGGCATCGTTGCCAGTCTGTTCACGGCCCTGATTCTGTCCAGATCCATTTTCGATCTGGTTCTGCAGAAAAAAACCACCTCATCATTGAGCATATAAAGGAATTTTCATCATGCAGCTGATCAAGTCTGATATCAATATCGATTTTCTGGGAAAGCGGAACATCGCCTTTGTTTTTTCCGGCCTGCTGATCCTGGCCAGTATCATCGGCCTGATCATCCACAAGGGCCCCAACTACGGCATCGATTTTGCCGGAGGTGCCCTGGTACAGGTAAAGTTCAACCAGGACGTGTCCATCGGACAGTTACGGGACAGCCTGGCCGGACTGAATCTCAAGGACCTGTCCGTCCAGGAGTTTGGTGGGCCGGAAACCCATGAGTTTCTGGTCCGGACCGCCAATGTCGAAGTCCAGGGAACCGGGCTGGCCCCGGCAGTATCCGGCGCCATCGAGCAGGCAATCGGTCTGACCCCGGAAATCCGGCGGGTGGAAATGGTGGGCCCCCAGGTGGGGGATGATCTGAAAAAACAGGCCCTTCTGGCGATTTTCTATTCCCTGCTGTTTATCACCATCTATATTTCGGGCCGGTTCGAACTCAAATGGGTGCTGTCCGGTGTTACTGCCGGTGCCATGATGGCTGCGGTGTATTTTCTGTCCGTGTTCAATGTGAGCATGCCCATTTTGATTACCGGCGCTCTGGCGGTATCCCTGGCTCTTTTCTGGCGGCTTCGGCTCAAATATGCCATGGGCGCCATGATCGCTTTGATTCACGACGTGTTCATCACGGTGGGTATTTTCTCGATTCTCAACATGGATTTTTCCCTCCCGATTATCGCGGCCCTGCTGACCATCATCGGGTATTCTTTAAATGATACCATCATCGTGTTTGACAGAATCCGGGAGAATGTCAAGGGAGAAGCCGATAAAACCGGTTTGCCTGCCCTGTTCAATCAAAGCATCAACCAGACGCTGTCCCGGACGATTCTGACCTCTTTGACCACGCTGATCGTTTTGCTGGCATTGTTTTTTCTGGGAGGAGAGATCATTCACAATTTCGCCTTTGCCATGATTGTCGGCGTGCTGATCGGAACATACTCTTCCATATTTGTGGCCACGCCCATTGTTCTTGCGGCTTCTTTGAAACGGATAAGTGCATGATCCGGTCCGGAACAGCGCGTCGCCCCTATTTTGGCCTGGAATGAGACCGGATGCCGATAAATACCTGCCCTGGTTTGTTTTAAAGGAAATCCCCGGTGTGGGAAATCAGTTATACCTTCGCCTGCTCCAGGCCTTTGGCGGGCCGGAGCAGGTGCTTGCCGCCGACCCTGACGCCCTGGCTAAAATTTCCGGTATTTCTCACAAAACCATCGCCGGGATCAAACATTGTCGACCTCATTTACACGCGGCCAGAATTGAACTGGCCCGTGTCCTGGATCTGGGAATTTCCATTATCACGCTGAAGGACGCTTCCTATCCCCGGTTATTGAAAACCATTTCCGATCCCCCGCCCCTGCTGACGTATCAGGGCGTATGGGACAAAGATGCCCCTTGTCTGGCCATGGTGGGGTCCCGGGCCGGGTCCAGCTACGGCATCTCCACGGCCAGACGGCTGGCGTTCAAACTGGCGGAAAAAGGGTTCTGCATTGTCAGCGGCATGGCCAGAGGCATTGACTCGGCGGCCCATGCCGGCGCCTTGGACAGTACCGGGAAAACCATTGCCGTACTGGGATCGGGCCTGAAAAAAATTTATCCCCGTGAAAACAGACGGTTATTCGAAAAAATTCAGGAACGCGGGGCGGTCATTTCGGAATTCAAGCTTGACACGGATCCGTATCCGTATAATTTTCCTGTGAGAAACCGGATCATCGCCGGCCTGTCCTGCGGAACCATCGTGGTGGAAGCCGCTGCAAAAAGCGGTTCTCTGATCACCGCCAGACTGGCGGCGGAATTCAATCGGGAGGTGTTTGCCGTGCCCGGCAGCATTGCCTCCCAAAAAAGCCGGGGAACCCATCTGTTGTTGAAACAGGGAGCCAAACTGGTGGAAACCGAAGCGGATGTGGTGGAGGAACTGTCTCATCTGGTTCATGTTGAACCGGCAGGGGCATCAAATCAGGAAACGGATTTTAAAAAAAATGATCCCCCGGTCGGAATGGACCCGGATAAGACCAGAATTCTGCAGCTGCTGGATGCGTATCCTCAGCATATCGATCAGATCATCGAAGCCAGCCGGATGCCCAGTGATGCGGTTTCCGCCATTTTGCTGGAACTTGAATTGTCGGGAATGATCCAGCATCATCCCGGCAATTGTTTTTCTATTTCTTAAAAGGAGTTGTTTTGGCCAAACCGCTTATCATTGTCGAATCCCCAACCAAAATCAAAACATTGAAAAAATATGTGGGAAATCATTTTCAGGTGGCGGCCAGTTCCGGTCATATCCGGGACCTGCCGGTGAAAAAGCTGGGGATCGATGTGGAAAACGATTTCAAAGCTGAATATGTCAATATCAAGGACAAATCCAATGTCATCTCTCAATTGAAAAAAATCGCCAAAGACTGTGATGACATCTATCTGGCTCCGGACCCGGACCGGGAAGGTGAAGCCATTGCCTTTCACATCATGGATATCCTCAAAAAAAAAGACCGGCGCTTTCACCGGGTGCTTATTCATGAATTGACCAAAAAAGGCATCGAGGACGCGTTGAAAAAACCGCTGGACCCGGATGAAAACAAATACAATGCCCAGCAGGCCAGGCGGAAGCTGGACCGTCTGGTGGGGTACCAGATCTCTCCTTTGCTGTGGCAGAAAATCCAGCGGGGATTGAGCGCCGGCCGGGTCCAGTCCGTGGCCGTTAAAATCATCTGTGACCGGGAACGGGAGATCCGCGGTTTTGAACCCGAGGAATACTGGACCATCAACGCGGATTTGCTGGCCAAAGCACCGCCGCCGTTCAATGCGGCCCTGGTGAAAATCGGCCGGAAAAAAGCCAAAATCATTAATGAGCAACAGGCCCACAAAATTGTCGCTGATCTCAAGGAGGCTGAATTCTTAGTGGATGAGATCAAGAACAAGACGGTGAAACGCAACCCGCAGCCGCCCTTTATCACCAGCAAGCTCCAGCAGGATGCCATCAACCGTCTGAGATTTTCCGCCAAAAAAACCATGGTGGTGGCCCAGCAGCTGTATGAAGGCATCGATATCGGTACCGGCGGGCCCGAAGGGTTGATCACCTATATGCGGACAGACTCCACCCGCATCGCACCGGAAGCGGCCCAGGAAGCGATGTCTTTGATTGCCGGCACCTTTGGTCAGGAATATGCCATGTCCAAACCCAGGTATTTCAAGAACAAGAACAAGGTCCAGGACGCCCATGAAGCCATCCGCCCCACTTTTGTGTTCAACACCCCGGAAAAGATCAAGCCGCATTTGACCCAGGATCAGTTTGCGCTCTACGATCTGATCTGGAAACGGTTTGTGGCCTCCCAGATGGCCCAGGCAGTGATCGACCAGAAAGCCATTCTCATCAAGGCCGGCAATTATCTGTTCTCCGTAAGCGGGTCCACCGTGAAATTCAGCGGATACATGGCGTTGTACGATACCCAGGAAACAAAATCGGACAACGATATTCAGACCCTTCCTGATGTGGCAAAAAATGAGGTGCTGGGCTGTGAAAAAATCATTCCCAGGCAGCATTTCACCAAACCCCCGCCCCGGTTTTCCGAAGCGTCCCTGGTCAAGGAGCTGGAAAAAAACGGCATCGGCCGGCCCAGCACCTATGCCTCCATTATCAGTGTGATTCAGGACAAGGGATATGTGGAACTGGTGAAACGCTATTTTTATCCCAGTGAACTCGGATTTATCGTCAACGATCTGCTGGTGGCATCCTTTCCCGAGCTGCTGGATGTGTCATTCACCGCCCAGATGGAGACCAACCTGGACAATGTGGAGACCGGTTCCATGGATGAAGTGGAACTGCTGTCACGGTTTTATGATGATTTCAGCCGGACCCTGGACAAAGCCAGGGAAAACATGGTCAGCGTCAAAGGGGTGGGCATCAGAACCGACCTGTCCTGTCCGTCCTGCGGCAGTCCCCTGCATATCAAAATCGGCAAAAACGGCCATTTTCTGGCGTGCTCCGCCTATCCGGACTGCACCTTCACCAGCAACTACACCCGGGATGAAAAAGGCTGGATCGCCATTGATAAAAAACAGGTGGACGACACCCCGGTCAAGGACTGCCCGAAGTGCGGCAAACCCATGGTTCAAAAGGACGGCCGGTTCGGGCTGTTTCTGGCCTGTACCGGATATCCGGAATGTACCCACACCGAATCAATGATGTCTGAGAATGACAGCAAAGATATCGGCATGGACTGCCCGGAGCCCGGATGTTCCGGCCGGGTCGTTGAAAAACGATCCAAACGCGGTAAACTTTTTTATGGATGTTCAACGTATCCGGACTGTAAATTTGCCAGCTGGGACAAACCTGTGCCCAAACCCTGTCCCGAATGCAACGCCGGATTCCTGGTTGAAAAAGAAACCAAACGGGACGGCCGGTTTCTCAAGTGCATCACACCGGGATGCGGGTACAAGGAAAGCCGGTAACCCGTTTAGTCATTGACCCGTTCCACATAGGCTTTGGTCCGGGTATCGATTTTGACCATCTGCTCTTCTTCCACAAACGGCGGCACCTGCACCACAAATCCTGTTTCCAGGGTGGCCGGTTTGGTGCTGCCGGTGGCGGTATCCCCCTTGGCCCAGGGTTCGGTTTTGGTGATCATCAGGTTGATGAAATTGGGAAGCGTCACCCCGATGGGTTTCTGGTTGTGCAGCAGCACCGTGCACTTTGTATTTTCCTTGAGCAAATCGATGACATCCTCGAGCTGATCTTTGGTTAGAAAAATCTGCTCATAGTTGCTGGTGTTCATGAAGCAATACTCAGTCTTGTCCGCATACAGGTATTCCATTTCCTGCTCTTCCAGATCCGCTTTGTCAAACTTGTCGCCGGACCGGTAGGTTCTTTCGAACTGGGCGCCGGTGATCATGTTCTTGAGTTTGCATTTATACAGGGACTGGCCTTTCCCCGGTTTTTTAAATTCAAAGTCGACGATCATATAGGGTTCCCCGTCGATTTCAAATTTCAATCCCTTTTTCAAATCAGATGCTAAATACATGCACGTGTCTCCTGTCAGCTTTTTTACTGGTTGTTATCTGATAATCATGAATGGGCTAATAAACCACATTAACGATCTTATGGCAAGATCCAGATAAAAACACCTTGCATTTTAAGGCCATTTATAGGAAATATGGTGATTTAGAAAAATTTCATCCACAAGGGAATTCAGACCATGATAGTTGTCATCGATTTCGGGTCTCAGTTCAATCAACTGATTGCCAGACGGGTCCGGGAACATAACGTGTACTGCCAGGTGGAGCCGGCCGATATTTCCATCGACCGAATCAGGGCGCTCAATCCCAAAGGCATCATCCTTTCAGGCGGACCGGCCAGTATTTATGAACCGGACAGCCCGGCCATCGATAAAACTCTGTTTGATCTGGGTCTGCCGGTACTGGGCATCTGCTATGGCATGCACTACATGATTCATACGCTGGGCGGAGAAATTCAGCGGACCCGGAAAAGAGAATACGGGTTTGCCCGTCTGCAGATCAAGGCAAACGCTGTTTTGTTCAAAGACATGCCTTCTGAATTCCAGTGCTGGATGAGCCACGGGGATTCCGCAGGGACCCTGCCTGACGGGTTTGAAGTGACCGCTGCCACGGAAAACACCCCCATCGCCGCGGTGGCCAATCATGACAAGCGGTTCTACGGGCTCCAGTTTCATCCGGAAGTCGAGCATTCCATCAATGGCACATTGATGATCAAACATTTTCTATTTGATGTGTGCCAGTGTGAAAAAAACTGGACCATGGCTTCTTTTTCAGACGGGGCCATCGAGCAGATCAAAGAAGCGGTCAAAGACCGGAAAGTGATCATGGGGCTTTCCGGCGGCGTGGATTCATCCGTGGCCGCCACCCTGATCCACAAGGCCATCGGCAAGAGCCTGCACTGCATTTTTGTGGACAACGGCCTGTTGCGCCACAATGAAAAAACCCAGCTGGAAGAACGTCTTGGCAAAAACCTGGACATGAACATCCGGTTTGTGGATGCCGGCCAGACCTTTCTGACCGCCCTCAAAGGGGTCACGGATCCGGAGATGAAACGCAAAATCATCGGACGTGAATTTATCAGGGTGTTTGATCAGGAGGCCCAAAAAATCCCCGGGGCCGCATTTCTGGGGCAAGGGACCCTGTATCCGGATATCATTGAATCCAAATCCGCTTTCGGCGGCCCCACCTCCATCATCAAATCCCATCACAATGTGGGGGGACTGCCGGAAAAAATGAAACTCAAACTCATTGAACCGCTGCAGCTGCTGTTCAAGGACGAGGTCAGAAAACTGGGCCTGACTTTAGGGCTTAGTGAAGAACTGGTCTGGCGTCAGCCCTTTCCCGGCCCCGGACTGGCGATCCGTATCATGGGAGAGATTACGGAGAAACGACTGGATATTTTAAGGCAGAGCGATGTGATTCTGCTCGAAGAAATCCGCAAGGCCGGCCTTTACCGGAAACTGTGGCAGTCCTTTGCCGTCCTTTTGCCGGTCAAAAGCGTCGGGGTCATGGGAGATAAACGCACGTTCGGCTATTGCGTGGCGATCCGGGCGGTCACCAGCAACGACGCCATGACCGCGGACTGGGCAAAACTGCCCCATGATCTGCTGGGGAAAATCTCCAACCGGATGATCAATGAAGTGGAAGACATCAACCGTGTGGTGTATGATATCACGTCCAAACCGCCGGGCACCATTGAATGGGAATAACCCGTGACCAGATTCCCGGTGATTCAGGAACACAGAAATACAGGGAGCAACGTATCTTATGAGCCTGAAGGAATTTCGGACCGATGCCCCGGATCTTTCCGGGAAGGATCCGGACAATTCAACCCCCTCATCCTTTTACCGGAAAGACCGCAATGCCCTGAAAATAGACAGGCTGTCCGCCCGGGTGACCATTATTACCCTTCTTATACCGCTTCTCATGGGTGTGGTTCTGTTTTTCATTTACCTGGATATGAAAGATCAGATGACAGGTGTGGATACGGCGAAAAACACTCAGGTGGATCATCTGACCCGTCAGATGGAACAAAAACTCAATGCCCTGGACCTGCGCATCGCCAAAAACCAGTTTGATCTGGATGAAAAACTGCCGCCGCTGGAAAAAAAAACCGGGGCACTTGAACAGCAGGTGGGAAAACTGTCTGTGACCAAAGCAGATGTCAAAACCCTGGAACAAGGGGTCGCCAGACTCGAAGATCAGCTGGTGCGCCAGGACCGCCGGATACAGAACAATGCCGATCAACATCAGGTCAATCTGGCGGAAATGGAACGAATCAATTCAACACTGCTTTCAGCGCTGGCACAGAACCGGGAGCGGTTTGAAAACCAAATCCAGGCGTTGAAACAGGAAACGGCATCTTTTCAGGCACTCAAACAGACGCTGGTATCGCTTCAGGCACAAATGCAGGAAAACCAGGTCGATCTGCAACCGCTTCAGAACGCACTGGCCCTGCTGAAAAAACAGGTCGGAGAACTGGAAAATCAGCTCATGAGCCGAACAGAGATCACCCGGCGGCTGATGGCCCTTGAAACAGAGATGGATCAGTCTCTGAACAACCTGGAAAAACAGATCAAAACCCCTCCGCTTCCTATTCCGGATTCCATTTCTGAAGAGACCCTGACACAGTAACCGTTGCGGTGGTTATCTGACTTTTAACCGGTCCCCCGGGTGGATCACTTTTTTGTATGATATGTCGTTTAACCGCAGCAGCTCCGCCAGAGACATCTGATAGGCGCCGGCGATACTGATGAGGCTTTCCCCGGCTTTGACCACATGAATCCGGAGAGGTGAGTTTTTCTGCCAGTCGGTGTAAAGGGCTGAAAACCGGTCATGGAAACCCGGTCTCTTGTCTGCCGGCACCTGAATGCTGACCTCTCCGGGTGACAGATAATATCCCCGGATATCCGGGTTCTGGATTTTGAAGGTTTTGAACGAGATATCCGCGGCCTTAGCCAGGATCAGTATCGGCACCTCTTTTTCCAGCGAGATATCCAGGGTGGCCGTGTTCAATGCCGGGTACAGGTCTTCGGGATTCAGGTAAAATCCATATTTTTCAGGTTGTTCCAGGATCAGTTTGGCTGCAATGATCTTATGCAGATATCGCTGGGTTTCAAGCGGCAGGTACAGATCAAAGTAATTGTGGGTCTGCTGGGCATCGATTTCCACAGCCAGGCCATGTTCTCCCATATTATAGGCGGCCAGGGCCAGGGAAATGGATCCGAATTCAGTCGTCAGTTTTTTTAGATACCGGCACGCCGCCCGGGTGGATTTGAAAATATTGCGGCGCTCATCCACGTCATTGTCGATCCGCAATCCATACCGCCGGGCGGTGGCCTCGAGGAACTGCCAGTATCCCACGGCATTGGCAAACGATCTGGCATGGGGCATGAGCGCGCTTTCAATGACCGGTACATACTTTAAGTCATCGGGCATCTGTTCTTCGGCCAGGATCTGTTCAACATGCGGAAACAGCTGGGCCGCCCGTTTCATCCACAAAATCACCTGGGGCCGGTTCCACAGAATCAGCAGCATCTCTTTTTCCAGGTCCGCTCTTACCATGGGGTCCTCCAGAGGCACCCGGATGTCGCAGAATTCAAGATGTGCCGGGAACCGGATACTCTGGATCAGAGAGGGAATCGGTTCCAGGTCCGTCCCCTGCTCCCGGACCTCGCTGGAAAATGAAGTCCCGGCCATGGATCCAGTTAACACAACCATACCGATCAGACAGACGACAGACAGATATCGCATTCGTCACCTCACAGCCACAAGCGGTTAATCTTTGGCGCATCATGGCAGACCGGATGTGAAAAGTCAATTCTTACCGCATCACCCCTTTGCGGGGAAGTTGCCTTTTCAACTCATTTCTGATATGCCATATTCTACACAAAAAACCAAAATGACGATAACGGAAGATTCATGCAACATTTTTTAAAAAACATGATTGTCAGTGCGGGCGACATCTGCCTGGCCGAGCAGGGAGGGATCACCCTTGAAGATCTCGAGTTCAAGGCCAGAAAAGACCTGGTCACGGCCACGGACAAACGGGTGGAAACTTTTATTGTGGAACGGATTCAAGACCGGTTTCCCGATCATGGTATCTGGGGAGAAGAAACCGGGAAAAAAAACGCCGACAGTGAGTATTGCTGGATTATCGATCCCATCGACGGCACCACCTCGTTTTTTCATGGGCAGCCGTATTATGCGGTGAGCATTGCCCTGAAAAAACACGAACAGATCATCGCCGGTGCCGTGTATGCCCCGGCACTGGGCCAGTTGTTTCATGCACGCATCAATGAAGGCGCCTGGTTGAACGATCGCCCCATCCAGGTATCGGGCACCACCTCGTTGACCGATTCGGTCATGGCCACCGGATTTGCATGCCTTCGTTCGGGCATGGAACCCAACAACCTGATCCATTTCAACCGGATCGTTCCACAGCTGCGGGATATCCGGCGCTGCGGGTCCGCGGCCATTGATCTGTGCTATGTGGCGGCCGGCAAAGTGGACGGATTCTGGGAGCTGAACCTGAATGTGTATGATGTGGCTGCCGGTGTGCTGATGGTGACCGAAGCCGGGGGGGAGGTCACCGACTTTACCGGCGGCCCCGGGTTCCCGGAAAATGGTATTGTCGCCGCCAATCCAATCCTGGCGGGTATTTTGAGAACGCAATTGACGGCAGGATCTGCTGGGTGACAAAAGGACATTTTTTTTCATGACCATTCAATGGTTTCCCGGCCATATGCTGGAAACAAAAAAATGGTTGCAGCAGTCGGCAGCCAGATCGGATGTGATTCTGGAGATACTGGATGCGCGGGTTCCCCGGGCCAGTGAAAATCCCTGGATGGACCAATTCACCCGCAACACCCCGCGGGTGAAGGTTCTCAACAAGATGGATCTGGCAGATCCCGACGTCACCGGCCAGTGGCTGACCTATTTCAAAGATCAGGGCCACGGTTGTGCCCTTGCCATCAATGCCGCAGACCGGTCTTTGGCCATGAGGGCACTGGAGCAGGCTGTACAGCAGGTACCGCATAACCGGGCCAGAAAAAAAAAAGTGCTGGTGGCCGGTATCCCCAATACCGGAAAATCCACACTGCTCAATACCCTGGCCGGGAAAAAAGTCGCCAAAACCGGCAACATCCCGGCTGTCACAAGGCATCAGCAGCGGACCAGTCTGCCCAACAATATCGATATTTATGATACCCCCGGTATTCTCTGGCCGGTAATCGAACCTCCACGCAGGGCCTATGCCCTGGCCATCACCGGCGCCATTTCCGATACGGCCTTGGATTATCAGGACATTGCCTGGTTTGCCGCCGGGCTGCTGTTAAGCCGCTATCCAAAACAACTTGCGGCCCGATATCGGTTTCTGGATGCTTTGCCGGACAATGAACATGATCTGCTGGAACAGATCGGCAGGGCCAGAGGATGCCTGAAAGCAAAGGGGCGCATTGATTTTCACAAGGCCGCCACGGTTCTGATTCAGGATTTCAGGTCCGGGAAAATCGGAAAGATCAGTGTTGAAACCCCGTATGACATTATTGATGATGAGGAAAAAAACAGTGACCCGACGTATATCTGACCCATTCGGCTCCGGCTTGAAGATCCTGTTGACCGCGGTTGTTCTGGTCATGTCGCTGACATGGGAACCGGTGTCTGCCGACCGGCCCCGGTTCTCCCCTGAAAGACAGCATGCCATTCAGTGTATCCGGATTGTTTCCACCCTGGAGCATTATCATTATCTGGGAAAAAAACTGGATGATCCCCTGTCTGAACAGATTTTTGATCGATATATCAAATATCTGGATCCGTCCCGGCACCTGTTCATCCAAAACGATCTGGACATGCTTGAACGATACCGGCACCGGTTTGACACGGACCTGAAGCGCGGGAACCTCAAAACCGCTTATGAAATTTACAATCTGTATCATGGCCGGGCCGCCGAGCGGCTCACGTATATCCTGAATCTGCTGGAAACCCGAAAATCCCCGTTGCCGCTCAATTCGTCTGATTTTCTGGAGGTCGACAATGCACAGCGATCCTGGCAGACCGGTCTGGACGATTTGGGCCGGTTATGGGAAAAAGAACTGATCCATCACATGATAACGCTGAAACTGGATGACAACGGCCAGACCGATGTGATGGAAACGCTTGAAAAAATCTATACAACCCGGCAAACCCGGCTTTCCCAGACCACCACGGATGATGTATTTCAGTTGTTCATGAACTGCGTGACCGAAAGTTTCGATCCCCATACCCAGTATTTCCCGCCCCGGGTGTCTGAAGATTTCGACATCCATATGCGGCTTTCCCTGGAAGGCATCGGAGCGGTTCTCCAGACGGAATATGAATACACCAAAGTGGTCAGCCTGGTTCCCAAAGGGCCGGCGGACAAATCCAGCCTTCTGATGCCCGGAGACAGAATCATCGGGGTGGGCCAGGGAGAAACCGGTGAAATCAAAGACACCATCGGCCTGCGGATCGATGAAGTGGTGAAACTGATCCGGGGCCCGAAAAACACCTATGTCCGGCTTAAAATCATTCCCGCTAAAAAAAGTGATTCCACCACGGTGGTGCAAATCAAGCGGGACACCGTGAAACTGGAGGAGCAATCGGCCAAAAAACAGGTGAAAACCGTGGTATCCGGCGCGAACAGCCATAAAATCGGCATCATTGAAATCCCTAATTTCTATATTGATTTCGAGGCGTATCACCGGGGAGACCCCCAGTTCAAAAGCACCACATCTGATGTGAAAAAACTGCTGTTTGAACTGGCCGAAGAAAACATCGACGGTCTGATCATCGATCTGCGGGACAACGGCGGGGGATCTCTCAAGGAAGCCAGTGATCTGACCGGCCTTTTTCTCACATCCGGGCCGACGGTGCAGATCCGCACCAAACAGCAGATGACCCGGCTGTATGACGAAGACCCGGACATCCAGTACAGCGGACCGCTGCTCGTGCTGATCAACCGGATGAGCGCGTCGGCCTCGGAAATTTTCGCCGGTGCCATTAAAGACTATCAGCGGGGGATCATCGTGGGAACCCGGAGTTTCGGCAAAGGCACGGTTCAGGAACTCAAACCGTTGGGCGATGGAAAACTCAAGCTCACTTCGGCCAAATTTTACCGGGTTTCCGGTAAAAGCACCCAGCACCGGGGGGTTATTCCCCATATCCTGTTTCCCAAAATCTATAAACCCGAAGACACCGGCGAAAGTTCTCTGGACGGGGCCCTGCCATGGGACACGATTCCGGGCGCTCCTTTCCAGGCATACCAGTCCCTGACCCCTTTGTATGAAACCCTTACCCGTCAATTTCAGGAACGGCGCCGCCAAGATCCCGGTATGGTCTACCTGGAAAAGCGTCTGGCATTGACATCCCAGCTGGAAACCCGCCACCGTCTGCCCCTGGACATCGACATCCGGCAAAAAGAGCGGCATCAGCGCCAGCAGACGGAGATCGACATTGAAAATGAATACCTGACAACCCAGGGAGAACCGCCTGTTGAATCTCTGGAAGATACAGCCCCTTTTCTCAACCGCTACAAAGAGATTCTTTTGGAACAGGCCCAAAGGATTATGGCTGACATGATCCTGCTGACAAAACAGCAAGGGTATGCATGGCAGTGAAACGACTGCTGTTATATGCCCCTGCCGTGCTGATCGCCGCAGGGCTTATCGGCTTTGTTTTCCTGGAACCGATCCTCAATTCCGGCCCGGTCAAGTCCCGGATCGTCCGCCTGATTGAAACACAGACCGGGGCCCGGATCGATCCGGCCCAGTTGACGTTTCTGCTGACCCCCCACCCCGGGGTTCAGGTGGCGCAGCTGATGCTGCCCCTGACCCAGGATATCGATCTGGCGGTTGATACGGTTCTTCTGGACCTGGACCTGCCGGCTCTTTTGAAAAAAAAAATCGGGGTCTCCCGGGTTTTTTTAAAAGATCTTCATATCCGAACGGCTCCGGGTAAAGATGGCACAGGGGTGACGTTTCATGAACCTTTGGCGTTTGAATTCCCAAAAGAGCAGATAGCCCGGATGTTCGCACTGCTGCCGGACAGCGAAAACCAGGTGCAGATCATTCTGGAAAATTCGGCAACCCCCCAGTTTTCCAAACTCACCGGCAACCTGTGGATTTCGAAAACCGACCAGGTTCTCCAGTTTGACACGCAGATTGAAGACCTTCATGTGACAAAAGAGTGGCTGTCCCGGTTTTTTTCCGCACCGGATTTCCGGGTGGATCGATTGACATCGGATCATGCCCGGCTGCATGTCCGGCTGAACCCGGAAACCGGTATCACCGGAAAACTCGGGTTGAACCGGTTTGAAATCATCTCGCAGCGGCTGGGCGACACCCCGGTGTCCGGCGGGGAAACACAGATGCACTTCGCCTATCAACCGGATCAGGTGTCGTTTCATCTGGATCCCACACAACTGAAATATCCCCCGGCACAGATTTCCATGGCTTTTACCAACAACCGGTCTTTGGGAAAAACAGCACTGACGTTCCAGGGCCGTGAGATTGACATTGCCAAGGCCCGGGATGCCGCTCTGGCCATGGCATCGGACAAACAGGTGGTGCCTAAGCTGTTCGACATCTTGAGAGGTGGCACGGCCACGGATGTGTCGGTGGGGTTTCACGCAGCTTCCTGGCACTCGCTGTTCGATCCCGTAAACCTGGTCCTGGAAGGAGCCGCCCACAACTCAACCGTAAAAATACCCAACACCCCGCTGCTGGCCAGGGAGGTCAACGGCACTGCCGGGGTATCTGAGGGCATACTGACCATTGAGGCCGATACCGGCAGTATCGAGCAATCAAAAATGCACCACGGCACGCTGTCCATCGGGCTGCTGAATGGCTCTCATGCGCCGTTTACCGGTGAATTTGATCTGGATGTGAACCTGGCGGAACTGCCGGCCGTGCTGATCCGGCTGTTGCCCGATACGCCACTGGCCGAAGAGATGGCACGGGTGACCGACCTGAAGGGCCGTGCCCCGGCCCGATTGACTCTGGCCGTTGAAAAAGATCAACCGGGTCTGCGGGTTTCCGTCACCACACAACCGTTTTCAGCCACTGGATTTTATGACCGGATTCCCTTTCCCCTGTCTGTTTCCAGGGGAGCGGTTGCCTATGAAAACAACGAGGTCCGGATCATTGATCTGTCCGGAACCATCGGAAAAAGCCGGGTGACCGGTGCCACCGCCCGGGTATCGATTGCTCAAACACCCCATCTGGATCTGGACGTAAAAGGTATGGAGATCGATATTCAGGAAGTCTGGCCGACACTGTATGCCTGGGAACCGTTCAACACCGGCGTGGAACCTGTAAAACAGATGGCCGGGCAACTGCAGATCGACTCGTTTCAATACAACGGCCCCGTGTTTGAGTGGACACAGGGTGAATTTGACATCGCCGGGACGGGACGGGATATACGGATCGGATTCACCCCGAAAACCCATGAGATTCTCGAATTGGCAGGCGTGTTCCATGTGTCTGAAACCCGGATCAACCTGTCTGATCTGACGGCCCGGGTCAGTGATCTGGACTGGTTGTCCGGCCAAATGCCTTTGGCATATACGTCCGGCATCGCCCTGCCCGTTTCCGTGGAAGCCGGTGAAATGAATTTGAGAGACGGCCGGATGTCCGTGGCCGGGCAGGTTCTGCTGGCGCCCAATGTCCGGCTGTCCGTTCATCTGGCCGGAAACGGGCCAAAAGACCTGAAGCCGGAGGTCATTCACCTTGAACACAAACCATTGACCGACGCCGTGATCCGGTTCGATGGTCCGCCGGAAACCGCCCGGCTCCGGTTTGACGGCCGGCTGGATACAAGGACCCTGGAAACGTTTCTGGACAAAGAGTCTTTGTTTTTTGATAGCCTGACATCTCTGACCCGGGGGGAGCCTGTGGAAATCGTTTCCAAAGATGCCGGCGACCTGCGCGTTCACATCCCCCTGATACAGCTGGATACCCTGTTCCCGGTGGGGGACGGCCCATCCTTTTTCAGTGATCCTCCCCGGCTTCCCTGGGAACGTCTGCACGTTCTCATCGACCGGCTGTCATATAAAGGGGTTGCGTTTTCCGATATCGATGTCGAGGTCTCATGGGATCCGGATCACCCCGACATTGTGCTGCAGTCAGCGGATTTTTGCGGGGTTGACCTTTCCGGCCGCATGGTCATGGATTTGACCTCTTCTGACAGGCAGGCGGTGACTGAGTTGACGATGTCCGCGTTGAACCGGGAGAATATCGCTTCCCTGCTGTCGTGTGTTTACCCCAAAAAAGATCTGATGGCGGGGGCATATTCTCTGAATGGCGATTTGTCCGGGACCGGATCCTTAAAAACCGTTCACACGGATCTGGCCGGAGACCTTTCTTTTGCGTCTGAAAACGGCCGGATTCAAAAGATGACCCTGCTGTCCCGGCTCCTGTCGGTGCTCAACATTCTCAAGCTCCCGGACATCCGGCAGGAAGGGTTCCGGTATCACAACATACAGGTGCAAGCCCGCGTGGAAAACGGGGTCATTCACCTGGAAAAAGCCGTGATCGATGCGGAAAACATGGCGCTTTTCTTTACCGGTGAGATACACCCGTTTGAAAACCGTCTGGATTTGACCTGCCTGGTGGCGCCGTTCAAAACCATTGACACCATTGTTCAATTCATCCCCGTGGTCAATACCATCTTAGAGGGCCGTCTGGTCTCGTTTCCCGCCAGGGCCACCGGCCCCATCGATGATCCGGTGGTCACGCCGCTGCATCCTTCGGCCGTGGGTGAGGGATTGATCAACAGGTTTTCCTCGCTGCTCAAATCACCTGCCCGACTGCTTGAAAAGGTTCCCTGATATGGCACAGGATCCCGTATTTTCCCAGCAGCTGCTTCTGCCCTATTCGGTGATGGGGGCCAACCGCCATGTCCGCATGGACCGGCTGCTGTCTCTTTTTCAGGATGCGGCCGGCATTCATGCCCATCAGATGGGGGTCAGCGGGTTTGATCTGGCAAAAAAACAGTTGAAATGGGTTATCTCCCGGTACCAGATCCGTGTGAACCAGCCGCTTGTGTGGCCGGGGCCCTACGAATTGAGAACCTGGCGGTTTCCCTGGAAAAATCTGTATGAAATCCGCCGGTTTGAGATCGTCTCCCCGGATGGTGTTCTGCACATCCAGGCATTGTCGGTCTGGGTCATGGTCCGGTCTGAAAACACCCGGCCGGTGAGGCTGTCTGTTCATATGCCTTTGGAACTGATGGTGCCGGCCGGGGTCCCACCGGACTTATGGCCCATTGCCCCGAACCTGACCGGAGAGCATCACGAAAAACGGCTGCATATTCGAATCCATGATCTGGACCTGAACCAGCATGTGAACCACACCATCTATGTCACCTGGGCGTTGGAGTCTCTGCCCATGCCCTGGCTGTTCGATCATGTTCCGGTCACCCTGGTGGTGGGTTTTTTAAAAGAAACCTTTTACCCGGGTACCGTGACCGTGAAAACGACTGTCTCGGATGACACGAAACCGGTGACGACCTGTCACGGTATTTTCAATGAATCCAGCCATGAAAAACTGGCCGAGCTCACCCTGGCCTGGCAACCAATTTCTTATGCCCCTGTTTGCTGACACCCCGGATCCGGAAGAGGAAAGGCTGTTTCAGGCGGCCCTGCGGTATCTGGCTGTCCGTCCCCGCAGCGTCAGGGAAATGACACAGTATCTGGCGAAAAAAAAACCGGACAAGGCAGTGATCAACCGGATCATCGACCGGTTGAACCGGTACAAGTATCTCGATGATGAGGTATTTGCCCGGATTTTTATTGACAACCGGAAAAGACACACCCCCAAATCCAGATTCGCGCTGACCCATGAACTGAAACAAAAAGGCATCAGTACCCGGATTATCAGCGATCTGCTCAACGATTATGATGATGTGCAAATGGCCTGTCTGGCCCTGGAAAAAAAAATCCGGCAATGGCATCACCTGGATCAGGCGACCCGGCGGAAAAAAGCGGTCAATTTTCTGCGCTACCGGGGTTTTGGATATGAGGCTGTCCAGTCTGCCTGGGAACAGGTATCAAAAGGGCCGGACCCGGAAAATGACGGGTACGGCCCCCTGACGTTCTGAATGAATACCGGGTGTCACCGGGCCGGCAGAATCCGGATTTCAGCGGATTTTGCCGGATTCAGATATGTTCGGGCCAGCGCGGTCATGTCTTTGTGGGTCATTTCCCTGTACCCGGACAAAATCGAATTGGCCCAGTCCAGCTTTTGCGGATGGCTTTTCGATCCCGCCATCACGGAATTCAGCCAGTAGGCATTGGTCTGCCGCAGCACGTCGAGCTGTTTGAGCACCGGGGCCAGGGCCAGCTCGGTCTCCTGTTCCGACACACCGGTTTCAAGCACTTCGGCAATGATTTCATGCAGGGTGCGCGTCACCTCGTCCACGGTTTCCCGGGAAACAGGGACCACCATCTGCAGAACCCCATATCCGTCATGAATCCTGGACGGGTGGTTGTACACATAAGGCCCATAGGCGGCCCCCAGCTTTTCCCGGATGGTTATTCTCAGATGTTCGGACATGACCCGGGACAGCATGGACAACCCCCTGGACAAATCCACATCCCAGTAATCATCGGTCAAAAACGCGATCCGGACCATCCCCTTGTCGATCTTGGTATCCAGGGTCAGCAGCAGGTGTTTGCCTTCAGGAAAGTGAACCGGATCCAGATCATCCGGACAAAGAAGCGCTTTTTCGGGAGTGCTGAACCCGCCCAGCAGGGTGCGGGCATGAGAAATGACCGCTTGTGGGTCAAAATCCCCCACCACAGACACTTCAAATCCCCCCGGGTTGAAGTACGGGGTGAGCCAGGTCTGAATGTCGGCCAGGGTCAACCGGTCCACCTCATCCGGATGGGCCATGCCGAACCAGGCGTCTCCTTTGGCCAGAAACCGTTCTCCATGGATACGCATGATACCGTCAGGAGTCTGTTTGAGTGATTCGTACATCTGCCGGTACCGGTTTTTGGCAAGCTCCAGGCTTTCGGGTCGAAATCCCGGGTCCATGAGAAATGCCTGAATCAGCTGAAATACCCGTTCGGTTTCTCCGGGGTCGGCTGATCCGCTCAGGGAAAAACAGATGTCTTCCACGGAAAATTCCATGCTGATATCCCTGCCGGCCAGGGCTGCGTTCAACTGATCCAGGGTCATGCGTCCCAGTCCGCTGAGGTGCAGGACCTGTTCGCTGATAAAAGCGATTCCGGGTTTGTCTTCAGGCTCACAGGATCTGCCATGTCCGAACGCCACCTTGAACAGAAACCGGCCCTCCTGAAAATCGGTCTGTTTGAGGTTCAACCGGATCTGATTGTCAAAATCGATTTGCGTGATTCCCAGATTTTTTACATCTTTTTGCTGACGGTCTATGACGGCCGGGGCGTCCGGCACCGGAAGATAGGGAAACGCCTTCGCTTTTGAGGTTTCAAACAGGTCGGCGGTCTGCCGGGCGCTGTCCTGAAACACCGTCAGGATGACGTCTTGCGCAGACCGGGAGGCAGCTGGAATATCGGCGTTTCCGGTGACCATCACCAGACGGTGATCCGCATCCCAGGTGGCCTGGAATGCCTCATTCACCGCATCAAGGGTCAGATCCTGCACATGCGGGGTGAGCAGGTCCCGGGCCTGGATCGGGGACAGAAACCATTTTTTATCCTGAACGGCATTACGCAGTGACCGGGCCAGATCTGATGTCTGACGGGTGTCGGCCTGCCGGACCTCTGATTCAAGGCGGCTTAAAAAATCCGCTTTGACCCGGTCCAGTTCTTTTTTGGTAAATCCGGTTTCCAGTGCCTGGCGCAGCAGTTTTTCGAGCTGGGCCAGGCTGGTTTCCCAGTTGCCGGCATCACAGTTCGCAGTGACGGCCGCGGAAGACACATAATTGAGAAACCGGCCGGAATATGCCGAGGCAGAAGAGAAATCCACCCGCCCTTCCTGAATCATCCGTGAAAACCGGTTCTGCAGCATGGTGTCTGCCAGGGTCCGGGTCACGTTCTGTTTGAGAGTGTCCTCTGTCTCATATAAAAAATCCGTGTATTCGATCTGTTCAATGGTGATCCGGGTGTTCCCGGCCTCGGGCTCATGATAATAGAACGGTTTGATCCCTTTATGCGGTTCCCAGGAAATGCCTTTGGGGGCGTACAAACTTTCGGACAGCCGGGGTTCCAGGGACTGGAACCGGTCGGTGATCATTTGTTCGACAGCGTCAATGTCCATATCCCCGGCCATGATCAGCACCATGTTGTCGGGCCGGTACCACCGGTCATAAAACTGTGTGAGCAGCCTCTGATCCGCGGCCTCGATCACCGGTGTCGTTCCGATGGGCATGCGCTGCGCCAGGATGGATCCCGGCAGTTCAAACGCAAATGCCGCCTTGAAGGTTCGATAGGACACCGAGTCCCGCTCCTGTTTTTCCGCCAGAATGATGCCGCGTTCCCGGTCGATCTCCTCTTTAAGAAGCAGGGCGCCCCGGGCATAATCCGTAAGCACTTGCAGGGCATCATCGATATGCGGCCGGTCCCCTTTGGGCAGCACCAGGTCATAAACCGTATGAAAAAAAGAGGTGCTTGCATTCACGTCCGCACCGAAATCCATGCCGATGGATTGAAAATAGGTGACCAGTTCGCCCGGTGAGAAATGCTCGGTGCCGTTGAACATCATGTGCTCCAGAAAATGGGCAAGTCCCCGCTCTTCATCGGTTTCATGGGCCGAACCGGCAAATATGTTCAGATAGATGCTGACCCGGTCCTTTGGCGTGGTGTTTTCCATGAGCACATATTGAAATCCGTTGGGCAGGGTGCCGTGAACCACGGCCGGGTCCTTGAGCACCTGATTCACGGAAACCGGCAGCGCATATCCGGCCGGATTGAACAACAATCCCGCTGCGATCAGAAACGCGAAGACCAGGCAGCCGGTTCGGACCAGTTGTCTGATCACCAGAATATATCTGTTTTGTGTTTGACCGTTATTCATTGAAAAATCCGGGGGTGACGTCAATTTGGCTTTTTTCCTTGAGTTCATCGATCCATGCCTGAAAATACTGTCCTTGTTTTGTCTGGAGCAGCTGTGTCTTGATTTCCGTCAGATTTTCCTGGATTTCATCCGGTTCCGGGGGCTGCCTGTCATGATAGGCGATGATGAAAAATCCCTGATTGGTCTGCAACACCTCGGGATGGACCGGTTGTTCCGGCGTGAGTGAGAACGCGGCACGGATGAGCGCGTCAGAGCGCCCGATATCCTGGACGGTTTCGTTCCTTGTAAACCAGTCTGACGTGGACACGGTCAGGCCGTTTTCCAGGGCGGTCTGATCGATATCCCCCGCGGTTTTCACCGCTTCCAGCAGGTTTTGGGCACGGGTTTTTGCTTCGGCCAGGCGGAATTCTTCTTCCAGTTCCCCGGAGATCTGATCCGCAACCGCTTCCAGAGGAAGCTGGACCGGATCGATGGTTTCGGTTACCTCGATCAGAAAATAATCATTTCCGATCTGCCGGATATCACTGATCTGCCGGGGCTGGAGATCAAACGCGGCCTGAGCGAATTCAAACGCAGGGTCCAGATCCAGACCGGTCCCGTTTTGATCGAAGGCATCCGTGTTTTCAATATTTTTTTCCGTCGTCAGGGCCACCTGTTCCAGGGTGTCCCCGTCAATGACCGCATCAAAGGCGTCTTCCGCTTTGTAATAAGCCAGTTGCTGCATTTCTTCCTGTTTGAGCCGGGTTTTGATCTCTTCGGCCGCCTGGTCCAAAGGTTTGACCTGTTCGTCAAACCGGTTTGTCACCTTGATCACATGCCACCCGAATTGGGTTCTCACCGGTTCGGAAATCTGGCCGGGCGTCAATGCGAACGCCACATCTGAAAACGGCTGAATCATGCTGTTTCTGTCGAATTTGCCCAGGTAACCCCCGTCTTCCGCCGAAGGTCCCTGGGAAGTTTCTTTTGCCAGTTCCGCAAAATCCTCCCCTTTCACAGCCCGCTGATACACGGCCAGGGCTTTTTTGCGGGCGGTTTCCACGGCAGCCTCGTCAGCGGTGTCATCCACTTGTATCAGAATGTGGCTGGCTTCCACCTGCTCGGGTGTTTCAAATTCTTCAGGATTCGCCTCATAATAGGCGGCCACCTGATCCGGGGTGATGTTCACCTGACCCTGGAAATCTTTGGGAGAATAGCGGATAAAGGCGGCCCTTCGTTTGGGTTCGGATTGATACCGGTCCTTGTTTTTTTCGTAATGGGCCTGAATCTGGTCCGGTGTCACCGTAACCCCGGAAACGTCCGCAGGATCCACTTTGATGTAATCCACTTTCACGGCGGTGTTGTAAAAGGCATAAAAACTGTCCGCTTCCAGATCCGAGACAGACACCGTGCTCAACACCATGTCCTGAAGCTTTTGTTTCTTTAACTGTTCCCGCTGAAGCTGTTCGAACATCTCCGGCGTCAGGGAATTGAGCCCCAGCATCTGCCGGTACTGTTCCATATCGAACTGCCCGTCCCGCTGGAAGGCCTCTATGGCCAGAATCGATTCCTGCAGTTCCAGATCGGTCACCGCAATTTCGAACGCATCGGCCTGGGCGAGCATGAGTTTGTCTTCAATCAGGGAATTTAGGGCCTGCTGTTTGAGGTTCAATGCCTTTAACAGGTCATCGGTCAGATTGTCCTGAAAACGGCGCCGCATCTGTTCCACCAGGTTCCGGTAGGCATATTCAAACTCATCCACCGTGATGGGGATGTCATTTACCGATGCCACGGAATTATTCCGGCTGGAATTCATGGACCCCACCCCTAAAAACACAAACACCACCACAATGATACCCAGAAAAATCTTGATGATCCAGTTGCCTGAATTCTCCCGCAGATAACGCAGCATTCCGTCTCCTTCGTACACAAGATAATAAAAATCAATAAAATAGGTATAATATCGGTTCACAAAACCCGATGTCAATGTTTAATTAAAATCCTTCCCACCCCCGGTTGAAAAATATTATTTTTTTTGTTGACACCGGTCCATGTCTCGTTTATAAAACAGCATCTTTCCGATGTGGGGCTGTAGCTCAGCTGGGAGAGCGTACGGCTGGCAGCCGTAAGGTCAGGGGTTCGATCCCCCTCAGCTCCACCAAGTCAAGTTTTCTTCCATGATTTCAATTTGTTACACTTCTGATGCCCTTTTTTTGTCATTTGGTACAAATTCCTGGTACAACTTGAGTACCATCCATGACCGATGATACCATTGCCGTAAAAGCTGAAAAACCCTTCCTGCAATATGGTCTGCAAGGAAGGGTTTTTTTGTTTCAGTCAGGGATAAGCCCGTTACTTTTCAAACCGGACCACATACACATGGCTGTTGCCCCGCCGGAACAGCAGCTGGGCGGTCCGGCCTTTTTCGATGCGGGAAAGCACCTCGTGATAGGTCTTGAGGTCGGTGATCCGCTGACGGTTGAGCTCCATGAGCAGATCGCCGGTCCGGACCCCTGAGTTTTGCGCCGGTGAATCCGGCTTGATTTCCATGACGATCAGGCCTTTGATCTCGGACGGATAGCCCAGCTGCCTGGCTGTGTCGGCATCCATTTCCTTGAACTTGAACCCAAACGTGTCAAAATCTTCCAGCATTGCCAGCACATCCGGATCCTGATCCGGGCGCTTGCCGAGCTTGACCGGGACGATTTTTTCCTTTCCTTCCCGGATGATCTTCACATCCACGGTTTCATCGATCTTGAGATTGGCGATGGTGATGGTCAGATCCCTTGAGGTGTCGATCTTTTCCCCGTTCACTTCAACAATGATATCTCCGGTCTGGATGCCGGCGTCATGGGCGGGATTGTCTTCGTACACCTTGGCCACGTACACCCCGCCGGTTTGATCGATGTCATAGTATTCCGCCAGTTCCGGGGTGACATCCTGAATCGCCACGCCCATCCAGCCTCTGGACACCTGCCGGGTATCGATGAGCTGATCGATGATGCCGGTGGCCAGATCAGAAGGGATGGCAAACCCGATCCCCTGGCCGGACCGCACAATGGCGGTGTTGATGCCGATGACCTCGCCGTCCAGGTTCAGCAAAGGCCCGCCGCTGTTGCCCGGGTTGATGGAGGCGTCGGTCTGGATGAAGTCGTCATAAGGGCCTGAACCGATAATCCGCCCCTTGGCGGAAATAATGCCGGCGGTCACGGTCTGTTCCAGGCCGAAGGGACTGCCGATGGCCACCACCCAGGAACCGATGTTTGCGGCACTGGATTTGCCGAATGTCAACGGTGTCAGGTTTTTTGCATCCACCTTGATCAGTGCCAGGTCTGTCATGGGATCGGTGCCCACGATTTCCGCGTCATGTTCGGTCTTGTCATGAAAAATCACCTTGATCTGGTCTGCACCCTTGATCACGTGATGATTGGTCACAATATACCCGTCTTCGGAAATGATGAATCCCGAACCCAGGCTCTGCTCCTTGCGGTTTTGGGGCTGGGGATTCAAAAACGGGCCAAAGAAATCCTCCAGTTCTTCCCGGTTTCCGAACGGATGTCCGAAAAAATGCTGAAATACCCGTCCGCCGCCCTGAACGGTTTTAACGGTCTGGATATTGACCACGCCCGGTTTGGCGGTTTTCGCCAGCGCGGAAAAACTGGCCGGGATCATGTGTTGCGTTTTGGCGGCCCATACAGGCAAAGCCGTCAGCATAAAAACACCCACCAGCAGCGTGGCAATGAGATGCGTTTGTTTGACGTGTTTCATAAATACTCTCCTTGGTTGCATTCGCGGTTGAAAATAAAGGATACACCCGGTCGTTAAACCGGTGTTTCTTTTTAAGATAGTATAATACACAAAGATGATTTTTAAATGACCTGAAAATTACAATATGGCAATGTCAGAATGAAGCAGGCCCCATTGCCCGGGCTGCTGCCGACCTGAATGTCCCCGCCGTGCTCCCGGACGATGGCCCTGGCAAACGACAGCCCCAGGCCGCTGCCGGAACTCGAGCGTGAGGATTCCGCCCGGAAGAACCGGTCAAAAATCCGGTCGTGCAGTTCTTCAGGGATGCCCGGCCCGGTATCGGTCACTTGAATATCTACCATGGCGTCATTTTTTCTGATCATTTCCACCAGAATTTGTCCGCCCGGGCCGGTATATTTGATGGCATTGTCCAAAAGATTGGAAAATGCCCGCTGGAGCATGGCCACATCCGCGGTCACCTCGAACCGGCCCGGCACCTGGCAGGTGAGCGCAAGTTGCTTGTCTTCAGCCACCGGTGCATACAGATCGCAGGCCGCCTGGATCATCCGGGTCAAATCCAGGGGTTCAAAATGAAAATTCCCCTCCCCTGCCCGGGTTCGGGATATCACCAGCATGGTGTTGATCATGTCCAGCAGCCGGTCCGCTTCTTCGATGGTGCTGGCGGCCATGGTATGGAATTCTTCCAGGGTATCCCCTTGCAGCAGGGTCATTTCCGCCACGCCCCGGATCCGGGTGACCGGACTTTTCAGGTCATGGGCCATGTTGTCGCCCATTTCCCGGATCCCGTCGACCAGAGATTCGATCCGGTCCAGCATCCGGTTGAATGTGCCGGCCAGGTGATCCAGCTCATCTTTGCTGCCGGTGACCGGGACCCGTTTCTGAAGGCTGGACCCGGTGATGCTGTTGGCGGTACGGGTGATGGTGTCCACCCGGGACAGGGCTTTCTGGACCAGAAACCACCCGGACAAGGCGGAAAATCCCACGATAAACCCCATGGCCACCATGAACACCCGCTTGAACGCACCAAGCAGCCGGGATTGGGATTCCATGGTGATGCCGGTCTGTAAAATCGCGTTTCTGGCCACAAAGGCATATAAAATGCGGGCCTTGTGATCGTTGTCCATCATCCGGGTGTCAAACACGGGTGATTTTTCTTCCATCAGCCGGTCCAGCATGGTCTGGTCCACCTGAATATCTTTCCAGTAGGACATGTGGGAAGAGGCGAACACCTCACCGCTGGGATACAGCAGCCTGAAGAAAATCATTTTTTCCCCGGCGGCCTTGGATTCCATCACAGCCAGATTGCCGGCCCCCCGCAGACCGCTCTGATGAATGACCGACGAAAACTGGGAGGATTTGTCCAGCAGCTCCTCATCGATCTGGTCCTGGAGGGTTTGAACGGCCAGATAGTAAAACAGGATAAACGCCACGGCCGCGGACACGGAAAAAATACCCGTGAACCACAGGGTCAACCGGAAACGGATGGTTCTGAACAGATCAGGCATCGTCATCTCTGATCACGTAACCGGCGCCTCTCACCGTATGAATCAGCCGCACGGGGTAATCCTTGTCGATCTTGTCCCGAAGCCGGCAGATCCGGGCTTCCACCACATTGGTCATGGGATCGAAATGATAATTCCACACATGTTCCATGATCATGGTTTTGGATACGACCCGGTTTTTGTTTCTGACCAGATATTCCAAAAGGGAAAACTCCAAAGGCTGGAGCTCGATAGCCTCTTTGCCCCGGGACACCCGCCGCTTCAACACATCCATGGTCAAATCACCGCAGGAAAGCACCACCGGATCGGTGACATTGCCGGCCCGCCGTATCAGGGCCTGGACCCGGGCCAGCAGCTCGGAAAAGGCAAACGGTTTGGTCAGATAATCATCCGCACCGGCCTCGAGCCCCTTGACCCGGTCATCCACCCGTCCCCGGGCGCTGAGCACGATGATGGGGGTGTTGTTGTGGTGGTTCCGGATCTTTTGGATCAGGGTGAACCCGTCCATTTCCGGCAGCATGATATCGATGATCAACACGTCATAGGACGTGTCAAATGCGCTTTCAAACCCTTTGGGACCGGTGTCTGCCGTATCCACGGCAAATCCGGCGGAAATCAGCCCTTTTTCCACAAAACGGGTGATCTTTTCGTCATCTTCCACCACCAGTACTCTCATGAATGCCGTTTCCCCCGGAGTTTAAATTGTTCTGAAACCATTATTATAGGGACCCGGGGTGAATAATCAATATTGATTTGATTTTTTTGGTTTCAACCGGTAAGCTGGGCAGCACATTTTTTTTGTCACCAACCTTTAAAATCAGGTGTTTTGATTCAGATGAAATATACGTGGTGGATATTGCAGATCCTGCTGCTGCTGGTGTCGATATTCTTTCTGGTGTTCGGCCTGGATCTGCTGGCGGCCGCTTACCGGCTGGAAGATCCGTTTACCTTTATCATGACATTTTTTGCCGCCAGCTTTGTGGTGCTGATCAGTGCGGCCCTGGCTGTCACGTTTGTCATCAAAATGATCCGGGTGTACCGGCGTATCCGGGCATCCCGGGTTTAGGATCAGGTGAAGTCATGACCGTTTTGTTCACCTTGTTTGATGTGTCCAAAGCCTATGGGGATGACACCCTTTTTTCGGAACTGAGTCTGGATTTCAAAGCCGGAGAACACTTAGGGTTGATCGGCAGCAACGGCAGCGGCAAATCCACGCTGCTCAAGCTCATTGCCGGAAAGACCCTGCCGGATGCCGGGGAGATCGTAACTCACAAAACCTGCCGCACCATCTACCTGCCCCAGGAGGACCGGCTGCCCCCGGATCAGACCGTGGAAACCGTGCTGTTCGACAGTCTGGCAAACCTGCCCATGGATGAGCGGGAGCGTCACCGCCGGGTCAATCAGGCCCTGGGCAAAGGAGGATTTGTAGATACAAACGTCCAGGTGGGCACCCTGTCCGGGGGCTGGCGAAAACGGCTGGCCATCACCCGGGCCCTGTGCATGGACCCGGACCTGCTGCTGCTGGACGAGCCCACCAATCACCTGGATATCCACGGAATCCTGTGGCTGGAACAGATTCTTGCCACCGCATCGTTTTCATTCATGGTGGTCAGTCATGACCGGGCGTTTCTGGAAACCACCTGTACCGGCACCATGGAGATCGCCAGGTATTATCCCAACGGATATTTCAAAATCCAGGGCGGGTACCGGACGTTTGAACAGGAACGCACCAAGTTTCTGATTGCCCAGGAAAAACAGCAGGTGTCTCTGGCCGGCAAAATGCGCAGAGAAGATGAATGGCTGCGCCAGGGAGCAAAAGCCCGGTCCACCAAAGCCAAATTCCGCATCGATCAGGCCCGGCGGCTGCGCCAGGTCCTGGATGCCCTCAGGGAACGAAACCGCCACACCGCCCGCGTGGACATGGATTTCACCGGCACCGGCCGCCAGACAAAGAAACTGATCCAGGTGCACAATCTGACCATGGGCTTTGGGGGCCGGCCCCTTTTTTCCGGCATCACTTTTGATCTGGGACCCGGATTCTGCCTGGGCGTGGTGGGCGTCAACGGGTCCGGCAAATCCACGTTTCTGTCTCTTTTGGAAAAAAAGATGCCTCCGGACCAGGGTACGGTGAAATGGGCGGAAGCCCTGAAAGTGGCGGTGTTTGATCAGCACCGGTCCCGCCTGGATCCGGACAGTTTGTTGAGAGATGCGTTGAACCCGGCGGGCGGGGATTCGGTCAACTTTCAGGGAAAAAGCGTGCATGTGGTGACCTGGGCCAAACGGTTCCTGTTCATGCCCGATCAGCTGGACATGCCGGTAGAGCGGTTGTCCGGCGGGGAAAAAGCCCGCATCGTTCTGGCCAATCTCATGCTTGAGCCCGCGGATGTGCTGCTTTTGGACGAGCCCACAAATGATCTGGACATCCTGTCCCTGGAAGTCCTGGAACAGCGCATCAAAGAATTTCCCGGGGCCGTGGTGATCGTGTCCCATGACCGGTATCTCATGGACCGGGTGTGCCACCGAATGCTGTTTCTGGACCCGGGCCATTCGCCCGCGTTCTACAAGAACTTCAGCCAGATCCTGTCAGCAGTTGACCGGCATCGGTCAGATTCCGAAAAACCGGCCTCCGGTGCCAAAGCCCGGGCTGCATCCGGATCGGCGGCCGCATCCCGGTCAGCGGCAAACGCCGCTTCCGCGGCAGGGGCCACATCCGGGACGCCAACCCGCCCGGCGTCCGGATCCGGACCGGTCTTTTCCTACAAGGACAAGTTTGAACTGGAACACATGGAAGACACAATTCTGAAAGCGGAACACGAGGTGGCACAGCTGACCGCACAGGTACAGGACCCGGACATCATGGCAGACCCGCAGCAGTTGGCCGGTGTCTGCCGCAACCTGGAAAAAGCGGAAACCCGGGTTCAGGCATTGTATGCCAGGTGGGAGGATTTGGAACAGAAAAAAGCGGCAGCAGAAAAAAAATAAAAACCGGACAGGGAAAAACGGAACGTTTCAGACAAACAGGCGGGAGATCAGGCTGGTCACCGCGGTTTCCACGGTCAGAATCCGGGGCCCCAGGCCGCAGGTGACAAATCCGATATCCGCCAGGGTCTTAACTTCCAGATCGATCCACCCCCCTTCCGGCCCCACCGCCAGGGTCACCGGCTGATTCACCCCGGCCGGACAGACCCGGCCGGGGTTGGGATGGGCTGTGATGCACCGGGTGTTTTGGCAAATCTGCGGCAGTTCGTTTTTGACAAACCGGCTGAAAAACCGCTTTTTGACGATTTGCGGCATCATTGTATCTTTTGCCTGTTCCAGGCCCAGCCTTGCATATGACATCAGCCGGTCCGCTTCGAGAAACGGACTTTGCCAGAAACTTTTCTCCACCCGCCAGGAATTGACCAGAAAAATCTGTTTCACGCCCAGGGCCGTGACGTTCTGGATGATCCGCCGGAGCATCTTGGGCCGGGGCAGCGCCAGCACCAGATTCAGCGGAACCGGCGCCGGGGGCGGCTGATCTAAAGTCACCTGCATCACCAGCCTTCCGGTATCCATGCTTTCGATCATGCCGAATCCCAGGTTTCCGTTGATTTTCCCGCAGGCCACGGTATCTCCGGGTCCGGCCTTGAGCACGGTCCGGATATGGTCATACCGGCGGCCGGACACGCACACCCGGTGGGCTGAAACAAAATCTTCTTCAAAGAGCAGGACCAGGTTCACGGTTAAAACGTCACCTTTTCCACAGAAGCGGTCAATTCATCCAAATGCCTTGTTTTCCAATGATCCCCGCCCATTGCCATGGCCAGTGCTTCGGTCAGGTGCACCGGCTTAACCCCGGTCAACCGTCCCAGCCCCTGGAGACAGGACGGGCAGTTGGTGAGAATCTTTGGGCGGGGGTCTGTGATGCCACCATCGGCCATGGCCAGTGCCTCCTGCTTTCTTACCAGCATGTGATGACTGATATCGGGCCGGGACAGTGCCAGTGTGCCTGCCTGGGAACAGCAATGCGGCACCGGGGTCACCTGGAAGCCGTGGGTCTGGAGCAGTGCCGCGCCGTTGTCTTTTAACGAATCGTGACAAGGGGCATGGTAGAAACACGGGGATGCCGGCGACAGGGGCTGCGGACTTTTTTCCAGCACATAGTCACTCACGTCCTGCACCGGACTGTCAAAGATCTGTGCCGCATCCAGCCGGGCCAACGATTCCATGCAGGTGCCGCAGGACACCACCACCGCGTCAAATGTCAGGTCATTGAACATCTCCCGGATCTGGGTCAGGACGATGACGTTTTTAAGAAGCAGTTCTTCATGTTTCCGGGTCATGGCATTGACCAGAAACGGATACCCGCAGCACAGAAACGGCGGCGGCAGAATCACCCGGTGATTGCCGGATAAAAGAATGAACAGGGCCGCCCGGGAGACCCGGGAATAGATGCGTTCGCTTCCGCAACCGGGAAAATAAAACACCGTGGACACTGCCGGTTCCAGGGGTTCCAGAAGCATTGCCTGGTTCTTCAGGGTCATGGGAACCGCCGATCTGAGGGTGGTGACATCCGGCCAGGGCATTTTTGAACGAACCAGCTGCATGGCCCGGTTCCGGGAAAAAGGCCGGACCCCGGCAATGGGGGACAGCAGGCCGGCGCCGACGCGTTGAGCCAGCGTGCCCGCCCCCAGCAGCCAGGGCCGGGTCAGCCGGTTGGTCAAAGGCCGTTTGTTTGCCAGATACCCCAGGGTCATCCGGGTGGACACCGGGGTCTGTTTGAACCGCATGGTTTTCAGAATTTCCCGGGATTCAATGGTAATGTTGCCCGAATCGATATTCACCGGGCACCGGGTCAGGCACCGGTGGCAGATGGTACAGTGATCCGCGATCTCCTCCAGGTTTTTCAGGATCTGGAACCCGGTGGACCGGGTGCGCTGGGTGATGTACAAAAGGGCCTCGATAAGCGATCCCAGTGCCAGATTCCGGTTCCGGGGGTGAAAAAACATGTTTTTGTCCGGAAAAAATACCGGACACACGGGTTTGCACTTCCCGCACCGCACACAATTGGCGATATTAAAGGCCAGGTCCGACAGCGATCCGTGTTTCAGGATCTTTGCCTCCAGCTTCAACAGATTGAAAGAAGGGGTGAACACCTTGTTCAGGATGTCGGGTTCACACAGTTTGCCCGGATTCATGATCCGGTCCGGGTCCACCTGGTTCCGATATTGTTCAAAAGCCTGAACCGAAGCTGCGGACAGGTATTTGAACTTGGTGATCCCGATGCCGTGCTCTCCGGATACCACCCCGTGCAGTTCCATGGCTTTTTCCATGACAAGGTCCACGGTCATGGCGGCCCGTTCCATCATTTCCCGGTCATTGGACAACACGGGAATGTTCACATGGACATTGCCGTCTCCGGCATGCATATGCGTCGCCACCACGATCAGGCGGGCCCGGGTGGTTTGATAGATGGTGTCCAGGTTGTCCAGAATCAGGCTGTAGCCCCGCAGGCTGTCTATGATGCTTTTATAAAAATTTTTGGCGTGGATCCCCGCTTCCAGGGCATCCCTGGAGGCAATGGCCAGTTTTTTTTTCGTGGCCCAGGCCAGGTCCTTGGCCTGCCCCACCTTTTTGCCCAGCCACTGGGGATCGGCCAGGGGCACGGCCCGGTCCAGGTACGCCACCAGATCGTCAATGATCCGGGTTTGATTGACCGCTTTTTCCTCGATATTGATCTTGTCCACGAACTTGACAAAATCCGCCAGAGAAGCGAGAGGCAGCACAATGTCCTCATTGAGCTTGAACGCATTGGTATGGGCCGCAATGGCTCCCAGCCGCTTGCGGTCTTCCCAGAAGCGCTGTGCCTGCTCATCGGTTTCTGCAATGGTCAGGCCGGTTTTTTCAAACGGTTCCAGAATGGCCGCCAGGGTGTCCATCCCCGCGGCCAGCCGGTGCGGATCATTGGAAACCAGATCCACCAGCAGCACGGCCTTGAGCCGGGACCCCGCCCCGTTTTTGGTTTTATAGTCAATGGCCGTGATATAGGCTTCGTCAAAATGTTCCAAAGCCATGACCGCGGGGTCGGCGTTGGCAAATGTGTTGGATATACTGGTGATGACCTGCCCGGCCTCGGTCATGTCATTGCCGAAAAATTCGATACAGCAGGTTTTTTTGACAGAGAACACGGGGTACAAGATGAACCGTGCCCGGGTGATGATCCCGTCACATCCTTCTTTCTGGATTCCGGGAAGACCGTTCAGGTATTTGTTGGTCACATCCTTGCCCAGGCCTTTTTTCCGGATATCCGCGCCGGTCAGCGCGATGGTCCTGATTTTTTGGCCGGTATCGTCTGTGACCTCGAATATGACCTGATCGGTAAACAGGATTTTGCGGCCCGGATGATGTTTGCGGGACACGGTGTAGACCCGGCTGTCCGGCATGACGATTTGGTAGGACAATACATTGTCCAGTGCCGTGCCGAACAGCACCGCGGTCTTGCCTCCGGCATTTTCCGAAAGATTGCCCCCGATGGTGCAGGCCCAGGCGGATGTGGGGTCGGTGGCGAAAATCAGCCCGTGTTCCCGGGCCGCGTCCTTGGCATCCTGGGTGATGACCCCGGCCTGCAGTTCCATGGCAAAACAGCCGCCGTCACCGATCTCTTCCATGGGATCGATGGAAACGATCCGGTTGAGTTTTTCCGTGTTGATCATGACGCAGTCAAAAGTGAGCGGCGTGGCCCCGCCGGTCAATCCGGTGCCCGCGCCTCTGGGGATGATGTGCAGTCCCAGGTCACGGATTTTTTTCATCAGCACCGGCACCTGGGATTCGTTGTCCGGACGCAGCACCGCTTTGGGCAGAAACCGCCGCCAGTCCGTGGCGTCCGTGGCATGGGCAACCAGGGTAAACGGGTCGAAATAGATGTTGTCTTTGCCCACCACCGGTCCCAGCACCCGGAGGATTTTTTTTTGAAAAGCGGCCTGGGCAGAGATCTGGTGGTTTATCTCTTCAAGGGTTTGCCGGCAGGTATCCAGCATCTGGAACACCTCCGGGTGCCGGGCCGCCTGTTCAATGACGGCCAGATCGTTTTCAAACTCGGAAAACAGCTGCCTGCGCTGGATCGGGCGGGCCACCAGTTCCTGAAAAAGAAACGGATTCCGGGCAATGATGAACAGATCCCCCATGAACCGGTACAACAGCCTTGCCGACCGGCCGGTCCCTTTTTTGGGATCCAGATCCCGGACCGTTTTCAGAAAATCGGATCCGAAAAGATGAACAATGATCTGATCGTCAGCAGCAGAGGTATAGTTGAAGGGAATTTTTCTTTCCGGATCACGCATCTCTACAGTTCAAAGGTTTTCATGCTCACCACCAGGGGCAGGGATTCGATCTCCTCGATCACCTCCGCCGGCACCGGCGTGTCGGTTTTCAAAAAGATGATGTTGCGCTGTCCGTCTTCTTCCCGGCCCACCATCATCCGGGAGATGTTGATGGTGTGTTTTCCCAGGGTGTTGCCGATGGAGCCGATGGAGCCGGGTTTGTCCACGTTGTGGATCAGCCCCAGATGGCCTTCCGGGATCACTTCGAGCCGGAACTTGTTGATGCGCACGATCCGGGCCGTGTCCTTGCCGAAGATGGTGCCGGCCACCACGTCGGTCCTGGTGTCCGTGACTACGGTGATGCGGATCAGGTTGATGAAATTGCCGGAATCCTGGGCCGTGGACTCGGAGATCTTGATCCCTTTTTCATTGGCCAGGGAAATGGCGTTCACGGAGTTGACCTCATAGGGAAGGAACTGGTTGAGCAGTCCCTTGATGGCGGCAATGGTGACCGGTTTGAGATCCAGGTCCGGAAACTTGCCGATGTACTCGATCCGCACCTCTTTGATACCGCCGGAAATGAGCTGGGCCTGCATCTTGCCCATTTTTTCCGCCAGGTACAGAAACGGTTTGAGCTGACGCAGTATTTCTCCTGTGACCGAGGGCACGTTCACGGCATTGATCACCGTGTCGAACAAAAGATAGGCGATGATCTGGTTGGCGGCGGCCACGGCCACATTGGTCTGGGCTTCCTTGGTGGAGGCCCCCAGGTGCGGGGTGGCTACCACCTGGTCCAGTCCCAGCAGGGGCAGGTCTTCAGGGGGTTCGGTGGAAAACACGTCCAGGGCTGCGCCGGCCACCTTTCCGGATACGATCGCCTCATGCAGGGCCGATTCGTTGACAATGCCGCCCCGGGCGCAGTTGATGACATACACGCCCTTTTTCATCTTTTCAAACGCCTCGGCATCCAGCAGATCGATGGTGGCCTCCATTTTGGGAACATGAATCGTGATATAGTCCGCTGATTGATACAGGGTGTCCAGATCCACATATTCGAATCCCTGCTTTTCGATGTGTTCTCTGGAGATGTTGGGATCGAACACAATGACCCGCATTCTCAGCCCCTTGGCCAGGTTGGCCACAATGGAACCGATGTTGCCGAACCCGACAACCCCTAAAGTCTTGTTGAAGATCTCCCGGCCCTGGAGCAGTTTTTTCTCCCATTTCCCGGCTTTCATGGACGCAGTGGCCCGGGGAATGTTCCGGGTCAGAGACATCATCATGGCAATGGCATGCTCGGCCGTGGTCACGGTGTTGCCGCCAGGGGTGTTCATGACCGCCACCCCTTTGCGGGTGGCCTCGTCAATGTCCACATTGTCCAGGCCGATGCCGGCCCGGGCAATCACCTTGAGGTTGACCGCCGCATCCAGCAGGGCCTTGTCCACCTTGGTGGCGCTCCGGATGGCCAGCGCGTCATAGGACCCGATGATATCTCTGAGCGCCTCAGGCGACAACCCGGTGTTCACATCCACATCGATCCCCTCCTGGTTTGTGAAAATATCGATGCCTGCCTCATCCATTTTATCGCTGACCAGCACTTTCATCATCCATTCTCCTTTTCAAAAGCTATCATGAAATCCTTGAGCGCCTGGACCCCCTCTTTTGTGGCGGCATTGTAGATGGAAGCCCGGCATCCGCCCACGGACCTATGGCCTTTGAGGCCGCCCAGGCCCTGTTTCAGGGCATCGGCCACAAACTGTTTTTCCAGATCTTCGGTGGGCAGCCGGAAGGTCACGTTCATCAGGGACCGGGAATGCTTTCGGGCCGTGCCCCGGTAAAAATCGGAGTTGTCAATCACATGATACAGCATGCCCGCTTTTTCCTCATTGAATGCAGCCATGGCCTCCAGGGTGCCGAACTGTTCCTGGATCCACTTGAACACCAGGCCGATGGTATAGATCCCAAAGCACGGCGGGGTGTTGTACATGGAGTTTTTGCCTGCATAGGTGCCGTATTTGAGCATGGAGGGTAGATCCGGGTTGGCGGTTTCCAGAAAATCTTTTTTGATGACCACCAGGCAGGTGCCGGACGGCCCCAGATTTTTCTGGGCACCGGCATAGATCAGGCCGAACTTGTCCATGGGCAGGGGCCGGGAAAAGATATCCGAGGACATGTCCGCCACCAGAGGGATGCCGTCGGTTTCCGGAAACTCTGCAAACTGGGTGCCTTTGATGGTGTTGTTGGAGGTGAGGTGCACATACCGGGCATCCGGGTTGCAGGAAATGGCCTCTGGAATATAGCAGAAATTTTCATCTTCGCAGGAGGCGGTCACCTGGATGGTTTTTCCCAGAATCTGTGCTTCTTTAATGGCTTTGGTGGACCAGGTGCCGGTGTTGATGTAGTCCGCGGTCTGCCCTTGACCCAGAAAATTCATGGGGATCATGGCAAACTGCAGGGAAGCCCCGCCCTGAATGAACAGCACATGCCAGGAGTCATCGAGTTTCAACAGCTGTTTGGCCCGCGCTATGGCATCATTGATCACTTCATCAAACTGGGCCGACCGGTGGCTGATTTCGGTAATGGACATGCCGGAACCATTGAAGTTCAGAAACGAGGCCTGGATCTTTTCTAAAACCGGCAGGGGTAAAGCTGCCGGACCTGCGTTAAAATTGTGAATTCGCTGCGCTGTCATGGGGCACTCCTTTCAAAAAATGGGTCAAAAAAGTGAATTATATGTTGTGCTCGCGGGTCTTGTGGAACTGGATGTCCGGCCATTCTTCCATGACAAACCCCAGCTGATATTCACTGGTGGTCATGAAGGTCAGGCACCCTTCCGCATCTAAGGCGAGACTGGATTCGTTCTTTTGCCGGAACCGTTTCATCATCTTTTCATCCGCACTGGTGACCCACCTGGCCACGGACAGGTCAATGGACTCGTATCCGGCATAAACGTTGTATTCCGCCTTCAGCCGTGCCATGGTCACGTCGAACTGCAACACGCCCACGGCCCCGATCACGTGCATGTTTCCCAAAAGCGGGCGGAACACCTGGATGGTACCCTCTTCCGCCAGCTGGGTCAATCCCTTGTTCAGGGACTTGGTCTTGAGGGGATCCTTGAGCAGAACCCGGCGGAAATGCTCGGGCGCAAAGCTGGGGATGCCTAAAAATTTGAGCGGTTCTTTTGTGGTGAAGGTATCCCCGATCTTGATGGTGCCGTGGTTGTGGATGCCGATGATGTCACCGGGATAGGCTTCTTCCACATTGCTGCGCTCCTGGGCCATGAAAATGGTGGCATTGGACAGGCGGATCTCCTTGCCGATGCGGTGATGCTTCACTTTCATGCCTTTGGTGAATTTTCCGGAGCAGATCCGGAAAAATGCGATCCGGTCCCGGTGCTCCGGATCCATGTTGGCCTGAATCTTGAACGTAAATCCGGAGAAATCCGACTCCAGGGGATTGACATCCCGGCTGGACGACGGCCGGATCCCGGGCGGAGGAGCGATCTGTACAAACGCGTCCAGCATTTCTCTGACCCCGAAATTGTTGATGGCAGATCCGAAAAACACCGGGGTCTGGGTGCCGTTCAAGTACAGGTCCATGTCAAACGGGTCTGCCGCCCCTTTGATCAGCTCCACATCCTCTCTGAGCTGATTGGCGGCAGAGGGGGAAATCAGTTCATCCAGCCGGGGGTCGGACAGATCCTGGATCACGATGCCGTCATCATCTCTGGGCGTATACCCGGGTGTGAACAGCCCCAGTTCCTTCCGGTCGAAATTATACACGCCCTTGAACCGCTTGCCCATGCCGATGGCCCAGGTCAGGGGCACGCATTCGATCTGGAGCTTGTTTTCGATGTCCTCGAAGATATCCAGCGGTTCCAGCCCTTCTCTGTCCAGTTTGTTGATAAACGTAATAATGGGGGTGTTGCGCATGCGGCACACCTCCATGAGTTTTTCGGTCTGGGGTTCCACACCCTTGGCATTGTCGATGATCATGACCGCGCAGTCCACGGCCGTGAGCACCCGGTAGGTGTCCTCGGAAAAGTCCTGATGCCCCGGCGTGTCCAGCAGGTTGATCTCATACCCTTTGTATTCGAACTTCATGACCGACGAAGATACGGAAATGCCGCGCTCCTGTTCAATAGACAGAAAATCGGACGTGGCGGCCCGGTCGGTTTTTCTGGATTTCACGGCCCCGGCCTGCTGAATGGCCCCGCCGAACAGCAGCAGTTTTTCAGTGAGCGTGGTTTTTCCGGCATCCGGGTGGGAGATGATGGCAAAGGTCCGTCGTCGGTTGATCTCCCGGACCCTTGCCTTGTCTATGGTGTCTGATTCCATTCACGAACATCCTTGTCAATTCATTGTTTTTTTTCAAACAGTTTATCATATTCCATATCACCCGACAATTTAATCTTGTTTCCCGTTACCGGCGATTCGTCCGATATCACTCGACATGATCCGTTCCACCGGCCGGGTGCGGCCGGACGCACACATGGGGCCGGGATCACATATGCGGCCGGGGTTGAAAGTCCCGGCCGATACCATGATATTCAAACCCGAACTCCGCCATTTCTTCGGGATCATACTGGTTTCTGCCGTCAAAAAGGATGGGCGTTTTCATTATCCGGCGCATCCGTTTGAAATCCGGCTGGCGAAACGCTTTCCATTCCGTCACCAGCGCCAGCGCATCCGCGTTTTCCAGCACCTGGTACGGGTCGTCCATCAGGGTCAGCCGGCCGGAGGCCAGCCAGTCGCCGGGCAGTTCTCTTGATGCCTGGGTCATGGCCACCGGATCGTAGGCCTGAACCGTGGCACCCGCTGCAATCACATCTTCTAAAAAAACGATGGCGGCGGCCTCCCGCATGTCGTCGGTACCGGGTTTGAACGCCAGTCCCCAGAGGGCCAGGCACCGGCCGGTAAGGTCTGGACCGAACCGGGACCTGATCTTGTCCCCCAGCACCTGTTTCTGCCGGTTGTTCCGGTCCTCCACCGCTGTGAGCACGGACGGATGAACCCCGAGGTCTTTGGCGGTTTTGATCAATGCCTTGACATCCTTGGGAAAACAGGAGCCGCCATATCCGCACCCGGGATAGATGAACGAATACCCGATGCGGGTATCCGACCCGATCCCTTTTCTGACATTTTCCACATCCACACCCAGGTGCTCGCACATGCCGGCGATCTCGTTCATGAACGAAATCTTGGTGGCCAGCATGGCATTGGCTGCATACTTGGTCATTTCCGCATCCCTGACGTTCATGAAGATCATTTTGTCCCGGTTCATGGAAAACGGGGCATACAGCCGCCGCATGATTTTGGCGGCCCGGTCGGTATTCACGCCCACAATGATGCGGTCGGGTTTGAGAAAATCATTGATGGCGGCCCCTTCCTTGAGAAATTCCGGATTGGACACCACATCGAACGGCAGGTCCACGCCCCGGCGATCCAGTTCGCCCTGAATGACCCGGGTCACCTGGTCCGCCGTACCCACCGGCACCGTGGATTTGTCCACAATGACCGCATATTCGGTCATGTGCATCCCGATCTGCCGGGCCACTTCCAGCACGTATGTCAGATCGGCGGACCCGTCCTCTCCCGGCGGGGTGCCCACGGCAATAAAAAAAATCCCGCAGTCTTCCACCGCCTCCGCCAGACGGGTCGTGAACCGCAGCGTACCGTCCACCAGGTTTTCCCGGACTATTTTTTCCAGACCCGGCTCATAAATGGGCAGAACCCCGTTTTTCAGAAGAGCGATCTTTTGTGCGTCAATGTCCACACAGGTGACCTGGCTGCCCATTTCCGCAAAGCAGGCCCCGGTGACCAGGCCCACATACCCGGTGCCGATAATTGTCAGTTTCATAAAGTGTTTCCTGTCTTTGTGTGCCAATTAAAATTGATGTGCCTGTAAACGGCAGGTTCTGTATTAATACAAACCCGCGGATAATTCAACCCGTTCCCGCATTTGCCCGGTGCCGGTCACCAACGACCCGTTGCCGGTCACGTGCTGTCAGACATATTGACAAGTGCGCGCATTGCATTTATCCTGCCACATTATGACCACACATACCCCTGTACAGCTCAAAGACTATTCCCCGCCTGAGTTTCTCATCGATCAGGTGACCCTTGTTTTCGACATTCAACCCGAACAGACCCGGGTGACATCCACGTTGGCGATCCGCCGGAATCCGGATAAACCCCGGACCGGATCCTGTCTGTCCATGGACATGGGCGGCTATGAGATCCTGTCCGTTTCCCTGGACGGCCGGACCCTGTCCGGCGAACAGTTTCAGGCGGACGGCACACGGTTTGCCGTGCCGGATGTGCCGGACCGGTTTACACTGGAAATTCAGAACACCCTGTTTCCGGAAAAAAACACCCGGCTGGAAGGACTGTATCGATCCAACCTTATTTACTGCACCCAGTGCGAGGCCGAAGGCTTCCGCCACATCACGCCTTTTGTGGACCGGCCCGATGTCATGGCCAAATATGCCTGTACCATCATGGCGGATAAAACCGCATGTCCGGTATTGCTGTCCAACGGCAATCCGGTGGATCAGGGGGACCTGCCGGGGAACCGGCACTATGCGACCTGGGAGGACCCGTTCAGAAAACCGTGCTATCTGTTTGCCCTGGTGGCCGGGGACCTGTCTTGTATCGAATCGGTTTTCACCACAAAATCCGGCAGACAGATCCTGTTGAAAATTTTTGCGGAACCCGAAAACATCGACAAGTGCCATCATGCCATGGCCTGTCTCAAACAGGCGGTCAAATGGGATGAAGACCGGTTCAACCTTGAATATGATCTGGATCTGTACCAGATTGTGGCCATCAAAGATTTCAATGCCGGGGCCATGGAAAACAAGGGATTGAACATTTTTAACGCCAAATATGTGCTGGCGGACCCGGCCACGGCCACGGATGAGGATTTCATGAACATCCTGCGGGTGATCGGGCATGAATATTTTCACAACTGGACCGGGAACCGGGTCACCCTGAAAAACTGGTTCCAGCTCAGCCTCAAGGAAGGACTCACCGTGTTCCGGGACCAGGAATTCACCTCGGACTTGAACGCCCGATCCGTGGAGCGGATTCGAAACGTCAACACCCTGCGATCGTTGCAGTTCCCCGAAGACAGCGGCCCCATGGCCCACCCGGTCAGGCCGGACGCCTATATCAAGATGGACAATTTTTATACCATGACCGTGTATGAAAAAGGGGCCGAACTGATCCGGATGATCCATCAGCTGCTCGGGGAAACCGCGTTTCAGCGGGGCATGGCCCTGTATTTCGACACATTCGACGGCATGGCCGTCACGGTCGAGGACTTTTTGTCCGTCATGGCACAGGCCGGCAACCTGGATCTGACACAGTTCAAGCGCTGGTACACCCAGTCCGGCACCCCGGAGGTCACCGTTACCCGGTCTTATGATTCAGACACCCGGACCCTGTCGGTCTTCTTTTCCCAGCACACGCCCCCGGACCGGAACCAGTCTGAAAAACAGCCGCTGCATATTCCCGTCCGCATGGCGTTGATCGACCCGGACGGCAATGAGATCCTCCCAAAACAGGGCGGTTTGATCCAGATGACGGACAAGACCCGTACCGAGGTGTTTGAAAATGTGCCTAAAGATAGCCTGCCCTCGGTGTTCCGGCAGTTTTCAGCACCCGTGAAAATAGCCACGGATCTGACAGACCAGGAACTGGCGTTTCTCATGGCCCGTGACACCGATGACTTCAACCGGTGGAACGCGGCCCAGACCCTGTTCAAAAAAGAAATTCAGCACCTGGTGACCGATATTGTCCAGGACCGGCCCCTGACCGTGTCCCCGATCCTGGTCCAGGCGTTTGAAGCCGCACTGTCTGACGGGTCCGCGGACCGGGCGTTTCTGGCCAAAGCCCTGGCCATCCCCCAGGAGACCGACCTGGCGGACCTGTTCGAGACCATCGATGTGGATGCCATTCACACCGCCAGGCAGCATTTGAAGACCTGTCTGGCCGACACCCTTTCCACCCTTTTTCAGCAGATTTTTGACCGGTGCAGCCATACGGATCCCAACAGCCTGTCCATCCGGGATATCGGAAAACGGAGCCTGAGAAATCTGGCATTGTCTTACATGGCCGCCCTTGACACGGCATCGGCTTGCGAAATGGTCTGGGATGCCTTTCAGAATGCAAACAACATGACCGATGAATTCGCCGGTTTCAAGATCCTGTGCACCACCACCCCTGACTTGAAACAGAAAAGCGCGGCCAGGTTTTACGACCGGTGGTCCCATGATTCCCTGGTCATGGACAAATGGTTTTATGTCCAGGCTGTCTCCCCTTTGCCCGGCACCCTGGCATCTGTGTCGGATCTGGTGAATCACCCGGATTTCAATCTGACCAATCCCAACCGGGTCCGGGCGTTGATATACGGGTTTGCCATGAACAATCCCGTCTGTTTTCATGACCGCACGGGCAAGGGGTACACGTTTGTCACGGAAAACATCCTGGCACTGGACCGCATCAATCATCAGATCGCGGCCCGGCTGGCAAGAAGTTTCAATCAGTGGAAAAAATATGACCCCCACCGCCGGGCATTGATGGAGCAGTCCCTGGAAACCCTGGCCGCGGCCCCGGACCTGTCCACCAATGTGTATGAGATCGTGTCCCGGGCCCTGGAATAATCTTTAAACCCCGTAGTAATCCCGGTACCAGTCCACAAATTTTTGAATGCCTTCAGGCACGGGTGTGGACGGCTTGAATCCGGTATCCGCCATCAGGTCGCTGACATCGGCATAAGTGGCCGGCACATCCCCGGGTTGAAGCGGCAGAAATTCTATGATTGCTTTTTTTCCCAAAGCGGTCTCGATGGCATTGATAAACTCCATGAGCGCCACCGGCTGGTTGTTGCCGATGTTGTACAGCCGGTAGGGCACACAGCTGGACGACGGATCGGGCCGGTCTGACGACCAGTTTGGATCGGCTTGAGGAATCCGTGCCATGACACGGATGACCCCTTCCACAATGTCGTCGATATAGGTGAAATCCCGCTGCATGTTGCCGTTGTTGAACACATGGATGGGGTCGTTGTTCAGCATCGCTTTGGTGAACAGAAACAATGCCATGTCCGGCCGGCCCCAGGGACCGTACACCGTGAAAAACCGCAGCCCGGTGCAGGGCAGATTGTACAGATAGCTGTAGGTGTGGGCCATCAGCTCATTGGCTTTTTTGGAAGCCGCGTACAGGCTGATGGGGTGATCCACGTTCTGATGAACCGAAAACGGCATATGGGTGTTCAACCCGTACACGGATGAGGAAGACGCATACACCAGGTGTTTGACTTTGCTGTGGCGGCACCCTTCCAGGACATTGCCGAACCCGGCCAGGTTGCTGTCCACGTAAGAAGCCGGGTTGTCAATGCTGTGGCGTACCCCGGCCTGGGCCGCCAGGTTCACCACGCAGTCAAACGCATGGGTCTCAAACAGGGCGCTCATGTTCTGCCGGTCCGCCAGATCCAGCTTCTGAAACGTGAATCCCGCCTTTTTTTCCAGCCGGGCCAGCCGGGCCTGTTTCAGGGTCACGTCATAGTAATCGTTGAGATTGTCTATCCCGTAAACCGTGTTTCCTTCGTCCAGAAGCCGGGCGCTCAGGCTGGAACCGATAAATCCGGCAGCGCCGGTGACAAGCACGTTCATAATTTTTCCTTTTCACGTTTGTGGATATGATATAACGTCGCCCCCACCGGAGCAAACGAAAGCGTCAGAATATTGAGCCAGGGGATAATGAGCAGAAGCCCGAATCCGATATGAAAGGCCAGGTGCTGCCGAAGAAACCGCAGCCGCTCTCTGAAAGGCTGCATCTGCCGGGCCGGCACCAGGTCGGTGTTGTCCCAGGCCAGAAACACCCCGGCCGTGACCGCGGACACCACAAAGATCACCGGCCCCAGCGGGGTGAAAAACCCGGCCGTCATCACCGCCAGGGTGATGACCATGGGAATCACGGCCCGGGGAATTTCCTGCACGATAAGATACACCCCTGTTTTAAGCCAGGAGGCGTCCACCGGCGAGACCTCCTTTCCCAGAACGATTTTTTCCGTGATCCGGGACATATAATCCATGATGAACACATTGAAACACACCTGGGCCACCAGGTAGGCGATCACCACACTGATGGCGGCCAGCACCAGAGAGAGCAGCCAGGCCACCAGATGCCAGACATACACCAGAAAACCGCTTTCCGGCAGGGCCCAGATCCCGGACAGGATCGCATCATGGTTTAGTAAAATCATACCGGAAAGCAAAACCGTCAACATCAGGATGACGGCAAACCGCAGCAGCCCGAGCCACAGCAGTTTTGGATGACGTAAAGACAGCGTCAACCCCTGAATATTGTATTGAATGCCCCGAAAAAAATCCATATCCTCCCCCTTGCGCGCCGGGATCAACGTGTTAAATTATGATTTTCAGGTCAATATAAAAACTGATGTGAGCAAATTCAAGGAGATTCTTTCATGACTGTTTATTTTGTGGATGGCGCGTTTGTTGACGCCCGGAAAGCAATGATCCCGGTGGATGATCTGGCCGTGCTCCGGGGCATCGGTATCTGTGACATCATGCGCACCTTTCATAAAAAGCCTTATTTTGTGGATGAACACATTGACCGGCTCATGGAATCCGGACAGAAAATCGGACTGGCCCTGCCCTGGACCCGGGCAGAGATCAAACAGATCGTGTTGGAAACCCTTGACAAAAACCCGGGTCTGAAAGAGGTGAACATCCGGATCGTGATCACCGGCGGCTCCAGTCCTGATTTTATGACCCCCACGGGCCGGCCCCGGTTGATCGTCATGGTCACGCCTATCAAAAAACTGCCCGATGACTGGTACACCCAGGGTGTCAAAGTCATCACCCTGTTTCAGGAACGGCCCATGGCCGGGGCCAAGGTCACAGCCTATCTCCCGGCCGCCATGGCATTGAATCAGGCCCGGGCTGCCGGTGCCATGGAGGTGATTTATCTGGACCGGAACCACAACGCCCTGGAATGCACCACCAGCAACCTGTTCGCGTTTTTCAACAACACCCTGGTCACGCCCCCGGCAGACGGCATCCTCAAGGGCATTACCCGCAAAGTGATTCTGTCTTTGGCCAGAGACCGGTTTGAATTCTCTGAATCCCCCCTCCCTCTGGAAAAACTGCTCACCGCTGATGAGGTGTTTATCACCGGCACCAACAAAGGTGTGGTTCCGGTGGTGAAAATCGATGATACCCCCATCGGAGACGGCAGGCCCGGCCCCAACACCCGGACGCTTATGACCGCTCTTTCGGATCACAGCAAATCAGGTAAGTCGCGTCACTGACAAAATCTTTGTATGAAACCGGGGGCATTTTCCGGATCACCGGAGATCTCAGATGGAACCGGTCCGCAAGAAAGGTCAGAAACCCAACATTGGGTTGTGGCGGGGGGGTGTCCGTATCTGTTGCCGCCATCTGCCACAACACCGGGTAAGCCGGAGAAACCGTGGCATCTTCAAGGATTTCCAGCAGCTTTTTCTCGATGTGAATCGCATTTTTCAGGCCGGTGCTTTCCAGGCGGGAGGCCGTGTTCACCGGCTCGCCGATGCTGGTGACGATCCGCCGGTTCCGGCTTCCCAAAGGACCCACCAAAGCGGACCCGAACGACATGCCGGCCCTGAACCCGATGGCGATGCCGTGGGTTGCCACCAGGGCTGCCACCTGTTTTTCCGGATCCAGGGGATGGTCGCCCGTGGTCAACGCATGGATCTGAGTCAATATGGCGGTCAGGGCCAGGGTCATGATCATCACCCGTTCCGCAATCCCTGACAATGCCTTCCGGTTTGGTGGATCAAACAGGGAGGTGTGTTCCAGAAACACGGCATCCCCAAAAAAATTGTCCACCCGGCATCCATGGATGGCCGCCGTTTCCGCGGTGATTTCATGGCACAGGTTCAGCACCATGAAAAAATCCCTGGGAGACAACCGGGATCTCAGGTCGCTGGAGGAGACCATGTCCAGAAACGAAAACACCCCGCCGGGTTCGATCACCGGGATCATGTTCAACTGGTCCGCGGTCACCGCACCCACGGCCTGCAGGTGCTGGTTCAAGGCATCCAGTTTCCTGGTTTTTTCATTCATTTCAAAAAACGCTTTTCTCAGATTCCGTTCTTTGCGCCGAATGATTTTGGCGGCCCTTCGTCCTTTGGCCTGCCCCAACAGGGCCAGAGACGCGGTTTCGATGGCGGAAATCAACCGCTCCAGACGGATGATCAGCTCTGCCGGATAAGCCAGGGGGTCATCTTCTGTTTTTTCAAACAGCTTGGGATCCACGGTATTCAGGACAATGGCCCCGTAGTCGGGAATGTATATGGACATGAAATTATCCGGTTTGAACCAGCGGATCACATCCATGTTCACCGGCATATCCTGAAGCACTTCAAATTTCCGGCCGTCAAAGGCGGTGACCGTCATGCGTTCTCCGGAAGGATCAAGGGCCATTTTTTTCCGGGGGATGTGGTCGGTGAACAGCATTTTGATGCCGCTGGCGTAATATTCGCTGTGTTTGCGGATGACATGGGCGATCACCCCGTCGGTCGGTACTTTTTGTCCATACGCATCTTTTTTGTACAGCCATATGGGAGAGATGCCGAACCAGCGAAGCAGGGTCGGGCCGACCCATTTCAGACTCACTCCCGACAGCCCCGGTCCGGTCATCTGATGCACCACGCCCCGGTCCCATTGTCGCGGGGGCAGAAACCGTTCCCCGGTATGATTGGTGCCGTAGAGCACCCCGGCCTGCCGGGCTTTGAGCAGGCGGCGACTGAATTTGAGCAGCAGCCCCAGCACGTTTTTCTTTCTGAAGACCTGTCTTTCGAACCGTTGAAGATCGGGCATCTCTGAAAACATCATGATGATTTCTCCCACAGATCCTGAAAAATCCCTGACCGGGTCACACATGAGCCGGCCGGCAGCCGATCAGGTCATGGTGGACAGGATCTGTTTGGTTTTTACCAGGGCCTTGGCCGTCTGGTTGGGTTTGAATCCCAGATGGAACTGAATACAGTCTTTTCTAATCCATTTGAACCGTGCCGCAAAATCCCATTTTTTCTCCAGCTCCGGCAGCGGCCGGGTCAGGTGAGGCAGAGAAAACGTCAGCACCAGTGCGCCGGGATCCATGTCCAGGCGCTGGACTCCGCACTGAATGGCCAGTACCCGCAGCATGATTTTCAGCAGCATGTTTTCCGCTGATCGCGGCAGTCTGCCGTACCGGTCCTTCAGCTCTTTTTTGATGTCCGCGATGTCGGACAGGGTGGTGAGCCGGGACAGTCTCCGGTACAGGGTCAGGCGCTGGGACACGGACTCGATGTAGTCTTCCGGAAACCCGGTGGACAGATTGACATTGATTTCCGGATCCAGGGGTTCCACATGGGCCTCGCCTTTGAGATCGTGAACCGCCTGGTCCAGCAGTTTCAAAAACAGGTCATACCCGACCGCAGCGATATGCCCGGACTGGGATGCACCCAGGGCCGTGCCCGCACCCCTGATCTGCAGGTCTTTCATGGCGATCTGAAACCCGGACCCCAGGTCCCGGTATTCCATGAGCGCGGCCAGGCGCTTTCTGGCATCTTTGGAGATGTGAGATTCATCCGATACCAGCAGATATGCATACGCCTGATGGTCTCCCCTGCCGATGCGCCCCCTGAGCTGATAGATCTGGGACAGGCCGAACCGCTCCGCCCGGTCGATAATCATGGTGTTGGCCGATGGAATGTCCAGGCCGGATTCGATGATGGTGGTGCACACCAGAAGATCGATCTCCCGGTGTACAAACTGCAGCATGACCCGTTCCAGCTCGGCTTCGGACAACCGGCCGTGGGCCACGCCGATGCGGGCTTGCGGTGTCAGCTGCCTGAGGTTGTCCGCCGCCTTGAAAATGGTTTTGATCTTGTTGTGCACAAAAAAGACCTGCCCGCCCCGTGCCAGCTCCTTTTGGACGGCATCTTTCACAACACCGTCCTCATAAGGGGTGATATAGGACACAATCGGCTGCCGGTCCGCCGGCGGGGTCTTGATCACACTGATATCCCGCATCCCGGTCAAAGACAGATGCAGGGTCCTGGGAATGGGCGTGGCGCTCAATGCCAGGACATCCACGGTACTGCGCTTTTTTTTGAGCACCTCCTTGTGCCTCACCCCGAACCGCTGCTCCTCGTCGATCACCAGCAGTCCCAGAGATTTGAATGCCACATCTTTTTGCAGAAGCCGGTGGGTGCCGATCACGATATCCAGGCGCCCGTCAGCCATCTGCGCCAGGATGCCGGTCTGTTCCTTTCGGGACCGGAACCGGGACAGTCCCGCAATATTCACGGGATAGTTTTTGAACCGTTCCCTGAACGTGACCAGATGCTGTTCCGCCAGAATGGTGGTCGGCACCACCACGGCCACCTGCCGGCCGTCGTTCACTGCCTTGAACGCCGCCCGGATCGCCACCTCGGTTTTGCCGTATCCCACATCCCCGCACACCAGCCGGTCCATGGGGGTGTCCGATTCCATGTCCAGATGCACTTCGTCAATGGCCCTGAGTTGATCCGGGGTCTCCTCATAGGCAAACGTGGTTTCAAAATCCTGGTAATACCGGTCCGGCCGGCTGAAGGCAAACCCTTTGTTGATCCGTCGTTTTGCATACAGATCCAGCAGGTCCGCCGCCATTTTTTCCACCTCTTTTCTGGCTTTGGCCTTGGATTTGATCCAGGCTTTGGACCCGATTTTGTCCAGCACCGGCACATGACCATCCACACCGATATATTTGCCGATCATCTCCATGCGGTCCACCGGCAGATACAGGGTATCCTCATCCTGGTACACGATCTTGATGAAATCCTGGGACATGTTGCCCACATCCAGGCTGACCAGACCGTCATACCGTCCGACCCCGTGCTCTGCATGTACCACGATATCACCGTTTTCCAGCTCTTCGGGTGCGATCATTTCGGTTTTCAGGTCCCGGGCGGTCCGCATGACCCGCCGGACCCGTTTTTTGCCGAAAATCTCCGCTTCCGTGATCAGCACCAGGTTTTCATCGGTCAGCACAAACCCGGATGACAGCGCGCCCATCACCACATACAGCCCGGCCGGCCGGTTCCCGGCATCCACTACGGATTTCAACCGGTCCGGTATCAGGCCGTAGGGTGCCAGCAGTGAAATCAACCGCTGCACCTGGGCATCCTGAAGCAGCACGCACACGATTTTCCCGCCCTGGGCCACCCGTTCGTTGATCCAGTCCACCAGGGGTTTCAGCGGGGTGTCCGCCCGGTGTTTCATTCCCAGAGCCGACGGAAAAATATCCAGGGATTTCAGGGGCAGTGAAAACACGGCGGCATCTGTTTCAGGTCGGGCCGGAGCCAGATCGGTCAACACCAGGTGAAAAATTTTTTCCACCTGTTGGGCTGCCTGATCAAACATTACCAGGCACTGGTCCGGATCCCCGCCCAGCCGTTTTTCAGCCGTCAATGCCAGATGGTTCTGCCGGACCCGGTTTTCAAATTCTTGTGCCGTTTCCGCCAGAAGATCCGGAGAATCCCAGATCACGCAGGTATTGTCCGGCAGATAATCAAATCCGGTATCCAGGGATTCATACACAATGGAAAGCATGGCCTCGATGCCGGCGATTCTCCCGGTCTCCCGGACCTGGGTGACATATTCCCGGATTTTCGCATCATCCAGACCGGCGGCTCTGGCATGCGCTCTGAGTCTGGCCAGCACATGGGGCTGGTCTTTTTTCATGATCACCGCTTCGGTGGCCGGCGTCACGATCACTTCAGTCATTTCCCGGACGCCCCGCTGGGTATACGGGGAAAAGCTGCGGATCGATTCCACCAGATCCCCGAAAAACTCCATACGCACCGGCCGCTGCATCCCCGGCACAAACAGATCCAGGATATCACCGCGCACCGCATATTCTCCGGGATCTTCCACCAAAGATGCCCGATGATACCCGCCGGCCTCCAGCTTGAGAATCAGCGCGTCCCGGTCGGTTTCTTCATCGGCCATCACCAGTTCGCTGTAGTCGGCCAGGCGATTTTTCGGCATCAGTTTCCACAGCAATGTGTCAATGCCGGCCACCATCAGCCAGGGAACCGACCGGGCCGCCGTGAGTTTTGACAGCACCGCCATTCGGCGCAATGATGTCTGCCGGTGACGGGACAGGGATTTGAACGGCAGTACCTCATACCCCGGAAAAAACTGCACCTGATTTTTTTTGTCCGGCAGAAAAAATTGCAGATCAGTTACCAGGCCGGCGGCCCGGCCCGGGTCCGGCACCACCACCAGCAGATCCCGGTTCAATTTCCTGAAAAGCCGGGCCGCCAGCCAGGCTTTGTGTGACCCGTCCGGGTGCGTGAGCACCCGGGGGCCGTCCTTAGACAGCATTTGATCGATGATGTTGGATATCATGAAAACTTTCTGGAGTTACTTGAATTTTCCCGCCAGGTCATGGTCGATGACATAAATACAGACCTCATTGGCTCCCTGGCTGGTATAGCCGAATTTGGCGGACAGATTGTCAATCAGAAACGTCACGTCTTTTTTGATGCGCTTGTCATGGGTCTTGAATTTTTCCGTATCAAAATCCTTGATCGCGTTTCTGAAATTTTCATTGGCCACAAACGGGGCCAGGACCTGTTTTTTCAGGTTGTGAATATATTTTTCATGCAGAAAGGCAAACAACCGGGTGTCGGTGATCTTTTTGCCCTGAATCATGATTTCCTGGGTCAATGCCCGTGTGGTGAAATCCTTGAGCACATCGTTTCTGATCTGCTGCCGGGCTTTGGCATCGGGTTTTTCAGACAGAAACCGGTTTTCAATGCTTTCCAGAAACGCTTCGGTCACATGCAGGGTTTCACCGGTAAAAATGCAGGTTGCCACGGAATTGAGCTCATGGGTGACCGCGGAAATATAGTGCTCAATATCTCTGGCAATCTGGTCCTCATTGTAATAATACAAAGATTCCTTGACCTGCTGGAGGACCGAATAATCATACATGCGCAGCAGAAACTCCAGAAATTTATCCGGCAGAAGGGGTTTGGACCGGTTGTTCAAAGAGTTGAAAAACGTGCACAGATCGGTCATGTTGATCAGCCGGTCTTCTCTGGCATATTTGGAATAAAACTCGTCAAAGATTTTGATGGCATCTCTGCCGGACAATCCTTCCTGCCCGCATAGTTCCGATTCCGCAATGATCTGTTTGAGCCGCTTGTTGTCCAGACGGCGCACATCTTCGTCATCCAGCCATTTGGGAATATTGCCGGAAAACAGCTCGAGTTTCAGCAGCATGAGCTGGTCATCGCAGAAATTCTTGTATTTTTCCGGTTCAGTGATCCAGGCTTCCAGCGCCGGTGATTTCTGACGGCTTCTGGTGCACACGATGATTCGGGCGAAGTTGTCCAGCACCATGGGCAGAAAACTGCCGTCAATGTGCCGGCCGAAAATGTCCATATAGATTTTGACCTCGGTCTCCCAGTCCAGAACATACGGGATATCGATATACCGGATCCGGTCTTCAAACGACGGGAAATCTTTGAGGTTTTTTTTGTCTTCCGGATTCATCAGCGCGATGAACAGGGCATCCACCCGTTCCTCCATGTGTTCCACCTTGTGAATGCCTTCGGAAATGATATTGTGCAGCGCCACCAGCCGGTCCACATTATGGGATTTGATATCCATGAGCGCATACACCCCGTTGTTGATTCTGGCAAAATGGGAATAGGTGTACTGAATGAGGTTGGAGTCCTGGAACAGGGAATTGATCCGGTTCTGAAGCATCTGGTTGGAGATGATGTTATGCTTGGCCGGCTGATCCCCGGGGTTGTACACGGAAATACCGTTGCCGATCCGCCGGTTCACGTAATAGGGTCTTGCATACAGCATGCCGAACACGGCCTTGGGGTCCTGCAGCAGTTCCAGCAGGGTGTGATAAATGGAGGAGCACACGGTACAGATGTCTTCGGTAAACACCCATTCATATTCTTTTTCCGTAAACAGCCGCCATTTGAATTCATCGTTTTTGATCAGTCTGTCCAGCACGCCTCTGCGCTGGTCCTTGGGGATCACCAGAAACGGGTTGTCATGGGCCAGACAGGGCACTTCAATGAAATCCCCTTCCTGGATCCGAACGAACCGGTCGGTCACGTTCTGGTCTTCGCCGTCCTGGCCTTCCCGGGTTTCTACATAATGCATCCACTGTTCAAAGGCGGAGGTCGGAAACGAATGGCATTTTTCCTGGAGCTTTTTGATATTCAGGCGCCACACCACTTCATACCTCAGGCCTTCTTCGGTATTGGCATATTGTTCAAACTTTTTGAGCAGATTGTTCAAAAAAGTGCTTTTGCCGCACCCATGGGGCCCGTGAAAAATATAGATCCGGTTCTGCTGGGCCCCGTGACGCAGGTATTCCATCTGCCTCATGAACCGGTTGGCAAACAGCATGTCCGGAAAATAGGGGTTGTCCGATCCTTCCACAAACAGGCGTGTGCAGTCATACCGGGTAAACCCGGGTTCATTGCGGTCTCCTCCCAGCGGCTCCTCCTCTTTGTCCACATGGGCTTTGACCATGTCATGAAATGACTGAAAAATGTTTCTCAGAATCCGGGACGGATGATTTGTGAGCATGGTCAGAAAGGTATCAAAGGATACCGGCTGGAGACGCTGATAATCCTGAATGTTTTTATTCAGCAGCGACAGCACCTGTTCCGTGGATTCAGTGGCGGGTTCAATGTGTTTCATCATCGATCATAACTCCTGCCTGTGCAGTTTCCGGTCTTTCATCACATACCGCACCCGTTTCCATTCAACGGGCGGGGGCGGGGGATCGGTTCGGCCGCCCCCGGCACCCGGGTCCCAGAAATTGGCATACTGAGCCCCGGGCTGGGATGCGGCTGACGGAATGCTGGTTTCCAGATGTACCGGTCCGCCCCACAGAAATTCAATTCCGATCATGGTGTTTTCAATATAGTCCTGTTTCAGGGGTTTGTTTTCAAACCGGTGGTCCAGGTACAGGACCCCGTCTCCGGTCTTTTCTTCGATCACCCGGATATCGGGTGGATGGTACAGGGTGTCAAAGATCATCTGTCTGTAGTCTTCCACCTTTCTGGACTTGATATAATACTGCCAGGTGGTGTGCTGGGGATTGAACCGTTTGCCGGCCACAAACAGGCGGTGCCGGTCCATGAATTCCTGGTCCACGAACGTGTTGATGAACGAGAAATCCTCCATGTTTTCCCGGACAAAAAAGATGAAATCCCTGCCCGTGTTTTTTCTGCGGTCATATTTTTTGCGCAGCACCGCATCTTTGAGCTGAAAATAGTCAAACGAATACCGGCCCTGGTTCTCTCTCTCTTCGATATGCTCGAACAGCCGAAGCCCTAACGCATAGGGATTGAGTCCCACTTTGGGCATGGCCGTGACCATGGCATTGACTTTGGCGAAATCGGTTTCATGGCCCCGGATGCGCTCATCGTTTAAAAACAGATGGGCATGCCAGAAGGACGCCCACCCCTCGTTCATGTTCTTGGTCCGGATCTGGGGCTGAAAATACAGCGAGGTGTCGCGGATAATGTGGATCACCGATTTCATCCATTCATTTTCTTCGTTTTGCAGAAACGGTGAGTACCTGAGGACATATTCCATGACATCCAGCTTGGCGGTTGCGGGTTTCTTTATCTGCTTCTGGAAAAGCTCTTCGAATTCCGGGTATTTTTCAGTAATTTCAACAAAAAAATCCATGTGATTGTTGCAAAACTGGTTGTACCGGTCGATCTCCTTCAGGTATTCGTGCTGCGGAACGGATTTGATTTTCTGAAGAAACCGGTCAAAATAAAAATCGATCCGGTCCGGGACATGGCCCTGTTCCCGATTCTGCACCCGGGTCAAAGTCCGGTTCAGGTCCCGGTGAAACCCCACCAGATTGTCCATGCCCCTGGCAAACTCGATCACATAATCCACCCACCGGCCTTTTTCACTTCTGAACTGGGCGATGAGCCGCTTGTCCGCCAGGGCCTGCCCGGTCAGGTCCACATCCCAGGTGTTTTTGTAATACAGATTGTTCTGAAAAAAATCGATATGGGCCAGCACATGGTAGAAAATCATCACATTGAGCCAGTCCGGGTTGTTGTCGTTGTAAAACGAGATGGCCGGCCGGGTGTTGATCGCGGTTTCATACGGGTTGGACGGATAGGCCTCGTACAGGCCCCGGCCGGACAGGACCCGGACATCATGCACCCAGTAGTCATACAGGGTGGGGATCATCACCTTGGGAGACAGTTCGATCATGTCCCGGTTGGTGACGATATACTCCAGGGTTTCATCATCAAACCGCAGCCCGGCATCTTGTGCCCGGATCTTGCACTCTTCCATGATGCCTTTGACATGCTGACTGACCAGTTCCATATGCGGCTCGCCTTGTTTTTTCGTAAACCCGATGCCCGAAATTATCCGGTATCAGGATATCAGCGTCTTGATTCCCTGGATGATTCTGGAATCATCCACATTTTCGGCCATCACATCCATTTTGATCAGATGACTGTGACGGTCCAGGACCCCGGATCCCTGGATATATTTTTCCACTTCCGTTTCCTTGGTGCCCGTATAGGTGTGCTTCACCACGGTGATGCCGATTCTGGCGGTATAGGCCAGCATTTTGTCGATTGCTTCCAGGGTCTGTTTTCCGTCCTTTTCCCAGTCATCTCCGTCTGTGCCGTAAAACACGTAAATATTGTAATCCCTTGCCAGATTTTCTTTTTCCACAATCTCGTTGACCATCTGAAAGGCGGTAAATACCTTGGTGCCGCCGGCCACCTTGTAGGAATAATATTTCTGGAAATCCGTCACCTCCCGGGCTTCGGTGTCATGAAGGATGAATCGGGTTTCCACCTGTTTTTCATACTGGTACACCAGCCAGGAATAGAGCATCACATGCTGGGACACCACGGTCTGGGTCACCTTGCCCCCCATGGACCCGGAATAGTCACGCAGAAAAAACACCAGGGCCTGGGATTCATACTCCTTTTCCCGGGACAGAATGCGAAAGATCAGATCCCGGGGAGAGATCACGAACTTTTGCGTATCGATACGGGTCACATCCGGAATCCGGCCCAGGGCCATATTGGTTTCCACGATTTTTTTCAACGTGGCTTTCTTGTCCAGGAGCTGCCCCACGCCCCGGTTCTTGTCGGTCAGCTCATACACATACCTTGCCAGGGCTTTTTTCTTGCCTTTGTCCTTTAAATTGGGCAGTTCAAAATCCTGGGACAGCACCTTGCCCAGTTCATAGGCATTGGCTTCCATTTCATGTTCACCGCCCTGCCCTTCTCCCGGACCTTCGCCGTCCCCTTCTCCCTCGCCTTCGCCCTCTTCCGGGCGCACCGGCTGTTCTCCGATGACCTCTCCTTCTTCCCCGTCACCGGTCCCGCCCGTGGGTTCCCCTTCTCCGGGCGGCTGGTCCGGCAATAGCATATCGTCATGGACAAATTTTTCCTCCACCGTCGTGGGCACCACAATGATCTTTTCCCGGCCGCCGGACCCGGGCTTGACGATCCGGCCGATGCGGATCTTGCGCTTGAACCCGTCCTGTTCCCTTTTCCTGTCCCTTTCAAGCAGTTCGTCCAGGGTTATCATGACCACCCCCCTGTTCTAATTGTCATCTTCCTGGCTGCAGAAGTATTCTATGGTTTTCTGGGCGCAGGTGCGGCAGTAGCCGAGTTTGTCGTTCATGGTGGTGGTCATCCGGTCATACAGCTTCTGGTTTTCCTCGTTGGTGCGATTGGCCAGGGCCCCCACCAGGGACCCGGCCCCGGCGATGTCGGATTTGAGGCGCACATCCGTGATGGCCTTGACCAGCTCCAGGTTGTCCATGAAATCATAATTGGGATCCACGGACAGTTTCTGGCCGTAGATCTTGCGGATGGAATTTCTGAAAGACGCCCGCTGTTCCTCGGTTTTCAGTCCCAGTCGTTCCTCCACGTTCTTGATGTACCGTTCATCGATTTTCAGGGCCTTGAGTTCCCCGGTCTGGGGGTCCTTGTACTTCCACATCATGTCCGGCCCCAGGTGCTCGGCATCCACGCCGATGATCATGTTCACGTAATTGAGCACATCCCGTTTGATGGCCAGGGGTTCGTCCATGTACGCGTTGAACATTTCGGTCATGATCCGCTCCCGGTAAAGGCCCCGGGCGATTTTCAGGTCTTCCATGTACTTGGCCCGGTCGCCGGGTTCCTGCACATAATCCAGCACGGTTCTTTCCAGGCATTTGAAGATATCCAGGGCGAACATGCATTTGCCCTCATTGGTTTCAGAGGATTCCAGAAGCAGCTGGACCGCCCTGCCCAGGTTTCTTTGTCCCAGGCCTTTTTGTCCGAACCGCTTGGTGATGTCCGTGTCCTGGTTCAGGGTGTCGATGAGTTCAGCCAGGGTTTTGAGGCTTTTTTCACCGGCCACTTCTCCGGCGGCCAGTTTCATGGTCTCCACCGGGGTGAGTTTTTCGGATCGGGGCAAACGGGTGAGCACCACGGCCACGGATGCCGCGTAATTCAGATTCGGGTCCTGGTGCAGGACCTCATGCTCCAGGGAGCGTTTCACATCCTTGCCGATGGCATACTCGGTCAATGTTTTCTGAATCTTGTAATCGGTGTTGTGGGCCACATAACAGATGCGGCACCGGTCCACGATCGGGGCTTCTTCTCTTTCGGACAAAAACGTGTCAAATTCGGAGTTGTTGCTGGTGGCGATGATCAGGGTGTCAATGGGCCATTTGAACCCGTCCAGCTCGATGGTCCGGTTCTGGATCACCCCCAGATAGACCTGGACCAGGTCTTTCTTGTTCTTGTAAATTTCATCGGCAAAATGGATTCCGCCGCCCGCCACCCGGGCCAGGGCACCTCTTCTGAGATCGAACCGGTAGGGGTTGTTGGTGTCGGTGATATGCAGCAGCCGCTGGATCGATTCCTCGCCGATAAGATCCACGGCCGAAGAAGTGATTTTGTCTTTGGCCGGATATTTGCCCGTGATGGTGCCCAGACTTTCAATGAGCGGCACCGGGGCCACGTCCACAAACGAGAGCATCTTGTCGATATTGTTGTCACAAAACTCTCTGATCTGGTTCCAGATATAGGCGGAACAGGCCCCCAGGGGGCGGTATTTGGTGTAGATGCTTTCAATCTGCCGGTCGGAAAACTTGAATTTTTGGGCCAGAAATTCCCTGGAGGCGTCTTTGGTGGTCTCCAGGCTCATGGCCAGGATCATGGGATCCTCATAGGTCTGGGATTCAATGAACTGAATCTGGCCGTAGCCGCCCAGCTGATCCAGGTGGATAAACCGGAAGGTGAATTTCCGGTTTTCAGGCGTGGACAGAAATTCCCGGTACCGGTCACAAAGGTAATCCACAAAAAAGGTCTTGCCGTTGCCCGGCTCGCCCACCAGCACAAATGCCATTTCCCGGGATGAGCCGCCTTCGGACGCATCCTTGACAAACGAGACAAACGAGTTGATTTCGTCATACATGCCCACCAGGTGTTTATTCCCCTGGCTGAACAGATTGAACTGGTAGGTGGATTTTCCCTTGACCGTGATCTTTTGGATGCCCGCATCCAGAATCATTCTGGAGACCCCCTGGAAGGCATCTTCAAACGCCCGTTTTCCTTTTTTCACTGCATCGACGTGTTCCAGTAAGGCAGTTTCCTTTTTTTTGGCAGCCATGTCGTCCTCCCCGGGTATATACAGTGCCGGGTATTTGCCCGGCCATGAGTTGAAAAAGATCTTGAAGCGAATAAAAAAACTATACCAACCGGTTTATGGGCTGTCAAACGGTTTGCGACAAAATCAGATGCCGGGCCAAAGCCAGGTCGTGGGGGGTGGTCAGCTTGATATTGGCGGGATCTCCGGGGATGGTTTTGACGTCAAATCCGGCATGGGCCATGACCGATGCGTCATCCGTGCCGGTAAACCCGGTGGCTTCGGCATGGTCCAGGGCAAAGGATATCCGGTCCAGGCGGTACACCTGGGGGGTCTGGGCCCTGAATATCCGGGTGCGGTCCACGGTCGCAATGATCCGGTGCTGTTCATCCACCTGCTTGAGGGTGTCGGTCACCGGCAGTACCGGAATGCATGCCCCGGTTTGAACGGCGGTGTGCAAGAGCCGGTCCAGCAGCTTAGCCGATACAAACGGCCGGACCCCGTCATGAATGAGCACCAGGGTTTGCTTTGGATCATCCGCCAGGGCCAGGGCGTTGCGAACACCGTTTCTCACCGACTGCTGGCGGTTTTTTCCGCCGGCGGTCAGATGAATGGGACAGACGAATTTCCCGGGCCAAAGCAGCTGTGTCCTGCATAGATCCATGTCTGATTCCGGCACCACCACAATGATCCGGTCCATGGCCGGGTGCCGGTCAAACGCTTGCAGGGTCCGGATCAGCACCGGCTGGTCGTGCAGCATCAGAAACTGTTTTCGTGTGTTTGCGCCCATGCGGACACCTTTGCCTGCGGCCACGACAACGGGAATATGCTGAATACCGGCCATGCTCAACTCAGGTAGGACAGCTCTTTGGGCAGCGGAATGCCTTTGCCCATATGGTCTTCACCGTAATTGACCCCCGCCAGGATCACCAGATCGTTCAATGCCCTGGAATCGCCGGTGAACCGAACGGTCTGGTGATCTTCCTTCTTGATCTTGCCGCCGGCCCACTGGATATCGAGCACGGACGAGGCGTCAAACTGATCCTCTCCCACATGCAAAATGACCTCCCCGCCGTAATATTGAACGATTTTGGCCACCAGGAGACTGGGCCGGCTGTGAAACCCCCGGTCCATGGGAATGCCCACCTCGATGGCGCCGGTTTCCATGTTCCGGTTCATGATCTGGGACGCCACCTGCTTGCCGGAGGATAGAAATTTCCAGGCGTAATACAGGCAGAAATTCACGGCCCGGTCCAGGAGCACGTCCGGATCGATCAGTTCCGCCAGTGACTGCCGCACTCGCATGTACACATCCTTGAATCCCACGTCATACAGATGGCGTTCATAAAAATGCAGCAGCCGCCCCATCACCTGGAGAATGTGAAACACAATGGAAAAATGACTGCGCAGCTGTTCCAGAAGAATGTTTTCCTCTTCAGACGGGGTTTTCACCACATAGGAATCAAACGAGGACTGGATATTGTGCACCCGCATTTCAAAGCCGCGGATCAACACCTGATTGATCTTTTCGGGCACCAGATCACGGATGGTATTCAGATCATACCGTTCATAAAAAGAGAACTGTTCAAACGATTTGATCAGGTCCAGGAATTCACTGGAGATCCGGGTCAGGTTTTTTTTCTGGTTGTCCCTGGCCGTGAAATCATCGATATTGTGATCCAGCTGTTCCATGGAGGTGATGCCCGGAAAAAAACTCAGGCTGTACCGGGTACCGGGAACGGTGATGTTCAGCCGCCGGGCTTCGGCCAGAATCAGCGGTGCGGTCAGTTTCAGGGAATCTTGAAGAATCTGAAGGGTATCGGTGGCTTCCTGTTTGAACAGATCCAGGGGATGGTCCCCCAGCCGGTAGAACGGCAACCGGTTCAACACATGGCGCTGGGAATAGCAGGCTAAAGACAGGTGCCGGACCAACGCGCACAGCTCCCGGTAATACAGCCATTCCGAATTTCGCTTGGCCCCGTGAAAATCCAGGAAATCCTCCAGGATATGGGAGTTGGTGATCAGCTTGGAATACAGCTTTTTGGTGAACAGATAGGAATCATCTTCAATGGTGTCGATGAACCGGATGCATTTGAGAAAATCAAAGGAAAAAATATTGGCTTTTTCCAGAAAGGTAATATCACAGGTGTCCATCATGGTTGGCACTGTCCCGGCAGTTTGGGTCTTTATGATTGTGAAAGTTTCGGTCTGACCGGCCCGTAAGCCGAATTCTGTTACCCGGCCCGGTTACCCGGCACCGGGTCGACGATCATTCATCTAAGGGGGACGTTGCCGTACCCCTCGAGCAACCTACCCGGAAACATCGGACGGACCGCCCTCAAGCGTTTCCCTATTTGGTCTTGCACCGGACGGGGTTTACCAAGCTTTCCCGGTCACCCGGGAAACTGGTGCGCTCTTACCGCACCGTTTCACCCTTACCTGCGGTGATCCGGTTTCCCGGTCACCACCGGCGGTCTGCTCTCTGTTGCACTTTCCTTCACGTCACCGTGACTCCACGTTATGGAGCGTCCTGTCCTGTGGTGTTCGGACTTTCCTCCCGGCCGACGGAATCGACCCGGCGATCGTCTGGTCCGGTCAGACCGAAACTTTTTTATCCTTCATCGATATGGTAAAGAATGCGGCTGCACTGGGGACAGGAGATCATCTGGTTTCCCCGTTGCACCTCGATACACAGCTGGGGCGGCACATTCATGAAACATCCCATGCAGGTTTCATCGCTGATCCTTGCCACAGCCTGTCCCTGGTTCATTCGGGCGATCCGCCGGAACCGGGTCAGCAAGGCCGGATTCAGTGACGCTCCGATGGATCGCTGCTGTTCTTCCAGTTCTGCCAGCTGCTCCCGGTCATCCATTGTCAGCTCATCGATTTTCGCCTGTTCCGCCAGAATCTGCTGCTTGAGCTCAAGATACTGGGCCTCGGTTTCCTTGAGTCGGATTTCGGCCGCCTCCCGCTGTTCATACAATGTCAGCACATGATCTTCCAGCCCGTTTTTACGTTTCTTGTTGTCGTCCACCTCCCGGAGCAGCACCTGGTATTCCTTGTTGGTTTTGACCATTCTCAAGGTTTCATTGCTCTTGATGATCCGGTCGTTCACCACCTGAATTTCCTGTTCCAGGTCCGTGCATTGCTGCTGAATCTGCGCCAGGGCCAGTCTGTCCGCTTCCAGGGCGGTCTCGAAAGCGGACAGTCGGGCGGCCAGCCCTTTTTTCTCGTTTTCGACCTTGTCCACTTCCTGCTGCAGCCGGATCATTTCCAGCTCGATCCGTTGAAGCCGGACCAGGGTTTCAATCTCTTTTTTCAACGTCTCATTCATACAAAATCCTTATACCGAAACAAATGGGTCTGTTTCCCCGACAAATGCCTGAATTTCCAGGGAAAATCCTGTCCGGGACGCCGCTTTTTTCAGCCGGCGGGCCAGCAGTTCCTTTGCAATGATTTCCGAGGCAAAATGTCCCACATCGATCAATGCCCTGCCATGGGATTCAATCAGACGGGCCTCATGGTACTTGATATCCCCCGTGATATACACATCCGCCCCGGATGCCAGAAACGCCGGAATCAGACTGCCGCCGGAGCCCGAACACACGGCTGCCTCACGGATTTTCATGCCGGTGTTTCCCACCACCCGGACCGGGTTTACGCCCAGGTGCCATTTGATCTGATCCGCCATTTGTGCCAGGGACAAAGGTTTTGAAACCTTTCCGACCCGGCCCAGACCGGCCGGATGTCCGGCCGGGGTCACGGCATCCGTGTCAGGTTCCAGAATCCGGGTGGGCTGAATCTGAAGCCGGCGGGCCAGGTCATCGTTCAATCCGTTTGCCGCCTTGTCCAGGTTGGTGTGGGCACATACCACAGCTATTTTTTCCATGGCGGCCAGGACAATGGCCGATCCCGGCATCACACTGAAGTCAATGGTTTTGACCGGGGTGATAAACAGGGGGTGATGGGTCACCACCATGTCCGCCTGCCACTGCTTTGCCGCTTCCAGCACCGGCATGTCCGCATCCAGCCCCACCATCACTTTTTTCACCGGCCAGTCCGGATGGCCTGCAATCAGACCGCAGTTGTCCCAGGGTTCAGCCAGATTCCAGGGCGCAATGTCTGAATCGATCAGGCCAATTATCTGTCTGACGGTGGGCGTCATGGGGTCACCTGTCTGAAAACGAAAAAAGCGTGGCTGAATGCCACGCTTTTCTGATGTGTTGCTGCCTTTTTATTCGTTTCAGTGGGCATGTCTGACCGGACCTGCCCCCTGTTGCTTTTTTTTCCTGTGTTTTTCAGTTTATCCATACGGTTTACACGGCAATTAATATCTGTCTGTCTGGTGGGCCCACCTGGATTCGAACCAGGGACCGACCGGTTATGAGCCGGTGGCTCTGCCAAACTGAGCTATAGGCCCAAAAATTCATGGCAATCAAACAAACTTTAATTATCTACAGGAAACCGGTACGCAAGTCAATATTTAATTTTCGATAAAGGTTTTCAGTTTTTTGCTCCTTGTGGGATGCCGCAGTTTTCTCAATGCCTTGGCCTCGATCTGCCGGATCCGCTCTCTTGTCACGGTGAAATCCCGGCCCACCTCTTCCAGGGTGTGATCGGATTTTTCTCCGATGCCGAACCGCATGCGCAGCACCTTTTCCTCTCTGGGGGTGAGGGTTGCCAGAATTTTACGGGTCTGTTCCGCCAGGCTGAAATCAATGGCCGCATCCGACGGAATGGAAAACTTCTTGTCCTCGATGAAATCCCCCAGATGGCTGTCTTCTTCCTCACCGATGGGCGTTTCCAGGGAAATGGGTTCCTTGGCGATCTTGAGCACCCGCCGCACCTTGTCAATGGGGATCTCCATCTTTTCGGCAATCTCTTCGGGAGAGGGTTCCTTGCCCATCTCCTGCACCAGGTACCTCGAGGTGCGGATCAGCTTGTTGATGGTTTCGATCATGTGCACCGGAATCCGGATGGTTCTGGCCTGGTCGGCAATGGCCCTTGTGATGGCCTGGCGGATCCACCAGGTGGCATAGGTGGAAAACTTGTACCCGCGTCTGTACTCAAATTTGTCCACCGCCTTCATCAGCCCGATGTTGCCTTCCTGGATCAGATCCAGAAACTGCAGGCCCCGGTTGGTGTATTTCTTGGCAATGCTGACCACCAGCCGCAGATTGGCCCGAACCAGTTCCCGTTTGGCGGTATCCGCATTTCTCCGGCCCTTGTCGATGCCCCGGGTAATGCCCCGGAGGTTTTCGGCATCCCCTTTGATCAGCGCTTTTTTCAAGGCCACCTGATCCATCACCGCCTGAATGTCCTGATGAAGCAGCAATGCCCGTTCCGGGGTCAGATCGGTTCTGGCCGTGGCCCACGCAACGAATTTTTCCGGATCCGAAGCCTGTTTGAGCATGGTGTCCTTCATGACGTTGAAGGTCCTGGCGCATTTTTCCAGCAGCCTGTCTACCTTATCGAACCAGACGATGGTATTTCGAATGCTTCTCTCAATGGTATCCATGACATTGGATTCAAACCGCCACCGCTTGAGTTCCTCAAAGATCTGTTCCGTGCCCTCGTGGAGCTCCTGAGTCATGGTCTGATACTTTTTCAGGGATTTTCTCATGCCATAGAGCTGATCCCGTTTCTCCTGGTTGCTCTCATGGATTTTTTTGATCACTTCCAGAGATTCCAGAAACTTTTCCTGTTTGGAGGCCTCATCCACCACCCCGTCCCCTTCATCCACATCCCTGAGCACGTGTTTGGGGCGCATGGCCCGGCGTTCCATTTTTTTTCCGTAAAGGAAAATGGTGTTGAGCGCAATAGGGCAATCCAGCATGGCCCGCAGCACATCCCGTTCCCCCACCTCGATTTTCTTGGCGATCTCGATCTCCCCTTCCCGGCTGAGCAGCGTGACCATACCCATTTCCTTGAGATACATCTTCACCGGGTCCGTGACCGAGCCAAACTCCAGGTCCGAGCGCTCCCTGACCGCGGCAAACGGGTCTTTCTTGCCGCCGGCCGGTTTTTTCCGGTGCTTGATCTCCTGACGGATCTTTTCTTTGCGGTCCCTGGGTTTCACCACCGGCCGGCCGGTTTTTTTTGTTCCGGCGGCGCTGGTTTTTGGGGATTCAATATCCACCAGGGTGATACCCAGTTCCTGGAACTGTTCCACAATATCTTCGATCTGCTCCGGCGACGTCAGGCTGCCGGAGATGGCATTGTTGATTTCAGTAAAAGAGAGTGTGCCGGTTTGTTTCCCTTTTTCAATGAGTTTTTCCATTTCCACTTTGTCGATCATCACACTCTCTTCGGATGATACGGATTTATCTGCCATAAAACGCCTCCCTAAGGCTAAACGTTATTGACCATTGTATATTTGTCGGAGTTCCTGCTGTTTGAGTCTCAAAAGCTCCATCAGGTCCGTGTCGCAGGATTTTTCCGCTTGTTTGATCTTTGCTGTCAGGCCGCTGTCGCTTTTTCTTCGAATCCGGATGATCCGCTGAATCACGGCCGCGGCCGCGGCCGGTAAACTGTCATTGTCATCCACACCGCCGGTCATGGCCAGGGCCGCCACCAGTTCCCGGTCCTCATCGGTTGTCATGCCGCCCATGATCCTTGTGACGAAAAAATCCGGATCCGGGTCGGCCTGAACCATGATGCGCCCGATCCGGCACAGCCGTTCGGAATAAAAATGATCCAGCACACCGGAGTCTCTGACCTGACCGATGATGCCGGGGCTGTGGAGCATCAGGGACAGCAGCTGCCGTTCCCGGGGATCCGAAGACCGTTGCGGAACGGCGGGTTGGGTGTCTGTAACCGTGTCCCGGGGGTGCCGGCCTTGCCCCACCTGTTCTTTGACCTTTTCCAGGACCGCTGTTTCATCGATGCCCAGGGTTTCCGCCAGATCCCGGACATGCAGGGACCGCAGTGCACTGTCCTGGATGTCCGCCAGATACGGCACCATGTCCGCCAGCACCTGTGCCCGGCCGGACACTGAAGACCCGTGGGACGCCATGGCCACTTCGCGCAGAAACGCCATCACGGACCGGGCGGTTTCAGTTAGTTTCTGAAACGCGGCCGCCCCGTTTTTCATCACGAATGTATCCGGGTCTTCGCCTTTGGGCAGAATCAGGATCCGGGTTTCCACGCCTTCGTTCACAAAGGTTTTGATGCTTCGCTTTGCCGCGGCGATCCCGGCCGCATCCGAGTCGAACACCAGAATCATGGCCGGGGCATATCCCTTGAGGATCCGCACGTGTTCCGGTGTCAACGCCGTGCCCAGCGTGGCCACGGTATTGGTGATGCCGTGCTGGTACAACGTGAGAAAATCAAAATACCCTTCCACAATATGCACGGCCCCTTTGGTGCGGCAGTGGGTCTTGGCCGCGTGCAGTCCGTACAGTATCCGGGTTTTGCTGTACACCGGGGTTTCGGGTGAGTTCATGTATTTGGGCATGGCGTCGTCCATGACCCTTCCCCCGAATCCCGCCACCTGCATGTTGATATCAAAGATGGGAAACATGATCCGGTTCCGAAACCGGTCATAGAACCCGGAACTGTTTTTTCTGGGCACCACCAGCCCGGAATTCTCGGCCGCCTGACGGGATATCCGCGCTTTTTTCAAAAACCCCACCGCATCGTCCCACTGATCCAGGGCAAATCCCAGGTGAAATTCATCCATGATTTCCGGTGTGATGCGCCGGTTTTCCAGGTACTGCCGGGCCGGCTGCCCGGCCGGGTCTTTGATCAGGTGTTTGTGAAAATGGTCCATCACTTTCCGGTTGATGCGGAACAAAGTTTCCTTGAGATCGTTGTGTTTTTTTGCGGCCGGGTCCAGTTGCCGGGTCTCGACCACGATGTTGTATTTTCTGGCCAGCATTTTAGCTGCTTCCGGAAACGAAAGTCCGTGATATTTCATCACAAACGACAGACTGTTTCCGCCGGCCCCGCATCCGAAGCAGTGAAAGATCTGTTTGCCCGGGTTCACGGAAAAGGACGGGGTTTTCTCGGAATGAAACGGGCACAGTCCGAAATAATTTTGTCCGGATTTTTTCAGGATCACGGATTCAGATACGATATCGACAATGTCGGCGGCGTGCAGAATCTCTGAGATTTTTTCTTCAGGAATAAACATCGCTTCAGGGTATGCTCCAAAATGCCTAAAAAACAGTGTTGCAACAGTGCCTGAAAGTAAGACCGTATCCCGGGTTTGTCAATGATCCGGATTCGGGGATCATCCCCGGGCCGAGACCTGTATGGCTTGTGTCAGATCCAGGGTGCCCTCGTACAGGGCCCGGCCCGTGATCACCCCGGAGACCCCGTACTGTTCAATCTCAAGCAGGCGAATGATGTCTTCAATGGTGGAAACCCCTCCGGATGCGATCACCGGAATGGACACTGCCTTTGCCAGGGCTGCGGTCTCTTCGATATTGGGTCCGGTCTGCATGCCGTCCCTGTGGATATCGGTGAAATTGATGGCTGCCACCCCCGATGTTTCAAATGCTTTTGCCAGGTCCACGGCCCTGGTTTCAGAGGTCTGGCTCCAGCCTTCCACCGCCACCATGCCGTTTCTGGCGTCGATGCCCACCACGATCTTTCCTTGAAACCGCTGGCAGGCCTCTTTGACAAATTCGGGCCGGTAGACCGCTTCACTGCCGATAATCACCCGGTCCACCCCGGCATTCAGGTATGTGTCGATGGTGGCCATGTCCCGGATACCGCCGCCCACCTGGATGGGTACGGACACCTGTGCCAGAATGGCTTTGACACTGTCGAAATTGACTGCGGATTTGGCGAACGCCCCGTCCAGGTCCACCACATGGATCATCTGCGCGCCCAGAGATTCCCATTTCACGGCCATGGCCGCCGGGTCGGCCGCGTATTCCGTGGCCTGGTCCATGCGTCCCTGGCGCAGGCGGACACATTTTCCCTGCTTGATGTCAACCGCGGGTATGATGAGCATATTACAGCACCCCTTTGCTGGAAAGCGGGCCGTCTTCGGCATCCATCTTCCGGGTGGCCTGGTGCAGGGACCGGCCCATGGCCTTGAAAATGGATTCCAGCACATGGTGTTCATTGACGCCGTAATACGCGTTGATGTGCAGGTTGAACCCGCCCTTGACACACAGGGCCTGGAAAAATTCTTTGGCCAGAAAGGCGTCAAACGCGTTGCCGGACCGCAGGTTATCCGGAAAATGATACACCAGGTACGGCCGGTTGCACAGATCGATGGTCACCCGGGACAGGGCCTCGTCCATGGGCACACACCCGTCTCCGAACCGCTGGATGCCGGTTTTGTCGCCCAGGGCATCGGACAGTGCCTGGCCCAGCAACAGCCCCACATCTTCCACGGTGTGGTGCAGGTCCACATCCAGATCTCCTTTGGCCATCAGCTTGAGATCGAACCGGCCGTGGACACAAAAAGCGGTCAGCATGTGATCGAAAAAAGCAATGCCGGACGTGATATCGGCCCGGCCGGACCCGTCCAGATCCAGTTGAATTTCGATTTTGGTTTCCCGGGTCTGTCTTGAAACGGCTGCGTCCCGTGCCATGAAAGTTTCCTTGAATATTACGTAAAGACCTTGACAGGTCGAAGTTCAATTCATTCTAAAAAAACGGTTTAAAATTGAATCCTTTAACCTTAAGCAAAAGAGTGATCATTGTCAAACAAATAATCAAGCAGCCCGGTCCAGGTCACTTGATCAGTTTGATCATTTTTTTGAAGTGTTCCCCTTGAGCCCGTTCAAGCATTTCAAAAAATATCATCTCCACCGATGTGATCTGCGCTCCGGCCTGAACGATTCGCTGAAGGCCCAGGGCTTTGTTTTCCTGAGTCCGGGAGGACACGCAATCTGACACCACCTGCACTTCACACCCATTCAAAAGCAGGTCCCGGGCTGTTTGAAATACGCAGATATGGGTTTCGATGCCGGCAATCAGAACCTGGTTTCGAGACAATTTATTGAATGTATCCATAAAAACCGGTTCTTTACAGCAGGAAAAGGTTTCTTTTGGAATCGGAGATTCACCTGACATCAACTGTCTGACTTCATCCACCGTAGGCCCGAGTTTATCAGGAATCTGCTCCATCCAGATGAAGGGCACACCCATAATTTTCATGCCGTTTATGAAAACACCCAGAGAATCGAACAACGTTTCTTTGTCACACATCATCCGGGCCAACTTACCCTGTACATCCACCAAAATGACAACGGTTTTATCAATGGAAAACATGAAACGCCTCCTTGCTTGTGATTAAAACACGGTTGAAACTATCCAAAAAAGACAGTTTCCATCCCAGAACGTTATAGGATGTTATATATTTTTTCCTCAACGCCTTGTATTGAACGGTCATAATTCATGCTCGGTTCTGGGGAGGCAGATGGTGAAGTGGGTGCCGTGGCCGGGTTCGGAGTCTACGTGGATGGTGCCGTGGTGGGATTCAACAATGCTTTTGACGATGGCAAGGCCCAGGCCGGTGCCGTTGATGAACCGGGTGTGTTCATTTTTCACCCGGTAGAACCGGTCAAAGATGTGGTCGATCTCGTCTTCGGGAATGCCTAAGCCGGTGTCGGCCACGTGGAGGTTGACACAGGCGTCGGTCTGATCTGCCCACACTTCGATTTTTCCGTTGGCCGGGGTATACCGGATGGCATTGGAAATCAGGTTGGACAGCACCTCTTCGATATTGGTGTGGTTGGCAATGACCGTCAGGCCTTTGGGAACCGGTTTTAGTATCAGGTCCAGGGACTGGGCATCGGCCTTTTCCCGGAAGAACCGCACCTGTTCTTTGATCAGCTGTTCCAGATCCAGGGTTTCCCTGTCCTGGTTGATGAGCCCGGATTCGATTTTGGACAGATCCAGCAGTTCGGTTGCCAGCTGGGCCAGAGACGTGACCTTGTCGGCGCTGCGCTGGAGCATCTCGGTCTGTTTTTCGGTCAGATCGCCTGCCAGGCCGTCCAGGACCACCTTGATCTGCATGAGAATGGAGTTCAGGGGACTCTTGATTTCATGGGCCACCATGGACACGAAATCGGATTTGAGCTGATCCATTTTCTTTATTGCCGTGATGTCATGAAACACGGTCACCGCCCCCAGGTTCCGGTCCATCCGGTCCCGGAACGGAAAACAGCGGATGCCGATGATTTTTTCCTCTTTGCTGTCTTCCGGGACCAGGGCCATTTCTTCGGTCAGTTCGGAAAAATGGCCGGATGTCTGGGCCAGGGCCTGGTCGATCATTTCCAGGATCCGGGGATTTTTGACGACCTGCGCCACCTGCCGGCCGACGGCGGACCGGGTCGAAACCCCCATCATGTTCAAAAAAGCGGGGTTGGCCAGCACGATGGTTTTCTGGTGATCCGTGGTCAAAACCCCTTCTTTGAGGGTGTTGACCATCACGCGCATCCGGGTTTTTTCGCTGGCAATGTCCTGAAGGGTGCGGATGAACTCGATGGCCTTGGAGATCACCATCCGCAGTTCCTGGGGGGAAAACGGCTTGGACAGAAAATCGAACGCCCCTTTTTTCATGGTTTCAATGGAATGCTCCAGCGTGGCGTATCCGGTGACCACGATGATGACCGTGTCCGGATGCCGGGCCTTGATTCCGGTGAGCACATCCATGCCGGACATGCCCGGCATCATCAGGTCCAGGAGCACGATGTCGAAATGCGCGTCTTCGATCATTTTCAGCCCCTTGATCCCGTTGTCCGCCACGGCCACTTCGCACCCTTCCTGGGTCAAAAGCCGCTGGCAGACTTTTTGAATCCGGTCTTCATCATCCACCACCAGGACCTTTGGTTTGAATGAAAACGTATCTGTTTTTATGTGTTGATCTGCCGCCTGTATATTTGCATCTGTTTCTGTCATTGCTTGTTGGTTCCTGTTGTTCACATGGTATTATTTCAAAAAAAATCACGCGGATCCGGGCGGGGGGTCACAAAAATGCGGGCCGTCTTCACTGGGGACATACATGGGAAACTCCAGAATGAAGGTGGTGCCTTTGGCGCCGGTTTTCTTGACCGAGATCCTTCCCCCGTGTTCCTCGATAATGCCGTAGACAATACTCAATCCCAGGCCCGTGCTTTTGCCCACTTCCTTGGTGGTGAAAAACGGATCAAAGATTTTGGACAGGTTTTCCCTGGGAATGCCCTCGCCGGTATCTTCGACTTCTAAAAACACTTTTTTGTTGGGTTTGTCCCGGTAGGTGTTCAAAGAAATTCTGCCGGTGCCGTTCATGGCGTCCGCCGCATTGATGATCAGATTGATGATCACCTGGTTGAGTTTGCTGACATCCGCGTTGACAAGCATCATCTCGTCATCCAGAAGCCGCCGGATCTTGATGTTGCGGAACTTTTTCTGGTCCCTCACCAGTTTGAGGCTCTGTTCAACGATCTCGTTGATATGCACGATGCGCTTGTTGGAATCGGTGCTCCGGCTGTAGACCAGCAGGCTTTTCACGATATTCTTGCACCGGTTGGCATCTTCCACGATATAGTTGAGATCTTCTCTGGCATCTTCATCCAGATCGTTGCGTTCCAAAAGCAGGCTGGCATAGAACAACACCCCTGTGAGCGGGTTGTTGATCTCGTGGGCGACCCCTGCGGCCAGCTGACCCAGAGATGCCATTTTTTCGGACCGGGCCAGCTGTTTCTGGGCCTGCTTGAGTTCCTTTTCCACATTGCTCTTGTCTTTGAGGTCGTTGTAGATGGCCATGGTGGCGGATTCATTGCCGTGCTCGTCATAAATGATGGCGGCCGACATCTCCACTTCCACTTCTTTGCCGTCGGCATTGACAATGGTGGTCCTGGGAATGATCAGTTTGCCCCTGCCCCCGATCTTTTCATCCCTGAGCATGCCCATGATCTCTTTGGCTTTGCCCGGCGGGTACAGCTGTTCCGTATGGGTGATGGTCCCTTCCCCGCCGTTGTAAGCCCCGAACATTTCTCTGGCCACGGAGTTCATCAGTTCGATGCGGCCGGACCGGTCCGCAGCCACAATGGCGCTGGCAGACGCGTAAATGACCCGGGTGATGAACTCCTTGACACCGATGAGCTGATTTTCAAGGGATTTGGTCCGGGTGATGTCCCGGATACTCGACAGCACAAAGGCCACTTGCTCCTGGTCATCGAAAATCGGGGAAAACCACCGCTCTTCCCATTTGTACTGCCGCTTCAGGGTGTAGGTATGGGCTTCTTTATTGGCGATCACCCGGGAAATGGGGCAGTCTTCAGATTTGCACGGGGTGTTTTTATATAAAAACGAGTGATAGCATTTTTTGCCTAAGATATCTTCGGGCGTGAGTTTGTAGCTCTCATAAAAATTTTTGTTGGCCCCCACCACACGCTTGTCCAGATCGATGATCACAGATGGATATGTCAGGGCATCAAAAACACGCGTTTGCCAGAAAAGATCGTTCATGGGGCTTCAAATCCTTTGGCCAGGGCGGTTTGAGCAGCTTCTCCCGCGCCCGCCGGAAATACAAGGCTGATGCTGGCACCGGCACAGGCCGCGGCCCGCAGGGGCGCCCGTTCGGTTTCCAGACAGTTCAAGGCGGTCTGCAGAATCCGGTACCGGTCCCCGAAATGGGGCCCGTGAAACGTGATCAGGTCCACGCGTTCGGTGCCGCCGGAATCCATGACAAACACGGCATCCACCATGCGGCCGGAAATTCGCATCACCGACACCAGATGAAACATGGCATCTGAACCGCCGTCTGCTGTCAGGCGGTGCCGGGTCTGAGAAAACCGGTCTGACGGGCCCCGGAACTCAACCATCGAGACGCCCGGATGCAATTGAATGCCGTAGGTTTTGATTTTTTCCTCCACATAGGTGGACCGGGTTTCCGGATATTTTTTCAACAACGCGGAGATGTCCTGATCGATTTCCTGAAAATACGGGGTATGGGAACCGGGAAGGTCAAAGAAGGTTTCCAGCAGCGCGATCACGCGATCCTGAAACCGGGCGTCAATGATCACGCACATGACCGCCGGAGAGGATACCAGGTGATACCAGGGAATGTCCGCGGATTCGAGCATCTCCATCACCACTGCGGGAACGGCCAGACGCCGGCGGTGGGGGTAGACGGATATCTGGGTCACCTCCGCCGGTGGCAGGACCGTGGCATCTTCCTGTGCCAGCTGGTCCAGGACCTGCAGGTACCTGGATTCCACGCACCCGGAAAACACGTCATGACCTTCCTGCCGGTGCAGCCCGGCACACACCAGGTTGATCCGCTGGATCGACAGGGCCTGACACACGGAAAAAAACGGGGAGGTTCGCGCCGCGTCCTGCCCGGTCCATATCAGCCCGGGACCCAGGCGAATGCCGTTGATGGGGATCGGTTTCATGTATCAGACACGCACCCGCAATAAAAGGTAAAGACCTGAATGGCGAAAAAACCGGCCGGCCTTTCCGCCATCCATGGTCCATGTCCGTGCAGGCCGGACAGACAAGACAGATCGATCAGCCGCAGTGATCTGTCACAATCTCCATCAGTTCATCCAGGTCGATGGGTTTGGGGATATAGTCATCCGCCAGCGTGGTTTTGCCGTTGTGATGGGTGTAGCTGGTGGTTTTCACCGAATCGGCCACCGCGGTCAACAGCACCACCGGAATCTCTTTCAAAGAGGCATCGTTCTTGATCTCATCGCAGACATCCCACCCGTTTTTCCGGGGCATCATCACATCCAGTATCACCAGGTCCGGCCTTTCTTCTTTGATGCGATCCATGGCTTCCACACCGTCATAGGCTTTGGCCACCCGGAACTTTTTGGCTTCCAGTTTCATGGACACCGCTTCCACCAGATCCGGGTCATCATCCACCACCAGAATGAGTTTTTGTTCGCTCATGTTATGATCTCCTTATTTCTATTATATAACCTGCAACTACACCTTGGGCCTGGGATACAATCCTGCCTGTTCCACGATCTGGGGCACTTTTTCTTCCCATTCAATGGCCATGATATGGAACCCGTGCACCCCTTTGACCTCTTTGAGACGTTCGATGGCTTCCACGGCCATCTTGATGCCTTCCTCGGGCTGCTGTTCCTTGGGTACGCCTTCCAGGCGCTTGATGACGTCATCGGGAATATCCATGCCCGGCACCTTGTTTTTCATGTACCGGGCCATTCCCACGGATTTCATGGGCGTGATGCCGGCCAGGATATAGACCTGCTCGTCCAGGCCCCGGTCCACCACCCCTTTCATCCATTCTTCAAATTTATCAAGGTTAAAAATACACTGCGTCTGGATAAAGTCAACACCTGCCTTGACTTTTTTGGCCAGGCGCATGACCCGCAGTTCAAAGGGATCGGCAAACGGATTGGCGGCCGCACCGATGAACATTTTGGGCGGTTCGTCGATCTTGGCACCGCCCTGGAACAGGCCCTGGTCTCTCATCTGCCGGACCATTTTGATCATCTGCATGGAATCGATGTCAAACACGCCCTGGGCCATGGGATGGTCTCCGAACTTGGCATGGTCACCGGACAGGCACAGCATGGTGTTGATGCCGAAGGAATACGCCCCGATGATATCGCTCTGCATGGCCAGGCGGTTTCTGTCCCTGGACACCATCTGAAGGATGGGGTCCAGACCGATCTCTTTGATCAGAACACCGGCGGCGAATGAAGACATTCGGACCATGGCGGTCTGGTTGTCCGTCACGTTGATGCCGTCCACGTGATCCTTGAGCAGGGCCGCTTTTTCCTTGACCTTTTCCGGACGGCATCCCCTGGGTGGCCCGCATTCCGAGGTCACTGCCAGTTCACCGGTTGCCAATACCTTTTCCAGTCTGCTGTCTGTCTTCATTATGTCAAATCCTCCCTGATAATTGTCCCGGGTCCGCCGGCGCCACCAGGTCTCCAGTCCTTTGCTTCCATCAATTCCTCATACCGTGATTCCAGCCCCAGTTCCTTGAGCCGTTCCCAGATCAGGCGCCAGGCACACTCAATGTCCTGGCTGACCTCGCACTGGCCGTTGGAGGTGCCGCCGCAGGGGCCGTTGAACAGGTGCTTGGAGCACCGGGCCACCGGGCAGATACCGCCGGTGATACCCAGCACGCAGTCGCCGCAGCCCCGGCACCGTTCGGACCAGACGCCCTGGCTCAAGGACGCGCCCATGAACCGGGTGTTGACCGCGGGAAACACCGGGGTTTTCTTGAACCGGGCCGCAATGGACTGCACCCCGCAGCCGCAGGCCATGGATACCACGGCATCCACACCGTCGATATAAGGGGCCAGTTCTTCCACGTATTCCGGATCACACTGGCGTTCCAGGGTGATTTCCTTGATATCGATGTTTTTGCCCTCTTTCAGATGGTTCAGGTGCAGGGCCGAGGCCAGCAGGCCGACTTCTTTTCTGCCGCCGGCCGCACACACCGTCACACATTCATTGCAGCCCACCAGAAGGATGTTGCTGTATGGGGCAATATACCCGATGATTTCCTGTATGGGTTTCTGTTCTGCTGTAATCATGTATTTTCTCCGAAGAAATATGTCAACATCAACTGGCCGCCCTGTCCACCGTCCCGGTACTGCCGGGGCTCGGGCCCAGTTTTCTTATGGTTTCCGTAAACTCTTTTGCGACCCGGGCAAACGTCTCGCCCATACCGGCGGACATGTTGTACATGCCCACCCGTTCCGGTTCCCAGCCCAGTTCGGCCAGCAGTCTTTTCACCCGGTTCACCCGGGCTTCCGCCCGGAGGTTTCCATTCTTGAAATGACAGTCACCGTCCAGACATCCTGCCACATACACCCCGTCCGCCCCTTTTTCCAAAGCTTTCATCAGGTGAATGGCATCCACCTTGCCGGAACAGGGCACCCGGATGATCTTCACGTTGGTGGGATAGGGAATCCGCTTGCTGCCGGCCATGTCTGCCGCGGTATATGCACAGTAATGGCAGCAGAAAGCGACAATTTCAGGTTCAAAATGCTCCATGTTGTATCTACCTTTCAAATAAGCCGTCTAATTTTGCCAGAATCTGGTCGTCTTCATAGGCCAGCAGCTGAATCGCCTTGGCCGGACATTCACCGGCGCACACCCCGCAGCCGTGACATTTGTCCGCATCGATCTGGGACACGCCGTCCGCGTTGATGAACGGCACGTCAAACGGACACACCCTCACGCAGATCAGGCAGGACGCGCATTTTTTCTCGTCCACAATGGCCACGCAGGCCCCCAGGTTGATCTCTTTTTTGGCCAGCATGGTCTGGGCCCGCCCGGCGGCCGCCTGGGCCTGGGTGATGCATTCCTTGATCACTTTCGGGGAATGGGCCGTGCCTGCCATGAAAAAGCCCCGCTGGGCCATGTCCACGGGCCGCAGCTTCACATGGTCTTCCAGAAAATAATGGTCTTCGGTCCGGGGCAGATGAAACATCAAAGCCAGGTCTTCGGTGTTTTCATCGTCCGCGATCAACCCCGTGCTGAGCACCACGCAGTCGGCCGTGATGTCAATATCGCTGTTCAAGACATAATCATGGGTTCTGACCACCAGCTCGCCGTCGGCCTGCCTGACTTCGGGCCGTTTTTCCAGGGAGAACCGGATGAACTTGACGCCCAGATCCCTGGCCTTGCGGTAATAGTCTTCCAGAAATCCATAGGTGCGCATATCCCGGTACAGCACAAACACCTCGGTTTCCGGGCTGATCTGTTTGATTTTCAAAGCGTTCTTCACGGCGGCCTGGCAGCAGATTCGCGAGCAGTTGGGGTTGTCCGGTTCCCGGGAGCCCACGCACTGGATCATCACCACCTGGTCCATGGCCTGAATTTTTTCAGGATCATCCGCCAGCAGCGAATCCATGTCCAGCTGGGTCATGACATTGTCGATGGTGCCCAGACCGTACAGGGCCGGCCGGTTGGCCGAAGCGCCCGTGGCCATGATGGTCACACCGTGATCGAGCTGCATGTAGTTCATGCGCACCCCGGTCTGGATGCCGGTCCGGTACAGACCGGGCATGCCGCTGTGATCCACGATCACCGACCTTGTGAGCACCTGGACATTGGTGTGGGCCGTGACCGCATCCACCAGGCTCTGGATGAACGGGGCCACCGCCTCCCCTTCGATGGTGGTGCGCAAAGACCGTGCCAGACCGCCCAGGGCCGGGGCCCGTTCCACGATATAGGTTTTGATGCCCTGGTCCGCCAGTTTCAGGGCCGCGGTCATGCCGGTAATGCCGCCGCCCACCACCAGGGCTTTCTGGTTCATGGGCAGGGTATGTTCCCTGAGGGGATGGTTGGTGCGGACACCGGCGATGCCCACTTTCAGCATCTTGACCGCCTTTTCCTGGGCTTTGTCCGGCTCGTTCATGTGGGCCCAGGTGTTCTGGTCTCTCAGGTTGACCATTTCCACCAGGTACCGGTTCAGCCCCACCCGTCTGAGCAGGTCCTGAAATTTGGTTTCATGGGTTCTGGGGGAGCACCCGCCAAGGACCACCCGGTTCAGATCGTGTTTCGTGATCATGGCCTCGATTTTCGCCATGGATTCGGATGAGCACCCGTATCCGACCGCCTCGGCCACCACCACGTCCGGCCGGGTTCTCACTTCGTCCAGCAGTCCGGTCACGTTCAGGACCCCGCCGATCTCGATCCCGCAGTCGCACACGAACACGCCGATGCGGGGATCTTCACCCGTGATATCCCGTTCGGGCGGGTATATCTCTTCCCCATTGAGTCCGGCCGGTGATACGGGCAGGTTGGTGGCGGCCATGGCGGCGGCCGCCGAGCCCTGGACCATGGTTTCCGGAATGTCTTTGGGACTTTCGAACACCCCGCAGACATAAACCCCGGGCCGGGAGGTCTGCACCGGATTGAAATGATCGGTTTCGGCAAAATGGTGTTCGTTCAAATCGATACCCAGGTTCTGGGCCAGTTCCCGGGTTTCAGCGGTCACCCGGAACCCGGTGGACAGCACCACCATGTCGAACGTTTCGTTTAGCTGTATGGATTTGTCTTCCACGGCATAGGCAATGGACAGGCTTTTGGTGTCCGGATCTTCCACAATGGTGTGGGGCCGGCTCCTCACCATGCGGACATTGTACTCGTCTCTGGCACGGTTGTAATATTCCTCATATCCCTTGCCATGGGTCCGCATGTCCATAAAGAAAATCGTGGTCTCGATGTCTTCGCCGAACCGCTCTTTGGTGACCATGGCCTCCTTGAGGGCATACATGCAGCAGACACTGGAACAGTAAGGCACATCCGCCCGGTTGATGCCCCGGGAGCCCACACACTGGAGCCAGGCCACCTTTTTGGGGCGTTTGCCGTCGGAATTTCTCACCAGGTTGCCCTGGAACGGGCCGGACGCGGACATGATCCGCTCATATTCCAGGCCGGTGACCACATTGTCGAACCGCCCGCCCCCGAAATTGTCCAGTACATTGGGATCAAACAGGTCCGCGCCCACAGACAGCACCACGGCCGCCACATCCATCACGGTTTTTTTCGGTTTGTCATCGGGCACAATGGCATCGGCCTTGCAGACCTTTTTCAAGGCCTCGACATCATCGATTTTACTCATGTCGATGGAAAAGGCGAACGGGGTGGCCTGGGGATAGCGCATGCAGGTCGGGGCCCGGGGATCCAGTCCCGGCGTGAACCGGACCGCATCCGGAAACTGTTTGGCACATTCGCCGCAGGCCGTGCATTTGTCCGTATCGATGTACCGGGGTTCGGTCATGAGGGTGGCGGAAAACGCGCCGGCTTCCCCGTCCAGTCCCGTCAGACGGGTCATGGGTTTGATTTCCAGGTGTTTTTCCCGGCCCCCCTGGGACAGGTACGGGGATACCGTGCACAGGTCGCAGTTGTTGGTGGGAAAGGTCCGGTCCAGCTGTGTCATCAGTCCGCCGATGGCATATGCTTTGTCAATAAGCAGTACATTGCGCCGGGATTCGGCCAGGTCCAGGGCGGCCCGGATGCCGCCGACGCCGCCGCCGATCACCAGCACACGCCTGTCCGTAGACAGGCTATTTTCTGAATTATCATTCATTTGCATGAGTTACCTATTTAATTAAGGAAACCCGTGTACAGCCCGGGCCGGCACACCCGCCCGGCAACTGTGCGGCGGATCTCGCTTTTTGTTAATGTTGCTTTCTACAGCCCGGCGCTGTCCAGAATGGCCGGCAGTCTGTCTTCCCACCCCAGAGCGGATATTTTGATGCCCTGGGAGATCTCCTTGAGGCTGCGGATCATTTCACCGGCAATGGCCACACACTCGGTGTCACGGTCCTTTGCCTGACGGATCCGCCGGATCACCTTTTCCGACAGCCGGGAAGCGGGATCATTAATGGAAATATACCGGGCCATGCCAACGTTTTTCAACAGAAAAACCGAAGCGATCACCGGTACATTCAAGGAAGAAAACGCGTTGATGACCTGTTTGTAGAAATCCAGGTCAAAGACCGGCTGAAGCATGACATATCCGGCACCGGCCGCAACCTTTTTTCCGGCATCGGTGACCGCCTGTTTCAGCTGATTTTCATCGACAATGGGAGGGGCGGCGACACCAATGGTGAATTCGGGTTTGCCGTGCAGGTCGAAACCGGCCAGATCCGTGCCGGCCATCAGGGTCTGAATCATGTTCAGGATCCCCAGTTCATCGACGTCATCCACGATTTTGGCGTCCGGATGATCCCCGTTGACCATCTCTTCCCCCTGTACCACCAGCAGATTGTGAATGCCCAGTATATGGGCGGCCAGCAAATCTCCCTGAAGCGCCATGCGGTTTTTGTCCCGGCCGTAGACGTGGATCACGGGCTCCATGCCTTCCCGGCACAGGATCGCCCCGCCGGCCAGCGCATTCAGATGCATGACCCCGTTGTCCAGATCCGGAATCACCACCGCATCCACCCGGGATTTAAGAAATCTTGTATGGCTAATCATATTGGATATATCCACGCCCTTGGGGGTATCCATTTCAGCCAGCACCACCCGTTCTCCGGACGTCAGTTTTGCCTTGAAACTCATATACACATCCTCATCTCATCTAAGTGTTTATAACAAAACCATATCATCCTGTACCTTGTATTATTCAATCACACGTTATGTTCTATACGTTTTTTTAGAAAAATGTACAATGAAAAAACCTTGACTTATTTGAAATTTTTTTTCTCCCCGGGGTTCAGCACCAGCGTGGATACGCTATGGGTGTCAATGGCCGGATCACTGAACCACCAGTATTCGGGTTCACCGGACATGAACGGGGCCACCCGGTCCTTGTGATGGGGATGAAACAGCCGGCCCGTGACCCCGCCCGGGAGTACGGCCCGGAATTTGTCCGGATCCGCAAAATCCACCACCATGCGCAGGGCCGCGCAATGGGTGACGGCAAACGGGTCATCGGCATCATACCATCCCCGGTACAGGGTTTCTCCGGAACCGCCCATGGGCATGGGGCCGGTGCCCAGCACCCGGGCCAGCCAGCCGTCCCCGGCCACCGGAGAGTGCAGAGACAGGGTGTGAATGCGGCCCCAGGCCCACTGGTCCATGTCCGGTCCCAGCCGGCCGGTCAGCCAGGTGCCGGCCTGGCGCCCTGCCCGCACAAACAGATCGGCCGGCGTTTCTGTGCGGGGGCTTGTGCGCACATCATCAAACCAGTCGGATCGGCCGTCCACAAGCATGTGCTGCAAGCGTTCCTGCCAGAAATACCAGGTGTTGAGCAGCAGGTCGGTGTTGTCTTTTCCCAGTTCGTCTTCAAACACGGCCCGGGCAAAAAACAGATACACCGTCTGAAATATGGCCGGTGCCGCCGCATCCGGATCATCCTGAAAATTCCAGTGATCCAGGATCTCTCCCATGGGCCGGGTATCCGGATCCTGCATCAGGGCCCGGGCCATTATCGGGGCGATGGTCCGGGCCATGGTATTGACCACATCCCGCTGGTACTGCCACATCTGATCCGGGGTTTTGACCGCTGAAGCGTCCATGAGTTCCGCCAGCCGCAGATACCGGTACCGGGGGGCGAAATAGGAGGAATAATAATAAGGATAGTCCGGGGCAACGGTTTTGTGATTGCAGGTGCCGATCCATCCGGCCGGGGGGTCCAGCATTCCGGGCATGTCATGGACCGGGATCCATCCCAGCCAGGGATCTGAGGCCGCCGCCTGCGACGGTGGTTGACCGCTTTCCGGCTGTGAAGGGCTGATTCCAGAATAAGGGTGTTTCCCGGTGCCGGAGCGCAGGAACGTGCCATACCCTTGTTTCCGGATCGGGACCCGGCCCGAGACCTGAAATCCGATGCGGCCCTGGTCATCGGCAAACACCCAGTTCAGGCAGACCATGGTCAGGCGTGTCAACGCGTGTTTGAGCTCCGGGCTGTTTTTCGCGGTCAGAATGTCGATCAAACCGATCTCCGGGCCCATGGATTCCGCCGGTGCAAACCGCAGGGACACCGGCCCGTGCGATGTCAGGCTGTCGAACACGTCCGTGACCACCGGGCCTTTTTTCGTGGCGCGCACCACAAATTCATGGACCGCAACCCCGCCCGGGGCGTCGGGATCTTTGATTTTCACGGTTTCCATCCGGGTGGTGAACGGATAAGATTCCCCGTTGTCCAGATAATGTCCGGGATGATCCGGGTCCGGTTCGATCAGGGTCAGGTCCTGAATGTCCGCATAATTGTTGGTCATGGCCAGGGCGATATGGCCGGTCCGGCCCATGGCCATGCCGGGAATTCCCGGGATGTTCACCCCTACGGCCCGGATACCCGGGCTGATCAGTCCCACGGGATACCACACCCCGGGCAGAATCCGGGGATCCAGGTGGGTGTCCCCGCACAAAAGGGCCTTTCCCGTAGCGGACCGGACCGGGGACACGGCCCAGTTGTTGCTGCCGGCCCGCAGATACCGGTCCGGCAGATACCCCGCGATCCGGGAAACAGACGCATCCGGCCGGACCGGTCCCGGCTGAGCCCGATCATTCGTATCCGGCCGGGCCGAATCCGGGTCATACCGAATTTGCGGATTCAGCATGACCAGCTGGTCCGGAGACGGGATATCTGTCCATTCTCCGGTGTCGTCCGGATCATCGGGATGGATGTTCAAAGGAAGGATCTGACAGGTGCTGTCATAGCCTGCCGTATCCAGCAGCATCTGGATGATGAGTTCGGTGTCCAGGTTGGCGGCGGTGGCATATCCCAGATAATACAGCAGGCTCAGGGAATCGGAAATGTCCCATTTTTCTGGCGAGATTCCTGCCAGCCGGAACTCCAGGTGCCGGTCTTCGGGGGTCTGGTCGATAAAGGCGTTGATGCCGTCCACATACCGCTGGAAAAGGGCCCTTGTGTCCGGGTTGAGGATGGCGGCCTGTTGATGTGCCAGGCGGTCCAGGCCGATGGTGCGCATGCGCACATCCTGATCCAACGCTTTTTTGCCGGCCAGTTCACTGATCCGGCCCTGAATCATCCGGCGGATCAGGTGCATCTGGAACAGCCGGTCCTGGGCCGTCACAAACCCCTGGGCCATGAGCAGGTCATCTAAGGTGTCCGCCCGGATAAAGGCCATGCCCTTTTCATCCCGCCGGACCGTGACCGGGGCGGTCAATCCGCTCAGAGTCAAGGATCCCCGGTCCTGATATTGGTTGAACACAGACAGGCACCCTGTTGCGGACATCACCAGAACCGCCCACCCGATCACCAGGCAGACCATTCGGGTGAGCCGATGCCGGCCAGTCAATCTAAGCATCTTTTTCAGAGATGATCCGCAGCTTGCGCCACAGGGCGGCCCGGCTGATCCCCAGGAGTTCCGCGGCCCTGGATTTGTTGCCTTCCGTGGTCTCCAGGGCCCGTAGAATATGCTGATGCTCCATTTTCTGGAGGGTGAGAAACGGCTGACCTGAATCCGGGGGATCCGGGTTCAGCACATCAGGGTCATCGGAACGGATCACCCGGCCGGGCAGATGTCCGGTGTCGATGATCCCTTTCTGTGCCAGAATCACGGCCCGTTCGACGATATGGTGCAATTCCCGCACATTTCCGGGGAACGGGTACGCGTCAAATGCGGCCAGCACCGCATCGGAAATCCCGGTGACATTTTTTTGAAACTCTTTGTTGAGCCGGTCCAGAAAATACCGGCACAACATGGGAATGTCCTCTTTTCTGTCCCGCAGTGCCGGCATTTCCAGGGAGATGCCCCGGATCCGCTGAAACAGTGTCCGGTTGAACCGGCCCTGGTCGACTTTTTTGTCCAGACTGCCCTGGGTGGCCACAATGAACCGCACATCCATTGAAAAAGACGGGGGGACCGTGTCCGGGGCGGGATGGGGATGTTCAAGGATGGAAAGCATGTCTGTCTGGGCCTGGGCGGGCATGTTTTCAATGTGATCCAGCAGGATGGTGCCGGTAAAGGCGGTGCCGGCATCGTCTATGGTCCGGGGATTCAGCGATGCCACCAGTTCCTTGAACCGGAAATCACTGCTGAAGCAGCCGCAGTCAAAGGCCAGGAACCGCTCATCTTTGCGCCGGCTCAGCCGGTGGATGGTGCGGGCGGCCAGTTCCTTGCCCGTACCGGTTTCCCCGTGAATGATCACCGGACAGTCCAACTCTGCTAAACGGTGGATGTTTTTTCTCAGGCGCTGCATTTCCGGGGTTTCGCCGATGATCCGGGCCAGGGGCTGATCGCCGGGATCGATCTTTTCGGCATCCAAAGGCGTGAGCGTGCCGGACGGCGGGGAATGGATGACGAACACGTTGCCCTCCCCCCCGGACTGACGGATCACATCCCACAACCCGGCCATGGCATCTTTTTCAAAATACATGGCGCCCAGCGCTTCGGTGGCCTGCCGGGTTTTGTCACTGCCGTATCCGGTGAGCAGCACGGTTCGAAGATCCGGGTCCAGCTCTTTGAGCTTGGTGATGGTGACCAGTCCGTCCATGTCCGGCATTTTCAGATCCACGATGGCCAGATCGAACCGGGCGGTTTTTGCCAGTTCCAGGGCACGGATACCAGAGGTGGCCTTTACGGGATCATGGCCCAGCAGGGCGATGCGCTGGGCCATGGAGTTGAGAAGCCGCTCCTCGTCATCCACCAGCAGGATATGTTTTTTCTTGTCAGTCATCGATATCCATTAATTTAATTCACCGACCGTGTCATGGTCAAGTGGTTTCATTCAGCCATGAAAGAATTATATGCCATAAAACAGATAAATCATCGACAGTTCCACCACCAGAAAAATAACGGTCATGACGATACCGGCCTTGGCATAGTCTACGGTTCGGTAACCACCGGGCCGCATCACCAGGGCATTGACCTGGTGGGTGGGCAGCACAAAACTGTTGGATGCGGACAGGCCCACCACCAGGGCCGCCATTCTCGGGTCCGTCCCCGCCATGATCGCCATGTTCATGCAAAGAGGCACCAGAAGGACCGTTGCGCCGACATTGGAGATCACCAAGGTGAAAAATGTGGTCATGATACCGATCACTCCCAGCAGCACAATGGGTGCCGGTGTGCCCACCAGCCCCAGAACCCCCTGGGCGATAAACGCGGCAGCCCCGCTTTTTTCAAATGCGATGCCCAGGGGAATAAGGCCTGCCAGAAGAAAGACAGTCATCCAGTCCACAGCTCCATATGCCTCATCAATGGTCAACACCCCGGTGATGATCATACCCAGGGCACCGGACATCAATGCCACGGCCAGGGCCACGTCGAAAAAGATGACCTGGGCCAGAGCGATGGCCAGCCAGAAAACCGCAAACGCCGCTTTCTGGGGACGCAGAATTTCTCCTTCCAGAGGAGAGGCAAACACCAGGGACCTGGGTTTGGGCTTGTTGTTCAGAATATGGAACTTATCCCAGGGCCCCTGAAGCAGCAGGGTGTCTCCCTTGTTCAGAGGAATGAATGTCAGGCCGCTGTAGAATTTTTTATTGTCCTTGAACAGCACCAGGGGATTGAGCTGATATTGTTCCTTGAAATGGACTTCATTCAATGTCTTGCCGATCAAATCGGACCGGGGAGACACCACGGCCTCGGCGACGCCCGCATTGGTGTTGGCCAGTGTGTCGGCAAAGGTTTCCAGGGTCTCTTTGATCTGCCAGCCGTATTCATCCGCCAGTTTTTCAATATTTTCCCATTTGCCCACCACCGCCACATCATAGTTGGCTGAAATATTTTCATGGCTGCGGGGAATTTGATTCACGGCCCGGGCGGTCGGCGAGCTGATGCCGATCACCGTGACCAGGAACTTGGCCCGGATCGTCAATTCCTCCAAAGTCCCGGTCACCCCGGTCTCGGGCACATGCAGCTCCACAATGCTTTTGACCCCCTGGTATTCTTTTGTCAGAACTTCAGATGCCCCGCCGCTGAATTCTCCGGTCTGGGCCGGAAGAATGAATCTGCCGAACACCATGAAATAAATGAGGGCCGCCGCCACCAGGCACAGGCCGATGGGCGTCTGGGTAAACAGCCCGAACGGGGCCAGTTTTTCTCCGCCAACCACCATCAGGTCGTTTAAAAGGATGGTGGGGCTGGCGCCCACAAGGGTGATGGTCCCGCCGATAATGGCACAGAACGCCATGGGCATCAGGACCCGGGAGGTGGGGATGCCGACGCGTTTGGATATCCGCTGGGTGACGGGCAGAAACAGGGCCGCGGCCCCGATATTCTGCATCAGACTGGAAATCAGGGCCACGGCACCGGCAATAAACAGGATAATCTTTTTTTCACTTTTGCCGGCCAGAGCCATGATCGGCTTGGCCACCTTGTTCATGACCCCTGTTTTATCCAGGCCCGCGCCGATGATGATCACAGCGATAATCGAGCACACCGCGTTACTGGAAAGTCCTGAAAAGGCGTCTTTCGCGCTCACCAGGCCCATCAGAGGAAGCAAAACCATCATCATGATTCCCACGACATCCACCCGGACCCATTCAAATACAAACAAACAGATCACGAAAACAAGGACGATCATTGTCAATATCATATCCGGTGTCATTCAAATAATTCTCCGTTCAAAAGTTTATGATCCATATCAGTCAAACTGTTTCAATCATTTTCCGGCTATTTTTTATTCCGGAAAAAATAACAGAGCGTGGCGACCACCCCAATCAATACAATGCTGAAAAAAAACCTGAAACCCATCATTTCCTCCTTAATCAATGGAATAGACACAAAATGTCTGGGCAATGACCGGCTCTTTTTCCTCCTGGGATGTCAGACTGTTCAGAACCTTCCTGAAGAACCCCCAGAAACTGCCCATATCCTCTTTTTCAAAATAGACCGATTCCAGGGCTTCGGTGGCTTCCTTGAGTTTTGAGTCCCCGTGCCCGGTCAGCAGCGTACTGGCAACGGTGCTGTCTTTCTCCTTGAGTCTGGCGATCAGATCGAGACCATCCATGTCCGGCAACCGCTGATCGATGATGGCCAGCTGCACGGTGTTTGACTGCATGATTTCCAGGGCCTGTTCGCCGTTCAACGCCGTGAGCGGTTCATATCCCTGCAGCCGGATTCTGTCAGCCACGGCATTCAGAAATTTGGGATTGTCATCCACCAGCAGAATGCGGATATCCTTTTTGGCAGGTTTTGCCTTGGCCCCTGCCATACGGGCCGGATTTTCCGTAATGATAAATTCCGGTTTACCGTAATCCTTGACGACGGCGGATACGGCATTATCGATATTTGAAAAATGCACGGTATGCACAAATTCCAAACCGAGTTCCCCGGCTTTGGCCCGGAAATCTTCGACATTCCGATCGGAATTTTTTTTGAATTCCTCAAATGCCACATCATGGGCGTTCGAGAAAAACTCCGTGATATCATGGGAGAGGTTGGCGCAGTTCACGGCAATGACGCCGCAACCCATGCGCTGTGCCATTTCTACGGCATAGGCGACCATTCTGTCCGGGAACTTGCTTTCATACGTGGCGACCACGATGCGCCGGTCGGTTTTTTTTTCAGATCCCGCCCCCGTCTTACTGGAATCCTGAACCGGCGTGACGGTCTTTTGATCCTTCGCCGGTGCCGGCTTCTTGTTTGATCGATTAAAAATTGCCATAATGGGGTCCTCGTTAAACTGTTAATAATTGTCTTTTCTTTCTGGTATGGACTGGAATTCCGGGTGTCATACAATGACAATGTTTAATTTTTTAATTTTAATGATTTTAGTGTTTACAAATGCAACAAAAAAATTTATATAGAGATATAAATTAAAGTTTTTAAACAGTCAAGATAAAATATTCATTTATGAAACAAATTGACATTTTGATAATCGATGATGAAACAAAATTTGCCGATATGCTGGGCCGGCGATTGTCTCTCCGGGGAGTCACCTGTCACGCCTGTTATGACGGGCAGTCCGGCCTGGACTGGATCAGATCAAATCCCGGTGCCGCCACCCTGATCCTGCTGGATTTGAAACTGCCGGATATATATGGTACGCAGGTACTGGCGCATATCAAGGAGATCGATCCGGCTTTGCCGGTATTCATCATCACCGGTCATGGTACCAGAGAGGATGAAACCGCATGCCTGGCAATGGGGGCGTCCAAATTTTTCCTGAAACCCGTGAACATCGACCAGTTGACCACATTGCTCAATCATGCCCGGGGGGAAGGAAAATGAAACGCCGGCCGTTGATCATAAAAAACCAAAGATGGCTGGATTTTCTGTTTCATCGGCCCAACATCCATCTGGCATCCTTTCAGACCATTTCCAATTATCCCCGCATCTGGATCATCAGTATTCTCATACTGGCGGTCACTTCCCTGTCTCCTCTGGTGATGGCAACCTTTATCAACAACCGGCTGATTCACAAATCCGTGGATTCGGAACTGGTGCTCCAGACCGACCGGGTCACCTCCAATGCCAAACGGTCCATGCGGTTTTTTCTGGAAGAGCGGTTGAACGCCCTGCGGTTCATCGTGAACGAACTGCCTTATTATTCACTGATCGATAACGAACATCTGACCAAAATTCTGAGCAACCTCAAGCTGGGGTTCGGCGGATTCACCGACCTGAGCATTATCGATGCCGACGGCAGCCAGGAGGCTTATGCCGGTCCCTTCAACCTGGAGGGCAAAAACTATAAAACCCAGTCCTGGTTCATCCAAAGCATCGAAAGAGACAATTTCATCAGCGAGGTGTTCACAGGATACAGAGATATCCCCCACATCATCATTGCGGTAAGGTCCCAGACCGCATACGGCCGGCATTTCATCCTCCGGGCCACACTGGACACCCAGCGGCTCATGGATATGCTGTCATCCTATAAGACCAACGTACACACCGATATTTTCCTGCTGAATCGCTCCGGAATAATCCAGACCCCTTCCACGATTTTCGGAAAAGTTTTCACGCCCGCACCCATTGATATTCCGGCATTTTCAGACGCCACCCAGGTGATCACGCCGGAAAACAACGAAGAAAACGCGTATGTCATCGGATACTCCTATATCGTCACCGAAGCGGTGACCACGCCGTTCATTCTCATGGTCCACAAAAAGAAATCCGATGTCATGGGCACCTGGCTGAACCTGGGCAAAACCTTTAACTGGATCATCGGATTCTGCTGCCTGGTGATGATGGTCATTATCACCCTGGTGTCCACGTTCATGGTGAACCAGCTGTATCTGGCCGACCAGGCCAAGGCGGAGACCATGATCAAAATGGAACAGAGCCAGCAGCTGGCCTGCATCGGGCAGCTGTCCGCCGGCATTGCCCATGAAATCAACAATCCGCTGGCCCTGATCAATGAAACCGCCGGTTATCTCAAGGATCTGTATCAGTATACGGGCGAACACCGGAGCGACAAAGAGATCACGGAACTTCTGGACGACATCCTGGAGGCGGTGTCCCGGTGCGGTACCATCACCAGCCAGCTGCTGGGGTTTGTCCGTCAGTTCGATGTCCAGATCTCTTCGGTGGATGTGGAAAAACTGATCAACGGCATACTGAGTTTCCACCAAAAAGAAACCGAGTACAAGGGAATCCATGTCACCACCGCCATTGCGCCGAACGTCCCTGCCATCGAGACCGACCGGGGAAAACTCCAGCAGATTCTGCTCAATCTGATCAACAACGCGTTTCAGGCCATCGAAGCCAATGGATGCCTGGATATCATGCTATCGCACCTGCCGCCCAAAAAAATCAGCATCGAGATCAAAGACACGGGCTGCGGCATTCCCGAAGAAAACCTGAAACGGATTCATGAGCCGTTTTTCAGCACCAAAAAAGAAAAAAGGGGAACCGGACTGGGGCTGTCCATCACCTACGGCCTGGTCAAAAAACTGCAGGGGGCCATCCGGGTGGAAAGCAGTGAAGGGATCGGAACCATTTTTACCGTGACCCTGCCGGTCAAGATGCAAAAAGAGGAAAAGGCATGAAAATTATTCTAGTGGATGACGAAACCAAATTCATCAACATGCTGGCCAGACGCCTGTCTTTGCGGGGGATGGACGCGGATGTGGCCTATTCAGGAGAGCAGGCCCTGGAAAAAGCGGCCCAAACCCGGTACGACATTGCCGTGCTGGATATGAAAATGCCGGGGATGAGCGGATTTACCCTGAAACGAAAACTGCTGGATCAGCTGCCCGACATCAAATTCATTTTTGTGACCGGACATGGCACCATCGAACAAAACGGCGTGCCGGATCAATTCGATGATATTTTTCTGGCCAAGCCGCTGAATATCGACACCCTGATCGACATCATCCGGCAGCGAATCAATCCGGACCAATAACAAGGGGAGACATCAATCATGACATCACACACCAGGGACCTGGTCCACAAGCAGGGGATTCAGTTTTTCGGATCGGTGAATGCCAGCATTTCCCATGAACTGAAAAATATTTTTGCCATCATTTCAGAGACCGCCGGTTTTCTGAACGACCTGACCCAGCTGTCCAAACAGGGCAAACCCTTTGATCTGTCTTTGCTGGAAAACTGCAGCAACAGCATTGCCGAAGAGATCGAGCGGGGATTTGACACCATCAGGCAGATGAACCGATTCGCCCACAGTGTGGATGATCCGGTCAATGATATCCGGATCAGTGACGCACTGACTCTGGCCGTCAAGCTGACCGGATTTTTGAGTTTTGCCAAAAAAACCCACCTGAAAGCGCCACTGGAAAATTCCTCGGAAGACAGTTCGGTTTTCACCAGCCCGTTTCTGTTCCAGGCCCTGATATACAAAACACTGAGCGCCCTGTACCGGGCAATGGATCCCAAAGCCGAGCTGACCCTGGCATTGAAGGACACGGAGTCATCCGGGGTCACCGTGATATTTTCCTTTGACCCGCCGGTGGATCTCACCGATTTTCCAGATCCCCGGATCGCTGAGGTGGCAGAGGCCCTGAACGCGGCGTTTGCTGTAACAGACACCGGCCTGGAACTGACCGTCATAAATATCAAACCATATTAAACTCTGGAGGAAGCCATGACCGACACCGAAAAACTACATCTGCTGCTGGTGGATGACGAGGAAAAATTTCTCAACGCCCTGACTGAACGGTTGAAACTCAAATTCTTTGACATCACCCCGGCAACCAATGGCGAAGATGCCATCGAGGTGGCAAAAAAAGCCCGGTTTGACGTGGCTGTGGTGGATTTGCAGATGCCCGGTATCGACGGGGTTCAGCTGCTGGAGACCCTGAAGAAAAGCCACCGGTTTCTGGAAGTCATTATCCTGTCGGGCCATGCCACCATTGACACGGCCGTGGCATGCACCAAACTGGGCGCTTTCAGGGTGCTGGAAAAACCCTGCGGATTCGACAAACTGGTGGAAACCATCAAGGAAGCGTATGAGTCCCGGCTGAAAAAGAAATTTGAAAATGATGTCCAGCGAATGAAAAAAATTCAGTCCCTGGCATTCGGCCAGTCGCCTTTGGGAATTCTGCGGGAACTGAACAAAATGGATGACAACCAGAAATAGCAGGCCCCTGCCCTGCTCCTTTGGATCGGCGCGGACCCATCCGGGACCGGAGGCTGTTTGGCGAGTACCGGTGCCCGGCCCGGAATGGCGTCATCCGACGGTCCGGGCACCAGATACCTTCGGGGGGCTCGACAGATGTCGGCGGCCGGGGTCCATAATTTGCTTGCGTTTTGCGGGATCTGATCGTAATATTGATTTTTTTTCAGCAATCATTTCATAGAAAATATCATCGAGGAAGATCCCCATGAAGCCGAATGCCAATATTGTCTATTCCATTCCCTGGAACCTGTTTCTCATCACCCTGGGCAGCGTGATCGTGGCCGTGGGCATCAAGGCGGCGATCATTCCCCACGGCATGATCACGGGCGGGTTTTCCGGTCTGGGTCTTTTGTTCTACTACGGGTCGGACATCCTTACCCCCGGCATCTGGTACCTGATTTTGAACGTCCCGGTGTTCCTTGTCGGATGGAAATTCATCAGCAAGCGGTTTCTGTATTACAGCCTTTACGGGGCCGGTATCCTCACCCTGTTCATTGACCTGGTGAATTTCACGTTCGACATCTCCGACCCCTGGCTGGCGGCCCTGGCCGGCGGGACCCTGGTGGGGGCCGGGTCCGGGATCATTTTCCGGTCCCTGGGATCCGGCGGGGGCAACGACATCATTTCCATTCTGCTCAACCAGAAGTTCAGTCTTCGTATCGGCACCTACAACTTCATGTTCAATTTCGTGCTGTTCGCGTGCAGTTTCGGATATCTGGACACCGATATCATTCTGTACTCCATGGCCACTTCCTATATCGCCTCCCAGGCCATTGAATACTGCATGGGTCTGTTCAACCAGCGCAAAATGATTCTGATCATCTCCAGAGACCTGCAGGCCATTGCCGACCAGATCATAGAAAAAATGCAGCGGGGCGCCACCTTTCTCAAAGGCCGGGGAGCTTATACCGGTGAAGACAGGGAGGTGCTGCTCACCGTGGCCAATACGTTCCAGATCAAACGTATCGAAGAGATTGTGTTCAGCATCGACCCCGACGCCTTCATGATCACGGAAAACACTTTCAATGTCCTGGGCAGAGGGTTTTCCCGCCGAAAAGTGTATTGACAAACCTGAATAAGGTTATTCGTAAATGGTGTGCTGTTTGGGATCGAACGCTTCCCGGATGCCTTCGCCGGTAAAGGTCACGGTCATGAGCGTGACCACCAGGGCGCCGACCACGGATGCGGAGATCCACCAGGCCTCCATGTTCTGCCAACCCTGGGCGAGCAGTTCCCCCCAGGAGGGTGTGGGTGCGGGCAGGCCGAATCCCAGATAGTCCAGGGAGGTCAGGGCCACGATCCCGCTGGAGATGGCAAAGGGCGCATAGGTGACGATCACCGAGATGGTGTTGGGAATGATGTGCCTGAAGATGATGCGGAAATGGGAGGCCCCCAGGGACCGCACCGCCAGGACATATTCTCTTTCCTTTTCCTTGTAGGTCATGGTGCGCATGACCCAGGTGATGCTGATCCATCCGAAAAACGCCATGATCAGCAGCAGGATCATGAAGCTGGGCACCAGAATCGACGACACGATGATGATGACATACAGAAACGGAATGTTGGACCAGATTTCGATGACCCGCTGGAAAAACAAATCGAACCGGCCCCCGAAATACCCCATGGCGCATCCGATGAAAATTCCGATGGTGTAGTTGATCACCAGCAGAAAAAATGAAAACAAAATAGCGGTGCGGAACCCGTAGACCAGCCGGGCCAGGATGTCTCTGCCCACATTGTCGGTGCCCAGAAAATGCCGGTCTTCTGCCGACGGGGGAAACGGCGGGTACTGGTTGAGGCGAAGGTCGTTTTCATAGGGGTTGTAGGGTACCGGCGGCAGAATCACGACATCTTTCTGGCCGGCCTGTTTAAAGATCTGTTTGAGTTCCCGGTAATCGGTTTCATACTGGTAATCCAGGCCGAACGTGGTGCCGGGAATCATCTTTCCATAGGTGGGAAAATACCAGGTTCCCTGATATCTCACCACCAGGGCCCGGGAATTGATGAACAGTTCCGCGGCAAAGGAAAACACGATCAGGCTGGTGATGATCAGAAACGACCAGAACCCCCGGCGGATGGAAACAAACCGTCTGAGTTTTCGCCGCGTGACCGGATTGAGGGCAAACCGTTTCATTTGAACCGCACCCGGGGATCCACAATGGCCACGCACACATCGCTTAAAATGTTACCGATCATGAACAGCAGAGAGGAGATCACCAGGATCCCCATGACCACGGGATAGTCCCGGTCCACCACGGATTCGTATCCCAAAAGTCCCATGCCGTCGATATTGAACACCTTTTCAATGAGAAACGATCCCATGAGCAGAATGGAGATATTGTTGCCGAAACTGGTGGCAATGGGGATCAGACTGTTGCGGAGGGCATGCCGGAACACCGCGTTTTTAAAGGACAATCCCTTGGCAATGGCGGTGCGCACATAATCGGCTGCCAGGTTGTCCATGAGCGTATTTTTCATCAGCAGGGTCATGACCGTAAACGAGCCGATCACATAGGCGAACAATGGCAGGACCGTGTGCCGGGCCAGATCCTGGACCCGGTCCACCAGCCCCATCTGGTCGAACCGGTCGGAAACCAGGCCGCCTAAGGGAAACAGGTCCCAGTGGGAGGCAAACAGCACCAGCGTCAGCACCCCGGCCACCCACCCGGGAATGGCGTATCCCGTAAAAATCACCACCGAGGACACCGTGTCAAATCCGGATTTGTGTCGCACCGCCTTGGCCATGCCCAGAGGAATGCACACCCCGTATATGAGTACCAGACTCAATCCCCCGAAATACAAAGACACCGGCATGCGGTCCCGGATCATTTCCCATACCGGGTCATGGTAGCGGGTGGAGCGGCCCAGGTCTCCCTGGAGCACCTTGCCCAGCCAGGCCAAATAGCTGTGCACAATGGGCTTGTCAAACCCGTAATAGGCTTCGAGCTGTTGAATCTGCTCTTGAGACAGGGGCTGGCCTTCGCCCGGTCCGGCCCGGGTACTGCTGCTGCCCTGCCCGCCCATCTGCATGGCCCTTGTTTCGGCGATGATCCGCTCGATAGGGCCGCCGGGCACAAACCGGGTGATGGTGAACACCATGATGGTGATGCCGATGAACGTGGGGATCACCAGCAGCAGGCGGCGGATGAAATATGCGGTCATGGCAGGGACAGCCGCATCGGATCAGGCGGTTTCCAGGGTGTGATACACGGTTGCCAGGGCCTGGTCCAGAAACCTGGGCTGTGTCCCGCCGGCCTGGGCCATGTCCGGCCGTCCGCCGCCGCCGCCGCCCACCACCTGGGCTGCCTGCTTCACGATATCCCCGGCCTTGTACTTTGTCACCAGATCCTGGGACACGGTGGCAATCAGCAAAGCCTTGCCATTGGATTCCGCGCCTAAAAGCAGGATCCCGGGTCCCAGTTTTGCCTTGAATTTGTCAGCCAGATCCCGCAGCTGGGAGGGATTGTCGATTTCCACCCGTTTGGACAGTACCCGTACCCCGTTGATCTCCCGGATGCTGTCATTGATGTCCGCCACGGACCGGGAAGCGATCTGGGCCTTGATGGATGCCAGCTCCTTTTCCAGATTTTTTTTCTCCTGCATCAGCGCTTCGAGCCTGGGCAGCACCTCGGTCCGGCCGGTTTTCAGCAGTGCGGCCGCGGATTCCAGGGCCTGATGTTCCGCATGTACCAGATCCATGGCAGCCTGGCCGGTGGCCGCCTCGATGCGCCGGACCCCTGAAGCGATGCCGCCTTCAGACACCATTTTGAACAGCCCGATATCTCCGGACCGCCGGGTGTGGGTACCGCCGCACAATTCCTTGGAAAATTCACCCTGGGCCACCACCCGGACCCTGTCTCCGTATTTTTCTTCGAACAGGGCGGTGGCACCTTCGTGGACCGCCTCATCCATGGCCATTTCATGGGTGGAGACCTCATGGTTTTCCCGGATGCGGTGGTTCACGAAATTTTCGATGGCCTGTTTTTCCTGATCGGTCACCGCGGAAAAATGGGTAAAGTCAAACCGAAGCCGGTCATGAGTCACCAGGGATCCGGCCTGTTTCACATGATCTCCGAGAACGTTTCTCAACGCGGCATGCAGAATATGGGTGGCGGTATGGTTCACCGCGGTTTTCCGGCGGCGGTCCGCATCCACCGTCAGCGTGAAGTCATCTCCTTTGGCGCACCGGCCCCGGGTCACGGTGCCATGGTGGATAACCAGTCCGGACGGATCAGACGAGGTGTCCGTGATCTCGATGGTGCAGTCATTGTTTTCAAATACGCCGGCATCCCCGGCCTGGCCCCCGGATTCCGCGTAAAATACGGTATCGGCGGTGACCAGGTCCACGGCATCCCCTTTTTTGGCTTCGGACAACTCCTGATTGTCTTTCACAATGATCAGCAGTTTTGACTCCGTGGTCAGGCGGTCATACCCCAGAAACCGGGTTTTCACGCCCTCGGCGATCAATGGTTTGTACACATCACCCGCACCGGTGAATTTCTTCACCGACTTGGACCGGGCTTTCTGCTGCGCCATGGCGCTTTCAAATCCATCCAGATCCAGGGTGATGTCCGTGTCTTTCACATGATCGGCAATAATGTCCACGGGAAACCCGAACGTATCATACAGCCGGAAAATCACCTCACCGGAAATCATGGTTTCCCCTCTGGCGGTCAGGTCCGCCAGGGTGGCTTCCAGCAGTTTCATGCCCGTGTCCAGGGTTTCCAGAAACTTGTTTTCTTCGTTTTTCACCACCTTGAGAATGAACGGGGCCGACTCTGTGAGTTCCGGATACGCCTCATCCATGATATCGAACACGGTCTGGACGGTGTCATGAAGGAACGGCCGGGTCAACCCGATGCTGCGGCCGTACCGGATGGCCCGCCGCATGATGCGGCGCAGCACATACCCCCTGCCCTCGTTGGACGGCAGGACTCCGTCACATACCAGAAACGCGGTGGCCCGGGAATGGTCGGCAATCACTTTCATGGCCACTTCGACCTGGTCGGATTCTTTGCGTTTCCGGCCGGAAAGTTCGCCTACCTTTTCCATGATGGGTACAAACAGGTCCGTGTCAAAATTGGTGGGCACATCCTGGAGCACGGAAATAATGCGTTCCAGGCCAAGACCCGTGTCGATGCTGGGTTTGGGCAGGGGAGTCAGAGTACCGGTTTCGTCTCTGTAAAACTGCATGAACACCAGGTTCCACAGCTCCAGCCACCGGTCGCAGTCACATCCCACCGCACAGTCGGGTCTGCCGCAGCCAAAGGCCTCGCCCCGGTCGATATGGATTTCACTGCACGGGCCGCAGGGACCGGTATCCCCCATGGCCCAGAAATTGTCTTCCTCCCCCAGACGGCTGATACGGTCTTCGGGCACCCCCACCTGATTCCGCCAGATGGCAAAGGCCTCGTCATCATCCGTGTATATGGATACATACAGCTTGTCCGGATCAAACCCATACCCGCTGGTGAGCAAATCCCAGCCGTAGGCAATGGCTTTTTCCTTGAAATACTCCCCAAATGAAAAGTTGCCCAGCATTTCGAAAAAGGTGTGGTGCCGGGCCGTGTATCCCACATTCTCCAGATCATTGTGCTTGCCCCCGGCCCGGACACATTTCTGAGCGGTCACGGCCCGCTGGTAGTCGCGTTTTTCATCCCCGGTGAACACCCGTTTGAACTGAACCATGCCGGCATTGACAAACAGCAGGGTCGGGTCGTCCTGGGGAACCAGAGACGAAGATCTCACCACCTGGTGATCAAGGTTTTTAAAATAATCCAGAAAAAGTTTACGGGCTTCGTTGCCTGTCATATAAAAACTCCAAATGGGTTGTTATCCAGATATCACTGCCTGGTGAGTTATTTTTCTTTTTTTTGTTCTGTTTTGCCGCTGTTATCCACAAGCGCATCTGCGATGCCAAGGGCTTCACGCACCCGGGTTTCGATCTGGTTGAAAATATCGGGGTTTTCCACCAGAAACGCTTTGACGTTTTCTCTTCCCTGGCCGATGCGTTCACCTTCATAGGAATACCAGGAACCGCTCTTGTCAACGATGTTCAGGGTCACCCCCATATCCAGCAGATCCCCGGTACGAGAGATGCCCTCCCCGTACATGAGGTCGAATTCCACATCCTTGAACGGCGGGGCCAGCTTGTTTTTCACCACTTTGACCCGGGTCCGGTTTCCGATGATGTCCTGGCCCTCCTTGATGGGGGACACCCGCCGGATTTCCAGGCGCATGGAAGCATAAAATTTCAGGGCGTTGCCCCCGGTGGTGGTCTCTGGGTTGCCGTACACCACCCCGATTTTCATGCGGATCTGGTTGATGAAGATGATGGTGGTATGGGTCTTTCCAAGCGTACCGGCCAGTTTGCGCAACGCCTGGGACATGAGTCGGGCCTGGAGCCCCATGTGGGAATCCCCCATTTCCCCCTCGATTTCAGACCGGGGCACCAGTGCGGCCACGGAATCGACAATCAAAACATCGATACCGCCGCTGCGGATCAGCATGTCCGCGATCTCCAGGGCCTGCTCTCCGGTGTCGGGCTGGGACACCAGCAGTTCGTCACAATCCACCCCCAGTCGTTTGGCATATCCCACATCCAGGGCGTGTTCCGCATCGATGAACGCGGCAATGCCCCCTTTTTCTGGGCCTGGGCCACGGCATGCAGGGCCAGGGTGGTTTTTCCCGACGATTCCGGGCCATAGATTTCGACCACTCTGCCCCGGGGATACCCTCCCACTCCCAGGGCCTTGTCCAGGGCCAGAGAACCTGACCGGATCACCGGCACCTGCTCCACCACCCGGCCGCCGAGTTTCATGATGGCGCCTTTGCCGAACTGGCGTTCAATCTGTCCCATGGCCGTCTGTACTGCTTTGTCCTTGTCTGCATTTTTTTCCATACGTCTCTCCTAGTGCACCCCTAAAATATATAAACATTTGACCGTGAGTGCCGCCAGCACCCCTGCCATGATATCGTCGAGCACCACACCGGCCCCGCCGGAAAACTGTTTCTCAAAATACCGTACCGGCGGTATTTTGAACACGTCAAAACACCGGAATGCCACAAACCCGGTTACCAGCGTGACAGCGGTCACCGGTACCAGGCACATCGTGACCCAGTATCCGGCCATTTCATCGATGACGATGGCGCCGGGGTCTTTTTGTCCAAGCAACTTTTCCGCCTGATCCGCCACAAACACGGCCGCTAAAATAAAGCACACCAGAAGGAATGCATGGACCGCAACCGGAATGCTTTGACATATCCAGATCAGCGGCAGGGCCGCCAGGGTTCCCACCGTACCGGGTGCCACCGGGCTGTATCCCAGGCCGAACCCGGTGGCGGCCGTCAGAATCAGTTGATTTTTCCATGGTTCTGCCATGGCATGGTTATCCTTTTTTATCTATAATCTACTGGGTTACCTGTCAAGAAAATTTCCTGTCACCTGTTCATAAACGGTTTTCAAAGGGATCCCCTGATCCCGGGCGATCCCGGCCAGGGCCTCGTATTCGGGCACCCGGCGTTCACTGCCGTCCGGATCCCGGATTTTTTTGGCCGCCACCTTGCCGAACACCGTATCCATAACACAGGGTTCCCGATGCAGCTCGGCCCGGTCACAGATCTGGTAACGGACCCCGATGGCCGTGGTCTGGGTCAGGATTTCCTGAATCATGGCATCCCGGTCTTTGGGCCGGCACAGCACCTCCAGCCGGGTACCGGGCCGGTTCTTTTTCATGTGCACCGGAGCAAAGGTCACGTCCAGGGCCCCTTTTTCCAGGAGATGGTCCATGACAAATCCCAGTATTTCCGGATTCATGTCATCCACCTGAGTGGTGAGCACTGCGATGGATTCTGACCGGATGGCTGACCTGCCGGTGTCCGGTCCGGATACGGCCCGGCCCAGGACCAGGCGCAGCAGGTTGGGCATTCGGGATCCCGTGTCTCTTTTACCGGCCCCGTATCCGATTTTTTCCACCTGCATGGAAGGCATGGGTCCGAAACGGGAGACCAGAACCGCAAGAATGGCGGCACCCGTGGGGGTGACAATCTCTGTGGTGGCATCAGATCCGGTAACAGGAATGTTTTTCAAAATCGCCAGCGTGGCCGGCACCGGCACGGGAATCCGGCCATGGGCGCAATCCACGAACCCGGAGCCCAGCGGGACGTTTGATGCGGTCACCCGGGTGATGCCCAGATGATCGACGGCCAGAAATGTGCCCAGGATATCCACTAAAGAATCGATGCCGCCGATTTCATGAAAATGAACGGATTCGATGTCCCGGCCGTGAATGGCGGCTTCGGCCTGAGCGATTTTTTTGAATGCGGCCAGGCTGTTTTTCCGGACCGCCGGCGGCAGGGCCGCGGATTCAATTAATGTCCGGATATCTGAATAATTACGGGAGGTTTCATGGTCGTTGACGGTCACCGTCAGATCAACCGCCCGCAGGGCGTTGCAAAACACCGGAGCGGTCTGAATGGAAAATCCTGTGAATAACGGGGTCAATTCCGCTTCAAGCCATCCGGGGTCCACCCCCAGATCCACCAGTGCCCCCAGACACATGTCACCGCTGATCCCGGAAATCAGGTCCAGGTGCAGAATCATGCTATTTTGCATCTCCTGTTGCATGTATCTGTAGAATCTCCAGCACCAGACGGGCCGTGTCTTCCATATCTTTCAGGGCAATGGATTCATTGACCGTGTGCACATCGGTCATGCCCGTACCTAAGACCCCTGCGGCAATGCCCTTGCCAAAGAGCACATTGGCATCGGCCCCGCCCCCGATGGTTTTGCTTTCCAGGGTTTTGCCCAGGTTGGCGGCGGCGTTTCGGGCCAGCACCACCACGTCGTGGTCTTCCGGAATATAGGTGTTGGGAAAATCATGTTCCACCGTGATTGCCACCCGGGGAACGGCATCCCCTTTCTGAAGGGTGCGGGCCGTGACTTCAAAGGTGGAAACGATTTTTTGGGTCACCTGTTCCAGTTTTTCCGGATCATGGGACCGGGCCTCGCCTTTGATCTCCACTTTTTCCGGAACAATGTTGGTGGCCATGCCGCCGGTGATAATTCCCAGATTGCAGGTGGTCTCATCGTCGATGCGTCCCAGTTCCAGCTCGGCAATGGCCCTGGCTGCCGCATAAATGGCGTTGACCCCTTTTTCCGGCGCGGCCCCGGCATGGGCGGCCCGGCCGATGACGTCAATAAAGATCTTGTTGGCTGCCGGGGCCTTTGTGACAATGCCTTCGGTGTCTGTAGAATCCAGGATATAGCCGAATCTGGAATCGATCAAAGACAGATCCAGGTATTTGGCCCCCAAAAGCCCGATCTCCTCGCATACCGTAAAGATCAGTTCCACCGGCGGACATGGCAGGTTGTTTTCCCGGATCACTTCCATCACTTCTAAAATGATGGCAATGGCGGATTTGTCGTCTGATCCTAAAATGGTGGTGCCGTCACTGGTGAAAATCCCGTTGTCAAACCGCACCTTGACCCCTTTGCCCGGCACCACCGTGTCCATGTGCCCGGACAGAAACAGGGGCGGTACATTGCAATTGCCCGGGAATTTGGCCACCAGGTTCGAGCAGTCACCGCCGGTCTTTTCCTGGGCACGGTCATAATACACGGTGGCGCCCATGCGGGTCACCGCTGTTTCAATTTCTTTTGCCACCCGGGCTTCATGCCGGGATTCAGAATCTATTTCAGCCAGCTGAATGAACCGCTGTGACAGTCTGTGAGAATTTATCATCTCCCTCTCCATGGTCTGATTGCATTGGCAATAACGTTGAGCGGTTATACTAGAGTTTGGCGATTATTACCATACCCAATTCACTTGGGACGTCGCCAAAAAATACCGACGGCAACCAATTCATGACGATCATCGGATGTCATACAAATGAAAAAGAGATTGACAAAATCAGGTGTGCGGTATAGGTATGCAGCATCTGATTGAGTGAATGCGGAAGTGCGCGGCTCACTGGTGGGGCCCTCGGACTTCAAATCCGATGTGGGGCGTTAATACCGTCCCGGGTGGGTTCGATTCCCATGCACTTCCGCCAGTTGTTCGATTAAATTGCGATGACACGCTTCTGCGGCGACATCACACCTGTTAAAACGGGATTGTTTTATTCCACGATTTCCAGAATGACCCGCTTCTGTTCCTTGGCGGAAGCGCACGAAAGAATGGTCCGCATGGCCTGAGCGGTTCTGCCTTTTTTACCGATCACTTTTCCCAGATCCTCCTTGGCCACCCGTAATTCCAGAACCAGTGTCTGCTGGGCCTTGATTTCCTGGACATCCACCTGATCCGGATCATCGACCAAAGACTTCGCAATGTACTTGATTAACTCTTTCATGACGGGATCTCCTTTTTCTGTATGCCAAAATGATCATCAACATCTATATATCGCCCGGTCAACCCTTGTCGGGATATCGGCAAGTGCGGTCCGTCAGTGGTGAAGTAATTTTTTTTACCATATCATAACCGTTTAAATTCACAAGTATTATTTTCCATTGTTTTTCCAGCCACCGGCATTTTCCTTGACATCGGACAGAATTCCGTTATTTTATGTGTGTTAACTTGAACATGCTCATGATTGTTATGATGACAGAATCCACTGTTAAACAGGTTTTTGTCATTACGTATTGAGCCGGAAACCTGTAAGGAAACTCCTGTGACAACGGAAATCGACACCATCAACTCCCAGCGGAAAATGCTGACCGAAGCCGGTTATGCGGAACCGGCGATTAATTATTTCATTGAAAAAAAATATATGGGCCATCTTCAGGATGCCAGTCAGACATCGGAAATGGTCGGCTCCTGCGGTGATATCATGAAAATCTATCTCAAGGTGGATGACCGCGACATCATACAGGATGTCCGGTACGAGATCACCGGATGCGCCGGGGCCATATCCGCGGCCATGGCAGTCGTGGAACTGGTCAAGGGGCAACCCGTTGACAAGGCGTTGACCATCAATGACGGAGACGTGTTCAAACGGCTTGAAAATATCCCGGAAAAAAAACATCACTGCATCCAGCTGGCGGTCAAAACCATGCACCAGGGTGTTCAGGAGTACATGGCCGGCAGGACCCATTGAGGCAATGGTCCGTTTTTTTTCCGTTCTGGGTATTTGCCTGATCCTGTTCCTTGGAAACTTTGGTTGTACCGGCAGTTCGGACTTCCGTTTTCAGAGCCTTGCCAAAACCGATATGGATGTGGTGGGAGATGCCCATCTGAACCAGGTGGTTTCTCTGCTCAAAACCCTGACGGAAAAACTCTACCACATGAATTCCAAAGAACTTTCGAAAGCGCCTCAAGCCACCATCGACAGCCGCGTTCGGCAGATCTTTCAATGTCCGCCCCTGCCCTTGTCTTACCCGCCAACAGCTTCTGAGCCGCAGGTGTCTGAATGGGCAGACATGATCGGGCTGGGTTTTGACCCGGACTATGACGGAGACCGTGTGCATGTCGTCATGCTGGGGCTTTACACCATGATACACGAATCCTACGCCGGCAACTGTGAATTGTTTATCATGGATTTTCTGGATCCCCAGAATCTCTACAACAGTGCCCGCAATATTGAAACCCTTGTCTGGCGCCTGTCCAATAAAAGAGATCCGGACGGCAACCTGTTTTTGGAAACCAATCAGTGCGGCGGGCCGATACAGAATCTGAGTTTTGAACGTCTTTTTGGAAAACTGATTTCATTACAGGACACCATGGCCCGTCTGGAGGCTTCCAGAAACAACCGCATGATCACCCGCACCGTTCACCAGACCGCCGGCATGGTGTTTTTACCGGTTGGTTTTTAAAGGTGTTTCTGAAACCGCCGGACCTGATCCTGGTAGTAATCCCGGCGGTCCCGGGCCAGGTCAAGGGCTTTTTTCGCCGCTGCCACGGCCTCGGCGATCCGATGATTGACAAACAGGGCTTCGGCATAGGTGTCCAGGACAAACGGGGACTGCGGTGCCCGGACCACTGCCCGGCCGGCCAGGTCCAGGGCACGCCCAGGGTCCTGCAGATCGGTCTGCGGGCAGGTGGCCAGAAGCCATGCCAGATTGTTGAGGGCATGCACATGATCCGGGGTTTGATACACGGCGGTTTCGTAAAAACCGACCGCTGCTGAATAATTCTGCCGGGCATAGTGATAGTCTCCGGCCGCCACCTGCAGGTCCGCATTTTCAGGGTTCTGTTTCAGTTGCTCAAACACCAGTCGGCCGGCAATAAAATTCTCAAATCCCGGTTTGAACTGGCCATACGTCAAGTGATACCCTAAAACACACACACCGGCCAGTCCGACCACGGCCACAGCGGTCATTTGCCGGACCCGCCGGTGATATGCCATGATCAGGGCCTTGTTTTCCTGGCACTTTTCCAGAAACCGGATGCGCTGCCCGATGCTGAAATGATGCCAGTTGGGACGTTCCATGTCCTGACGGCTGCCGGCGGCGATTTTGTAAAACGTGCGGATCAGCGGAAACGCATCCGGAAAAAACCGGTACAGGAACAGATCGGCCTGGCGTTCAAAGTGCCGCATGAAAAACCCGAACACAAACCGGAAGTACACGATGAACACACTGATGAAAGCCGCACCCATCAGAATCGAATGCACCTGAGACGCCATCATTTCCGGAAAAAAGGAAACCGGAATCAGGGACACCGCCGCCAGAACCAGAAGCATCAACGGTTCATACCACATGATGTTGCATGCGATGAATCCGGCAAAAAAGATCAGGTACCACAGCATGTGGCGGTGGTGCACATGACCGGTTTCATGTAAAATGACCGCCGCCAGTTCATCGTCATCCAGGGACCGCAGCAGGGCCGGGGTCACCAGGATATACCGGAATCTGCCCACCAGTCCCATGACACCGGCGGTCATCATGGTGCCGGCAAACAGGTCCCATACCAGAATATCGGCGTACCGCAGCCCGGCCAGGTCGCATACGGCCTCGATTTTGGATCTGGCAAAACCTTTTTTCAGGGGCCGGCATTGCCACACGGTTTTGATGAACACCGGCCCGAACACGGCAATGCCGGCCATGAACAGGACAATCATCGCGATTTCACCGGCCGGATGGATCAGCGCCTGTTTGAGCGGGGGATACGGGACAAGCCCGATGAGATCCACACAAAGGGACAGGCACAGCCAGGGCAGCAATGCCGGCAGGGAAAACGATAACTGGGAAACAATGTATTGCCTGCGGGTCATCGGGCGGGAGAACCATGATTTCTGAACCGGATAGGCCGCATGCCAGATCATGATCAGATACAGGACGAACAATCCCAGAAACAGCAGCGCTTCCAGGGTGGGGATGATCTGAAACAGCCGGACGTGGGAAAATGCCGTATTGAGACGGAACACATAGATGTTCACGCCATACACCATCAGTGCGAGGACAGACAGCCGGGATATGGCGCTGGAGACCGCCCGGTCCGGATTGACATTTTCCGGTCTGGCCCGGGACGGAGACAGACGCCTGAAACTCAAGCGGCAGATCAGAAAAAACACCACGGCCAGTACCAGGCTTTCCAGCCATCCGGCGGCGCTGCCGGGATCAGTGCCGTCAAAGAGTTCGGATGTGGCATAAATGATCAATGCCACCAGAAAATATATGACCGTGGAAAACACGACGGGATCTCTTAAAACACCCCGTGGTCCGCAAACTGCCTTAAAACGATCCAGGTTTTCACATCAAACCGGATGTCCGGGCTCTCCAGCAGCCGGCCGGCTTCTTTTCGGGAGACCAGCAGTGTCTGAATATCTTCAGAATCCTCGGTATGGGCGCTGGAAGGAATCCCCTCACATTCCGCATACACCAGGCTGACGGATTCATCGGTCATGCCCGAAGAGGAATACACAGGCGGGCTTTGGGCCTTCACCCGGGTCAACCTGAGACCGGTTTCCTCGAACAGTTCCCGTTTTCCGGCCTGGACCACGGTTTCTCCCGGATCCAGCAGCCCGGCCGGAAAACCGTATTGATACCCGCCCAGAACCACCCGGAACTCCCTGATAATCACCAGCTTGCGGTCCTTGACATGATACGGCACCACCACCACGGCATCGGGCCGGTCCGGGATGGTGTCCCAGACATCCGCCGGACCGGACCGTGAAGCGTATGTCCAGGTTTTATCTTTGCCGGTCTTGTCCTGATACTGAATGGTAAACAGGTTTAAATGCCGCATATCGGTCAATTTGCGAATATCATGAATCTGCATGAAACACTCCTTTTGGGGACAGATCACATAACGGTCAGATATCTGAAAACCAGCCAGAAATGACAGGCACTGCCCAGCAGTACAAACATGTGCCAGATTTCATGAAATCCAAACACACCGGGAAACGGATCCGGTTTTTTCAATGTGTACACCACCGCGCCCACGCTGTAACTCAAGCCGCCCAGCGCCAGCCAGGTCAGCGGTGCCGGACCCAGAATCCGGAACAGCGGAAAGACCGCAGCCACGCACAGCCATCCCATGCCCAGGTAAATAAGGGTGGAAATCCAGCGGGGCAGATGCATCCAGAACAGCTTGATCACAATGCCGGTGCCTGCCAGCCCCCAGATGATGCCGAACAAAGACCATCCCCAGGGGCCCCGCAGGGGAACCAGGCACAACGGGGTGTAGGATCCGGCAATGACCAGAAAAATCATGATATGATCGATACGCCGCAACAGGTCCAGCGTTTTGGCAGACAGCCTCAGCCCGTGATACAGAAAACTGGCGGTGTACATGAACACCAGGGTGGTACCGAAAACGGCAAACGAGACCACGTGCCAGATATCCGCCTTGATGGCGGCCATGACCACCATCAGTGTAAGGGCTGCAATGGATGCCAGGCTGCCCGCCATATGGGACAGGGCATTGACCGGCTCCCGGAAGATTTGCGATATTTTTTTCATGACCGTTACTGTACGCCCTTTTACCTCCGGCTTCAACCAAAATACCCGTTTTTTACCCAATTTTTACCAGAAGTGGCATTATTGGATAAAATTCCAGAAAAATTCTTGATAATTTATGGGGGTGTGGTAAGACATTGTATGGGAGTTTTCAATGTTCGAACCATGTTAATTTTGTCAACCCACAACCACAGGAGGAAAGTATCCATGAAAGCATGTAAAATTGTAGTTGTCTGTATCAGTTTTTTGGCTTTGGCTGCCATGGCCATGGCCGGTACCTTAGAAGATGTCAAAGACAGGGGATATATCAAGGCCGGTGTCAACGGCGGGGTATTTGGTTTCAGTATGCCGGATGACAAAGGCGAGTGGAAAGGACTGGATGTGGACACAGCCAAAGCGGTTGCCGCTGCCGTATTCGGCGATGCATCCAAGGTGAAATTCTCCGCACTCACCGCTGTCCAGCGCCTGCCGGCACTCCAGTCCAAAGAGATTGACGTGCTGTGCCGGAACACCACCCAGACCCTGTCCAGAGAAACCAAGTCCGGGCTCAATTTCGTCCAGCCCAACTATTACGATGGCCAGGGATTTCTTGTGCCCAAGGCACTTGGGGTGAAAAGTGCCAAAGAACTGGACGGGGCAACTGTATGTGTCCTTCCGGGCACCACCACGGAAATGAATGCAGCCGACTATTTCAGGGCCAACAACATGAACTGGAACCCGGTGGTCATCGAGAACACGGCGGAACTCAACAAGGCATTTTTTGCCGGCCGGTGCGACACCCTGACATCAGATATGTCCCAGCTGGCTGCCCAGAGATCCGTGGCCCCCAATCCGGCGGATTATGAGCTGCTGCCGGAAGTCATTTCCAAAGAGCCCCTGGCCCCGGTTGTGCGGCACGGGGATGACCAGTGGTATGACATTGTCAACTGGACGATGATGGCTCTGATCCAGGCGGAAGAGTTCGGCATCACCTCCCAAAACATCGACAAGATGATGGATTCCGGAAATCCCGGCATCAAACGGTTCCTGGGAGTCACCCCGGGATTGGGAGAACTGCTGGGCCTGGACGACAAATGGGCTTATAATATCGTAAAACAGGTGGGCAACTACGGTGAGATATATGAACGCAACGTAGGACCTGACACTCCCCTTGGACTCCCCCGCGGACTCAACGCTCTGTGGACAGAAGGCGGGTTGATGTACGCATCACCCCTCAGATAACCTGAGTATCTGATAACCTGCGACAGGGTGCCCTGCGCCTGCTGCGGCACCTTGTCATAATACGCCAAGAGATGTTCGCAACCCATGAAAATGCGCGATTCACAAGACAAAGTCCCCTTCTGGCTGGATCCGGGAAAGCGTGCCATCGGCTTCCAGGTGTTGACCTTTGCAATGGTTGGGCTGCTGGCCTGGTACCTGGTGAACAACACCCTTTCCAACCTTGAAAAACAATCCATTGCTTCGGGATTTGGGTTTTTACAAAACGAAGCTGCCTTTGAAATCGGTGAAAGCGTCATTGAATACTCGGCCGCGGATTCCTATGGCAGGGCACTGCTGGTAGGGGCGCTCAATACCCTGAAGGTGTCTTTTATCGGGATTGTGCTGTGTCTGATCATCGGACTGTTTGTCGGAGTGGCCAGACTGTCCACCAACTGGCTGGTGAAAAAAATGGCCATGATCTATATCGAGGTGATGCAGAATATCCCGATACTGCTGCAGCTGTTTTTCTGGTATGCCCTGTTTTATGAAAATTTTCCCGCCCCCAGACAGGCCTTGAACCCCATTGCCGGGGTGTTTTTTTGCAACCGGGGGGTGGCCCTGGGCGTTCCTGCATCCCATCCGGCACACTTTTACATGTTTGTGGCTTTGGTTATCGGCCTTGTCATTTCCTTTGGCATCAAACGGTGGGCCAAAAAAAGAAAGTTTGATACCGGTAAAGATTTTCCGGTTTTCTGGTCCTTTCTGGGGTTTTCCCTGGGGTTGCCGCTTTTGGTCTGGGTGATAGGCGGTGCCCCCACGAAAATGGATGTGCCGACCCTTACGGGATTTAATTTTACCGGCGGCATCATGCTCTCCCCGGAATTCATCGCCCTGCTTTTGGGACTTGTGATCTATACCTCCGCGTTTGTGGCCGAAGCGGTGCGGGCCGGCATCCAGGCGGTCAGCCGGGGCCAGACCGAGGCGGCCATGTCCATCGGGCTCAAGAAAAAACATATCCTGAACCTGGTGATTCTTCCCCAGGCCCTGCGCGTCATTATTCCGCCCTTGACCAGTCAGATGCTCAATCTGACCAAAAACTCGTCTCTGGCCATTGCCATCGGGTTTCCGGATTTTGTCTCCGTGGCCAATACCACCATCAACCAGACCGGTCAGTCCATTGAAGGCGTGGCCATGATCATGGGATGCTACCTGATTTTCAGCATTTCCACTTCGGTGTTCATGAACTGGTACAACAAAAAATCCAAATTAGTGGAAAGATAGATGCCATGGGATTAGTTGCCATTGACAAACAAGCCATTGACCGGATGAAAGCCCCTGTGGTCCATCGCGGGGTTGTTGGGTGGCTCAAGGAAAACCTGTTCAACGGTATTTTCAACTCCATACTCACCCTGGTTGTTCTGGCATTTCTGCTCAAATTTGTCCCCCCGTTCTTACAATGGGCATTCATCGATTCGGTGTGGTTCACCGGCGGTGCCGCCTGTAAAGAATGCGAAGGAGCCTGCTGGTCCGTGGTATTGAAGAACCTGCGGTTCATCATTTTCGGATTTTATCCCCATGATCTGCACTGGCGGCCTTTTGCAGCCATGATGCTGTTGTTTGCCCTGCTTTTTTTCTCCAACAACAAACGGTACTGGTCCAAAAAACTGGGGTATGCCTGGATTGCCGGCCTGGTGACCATGGGCATCCTCATGAAAGGCGGCATCCTGGGGCTGACCCCGGTGGACAGCATGAAATGGGGCGGGCTGCCATTGACCCTGCTGCTGTCGGTATTCGGTCTTGCCGCTGCCTATCCCCTGGGAGTGCTGCTGGCCCTGGGCAGAGATTCCCACATGCCCATGATCCGGTACCTGTCCATCGGGTATATCGAACTGATCCGCGGGGTGCCCCTGATCAGCCTGCTGTTCATGTCCTCCATCATATTTCCCCTGTTTCTGCCCGAAGGGGTGACCTTCAACAAAATTCTGCGGGCCCAGGCCGCCATTATCCTGTTTACCGCCGCCTATGTGGCGGAAGTGGTGCGGGGCGGGCTTCAGGGCATGTCCAGGGGTCAGTATGAGGCCGCCGATTCTTTGGGCCTCAATTACTACCAGACCATGCGGCTGATCATTTTGCCCCAGGCCCTGAAAATTGTCATCCCCCCGACCCTGAGCGTGCTCGTGTCTGCATTTAAAGACACCTCCCTTGTGGTGATCATTGCCTTGTACGATTTTTTGCTCACCTCCAAAACCGTGATCCAGAACCCGGAGTGGATGGGCTTTTCCACGGAGATGTACCTGTTTGTGGCCCTGATGTATTTTCTGGGATGTTTTTCCATGTCCAATTTCTCCAGAAAACTGGAACGGGAACTGGATACAGACCAACGCAGTTAACAGAAACAGTTTAGGAAACAGAAATGACCGACACACCAGACATGACCGAAGCAACCGAGCCGATCATTCAAGTCAAAGATCTCAACAAATGGTTTGATGATTTTCATGTGCTCAAAAACATCAACCTGGAAGTCAAAATAAAAGAAAAAATTGTTATCTGCGGACCCTCCGGCTCCGGCAAATCCACTTTGATCCGGTGCATCAACCGGCTGGAAGAGCATCAGAAAGGTCAGATCATCGTGGACGGCATCGAGCTGACCAATAACCTGAAAAACATCGAGACCATCCGAACCGAGGTGGGCATGGTGTTTCAGCACTTCAACCTGTTTCCCCATCTGACCATTCTGGACAACCTGACCCTGGGCCCTATCTGGGTGCGCAAGACCCCCAAGAAAGAGGCCGAAGAAACCGCCATGTTTTACCTGGAAAAGGTCAAGATCGCGGAACAGGCCAACAAATACCCCGGCCAGCTGTCCGGGGGCCAGCAGCAGCGGGTGGCCATTGCCCGAAGCCTGTGCATGAAGCCCAAGGTGATGCTGTTTGACGAACCCACCTCGGCCCTGGATCCGGAAATGGTCAAAGAGGTACTCGATGTCATGGTACAATTGTCGGACGAAGGCATGACCATGATCGTGGTGTCCCATGAAATGGGATTTGCCAAGACCGTGGCCCAGCGGGTCATGCTCATGGATGACGGCATGATTTTAGAAGAAAACAACCCCGTCGACTTTTTTGAAAACCCGCAGCACGAAAGAACCCGATTTTTTTTAAGTCAGATTCTTCATTGACCATCCCCCCAAGTAAAACCACCGGCCGGATCCCTTGTTCTTTGTTTACAGAATCAGGGGATCTGCCGGCGGTTTTTCCTGTTTTTTCAATTTACCATTTCATTTTTCAAATGAATGATTATATGTTTAGCCATGACACCCAATGACAAAAATCACATTAACTTGCAGGTAAACGGATAAATGATACTCAATTTTTTCACCAAGGTCTTTGGATCCAGCAATGATCGGATTTTAAAGAAGCTGGATCCGGTTGTTCAGCGCATCAACGACCTGGAACCGGAAATAAAAAAACTGTCGGACACGGACATGGCCGACAAGACCCGGGAATACAAACAACGGGCGGCCAACGGTGAATCGCTGGAAGATCTGCTGCCCGAAGCGTTCGCCCTGGTCAGGGAAGCATCGGTCCGCACGCTGGAGTTACGTCATTTCGATGTCCAGCTTATCGGGGGAATTGCGCTGCACCAGGGCATGATCGCGGAAATGAAGACCGGTGAAGGAAAAACGTTGATGTCCACGCTCGCAGCCTATCTGAATGCCCTGTCCGGCAAAGGGGTGCACATCGTCACGGTCAATGACTATCTGGCGGACCGGGATGCCGAATGGATGGGTAAAATCTACCGGTTTCTGGGGATGAGCACCGGTGTCATTCTCCATGACATGACTGATCAGGAGCGCAAACAGGCGTATTCAGCAGATATCACCTACGGGACCAACAACGAGTTCGGGTTCGACTATCTGCGGGACAATATGAAATTCGACAAAGACAGTCTGGCCCAGGGAGAACTCAATTTTGCCATTGTGGATGAGGTGGACTCCATTCTCATCGATGAGGCCAGAACCCCGCTGATCATTTCCGGTCCGGCTGAAAAATCCACCCATCTGTACTCCCAGGTGAATGCCATTCTGCCCGCGTTCAAGAAAGAGGTGGATTACACCCTGGATGAAGAAGCCAAAACCGCCAGCCTGACCGAAGCCGGAATCGCCAAAGGGGAAGACCTGCTGAATGTGGACAATCTGTATGATCCGGCCAATATAGAAGTCCTGCATCATTTGAACCAGGCACTCAAGGCCCATACCCTGTTCAAAAGAGACACCGACTATATCGTCAAGAACAATCAGGTGGTGATCGTGGATGAGTTCACCGGGCGGCTCATGTCCGGCCGGCGATACAGTGAAGGGCTCCACCAGGCCCTGGAAGCCAAGGAAGGGGTGAAAATCGAGAATGAAAACCAGACCCTGGCCTCCATCACGTTTCAGAACTACTTCAGAATGTATGCCAAACTGTCGGGCATGACCGGGACCGCGGAAACCGAAGCACCGGAATTCAAGAAAATATATGATCTGGACGTTCTGGTGATTCCCACGCACAAAACCATGATTCGAACAGATTTTCCGGATCTGATCTATAAAACCAGAAAAGAAAAATATGATGCTGCCATCAATGAAATCATAGAACTGCACAAAAAAGGGCAGCCTGTGCTGGTGGGTACCATTTCCATCGATGTGTCCGAAGACTTAAGCAGGACCCTGAAGAAAAAAGGAATTCCCCACAGTGTGTTGAACGCCAAGCATCACAAGGAGGAAGCTGAAATCATTGCCAATGCCGGCCAGAAAGGCGTCGTCACCATTTCCACCAACATGGCCGGCCGGGGAACCGACATCAAGCTCGGCGAAGGGGTCGTGGAACTGGGAGGCCTGCATATTTTGGGCACGTCCCGCCATGAGTCCCGGCGCATCGACAACCAGCTGCGGGGCCGGGCCGGCCGGCAGGGAGACCCGGGTTCCTCCCGGTTCTATCTGTCTTTAGAAGACGATTTGCTCCGGATTTTCGGGGGGGAGCGCATTCACAAGGTCATGGACAAACTGGGCATCGAAGAGGGAGAGCACATTGAACATTCCTTTATCTCCAGGGCCATTGAAAATGCCCAGTCCAAGGTGGAAGGCCACAACTTCGAAATCAGAAAGCACCTGCTGGAATTTGATGATGTCATGAACCAGCAGCGGGAAGTGATCTACCGGCAGCGGCGGCTGGCGTTGATGGATCAGGATCTCAAATCCGTGGTCATGGACATGGTGGCCGACAAGGCCTGGGCGGTGGTGAACGCTTTTGTCTCTGACAAGGCCCCGGTCAAGGAATGGGATCTGGAAGGCCTGGAAAAAGAGATCAGACAGGTGTTCAATTTTGATCTGGATCTGACCGCCAGTGCCCTGCCCCTCTCCACTCCGGATGATCTGGCGGACTATGTGTTTGTAAAGGCAAAAGATTATTACGACACCAAAGAAGCGATGATCGGGTCAGAACAGGCCCGGTCCCTGGAGCGGTTTGTGGTGCTCCAGACAGTGGACACCAGATGGAAGGAACACCTGCTGTCCATGGATCATCTCAAGGAAGGAATCGGATTGAGGGGCTATGCCCAGCAGGACCCGCTGCGGATTTACAAAAAAGAAGGGTTTGAGATGTTCCAGGGGCTTATGGCCCGGATCAAGGATGAAATTGTGGACATTCTGTTCAAAATCCAGATCACGGCGGCGGTGCCGGCTGATGAGCTTCAGCCCAGAGCTCAACAGGAACTGACTTTTTCCCATGCGTCTGAAGATGCGGTCAAAAAACCGGTGAAACGGACGAGTCAAAAGGTAAAACGCAATGATCCCTGTCCCTGCGGCAGCGGAAAGAAATACAAAAAATGCTGTATGAACTGAGGCGCGGCCATGGAGAGCACTGATTCACAAACCCGGGCGGTCATCTCCTCGAAAACCCGAAAAGATGTGCCGCCGTTATTTAAAGTCATTCTTCATAATGACGATTACACCACCATGGAGTTCGTGGTGGAAATTCTGATGACGGTTTTTGGAAAACCACTTGAAAAAGCGACACAAACTATGCTTAATATACATCATAAAGGGAATGCCGTGTGTGGTATTTATTCCAGAGAAATCGCGGAAACCAAAGTTGAGACGGTGCATCACCTGGCCGCCAGCCGGGGATTTCCTTTAAAAAGCACCATGGAAAAGGAGTGACACAAGTATGATTAGCAAAGAACTGAGCACTGCCCTCGGGTTTGCCGTAAGGGAAGCCAAAAAAAGACGGCATGAATATGTCTGTGTAGAGCATGTTCTTTACGCGATCCTGAACCATGAATCCGGTTCTGAAACCATACAGAAATGCGGAGGAAATCCTGGGCAGATCAAACAGGAGCTGGAAAAATTCTTTGATGAAAAACTCACCAAAATCGATACCCAGGAAGAGTATGTGCTCCAGCAGACCATCGGTTTCCAGCGCATGATTCAGCGGGCCATCAACCATGCCAGATCCGCAGAGAAAAGCGAGGTCAACCTCGGGGATATTCTGGCATCCATTTTCCAGGAAAAAGATTCCCATGCCGCGTTTTATCTGGAATCGGAAGGCATTACCCGCCTGGATGTGCTGCGGCATATTTCCCATGCCGCGGCAGGAGAAAAAAAATCCAAACCCGGTCCGGATCCGGCCCAGAAGATGTTTAAGATGGATGATCGGAGAACCCAGCGACAGAAGAAGAAAGACCCGTTGGAGCTGTTTACCAGCAATCTGCTGGCAAAAGCGGCAACCAACCGGATCGATCCGCTCATCGGCCGGGAAACCGAACTGGACCGGGTGATGCAGGTGCTGTGCCGCCGCCGGAAAAACAATCCCATCCTGGTGGGTGACCCGGGTGTTGGGAAAACCGCTATTGCTGAAGGCCTGGCGTTGAAAATCCACCAGAAGCAAGTGCCGGCCCTGCTCAAAGACAGTGAACTGTTTTCCCTGGACATGGGGGCACTTCTGGCCGGCACCAAATACAGAGGTGATTTTGAACAGCGGCTCAAGGATGTGATCACGGCCCTGGAAGAAAGGGAAAACGCATTGCTGGTCATCGACGAGATCCATACCGTGGTAGGGGCCGGCGCCACCAGTTCCGGTTCCATGGATGCGTCCAATATCCTGAAACCGGCCCTGTCTTCCGGGGATATCAAATGCATCGGCACCACCACCTACGAGGAATACAAAAACCATTTTGAAAAGGACCGGGCCTTTTCGAGACGGTTTGAAAAAATCGAGGTGTCCGAGCCCAGTGTGGAAGACACCCGTATGATCCTTACGGGATTGCGCCCCTATTACGAGAAGCACCACGGTATGAATTATTCCGATCAGACACTGGAAGCAGCCGCTTACCTGTCGGACAAATATATCAACGACCGGTTTTTGCCCGACAAGGCCATAGATGTCATTGATGAGGCCGGTGCATACCTGCGTCTCAAAGGGGCGGCCAACCGTAAGAACGTCACGCCAAAGGACGTCGAGGCCATTGTGGCCAAAATCGCCAAGGTCCCGGTGACATCGGTGACGACAACCGACAAGGCCAATCTGGAATCGTTGCCTGAGCGGCTTGCCCATGTTATTTTTGGACAGGATGACGCCATTCAGACCCTGACCACCGCCATCAAGCGGTCCCGGGCCGGGCTGGCAGCACCGGACCGTCCGGTGGGCTCTTTTCTGTTCACCGGTCCCACCGGTGTGGGCAAGACCGAGGTGGCCAAACAACTGGCCGCCAACATGGGCATCGAATTTTTACGCTTTGACATGAGCGAGTACATGGAAAAACATGCCGTGTCACGGCTGATCGGTGCGCCTCCCGGGTATGTGGGATTTGACCAGGGCGGCATCCTCACGGACAACATCCGCAAACACCCCCATTGTGTGCTGCTTTTGGATGAAATCGAAAAAGCCCACATGGATCTGTACAATATCCTGCTTCAGGTGATGGATTATGCCACGCTCACCGACAACACCGGCAAAGCCGCGGATTTCCGCAACGTGGTCGTTATCATGACCTCCAATGCCGGGGCCAGGGAGATGAGTGCCAACAGCATCGGTTTCGGGGCCCAGCAGATCACCGGCGACACCCGGGGGATCAAGGCCGTAGAACAGACCTTCAGCCCGGAATTCCGTAACCGTCTGGACGGGATTGTCCAGTTCAACCACCTGTCCACCACCATCATGGAAAAAATTGTGGACAAGGACATGGATGAACTCAAACGCATGCTCAAGCCCCGGCAGATCGCCTTGAGTTATTCCCCGGAGGTCAGAACGTACCTGGCCAGAGAAGGATATGATCCCAAATTCGGGGCACGGCCTTTGGCCCGGCTGATCCAGACCCGGGTCAAGGACCGGCTCACCGATGAAATCCTGTTCGGCAAACTGGCCAAAGGCGGCAGAATTGTGATCAAACTGAAAAACGATCAACTGACATTCCAGTTCAAAAACTGAATGCCCCTGTTTCGACTGTCTTCCCGCCTGGAGTTCCCGCCGGCATGGCTGGCCCGGGCCGACGGGCTGCTGTGTATCGGCGGGGATCTTTCCTGTGAACGGATTTTACTGGCGTATCAGAACGGCATTTTCCCCTGGTTTTCAGACAATGAGCCCATTTTGTGGTGGTCTCCGGATCCCCGGCTGGTACTATATCCATCCGAGATCCGGATTTCGAAAAGCCTGAGAAAGACATTGAAGAAAAACCGGTTTTGCATTACCATCGATCAGGCGTTTGAACAGACGATATCCGCCTGTTCGCAGCCCAGAAAAGACCCAAACGAAGGCACCTGGCTGGTGGAAGAGATGAAAGACGCCTATATTGAACTGCACCATCAGGGACACGCGCATTCCGTGGAGGCCTGGCATCAGGACCGCCTGGTGGGAGGATTGTACGGCGTGGCAATGGGGTGCGTGTTTTTCGGTGAATCTATGTTCAGCCTTGCGTCGGATGCGTCCAAGGCCGCTTTGGTGGCGCTGGCCCGTCATCTGGATATCCACGGGTTTGATTTCATCGACTGCCAGGTGACCACGGATCATCTGTGCCGGATGGGCGCGGTTGAAATTTCCAGGAACCGGTTTCTGGATCTTTTAAGCCGTTCCATTATCCGGCAGCCTGGTTTCGGGGTCTGGGAACGGCCATTCATTCAAGTCATGTGACAGATATGACTGTCTTGACAAATCCAAAATCAATCCAATAGTCTGAAGTATATATTTATTTTGGAGGAAGCTTTATGCTGCTCAAACTTTTTTTGTGTTTCACCCTGATTCCCATCGTGGAATTGTACCTGCTCATCAAACTGGGTACGGTGATTGGTGGTTTCAATACGATTTTACTGGTGATCCTCACCGGATTTGCCGGTGCCTGGCTGGCCAGAATGCAGGGCATGTATACCATGCTCAAGGTACGGATGAACCTGCAGCAGGGCATTATGCCGGCCGAAGACCTGCTGGACGGTCTGATTATTCTCATTGCCGGACTGGTCTTGATCACCCCGGGACTGATTACGGATGTCGCGGGACTGTTGATGCTCTGGCCGGTGACCCGGAACCGTTTCAAACGGTTTTTGAGAAAAAAATTCGATGAGATGCAGGCCAGCGGCAGTATCAATATCACCCGGTATCATTGATCCCCCATCCGGACGGGCATAATAAAAAAAGGAGGCGTCATGTTTTTTGAACTGATTGAAACCCGCCGGAGCATTCGAAAGTTCAGCTCCCGCCCGGTGGAAAAGGAAAAAACAGACCGCCTGATCGAGGCGGCTTTAAGAGCCCCTTCCTCAAGGGATTTCAGGCCCTGGCGGTTTATCGTGGTGGATGACCCGGCCCTGCTGCAAAAACTCGCCGATGCCAAACCCCACGGCGCCGCATTTTTGAAAAACGCGGCCCTGGGTATTGTGGTGTGCGGGGACACCACAACCAGTGATGTGTGGGTGGAAGACTGTGCCATCGCATCCACCTTTGTTCACCTGGCAGCCCATGATCTGGGGCTGGGATCCTGCTGGATCCAGATCCGGAAACGGGCCCATTCACCGGAAAAAACTGCGGATGTCTATATCAAGGAGCTTCTCGATATTCCAGAGGCCCTGTCCGTGGCATCCATCATTGCCGTGGGATATCCGGATGAAGCCAAATCCGGCCATTCAAAACAGTCTTTGGCTTATAACCAGGTATTTGTCAACGGTTTCGGGAAAGCCATTCCTTGAGCCGGCGCAACCCCTCCTGTGTGGATATTTCCGGGACATAGCCCAGATCTTTTTTGGCCCGGCGGATATCAAACCAGTGGGAAGTGGCCAGTTCTTTTGCCACAAACCGGGTCATGGGGGGCTCGCTGGTGATGCCCAGCAGGTGATAGATCTTTTCAAAGCACCACCCGGCGGCATATGCGGTCCGGGCGGAAACCCGACGCCTGACGGGCGGGAGTCCGGCCGCGTCCAGAAACGCGTTGATCATCTCCCATTTGGACACCGGGTCATCCTGGCTGACAAAATAGATATTACCAGACAATGCGGGGTTTTCTTCAAGTTTTTGTGCCGCCAGCACATGGGCCATGGCCGCATTGTCCACATAAATGGTATCCGTCCGGTCGTCGGTGCGGCCCACAATTCTTAATCGATTCGCCCGTTTCAAAATGCGCGGCACCAGATGGTTGTCTTCCGGGCCCCAGATCAGGTGGGGACGGAGAATGATGACATCCAGGCCCTGGTCTGCCGCTTGTCGCACAAGTTTTTCCGCGGCTGCCTTGGTTTCGGGATACGGGGCCAGATATGTGTCTGGATAGGGAACCGATTCATCCACATTTTCCATGTCGGATTCATCAAACACCACACTGGGAGAACTGGTGTAAATCAGGCGTTTCACCCCTTCGGACAGACAGGCGGCCACCACATGTCCGGTGCCGGTCACGTTCACGGCATGATACGTGTCATACGGTCCCCAGACACCTGGTTTGGCTGCCACATGAAACACGGTCTCCATCCCCTTGACCGCTTGTTTGACCGCGGCTGCATCCGTCAGATCTCCTGAAATCTGAGGCACGCCCATTTGTGCCAGGGCTGTGTGATGATGCCGGGAAAACGATGTCACCGCATAATCGCGCTCCTTCAGTTTTTTTACCAGGGCCTTGCCTAGAAAACCGCCGCCGCCAGTCACCAGAACCTGTTTCATTGTCCACCTGTCAACATCTGTTTATCCGGAATGAGTTTTTCAACAATCCACTTGACAACGTCCGTGTTTTAACGTAGAAAAGACCCGTTTTTTGCTGAGCGGGAATAACTCAGTGGTAGAGTGCGACCTTGCCAAGGTCGAAGTCGCGGGTTCAAATCCCGTTTCCCGCTCCACACTTTCCTTGTACATACAATCACGCTTTCAGCTCCTGACCCTGGTTTTCAGAAATCCCCCATTCATATATCGCTGCCGCTGCTGTCAGATCAAACAGGGCCATGCCCACGGATTTGAAGAAAAACGTGCGTTCTTCTGTATCCACGGATCGCTCGAGCACGGATGAAAAGGCCTGGATCTTGTTTTTGGGCACCACCTGGTCCGCCAGGGGCCGGCAGATGTCCCCGGACTCTTTTACCGCAAACAAGGTGTCCACATACACGCCATCCGCACCCTTGATGACCGCATCCGGAAACTCTTTCATCTCTGGGGTGAATGACCCGATGGAGATAAATGTCTTTTCTTTGATCTCGGGTATATCCGCATCAAACACAGGGTCACAACTGGTGGTGGCGGCAATGACCACCTGGGAATCTTTCATCAGCTGCCGGGCGGATTTTGCGATCCGGCAGGTCACATGCGGATGGACGTGCTCGATATCCCGGGCCATGCTATGGGCGGCCGCCTGGTTCACATCCGACAGCCACAGGGTTTTGATTTGTCGATTGAACAGGAGAAACTCCGCCTGACTGCGGCCCTGGACCCCTGTGCCGATAATTCCGGCCGTTTTCACCGATGCCGGGGTCAGACAGGCGATGGCCAGTCCGCCCACACCCCCGGTCCGCCGGGCCGTCAATGCGGCCCCGTCCAGAATGGCCAGCGGTTGGCCGGTATGGTTGTCCGCCAGAATCACCATGCCGTTCACCATTGGAAGGCCGGATTCAGGCGCTTCAGGGAACACGGTCACCAGCTTGGTGGCCACAAATGCGTCACTGAAGCACGGCATCAGCAGCAGCGTGTTCTTCCGGTCACACACTTGAATCCGGTCCGGCATATGGCAGGCATTTGCCTGCTGCAAACGATACGCCTGTTCCACCGCTTTTTGAATAATTTCCAGCGGCACGCGGTCAATGGTCGTTTGATTGAAATAATACATACCACCTCTTTTACATACCCGACGTCATGTCCTTTATGAGGACATCCATTTTGCAAACCCATGGAAAAGGTTGCATTTTACGCTGTCTTAACATAAGGATGGTCAAAACACCATACCCATTGACCCATCCGGCTGAAAAGGAGCGTTTGATTGCAGACAAAAGAAAAGATCTTGTGTATCCCTCAAAACCGGCTGCCGGATGCGTGGATGGCCCGGACCGCAGTGGAATTTATGCCACTGGAAGCGTTTGTCGATATCTGCACCCGGGCCGGGCACCGGTTCGTGGACCGGGCCAGTGCGGAAAAGGATGCCCAATGGCAGCAGGTGATTCCCTATATTGTCCTTCAGGCCCGGGATCAGGCTCAAACAGCGGTCTATCTTCGCCAGGGAAGTGAAACCCGGCTCCATGACCTGTGGTCGTTAGGGATCGGGGGACATATCAATCCACAGGACCGGTCGGGATCCCATGCATCATTCCAGGACATTCTGATCTCCGGCATGTTCCGGGAACTGGATGAAGAGCTGACACAGCGCCCGGCCGCCGATGCACCGGTTTTTTGCGGCATTATCAATGAAATGGTCACAGATGTGGGACAGGTTCATCTGGGCGCAGTGTTCCATATTCAAACCGCCCTGCCGGACGACTATGTACCGGGACCGGAACTGACCCGGTTTCAGTGGATGAATACACTCGAACTGTCCGCATTGAACATGGAACTGTGGTCACGTCTGGCCCTGGATTTGCTGAGCCGCAGGCAATAGCGGATTCAGGCTGCCGGGCCATTGAGCTGTTTGAGGATATCTGCCACCACACCGTCTTTTTTTTTCAGGACCCTGGATCCCCGGGTGATCTTGCACAGGCTGATACCGTATGTTTCAGCGATTCTGCGCTGGGGAACCCCTTTATGCAGGTCTTTGAGCAGTTTCCACCGCAAGGTGAGATCGTCGAGTTCCGCCGGTGTAAACAGGTCCTTGAACAGCTGTTCCAGTTCGTCCGTGTCTTTGATTCCGGATATGATATCCAGCAATTCGCGGTCAATGGCCATGGGTTTTTCCGGTCTCCGTGAATGACTGCACCTCATAGGTGAACACGGTCAGATCCCGGGTATGCCATGCATCTGGATCCAGCCGGGACTTCAGGCACAGTTGCGTTAAAAAGGACTTTGTGTCCGAAAGCTGTTCCCAGACCTGGGGCAGGAAAGTGGCCCGGTGAGGCCCTTTTTCGACAATCACCCCGTGTCTGAACGGGATGATCTGTCTGAGCAGATCGCTGGAATCTGAATGATCCAGTTTTTCAGGAACGGTCAGCAGGCTGACTTCAATGTCAATATCCGCCAGTTCTTCCAAAGTGACCGGCGAAAACCGGGTATCATCCAAGGCCGCATGTAAAGCGTTTTCCCTGACCCCTTCCAGAACGGGTTTTACCGGTTCGATATTACCGATACATCCCCGAAGCCGGCCCGTCTTTTGAAGGGTCACAAACACGCCCCGTTTTTCCTCAAGCAGACCGGCCGGAATTTCCGACAGGTCCGGTTCGAGATGCTGTGGTACCGAGAAATTCAGTTTCCGGGCAATCTCGGCCCTGGCCAGTCGGACCAGTTTTTTTCCATATTCGGGTTTCCACTGTTCTTTCATAACCACCTTTTTTACCATCCATGCCAGGACACCCCTGTACCGGCATGATCTTGAAATTTTCAGGATTGAAATTAGCCGGCAAAATACTGTTGAACCAGTTTTTCAGCCAGTCCGGTATAGGTATCCGGGGTCAGGTTCCGCATCCGCTGTTTTACCGAATCCGGCACTTTTTCAAGACCGTCCACAAAGGCATCCAGGTCTTTTTTTTCAATTTTCCGGCCCCGGGTCAGGTCTTTGAGCCGTTCATAGGGATTTTTTTCTCCAAACACCCGCATGGTTGTTTGAAACGGTTCCGCCAGCAGTTCCAGATTGCTGTCCAGGTCCTTTTGCAGGGCGGCCGGGTCCAGATCCAGCCTGGACAGTCCTTTTATGGTGTTTTTGACGCCGACCGCAAAGTATCCCAGGGCCGATCCCAGGCTTCTTAACACCGTGCTGTCACTTAGATCCCGCTGGAACCTTGATTTCTGGAGTTTCACCGCCAGATGTTCCATCAGGGAAATGGCCAGGCCCATATTGCCTTCGCTGTTTTCAAAATCAATGGGATTCACCTTGTGGGGCATGGTGGAAGACCCGGTTTCGCCTTTGGCCACCCGTTGTTTAAAATACCCGATACTGATATATCCCCACATGTCCCGGTTGAAATCGATGAGCACGGCGGCGGCCCGGACCAGCGAATGCAGCAGACAGGACAGATACCGGTTGGGATTGATCTGGGTGGTGAACAGAATCGGGTTCAGCCCCAGACCGGAAGAGATAAAACGCCGGGACGCATCCATCCAGTCAATTTCAGGAAACACGAAATGATGGGCATTGTAATTGCCGGTGGCCCCGTTTATTTTGGCCTGGATTTCGACCTGTTCCAGGTCTGTTTTTTCCTGATCCAGGCGCCAGGCAAAATTGACAAATTCCTTGCCCAGGGTGGTGGGTGATGCCGGTTGCCCATGGGTCCGGGACATCATGGGAATCGACTGATATGTTTTTGCCTTTTGTGCCATCTCCTGAATACACCGGCCCATCAGCTCGGCTGTCAGCTGCCGCCCTTTTTCCGTCATCAGCGCATAGGCGGTGTTATTGATATCTTCAGACGTACAGGCAAAATGGACCCATTCCCTGATTTGAGACAATCCCAGGGCATCCAGTTTTTCCTTGATATAATACTCCACCGCCTTGACATCGTGGTTGGTCGTTTTTTCAATGGATTTGACCTGCTGCACATCTGTGGGACCGAACTGATCCAGGATCTGGTCCAGGGCGGACGGATCGGTTGAAACCGTCGTCAGTTTCAAGTCGTAAAGAATAAATTTCAGCCATTGGATCTCCACCATGACCCGATGCCGGATCAGGCCGGATTCACTGAAAATATCAGCCAGTTCATTTGTCAGCCGGGCATATCGTCCATCCAGGGGTCCGATGGCGTTTACCGTTTCCATATCCACGTTCCTTTAAAAAGTATAAATATTGACAATCATTTGACATTCCAGGGCAGATTCATTACATTCTGAACAATTTGCCGGTGTTGTATACAAATACCAGACTGCCGGAAAATTGACAATCCCAAATACGTAACAGCGCACCCGTAACAGGTGAAACGGATTCAGACATGTTTATCAGGAGAGAATGCATATGGCCTTGACCAAAACGATTATCACCGAGCAGATTCAGACCCGGCTGGACCTCCCCAGAAACACCGCCTATGAAGTGATGGAGGAATTTCTGGAAATCATCAAAAGCACCATCGAAAGTGGTGAAGATATCATGATCAGCGGATTCGGCAAATTCTGCGTCAATGAAAAAACAGCCCGAAAAGGCAGAAATCCGGCAACTGATAAGGAAATGACCCTTCCTGCCAGGCGCGTGGTAACGTTCAAATGTTCGGGAAAACTGCGGGAACGCATCAATTCCCGGATCTCCTCTGTCCCGCCCCGATAGGCACTGTGTCCCCAGGATTCTTTTTGCATGAAATTGTTCATTACCGCAGACATCCACGGCAGCCTCAACACCTGGCTGACGATCCGGGCCCTGATGCAGAAAACAGATATTCTGGTAGTGGCCGGGGATCTGTTCGACACCCGGTACGGCAACCCCTGTCACCCGGATTATCATCCGGAAGCCATCCGCCGGGAACTGGGGTCCTTTGACAGGCAAATTTATTATGTTTACGGCAATTGTGACGAGCCTTCCTTTTTTCCCGGTCATGACCACACCCTGACATTTTCTTTCAACGGCAAAACCGTGTTTCTCCACCATGGATTTCCCCGGGTTCAGATACCGGCGGACACGGACATCATCATCCAGGGACACACCCATATCTGGTCTCTTGAAAAAGAACACCAGCAGATTCACATGAACCCGGGATCCCTGGCCCGTCCCAGAAACGGACAGGCCACGTTCGGCACTCTGGATGACACCCGTGTTTCCATCCGGTCTCTTGAAACCGGATCACCCCTGAAAACCATGGCTTTGTGACCTGCTGAAACCCCATTGAGGAACTGACATGACCGATCCCCGATTCATCCCCGTGGACCCTGGAAAGAATCCGGAGCAGGACGCCTGGCTGACCGCGTTTTTTCTGGAAAACCATATTGATCCGTTTGCTTATCCCAGTAAAGTAGCCACCATGGAACAGATCGAATTCATGGTTTTTCTGGAAAACAAGGAGCAGTATTTCCCCTGTTCAGATGAAATGTTTACCGCCATCATGTCCCGGAATTCCCGAAACTATCTGCTGAAACGGTATCAGGCGGTCCGTGACAAAGTCATCCGGATGGTGGATGAATTCATCGAATCCGCCTATGACAGAGAATTTCTGACCGCATTGATCCGGATCAAATATGCCCATGAGATTGAATCTTTGCTGATGATCCCGTCCCGGCTGGAAAAACGGCTGTGCAAAATATTTGCCAGCCAGACCCATATTGAAAATCCCTATGCCGGAGAAAAACAGGAAGAAAACCGGCAAGCTCAGGCCCTGTTGACATCCGCGTCCTTTTATACCGCGTTAAACCACATTGACGGGGCCATCCAACACATAGAACAGTTTTCTTTGGCCTCTTTGAGAAAAAAAATCAAGGAGATCGAGCTGCAACGGCTGCTATCTATGATGTGCGCGGGTCATTTATGGGAGCAGCACCAGGAACCCCCGCCATCAGTGAAAACATTTCACCGCCTGTTTGAAACAAAAATATCGGGAAACGGGCTGCCGCATCTGATGGATCTCATCCATACCCAGAAAAGAAAAATTCTCTGGCTTACGGACGAATCCGGCGGGGTGATGGTGGATGTGGCGATTGCCAGATTTCTGGCGGGTCTGGGCCATCTGGTGATTCTGGGGGTCAAGGAAGCCCCGGTGTTCAAAAAAGTGGCCATCACCGACACCCGCAATGATCCGGTTCTGGCCAAAGCCCTTGAAGACAGCCATTTCATCTTTGAAAAAACCATCAGCAAAAACCGGCTGGTCCAGCTGTTTAAACAGGATGAAAACATTTATGTGGTGTCCGACGGCACCAAGGAAAACCTGAACCTGCTGTTGACAACCACCACGTTTGCCCGGATTTTCAAAGAAGTGGACTTTGTCGTATCCCGGGGCCATGATCAGAAACGACGGCTGATACAGACCCATTTTCAGTTTACCCGGGATATCATCAACATGACCGTGGAAGATCATGACGGCAACCCGGAATTGTCAATTGTCTTCAAACCCCGGCATCCGGCATACATCTACTTTTCCCATCGGGATCTGGAGGAGCGTGCCAACCACATCATCGACCAGATGAAGGCCGCCAAAGCCAAAAATATGACCGTGATGTTCTACAGCGGCATCATCGGCTCCATACCCGGCAAAATCGATGTGGCCAAAAAAATCATGACCCGGTTTGTCGATCATCTGAAAAAACAGTATCCGGACCTGTTTGTCATCAACCCGTCCAAATATTATGAACCGGGCATGGATGCGGATGACCTGATGTATATGTGGGAAATCGTCCAGACCAGCAATTTCATCGATGTGTGGCGCTTCCAGACCGCCGAGGACATCTCCGAAAGCTTTGCCCTGATGAACCAGAAAGTGCCGCCGGAATGGATCGGCAAAGACGCCACCTACAGCACCGGATGCACCAAGGAGATGCGCATCGCCCAGGAAGCGCTGAGAACCAATCCGGAAATGCAGATCATCGGTCCTTCTCTGGACAAATTCATGCGGCGCAATGAATACGGGGTGGGCAGCATGTATGACCAGCGGCTGGCAGACCTGTGACCTGTATCACTTCCATGACAGATAATGGACGTTAAAGGGATCATGTGCCATCTCCAGGACCTGAATCCGGTGGAAACCGGCCTGTTCAAGCAGTGATACGGCCCGGTCCCGGCCCCACATCATGCCCAGGCCCCGGCCTTGATTGGACAGCCCGACGGGCATGCAGTGCATGAGGCTGACCGTATAAAGAAACGGACCCATGGGATGATCCATGTTGCCGGCAAGGTGGCTGGCCGCATCTATATCAACCATGGAAAAAAGCCCTCCCGGTGCCAGCATGTGCAAAACCCCTCTGAGCGCTGCCAGCGGATGGGACTGGTCGTGAATGGCGTCGAACGCGGTGATATAATCAAACTTTTTTGAAAACAACGGGTCATTTTCAATGGCGGCCGCATCTTTTTCATGAAATGTCAGGTTGCTGAGGCCAAGGTCAGCGGTGATCTGCCGGGCCTGGTCAATGGCAGCCGCATCGTTGTCTAAGCCCACAAAAGCGGACGCGGGGTAATGCCCTGCCATCAGGTGCAGGGCAATACCCTGGCCGCACCCCAGATCACATACCCGGATGCCTTTTTCCAGCCGGGACACCAATTGCCCGTCATCCACCTGAGGCAGAAAATGCGGTATCAGCACCTGCCGGTGCTTGGCATGTGACAGCTGGGACATGAACGCCTGGAACCTTGGATAGGCGGAAAACCCGATGCCCTCCCCGGTTGAAAAATCTTCCAGTACCCGGGCCATGGCAATCTGGGTGAGCAACGGGATTTCCTGAGTATATACCCCCATATTGCCGCTGCCGGCCTTACCGGTCAACAGGGCCGCGTGGGCTTCGGGCAGAAAATATTGCGTTTCATCAGGCACATCAGCGGATGAATCCGGGATATGGATTTCAACGATTCTGCCGGTGCACATGACACCCAGCCATTCTTCCACATACCGCCGGTGAAGCCCGGCAGCCCGGGCCAGATCCCGGCTGGTTACCGGCCGGTCCAGTTTTGCCATCACATCGAAAATCTTTAATTGATATCCTATTGCCAGGGCCAGATTCAGCGCCCCGTGGTTAAGAATATCGGTCAGCCGCCTGCTGAAATCGGTCTGTCTGTCCTGATTCATTTTTTTTCCTTTTTGCCGGTTGAATATTGTCAAAAACAAATGCGTGTACTATACGCGGTTTGCAAAGGATTGCAACTCCCGGATTGCCTTGCAGGCCTGTTTATTCACTTGATTTTTCACGGGTTTTCTTATAAATTATGTGCCTTGTTGTTATCAAGGTCGGGGGGGGTCATGCCGGTGGTCCGTTTACAGAACATTTCAAAATCCTTCAATAACCAACAGGTGATCGATGACCTGAGCCTGGATGTCCACAAAGGGGAATTTCTGACCCTGCTCGGACCTTCCGGGTGCGGCAAAACCACGGTACTCCGGCTGATTGCCGGCCTGGAAACCTGTGACACAGGTTCGGTATTTATCAACGGCCGGGACCAGACCCGGCTGCCGGCCTGTGACAGGGACGTCAATACCGTATTTCAGAGTTATGCCCTGTTTCCTCACATGACGGTATTCGACAACATCGCTTTTGGATTGAAGCTCAAAAAAATTCCTTCCCGTCAAATCCGGGAACGGGTCAAAGAAAGTCTGGCTTTAGTGAAACTGGAGGGTCTGGAAACCCGGTCCATCCACCGGCTGTCCGGCGGACAGCAGCAGCGGGTGGCCATTGCCAGGGCCATTGTGAATCAGCCGTTGATCCTGCTGCTGGACGAACCTTTGAGTGCGCTGGACTACAAACTGCGCAAACAGATGCGGCTGGATCTGCGGCAGCTTCACCGGCAGCTGGGCATCACCTTTGTGTTTGTGACCCATGACCAGGAAGAGGCATTGACCCTGTCCGACCGGGTGGTGGTGATGAATCACGGCACGATTCAACAGACCGGAACCCCCAAAGATATCTATGAAACGCCGGTAAACCTGTTTGTGGCGGATTTCGTGGGAGAAAGCAACCTGTTCGACGCCACGGTGACCCGGACCCTGGGAACAGACATGGAGATCCGGTTTCAAGGTATTTCCAAAACCGTGCAGAACCGCCGCGGTTTTCATTCCGGTCAGGCGGTCAAGGTTCTTCTGCGGCCCGAGGACATGACCGTGGCGCGGATTCAGGGAAAGTGCCCGGAAGGGTCGCTGCCCGGCCGGGTCAAAGAGATGATCTACAAAGGCACCACCGTGGATTTGATCATCCGCCTGGAAAACGGCCAGGAGGTGTTTGTCACGGAATTTTTCAACGAGGACGAGCAGGAAATTTTCTATGATATGGATGAACCGGTGTGCGTCTCCTGGATCAAGGGATGGGAAGTGACACTGGCAAATGAATGAAAGACAGGGATTCAAGTTTATTGCCGTTTTTCTGAACATGGCCTGGTTTGCCCTGTTTGTTCTGATTCCCGGTCTGATGGTGGCGGGCATCAGCTTCATGACCCGGGATACCGGCAGGTTCTTCAGTCTGCCGTTCACCCTGGCCCACTACCGGGAACTGCTGGATCCGGTGTATGCCAGAGTGCTGGCACAGTCTTTGATCTATTCATTGAACACCACAATTTTGTGCCTCATGATCAGCTATCCCTTTGCCTGGATCCTGTCCCGGGGTCCCAGGCACCGGCGGGCGCTGCTGCTCATGATGGTGATCATTCCTTTCTGGACCTCTTCACTTATCCGGACCTATGCCCTGGTGATACTGATGAAGGCCAACGGCATCATCAATACGCTGCTGATCGGCACCGGCATTATTTCCGACCCCCTGACCCTGCTGTATACCGATTTTGCCGTATACGTGGGCCTGGTATATACCCTGCTGCCGTTTATGATTCTGCCGTTATACGCGGTGATGGAAAAAATGGATCCCCGGCTGATGGAAGCGGCCCGGGATCTGGGGGCCAACGGGTTTGATGTGTTTTTCCGTGTGGTTCTGCCGTTGTCGCTGCCCGGCGTGATGGCCGGATGCATCATGGTGTTTCTGCCGGCCATGGGGCTGTTTTATGTGCCGGATCTGCTGGGGGGCGCCAAAACCATGCTCATGGGAAATTTCATCAAAAACCAGTTTCTAACGGCCATGAACTGGCCGTTCGGTTCTGCCGCCAGTGTGTTTTTACTGCTGCTCATGGGGGTAATGATCCTGATCTATTTTATCGTGTCCAGACATTTCAACCGGTATGAGACCTTATGACGCGCTGGCTCAAAATATCCTGGACGACTGCGGTGTTCGCGTTTTTATACGGCCCGCTTCTGGTGCTGATGGTGTTTTCCTTTAACCATGCCAGATACACCACGTCCTGGCAGGGATTTTCCCTGAAATGGTACAAAAGTCTCGTCGACAACCCGCAGCTGCTGGATGCGTTTGTCAATTCTTTGACCGTGGCCCTGGTTTCCAGTCTGATCGCCACGGCTTTGGGCACCCTGGGGGCTTTTGCCGTCTCAAGGTACCGGTTTGCCGGCAGAAAACTGTTTTTCGGGCTGGTGTATTCGGTGATGATGAGCCCGGATATCGTCATGGGCGTCAGTCTGCTCATGCTGTTTGTGACCGCCGGGCTGACGCCGGGATTTCTCACGCTGCTGGCCGCGCATGTCACATTCTGCCTGCCCTTTGTCATTGTGATGGTACATGCCAGAATATCCGGATTTGATCCGGCGGTGGTGGATGCGGCAAGGGATCTGGGGGCCCGGGAACAGGATGTGTTTTTCAAGATTATTTTTCCCATGATTCTGCCGGCGGTGCTGGCCGGATGGCTGCTGAGCTTCACCCTGTCGCTGGATGACGTGATCATCAGTTTTTTTGTCACCGGTCCCGGATTTGAAATTCTTCCCCTCAAGATCTATTCCATGGTAAAACTGGGGGTGACCCCGGAGGTCAATGCCTTGTGCACGGTATTGTTCATGTTAACGCTGGCAGCGGTATGCGCTGCCCATATTCTGACAAAGGAGATCAAAAAATGAAACACTGGCTGCTGCTGTTATGCCTGGTTGTTTTCTGTGTGCCGGCTGTTGCCGGAGAGCGGCTCTACATTTACAACTGGACCGAATACATGCCCGATGAGGTCTTGGCTGAGTTTCAGGAGGAAACCGGCATCAAGGTGATCTATGCCACCTATGACAGCAACGAATCCATGTATGCCAAGGTCAAGCTCACCCGGGGCAAAGGCTATGACGTGGTGTTTCCTTCCACCTATTTTGTCCACAAGATGCGCAAGGAAGGCCTGCTCAGTCCCATCGATCACGATGCGCTCACCAATTTCAAGCACCTGGATCCCGCCCTGATGGATCAGCCCTATGATCCGGGCAATACATACTCGATTCCCTATGTGTGGGGATCCACGGCCCTGGCGTACAACAAAGACCATGTGGCACCGGAAATGATGACCTCCTGGAAGGATCTGTGGCGCCCGGAATTCAAAAACCGCCTGGTCATGAACGATGATCTGCGGGAAGTGCTGGGGATCGGCCTGATTGTCAATGGATTTTCCGTCAATGAAACCGACCCGGAGCACATCGAAACGGCCTATGAATCGATCCGGAAACTGATGCCCAACATCCGGGTGTTTTCCGGCGATTCCCCCAAGCAGCCGCTGTTGAACCTGGAAGCGTTTGCCGGCATGGTATGGAACGGGGAAGCCTATATGGCGGCCCGGGAATTTCCGGCCATCCAGTATGCGTATCCGGAAGAAGGCGCCATTTTCTGGGTGGATTCCATGGTCATCCCCACGGGGGCGGAAAACAAAAAACAGGCCCACGCATTCATCGATTTTATCCTGAAGCCGGAAATCGCCTTTCAGGTGTGTGAATATATCGGTTATGCACCGGCCAACCGCACCGCCATCGAACTGATGCCCGAAGAGATGAAAAACAACCCCACCATTTTTCCGTCTGCCCGGGAAGTGAAAAAAGGGGAATTCCAGACCGATGTGGGGGATGCCATTCTGGTGTATGAACGTTTCTGGGAACGGCTCAAAACCGGCATGTAGCTCAGAGGATCACCTTGGTTTCAGCTGAAGGGTATGGGGAATCAGAATGGTTTCAGGTTCATAGGATTTTTTGGCCTGACGCAGCCCCCTGATTCCCAGATCCTGTTCCCGGTTGATATACCGGCACCGGTCATGCAGATACAGAGCGGTCTGCTGGTTGATCACCTGGGCCGCGCCTTTGTATTCAAAATCAGACTTCTCAAACTGGATATTATAGGTATCTGAATTCAACGGGCTGAAAATGGAAAACGCGGCCATCTGATCTTTCACCATCAGGGCGAGCCCTTCCAGCCCCACTGCGTCAAAACAAGAAAACGCCTTTTCCATGGCTTCGAACTCGCCGGCCAGGCCGGATGATAAGGATTTCTGACCTTCCAGCTGATTTAGAGCCATGGTCCGGGCCAAAACCTGTTTTTCGGGCGTCAGCATCATTACCCGGTAATCCGGATATGAGCGCTCGAACTGGGAGATCAGGTTTTTCTTTTTATGCAGCCTGGGTGTGTTCAGGCGGCACAGCTGGTCCACGTCATAGATATATTCGGCATAGTCCCGCTCCGGATGAATGGAAAAATACTGCTCACACCGGGGATGGGCATCCAGATAGTTTTTTTGCACCAGACCGATATCCGGCACCAGACCGTCCCGCATCAGTTCCCTGCCCAGCTCCGCCAGTTCCACCGGGGGCAGCGGTTCCCCCAGCGGCATGAATGCACACTGATTGACCCCGTCATAAATTACCAGCCGGCCTTTGAACAGGCGCCAGGAATAGTTGTAAATCTCCTGCCAGCAGAACAGATTGGCAAAATTATACTCACAGGATTCGGGCGCATATTTGTCGATATATATCTGAACCATCTGCCGGTCTGCCAGCTCAAAACGTCCCGCCGTCGGAAAGCACAGGGTCTGTTGGAAATCTTTGGAAGTATAGGTGTCATATCGATTATACATAAATCAATCCTTTAGTCTGTATGGGATGTGCCCGGTCATCGGTCTGAATCCCAGAGATTCGTAGAAACGGCCGGTACCGGGTTCACCGATCAGACCGATCCAGTCCACGCCGTGTTCCTTCAGACCGTTAATCAGCGTTTGAATGATCTGCCTGCCCACACCGCGGCCCCGGAACCTTCGCAGCACCACCACATCCTGAATATAGGCATCACTGACCAGATCAGAAAGGGCACGCCCCATGCCGATCATTTTTTTTTGATAAAACGCCCCCACGAACAAAGCGGATTCAGGAACCACCCGCAATAAAAACTCAGGGTGACGTTCACACGCCGTGTCCCACCAGCCCGCATCCTTGTAAAGCGCCATCAGGTCCATGGTGTCCGCAGCCCGCAAAAACCGGCAGCAGGTTCCAGATAAATCCGGTTCATCCATATCAGAACGCCTGCATCAGGGATTTGAACCGCTCAATTTCCGTGTCACAGGGAAAATTGCGCTGTTCAAGTCTGCGGATCATTGCCGGATCGTTGAACCGAAGGAAGGGATTGATCCGGAGTTCATCCGCCAGACAGGATGTCACCCGATCCGGATCATAGGTTTCAAGATACTGTACTACACCCGGTGTGTCCGGATCGATGGCCTGGGCGATTTCCACCGATTCCTTTACATAGTCGTGTCCGGCAAAGATCCGGGTGGAACCGGGCAGTGCCATCAGTTTTTTCAGGGAAAGGTAAAACGCATCCAGATCTCTGGAGAAACAGTTTCCCACCGTGCCGTTGAACAGGGTATCGCCGGTCACCAGAAAATCATCAGCTAAAAAACAGACATCATCATGGGTGTGCCCCGGGGTGGTAATGACGGTCAGTTCCTGGTTTTCCAAAGCAATAGGGTCGTTGTCGGCCAGGTTCCGGCAGTCCAGGTAATCGGCATCGGTTTTTTCCAGTATCCGGGCATTGCCGCTGGTATGGTCCGGATGAAGATGGGTATTGGTCACACGGGTGATCGTCAGGTTTTGGGACCGGGCGAATGCCATCATGTCATCGGCGGCACCGGGATCAATGGCAATTGCACAATTGTCTGAAAAAACCAGATATGCCAGATTGTCCGCTGCGTATCTGAACTGTTCAATCCGCATCATCTTCCTCGGTTTCATCGCCTTCTTCATAGACATCTATATCGACCCGGTGCTCGATATTGTCATCGAATTTGTCATCATAAATATCGGTCAGATCGTCCTCATCCACATCCGGATCGTCAAAATCGATTTCCGGCAGTACTCCCAGGTTGAACTCTTCAAACACATACCCGATGGCATCCCGCAGATTGCGTTCAAAACTTTCGGCATAATCACCGTCCGGGTCCGGAGAAAATTCATACTCTTCCTCATGCTCTTCAAGCAGTTCCGTCAGTTCTGATGCAATGGCCTCCGGGTCATCCATCTCATCGCTGTAAGAGTCGATGATCTCACTGAACAGATCATACAGATCAAACGCATCCAAAGCGTCACTGATTGTCATCCATTTTGCCATGAAATATCCCCTCCGTCTGTTTCACAAACCACACGCCCTTCTTCGTTCAACAGGTATTCTTTATCATAAGAATAAACCGTTTTATGTCAAATGTCAGATACTTTTTTTGGAATGGCAATGGTGAATTCAGTAAATTCTCCTGGAACCGAGTCCACGTGAATTTCTCCCTGATGAAGCTGTACCGAACGCCGGGCAATGAAAAGTCCCAGTCCGGTTCCCTTGTTTCCCTTGTCAGAATAAAACAGGGAAAATATCTTTTGCCGGTATTGTCTGTCAAGGCCTTTGCCGTTGTCCATGATTTTAAACAACACCTGATCCGGTGTTTGGGCGACCTGGATACGAATCGTCAGCTTCTTTCTGTCATGTGCCACGCTGATGCATGCATCCACGGCATTTTCCAGAATGGCCAGGCAGGCACCGAACAGCAGGGTTTTGTCCATGATGACGTGAAAATCGGTACTGGGTTTCGGCGTGTCCAGAATCAGTTCAATACCGGCTTTCCGGATGCGGGGATCCATGGTGGTCACCAGTTCCTGGATAAAATCAAACACAGACTCCGGCCGCATGTCCGGGGTCCGGTCTTTGGAATGATACAGAATATTCAGAACCATCTGCCGGATCATGGCAATTTTCTCCCGGATAATGTCCCAGCCCTTGGAAATCCGTTCAAAATCATTTTTTTCCAGGCCGGCCCGAATCAGGTAATCCCCTCCGTCCAGACCGGTGAGCATGCCCTTGATACCATGGGAAATCGAAGAAATGTGCAGGCCCAAAGCAGCCAGGTGATCCTGGAGCTGGTGAATGACCGAGATGTCCGTACACATTTCCATGACATGGCGGATCCGGCCGCTGTCATCCGGGATGGCCGAGGTCTGAATGAAAAACCGGCGGACCCGGCCGTCCTTGAGGGTGACATCCATTTCCGCATCATGGGAAAGGCCGTCGACAAAGGTTTCTTTCACCGGACAGGTGTCACAGGGGATTTTGCGCTGTTGTTGCACCTGAAAGCAGTACATGTCCGTATGATCCCCGAACTGGTCCTTGAACCGGTTGTTGGATTCCACGATCCGGAAATTTTCGTCCAGAATAGTAATATACGCCGGGGACTCGTTGAACAGCTGGACATATCGTTTTTCCGATTCCGCCAGTTTCCGGGTCTTTTCCGCCACCAGGATTTCCAGGTTCCGGGTATGGTCGGCCAGTTTTTCCCGGGTGCGGATCCGGTCGTTGGCCCGTTTCAGGGCGATTTCCAGCACATCCTGATTCACGGGTTTGGAGATGAAATCCACGGCACCGATTTTCAAGCTGTCAATGGCCAGGTTGGCATCCCCGTAACCGGTGATCATGATCACCTCGATATCCGGATACGACTGTTTGACCGTTTTGAGCAGCGCCATGCCGTCCATACCGGGCATGCGGATATCGGTGAGCACGATATCGGGTTTATGGATCTTGACCATGTCAAGCCCGGAAAAGCCGTTCTCCGCCGTCAATACCTCATATCCGGCATCTGTCAGGGTGATTTCCAGGACCTCCCGGATGCCCTCCTCATCATCGACCACCAGGAGTTTATTTGTCATAATTTTGCAACAATCACACGCCCAGAACCGCCTTTACTTTGGCAAGAACCTCATCGGCTTTGAAAGGTTTGGCAAAAAACGCTTCTGCTTTGGGAATGGAATGGGTCCGGCCGGACAGCCCGGAGATGACAATCACCGGGGTGGTGTAGCCTTTTTTGGAAATTTTCCTGAAAAACCGGGGTCCCCATTCTTCCGGCATTTCCAGATCCAGCGTGATCAGATCCGGCTGCTGGTCCAGAAACACATCCATGGCCTGTTTGCCGTCATCGGCGATACAGGTATCGAATCCGTTGTCCTTGAACAATGTTTCCAGGTATTTTGTAATGGCTGGATCATCATCCACGATCATTATTTTTTTTGTCATGGCCCTCTCCTTATTCCTTGACGTGGCATTCACCGCACAGTACCGGCCCTTCACCCCGGTCAAAATGACAGTCTCTGCAAAGGTTGTGATAGGCGGCTTCCAGCGGCATGGGATTGTCCGGCGCCGGTTTAAGGCTGTGACAGTCAGAGCAGTAGAGGTCTTCACTGCTTTCATCAGGAACCAGCTCACCGTTTTCATACACATGGTGGCAGACACTGCAGTCATCATCCACAAGAAACATATGGTCGTCATGGGGGAACACAGCCCCGGGCCGCCGGGGCGATTCAAAGGCCCAGGTGTCCAGACGTTCCAGATCCTGTCCGGCATAACTGAACATTCCGGTTGTGACTGCGGCCAGAAGTACGGCCAGGCAGAGAATGAATCGATATGGATGTGTCATGTCATGCTCCCGGCTCATAAATCTTTTTTTCCATGGTTTCATAAATCAGGTCTCCCAGGAACTTGATCTCCATCTTTAAATCATAGTATTGAATGACATCCTCCAGCCCGCTGTGACAATTGTGACAGGGAGCGATGAGCACTTCCGCGCCGGTGGCGGCGAGCTGTTCCGCCTTGACCCGGTTGTTGACCATGCGTTCCCCTTTGTAGGGCGGACCGCAGTTGATGACCCCGCCGCCGGCACCGCAGCAGTAGTTGTGCTCCCGGTTGGGCGTCATCTCCACAAAATCCTCGCACACCATGTTCACCACTTCTCTGGCCTTGTCATGCAGTCCCCGTCCCCGGGACACATTGCAGGGATCGTGCAGGGTCACCTTCTTCTTGTATTTTTCTTTGATGGTGATCCGGCCCTGCGTCAGCAGTTCATGGTAAAACGCCAGCGCATGCACCACTTCAAACGGCGGCATGACCCAGGAATTCCACCGGTTGCCCATGTCGTAGACCGACCGGAACGCGTGACCGCATTCCCCCATGACGATTCGCTTGACCCGCAGCCGGGCCGCTGTCTCAAAAAACGCCCGGGCGATACGTCCTGAGATTTCATTGTCTCCGGTATACATGGCCATGTTGCTGTTATCCCAGCCCGGCGTTGAAGGCATGGTCCAGTTCATGCCGGCCGCATGCATCAGGGCGGCGGCCTGATAGATCAGTCCGGCCTGGAATTTGGGTTCAGGGGCGATCACGGAATACATGATATCCGCACCCACCTTGTCTAAGGGGATCTGCAGATCCTCAAACTCATCTCTGGCATCTTCCTCCTGCCATTGCAGGGTGTCGATCCATTCATCATCCTTGACCCACATCTGGTTCAGTGTGACGGAATGGGAATTGACCGTGTCCTGAATATACTGGGGCGTGATTTCCAGCTTGTGGCAGATTCTGCGCACCAGCAGCATCAGATAGGCGATATCGATGCCGAACGGACAATACATGGCGCACCGCTTGCAGACATTGCACTCCAGATGTGAGATACGTACGGCCCGCCTCAGAAAATCTTTGGATACATCCCCGTCCTTCTTGAGCATCTCCCAGATGGTGTTTTTCACCTTGGCGGCCGGCATGAACTGCGGATCCCGGTCATTGGACAGAAAATAACTGCATGCTTCGGCACACAGGCCGCATCGCATGCAGGTTTCCACATAAGCTTTGAACCGGGGACCGGTTTCCTTTTTCAATACCTGCTGAATGACCTGCCGGATCCGGTCCGGGGTCAATCGATCGAGCCCGGACTCTATGGCCGGATCCGTGGGTTTTTCAACAGATGAAGGGGCGTCTGTCATGGGTTTGTCCTTTATTTGCATGAAGTTGTCTTTTACCAGTCTCTCGCCTGTCTGACATGGCCGAACTCAGATCCCATGTAAGCCCGGGTCAGCGGTGCGGTCAACATATGGGAAAACCGGGAAAACGGGATGATGATGAGCACCAGCTCTCCGGACAATATGTGAATCACGGTGATCCACCGGTAGGCGACCCACTGGTGGTATGCCAGAAATCCCGTCAGAAAGGGCAGCAGCACCAACAGAATCAGCACATAATCCATGGCCCCGGTCAGAAATTTGACTTCCGGCACCATGAGCCGTCGCACGGCAAAAAAGATCAGGGCCGCGATCACCCCCAGGGTCAGCCAGTCCGCCACCTGATCGTTCAGCGCGGGCCAGGATATCTGAAACGCTTCATTGATCAACACGATATGAGATGCCAGAAACAAGGGAACCAGAAACAGCAGAATATGAAACAGATAGGATATGCCATAATAGACCGGGCTCATTCGGGCACTTCTGGGAAAAAATGGAATCATCCAGGCCCCGATGGACCGCAGGCTGTGCTTGAGCGTCACATAGGAATAAATATAAGGTTCTTTCTGACGTACGGCACGCAGAATGCCCACCAGCTTGATGGTCAGGCCGCCCAGAAATATGATGACCGATATCCAGACCATAGGGCCCATGATAAAGGCGATAAAACTGTTCATTGCATGCTCCTTTTTAAAATTAACCGTTACACTTGGATGATCCGGCGCTTGTAAATGCCGTTTTCAATGCCTTTGAGCAATATCCTCGATCCATCCGGACTGATCACGGGATTTGCCATGAAACTGAACCCGGACGCTACCACCCGGTTGTTGACCACCAGTTGATACCCGCCCTGTTTCTCGATGACGATCGCCACCACACTGCCGTCGGCACTGAAGCGGGGAACAAAGACCATATCGGCGGCCATCCCCCAGGACGTCTGATTGACCGCCAGATCCCAGACATTCTTGTGTTTGTATACCGCTGCCAGGGTGGCGCCGTTTTCAGAAAAATAAATATCTGAAATCATCGCGTCCCAGGACACCGGCCATACTTTGTCGTTTACGGCCACACTCCAGCGGCCGTAAGGGGCGGACACTATGGCCGCGACATCCCTGCCGTTGGGAGACAGGGTCAAATGCCAGAGCTGATCATATCGATTGCGCCAGAACGGCGTGTCATTTTTGTATAATTCCCATTTCCCCTTGACGCGGACCGGTGCCAGCAGTGAATTTTCATCCAAAAATTCCGGCTTCCACACCGATTCGAACCGGTTGTCCCACAGGGTGTCATTCTGGACAATGGTATACGCTTCCCGGTTCGTCCGCACGGTATATCCGATCTGCCTGCCGGATGCATCAAAGCTGATATCCCAGATATTCAGAAACCGCCGGTCCTGGGGGATGCCGTTGCGGGCCACGCTGAAAACGCCTTTTTTGAAGGCTTCCACATCCGCGCCCGGCATGGATGTCACCTGGACCACAGCCGCGGATGTGCCGTCGGCAGCCATGACCGCACCGTTCAAGTTTTCATACCGGTGTTCCCAGGGCGTATCGTTCACCGTCACCCCGTATTCCGAATCAGATTGAAACGCCGCCCCCAGGGTCCGGCCATCCGGGCTCTGCATCATCTGCCAGATAAAATCACACCACTGGGTCCATTCCTGTCCGTTCACCGCCATGGTCCATTCTTCATCCCGGGCCACGAATGCGGCAAACCCGTTGCCGGAAACCGGGGTCAGATTCCAGATTTTTTCATATTCGCCTTCCCAGACCTCCCCGTTCACACACACATTGAAAACCATTTCATCCAGGTTGACAATGGCGGCGATGCGCTCGCCATCCCGGCTCACCCGGGGAGACTGAACCCAGTTGAACCGGGTTCGCCATTCATCAAACGGTATCTCCTTGAGCTCAGTACCCCAGTCCCACGATGTGTTTTCTTCCATAATTTTCTCCAGGTCCTTACGCGGTTTTGGTCTGTTTGTTCCGTTTGAACTGACAGTCGGACAATGCCAGATACAACCCACCTACCGCCAGCTGGGCGCAGTGTTCATGATCCGGGGGCAATGTCTGAAGATAATCCACCACCTGTTCAGGGATAATTTCCCACGCCTGATCAATGGTTTTTCCCCGGGCAAAAGACACCACCGTATTGCAGCAGGCCGTGGTGTTCAGGCATCCATGGGCCATAAAAGACACCGTGTCCAGCATTCCGTCTTTCATCTTGATGAAAAACTCAACCGTATCCCCGCATTCTCCGGTTCTCTTTCCATACCCGTCCGGGTCATGAATCATCTCTTTATGTCCGGTGTCATACGCCATTTCCAGATATTGAACGGAATGGCGGTTCCAGAAATCCAAATCGTTCATTTTCAATCTCCATTCTGATATACCCTGCGGTTTTTCTCAAGCCCTTATATACTTTTTATTGCTCCGGGGTCAACCGGTGATCGAATTTCCACACTGCTCACTTATCAAAACCCCCCTTGCTTTTCCAGAACCATGATACTATTTTGCGGTCATGAAAGAAAAAGATTTTTATGATGTAACTATCATCGGCGGTGGAATTGTGGGGGTTGCCACTGCTCGGGCACTGCAGGCACAGTTCGTTGACGCCGACATTTTGCTGATCGAAAAGGAAAACCAGTTCGCGGTCCACCAGACCGGACACAATTCCGGCGTGATCCATGCCGGGGTGTATTATGCCCCCGGCAGTCTAAAGGCGGACTTCTGCCGTCGCGGGTCTTCTGCCACCATGGCATTCTGCACAGAACACGGTCTGCCGTTCAGGCAATGCGGCAAACTTCTGGTGGCCACGACCCCCATCGAGCAAGAAAGGATGCAGGCCCTGAAACAGCGGTGTATCCGGAATCAGATCCGGATTTTCGAACTGGACCAACAGGAACTGATCCACATGGAACCCCGGATTCAAGGGCTGGGGGCATTGCTGGTACCAGCCACCGGAATTTGTGATTTTACGGCGATCACCCGAAAAATGGCTGCCTTGTTTTCGGCCGGAGGCGGACATATCCGGACCGGTCACCCTGTCACGCAATTGATGGAGACACAAAATCAGGTCACGGTGCATACCCGGACAGACAAGGTCTCAACCCGCTATCTGGTGGTGTGCGCGGGCCTGATGGCGGACCGCCTGGCAAAAATGATGCACATTGACATCGATTTTTCCATTTTGCCCTTCCGGGGGGAGTACTACCAGCTGCCCGCACATCGCTCCAGCATCGTTTCCCGGCTCATCTATCCGGTACCGGATCCGGATCTGCCTTTTTTAGGCGTGCATCTGACGCCCATGATCAACGGGTGCATCACCGTGGGTCCCAATGCGGTCCTGGGATTTGATCGGGAAGGATACGGTAAGATCAATGCAAATGTTTCAGATATCGCTCAAATGGCGGCATTCCCCGGGTTCTGGAAGGTCATGGGACGGCATCTGACATCAGGTATCAAAGAACAGGTGGATTCCGTATGGAAACCCGGATATCTGGCGCGTATCAGAAAATACTGCCCATCTCTGACCCTGAAGGATCTGTTACCTTATCCCCCGGGGATCCGGGCACAGGCGGTCATGAAAAACGGAGACCTGGTTCACGATTTTCTGTTCGCGCGAACCCCGCGTTCCCTGCACGTGTGTAACGCCCCGTCACCGGCAGCGACCTCTGCCATCCCCATTGGTCAATACCTGCGGGACCGGGTGATGGATCTGTTTAATCTGTAAGGGCCTGAACGGCCCTGCCGGAGAACAATTCAAATCAGGCATGCCGCCGCTCAAAAACAAAGGCACCGTTCACCATGGTCGCCACGGCCGTTCCCTGAACCGCCATGCCGGTGAACGGGGTGTTGCGGCTTTTGGACACGAACCGGTCCGGATCGATCACCCCTTTATCTTCCAGATCGATCAGGGTCAGATCCGCCGGGTTGCCGGGGATGATGTCATTGTTGATCCCCAGAATCCGGGCCGGATGTTTTGCCATTTTCATGATCAGATTTTCCAGGGTCACGTGTTTGTCCTGCACCAGTTTTAAAGACAGGGGCAGCGCGGTTTCCAGTCCCACGATGCCGAATGCGGCCCGATCAAACTCCAGGTCTTTTTCCTCTTTGCTGTGGGGGGCATGGTCTGAGGCGATCACATCGATGGTACCGTCCACCAGTCCCTGGATCACCGCCTGGCGGTCTTTTTTTGATCTCAACGGCGGATTCATCTTGAAACGGGTGTCATATCCCTTGACATCCTCATCGATCAGGGTGAAATAATGGGGCGCGGTTTCACAGGTCACCCGGACCCCTTGCTGTTTGGCGTTCCGGATCAAGTCAATGGATTCTTCACAGCTGATATGGCAGAAATGCACATGGGCCCCGGTCAGCCGGGACAACAGAATATCTCTTGCCACCATGACGGCTTCCGCGGCATTGGGGATTCCGGGAATACCATGGAACGTGGCGGCCGGGCCTTCATTCATGGCACCGTCGTTCACCAGAGACAGGTCTTCGGCATGGACGAACACCGGTATAAACAACCCATCGCAATATTCCAGCGCCCGTCGCATGAGCTGGGCGTTTTCCACGGGCCGGCCGTCATCGGATACGGCCACGACCCCCGCCAGCCGCATGTCCCGGATTTCAGCCAGCTGAGTACCGGCGGATCCTCTGGTGACCGCCCCCACCGGATAGACCCGTGCCCCTTTGGCAGCCCCGGCTTTTTCAAGAATAAACCTGGTCACCTGCGCATTGTCATTGACCGGTACCGTGTTGGGCATGGCGCACACGGCGGTGAATCCGCCCCGGGCCGCGGCAGCCGCACCCGTGGCAATGGTTTCCTTATACTCATGGCCCGGCTCCCGTAAATGCACATGAATATCCATGAGCCCCGGCACCAGCACCAGGCCGTCTGCGTCGACGACCCTGAGATCAGCAGCATTGCCGGGCACAGGATCTGACGGGTCCAGGACCGCTTCAATGGTCTGTCCGCTGATCAGCACGGTTTTATTTCCATCCAGTTTCCCGGGATCCAGGACCCGGGCCCCTTTAATCAGTGTCCGCATGTCTGCTTCCTCCCGCCACCAGATAATAAAGGGCCATGCGCAGCGCCACGCCGTTGGTCACCTGATCCAGAATTATGGAATACCCGGCATCCGCCACATCACTGCTGATTTCCACCCCCCGGTTCATGGGTCCCGGATGCATGATGGTGACATCTTTTTTCGCCAGCGCCACCCGGTCCCGGTTCAGGCCGAACCAGCCGGCATACTCCCTTTCCGTGGAAAACAGGATATCGTTCATCCGCTCTTTTTGAATCCGCAGCATCATGATCACGTCCGCATCTGCCACGCATGCTTCCATGGTGAGGGCCACCGTGCATCCCAAAGCTTCGATTCCCGCCGGAATCATGGTGCGGGGCGCGCACACCCACACCTGTGCCCCCATTTTGGAAAATCCGGCAATATCGGACCGGGCCACCCGGGAATGGGCGATATCACCGATCATGGCCAGTTTCAATCCGGACAGATGCCCTTTTTTTTCCCGGACACTCATCATGTCCAGCAGGGCCTGGGACGGATGGGCATGGATCCCGTCCCCGGCATTGATCACCGAACAATCCACCCGGTTTGCCACGAGATAGGCGGCCCCGGAAGAACCATGGCGCATCACGATCACATCCGGCCGCATGGCTTCCAGGTTTTTCACCGTGTCGATCAGGGTTTCGCCCTTGGTCATGGAAGAACCGGCTTTGGCAATGGCCACGGAATCGGCGGACAACCGTTTGGCGGCAATCTCAAAGGACAGCTTGGTCCGGGTGGAAGGTTCCTGAAAAAACAGCACAATGGTCTTGCCCCGAAGGGTGGGCACTTTTTTCACCGGCCGCTGGGATATCTCCTTCATGCCCATGGCTGTGTCCAGAATCAGGGTGATCTCTTCCGGATCCAGAGAATGGATGTCCAGAATATCCTTTTTCGTGAATCGCATCATGCATCCTTCAATTTATTATGTCATATCAGCAGATCACCGATCCGGTGCCACCTCACACCGAATTTGTCCCGGTCCCAGGACCAGTAGATCATAAATGCCTCGCCCTTGACGGCCGACATATCCACAAACCCCCAGAACCGGCTGTCATGGCTGTTATCCCGGTTGTCTCCCATGACAAACAGTTTGTCTTCGGGCACCGTTACCGGCGCCATGTCGTCCACATGGGTGGGATACCGGGAATACACGGCATAGGGTTCATCGGTCACGGGTTCACCATTGACATACAACTGCTTGTCAACAATGGATACCGTATCGCCGGCCACGGCCACCACCCGTTTGATAAAATCCTTGGACGGATCTTCCGGATATTTGAATACCACGATATCCCCCGGCTGCGGATCTTTGAAGGGGATCAGTACCCGGCCGTCGGTAAAGGGGATCTTGATCCCGTAAATAAACTTGTTCACCAGAATATGGTCCCCGATCTGAAGGGTCTCCAGCATGGACCCGGATGGAATCTTGAATGCCTGGACGATGAATGTGCGGATGAACAAAGCGATCACAACGGCAATGAGAATGGCTTCGATATTCTCCCGCCAGGCATTTTTCTTTTTTGTCATGGCCACCTCTTATTGCCCGAAAAACAGGTGCTGCGGCCGGCCCAGCAAAAACCGGGACCGCTGGATTGCGGACTTGAGCATTTGTGCAATCTTTCTGGCCTTGACCATACTGGACAAAGGATGGGTGGTCACGGTCCGTCCCTTGATGGTAATGGCACCGCTTTTGAGTTCCGCATAACTCACCTGGCCGAATGACCGGGCCACCCCTTCAGGATAATCATACCCGTAATCCACGATCTGGGTGAAGATCTCGTCATCGGATACTGCGGTGTACTTGAGAATCTCCTCGTTAAGAATCGGAATCGGGATCCCCAGGCCCACGGAAAGAGAACAGCCATATCCCCGGATACTCTGCCCCACCAGCCAGTCACAAGACATCTCCTTGAGGTCTCCCATCACAGACAAGGTGCCGGCCGGACCCAGCGGCACGCCGTTCAACCCCCGTTCCACAGCGGATTTGTGCTGAGTACCGGTCCAGATCACATACCCCTGGGCTCCGCCCAGAAAAATCCGGGTTCCCACACCGATGGTTTTGAGGTACGGATCATTGAACAGCGGGCTCAACGCCCCGGACGTGGAATAATTGGCATTGCCCATATCGGGCTTCAATGTGCCCATATAGGTATATTTGGTGCGGTCCGACCGGTTAATGGCGCAATTGTAATTCTGATAGGCGTTTCTGGGGTTCACCAGCATGGCATTGGGCAGTTCTTCAAGGGTCATGACTTTTTCGATGCGCCGGTTGGGATAACAGTCGGTGCCATAGGATTCCGCACGGATTTCCACGGGTTTTCCCGCCACCAGATCCTGGATCACATGTCCCCCGCCGTAATTGAAATCCCCGGGGTGACGTTTGTTCAAGGGATCATCTTCACTGGTCTGGGTTGCGCCCAGATAACAGTCCACCGCCGCGATACCCGAATAGGCCGGCACATTGTTGAACCAGGTTTTGGTGGTGCGGATCACCGGTTTCGACTGCCCGATGTTGATGAACGCACCGGAAGAACACATGGGGGCAAAGGTGCCGGTGGTTACCACATCCACCTGCCGGGCCGCTTCCACAACACCGCGGTCTCTGGCAATATCGATAATTTCTTCGGCAGTGACCACCACGGCCTCTCCCCGGGCGATTTTCTCATTGATCTGTTCATAGGTTTTATTGACTTGGTGGTCGCTCATGATTTTCCTTCTCTGACCGCTTTGATTTTGGCGGTGACGTTGTTTTCGATCCAGTTGGGATCCCACCATTCCAGCGGATTGACAAACACATTGTGCACGATCATGGAAAAATGCAGATGATCTCCGGCTGCCAGCCCGGTCATCCCGGTATTGCCGATGACAGCCCCTTTATGGACCGTGTCTCCCACCGACACCATCATGTTGCTCAGATGCGCGTATAGACTGGCCAGACCAAACCCATGGTCGATGACCACGGTGTTGCCGAAAATACCCACGGGTTCCGCCATGACAACCCGGCCGGCATTGGCCGCTCCCACCGGTGTCATGGCAGTGGATGCCAGATCGATTCCCATGTGCCGGGACTGTCCGATTTCTTTACCATTGTAGGTATAGGACCGGTTGTCCCCGAATCCGGCACGGGTGGCACCGGCCATTCGTTCGAATCTCCCCTGCCACAGCACCTGAGGCACTGTATCCGCCGGAACGGACAACACTTTATTGACATTGGCATCCCGGAGTTCGGTGTTCACCACCAGGAATTTTTCCAGAAGCGGATTATCTGTTTTTTCGATCTGACTTTCCCGGTCACCGAGATGAAAATCCGGCATGGTCATCCCTAAAAACGCATCGGAAATCCTGAGCACATCCGATTTGAACCCCCGGTCCCGGATGTAATGATAAAATCCCTTGCGCGTGGTATTGCCCGCGCCATCCTCGGCAGTGACCCACAGCTGGGTGCCGGGCCCCTGGGTGTGATCGAGCGCAAAAAACGCCGCATGAATGTCCGTTTCGTCAAACATGCCCGAACTGCCCGGAAAAAACCGATCCCCCACCTGAACACCGCTTTTGACATCCGTTTCGAACAATCGGTAGATCACCAGGCCGGAGCCGCCCCGTTCCACATTGTGCTGCCGGCTCAATATCTCTATTTTCGGGGGCTGTGTATCGATGGTGACCGATATCTGCTCTTCAGAAATGTTGCCCCGGTTCCACCCCCGCCAGGACTGATCGGTCACCTGAACATGCAGCAGGGCATCACCGTCACTCAACCCGTGTCGACCGGTTTCCACGGGAACGACAAACCGGTCCTGCTTTGGAATTTCTCGGGAAAACGGATTGAACACGGAACCCGCCGCATAGTCTTTTTTCAGCAGGGTTTTTTCCGTTTCCTGCTGCATAAGACGGACATGAACTTCCCGGAGTCCGGTGCCGTTGTCCTGGATATCCAGGGACAATGCCACACCGTCCTTGAGATACAATGACGGCAGATCCGCTGTGATTTCAGGAGGCGTACCTTCGAATCGGTATGTCAGCACCCAGATCAGCGGCACCAGAATCATTACACAAATCACCAGCAATAAAAATTTTTTCATTAAAAAAACCCATTTTTTCAAACAGTTATCATTATCAAAATCGAAACGCCCATAAAAATACCAGCTACACCCAAACTTATCAAGGTATTTTACATTCTTGACTTTTTAGATGCCAGAATATAGGTTGATCTCCATATTCACGCGCTTGATATTTCAGATGCCAAAGGATGATCCATGACCAATTTTTTTTTCGATATGATCGACACTCCCCGGCCCCGTTTTTTTTTGGTGGCCGGCCCCTGTGTGATCGAAAATTTTGATACCACCTTTCAGATCTGCGACACCCTGAAGTCCATTACCGGGGATCTGAACATTCCGTTTTTGTTCAAAGCCTCTTTTGATAAGGCCAACCGGACATCTGTGGACTCATTTCGAGGCCCCGGGTTTGAACAGGGACTGTCCATTCTGGAAAAGATCAAGTCCCACCTGGGCGTCAAGGTGATTTCCGACATTCATCTGCCGGAACAGGCCGTTCCTGCGGCCCGGGTACTGGACGTTCTGCAGATTCCAGCGTTTTTATGCCGCCAGACCGACCTGATTCTGGCCGCCTGCCGGACCGGCCGGCCGGTGAGCATCAAAAAGGGCCAGTTTCTGGCACCCGGGGACTGCAGAAACATCCTTGACAAAGCCGCTTCCACCGGTAATCCCCACATCGCCATCACCGAGCGGGGCACCAGCTTCGGGTACAACAACCTGGTGGTGGATTTTCGGTCCATCCATATATTGCGGCAGATGGGCGTCCCCGTGATCTTTGATGCCACCCACAGTGTCCAGCTTCCCGGCGGCGGGATCACGTCATCGGGCGGCGACCGGGCTTTTATCCCCACGCTGGCAAAAGCCGCCGTGGCGGCCGGGGCACACGGCCTGTTCATGGAAACCCATCCCGAGCCTTCCAAAGCACTGTGCGACGGTCCCAATTCCATGCCTCTGGCCGACATGGCACCGTTGCTTGAAACGCTTCTGGCCATCAAGCAGGCAACGGCATAACCCGATGACAACGTCACTGTCACAGGTCAAACTGCTGGTGCTGGATGTGGACGGGGTGTTGACCGACGGCCGGATCATCTATACCGATTCCGGAGAACAGATCAAACAGTTCACTTCCCGGGACGGGCTGGGACTGCGGCTGCTCATGGACAACGGCATCCTGGTGGGCATCATCACCGGACGTATTTCAGGGGCATTGACCCACCGCTGCCGGAATCTGGGTATCGACCTGATTTTTGACGGCATTTACAACAAGGCGGAAGCACTGGACCGGATGGCCCGGAAAACCGGCATTGATCCATCTGACATGGCGTTTATGGGGGACGATCTGATCGATCTGCCGGCCATGGCCCGGGCCGGGGTCGCCATTGCCGTGGCCGATGCCGTGGATGAAGTGAAAGCCCGGGCCGATATCGTCACACGGGCGTTAGGCGGCCATGGCGCGGTCAGAGAAATCTGCGACGCCATTCTCAAAGCCGCGGGCCTGTGGGAAAATGCGCTGAAACCGTTTCTGGCATGAACCGTTTTTTTTTCAAAAAACCGCGGGTGCTGGTTATACTGCTCCTGATGGTCATAACCGTCAGTGCCGGTGTCGGTTATGTGATTCATCAGATGATGACCGTGCCCCAACAGATCACCGATCTTCACATCGATTCCGATGCCGCGCTGAAACTGGGTGCCATGAAACAGGTTTCCAAAAAAAACGGCATCACGGAATGGGAACTGGAAGCCGCCACCGCCACCCTGGCAAAAGAACGGAATCAGGCCATCCTCACCCGGGTCCGGGTGATATTTCATACCCAAAACCAGGATACGGTCCTTTTGACATCCGACCATGGGATTCTGGACACACAGACCCATGATATCGATTTTACGGGCAACGTGGTGGTCAAACACCGCACATACACCCTGAAAACTGATAAGTTGCATTATAAAAAAAAACCACATATAATACATTCCGAAACAAAGGTGTGGCTTGAAAATGCCGATGCCTCAATGGAAGCGGATACCATGGAAATCCGTATCAACGACAATGAAATAATTTTACAGGGACATGTCAAAGGACAATTCAGTGAGAATTTCTATCTGCCGTAACCGGATGGCCGGTATCATCGGGCTGCTGGTTCTGACACTGGTACCGCTGGTATCTGCCCAGGAAAAAACCGGGTCTGAATCGGGGTTTTCGTCGGAAAAACCGTTGCAGATCACCGCGGATAAAATGATCGCTCACCAGGAAGCATCCATGGTGGAATTCATCGGTCATGTCAGGGCGAATCAGGAGAATTCACTGATTGAGGCGGATTCGATCAGAATCTATCTGCACCCCTCCCAGCCGGACACTGCGGATTTGGGCAATGCCGAGCGGATCAAACAGATCGTGGCGGTCGACAATGTCGAATACACGGCTGCAGACAGAAAGGCATTTGCAGACAAAGCGGTATACACGGCAGCAGACGATACCCTGATTCTCACCGGCAGCCAGGTCAGGCTGCTCACCGGCACCAGCTGGGTGAGCGGCACAAAAATCACCCTGTTCCGGAACCAGGATCGGGTGTTGGTGGAAGGCGACGGCAAAACCCGTGTTCAGGCCCTGTTCAATCCGGAAGACAGACCGGCTGATCAATAGATGACAGAACTCTCTCTCAATAATCTGGTAAAAACCTACAACGGAAAAACAGTGGTCAACCAGGCCGATCTGACGGTCAGACCTGGGCAGGTGACCGGGCTGCTCGGCCCCAACGGTGCCGGCAAAACCACCACTTTCTATTTGACCGTGGGCATGATCCGTCCGGACAGCGGTCATGTGTTACTGGGGGATGAGGAGATCACGCAATATCCCATGTATATCCGCGCCCGGAAAGGAATCGGATATCTGCCTCAGGAAAGTTCTATTTTCCGGAAACTCACGGTGGAAGAAAACATTACTGCCATTCTGGAAGTGTTGCCCGAAACCGGGGTTCCGATTCAATCCAAAGCGCTGGATCTGATGCAGGAACTGGGCATCCACAAACTGGCCCGTCAAAAAGCCGCGTCTCTGTCCGGCGGCGAACGCCGCCGGCTGGAAATTGCCAGGGTTCTGGCCACCGACCCTTTGTTCATTCTTCTGGACGAGCCGTTTGCCGGTATCGATCCGCTGGCTGTGATGGACATCCAGCGGATCATTGCCCAGCTGACCCAAAAAGGCATCGGGGTGCTCATCTCCGACCACAATGTCCGGGAAACGCTGGGCGTTTGCGACCATGCATATATCATGAGTGAAGGCATGGTGATTGAATCCGGTCCCCCGGACCGGATCATTTCCAGTGCCGTTGCCAAAAAAACCTATCTGGGAGACAATTTCAGGCTGTAATATGGAACTTGGCTTACAACAGAACCTCACATTGACCCAGCAGCTGGTCATGACCCCTCAGCTGCAGCAGGCCATCAAACTGCTGCAGCTCTCCCGTATCGAGCTGGCGGAAATGATTCAGCAGGAAATGGAGCAGAATCCGGCACTGGAAGAACAGAGCCCGGACGAACCTTTAGAGCAGGTTTTGTCTGATCCGGCCGCCGATGTTCCTGAACCGGACCGGGATGCGCCGGTCAAGGAAGTCACCATCGATGAAAAAGTCCAGCCGGATACGGACTGGGAAAATTATATCAATGAATATAATTCCACCGGACGCATCTATACGGAGACCGAACACACCGAAGCACCGAACTTTGAAGCGTTCACTTCTGAAAAAACCTCGCTGGAGGATCATTTGAAATGGCAGCTGATGCTCCAGGGACTTGATGAGAAGAATGAACGGATCGGTCACATGATCATTGACAACCTCAACCCGGACGGCTATCTGTGTGCGCAAGTATCCGAAATCGCCCAGGCCGCCGAAGTGAATACAGTACGGGTGGAAGCGGTTTTGTCTGTACTGCAGACACTGGACCCGCCCGGGGTGTGTGCCAGAGATCTGTGTGAGACCCTTCTCATTCAGGTCAAACAGCTGGGAATCGACAATCCCGTGCTTACCGAAATCATCAGACACCATTTAAAAAACCTGGAAAACAGGAACAGCCGGAAAATTGCCAAAGCCCTGCGTATTTCCGTGGACGATGTGCGGGCCGCAGTAAAAATTCTGCAATACCTGGAACCCAAACCGGGAAGAAAATTTTCCCATGAGGAGCCCGCCTATATCATTCCTGATATTTACGTCTACAAAGTCAATGACGGTTTTAAAATTGTCATGAACGATGACGGTCTGCCCAAATTGCGCATCAACCGGTTCTACAAAAATGCCATTGCCGAGGGCAGGAAAATCTCAAAGGAAACCAAGGCGTATCTCAACGAAAAAATGCAGTCTGCGTCCTGGCTGATCAAAAGCATTCACCAGCGTCAGAAAACCATCTACCTGGTCATGGAAAGTATTATCAAATTCCAGCATGAATTTTTCGAGAAAGGCATTGCTCATCTGCGTCCCTTGATTCTCAAGGATATTGCCGAAGATATTCAGATGCACGAATCCACCATCAGCCGGGTCACGACCAACAAATATGCATATACGCCCCAGGGGCTGTTCGAGCTTAAATATTTCTTTAATTCATCCATTGAACGCACCGGGGGAAAATCCATGGCCTCCGCCAGTGTCAAGGAAAGAATCCGACAGCTTATCGAAAAAGAAGACCCTGCCAGCCCGTTAAGCGATGACCGGATCGCCGGCATTCTTCAGCAAGCCGATATACAGATCGCCCGAAGAACCGTTGCCAAATACCGGAAGGTACTCAACATTCTGCCTTCCAGCAAACGTAAACAACTTTAGGGAGGTGTTTCATGCAAACGACCGTTACCTTTAAGAAAATCGATCCCTCCGATCCATTGAAGTCTTACGTGAACAAAAAACTGGACAAATTCGACCGGATGATGGACAGTCCGGCCGAAGCGCATGTGGTCTTGTCAGTGGAAAAAATAAGACACATTGCGGAAATTACGCTGACCTGTGATAAGCTGAACATCCATGCCAAAGAATCATCTGAAAACATGTACTCATCCATTGATATTCTAATGGACAAAGTCCGGGCTCAGATTAAAAAACACAAGGAAAAATTCAAACAGCACATGTCCGGTAAAAAACAAAGCCTTCTGGATACGGCGGAATTCGACCGCAGCCCCATGCAGCGGCCCGGATTTCAGGGATTTGACGACCTGGTAATGGAAACGCTGGACACCAAACCCATGGATATCATCGATGCCGTCAACGAGTTCAATACCGGCCGGCATACATTTTTCGTGTTCAACAACGCCCGTACTGAACAGTTGAATGTGCTTTACAAACACAACAATGGAAAGCTGGGACTGATCCAGCCCGGGGGATGATCGAAACTCACATGAAACTCAGCCAATTGCTCAAAAAAGAGTCCATCGTGGCGGATCTTGAAGCCACCACCAAACACGGCATCCTCCGGGAACTGGCCCGGGCCGTGGCCCCGGTTGCCGGCATTGAGGCCCAGGATATCGCCACGGTCCTGATGGAACGGGAATCTTTAGGCAGTACCGGCATCGGCGGCGGTATCGCCATTCCCCACGGCAAGCTCAATTCCGTCAAAGAGATCATTTTAGGATTCGGACGCAGCAAATCCGGGGTGTCGTATGATTCTCTGGACGGGAAACCGGTCCATATCTTTTTTTTGCTCCTGACCCCGGAAAACTCCACCGGCGGACATTTAAAAGTGCTGGCCCAGATTTCCAAACTGCTGAAAATGGAACATTTCAAGCAGGAGCTGATCAACGCTGAAACCATGGACGATATCCATGAATTTATTGTGGAACAGGATGAAGCGTTTTAAATGAAACACCTGCCGGTATATATCATCACCGGATTGTCAGGTTCCGGGAAGACCACGGCCATGCAGGCGTTTGAAGATGCGTCCTACTACTGTGTGGACAACATGCCCCTGGAGCTTGTGCCCCGGTTTCTGGAACTGCCGTTCAAGGAGAGCCCGGACATCACCGGGATCGCCTTTGTCATGGACATGCGGTCAAGAACGTTTGCCTCCCATTACACCGCCGGAATCAGTGCCATCGAGGCACTGGGCATTTCACCGGAAATCATTTTCCTGGAAGCGGATGTGGACACCCTGATCAAACGGTTCAGTCAGACCCGGCGGCAGCATCCGGTCTCCGGCAAAAAAAGTCTGCTGGAAAGCATTCATTCGGAAATCCATGCGTTGAACCTGATCAAATCAACGGCCCATCATCTGATCGATACCAGCCGTTTGAGCGTTCATCAGCTCAAAACCGCGATTCTGGATCTGATCAGCCGCGGCAGTGATCATCCGGCAAAAATGAAAATCAATGTGTTGTCGTTCGGCTATAAATACGGGATCCCCATGGATGCGGATCTGGTCATGGACATGCGGTTTCTGGCCAATCCCTATTTTGAACCCAACTTGAAACACATGGACGGTGAATCCGGTGCGGTCAAAGATTTTGTTTTATCCAATCCGGAGACCCGGACATTTCTGAAAAAATTCACACATCTGCTTGACTATTTGATTCCTTTGTATCAAAGAGAGAACAAAGCGTATTTAACTATTGCGGTCGGTTGTACCGGCGGCCGTCACCGAAGCGTCGTGATCGCCCGCTGTATTTTTGAACACTTAAATCACAAGGCCCGTCATCCCGGACTGATTCACCGGGACATCGATCGGGATATCAGGGAAATATGATAGGCATACTCGTCGTGGCCCATGCACAGCTGGGCCAGACACTTATAGACACAGTCGAATTTATTCTGGGGGGTGAACAGGACCAGATCATGGCGATTTCCATCGACATTCAGAAAAATCCTGACCACCTGAGAAAAAAAATTAAACAGGGCATTACCAAAGTCAAATCCGACAACGGGGTGATCATCCTGACGGACATGTTCGGCGGCACCCCTTCCAACCTGAGCTATTCGTTTCTGGAAGAAGGCACCGTGGAGGTGATTTCCGGGGTCAATCTGCCGATTCTTCTGAAGGCGGTCACTGCCCGGAAAAAGATGGACATGGAAAAACTGACCACCGCCCTGGTGGACCACGGCAAAAAAAGTATTTCGCTGGCCAGCGGGATTCTCAAAGGGACCGGACGAAGCTGACAGGCTTTTTCCGGCTATTGACCCCGCATATGGACATGTAACTTAATTCCTGTCAGATAGGAGAACATCAATGGCTGTTAAAATCGGCATCAATGGATTCGGCCGGATCGGCCGGCTGGTATTCCGGGCGGCAATGACCTGTCCGGATCTGGAAATCGTGAGTATCAACGACCTGACCGACACCCGGACTGCGGCCCATCTGCTGCAGTTCGATTCGGTTCACGGACAGCTCGACACGCCCGTCACCGCCCTGGAAGAGGGCATCGAAGTGGACGGCAGACAGGTGAAAGTCACCTCTTTCAAGGATCCGGCCCAGATTCCCTGGGCAGATCTGGGGGTGGATATCGTCATGGAGTGCACCGGCATTTTCAGGGACCGTGAAGGGGCATCCAAACATCTGGATGCCGGCGCCAAAAAGGTGATTATCTCGGCCCCGGCCACGAATCCGGACATCACCGTTGTCATGGGGGTCAATCATGACATGTATGATCCGTCTTCCCATCATATCATTTCCAATGCGTCTTGCACCACCAACTGTCTGGCGCCGGTGGCCAAGGTGATTCTGGAAAATTTCGGGTTTGTTTCCGGCATGATGACCACCATCCATGCCTATACCGGAGATCAGCGGATCCTGGACTTTCCCCATAAAGATCTGCGACGCGCCCGGGCCGCCGGTCTGTCCATGATTCCCACCACCACGGGTGCGGCCAAGGCTGTGGCCCTGGTGCTGCCCGAACTGAAAGGCAAACTCAACGGCATGTCGGTGCGCGTGCCCACCCCCAACGTGTCCATGGTGGATCTGGTGGTGCTGACGCAGCAGAACGATCTGACCATCGAGATGGTGAACCAGGCCCTGAAAACCGCCGCATCCGGAAATCTGAAAGGATTTCTGGGATACAGCGACCTGCCTCTGGTCTCCATCGATTACAACTCCAACCCGCTGTCCTCGATTGTGGATGCCGGCTGCACGGATGTGATAAACGGCAACATGGTCAAGGTCTATGCCTGGTATGACAACGAAGCCGGTTATTCCCACCGGATGACCGACCTGGCACAGATGATCGGAGAATCCCTATAACTTGAACGGGAGGTTTTTATGACTCGCAAACCCCTGATCGCCGGTAACTGGAAGATGTTCAAAACCGGACCCGAAGCCGTGGATACCGCCCAACACCTGGCAGAAGAGTGCATCGATGTCACGGATGTGGAGATCATGATCGCGCCGGCGTACGTTTGTCTGCCCCTGGTGGCTGCTGCCATTGCCGGCACCCGGGTACGCCTGGGAGCTCAGAATCTGCACTTTGAAACCCAGGGCGCATTCACCGGGGAAATATCGGCGGACATGCTCAAAACCGCGGGTGTGGAATATGTCATCATCGGACATTCGGAAAGACGCCAGTATTTTTTTGAAACCGATGACACCGTAAACAAAAAAATTAAAGCCGCGGCTTCAAAAGGGCTCAAACCGATTCTGTGCGTCGGAGAAACGGACGCTCAGCGGGAAGCGGGAAACACATTTTTAACCCTTGACAAGCAGGTATCAGATGGGTTAAAAGGCCTTGATCCGAAACACCTGAAGGACCTGGTCCTTGCTTATGAACCGGTATGGGCCATCGGCACCGGTCACACGGCCGGACCGGATCAGGTGGCAGAGGTTCATGAATATCTGCGGAATCTTCTGGAAAAGCGGATATCTCCGGATATGGCCCAGTCCACCCGGATTCTTTACGGCGGATCGGTCAAACCGGAAAATATAGCCGAGTTGATGCGCATCAATGATGTGGACGGAGCCCTGGTGGGCGGTGCCAGTCTTGATGCAAAGACGTTTACCAACATTGTAAAATTTGATTGAATATATATGACGACACTGATCACTGCCCTGCATGTAACCGTTTGTATTCTGCTGATTCTGATTGTGCTGCTTCAAAGCGGCAAAGGGGCTGAAATGGGCGTATCCATCGGCGGGGGCGGCGGCCAGACCCTGTTTGGCGCAACCGGCCCGGCCACCATTCTGACCAAAATCACCACCGTGATTGCCATCATTTTCATGGTGACGTCACTGACCCTGGCGTATTTTTCCGGTCACAAGGCGGAAAAAAGCATCATTACAACTCAGCCCGCCCCGGTTCAGCAGTCGGCTGACCCGGTGTCCGAGTAATTCCGATATGACGGCCGAAGTGGTGGAATAGGTAGACACGCACGCTTGAGGGGCGTGTGGGGAGACCCGTGGGAGTTCAAATCTCCCCTTCGGCACCATTATTTGACAGCCATGGGCAGCAATGTTCATGGCTGTTTGCATTTCAAGATGCCTGTCCGGCCGCAAGTGTATCTTGATTTTTTTTCCAGCCTGCTTATTTTGATTTCATTATGAAACATACACAAATCACACAGGCACATGATCCCAAGAAAATAGAAAAAGAGCTGGGAGATTTTTTGAACAAAAAATTCGGCGGCAGCGTCCGTATCGTTTCTCCCTCAACACAGACTGAAAAATCTTTTGTCAACGGCAAGACACCGGACACAGGGAAATCAGATCTGGTGAATTTCAACATCAAACCGGCGGAATTGATCGCGTATCTGGATCAGTATGTGGTCCGGCAGGCGCAGGCCAAATCCATTCTGGCGACAAAAATCTGCACCCATTTCAACCGCATCCGTCACCAGGAAACCCGTGAAGAAAAAGACACAAGAATCACGGGCAACATCAAATCCAACATTTTGATGCTGGGTCCGACCGGCATCGGTAAAACCTATCTGATAAAACTCATTGCCCGAAAAATCGGCGTGCCGTTTGTCAAAGCGGATGCCACCAAGTTTTCAGAAACCGGATATGTGGGAGGTGATGTGGAAGACCTGATCCGGGATCTGGTCAAGGAAGCAGATGATAATATCGAACTGGCTGAATGCGGTATTGTGTATCTGGATGAAATCGACAAAATAGCAGCCAGCCCGGATGCCATTGGCGCACAGGTATCCAGGACCGGGGTCCAGCGGGCATTGCTCAAACCCATGGAAGAAACCGATGTGGATTTGAAAGTGCCTCATGATCCGGTGTCCATGATGCAGGAACTCGAACGGTTCCAGCGGACCGGAAAACGGGTCTCACGCCGGGTCAATACGGCCAACATCCTGTTTATCCTGAGCGGCGCCTTTACCGGACTCACCGACCTGGTCAGGCAGCGGCTGACCCGCCAGACCATCGGGTTTCATTCGCAATTGAACCAAACCAAAGATGATCTCTTTTTGTTAAAACAGACCCGGGCTGAAGATCTGGTTAAATTCGGGTTTGAATCGGAATTTATCGGCCGGGTGCCGGTACGGTGCATCCTGGATGAATTGAGTGAAAACGATCTGTACACTATTCTCAAAATGCCCAACAATCCGGTGATTTTGAGCAAACGTCTGGATTTTGCCGCATACGGCATCGACATTGTGTTTGAAGATGATGCATTGAAATACCTGGCCCATCAGGCGCACAATGAGAATACCGGGGCCAGGGGGCTTGTATCGGCCGTGGAAGATGCGTTGCTGCCCTATGAAGAAAAACTGCCCTCCACTACCGTCACCCGGCTGGTGGTGAACCGGCCGGTGATCACCGATCCGTCAGACACGCTCAAGGACCTGTTAAGCGATCACCCAAAGAATGACTGGGACGCATTACACCGGCAGGCTGTGGAAAACGACATCCAGCATCTCACGGATTATATCCAGAACAATGCCGATGCTTTGTCTGCCGGCCATGGACTGGAGTTGACCCCGGTCCGGTGCGACATGATTGCCCGGTATTTCCGGACCCATGTTCTGGAAATCGATGATGCACTCAAAAAAATCAAACGTGCACATGACGGAGTCAAAGAGATTGAACGGGAAATCGCCCAAAACATGAACCTGAACATCTTTTTCGAAGAAGATGCGGTTGATTTTCTCATGCGACAGTTTATCGAGCACCGGGTGTCATCAGAAGATATTTTATCCAACCTTTACACTACGTTTTACGACGGGCTCAACCTGATCAAGGAAAAAACCGGCAGGAACCGTTTTTTTCTGACCCGGGCAAATCTGCTGGACAGCGAAGCCTATCTGAACGATCTTATCAGGAAAGAAATCAAATGATTGGAATTTCAAAACTGTACTGCGGCACGGTGGAGCCCTCGGACACATTGCGGTATTCACGCCATTCAGGAACCCTGCCCTCTCACCTGCTCCAGTTTTCCATTGACAAGAAACCCGTGGTGGTCTGGAACATGACCCAGCGGTGCAATCTGAAATGCGTGCACTGTTATGCCCGGTCCGAAGACATTTCCTATGACAACGAACTCACCCAAGACCAGGCCATTGCCATGATGGATGACCTGGCGGATTTCGGTGTGCCGGTGCTGCTGTTTTCCGGGGGCGAACCCCTGGTGCACCCCCGGCTGGTGGAATATGCCCAATATGCCGTATCCAAAGGGATGCGGGCGGTCATCTCCACCAACGGCACGTTGATCACCAGAGAAAAAGCAAAAAAGCTCAAAGAGATTGGTTTGTCCTACGTGGGCATCAGCCTGGACGGTCTGGAATCCACCCATGACATGTTCAGGGGTGTGCCCGGATCCTTCAAACGGGCCATGGCCGCCATTGACCACTGCCAGGCCGCCGGTATCAAGGTGGGGCTGCGGTTTACCATCAACAAACGCAATGTCCAGGACATTCCCGGGATTTTCGATCTGCTGGAAGAAAAAAACATTCCCCGGGCCTGTTTCTATCACCTGGTCTATTCCGGCCGGGGATCCGAGATCGCCAAAGAGGACCTCAATCATGAAGAAACAAGGCAGGTGCTGGATCTGATCATGGACCGCACCAGAGACCTGCACGACCGGAACCATCCCAAGGAAATTCTGACCGTGGACAACCATGCCGACGGCCCCTATCTCTATCAGCGGCTGCTGCACGAAGATCCGCACCGGGCCGCCGAAGTTCTGGAACTGCTGGAAATGAATGAAGGCAACAATTCCGGCAGAGGCATCGGGTGCATCTCCTGGGACGGGGAGGTATATCCGGATCAGTTCTGGCGGGAAAAATCACTGGGCAATATCAAGGACCGGCCGTTCTCACAGATCTGGACCGATGAATCCAATGAATTTCTGATGAAAATGAAGGACAAGAAAAACCATGTCAAGGGCCGGTGCGCTCAGTGCAGGTGGCTGACCATCTGCGCGGGCAATTTCAGGGCCAGGGCGGAATCCGTGGCCAATGATCCGTGGGATTCAGATCCGGCCTGTTATCTGACCGACGACGAAATCAGAAAGGAAAAATAAGATGCTGTTTCCCGACTACAGAGGCCGGCGCATGCGGGCCACCCCGACGTTCCGGCGGATGATCCGCGAGACGGTTTTGACCGCCAACGACCTGATCCAGCCGTTGTTTGCCATTGAAGGCAAACAGGTGAAAAAACCCATAGAATCCATGCCCGGACATTTTCAGATGTCCGGTGATTACATCGTGGACATGGCGGTTCAGGCCAAAGATGCCGGCATTCCCGCCATCATCCTGTTCGGCATTCCGGATAAGAAAGATGCGCTGGGCACAAGGGCCTATGCCAATGACGGCATTGTCCAGAAAACCGTGGCAAAGGTCAAGGATGCAGTACCGGAACTGACGGTCATCACGGATGTCTGTTTGTGCGGATATACCGACCACGGTCACTGCGGTGTGGTGGACAACGGCGTCATCGACAATGACGCATCCCTGGATCTGCTGGCAAAAACCGCTCTGTCCCATGCGGCCGCCGGTGCCGACATGGTGGCCCCGTCCGACATGATGGACGGCCGGGTGGCCGAGATCCGTCAGACACTGGATGAAGAAGGGTTCGAACAGGTGCCGGTCATGTCCTATGCCGTGAAATATGCGTCCGCGTTTTACGGGCCGTTCCGGCAGGCTGCGGATTCTTCCCCTCAGTTCGGGGACCGGAAAACCTATCAGATGGACCCGGCCAATGCCATCGAAGCCATCCGGGAAGCCACCATGGACATCGAGGAAGGGGCGGACATCATCATGGTCAAACCGGCCCTGGCATATCTGGACATTATTTTACGGCTCAAGCAGGAGATCGACCTGCCCATTGCCGCGTATAACGTGTCCGGCGAATACAGCATCATGAAAGCCGGCGAACTGATGGGCTGGGTGGATGCCTTTGCCCTGATCCTGGAGACCCTGACCGCCATCAAGCGGGCCGGGGCCGACATGATCCTGACCTATTCCGCCATTGACGTGGCCCGGCATCTGGAGGCATCATGACCCCTTCCGGCCATGTCAGCCCCAAAGGCCCCGCTGATGACGGTACCCCGACCCTGCGCCTGGTGGCCTGGGAAACCACCCGGCGATGCAATCTTTCCTGCAAGCACTGCCGGGCCGGGGCGGAAGATCACCCCTATGACAATGAACTGAGCACCCGGGAAGCGTATACGCTTCTGGACCAGATCCGGGAAACAGGGGTCCCCATCATCATTCTCACCGGCGGGGAGCCGCTGCTCAGAGAAGATATCTTTGACATTGCCGCCTATGGCCACCGCATCGGACTGCGCATGGTCATGGCCCCCAACGGCACATTGCTCACACCGGAAATTGTGGAAAAGCTCAAAGACAGCGGCATCCAGCGCATCAGCGTGAGTCTGGACGGGGCATCGGCCCAGACCCATGATGAGTTCAGAGGCCTGACGCATGCATTTGACGATGCCATCCGGGGCATCGGATACGCCAAAGCGGCCGGACTGGAATTTCAGATCAACACCACCATTACCCAGACCAATCTGGCGGAAATTCCCAAAATTCTCAAACTGGCGGAAGATTTAGGCGCCGTGGCCCATCACATATTTCTGCTGGTCCCCACGGGCCGGGGAAAATATATTGTGGATTCCGCCATTGACGCGGAACAATACGAGCAGACCCTGAACTGGTTCTACGACCAGCGGGACAAAACACCGCTTCAGCTGAAAGCCACCTGCGCCCCGCACTATTATCGGATTCTGCGCCAGCGGGCCCATGCCGAGGGAAAAACCGTCTCCTTTGAAACCCATGGCCTGGATGCCGTCACAAGAGGCTGCCTGGCCGGCACCGGGTTCTGTTTTATCTCCCATGTGGGCCGGGTCCAGACCTGCGGATTTCTGGATGTGACCTGCGGAGATATCCGGGCCGAGTCCTTCAAGGATATCTGGAAACACTCGCACGTTTTCAATGAATTGCGCGATTTTTCAAACCTGACGGGCAAATGCGGTCTGTGTGAATACAAGCGGGTCTGCGGCGGATGCCGGGCCCGGGCCTATGAAGCCACGGGCAGCTATCTGGCTGAAGAACCGTTGTGCTCTTTTCAGCCTTCCAAAAAAGCGTGATATAACGGGGTCAGCCTGCCTGATCCCCGGATGGGCGCATGTCGATGGCATTCAGGGTCAAAGTGATGGGCCGGTCTTCTGCCGACCGGCTGTCACACCGCACCGGCCCGGGTTTCCGGAAATGGTCCCCGCCCGGCTCAGCCCCCAGCCATGTGTCGCGCATCTTTTTGAACACCTGAAATGCATGGGATGACAGATCCACCAGACTTTTTTCCATGACCAGCTCCAGTCTGCCTTTGCGTTCTTCCAAATGCATCAGCCGGGCAATGGGAATCCCGATGGGTTCCCAGTTTTCAAACGGCTGTTCCAGATTTTTGATGGCTGCCATCTGACCGGTGTGGCCATGGGCAATCAAATGGAATGCGGTCATGCCTAAATTATAGGTATAATGACAGTCAAACGCGGTGGGATCACTGCCCCGGCCGTCATATCCATAAAAATGGGTCTGGATTTTGAAATCAGGTTCCGACCGGCGGAAAATTTCTTTGACCGGACCGGGAACATCCTGATCCGGTGCCAGAAGTTCGGCATTGATCAGGGCCTGTTTCAGGGTTTTCAGCGACATGATGCCCGGTTTGACCAGCAGATAGACCGTTTCCGGATCCGCAAACAAAGCCGAAGCATAACGGTCCGGGTCCAGATTCCGCGAACGCATGAACGACTCGTAATAGGATTTGTTGATACCGATTTTATAGCGGCCCTGCTCTTTGAGCGCACCCAGATATTCCTTGACCATATCCATGATGATTTTTTCCGTTCTTACCTGGGAAAACTGAAAATTGCCGTGAAAATCGCGTTCCACTAAAAGCCCTGCCTGAAAAAACTCCGGCAGTTGATTGAACAGGTCATCATCTCTCAAGTTCCAGATGGGGAACGGATAGTTTTCCATCATCCCCTGGCTGATGCGGCGCAGATAATCGAGTTTTTCATTCAACGTCGGAAAGGACCGATGAAAATCCAGGTCATGAATGGCATTGAAATCCGCGATGATTTTGTTGAGTTTGATGATGAATATCTGGATTTCATTGATAAATTCCAGAATCCCTTCCGGAATGATCATGACCCCGTAATTTTTGCCGAACGCCGCGCGCCGGACAATGGCATCACAGATCACCCGGGACAGATGGCGCAGCGTGATCCCGAAGGCGGTGAAATCGGTTTCACCGGATTCCTTCGCCTTTTCGAGGCGCTCATCATCGGTGTATTCTGCCAGTTCTTCGCCGATGAACGCCAGATTGGGATGGGTCTGCAACGCCGCCTCCAGGGTCAGGTGGCTGGCCACCCGGCCCATGACCTTGCACACATGCCAGTATTTCACATCCGATGCCGCATCCGATGCCAGGTGGCTGATATTCTGGGCAAAAGATCTGGCCGCGGAATGAAACCCGAACGGAACCGCCAGCAGGCAGGTACCGTCATCACTTTTCACCTGAATGTCCCCGTCAATGGTTTTGGGTACCCCGATCACATGAACGCCCGCAGACTTGAAATGCTGGGCCAGAAATGCGGCATTGGTGTTGGAATCATCCCCGCCGATAATCACGACCCCTTCCAGGTTCAATGACTGACAGGTTTTCAGGGCCTGATCCATTTTCTCGGGGGTATCGACTTTGGTCCGTCCGGTTTGGATCATGGAAAACCCGCCCATATTCCGGAACATATCCACTCTTTTTTCAGTGAGCTCCACATAACTGGACTCCAGCAGTCCGTCAGATCCCAGAATAAATCCGTATAAACGGGACTCCGGATGGTTTGCCTTTATTGCATCAAACAGTCCGGCAATCACGGTATGTCCGCCGGGTGCCGGCCCTCCGGAAAACACCACGCCGATCCGCCGCGCTCTGCAGAATGCCTTTTTATCCCGGGCCGACATGTCCGGCCGGGCCACCACTTTCTGAACGCGGTTATCAATGATGTCGGGCAGCCATCGCTTTGCTTCGAAATTGTTGGCAAACCGGTATTGGGGCTGGTCCGCCATTTTTGTGAAACCGGTGTCGAAAACAGAAATCCGTCTGGGCGCAAAGGTCTGTCTTTCCATGGTTTCCGCGTTGACATCCAAGGTCATCTGCCGGGTCACCGGATGATCGAGCAGTTTTTCAACAACATCCTGATGGGTCATCTTGACTCCTGTTTAAAATTGTTTTGCCATGGCATTGTTAGATTTCAATTTACCGGCCCGGCCGTGGAAAGTAAAGAAAATCCTGACAATTCAATCCATCCGTTTCCGGGGTTGATTTGGTCTTTCAAACATTGTAAAAGAGCGGTACACAAACCGGTTATCAAACAATCTGCCCATCACAAGGAGACACCTGCGTGGTATTCAATTTTTTCAAAAGGAAAACCAAAGAAAAAGAGCAAGAGCAAGAGCAAGAAAAGCTGAAAGAACAGGAACGGCTCAAAGAACAGGAAAATCTGAGAGAACAGGAGCGGCTCAAAGAAGAAGAGAATCTGAGAGAACAGGAGCGGCTCGAAGAAGAAGAGAATCTGAGAGAACAGGAGCGGCTCGAACAAGAAGAGAAAATTAAAGAACAGGAACGATTGAAGGAGGAAGCCCGGCTTAAAGAGGAAAACCGGTCAAAAGAAACTACAAGTTCTGAAACGCCCCAGAGAAAGGGTCTTTTCAATCGGCTCAAATCCGGGCTGACCAAAACCCGGGACGTGCTGAACACCGATATCAATGACCTGTTCCGGGCCTCCCGCCGGATCGACGAGGATCTGTTCGATGAACTGGAAGAGGTGTTGATCACCGCGGACTTGGGCATGGACATCACCATGGAAATGATGGACCGGATCCGGAAACAGGCCGGCCGGCTGTCCACGGCAGACCAGCTCAAAGCGGTGCTCAAAAAAGAACTCATCGCCCTGTTTCCCCCCCCTTTACCCACCGATGCGGCCCCTGCCCTGCCCCGGCCCCATGTGATCATGGTGGTGGGGGTCAACGGTACCGGCAAAACCACCACTCTGGGCAAACTGGCGGCCCGGTTCACCCGGGAAAACAAACGCGTGCTGATTGCCGCAGCCGACACCTTCAGGGCCGCTGCCATCGAACAGGTGGGGATCTGGGCCGATCGGGCCGGTGCTTCCATTGTGCGCCATAAACAGGGGGCGGACCCGGCGGCCGTGGCCTATGACGGGGTGGAAGCGGCCATGGCCCGGGGCGTGGATGTGCTGCTCATCGACACGGCCGGCCGGCTGCACACCCAGAAGAATCTGATGGAAGAGCTGAAAAAAATCAAACGCACGGTGGCAAAAAAAATGCCCGGCGCCCCCCACGAGGTGCTCATGGTGCTGGATGCCACCACGGGTCAGAACGCCATTTCCCAGGCAAAAATGTTTCATCAGGCCGTGACCCTGACCCAGCTGGCGTTGACTAAACTGGACGGCACCGCCAAAGGGGGCATCGTTGCTGCCGTGGCCGGTACCATGCACCTGCCGATCCGGTATATCGGTGTGGGAGAAACCATGGATGATTTACAGGCGTTTGACGCGACCCGGTTTGTCAATGCCCTGTTTGACTGAACACCGGCACACAAAGGAGTGAATTTTGTTCGGTATCGAAAATTATGCAGGATTTGTGGCAGCCGCCATCATTTTGAACCTGACCCCCGGGGCCGACACCCTGTATATTCTGACCCGGAGCATTGCCCAGGGATCCCGGGCCGGACTGGTATCTGTGGCCGGGATCATGTCCGGATGCGTGGTGCATGTGCTGGCGGCCGCCCTGGGCCTGTCCTTGATTCTGACCACATCGGCCACGGCTTTTTTTCTGGTGAAATGGGCCGGCGCCCTTTACCTGATTTTTCTGGGTATCCGGGCCCTGACCACCCGGGCTCCGGCATTTGAAACCCGGAACACCCGGTTTTCAAACAAAGATCTGGTCACCATCTACAGACAGGGAATGATCACCAACATTCTCAATCCCAAGGTGGCATTGTTTTTTCTGTCTTTTCTGCCCCAGTTCATCAATCCGGCCAACGCCGACGGCCCGTTGCCGTTTCTGTTTCTGGGCGGCACCTTTCTGGTCACCGGTACCCTCTGGTGCCTGGTTTTGACCCGGACCGCCACCCGGATGACCCGCATGCTCCGGGAAAATACCGCCATCGGTATGTGGATGCAGAAACTGTCGGGTATCGTTTTTATCGGGTTCGGCGTGAGCCTGGCCCTGAATTCCCGGTGATGTGCAATGTGCTGCGACAGAAACGCTGTGGGAGGCCCTGGCGGCTAGCGGGTGGAATGGGTGAAAAATTTCCTGCGCATCCGGTCGAAGTGGTCGGTGAGTACCTTTCTTCGGAACGGACCCATGGCTTTTGTGTCCCGGGCATGAATCAAATCGCACAGCGTTCCGATCTCTTCAACCATGCTGGTGACCTCCTCGTTCCAGTCGCCTTTGTCCATGGCACCATACCACAACCGGAAGGTCTGGGTGTAAAGCCGGTCGGAAATTTCCCTTAACACCGGATTGCCCGCGGCATCATGAATCAGGTTTCGCAAGTCTGTATCCACGGCAGCCATGGCTTTGCGGTCTTTGGTATCGAACAGGACCGCGCACCGTTCGTTGATCTGTTTGAGTACCATCAGATGGGAATCGTCGAGCTGGTTCGCAGCCAGCTGGATTTCCAGTACTTCGCATTCAAACCGCACCTGGAACACGTGCATGATTTTGTTGAATTCGATTTCCGTGACCATGCTGCCGGTTCTGGGAATGATCCGGACCAGCTGTTCCCATTCCAGGCGGTTGAGCACATTGCGCACCGGGGATCTGCTGACCTGAAACTCCTGAGCCAGCACATTTTCGTTGAGGATCTGACCGGGGTGATACTCCATGTACAGAATTCGCTCCCGAAGGATTTGATACATGTGTCGATTCATAATCAACAGCCTCATTCATTACAGTTGTCATCCGTTTGAACCTGATTGCGGGCGGATACAATTTTTTTATGGCCCGGTCCAATAAAAAAGCTTGACATGAAAATTCGCTCACTGGTATACCAGTAACAAGATTAATGATAAAAATAAAGGTATTTTTACAGAAATACAATTCTTTTCCAACCCGAACAGCGATACGGAGGGCGATGACTGTTTATCGTATCCACAGAAAATCCCAGGCCTGGTACGGAGAATCCATCGGTATCCTGATTCTGGACGCCGCCTATCCCTGCGTTCCCGGCAATGTGGGCAATGCCAGCACCTTCCCTTTTCCGGTCCGGTATGAAAGAGTGACCGGCGCCTCCATCGACCGGCTCCTCAACCAGCAGGATCCCACCCTTGCCGAACCGTTCATCCAGGCGGCAAAAAACATTCAGGACCAGGGTGTCAAAGCCGTTACCGGGGCCTGTGGATTTATGGCCCTGTTTCAGCGGGAAGTGACCGCTGCCGTGAACATCCCGGTCTTTCTTTCCAGTCTGCTGCAGATTCCTTTGATCTATCAGATGACCCGAAAGCCTGTCGGCATTATCACCGCCAATGCAAACAGTCTGAAAAAAGCCCATTTTGATGCGGTCAATGTGACCCCGGACATCCCGGTGATCATTGCCGGCATGGAAACCCAGCCGGAATTCTTTAGCGCCGTGCTCGAAGAAAAAGGCACCCTGGATTCAGATAAAGTGCAAGATGAGGTGGTTTCCACAGCAAAAAAAATGGTGCAAGACCATCCGGACATCGGAGCGATGGTTCTGGAATGCAGCGATCTGCCGCCTTATGCCCATGCCGTGCAGGCGGCGATACAACGTCCGGTGTTTGACTTTTTCACCATGATTCAGTATATCCACACTAGCTTGGTAAGAACCCCTTTTACCGGGTTTATGTAACACAACCATATAATTGTAAGGAGGAAGACATGAAAAAAGGACGAAGACTCATTCAGGGACTGATGGTGTTGACAATCAGTGCGATGATTGTAGCGGCGGCGCCGATGCAGGTCAAAGCGGAAAAGACATTCAAGTGGCAGCCGTCATCCTGGCTCCCGTCCGGTGTCAGCTGGGATACCATCGGGTATGTTTCAGAAAAAGTGGGAAAGATGTCCAACGGACGTCTGCAGATGACTCCGAGTTCTCCCGGCGCCATTGTTCCGGTGGCGGAACAGCTCAGTGCCGTGGGCATGGGAATCATGAAAGCGACCTTTATCTGGCCGGGATATTTCCCGGGTGAACTGCCGGTGGCATTCATGCACGGGGATTGTTTTGCCGCGCCTCAAAGCATCGGCGAAATGCGCTATCTGTATGAAACCTATGAAGACGGCCGGATCATGGAGCTTCTGCGGGAAGAATATGCCAAGCACGGGGTGCACCTGGTGGGCAACATGTACTGGATACTGGACAACCTCATGATCTCCAAAACACCCATTAACGGAGTTGCTGATATCGATGGCATGAAGTTCAGAACATCTGAATTGATCGCATTGCAGCTGGCCGACCTGGGCGCGGGCACCATCTGGGTTCCCGGGGATGAGATCTATACCATGCTGTCAACCGGCGCTGTGGATGCCATTACCTTTTCCCATGCCGCAGACATGGTGGATATGGGATTTCATGAAGTCACCAAATACTGGGTAAAATATCCCGTGGCCGTGGGACCGGCAGCCGATGCCCTGATTGTAAACCTCAAAGAATGGAACAAACTGCCCGATGACCTGAAGGCCATCGTGGAAACAGCAGTGGAAGCCGGAACAGCCAGAAACCTTTTCGAGGCTGAACGTAAAATTGACGAGGCATGGGAATACGTTGCCGGACAAGGCATTGAAATCATCGAATGGTCGGAAGAAGATGCCAAAATTTTGGCAGGCAAGGCCAGAGAAGTGGTGCCGGAAAAATACCAGAAAGACCCCGCATTTGCTGAAATTTTCAGCATCGTTGACAAATGGGCGGTTGAAATGGGGTATTGGGAAAAAAAATAACCCTGCTCTAAAAAAAGACCTCCCTGCAAACCCGGGGAGGTCTTTATAACATCCAAATTATTAATTGCACACCGAAGAAAAGAGAGGATTACAGATGAAACAGATCCTGTCTGTCATCGACGCTATCAGTGAGTGGAGCGGAAAAATAGTCAGTTTTCTGATTGTTTTCATCATGGGGATTCTGCTGTATGAAGTGGCCATGCGATTTGTGTTCAACGCCCCCACCAACTGGGCCCACGAGTTGACGATGCACATGTTCGGATTTTTATCGGTGCTGGCCGGGGCCTATGTGCTTCGTTATGACCAGCATGTTAAAATAGACATTATTTACAATCTTTTTTCACCCAGAGGCAGGGCCATCATCGACAGTGTCACCTATCTGGTTTTCTTTCTGTTTATCGGTTTGCTGCTCTGGCATAGTGCAGCCATTGCCTTGTGGGCCATAAAAATTGGACAGACGGTTTCACCCTCTCCCTGGGGATCTCCTTTGTGGCCCACCAAGACTGCTGTGCCCGTGGCTGCCCTGCTCATTCTTTTGCAGGGAATCGCCCAGTTCATTAGAGTTCTCACCTTCGCAATCACTGGAAAGGAATTATCATGACTGAATGGCTTCCAATGGCGGTTCTCATCACCGGGCTGATGTTGGGCCTCCTGTCCGGTTTCCCCATGGCGTTCACCCTGGCAGGCACATCGGTCATTGCCGCTGTCATATTTTTAGGCCCGGACAGTCTGGGGTTTGTCGCCACCAACATATTCGGCATGATGTCCAACATGATTTTGATTGCCATGCCCCTGTTCATATTCATGGCATGTGTTCTGGAAAAATCAGATGTGGCCCATGACATGTACGCGTTTATTCACCAGGTGCTGGGTCCTTTGCGGGGCGGCCTGGCCATGGGCACCGTGTTTATCTGCGCCGTTATTGCGGCCATGTCCGGTGTCAGCACCACCGGGGTCGTCACCATGGGTATCATCGCGTTGCCCATCATGCTCAAACAGCGGTATAACAAAAGCATCGCCATCGGCCCGATACTGGCCGGGGGGGCGTTGGGCCTGTTGATTCCCCCCAGCGTGTCTCTGATCATCTATGCCATGATCGCGCGGGTGTCCATCGGCAGACTGTTTGCAGGCGCCATTGTCCCGGGTTTGGTGCTGGTGTTCGGCTATGTGGCCTATATCGGTATCAGAAGCTACTTTCAGCCCAACCTGGCACCGGCACTGCCGCCTGAAGAGCGGCTGCCCTGGCGCCAGAAACTGGCCCTGGGCAAAGGTCTGATTCTACCGTTGCTGATCATTATTGCGGTACTGGGTTCCATTTTCAAGGGGATCGCCTCCCCCACGGAAGCGGCTGCCGTGGGGGCCGGCGGCGCGTTGATCAGTGCCGCCATAAACGGAAAGCTCAACTGGCAGATGCTCAAGGAATCCTGTTACCGGACCATGGGCATCAACGGGATGATCATGTGGATTCTTTTCGGTGCCACCTGCTTTACCAGTGTGTTTTTCCGCACCGGCGGGCAGACGATTATCAGTGACATGATGCTGGGGTTTGAAAACCCGGTGTATATTTTCGGCATTATTTTGCTGACCTTGATCGTACTGGGCTTTTTCTTAGATGAAATTACCCAGATCATGATCACGGTGCCGGTGTTTCTGCCCATCATCGTTCAACTGGGTTATGACCCGGTGTGGTTTGGTGTGCTTTTCATGACCCAGGTACAGATGGATTATCTGACCCCGCCCTTTGGATTCACCCTGTTTTATCTCAAGGGGGTGGCCCCGCCCGAGGTCAGTATGGGGGATATCTACCGGTCCATTTTGCCGTTTTTGTTCATTCAGCTGACCGTTGTGATCCTGATCCTGTTATTCCCGCAGATTGTTCTGTGGCTGCCTGACAACGTATTCGGCATACGATAAAAAACCATGAACTTTACCCACAGCATCACCACTGTCGACACTCATACCATGGGCGAGCCCACCCGGGTGGTCACTTCGGGCATCGCCCATATTCCGGGAAAACAGATGGTCGACAAAAAGCACTGGCTGGCTGAAAACAAGGATCATATCCGGCGCATGCTCATGCTGGAACCCAGGGGCCACCAGGACATGTTCGGTGCCATTCTTACCGAGCCGGTCACAAAAGCGGCCCAGGCCGGCGTGATCTTCATGGACAGCGGCGGATATCTGGACATGTGCGGTCACGGCAGCATGGGCGCGGTAGTGGTGCTTGTGGAAACCGGCATGCTGTCTTTTGCCCCGGATAGGCAGAACGAAACCCAAACCCTGACCCTGGACACCCCGGCCGGACTGATTCATGCCCGGGCCGTCATGGAAAACGGCCGGGTGTCGCAGGTGATCATTCAGAACCGGGCATCTTTTTTCTGTGAATCCATCGACATCCACCTGGACGGCATCGGGTCGATTCCAGTGGATATCGCCTATGGCGGCAACTATTTTGCCCTGGTCAATACCGATCATTTGAACCTGCCGGTGATCCCGGCCCATATCGATACATTGAAGAAACTGGGACTGGCCATCCGGACAGCGGCAAACCAGCAGTTTTCCTTTTCACACCCGGTGTCAGGACTTCCGGCAACCGTCGCATTGACGGAAATTTATGAAAACACCGATCCCCCCCGCAACATCGTGGTATTCGGCACCGGCCAGATCGACCGGTCCCCCTGCGGCACCGGCACCAGTGCCAAAATGGCGTTTCTGCACCACAAAGGCCGGCTCAAGCCCGGTGAAACCTATGCCTATCAAAGTGTGTTCGGCACACAGTTCACAGGAGAAATTGTGAAAGAAACCATGGTGGGCGATGTGCCCGCCATTGTGCCGGAAATCACTGGTAAGGCATTCATAACCGGGTTCCATCAATTTGTCGTGGATGATACCGATCCCTATAAGTACGGGTTCAATATTTTCGAATAACCCGGAACATCATTTACGTGGGTGACATCAAAAATGTGGCAGCCCATGCCGTGCCATACATGCAGGCGCCCGCGGCCATGACGGCAACAAAGCCGAATTCAATGGCAATGATGGTTGCCAGCACCACACTGATAACCGAACAGCACCCGTTGATGGACCAGGCCCAGCTGATGTTCAATGGATTGGTTCTTTGGGCCAGGCGCAGTCCCAGCGGAAACGGCATTCCCATCAACAGGGACAATGGCGCAATAAACACCAGGCCAAACACCATCTTCACCGGAAATGCCAGGTCAATGGTCTGCTGTAAAAGGGGAGTCAGCACGACCATGTACACGATCGCCCCGGCCGCAATAGACAAAAGACACCCCATGATGGTCCGGCGATTTGATGACAGGTGCGAAGACAGATAGCTGCCCAAACCTGAAAAAACCAGCACCCCGCTTATCACGGCTGCCGCCGCATACAACGGGTTGCCGAAATACAGGACAAACCGCTGGATCAGCACCATCTCAATGCCCATGAATCCCAGTCCCAGTGAAGCAAAATACAGGGCTGTCCACCATTTGTGGGACCCTTCCCATCTGCGGACAACCAGGGGCAGCACGATCAGGACCACGGCAAATATGCTTACCTGAATGAAGGTCATCATCAGCAGCAGGTAGCCCAGCTCCAGAAAAGGAATGGAAGCTGCGGTAAAAAATTCTCCCAGATGAAACAGATGCCCCAATTTCAGAAATTGCGAAAAATACGGCTTGTTTTCAACGGCAGGGGCTATATTGAATTCATACCGGCGGATAAAATCCGCTTTTGTGTCGCCCATCAATTGATCCACAAAAGTGAAAAAATCCTGGTCCTGTAATTTGTTGAACCGGATACGTTCCTCTTTGCCGATATCGGGCAGCAGCACCGGATCAAAGTTCATTTCCAGGGCAAATTCTCTGACCAGCGCAATTTCCTGTGGTGTAACCGCCGATTTTTTCACAACAAAATTAATCATGTTCCAGCTGCGCACCGCCACAATATGATTTTCCAAATGGTCAATACCATTGGATTCCAGCACGGACACAAGGGTTGCAACAAGGCGCAGGGGGGTGCGCACCGGATAATCCATCCAGGCTGCCACGCTGATCATGCCATTATCGGACAACCGGTCCCACATCCGTGCAAACGCCTGTTGTGTAAGATGGTATTGTTCATTGAGGGCATACAACCCGGATGATCCGCCAAAGGCATCCAGCACCGGCAGCACGATCAGATCATGATCCTGCCGGGATGAGAGCAGATAGGTGTAATCATCCTTTGGGACAACCTTTACCTTTGGGTGCGAATACACCGATCCTGTCCCATAAAGAGAGTGCATCAGCTGCGGAATCACCGGATTTTTTTCCAGGGCGGTAATATGATCCGGGCCATGGGAAACCGCCTGTGACACCTGACTGCCGGTGCCGGATGACAGGCATAAAATGGTTTTGGGATCCTGCATCTGAAAGGCAAGGCCCATGGGTGAATTGTCCAGAATATGCCGGCCGCCTGCCATACGCTGCTGCTGGATGTCAAACACCGGACCCAGCCATTCCCCATTCACAAAAAATGCATCCACCCGGGGAATTTTCTGATCAAACTGCAGGCTGACCCCTGGTGCATGCCGCAAAACAGGAGAGGCAACAACCTGGATAAACCCGAAAGGGGTAGGCCTAGAATCGATGATCCGTGCTTTTGGCAGCTGCATGGTCTTGCTGATGCCTTTATATTCAGACACATGCAGTGCCGGCGGGACAATGAAAAAAAACACCATCACCCCGAAGACAACCAGGGTGAAAATGTGCAATATTCGATTTTTTTGCCCGAAAACAATGGCTGCCGCAAAGGGCAATACCGCAATGGCCCCGGGCAGCAGAGAAGGGGTGAATATCCAGAAAAAAAACAGGGTTCCCATTCCGCCGATCCCTGAACCCACCAGGTTGACAAAATAAAACCCGCCGATGTTTTCCATATGTGTGATCAATATCAGGCCGATGGCCAGTCCGCTGCAAAAAAAAGGGAGGAACAATACCAGGTAGGTGGCGCTGAGACGAAACACATGCATTGGGTGGGAAAAAAGCAGCATGGCATCCAGGCGGAAAGGGTCCCATTGACACAGGCTGATGCAGATGGTCATGAACAATGCACTGGACAGCATGGCACCGGCAATGACATGGTTGCTGTGTTTCATGATCCAGGGGCGGCACACCGTGATAAAGGTGCCGGACGCCCCGAATCCCAGCAATGCCACAGATATCACCATAAAGGCAAAATGACTCCACTGGGTGTTGGAAAAATACCACATCAGGGCCAGTTGAAACCCGATGACAGCGGCGGAAACCAGCCCCAGGGCAATCTGGTGACGAAAAATTCCCTTATTGCTTGTCACTGCGGGTAAACGGGACGAAGCGCACCGGAAAAAGTGCCCGGGTTATGATGTCGTCGCCTTTTTTGGTCACCAGCATCAGCTGCTGGGTCATGAAAGGCGATCCCACCGGAATGACCATTTTACCACCCGGTTTCAGCTGGGCCAGCAAAGGGGGTGGTATATATTCGGCAGCCGCAGTTACGACAATGGCATCAAAAGGGGCATGTTCTTCCCATCCATAATACCCGTCCCCATGTTTGATCCTTACATTGTCATAGGACAGCTGCTGCATGATTTTTCGGGCCTGGTCCGCCAGGGGGGCGATAATTTCAATGGAAAAGACCCTGTCCACAATCTGTGCCAGAACTGCTGCCTGGTATCCTGATCCAGTCCCGATTTCCAGCACCCGCTGTCCTTTTTCCGGACCGATGATCTGTGTCATATACCCCACGATATAGGGCTGTGAAATGGTCTGCCCGTAACCGATGGGCAATGGCCGGTCATGGTAGGCATAGGCCTGCTGGGAATCGGGAACAAAAAGATGCCTGGGAACCGAGCGCATGGCATCAAGGGTGGCCTTGTCCGACACATCCCGCCCGGCGATCTGGCGGGCAACCATCTCCCGGCGTTTGTTTTCAAACCCCTGGGCGGCAGATACAAACAACAAAAGGCCCGCCCATGTGATCAGCATCATTTTTTTGCGCATATCACCCTCCCCTGTTATACCTATACATGTAATTTTTTTATCATCCGGCTGTCAACCTTGAAAAAAAATCACCAATGAAAGATATATCATCGGGGCATCTTACCAAATATCCGGATCCGGTATCTGTAAGAAGGCCGGTGGAATGATTTGTAAGAACCTAAATCACTGCGCTTTTTTCTGCTGCAAAGCCCTGTCAACGATTTCATCAATGGCTGCGGCCTGTTTGTCCGTCACAAGCATCTGCGGTGCTTCTTCCAGCATGGCCAGGGTCTTTTCCAATGCCTTGTCCCGGATGGTTCCGGCCCCTTTGGTTTCCCATTTGTCCCAGTTGTCATGGTCAAACAGGTCGGAATGCCACAGCTCGGTCTTGAAATGTGCAAACGTATGTTTGGATGCCAGCAGATTGCCGCCGGGACCTGCCTGGGCAATGGCATCCAAAGCAAGGGTGTCGGCATCGATCTGCATATCACGCATGGCATGGCGGATAAAGGCCATGCAGTCGTTGCAGAACACCATATCAGGATAATCCACCACCATGTCCGTATCCAGCTGCATCCCGTCCATGAGATCCGCCCTCAGTGATGTCAGGGTCCCCACCATCCCGGTCTCAAACCCGGCCTGGGCATCCAGGATTTTGGCATCCCGCAGCATGGAAGGCATCCGCACCGGCAGATCCAGGTAGCTGCCCCATCTGGGCCATGGCCACCTTTAATACGGCAAACTCCGGCCCTGCCATGGAAATATTGGAGGTTTGCATGTTCATGCCCCTGGCAAAACTGGTGTATACAATGGGCGCAACCGGTGACACCAGCTGGGACAGGGTGATACAGGCCAAAATTTCCGCATGGGCCTGGGCCACCATGCCGGGAATGGTCACCGGCCCTGTGTTGCCCAGGATCGGTCCCGAACTGAGCATGATGGGAATATGGTGCTGGTTCATGGCCATCATGGCTTCCAACGATTCCAGGTCCATGCCCAGGGGCGGCAGGGTCAGGACCCACCCGGAAATAAAGGGCCGTTGTAAAAACGCTTCTCTGGAGCCGGCCGCCACCGCGCCCATGTCAATGGCATCCAATACCCCCTGCTCTCCCAGGACCCCGCCGGTGATATGCTTGGTGGTGTTTTTTATGCATCCGGCCCAGGTGTACCAGTCACACACCCGGTGGTCCACATCCTGAGGGGTAACCGGACCGCCGGACACCCGGATATGCGCCAGCTGGTCTGAAAGGTACACCAGCCGGCCCAGATCCGCCATGGTGGCGGACCGCTTTTCCCCGGACCAGGGATCGATCACGCTGGTGGCCATGGTCATGCAGGCCAGGCCCGGGTCATGGTTTTCAAAGGTCACATCCCGGTCCGGATCAAGGGCGCAAAGGCGCAGCTCTTTTCGCTTGATGGTGGTATCCAGTGCCTTTGTAACCAGATCCTCTCCTATGCACACAATATCCTTGTCCCGGATTTTGGCCCCGGCCTTTTCGAAAATCTCCAGGGCCTTCGGGGAAGGAAACCGCATGCCCACATCCTGTAACATTTTCAAGGCGGCTTCATGGAGGGTGTCAATTTCTTTTGCAGACAGATAATCTATGGACAGTCTCATTTCAGGGCCTCCGTGCATGCAGTTATGGACCGTTTCACCAGGGTCTGGGCCACATCTTTCCTGTATTCTTTTGAGCTGCGCAGATCGGAAATCGGGGATATGGCATGGGCGGCCAGCCGGGCACATTCTTCGATCACCGGTTCATCCAATGGTTTTCCTTCCAGAAAGGCTTCTGCGGTTGTCACCCGCACCGGGGTGGGGGCCACCGATCCCAATGCAATTCTGGCGGTATCACAAATACCGCTGGTTGCACTGACCCGCACAGCTGCCGAAACAACGGAAATAATCACTGCAGTCCGGGTCCCGATTTTCTGGAACCAGGCAGCTTCATTGGATTTTTTCACTGGAATACAGATATGGGTGAGCACCTGGTTCGAGGTCAGCACTGACCGGCCGGGGCCGGTGAAAAAATCGGTGAGCAGCACCTTGTGTTCACCATCGGCATCCTGGATCATCACCCAGGCATCTGACACCAGCAGCGGCGGCACCGTATCTGCGGCCGGAGAGGCCATACAGATGTTGCCGCCCATGGTGGCGGTATTGCGCACCTGCAAAGAGGCCATTTGTTCCACTGCCTGTGCCAGCACCGGGCAATGGGTTTGGACCTCGGGTGATTCCAGAATACGGGTTAAATTCACACCAGCCCCGATTTTCAGGATATCCCCCTGTTTTTCAATCTGGTGCAATTCATCCATTTTTGACACGTCAATGAGATTCAGTTCCTGGTCAAAGCACCACCGTCCGGTTCTGATGGACGGAATAAAATCGGTGCACCCGGCCACCACCCGGGCACTGGTCCCGTGGGTATCCATCAGAGCCATCAGATTTGTAATGCTATCGGGTGAATGGTACACCAGGTCCGGCATGGCCCGGGACCGATAAAATTTTCATGGCACTGTTTTTCATGGCATTGTTTCCTGCACTGTTGTCCGGCATATTTCCCCCTTTTGTGAAACCAGCTGTTTGGTTCGTTTCTACCACCAGTCACCGGCAAGCTTTGCCTTCTGGGCGGTCTGCACCGATTTGATGATGTTGACATACCCGGTGCACCGGCACAGGTTTCCCTCCAGGGTTTTGCGGATGACCTGGTCGGTGAGCAGGACGTCTCCTGCCCGGTTGATAAGGGCATAGGCGTTCATGAGTATCCCCGGGGTGCAGAAACCGCACTGGAGGCCCAGTTCATCGGTGAACGCCTTCATCAAAGGATGGGGTTTTCCGTTTTTCACCAAGCCTTCCGAGGTCATCACAGCTGCCCCCTGTATCGATGCAGCCAGCACCAGGCAGGCGTTCACCGGTTTTTCATTGAGGAGCACAGTGCAGGCCCCGCATTCCCCTTCTTCACAGCTGCGGTGGACACTGGTCATGCCCCCATGGTTTCTCAGCACTTCCAGAAGTGTCTGGCGGGCATCTATCTCAAGGGTTGTCTGCTGATTGTTTAACACAAATGTCAATGGCATTTTCATGGGTTCTGATCTCCCTGTCCATGGGTCGACTGCATAAAATATTTTTTCAAGACAGGTCCATCCGGTTTTTCAATGATGTCTCCAAATTTTGCGCTGTGGCCTGTCTGATCCATTTTCTCACCTTTTCCGGTGTGGCCGGCGCATCATGACCCGGATGCCAAAATCCGACAACGCATCTTCAATGGCATCCAGGATCACTGCCTTGCTGCCGATAATCGGGGCCTCGCCCATGCCTTTGGCACCGGTTTCGGAAAACGGAGACGGGGTTTCCAGGTGGGCGATCTCGATATCCGGTGCCTCCACGGCCGTGGGAATCAAATGATTGGAAAACGAGGTGTTCATCAACTGCCCGTTTTCATCATAATTGAGCCCCTCGTAAAGGGCTTCTCCAATGCCCTGGACAATTCCGCCATGGATCTGACCGTCCACCACCTGGGCATTGATGATGGTGCCTGCATCATGCACATGCACATATTTCACAATCTGTGTCACACCGGTCTCTATGTCCACCATCCACCACGGCGATATCCGCAGACACGCAAAAAGAGGTATAGGCAGATCCGCTTTCCGGGGTGGTGGGGCTGTACCAGGTGGTGGTGACATCCAGCAGGTGGTCATGGGCCTTTAACATCTCAGGATCCAACCCCCTGGGGCCGGGAAAGAAAAACACCTTTTCGGCAAACTGTGCATAGGAGATCTTTTTATCCGGTGCATCGGCCGAATAGATAAATCCTTTTTCCAGCACCACCTGGTCCGCAGGAATTTTCATCAGAGAGGCTGCACAGTGCACCACTTTTTGACGCAGCAACTTGGCTGCCTTGGCCACGGCACTGGCAGGATACACCGCTCCTCTGCTGGACAGAGGTCCCTGACCGATAAAATCGGAGGTCACTCTTTTCACATGGATCATGGCCGGGTCCATTCCCAAGATATCCGCCACAATAGTGGCATGGGAGATTTCCGCGCCCTGCCCTATTTCAGTTCTGTCACTGTGCACCTCCACACTGCCGTCCGGTGTTGATCAGCGACCCGGGCTTCGGTGATGCCCCCCATCTGGCAGTTGGGCACTGCCACCCCGGCCGGCTCGATGGCGGTGACCAGGCCGATGCCCAGGTACCGCCCCTGTGCCGGCCAGCTCTTTTGCGTTTCCGGTAAAACTCCAGATCCGCCATTTCCATGTGCCTTTGTTAGAGCACGGCCGGATAATCCCCGCTGTCCAGGACATAGTTGTTGATCTGGTGATAGGGAAGTTCAGTCGGGGCTGGATAAAATGTTTCATCCGGATCGCTTCCGGGTGTCATGTGCAGTTTTTTTGCCACCTGGTTGATGGCCGCCTCGATGAACTTGATGCCCTTGTCCTTGCCATAGCCCCGGTAGGCGCAGTAAAACGACTTGTTGGTCACCGTGCCGATGCCTTCCACATGCATGCCGATCCACTTGTACATGTTGGTGGGCGAGGAGCAGGCCGGGAAGATGCTTAGGGCCGCAATCCCCTTGTTGGTGCTTTCCACTCCCAGATCATGGATACACTTTAGCCTTGAGCCCCAGCAGGGTTCCGTCGTTTTTAAAGGCGATCTTTCCGTCCCAGAACACATCCCGCTGGTGGGGACCGGTGGCCACAAAATCCCGGTGGGGCTCCATCCATTTCACCTGGCCGGCCGGTGAGCTTTGAGGCCAGGGCCACCACATTTTCCTTCCAGGCATGGATTTTCAGGCCGAATGCCCCGCCGATATCCACGGCATTGATTTTCACCTTGGCCTCAGGCACTCCCAGGGTGGCGGCAATGTTGTGCCGGGACAAAAACGGGGTCTGAAACGATCCCACATCTCCAGGGTGTCATTTTTTGTGTCATACACCCCCAGCACACCCCGGGGCTCGATGGGCAGGCCTGTGACCCGGCCTTCCCGGTTGGTGACCGGAAGCACCTGGTCTGCCATCTCAAAGGCCTTGTCCGGATCTCCGAAATCAAAAACCAGATGTACCTGTTTGTTGTCCTCCCAGTCATCATACACCTTGGGAGCCCCGGGTTCCAGTGCCGTAAGAACATCACCGGCAACGGGCAGGGTGTCCGATAGATCCACCGCCACCAGGTCGGCGGCCAGTCTGGCGGTTTCTTCGTCTTCCGCCACCACCGCAGCTACCGGCTCCCCGTGCCATCGCACCTTGTCAGCGGGTATGGCGTACACATCTGCCAGGCGCCAGGTCCATCCTTTGGCGGTGAAATTGGCCTGCACCGGGCCAGAGGACCGGGTATGGGCCGCCACCTCCTTGCCGGTGATCACCGTGATCACCCCGGGACAGGGCAAGCGCCTTTTCAGTATTGACGGACACAATCCTGGCATGGGCATGGGGACTGCCCACAAACACCAGGTGGGCCATGTTGAAGAATTCCAGATCATCTGCATATTGACCTTTTCTCCAGGATGAGGCGTTCTTTCTCTTTCATGATCTCATCTCCTTGGGCAGGCGCCTGTGACAGGCGCCTGCTGTCATGCCGGATACTATTTTTGAACTGTTCGTTATAAAGGGTTTTCGCCATCTGCGGTCCGCCCCAGAGGGTGGGCAGCATGATAAATCCCGACAGGCACGGCCGTGATCACGATGAATGACTGCAGAGCGCCGATGCCGCCGGCCCCCATTTTGATGAGGATAGCTGCCACAGCTCCCATCGACGATGGCCCAGAACACCCGCATCTCTTGGGGGGATCATCCTGGCCGGTGACACAGATGGCAATGGACAGGGACATGGAGTCACCGGTGGTGGCCAGAAAGATGAAAATCAGCACCAGAAACACCGGAATGAGCAGGCCTGCCATGGGCAGCTGCCCCACCACGGCCAGAAGGGCGGCCGGAAGTCCGGCATCATTGAGCGGTCCGGAAATCACGCCGGGGTTGTTCATTTCAAAGAAAATCCCGGTTCCCCCCAGGATGGTGAACCAGAAATGGGTGGCCAGAGGTGCGATCACCCCCACTGCCAGCATGATCTGGCGGATGGTTCTGCCCCGGGAGATCCGGGCCACCAGCACGGCCATCAGCGGGCCGTACCCCAGAAACCAGCCCCAGAAAAACACGGTCCACCAGGACAGCCATCCGGTATCACCCCGGAAAAGGCTGAGCACGGTAAAATCCTTGATATAAGCCCCCATGGACTGGGTAAAGGTGTCGATAATAAACCCGCCAGGACCGATGAGAAGAATCAACGCCACCAGGGCAACGGTGAGCAGGACATTGACCCGGCTCAGCAGCTCGGATGCCTCTGTGCAGGCCGGTGACAGCGGAGATGCGTATACACTATGACCAGGGCGATGATGATGGCCAGCTGGGTGATATAGGCATCCGGGATACCGAATATCTGGTTCAGGGCGTAACTGATCTGCAGGCCCAGAAAACCGATGGGACCGATGGTGCCGGCGGCCACCGCCAAAATGGAACATCCTTCCGCCACCTGGCCCAGCCGGTTCTTCATAATTTTTTCCCCGAACACCGGATACAGGAAGTGCCCGGCCTGGAGGGATGGCCTTTGTGGTAATGCACATACATGAGTACCACAGCCCCAGGGTGCCTAGGATGACCCAGGCAAGAAACCCCCAGTGCAGGAAGCTCTGCTCCATGGCCGGCACCACCGCCGCCTCTGGTAGCGGATTCCACTCCGTCAAACACCGGCGGCGTGGTTAAAAAATAATACATGGGCTCGGCCACGCGACCAGAACACCCCGCCTCCGGCCAGGCAGGGTACACATGATGATGGAGATCCAGCGGAAAGTGCTCATCTCCGGGGCGTCGATGTTTCCCAGCCTGACACGCCCGTACCTGGAAACCGCCAGCCCCATGGCAATGAGAAAGTTGAAAAACAGCAGCCACTGCCAGTACGCCCCGCAAATAGGTGCAGGACAGGCCGAAAATATTTGTTGACCTGGCCGGATACGAATTCACTGTTGATAAGGATGGCAATCACCAAACAGAAGTAAAAACCCTCCGCTGATCAGAAAAACAAGCCATTCCATGTTCTTCCATTGAAAACCGGTTTCTGTGCCGGTGCTTTCATTCACCGTCATGTTCCCGTCCATTTTTTGCTCCTTATAAATGTTTGAAGTTTATGGTGTACCATCCCTTATGGTGGCACTTTATGGTAGTATTTTTACATGATCAAACCTGCTTCATTTCAATGGTTCCCGTGACCGGGCATACGGACAGGCATCCGCCGCATCCCACGCAGTTTTCTTCTTTCACGTACACGGTTTCATCCCCTGCTGCATGGCATCGGCAAAACACGCCTTCAGGCACATGCCGCAGTTGATGCATTTTTCTTTGTCCACAGCGGCTTTTTCATGGGGCATATCCCCGTACTCCATGCACGCATCCGTAGCAATTCCCAGCATCTGGTCAATGGATGCATATCCTTTTCATCCATGAATGCTTCCAGACCCGTGACCTGTTTGGTCAACCAGTCATACCCGTAACACATGACCGCTGAGCACATCTGAACAATATGGGCACCGCTCATGATGAACATGACCACATCCCGCCAGTCATAGGCCCCGTTGGTGCCGGTGATGTGCAGTTTGTCCCCCAGCGCACACCTGACCTCGTTGATCCACCGCAGGGTCAAGGGTTTGGTCCAGGGTCCGCCCACACCGGCCTTGCCGTAAATCAACGGCTTGCCGGTCTCGATATCCGGGACAAACCCGATGAACCGGTTGGTGAGGGTCACGGCCTGGGCCCCGGCTTTGTGGAGCATGTCTGAAAACGGCACCAGGTCCGTCACCTGGGGGGTGACCTTGATAATAATGGGCACCTTCACCGCATCTGCCACCTTTTGGGTGATTTCACACCCATAATCAAAATCCTGTCCCACGTTCATGCCGGTTCTCACCCCGGGCATCAGCTTGGGATGCGGGCACCCGAAATTCAGCTCGATCAGCGGGACCCCGCCATCCTCCATCTGTTTTCCCAGGTCCACCCAGCCGTCCAGGTTGGTGGAGGCGATGGAGCCTATGACCTGGGCATCCGTGCTGACCGGCATAGGCCACGGTTTCGGTGATCTCCTTCATGAAATCTTCAGGCGGTTCCAACGCCAGGCCCGAGCGGCTGTAAAGACTGAAGCTTCGGGGGACCTTGCCGTGACAGACTTCATGTTTTGCATTGAGAAAACGCCATTTGGCCCGCTGGGTCAATTCGCGCATGGCAGGCGAATCGGTCATGGTTTTGGCGATCACTGCCCCGGCCCCGGCATCGATGCATTTTTTCATGTTGGCGGCATTGAGGGTGGGCTCGGCAGATGCAGCTGCCAAAGGATTTTTGAATGGTACGCCGCAAAAATTTACACGTGTATCAGCCATGATGTTTGTCCTTATATTTGATTTTATGAAAGTGTTACGTGTTAACGCGAATGCCTTGACGGCTAAACGCTAACAGCTAATGGCTAACAGCTTTCATGCGCGGGTCATGCCCGGGTTTAAAAACGGTTTTCTGCCGGCAAGTCCGGGAAAGGTTTTCCGGGCGGCATCGGTTTTGTCAGGGTCGATGACCGCTTGAACAATGGCTTCTTCATCCCCGGCCCCGGCCAGAATCGTACCCCAGGGATCCACCAACATGCTGTGACCGACAAACTGGCTGCCGCTATTCATACCGCAGCTGTTGGCACAGACCAGAAAGCACTGATTTTCCAGGGCACGGACCCGGTTGAGCATGGTCCAGGCAGGCAGCCGGGGATAGGGCCAGGCGGAACATACCAGAAACATGGTCTGCTCCCTGGTCCACCATGGCCCGGAACAGCTCCGGGAACCGCAGGTCAAAGCAGGTGGCCATGCCCATTCTGCCAAACGGGGTTTCCACCACCACCGGGGTCTGCCCTGGGGTCAGAATCTGTGTCTCCTTTGAATTGTAACCGAACAGATGAATTTTCCGGTACGTGGCCAGAACAGCCCCATCCGGAGAAAACAGCACACTGGTGTTGTAGTAATGGTCTTTGTCTTTTTCCACAAAACTGCCGGTGTGCAGATAGATCTGATATTCTCTGGCCAGTTTCCCCAAATTCTCTACAAACGGGCCGTCCATGGTCTGGGCATCAGGCACATACCGGTCAAACCGCATGAAACCGGTCTGCCAGATTTCCGGCAGCATCACCAGATCGGCATCACGGCACTGGCCAATGGCATGCCGGGCCTTGTCAAAGGTGGCTGCCGGATCGTTTTCAATCACGGAAAGCTGGATAGCGGCAATTTTCATGAAATATCATCTCCTTGTCATTGTCTTTGCCAAACCGCACCCACCCATCAGATTATATCATGCCATCGGATGGATGCTGTAGGCAAACGACAGTTTTCTGTCCAGAACCGGGTCGGTCAGGCTGCCGGCAAACCGGTCTGCAAACACAAATTCCGGGGTTTGCATTTTCACGGTGCCGGAAAAAATGGCCATGTTTGTCAACGGCCCGGTCACTTTTTTTCCGACAAATGCCAGCAGTTCAGCCGGGGACATCAACAGACCGACAGCGCCTTTCTGGTACAGGATATCTTCTCCCCCTTTTTCCACCGTACAGGCCATGACCAGATCGTCCCAGTGGTCTGACACATCCTGTAAATCCCAGACAACCGGTGAAACAATATTGGGGCAGATCTGCTTGGCCCGGGGGATGTCGGTTTCCTCCAGTTTCCTGTCTGTGTGATCACTGCCGATGCCTACATAGATTTCGTCCTCATTTTTTACAAACAGCACAAACTCGATCTCTCCGGATGTCTGCTGCCCGTACACTACAATTTTTCATCACAGGTCAGGGTGCCGGGTATAACCGGATAGATCAGCGGGGTTTCATCCGGCACCGGGATGCCTTTGGCAGACAGCTCATCCAGATGATGCCGCACCTCTGCCTGGTCCCTGCCGGTGAACCCGGCATTAACCATGCGGTCCACATGAAAATCCACCGGAGTCTGTTTGTTTATCCTTTTCAAGAAATAACTGTATATCCACATTGCACCCCTGTTTATTTTTTGTGATATCTGATTTCAAACGTGACACATCCCTGGGGAATCCTATAGGGGCCATGGGTCATTCCGGGCGGGCGGCAGGCATAATAGCCCGGCAGATAGGTTTCTTTTTTGGCGATATCATAAAGAGATCCTTCCACCAGCAGCACCTCTTCCCAGAAATCATGCACCAGGGTGTCAGCGGTCTCGATGCCCGGGGAAACTCTGAGCATGCGGGTATAATCCCCGGTATCCGGGTCATAAGCTCAATATTTTCTCCTTGATGCCCAAGGTATCGCCCCTCCACATCTTTCCATTTATAGTGGGTATCATAGTCTGTAAATTCAATTTCCGGTTTCGCCATTGATTTTTTCCTCCTGTTTGCTTTGTTTGACAGCCAGTTTGCTGTATTCCAAGATGAGTTATCCATCAACTGCATGGCATCTGTCACCTGTCCTTTTATGTACTGCCTCCAGTATGGCATCATGCTCTGTAATCACCTCCTGCATACGACTTGTTCTGGATCCAGGGCCTTGAACCCCATCAGGTGCATGATATCTCTGATATCCTGCATCATCTCCATGAGATATGCATTTTTTGTCAGCCGGGTAAACATGATATGAAAATTGCGGTCCGCCTCCATGAATGCCACTGCATTTTTTTCCTGTGCCGCATCTTTCTGGGCCTTGAAGAAATTGTTCAGCCCAGAGATATCCAGGGTTTTATGGTTGATGCAGGCTTTTTTAATAGAAAATACCTCCAGCGCCGTCCGGATCTCAATCACATCCTCGATCTCCTTGTCGGAAAAACTATTGATGACCACCCTTTCTGGGGCGGAGATTTTATCGACCTTTTTGACGGAGAGTTCCAGCAGGGCCTCTCTGACAGGAGTACGGGAAATGCCAGATCTTTTGCCAGGCTTTTTTCATTGTACACTACATCTGTGGTAGAGTTCATTGGTGAGAGTGGAAACGGCGCCATGCCTTGAGGGCGGTTTTTGCCAGCGGTTCAGATTTTCCTGATTTTGGTCAGCCCCATGCACATATATTCCAATTAAGGGTCAAAATTATGCAATATGTGTAATTGCGTATTGTGTATGTGATATATCACATAAAATATGAAGTCAAGACCCAAAATCACATTTTTTCATTTGTTGTGCAGGCTTCTGTTTCAGAAATAATGCAAGAGATCAGACCGGAATCTGTGCCCCTTCATAGACTGTTTTTACCGCATCCCGGCTGTTTTCCAGATGCAGGCGCATCTGGTCCATGGCCAGTGACATATTTTTGTGCTGCACAGCGGTCAGAATTTTTTCATGCTCTTTGACCACTGCCTGCATTCTGCCGGTGATACCCAGCGCTTTGAATCCCATCAGATGCATGATATCCCGGATGTCCTCCCATCATGTCGATCAGATAATTGTTTCTTGTCAGCCGGGTGAATCCAATATGAAAATTTCTGTCTGCTTCCATGAATTTTATTTCATCGTTTGATGCCACGGCATTTTTCTGGTCTGTCAGACATTTTTCCAGGTATGCGGTATCCAGGTCATTGGCGTTCAGGCACAGTTTCTGGACGGAAAACACCTCCAGTGCTGTCCGAATTTCAAACGCATCATCAATATCCTGAAGGGTAAAATTATTGATCACCACCCCTTTCTGGGGCAGAAATTTTACCAGACGTTTGGAAGACAGTTCGAGCAGCGCCTCTCTGACAGGGGTTCGGGAAATCCCCAGATCCCGGGCAATACTTTTTTCATTATAGATGACATTGGGGATCAGTTCATTTTGTAAAATAGACTGCCGCAACATTTTTTGGACTTGTTTTGCCAATGACTCTGGTTTGGTAATCTTGTTCAGGCCCATGTGTCTGTTATTCTCCATGATTGGTGTTCACAGCCCTTCATACCATTTTCACCTGATTTTTTGCAAAACCTTTGTTGAATTTGCCCCTCTTTCCTCGGTTGCGGCATCTCCCAGAAACTGAACTTCATCCAGCACCGGGACGCCCAGATCCTCTGCCCTGGCCAGTTTGGAACCCGCCTCTTTTCCCGCCACCAGATAATCGGTGTTTTTTGACACACTGCCGGTGACTTTGGCGCCTAAGGCCAGCAGCTTTGTTTTGGCTTCGGTCCGGGTCATGGCGGCCAGGGTGCCGGTGAGCACCAGGGTTTTACCGGCAAATACGTGATCTGTTTTTTCTTCCTGTTTCGCAAGGGGGTTGAAAATCGTCACCCGGCTGTCTTTGAGCTGAGTGATCAAGGCCCGGTTTTCAGGACTGGCAAAAAATCCGGCAACTGCGTCGGCTGTGATGGATCCCATGCCGTGAATCGCTTCCAGGTCTTCTCTGGAGGCGGCCATGAGATCATCCAGGGTGGAAAAATTTTGGGCCAGAACCCGGGCCGCGTGTTCACCGGTGTGGTCGATGCCCAAAGCAAAAACAAGCCGGTGCAAAGGAATCCGCCGGGCGTTGTCAATGGCTGTGATCAGGTTATGGGCAGATTTTTCCGCCATCCGGTCCAGAGGAATCAGCTGTTGTTTTTTCAGGACGAACAGATCGGCAAATGAGGTGAGCAGCCCTTCGTCCACCAGTTGTTCCACCAGTTTTTTTCCCAGTCCTTCGATGTCGAATCCTTTTTTGGAGGCAAAATGACGGATGCGTTCCTTGCGCTGGGCCGGACAGGCCGCGTTGATGCATTTCACTGCCGCCTCCCCTTCCAGGCGCTGGGCCAGAGAGCGGCACACCGGACAGTACGCAGGCATGTCAAACATCTGTTCCGTGCCGGTGCGGTCGGCCGGCAGAATGGCCACCACCTTGGGAATCACATCCCCGGCCCGGGTGATCAGGGCGTTGTCTCCGATACGGATGTCCTTTTTCCGGATCTCATCCATATTGTGCAATGTGGCCCGGGACACGGTCACCCCGCCCACCTGCACCGGTTCCAGCACCGCCACCGGGGTCAGGGTACCGGTGCGCCCCACCTGGACCACAATATCCCTGATCCGGGTGGTTTTTTCCACTGCCGCAAACTTACAGGCAATGGCCCATCGCGGACTTTTTATCTTTTCGCCCAGCCGCTGCTGCAAATCCACGCGATTCACCTTGATCACCATGCCGTCGATCTCATAAGGCAGGTCCGGCCGCAACGCTATCAGTTCCCGGTAAAATGCCAGGGCCTGCGCGATGGTAATCTGTTTTTTCACCAGCGGATTCACTGGAAACCCCAATGTGGTCAGGGCATCCAGAAACCCGGACTGGGAATCGAATGTCAGTCCTTCAACCTGACCCCGGCCGTAAACAAACAGATCCAGGGGACGGGACGCGGTGACCGCGGAATCCAGCTGCCGAAGCGATCCGGCCGCGGCATTTCTGGGGTTGGCAAACACCGGCTCTCCCCGGGTCTCCCGCTGACGGTTCAGATCCTGGAATCCGGCCCGGGAGATGAACACCTCTCCCCGGACCTCCAGCAGGTCCGGACAGGGTACCGCATCTGCCCGCAATCCCAGGGGCACCGACCGGATGGTGCGCACATTGTCCGTGATCACTTCTCCCACAAACCCGTCCCCCCGGGTCACGGCCTGAACCAGGACCCCGTTTTCATACCGCAGCTCGATGGCCACTCCGTCCAGTTTGGGCTCGGCCGTATACAAAACATCTTCACTTCCGGTGTTTTTCAGAATCCGGTCATGAAACGCCAGGATCTCCTGATCGGAAAAGGCATTGTCCAGGCTGAGCATGGGAATGGTGTGTGCCGCATGGTCGAATGCCGGCAATGGCGCTCCTCCCACCCGCTGGGTGGGGGAATCCGGGGTCTTGAGCTCAGGATGGGCTGTTTCCAGCTCGATGAGTTCCTGCATGAGCCGGTCATATTCAGCATCGGAAATTTTGGGATCATCCAGCACATGGTAATAATAATTATGATCGTTCAACATCTGTTGAAGCTGTCTGACCCGATCTTTAATGCGTGGTTCCATCACCGGCCTCTCAGTTTAGTCTTATCCCTGTACAGGCGAAGATACGGTTTCTGCCAGATGTCGTGCAAATCCCAGAATCGCTTCACAAGCCGCCTGCCGGGCAGCCTTGAACCGGGACCGACGAAATCCGGGATCCCAGTTTCCGGCGGCCAGACTGTCGGACACCACCAGCAGGGCCGCCGCATCCACGTGGCGGTATGCGGCGACGGAAAACAAGGCGGAAACCTCCATTTCCACGGCAACCGCCCCCAGTTTTTTGAACCAGGCGATCTTTTTAGGCGTTTCCCGGTAAATGGCATCCGTGGTCCATACCGGGCCTTGAACACAGGACAGCCCCCGGTTTGCGAGATATCCGGCCAGTTTTTCACCAAAATTCCCGGTGCAGGCCACTTTGGGAGTAACCGGATCCAGGGATGCGTAATGCCTGGACGTGCCCTCATCCACCAGTGCCAAATCCGGAACGATCAAATCTCCGGCCTGAATATCCGCCCGCAGGCTGCCGCACCATCCCAGAATCAGGATCTGTCTGGCCCCTTTGGCCACAAGGGATTCCATCATCATGACGGCATAAGGAGACCCCACAAACGGTCCGGCCACGCTGATCCCCTGAGAATCTTTGATCAGCCGGCTGACGAAAAACGGCACTGTCTGATCGTGTGTTCCCTCCAGCATCGGCTGAATCAGTTTCAAATCCGAGGCTGTGGATACCATGACCGCTACCGGCCCCAGCGAAGGGGCCTGCCGGGTCCCTAACGGCGGCACCAGGGATTCTTCACTCAGGTCCAACCATGCCGGACAACTCATCCTTTACCTCATCGATAATATCATACAGCCACATGACATCTTCCACAGACAGCCGGCCGGCTTTGGACGGGGCCCGGTCCGTGCCGTCTTTTTTTTTCAGGATCCTGGGGCCGATCTGAAGTTTGGGCTCGCCGTCTCCATACTGCTGGATGGAGACCAGCAGCCCGGTCTCCTCATTTTTCCATTCCTTGATCTTTTTATCTTTCTCAGGGTCATAACCCGGCATATAGTTTCTCCTTTATTCATATATTTCTCATTTCTTAATGACATCCGTATCCTGTCCGACTCATAAAAGCAAAATTCCCTCTGGATCGATACAGGTATTGAGCAGTTCGGCATCCGGAACCGTCTCCAGGATGGACTGCCAGGATTGCGTCAGGCAAACGATCTCTTTTTGCCCGCCCACAGCCCACAGACATCCCCCGCCCCCGGCGCCTGTGAACCGGGCCCCGCAGTGAAGGTCACAGGCGGCGTCAAACAGTTTTTTTCCGGTGTCATCCAGCACATCCGGCGTCATGTCCAGACGAAGGCGGGTTTCGCGGATCATCAGTTCTGCTGCCTCAGCATAGGCGTTGTTTCGAATGGCGGTGTAAAATGCCCGGGTCAGTTCTATAATCTGTGCAAAAATGCTCCGGTTTTTTCCCTGTACAAACGCTTTAACCCATCGGCTGTTGATATCTTTTGACACATGGGGTATGCCACAGTACGCCACCCGCATATGGGGGGCGAAATTCCGGCGGTCGGCATCCGTGTCAAATACGGGAAACCGCTCGAACACCGGCGCGCAATCCCCCATTTTCCACGCCCACAGGTGGGCGCCGCCGAACGCGGCGGCCGCCTGGTCCTGCACCCCGCAGGGAACCCCGGCCACACTGGATTCAATATAATGGGCCAGCCAGGCGATCTGTGCCGGCGCCACCGGTTTGCCCAGGGCCGCATGAAGCCCGGCCAGAATGGCCACCGCCGCACAAGAAGAGCCCCCCAGGGCGCTTCGGGGCGGAGATGCGGAATCGATGTCAATATGCACCCCATGGGCATTGACATACTGGGCACAGGCAAACATCAACCCCATGGGATGATCGAACGGGGCCGTTCCCTGTTCGAATTCCGCAGTGTCGAATCCTTTGGATGACACCTTGACCCGGCCCTTGCGATACGGGGTCAATGTCACCTTTGTCCGCAGATCCATGGCCATATTGAACCCGGCCGGGTTGAGATGGGCCAGGGGCAGGTAAAAAGTGGAAATATCCAGGGTACCGCCAAAATCCACCCGGCAGGGAACAGACACCTTGACCGGTTTATCTTCCAGGATACCGCTCAGGTCCATGATTCGTTTCTCAGTCGTTTTAAGAATGTCAATGTTTTGAACTCCCGGGCCATGTGAAAAGCGATAAAAGATTCCAGCAGTATTTGTCCTTCTCTGACGGCAAAGCTGGAAAAACGGATACGGTCCGCTTTTTCCACATCGGTATTGTTCATCCAGAACAGCTGTTTCAACGTCCCCTTGGAAACATCCAGACCGTATCCGGAACCGTTCACGCAACACCCGGGGCACACGATTTTTCCCTCCCTGAAATCGAACCGCAGCATCTTTGCCGGGATATTATCCAGATGATTCTGGCAGATCCCGCATCTTTCGATATTGGGGGAGAATCCGGAAATACTCATGAACCGGATCTGAAACAGCAGGCTCACCACCTCTTTGGACATATCAGACCGGTCCAGCAAGTCCAGTGAAAACAGCAGCAGGTCATACACGTCGGGCTGGGATTTGCCCTCTTCCAGCCACAGGTAGACCATTTCCGCCCAGTAACTGGCATACGCGGTCTTATACACATCATACCGGATGTTGGCAAATCCGTTTTCCAGATCGGTCTGCACCAGGGTCAGCAACGCATCCTTGTTTTTTTGGTGGTGACGGCACTGAATGTGGTTGAATGAAAACAGATCCAGGGAACCGGAAAAGCGTTTTACGCTTTTTTTGGCATTTTTGGCCATCACGGTGATCTTGCCTCTGTCCTTTGTCATAAAGGTGATGATAAAATCATGATCCCCGTATTCGATCCGGCGCAGAAGAATCGCATCTGTCTTGAAATCCAGCATGTGTTTTACAGCATGATCCTGATATGGGCATTTTTTTTCAAAGATTCGATCCACCGGGCAAATTTTTCTTCTGCCTGTTCCCGGTACAGCACCTCCTGGATTTCTTCGCCGGCCTGCTCCAAAGTCTTTCCACCGGTTTGGATGATATCTTCCACATAAATGATCTGAAAGCCCTGATTGGTGGAAATCATCCGGGAGTATTCCCCTTTTTTCAACGGCTGCACCGCCGCCTTGATGGCGTCGCTGAAGGTGTGGATGTCAAATTCACCCAGGTCTCCGCCTTCAGCGGCATTGGGTGCCGATGAAAACTGCCGGGCCGCTTCAGAAAAGGAAAGGCCCTGATCAAGTCTGGACAGCACCTGTTCTGCTTCTGATTCCGAAGCCGCAAGAATGTTGCGGAGATGATATTTTTCCTCACCCCTGAATTTTTCCGGATGGGCTTGATAATAGCTTTCGATCTCCGTCTGGGTGACAATAATCCGGGACCTTATCACCCGGTTGATCAGTAACGACTGCATCATATCCTCCCGGACCCGTTCCCGGTATTCTTCCAGAGACAGTCCTTCGGATTCAAGGCCTTTTTCAAACGCTTCCTGATCCAGACCGTTCTCCCGCTTGAAATTGTCGATGGCGGACTGGACATCGGCATCGGAAACCGAAATCTGTTGACGGGCCGCCTCCTGCCTGGTAAGGGTCCGGTCGATCAGGGTATTGAGCATCTCCTTTTCAATGGATTCAACCATCTGTTTCTTTTCCGTTTCTGATCTCTGGGATGACGCCACCTGCTTCAGGTAAGGCTGAACCGCCTGGTGAAGCTGTGATAAGGTAATGATGTCGTCATTGACAACCGCAACGATTCGATCCACAATTTCCTGGTCTGACGACACCCATCCCGCTGATCCTAAAATACAGATTCCCGTGAGCCATATAAGGAGTTTTTTTGTCATGGGTCGTTCCTCTTTTTCATAACATTACGTGTTTGTTAGCCATTTTTTGCCGCCGGGTGATACCGCCAATTCCAAAGACCATCTGTCATGGCTGTTCACCAAAGTCGGAAGATTATCATTGCAGGGTCTTTTGCGCAACACCAAAGCCGGGCAGATCCGCCCACTTTTTTACAGATACCGGGCAGACGCGGACAAACCATTGGTTAAAAAAAATGGCAGGCCGCCACATGACCGCTCTCATCGTCTTTGGCAATCAGCGGCGGTGCTTTTTTGCGGCAAATGTCCGCCACATAAGGACAGCGGGTGTGAAACCGGCACCCTGAAGGGGGATTTTCCACGGACGGCACCTCACCGGTAAGAATCGTCCGCCGCCTGTCAGCATCCGGGTCCGGCACCGGCACCGCGGACAGCAACGCCCTTGTATAGGGATGCCGGGCACGGTCATAAATATCCCCGGCATCCGCCATTTCCACGATCTGCCCCAGATACATCACCCCGATCTTGTCGGACATATGCCGGACCACGGACAGGTCATGGGAGATGAACACATACGTCAGTCCCAGGCTCTGCTGCAGATCCAGCAGCAGATTCAATATTTTGGACTGTACAGACACATCCAGGGCGGACACCGGCTCATCACAGATGATGATCTCCGGATTCATGCTCACGGCCCTTGCAATGCCGATGCGCTGACGCTGGCCCCCTGAAAATTCATGGGGGTATCTGGACAGGCTGTCTGAGGAAAGACCGACCCGGGACACAAGCTGTTGAATTTCTTTGGACAGACCTGCCGGGGCATACCCGTGAATTTTGTATTTTTCTTCCAGGATCTGCTGAATCGTCTGCCTGGGATCCAATGATTCAAACGGATCCTGAAAGATCATCTGAAGAAAGGAGGCCAGATTTTTTTTTTGAGACGCCGTCAGATTCGACAGGGATCGTTCCCGGACTTTAATGGACCCTTCGGTGGGCGCATACAGGCCCATGATGCATCTTCCCAGCGTGGTTTTTCCGCATCCGGATTCACCCACCAGACCGAATGTCTCCCCTTTTTCCACACAAAAAGAGACATCGTCCACCGCATGAACCCAGCCGATACGCCTGAGAAACACCCCCCCCAGCACGGGAAAATACTTTTTAAGCCGGCTGACTTCCAGGATTGCCATGCCATCCTCCGATACCGGGGTAAAACAAAAGGGTTTTACACCATCTTGCCGTGCAAAACCCTTTTAAAATTCAAATCAACTATTATTCTACGACAACGTTGACCGCGGCCGGACCTTTCTGGCCGTCTTCAACATCAAAGGTCACACGATCTCCCTCGTTCAATGATCGAAAACCGGTAGAGGTGATACCTGTGTGATGCACAAAAACATCAGGCCCGTCTTCCTGTTCGATAAATCCATACCCTTTTGCATCATTAAACCATTTTACAATCCCATTTGCCATTACGACGTTCTCCTTACTTTAGGTAAAAAAATTCGGGGGTAGTTTCAAACTTCAGGTCGAGCCATTGGAATGAACGGGTCTTGCCTTTAGAACGAAACTGCAAAGCCTTTACTATAACGGCTTTGACTGTATATTATTCGGTTTTTCCCAAAAATCAAGGATTTTTTTATATTCAGTTGTTTTTTTGATCAGGATCAACGGGAATTAAATGACAGGCGGCTCTCCGGCCCTTTCCAACGGATTTCAGCAGCGGCGCCTGGTTCCGGCATAAATCGATAACATCCGGACACCGGTCTGCAAACCGGCACCCCTCAGGCATATGGGACAGATCCGGCACACTGCCCTCAATGGTGGGCAGCCGGGTTTTGCTGTGTCTGGCCAAAGAAGGAATCGACACAAGCAATCCCCGGGTATAAGGATGAAGCGGATGTTTGAACAGCCCGCGGACATCGGCTGTCTCGACAATCTGTCCGGCATACATCACTGCCACATGATCGCAGTTTTCCGCAATCACCCCCAAATCATGGGTGATGAGTACAATGGACATGCCGGAACTTTTCTGCAGGTCCTTGATCAGGTCCAGAATCTGGGCCTGAATGGTCACATCCAGGGCCGTGGTGGGTTCATCGGCAATCAGGATATCCGGCTCGCAGCTCAGGGCCATGGCAATCATCACCCGCTGACGGATCCCGCCGGAAAGCTGATGCGGATACTTGTTCATCACGCGTCCCGGATCGGGAATACCGACGCGTTCGAGCATTTCCATGGATCTGGCGTGTCTGTCGGCGGAGCTCATACCGGTAAAATGCAGTGAAAACACCTCTTTCATCTGTCTGCCGGCCGTGTGCACCGGATTCAGCGCGGTCATGGGCTCCTGAAATATCATGGCGATTTTTTGGCCCCGGATGCGCTGCATCTCATGAACCGGCAGGGTCAACAGATCCTGCCCCTGAAACAGAATTTGTCCCTGGGCAACCCGTGACACCGGTTTGGGCAAAAGCCTTATGATACTCAAGGCGGTCACGCTCTTACCACATCCCGATTCGCCGGCAATGCCCAGAATACGGCCTTTTTCCAGGTCAAAATCGACATGGTCCACCGCCCGGACCCGGCCGTGTTCCGTATCAAACTCCACAACCAGATCTCTGATTTGTAAAACGGCGTTTTTCTTCACAGCGGGTCTCCTGTCACCTTGAACCGGGTATCTGTGATGGTGACCGGCGGCAGGACGATTCCCTGTTTCATGTTGGAAACGGTGTCATCATAAATTGCCGGATCCAGCCAGAAAAGCCCCCCCACCGTGGACGAAAACGGGTCAAACAGGTTGTCGGACATGCGGGTGCCATGAAAATCAGGCAGCTTGAGCCACCGCCAGTAAGCGATCCTTACATACGGCACCATGAACGTGGGTACATACGCACACACCTCATGGATTTTGTTCTGTATCTCTCTGGACAGCCGGATCCGTTCAGTTTCATCCAGGCTTTCCCGGTACTGATCGATCAGGGCATCCAGTTTTGGATCATCGGTATTGGTGATATTGTTGGTCTGGGGTTTGTGGGCATTGTCCGAATGCCATCCCTGCCAGTAGGACGGCCGCATGCCCGTACTCCATCCCATCCAGGCCACATCATGCTGTTTTTCCAGAAATTTCTTGAACATGGCGGACGGGTCCAGTTTTTCCAGCCGCAGTTCGATGCCGGCCTTGCGGGCCTCTTCCTTGAGCACCACCAGCTGAGGCATATGATCGTCATACCCGTAGGTGACCGTGACGGAAAACCGCTGCCCGTCCCTGGACCAGATCCCGTCCTCTCCCCGGTGCCATCCCTGTAAAGTCATAAGCGATTGTACTTTTTCCACGTCATAGGGCCGGGGAGAAATCGTGATATCCGTGTATTCCCCATACCCGAAAAACGGCTGGGCCAGGCGGAAATAATCGCCCCGCAGCACCTTGTCGATGACCCTCTCGATGTTCATGGCATGGGCAAACGCCAGGCGCCGGTATTTTTCTGAAAAAATCTCTTTGTCCTGATTGAGCCACATGCCAAGACTGGGTCGGGGAAGGTCATTGAAAAACCAGATCCGGTGCACATATCCGTTTTCAATCACCCGGGTTTTTGATTTGTCATACCAGTATTTGGGCTGGACCATGCCAAAGGTTTCCAGCTCCCCTTTTTTGAAATATTCCCACTGAAGATTGTAATCTCTGATCACCGAATACTGGACCGTGTCCACATTGAACCGGTGGTTGAAATAACGCCGGTCTTTTGCCCACCAGTCTTTTTTCCGGGCAAACCGGATATACCTTCCTTTTTTGAATTCCGATATCTGATAGGGACCGGTATTGGGCACCACGGCCCAGTTGTACCGGGAGGTGAAGTCTTTGTCCAGGGGATGGAAAAAATGCTCGGGGGTCGGACTGATGCCCAGTTTCAGGTGCAGATCCGGCACCGCTTTGGTACTTTTGACCCCGATGGTGTAATCATCGTATACCATCACTTTTTCGATCTCCCTGGTATAATAATCATTGTACCAGGGCGCAATAATGTGTTCGGACCGCATGAAGGTCAGGGTATAGGCGAAATCCCATCCTGTGACCGGCCGGCCGTCAGACCATCGGGCCTGCCTGTCCAGCTTGAAATACATGGTTTTTTTGTCCGGATCGAACGCCCAGTGGGTGGCCAGTTCCGGAATGATATTACCGGTGTTGGGATGGATGTTGATCAAAGACAGCTGGTTGTCTAAAATCGCGGAACGGAAACTGCCGTTGGAATCGGGCCCCACGACCCGGAACGTCATGGGAAAGCTGAGCAGGGCCGCTCTGAACAGCCCGCCTTTGCGGGCATCAGAAGAGGCATACACCGGATCCAGGTCATTGGTCAGCCAGTCAATATTTTCAGGCATGGCTGCATACGCCCGATGGGGCGATTCATTTTCACCCGCGGGGGGACTGGATGAAGATGCTTGTCTGGCCTGGGGTGCGTCCCGGTTTTCCGAACAACCGGCCAGCACGGTAACCCCCAGCAGGAAAGCACACAACAGTTTTAAAAACGGCATTTTGTTCCATTTCTCCATGACATTCAGAACGAAACCATACCAGAAGTTTCCACCTGGTGACAATACCTGATTTCATCTGCTGCACGCCATGTCTTGACACAACATCAAAACAAGGCCTATGGTATGAATTGATGATCCTGCATATTGACATGGATGCTTTTTTTGCCGCGGTGGAGCAGCGGGACAACCCGGAACTTAGACACCTCCCCGTTGTGGTGTGCGGCAATTCGCCCCGGGCCGTGGTATCTACGGCCAGCTATGAAGCAAGGCAGTTCGGGATTCACTCAGCCATGCCCCTGTTTCAGGCCAGGCAGCGCTGCCCCCATCTGGTGGTGGTGCCGGGAAACCGGAAAAAATATGCGGCCGCATCCCGAAAAATCATGGATATCATTTCCCGGTTCACCCCGCTCATGGAACCGGTGTCCATTGATGAAGCCTATGCGGATGTGACCGGCTGCACCACCTTGTTCGGTCCGCCGCCGGTCATTGCCCAAAAAATCAAACAAACCATTGTCAATGAGCTGGCCCTGACCTGTTCCATCGGGATCGCACCGGTGAAATTTCTGGCAAAAATCGCTTCAGACATGGACAAACCCGACGGCCTGACCCATATTACCCGGGACCAGATGCCAGACGTGATCCGGAATTTGCCCATCCAGAAGATTCCGGGAGTGGGCAGGCAGGCCATGGCGCAGATGACGGCGCTCAATATCAAAACCCTGGGGGATATTCAGCGGTTCGACATCCGTGTGCTGACCCGCAAATTCGGCAAATTCGGTCACCGGCTGTTCCAGCTCAGCCGGGGCATCGACAATGACCGGATACAGACCGGAACGGTCCGCAAGTCCATTTCCAGCGAAACCACGCTGGAAACCGATATTTCAGATGCCGACGCAGCCCGGAACGTCCTGCTTTCCCTTGCCGTGCGGGTGGGCAGGGAGTTGAGACAAAAACAGCTCACCTGTCACAGTGTGTTCATCAAAATCAAGTTTTCCGACTTTTCCCAGATCACCCGGACCCGGAAAATTCAAAACAGAACCTGTTCGACCGAAGCGATTTTTCACCAGGCCCGGGACCTGTTCCAGCAGGTGACGATCCGCAGACCCATCCGTCTGCTGGGGGTGGGTGTATCGCATTTGCAGTCCCGGGATGTACCGGTTCAGCTGGAGCTGATTGAATTGCCTGAACACAAGCCAGTCAGGCAATGGGAGTCTGTGGACCGGGCCATGGACCGCATTTATGAAAAATTCGGCCGGGACATGGTGACACCGGCCGTGCTGAACCCGTTCAAAAAACACGCACGCATGAAAGGAGGTCCAATGACCGGCAAACGTACAAAAAAAGTGATCATTTCCGGAAAAGTCCAGGGGGTCTTCTATCGCCTGGAAACCCAGAAAGCCGCGCGTCAGGCCGGGATTGCCGGTTATGTGAAAAATCTGGCGGATGGATCGGTGGAAGCGGTGTTTCAGGGCCCATCCGATGCCGTGGACCAGATGGTGGCCTGGTGTCACAAAGGTCCACCCGCTGCCCGGGTGGACCAGGTTATCGATGAGGTCCCGCCGTCACAAACCGACTTCAAGGACTTTGAGGTCAAGTATTAGCGGGTATCAGGCGGTGTGCGCATTTTTTTCAGGCTGGTCTTTAACGCGGCCGTATGGATATCCGCGGCCAGATGAACCGGGCTTTTGCCCCACAGCGGATCCCAGCCGGCCGGATTGGCGGAGCAGAAAAACTGGACCTCCAGTCCGAACCGGGTCATGGCCTCATCCAGAGGCAGTCCCTTGACCTTTTGAGCTGCCAGCCAGGTGGCACCGCAGGGCGCGCCCCGATGCACAAGGATGCGCTCGACCCGGTGGTCATCCAGTTCCACCGTGATCCGGGGCATTCCGAACAGCTTGCCATATTCGCCCAAAGCGCTGCTTTCCTGCAGCGTGCAGCAGATGGGAGGGCAGAACGCATGGCCGCAATGCAGTTTTTTGCCTGACGTGACCAGGGGAATTCCCTGCTTTTCGCACAGCCGGCTCAAGTCTTCGGACAGATCATAATGCTTGAGATAGTCCAAAACCAGGTCGGCGTCAATGCGGTCCGGCAGGTATAAAGAGGTGTCATCCAGCACCGGCGGCAGATCCGGTTCAATGTCAAACACTCTGACATCAAACCGGTTGCCGCCGAATTGCCGGATTCCCTTGATCTTGGTTTCTCCGGAACCGTTTTGTTGAAACACTGCAATGGTCTGCATGATTTAAAACCCCAGCGCTTCGTTGACCAGAATGATTTTGATCCGGTGTTTCACAAAGGATTTCTCGATAATGGTCCAGTAGTTGCAGATCCGGTCCGGACTGGCACAGTCCTGGCAGACACCGGTAGATGCGCAGGGCGTATTTTTGTCCAGATTCATGATGTTTACCGGGGCCGCGTAATTCTTGATCCGGAACATGGCATCATCCAGATCCGCACACAGTTTGTTTCTGCCGATTATCAGCAGCACATGTCTGGGTCCCCACATCATGGCGCCCACCCGGTTGCCGATCATGTCCAGGTTCACCAGCTGACCGGCTTCGGTCAGCGCATTGGTGCCGGTGATGAACAGATCCGCCAGCAGCGACCGGCGCCGTGTTTCCATCATCTCCTCAAAGGAAAGTGATTTGTCGAACGTATTGATGATCTCCAGGTCCTTGCTGTCCATCAGGGCGTGGAACAGGCCGGTGGCCACAAACGACATGGACCCGCCCCAGGAAACGGTTTTGATGTCCAGACCCGGAATGATCTGTTTGAGGGCCAGATCCCCGGCATCGGCTGCCGTGTCGGCAATAAACACCTCGAACCGGTTTTTTTCAAGGGCTTCCTTGACTGCGTTCAGTTTCAACTGCCAATAATTATCTATCGGTTGTTTCATGATTGCATCCTTCGTTTTTTCAGGTTTCCGTAACAAGTCAATCCAATAAACTATACCTGTCCGCTCTTTTCCTGGCAATCATTTTTTCCCGGAACCGGGCAACCTGATACTTTTTTTGAAAAAAAACGATTTTTTTATTGACTTCATCCATCAATACGAATAATTGAAGAGGAAAGACATAAATATAATTCAGCAAATAACTTTCATTTTAAATTCATATTGAATGCTGCACACGCTGGCCTGACCTCGAATCAAGAGTGATATCATCCGGATTATTCCGGATTTGAACAACATATACAGCATTTGTCCGATTTACAAAAAACGGTTTTAACAGGATTTTTCCATCAACCTTGCATGACAGGTGTCACAGACAAAAGGAGGTGATCGATTTCAGCGATATATCATATAATATCAAATAATTGGATATATTAAACCCTATACCAAAGGAGATCCGCATGAGCAGAAAAGATGTCGTCGAAACCACGGAAGCCCAGATTGCCGTCCATTGGAAGGAAGAAAATTATTATTACCCTTCCCCCAAATTCATCGGCCAGGCCAACCTGACCGATCCGGCCGTCTTTGACCGGTTCAGCCTGGACAATTTTCCCGATTATTACACTGAATACGCTGAATTGCTCACCTGGTATAAATACTGGGATGAGGTCCTGGACACCAGTGACGCGCCCTGTTTCAAATGGTTTAAAGGTGGTCTGATCAACGCCAGCTACAACTGCATCGACCGCCACCTGAAAGACAACAAGAACAAGACCGCCATCCATTTTGTTCCGGAACTCGAAGAGGAACGGATCGACCATATCACCTATCAGGAACTGTATGTCCGGGTCAACGAGTTCGCCGCCCTGCTCAGAGACTTTGCAGGCCTCAAACGCGGGGACCGGGTCACCATTCACATGCCCATGTCCGCCGAGCTGCCCATCACCATGCTGGCCTGTGCCAGAATCGGGGTGATTCATTCCGTGGTGTTCGGCGGGTTTTCCGCATCCGCCTGTGCCGACCGGATCGTGGATTCCAATTCCCGGGTCCTGATCACCATGGATGCCTATTACCGGGCCGGCAAGCTGCTCAGCCACAAGCAGCATGCAGACGATGCCTGCAACATTTCCGAAAAACAGGGCCAGGTGGTGGACAAGGTCCTGGTGTGGCAGCGGTATCCGGGCAAATACTCCGCAGACGCCCCCATGCAGGACGGCCGGGACGTGTTTGTGAACGACGAGCTGAAAAACCATTACGGGGCACGCATCGAGCCGGAAAAAATGCTGTCTGAAGATCCTCTGTTTCTCATGTACACCAGCGGCACCACCGGCAAACCCAAAGGATGTCAGCACGGCACCGGCGGGTACCTGGCCTATGTCACGGCCATGTCCAAATATATCCAGGACATCCATCCGGCAGATGTGTACTGGTGCATGGCCGACATCGGCTGGATCACCGGCCATTCCTTTATTGTTTACGGGCCTCTGGCCCTGTGCGCCTCCTCCGTCATCTACGAAGGGGTGCCCACCTATCCGGATCCCGGACGGTCCTGGCGCATCGCCCAGGAACTGGATGTCAATATCTTCCACACCGCGCCCACGGCCATCCGGGCCTTACGAAAACTGGGACCGGACGAGCCGGCCAAATACAACTATCATTTCAAGCACATGACCACGGTGGGCGAGCCCATCGAACCGGAAGTGTGGAAATGGTATGAAAGCGCGGTGGGCAAGGGAGAAGCCATCATCGTGGACACCTGGTGGCAGACCGAGACCGGCGGATTCCTTTGCTCCACCGTGCCGGGCATCAAGCCCATGAAACCGGGCAGCGCCGGTCCGGGAGTCCCGGGTATTCATCCCTTTATTTTAGATGATGAAAACAATGAGATCACCGAAATCGGCATTGCCGGCAACATCTGCATCCGCAACCCCTGGCCCGGCCAGTTCCAGACCATCTGGGGCGACCGCCAGCGGTTTGTGGACACCTATTTCGCCCCGGTGTGCAGAAATCCGGACTCCAAGGACTGGAGAGACTGGCCCTACCTGGCCGGAGATGCCGCCATGATGGCCGAAGACGGCTATTTCCGGATCCTGGGACGAATCGATGACGTCATCAACGTGTCCGGCCACCGCCTGGGTACCAAGGAGATCGAATCCGCCGCCATGGTGGTGGACGAAGTGGCCGAAGCGGCCGTGGTACCGGTGGCCCATGAGATCAAGGGCAAGGAGCCCGATCTGTACATTGCATTGAAAACCGGGGTCCAGCCGTCGGAAGAACTGGCAAAGAAAATTTCCGATGCCATATGTGAACAGATCGGCAAGATCGCCAAACCCAGAAAGGTCTGGCTGGTGCCGGATATGCCCAAAACCAGGTCCGGCAAAATCATGCGCCGGGTTTTGGGCGCCATTTCCAACAAAGGCGATGTGGGAGATGTCATGACCCTGGCCAACCCGGAAGTGGTGGAAGAGATCAAGAACATGGTTCAAAAATAATGCTGCGCTGTTAATGTGAGGAGGAAACACAATGTCCAATCTGTATGACCAGGCTTATGAACAATCCATCAAAGACCCGGAAGGCTTCTGGGGGCCTATTGCCGAAGAGTGCCACTGGTATAAAAAATGGGACAAGGTGCTCGATGATACCAACGTCCCCTTTTTCCGGTGGTTTGTGGGCGGTGAGACCAACACCTGCTACAACGCGGTGGACCTGCATGTGGATGAAGGCAGGGGAGACCAGGCTGCCGTCATTTACGACAGCCCGGTGACCGACACCATCACCACCTATACCTATAACGACCTCAAAGACCAGGTATCGCGCTTTGCCGGGGTCCTGAAAGACCGGGGCGTGACCAAAGGAGACCGGGTCATCATCTACATGCCCATGATCCCCCAGGCCCTGTTCGCCATGCTGGCCTGCGCCAGAATCGGGGCGATCCATTCCGTGGTGTTCGGCGGGTTTGCCGCCAATGAACTGGCCACCCGGATCGACGATGCCAAGCCCAAGGTGATCGTGTCCGCCTCCTGCGGCATCGAGGTCAAACGGGTGATTCCATACAAGCCCCTGCTGGACAAGGCCATCGACCTGTCCGACACCAAACCGGACGCCTGCATCATTTTTCAGCGGCCCCAGTCTGCCGCTGATATGCAGCCGGGAAGGGATTTTGACTGGGAAGAGATGATGGCACAGGCAGCACCGGCAGACTGCGTGCCGGTGGCTGCCACAGACCCGTTGTATATCCTGTACACCTCGGGCACCACAGGGCAGCCCAAAGGCATTGTCCGGGACCACGGGGGCCACATGGTGGCCCTGAAATGGACCATGAACGCCATTTACAACGTCAACCAGGGGGATGTGTACTGGGCCGCCTCGGACATCGGCTGGGTGGTGGGCCATTCCTATATCGTGTATGCCCCCCTGTTCAAGGGGTGCACCACCATTGTGTATGAAGGCAAACCCGTGGGAACCCCGGATGCCTCCGCGTTCTGGCGGGTCATCTCCCAGCACAAGGTGAAAACCATGTTCACGGCCCCCACGGCATTCCGGGCCATCAAACAGCAGGACCCGGGCGCCAAATTGATGGCGGGCTTTGACCTGTCCCATTTCAAATACCTGTTTCTGGCCGGGGAAAGAACCGATCCGGACACCCTTTCCTGGGCCGAAAACAGCCTCAAAATCCCGGTGATCGATCACTGGTGGCAGACCGAGACCGGGTGGGCCATTGCCGCCAACTGCATGGGACTGCACCAGTTCCCGGTCAAACCCGGATCTCCCACCAAGGCGGCCCCGGGCTGGGACCTGGCTGTACTGGATGAGGCGGGACAGCCCGTCGGACCGGGGGGCATCGGTGCCATTGTTTCCAGACTGCCCCTGCCCCCGGGCACCCTGCCCACCTTGTGGCAGAACGATGACCGGTATATTTCCGCTTACCTGGCCACGTTTCCCGGATACTATGAAACCGCGGATGCCGGGTATATTGATGCGGACGGGTATGTGTTTGTCATGGCCAGAACCGACGACATCATCAATGTGGCGGGCCACAGGTTGTCCACCGGCGCCATGGAAGAGGTGATCGCCGGGCACCCGGATGTGGCGGAATGCGCGGTCATGGGGGTGGAAGACAGCCTCAAGGGCCAGGTGCCTTTGGGAATGGTGGTGCTCAACGCCGGCGTGGACCGGGACCAGGAAGAGATCATCAAAGAGGTGGTCCAGCGGGTCAGAGACACCATCGGTCCGGTGGCGGCCTTCAAGAAGGCCGTGGTGGTGCAGCGCCTTCCCAAGACCCGGTCCGGCAAGATCCTGCGGGGCACCATGCGGGCCATTGCAGACAAAAAAGAATACAAGGTGCCCGCCACGATTGACGACGACACCATCCTGGACGAGATTGAAACCTCACTGGGAAAGATCGGATACGGCAGAAAGGCATGATACAGAACGCTTGTACATAACCAAGCAGTCATTCAAACAATGAAAGGAGGTGATATGTATGCCCTGAGGATGTATTTATGATTTATCATGATCATGCGTGATCCGATCAATTCTCAATAATGAGACAACAGGAGGAAACAAATTATGGATCCAAAAATATGGGTATGGATTTTTCTGGTACTGTACATCATCTACTGTTTCTGGTGGGGCATGAAAGGCTTTTTCTCTGAAAAGACAGCCTCGGGGTATGGCATCGCCGGCCGCTCCATTCCGTTTATCGCGTTTCTGATGGCTGCCACGGCCGCCTCGTTTTCCGGGTGGACCTTTATCGGTCATCCGGGTCTGATCTGGAGTGCCGGGCTGGTGTATGCCTTTGCCTCTTTTTACGTGCTCACCATTCCCATCACCGGGGCGTTCTTTGCCAAAAGAAACTGGCTCATGGGCAAACGGTACGGGTTCATCACCCCCGGGGATATGTTCGCCTATTACTACAACAATGAAGCGGTCAGGTGGCTGACGGTGCTGGCGGCGTTTCTGTATTCCATCTTCTACTCCGGACTTCAGCTCATTGCCGCGGCCAAGCTGTTTTACTGGACAGCCGGCGTGCCCGAGACCGCCGGACTGATCTTTATGGCCGTCATCGTGTGGTTCTATGTGGTCACCGGCGGTCTCAAAGCCTCCACCTGGGTGGGGGTGCTTCAGTTCTGCCTGCTGGTGGGCGGCATCATCCTGCTGGGATTCTACACCATCACCAGTCCCCTGTTCGGCGGGTGGACCGGGTTTGTGGATTCCATGAGCATTCTTGATGAAAAATACATGCAGGTGCCGGGCCTGATTCACTTCGGCCTGGGAACCGGCGGGTGGACCGCGGTGATGATCCTCACCTACATGTTCGCCCTCATGGGGATCCAGTCCTCGCCGGCCTTTACGCTGTGGAACTTTGGTATCAAATCTCCCGCACCTTTGGCCTGGCAGCAGGTGTTCATGTCCACATTCGTGGTGGGCCTGGCCCTGTTCTTTTTCACCGCGTTCCAGGGTGTCGGCGCCCGCATTCTGCTGGAGAGCGGCAAGCTGGCCGCTGAACTCGGCGGCGAAGCAATGGCCAGCGGTGATGTGGTGCCCCTACTCATGGTTAAATTTATGCCGGGGCCCCTCCTGGGCCTGGTGTTCATGGGCGCCATTGCCGCCATCCACTCCACGGCAGCCCCTTATATCGGCACGGGCGGCACCATCATCCAGCGGGATGTGTGGTGGCGGTATGTCAGAAAACAGGGCGGGTCCCACCGCGAGCAGATCTGGACCAACCGGATCTTCGCCACCATTCTGGCAGCGGCCGCAGTTGTTGTCTCGTTGACCTCCACGGATGCCATCGTCATGATCGGCGGATTTGCCACGGCATTCGGTACCATCATGTACATCTGTCTCTTAGGCGTTCACTGGGGATTCAAATTCCCGAGCGTCGGCGTGGTTTTGGGGCTGATCAGCGCCATTATCGCCTGTTTTCTCACCTATTATGTGTGGAAATATCCCTTGTCCATCCATACGGCCGGCTGGGGGATTTTCGTCGGACTGGGCGTGGCGTATCTGTGCCGGGGTCTGGGCATCAAAGACAATGAAGAAACCATTGCCCGGCAAAAAGAGGTCAGGGAATGGCTCAACTCCATTGACGGTCCCTCTGAAAAAGGCCAGCGCTGGCGCGGATACATGAAGATCGCCGTGCCGGTCTGGTATCTCATGGCCCTGGGGCCCGGGGTGCTCATCGGCAACAAAGCCATCTCCTTTGCCGGGTTTCCGCACATCTGGTCCTGGCAGATCATCTGGTGGATTTTGGGTATCATCATGATGTGGGGGCTGTGCTTTAAAGCCGAAATGTCCACCACCTCGGCCGAGCAGATCCGAAGGGCCGACGTGGAAACCATGGATGTCACCAAGGAAGCCGATGATATGTGATAATCCGGATGATTGATCCGGACACCTTTGATAACAGATAACCGACACGAAAAAAGGAGGCATTCATGGCTTTGGAAGATAAATATCTCATAGTAGTCATTATTTTCTGTATATTTTTTGTATGTACGTTTGGCTGGGGATGGTGGGGATAGTCCCCCGATTTGATTCTTAACCTTTTGATGAAGAATTCCGGGCACCGGAAGGTGTCCGGAATTCTTCCTGTTTGTGCGCCATGACCCTGAGCCGCCGATTCTGGATCTTCGCTCTGACCGCCGCCGGTATCATCCTGATGATTGTCACGGGCATGGCCCTGTATATCTGGTTTCACCTGACTCCCGGCCAGACGCAGGCGGTGATCACTTTGATCAAAAATCACCTGGCGGTTCTGCTGACGGGCGTCCTGCTGCTGGCCCTGGTGTTCTGGGTGTTATCCGATCTGGTATACGCCAATTACATCAAACCGGTCAAAAAAATGTCCGGAGACCTGGCCCTGATTTATGCATCCAACCCGTCTTTGCGCATCCCGGTCAACGGCAACCAGGATATCCAGGCCCTGGCCCGGACCATCAATACCTTTGCCGACACCTTTGAAAAACTGAACCAGGACATTAAAACGCAGATGGTGGCGGCCAGAAAAGAGACCGAGCAGGAAAGAAACCTGCTGGCCGCCATCATGGGCGAACTGCCCCAGGGCGTGATCATCTGCAACCAGAACGGCCGGATCCTGTTGTACAACTCCCTGGCCAGACATATCTTCACCTGCACCATGGCCCGGGACAAGACCGAACAATTCATGGGCCTGGGCCGATCCATCTTTCATCTGGTGGACAAGGACCTGATTTCCCATGCCATGGAAGAGATCAATGAACAGCTGGCATCAGGTGAAAACAGTGCCGGGTCTTTTTTCATCACCCCCATCGGGGACCACAGTCTGGTCAGCATGGAGGCCATCCCGGTCCTGGACAAAACCAACCAGATCACCGGATTTATTCTGGCCATCCTCGATATTACCCGGGATGTGGAAAATTTCAGATCCATGCAGCGGGATATGGCTGATTTTCGAGTCTTTCTGGAAAAACAGAGTGCTGCGGAACAAAAATTTCTAACCCTGTCCGATACGATCCAGAATACGTATCTCTCCCGCCTGCCCCTGTCCCGGCTCGATCTGTCCCGGTTTCTTTTCAAAGTCCAGAAACTGACCGGCAGGACCCATGATATCCGGATCAACGTGCACCACCTTCCCCGGAATGAATGGATGACGGCAGACACCTATTCACTGACCCGGGCAGTGGTCTTTTTGTTCAAAACACTGTCGGACTGGACCTATGCCGTTGAATTCGACCTGACCGTCACCGACGCTTCCGGCCGGATACAGTTCGACATCACCTGGGAGGGTGTCCCTGTGGACAAACCAGGCCTGGACACCATCATAAAGACAACCATCGATGCCCTGCCCGGTTTTAAATCCATTCTCACCCTCAACAATGCCCGGCTCAATGTCCCGGAATCGGGTGATACGCATTTTTCCCACATCATTTTATCCGTGAAAAAATCCACGGAACCGCCTGCGACATCCCACCGGACTCCGGTGTTGGCCGGTTCACGCCCGGAGTTTTACGATTTCGACCTGTTCAAGATCAGAGACGATGACCGAAACCTGCTGGACACAAGGCTTACCGATCTGACCTATACGGTGTTTGACACCGAAACCACGGGGTTGAACCCGGAAGGAGGAGACGAGATCATTTCCATGGGTGCGGTGAGAATTGTGAACAACCGGCTTTTGTCCGACGAAGTGTTCGAGGAACTGGTGGATCCCCGGCGGGATATCCCGGTGGCCTCCTACCGGATTCACGGCATCAACCAGGAAATGGTGGCGGAAAAGGATCCCATTGAAAACGTGTTGCCCCGGTTCAGGCAGTTTGTGGCCGACACCGTGCTGGTGGGGCACAACATCGCATTTGACATGAAACTGCTCAAACTCAAGGAACAGACCGCCCGGGTCCGGTTCACCAACCCGGTGCTGGATACCCTGCTGCTGTCGGCCATCCTGCATCCGGTGCATGAACAGCATGACATGGAAAATATCGCCCGGCGCCTGGGAATCTCGATCATCGGTCGGCACACGGCTTTAGGGGATGCGTTGACCACGGCCCAAATTTTTCTGAAACTGATCCCGATATTGAACAGCAACGGGATCCTGACCCTGGGAGATGCCATGCATGCATCAAAAAAATCCTATTACGCCCGATTAAAATATTGATTCCTGAAGGCACACGTGATAGGGCTCACATACATCCGGCAAATCCGGTCAACCCTGAAACTGGAGGCTTTTTCATGAAACATCCATGGCTCATCTTTGCCGGCCTGTGCGCCGTTGTCCTCGCTATTGTGATGACCTGCGTGATTTTCGGCAGTTACACCAGCATGCTGCGGTCCAAAAACCGGGTCCATAAGGGCAAAGAACTGATGGTCATGGCCTGTGAAAACCAGCTGGACCAGATACCGGACCTGGTGGCTCTGGCAAAAGGGGCTGATTTGGCACCGGTCCGATCCCGGATCCATGACACCATTGAACAGATCCGGACCCTTCTGGACCAGTTCCGCACACCCGACACCCCCCTGGATCCGGATCTGGTTCGAATGTTCGAACAGGCCCAGTCCCGTCTGGCAAAAGACCTGGATGCCCTGGCCCGGGCAGTCGGCACCACCCATCCCCGGGTTCAGGAAACAACGGCCCGGTATTTTGAAACCATTTATGCGGCCGGGCGGTACAACAAGGAGGCGGTCTACTTTGACAGCCGCAAAAAAGTGTTTCCCGGCATGTTCACCTCAGAATGGTTCAATCTGGATAGCCTGCGGTTTCCCAAAATCGATTTGACCTGTTTTGATCCCTGGAGACTGAAATGAAAGCAGAACATGCCCTGGGGGACTTTTTCAATCAGCCGGTGTCTGCTATTTTCCGGGCCAACATCGCCACCTGTCCCCTGGACACCCCGGTGAACCAGGCGGCCCTGAAGATGTCCCGTTCCAATGCCTCCGCCATTCTGGTCAAGAACCAATCCCGGCGGATCGACGGTATTGTCACGGACGCGGACCTGCGGACAAAGGTGCTGGCAAAAGACCTGCCGCCTGACACCCCGGTGTCTGAAATAATGTCGTCGCCGGTGCTTACCATCTCATCGGACTGCCAGGTGTTTGAAGCGTTCCTGACCATGATCGACAAAGACAAGCGCCACCTGGCCGTGACTGGAGATTCCGGCGATATTTCCGGCATTATCACGGAAAAAGACCTGATCACCGCCCAGACCAGATCGTCATATCTGCTGCTCAAGTCCATTACCTCGGCCGAATCCATGACAGATCTGAAAGGCTTCCATTCCCGGCTGTGCCGCATGCTGCTGGATCCCATCCGCAACGGTTTGAATCCGGAAGTGATCACCCGGCTGATCACCACGTTTTCCGATGCCATCCTCAAAAAGATCATGGCATTCTCCCTGGAAGAGGTGGGTCCCGCCCCCTGTGAATTCGTTTTCCTGACCATGGGATCGGAAGGCCGGGAAGAACAGACCCTGGTCTCGGACCAGGACAATGCGATTGTGTATGCGGATCCGGGATCCGACGCACAGGCCCGGGAAGCTGCCGATTATTTCAGCCGTCTGGCCGATCTGGTATGCACCCGGCTGGACATGGCGGGATACCGGTTCTGTGACGGGAACAACATGGCCCAGAACCCGAAGTGGTGCCAGCCGCTGTCTGTCTGGAAACAGTATTTTTATACCTGGGTCCGCAAGGCCAAGCCGGAAGATCTGCTGTACTCCAGCATCTTTTTTGATTTCAAGGGCACTTACGGGGACCTGTCCCTGTCCGACCAGCTCAAGGACCATTTGTTTCACACGATCCGCGGCTGGTCCGGTTTTCTGCGCAACATGACCGAAAACGCCCTGTACTTCAAACCGCCCATCGGACTGTTCGGCAAACTGCGGGTGGAATCCGAAGGCAGGCACAAAAACGCCTTTGACATCAAGTACGCCATGCTGCCCATCACGGATGTCACAAGGGTGTATGCGTTGAAAAACAACGTCCGGCAGACCAACACTTTAGGGCGTCTGTTCCGGCTGTACACCAGACATGCCCTCACGGCCAGGGAATACCACAACATCGTCCAGTCCTATAATTTTCTGATGACATTGCGGTTCCGCCGGCAGATCACCAATATCATGGACGAAGGCACCCCGCCGGACAATTATATCAATCCGTCCAATCTGTCACACCTGGACCGGCACATGCTCAAGGAAATCTTTAAAAACATCGAGAGTTTCCAGCAGAAACTGAACATGGAATTCACCGGCGTGGTGTGAATCTTACAGCCGGAACTCCTTTTTGCACACATCACATTCACTGGTGCTCAGCATCTGTTTGCAGTGCACACATTTTTCCATCAGAAACCGCTCTTTTCCCTGCTTTTTTCCGCAATGGGGACAGGTCCAGTCTTTTTTGGTGGGAAGCACCCTGGCACAGTGGGGGCACTTGATGGGAAATCTCCTGAACACCAGAAACATCAGTCCGGATAGAATGAAAAAAGGGCCCAGCAGCTTGAACTGGGCGCTGTCGGCAAACCGGCTGAAGTCCGATGAACTGGACAGGATCACAAACATGAGAAACGCAATGGCAGTGATGGCCAGAAACTTGAATCGGAAATGAAAATAGACGGAAGGCAACGGTTTTTTTTCCATGAAAGTCACTCCTTGGTCTGAAAATGAAACAATCGGGGTAAACACAGGGTTTCCAGGTCTTGGCGCTGCTGTTCAAACACCTCAGGTCCTGCCGGCGGCGGCAGCACAATGCTGTCGCCAAAAGTGATGCAGACGTTTGAAAACGGCCGGGGCAGCATGAACCGGTCCCAGGAATTGAAGAACCAGGCCTTGTCGGCGGTCACGTAAAACGGTACCAGCCGGGCCCCGGTGGCATGGGCCATGCGGATGACCCCGGGCTTGATTCTGCCCATGGGGCCTCTGGGGCCATCCAGTATATGGGCACCGAACCCGTGTTCCTTCAAATGGGAGATCATGGCGGCCAGGGCTTCTTTACCGCCCCGGGAGGAAGATCCCCTCGGGGTATGCCATCCCACCCGGTTGGCCACGCCGGAAATAAGGTCTCCGTCCCGGCTTCGGGAGATCATCAACCCGGGATGATACGCGGCATACTGTTTAAAATGGACGATGGCGGCGAAAAACTGCTGGTGCCATGTGCACAGCAGTACCGGTTTTCCCTGGTTCAGCAGTGCTTTCCAGTGATCCTCGTTTTCAATTTTCAGCCGGAAGGTGCTGCTGTACCCTTTGACCAGGTAATAGGCAAACCAGATAAACGGCCGGGTATAAATCAGAAATTTCAAGCGTTTGAACATGGTTGTGCGCCTTTTTTAAAATCAGATAATGCCGGAAAGCGGTCCGCCGTGGCAGGCCATCTGCTCCACCCGTCGGGCCACCTCCGGGTCCGGTATCAGCGGGGCCGCATGAAACGGCTTGATCCGGGCATCGATCATCAGGGGGCCTTCGCATCCCCAGTGCTTGTGAACGGTTTTTTCCTTGATCCCGTAAATATCATGGGACGGATTGGACCGCAGAAAAGTCACCCACAGAAAATTGGCAAACGTTTCCGCGCAGAAACCCGCATCATCCACCACCACCACAAGGCCTAAACCGGAGGGGTCCGCCATTTTTTCCAGGCATTTTTTCACAGGTCCCATCTGCTGCCGGGCCCGGGGATGAGAGGTAAAGGCCGGCCCCTGGATCACGCAGATGCCCGGGGCAACAAGCCTGGCACCGGAAAACGAATCAGGCAGACAAAAATCGTGCGGCAGTTCCGTGACAAGCCGCCGTTTCTTTGGCCCGGCCGCCGCCATCACCACTTTGGAACCCTGGTTGATCTGCTGTCCGGAATAATCCAGGGTATCCATGGTGGTGCGGGTGACAAAATGCAGGTCCCTTGAAAAATCCAGCCGTTCCAGCACATGTGTCAGAAACGCTTGTTCATCGTTGACATCCAGGCCCGGATCATCTTCATGGGCCGCAATGATCAGGTATTTGGCCAAAGAGAGCTGTCCCGTGCCCAAAATGGCGCCGGCATGGGTGAGCAGTTCCCTGGGTTCCCTTTGTTCATAGGGCAGATAGCCTTCTCGGGCCTTAACCAGCAGCAGCGGGTGGACCCCGGCCGCGTCCACGGCATTGACTGCGGTGACACCGGGAATGGCTTTCGGGATGGCGCTGCGGGTGATCTCGTGGATGAGCCGGCCGAAATGGCTGTCTTCCTGAGGGGGCCGGCCCACCACTGTGAAAGGATAGATCGCTTTGGGCCGGTGCCACACCGATGCCACCCGGATAAAAGGGAATTCATGGATGTTGGAATAATACCCCAGGTGATCTCCGAACGGGCCTTCGGGCTTGGTCTTGCCGGGCACCACCCATCCGGTGATACAGAAATCCGCATCCGCGGACACCACGAACCCGTTGTGCCGGGCATACCGGAAATTCCGCCCGGCCAGGGCGCCGGCAAAAGCGATTTCCGGCACCCCTTCGGGCAGGGGCATGACCGCGGCCAGGGAATGGGCCGGAGGCCCGCCGATGAAGATGGACACCTTCAGTGCGCGACCTTTGGCCAGCGCTTTCTGGTGATGAACGCTGATTCCCCTTTGCAGCTGATAATGCAGCCCGACCTCTTCATTTCGCCGGTACCGGTTGCCGGACAGCTGAATCCGGTACATGCCCAGGTTGGACCGCAAAACCGAATCCGCGTCCGGGTCCTGGGTAAACACCTGGGGCAGCAGCACGAATGCGCCGCCATCCCCCGGCCAGCAGGTGATCATCGGCAGCTGGTCGATGCGGGTGCTGCGGACCGTCACTGCCGCTTGTCGGACCGGCAGAGGTAATGAGCGGCACAGGGCCCGGGCCGCCCGTGACACGCGGCCCACAGACCGCAGTTCACGGGCCGGATCGCTGACCAGATCGGCCAGGGCGGTCACCCGGCTCAGTTCCGGTTCAAATATTTTCAAGGTCCGCTTCCAGGTCCCGTAGAGGTTGGATACCGCCGGAAACGGAGAGCCTTTGACCTTTTCAAACAAAATGGCCGGACCCCCGGCCGCAAACACCCGCCGGGTAATCTCGGCCATCTCCAGGTGCGGATCCACCTGTTCACGGATACGGATCAGTTCTTTGGCCTGATCGAGAAAAGACACACATTGATTCAGACTGTCAAAATTCATAGCACAACCACTTCACGGCTTCCAAACCCCTTGCGGTTATCCATGTGATAGACCTGATCCGGCATAAATCCAAACAGCCGGGCATGAAAAGCTTTTTGAAAAAATGCCAGGAAATCCGAACCGGAAACCGTGATATCGAACCGCCGGGCATATGCGGCCGCTGCAGCTGCCGCCCGGATCCCGGCCTTTTGCAAATGAATCGTTCCGTCCATCTGAAGTCCTTCCAGACGATCCTTGCGCGTGTGAACACGAAAAATGGACGCCGCACCCGGCCGGTTCAGGCCGTCCTGAATGTGCCGGGAAGACGGGCTGGAAAAAAAATAAAACCGCTGGTCTCTGTAAAGATAATAGACCGGGGCCGACCAGGGACCGTTTTCTCCGGTGGTGGCCAGGGTCATGGTCCAGACGGCGTCGATCAGTTCATGAACCCGGTTGTCAGACCGGCTACTCGACATATCCCCACGCTTTCAGCCGCTTGTAGGCATGCTGGGAATATTGATTGGACTGATAATTGATCATTTTGAGATAAGCCGCATAATCATTGGCCGCTGCCTGCCGCTGTCCCAGATTGTCCCGGGAATATCCCTTGTAAAACGTCAGCTGGGGATTGCCCGGCAGCAGCTGATTACACCGGGTAAAATTGTCCAGGGCCCGGTCGAACTGCCGGGTTCCCACATGGGCCAGGCCGGCCACATAATGTCCCTGAGGTTCTGTGGGATAGAGCTGAATGGCCGCGTTGGCATAGGATGCCGCCGCTGCATTCTTTTTTTGAATCAGCTGACATCTGGCCATGAGTACATGACCGGCATAATCATCGCCGGCCTGTTTCAATGCGGATGAAAAAGCGGTCTCGGCAGCGCCATATTTTTCCTGGGCCAGGTATTTTTCCCCTTCCTGCATCAGCTTGATCGCTTTTTTGCGCTGCCGGATCGCTGCGGTCTGATCCATGTACCGTTCCCTGTAGACCGGAGAATTGCGCGTTTGGGCATATGGCCCCCGATCCCGCTGGACTGCCGCTGTCAGGCGTTCATCGCTCATGGGATGCGTTGAAAACAGCATCTGGGCGGAACTGGGCTGCTGTTTGTTCAGGGTATTGAGCATTTCCATCAATCCCACAAATCCCGGGGACCCATATCCGGCTTTGACCATATATTCATGTCCCAGATAATCCGCTTCCCGTTCATTGTCCCGGCTGTACTTGGCCAGATACAGTCCCTGGCCCAGGGCGCCCAGCTGCTGGGTCAGGTTTCCCAGTCCTTTTGCCTGGGAATCCGCCAGAATCGCCAGCCCTCCCACCACCAGGGAAGACAGCTGACTTTTGGTCACCTGTTCCGCAGTATGCCGGGCATTGACATGACCCAGCTCATGGCCCAGCAACGCTGCCAGCTCCGCCTCATTTTCCAGCGTCAGCAAAATTCCGCGGGTCACGGCAATAGACCCGCCGGGAAACGCGTACGCATTGATATAGGTCGCGTTGACACATTGAAAATGATACGGCATATCCGGCCGGTGGGTAAAAGGCGCCAGATTGTTTCCCACCTGGTTGATGTACCGGTTCAAAGCTTTATCCTGAACCACACCGTAATCCGATGAAAACTGAAACGGAGACTGCTGCCGGTCAATGGCGATCTCCTGGTCCTGTGACAGCATCATCAGCTGGGTTTTACCGGTAACCGGGTCGGTGGCACATCCCCAGACCGGCACAAGACCTGCGGTGGTCATGATGGCGGACAGTCTCAGAAACTGCCGGCGGGTCAGCGAAGGATCTTTACTGTGTTGAACAATTGTCTCATCCATTTTTATTGTCCTCATATATTCAGTTTGTCCGGATCTGTTCATGACCGGATTTTTACAAACATGCCGACTACAAGAAACACGGTCCCCAATCCCAGAACAATGCCGTAAAACGGCAGTACTTCCACCAGAAAATACAGGCTGTTCTCAACGGCCGTCACAGGAATGAAAGTGATTATGGTTTCCGCATGATCCCCCAGGATCCGGGAAAGGGTCAGGTCCACCCAGAAATTGTCTGCCTGCATCAAACTGGAAATCCCGCTGAACAACCACATAAAAAACGCCACCAGCAGGCACCAGATTCCCATTCGGGTCCACATAATCGACTTTCCTGTCCGCTGTTATCATTTTTGAAGCCAGTATATTCGCCAGACCGGGGCACGTCAAGTAATTGAGAAACAAACGTCTCTTTTCTTTGCCTTTTGGTTGTGATACATCCTGAATCCATGAATCCCCAAACCCCTTCCATATTCAAAAAGATCGGCATGGCCTCGTTTATCATGATGGCGTCGGTGTTTGCCAGCCGTGTCATCGGCCTGGTGCGGGAGATGGCCATTGCCTGGACCGGCGGCGCCGGGGCCGGGGTGGATGCCTACCAGATCGCCTTTGCCCTGCCTGAAATCCTCAACCATGTGGTGGCCAGCGGATTTCTGTCCATCACATTCATCCCGATCTTTTCCCGATATGTTTCCCAGGGAAGAGAGCAAAGGGGGTTTGAGGTGTTTGCCCTGGTGTTCAACGGGTTCGGCCTGATACTGATCTCAGGCATTGTCTGCGCCATGATCTGGACCCCGCATTTTGTCCGGCTGCTGGCCCCCGGAATCACTGATCCGGCCACTTTTGACCTGGCCGTGCGCATGACGCGCATCATTCTGCCGGCCCAGTTCTTCTTTTTTGCCGGAGGCCTGTTCATGGCGGTACAGTTTACAAAAGAAAAATTCCTTATACCGGCCCTGGCCCCGTTGATCTACAACCTGGGCATTATCTGCGGCGGGGTGTTTCTGTATCCGCATATAGGTATGGAAGGGTTTGCCTGGGGGGTTTTAGGCGGGGCATTTGCCGGCAATTTTTTGCTTCAGTGGGCCGGGGCGGTCAAGCAGGGACTCAAGTTCGGGTTTGCCGTCAATTTTTTTCACCCGGATTTCATCCACTATGTGAAAATCACGCTGCCTTTTATACTGGGGCTGACCGTGACCTTTTCCACGGAAATTCTGATGAAATTCTTCGGGTCCTTTCTGGCACCCGGCCATATTGCCGCCATGAACTATGCGCTGCGCATCATGTTCATTCTGGTGGGATTTTTCGGCCAGGCCATCGGCATGGCATCCTATCCCTTCATGGCCGGTATTGCCGCCACCGGAGACATGGACCGCCTCAACCACGTTATCAACCAGACATTGAAATTCATCTTTCTGGTGATCCCGTTTTCCATTCTGTTCATGGTGCTTCGCTACGAAATCGTGATGATCCTGTTCCAGCGGGGAGCGTTTGACGCGGACGCCACCAGGCTCACAGCCGGTGTCCTTCCCTTTTTCATGGCCGGGGCGTTTGCTTTTTCGGCCCAGACCTTTGTGGCCAGAGGATTCTATGCCCTGGAAAACACCCTGTTTCCGGCCCTGGTATCCACCGGGTGCATGCTGGCCGGTCTGCCGGTCATTTACGGATGCATGAAAGCGTTCGGCGTCACCGGTGTCGCCTCAGGGCTTTCCGGCACCGTGATCGTTTCCACGTTTGTCTTGTTTGCCTCCTGGAACACAAAAACCCGGAACCCCGGAAAAAACCGGGTATATCTGTTTCTGGCCCGGTTGATCCTGGCCAGTCTGGGCGTGGGCGCCATTCTTTCAGGTATCCATCAGGGACTGATCCGGCTGATCCCGCCGGAAACGTTTTTTTCCGCTTTCAGTATCTGCATCGTCACCGGACTGGTATTTCTGGCATTGATGCCGGTGGCAGGCAGGCTGTTGAATATTCCCGAAATCATGACACTTTACGAAAAAACCGCAAGGAGACTGATGCCATGGCAAAAGATTTTTCCCCGCGCCTGACCCCTGAGATTCAAGCCAAAACCCGGGCCATCGCCGAAAAAATCTCATCAGCCCGCAAAGTGATCGTGTTCACCGGCGCCGGCATTTCCACGGAAAGCGGGATTCCGGATTACCGGAGCCAGGGAGGCATCTGGGACAAGTTCACCCCGGTATATTTTGACGAGTTCATGTCCAGTGAACCGGCCCGGTTCCGCTACTGGGAACAGCGCATGGACATGGAAAAGGGATTGAAACACGCCCGGCCCAACACCGGTCACATGAGCATCGCCCGGCTTTACGAAACCCACCATCTCACCTGTGTCATCACCCAGAACATTGACGGCCTTCACCAGGCCTCGGGCATCCCTGATGACATGGTCATCGAACTGCACGGCAACACCCGGCGGGTCCGGTGCATGTCCTGCCGCACCCTGAGTTCCTGGCACGCGGCGGAACAGATGATTTTGGCCGGCGACAAAGCCCCCCGGTGCGGATGCGGCGGATATCTCAAACCGGACACCATCTCCTTTGGCCAGGCCATGCCGGAAAAAGAAACCCGGCGGGCGGTGGCACTGTCCTCCCAATGTGACGTGTTTCTTGTGGTGGGGTCGACGCTTCTGGTCCAGCCGGCCGCTCTCATGCCCGGATATGCCCTGGATGCGGGCGCGTTTGTGGCCATCATCAACCTCTCCCCTACCCCCTATGACAACCAGTGCCACGTACTCGGATGTCCGGGCAAAACGCCGGCCAGGTGCAGTTGCAGCCGATATCGCAGCCCGTTCGATCTGATCTGCTACAGCAGGAGCCCCTGGTGGGGGTACCTTGCTGACGGACTGTCGGAGCCACCCCGTGGATTCCCGGCCGGCAGCGAGGTGACCCCACCAGGGGCGGCATACTTGCGATCAGCTCTTGACGATCCCCGGCAATTCATCTATAGTTTAATTATTGAAGCGACTCCCCATATGACTACAGCTGTTCGTTTCCCAAGCGATCTGTGAACCACGCGGTATCACTGAACCGGGCTCCCAATCCATCTGTCTGAACCGCCTGTCTTTGAAAGTACTTTCTGCTCCTGCCGGAGCAGGTTCATTAAATCTTAACCAAAGGAGGCTGGTATGGAAAAACACGCCATGTATTACGACACCATCGTCAAACTGACCAACGCTATTTCCCAGTGCAAAGACCCTGAAGAAGTCGCGCTGATCACGGCGGAAAGCGTTAAAACCGCGTTCAATGCCAAGGGATGTTCAATTTTTATCGTAAACCGGGAAACCCGGGAGCTGGGTTTGGTGGCCTCATCGGGCCTGAGCCAGGAGTATCTGAACAAAGGCCCGATCCATTTCATGCAGACCATACAGGAAGCCAAGGACGCAGTCCCCATTGCCATACACGATGTCATGGACGATCCCCGCATCGAATATCCGGAACAGGCAAAAAAAGAAGGCATTGCCTCCCTGCTGGGAGTTCCCATCATCAGCCATAACAAGATCATCGGTGCCCAGCGGATTTACACGGCAAAGCCCTGGGAATTTTCCCACAGCGACATCACTCTGGCCCAGGCCGTGGCCATGATCTGCGGCATGGCCATGGACATGTGCCGCATGTACAAGGGCTACAAAACCAGTATTGAAATCCTGAAAAACATGCGGGACGAGGACAGTTTCAAGTCCCACAAATGAAGCCTCTATGAAGGGATGCCTGGCTTGTGTGGATCAGTCCATCTGTGATTATTAGATGTCTGGCTGATTTCCGGAAATATTTTTTCGACCTGGTACTGGGACAGGCATATAATTGCCAGCCCTTATATGTCTGTTCCGGGCCGGGTCATCCCTTGAGAATGTGTTTCAGATCTTTGAGCAGCAGAAACAGATGAAACGGATCCGTGGAACTGGGTTCAAAATCCCAGGAAAGATACCAGTTTCTGGCGGTGTCATCTTTTGCGTGCACCAGCAACGCCCGAATCCCTGCAATATCTGCCGCCTGTAATGTCCGCAGCAGCGAATCCCTGAGCAGGGCACGCCCCAGACCCTGCCCCTGAAAAGCCTTATCCACAGCCAGCCGGGCCAGAATCATTACCGGTACCGGATGCTTAGCCAGTCCTTTTGACATCCTTGCATGTGCCGCCTGATAGGCCACGCTTCCCACAGCCAGCGTGTAATATCAGGTTCCTGAGCCTGGGTTTATCCTGAACCGGTCGATCCAGGGCCGCTTCAAATGCCTCCCATTGGGCTTCATTCAGCTCAAACCGCCGGCGGTCGGCCAGGGCCTGGTTGGCCGCATTTATTCCAGCCTCCAGCAGAAATTCACTGACATTCTTGTGGCTGGCGCGGGCGGCTTCCTGCAAAAGCTGTTTAACGGACCTGCTGGTCCGGATATCGATTCTTTCGTTTTTCATTGATTTTACCGTGGACATCGTCACCTCTGCTGTATTTTGATTTCCATCAGTATACTGTACGGACAGTGTCGTGACAAGCTAAATTTTCGTACTCTTCGTAATGTTGGAAAGTCATGAAAGATTCTCACCAGGACACCGGGACCCGTACCAGGTGGCCGGCCTTGTTTCTGAATATCAGAAACCGGTTGTTTCGGCCGAACCGGTACAGGTCCCGGGTGACCCGCACATCCTGGGTGCAGTATTGGATGATTTTATCCATTTCTCCCTGCTGCCACCATTGAAGGGCCATGAGCCCGTCCGCGCTTTTCTGGGCCCCCAGGGTGTTCTGGGCCAGGTGATCTAAAGACAGCCGGTATCCCAGGACCTCATGGACCTTCATCAGAATGTCCAGGGTGGGCAGGCGGTAAAAATCAAAATCACTCAATCCGGCCAGGACCTTGTAGTCGAACCTGATGAGATTGAACCCCACCACCCGGTCCAGCTGGGAGAGGTGCTCGCATAGGTCCGCCACCTGATCCTGGGAATAATCATGAAATTCCCGGGACTGCGAGTCATAGAGCACGGCACAGCTGACCCCCATCTTTTCCGCCTTGTTCCAGCCGCCCACTTCGGCGGCGGACCGCCGGGTCTCGATGTCCAGGACCCCATAGCGCAGCGGTGCGTTTTTATTTGCTGAACGTTCAGGTGCCGGATCCCGGAATGAATGGGAGTTCAACACCGGGGCATCAAAAGATGCGGGCGCTTCCTGAACCCGGGTTTCGGGTTGATCCGGTATTCGGATCGGGGCTGTGCCGTCAGGCAGCGATATCATCTGTTCCAGGATCTGCCGGGCCGCGTGCTTGTCAATGGGCCGGTTACCGGACCCGCACTTGGGAGAATGCACACAGGCCGGGCACCCGGTATCACACCCGCAGGACACAATGGTCTCCAGGGTGGTGAGCAAAAACCGGTCCGCACATTCAAACGCCTGGCGGCACAGCCCCAGTCCGCCGGGCACGGCATCGTACACAAACACGGCCGCAGTCCCCACCTGGTCATGAAACGGGATGGAAATCCCGCCCAAATCATTTCTGTCGGTCATTACCAGAAGCGGCATGATGCCGATGGCTGCATGCTCCATGGCATGAATCCCGCCCATGAAATGCATGCGGTGTGATTCGATGCGATCCCGGACCTGATCCGGAATCTGGATCCACAGTCCCTGGGTTTCAAACGCCAGCTCCGGCAGGTCCAGAGGCACCATGCCCATGGACCTGCCCGTGGCCACCAGTTTCCGGTCAAAGCCTGTCACCTGCTCGGTGATGCGCACCCGGCCGAACCCCACCCGGGTTCCTTTCACCGCTTTTTGATCGTCCACCCGGATAATCCGGGTGGACTTGGAGGACCAGGCCCTTGTGTAGTAGTTCACCTCTTTGGGGATCACCTCCACCGTGCCTTTGTCATGATCGAACCGGGTCACCACATAGGATTTTCCCTGGTGCAGGTACACAGCCCCGTCATGGGCATCGAAAAACGCCCGGTGCCGGTCGATCTCCCCCAGACGCTGCCGGGTGTTTTCCAGAAAGATGGGGATGGTGCGGCCGGTGCCCCGCAGGTTTACCTCCTGGTGGGGATTTTTTTGTGCCGCATACCAGATGTCCTGATTCGCGCTGCGCAGCAACCGACCGGTCATTTCCAGTTCCTTGAGGACCGTCTGGACAGTGTTGCCCCGGGTCGTCGCTGGTGTCTGTGTTTTGGGGCTGCCGCGCGTGCCGCCTAAACGGTCCGCCAGGGCGGCATCCCCGCCCAGCAGCGGCTCCCCTTTTTTCAAAGCCAGATCTGCGGCGGCGCACACCAGGTGGGCCTTGCAGATCACGGGATTGTCCGGATTGATGAGCGCGGTTTCCGGAGGCATGTCAAAAAACACCTCCGGATGATTCATGAAATACTGGTCCAGGGCATCCTCATGGGCGATGAGCACCAGGGCGGAATGGCTGCCGTCCCGGCCTACCCGGCCGGCCCGCTGCCAGGTGGACATGATGGTGCCCGGATACCCCACCAGGACACACAAATCCAGATTCCCGATATCGATGCCCAGCTCCAGGGCCGAGGTGGACACCACGCACAACAGATCCCCTGTGGCCAGCCGGTTTTCGATCTCCCGCCGGTCTTCCGGCAGAAACCCGGCCCGGTAGGCGCTGATTTTTTCCCGAAATTTTTTTGAACGCTGAGACGCCCAGATCGCGATCAGTTCCGTAATTTTTCTGGATTGTGTATATACAATTGTTCGCAGGTTCCGGTGCATGGCCGCGTGGATCAGGGCAATGGCGCTCCGGGCCGCCCCGTCCATGCCCCGCATGAGCACCACCTCTTTTTGGCCGGCCGGTGCCCCGGCCCGGTCCACCACCCCCACATCCAGGCCGGTGAGCCGGCGGCACAAATCGCCGGGATTGGCAATGGTGGCCGAACAGAACACAAACACGGGATCCGCCCCGTAATGCCGGCAGATGCGCACCAGGCGCCGGAACACCCAGGCCATGTGGGATCCCATCACCCCCCGGTAGGTGTGCACCTCATCCACCACCACGAACGCCAGTCGCCGAAAATAGGCTTCCCACAGATGGTGGTGGGGCAGCATGGCCAGGTGCAGCATCTCCGGGTTTGACAGCAGCACCTGGGGCGGATCTCTCCGGATTTTGGCCTTGTGGTGGGAAGACACATCTCCGTCATACACGGCCGCCTTGAGCACCGGCAGATCCGGCACAAGGGTTCTTGCCCGCACCAAAAGGTCCTGGACCGTGCCCAGCTGATCCCTTGCCAGGGCCTTGAGGGGAAACAGGTACAGGGACGTGGCCGATGGATCGGACAGCAGCCGGTCCACCACGGGCAGGTTGTACACCAGGCTTTTGCCCGATGCCGTGGGCGTGGCGATCACGGTGTGGGAACCGGACAGGATCCGGTCCATGGCTGCCTGCTGGTGGGCATACAGCCGGGTGATACCCAGCTCCTCCAGCAGCAGAGACAGGTCATGGGTGAACCCGGGCGGATTTCCGGCATACCGGGCCGGCACCGGGTCCAGGGTCCGGTGGCACACAATGTCGCCGGCAAATCCTTTGTAGGCTTTCAGGGACTGAATATACTCGGCCAGGCTCACAAAATACTTTTTCCCAAAGCGGACAGGGTCAGTTCCACGGCCAGTTTCGCCGTCTTGTTGGCCACATCCAGGATCGGGTTGATCTCCACCAGGTCCATGGAGCCCATCTTTTTCGAATCCGCCAGGATCTCCATAAGCAGGTGGGCCTCCCGGTAGGTAATGCCGCCGGACACGGGGGTTCCCACCCCCGGTGCTTCCACCGGGTCCAGGGCATCCATGTCCAGGGTGAGATGCATCCGTTTCATGTGGGCAAACTTCATCACGGCCCTGTTGGCCACTGTGGAGATCCCCTGTTCATCGATATCCCGCATGGTGAACACCGTGACACCGGACGCTTTCAGCCGCTTTTTCTCCACCGGATCGATATCCCGGAGACCGATCATGACCACGTTTTCCGGCAGCACCTTGGGACCTTGCCGGCCCACGTTCACCAGGTCCGGATGCCCCTCTCCCATGAGAATGGCCAGGGGCATGCCGTGGATGTTTCCGGACGGTGAGGTGTCAGGCGTGTTGAAATCCCCGTGGGCATCCACCCAGATCAGGCCCAGCGGCTCTTTGCCGGATGCGGCCGCCGCCACCGTGCCCACGGCAATGGAATGATCGCCTCCCACAAACAGCGGAAAATCCCCTTTTTCAATCACCCGATGGCCCAGGGTATAAATCGCCTGGCAGATCCGGGTGATCTCCTCCACATAGGTATTTCCCGGCACCGGTTCCGGCACAGCCTCATCCCGGATGGGAATGGGCACATCCCCCCGGTCCCGCACAGTGTGGCCCAGCTTCCGGAGCCTGGCAATCAGCCCGGTGTACCGCACCGCCGCCGGTCCCATGTCCACCCCGCGCAAATCCTGGCCGAAATCCATGGGCACGCCGATCAGACTGATCTGTCTGGACATTTCTCCTCCTCATATTCAAAAGATAAAACAGGTAACGGTTGACAGCTTCTATAGCATGCCGTAAGAATTGAATTCAACCCGATTGTAACATCTTTTGCCAGATGATGGGAGACCCAAAATGGATAACCTTACCCTGTTCAACACCATCCGTGACCTGATCGATTCCCGGCAGCTGGCCGTGCTGTGTACCCAGAAGGACGGCCACCCTTATGCCAGCCTGGTGGCGGTGGCCGTCACCCCAAAACTGGACCGGATTATTTTTCTGACCCCGGTGACCACCCGGAAGTACGACAATCTTACGGCCTGTCCCAATGCCGCGTTTCTGATCGACAACAGCGAGAACCGGGCCGAAGATATCTATCAGGCCGCCGCTGTCACCGCCACCGGGACCGTGGCGGATGTGCCGGATTCGGAGCAGCAGGCCCTGAAAGCCCTTTACCTGGATCGCCATCCCCACATGGCCTCTTTTGCCGCGGCTGCCACCACGGCCATGGTGTGCGTAAAAATCTCCCGGTATATCCTGGTCAACCGGTTCCAGAACGTGTTTGAACTCAAGGTGACACCGTGACCCCGCTGCTGGATATCCAGGGCATCCTGAAAGCCGGAAAACAAGAGACCGGAACCAAAGCGTTTCACATGGCCCGGCTTCAGGATAATGGATTTGCCGTCCCCTGGACCTGGTGCATTCCCACACCTGTGTATGAAGCTTATCTGGCGGACACCGGCATCCAGGACCGCATCGGGATTGAAATCAACCGCAAGGCCTTTGACCGGATGCGGTGGGAAGAGATCTGGGACGTGTCCCTGCGCATCCGCAATTTTTTTCTGAACACCCCTTTGCCCGGCCATCTGGAAAACCGGCTGACCCGGGCCCTGGCAGCAGCATGCAAGGACTTTCCGGTGGCAGTGCGCTCATCCGCACCCGGTGAGGATGAAAAAGCGTCTTCTTTTGCCGGATTGCACGCCTCGTTTCTCAATATCACCTCTCCGGCGTCGATTTTGACCCATGTCCGGCTGGTATGGGCCTCCCTGTTTTCCGATGCGGCCCTGCTCTACCGCAAAGAACTGGGACTGGCCGTGGAACGCAGCACCATGGCGGTGCTGATCCAGGAACTGATGCCTTCGGACTGCGCCGGGGTGTTTTTCAGCCTCAACCCGTCGGACCGCAGCCAGATGCTCATCGAAGCGGTGTGGGGGTTGAACCAGGGACTGGTGGACGGGGATGTGGACCCGGACCGGTGGCATCTGGACAGGGCCACCGGCAGAATTGCCGCCCATCATGCACCGGCCCGGTCCCATTTCATCCAGGCCGGCACCGGCGGGGTGGAAATGGTTCCCCTGCCGCCCCAACTGGCGGACAAGCCGCCTCTGACCCCGGCCATGATCGACCAGGTCCGGGACGCGGGCAACCGCCTGGAATCACTTTTCGGGCAGCCCCAGGATGTGGAATGGACCTTCTGCAAGGACCGGTTCTACGTGCTCCAGTCCCGGGCCATCACCACCGCTCCGGCAACAGATACCGACGACAAGCGCACCTGGTACCTGAGCCTGCACCGCAGTTACGACAACCTCAAAGCCCTGTATGACAAAATCGAACACCGCCTGATTCCGCAGATGATCGATGCGGCAGCAGATCTGGGCCGTATCGATCTGTCCGCCCTGCCCGCGTCTGATTTGTGCGCAGAGATCCTTCGCCGCCAGGAGATATATGATCACTGGGTCAAGGTGTACTGGGCGGATTTCATCCCATTTGCCCACGGCATAAGGCTGTTCGGCCAGGTATACAATGATGCGGTCCGGCCGTCTGACCCTTACGAATTCATGGCCCTGCTGGAAAACACCGGGCTGAGAAGCGTCCGGCGCAACTCCCTGCTGGAGGCGCTGGCCGAATGCATCCGAACCGACCCGGCGCTGGGCCAAACCCTGGCAGCGCACGGCCGGGCTCCGGCGGATCATCCGTTTTCCCGGCACCTGTCCGAATTCATCGATGAATTCGGGGATCTGTCCTGCACCACGGGCACGGGCAATGAATGCCAGTATGGGGACACCGCCATCATCCGCATCCTGCTGGCCTATGCCCGGCGCCCGGCCAAATCCCCGGCCCCGTCCGATCCCGGCGCCCTCGAGACCGCCTTTTTCCAGGCATTTGCCCCGGACCGGCAGGCCTATGCAAAAGACCTGCTGCACCTGGGCCGGGAAAGCTTCCGGCTCCGGGATGATGACAACATCCACTTAGGGCGCATCGAAGCCCGTCTCCATGACGCGGTCCAGGAAGGACAGGCCCGGTTGTCCGGCCCGGAATCCGATCCGGCGGATCTGGTGTGCCTGACAAAAATACCGGCCCTGGCCGCCGGCGCCTCTCCGGCCCCCGGCACTTCCCAGAACACCGCGGCACAAGAGCAGGATACCGTGTCCGACCGATGGTTCCGGGCCCGTCAGATTGTGGGCCATCCCGCCGGTCAGGGGATCGCCAAAGGAAGCGCCCGGGTGATCCGTGACCCCGGGGACCTGACAAGCTTCATCGAAGGCGAGGTCCTGATCTGTCAGGGGGTGGACCCCAACATGACCTTTGTGATCCCCCTGGCTGCCGCCGTGGTCGAGGAACGGGGCGGCATGCTCATCCACGGCGCCATCATCGCCCGGGAATACGGCCTGCCCTGCGTCACGGGCGCGGACCGGATCCTGGAATACATCCAGACCGGGGACCGGGTCACTGTGGACGGGTTTCTGGGAATCGTCACCTGCGAAACCGATCCGATCTGAAACCGGTTGACACACCCGCACCGGGACGATAAAATCCAGTATTTTGGATAGACAATATCTTTTAATGCAACCAGGAGACATCCACCGCAGTCATGAACCGAGAATACCCTGTCCGGTCCGACCAGACCCTGACCGTGATCCAGCAGCTGTTGAATCAGAATATCACGAAAATCGCGTCCATCATCCGTCATTCCGCCCGTTTTTACGGCACCGCCCCCCGCACCGAAGCCTTCATGGGCCTGACCCCGGAAGGCATGGAATATGCCCTGGAGATGGGCCGGAATCTGCCGGCCGCTCCTTTGCCCCGGCTTTACTCCTCCCCGTTCGGCCGGTGCATCGAGACCGCCTATCTCATTGACAAGGGGTTCACCCGGCAGCATGGCGTAATACTGCCCCACAACCTGCCCCGGGAACTGCTGGCCCCGTTTTACATCAAGGATATCGAAAAAGCGCTGAATCTGCTCAAGGAACAGGGCACCCACACCTACATCCGCAACTGGTTCGACAACCGCCTGGATGAGGCCGTCATGGAAAATCCTGAAAAAACCTGCGGCCGTCTCACCGGGTTCATGACAGACTGTGTCCAGGACCTGGCGGACAATGAAATCGCCGTGTGTGTGTCCCATGACTGGAACATCTTTCCGCTCAAGGAGTTTGCCCTGGGCCTGACCCACGAGGAGGCCGGAGACATCGGATACCTGGACGGCGTGGTATTTTTTGAACACGACAACCGGATTTATATCACTTCGTATCAGACAGACCCGCGACCGCTGGATACCGTTGTTCCGGAAGTGACACGATAAAAAAGGCGGTATGATGGAATCTCTGAATACATTTCTGACCACCTTCAACCAGCTGGACAAGACCCGCCTGGACCTGCTGGACACGCTCTATCATCCAGACATCCTTTTCACCGACCCGGCCCACACCCTGGACGGCCTGCCCGCCCTGAAACAGTATTTTGCCTCCCTGTATGACAATGTCCGGTTCGTCCGGTTCATTTTTGACACCCAGATGCAGTCCGGGGACCAGGCTTTTGTCACCTGGACCATGGAAATGTCCCATCCCCGGCTGGCAAAAGGCCGGCCAATTGCCGTGAACGGTTGCAGCCACCTGGTCTTTGCTTCGGACGGCCGGGTGATCCGCCACAGAGATTACTTTGACCTGGGGGCCATGATATATGAACACCTTCCCCTTTTGGGGGGCCTGATCACTACCATCAAAAAAAGACTGAGCCCATGAAGAAAATTGCGGTCATCGGATCGGGCATTGCCGGACTGACAGCAGCCCATTACCTGTCCTCCCGGTACCGGGTCCACCTGTTTGAGGCCAATGATTATATCGGCGGCCACACCCATACCGTGGATGTGGCCGTGAACGGCGCTTCCTGTGCCGTGGATACCGGATTCATCGTTTTCAACGACCGCACCTACCCAGACTTCATGCGGCTGCTGGATGAACTGGCAGTGCCATTCCAGAAAACCGAGATGAGTTTTTCCGTGCGCAACGATGCCATCGGCCTGGAATACAACGGCCACACCCTGGACACCCTGTTCGCCCAGCGCAAAAATCTTGTCTCTCCCGCTTTCTGGCGCATGCTCAAAGACATTGTCTCATTCAACCGGCAAATGAAAACAGCGGCCGCCTCCCTGTCCTGGCAGACCCTCGGAGAATACCTGGATGCCCACCGGTTCGGCTCCCTGTTCCGGGACAATTACCTGTTCCCCATGGTGGCGGCCATCTGGTCCATGGGCCTGGACGACATCCGTCAGTTTCCTTTGCCTTTCTTTGTCCGGTTTTTTGACAACCACGGCCTGCTCAATCTGGTGGACCGGCCCCAGTGGTTCACCATCACGGGCGGATCCCGGTCCTATATACCGAAAATCACGGCCCGGTATCAGGACCGGATCCATTTGTCTTCCCCGGTGACGCGTATTGTCAAAGAATCTGACGGTATCCGGGTGATGACCGCTGCAGACGAAGGGGTGTTCGATCATGTGGTGGCGGCCTGCCATGCAAACCAGGCCCTGGCCCTGCTGGATGCTCCGACCGATGCGGAAACCCGGATCCTCAAAGACCTGCCCTTTATCGACAACCAGGTGGTTCTGCACACCGATACCCGCATCCTGCCCCGGACTCCCAAAGCCTGGGCCAGCTGGAACTATAACATATCTGAAGACCACACCGACCGGACCACGTTGACCTACAACATGAACATCCTGCAACAACTGGATCTGCCGGCCACCTGCCTGGTTACCCTGAACCAGGAGATTGAGGCGCAACACTTCCTGCAGCAGTTCACCTATGCCCATCCCGCCTACACCCCGTCCACCATTACTGCCCAGCAGCGATGGAAAGAAATCTCCGGACAGGGCGGGCTTCATTTCTGCGGGGCTTACTGGTTCAACGGGTTCCACGAAGACGGGGTAAAAAGCGCCCTGCGGGTGTGTGACGCCCTGGGAGTGAACCGGTGAAATCCGCATTCTACAAAGGGCGGGTGTTCCACCACCGGCACACCCCCCGGGACCACCGGTTCAGCTACCGGTTTTTCATGTGGTTTCTGAATCTGGATGAACTGGACCGGGTGCCGGACCTGGCCCCCTGGTTTTCATTGCGGCGGTTCGCCCTGAGCCGGTTCCGGCGCGCCGACTACCTGGGACCGCCCCATGAGCCCCTGCATGTCAGCGTCAAAAAAAAGATGGCGGAACTCACGGTCAAACCTGTCACCGGCCCGGTGTGCGGTCTGATGAATGTCCGCACCCTGGGGCTGTATTTCAGTCCGGTGAACTTTTACTTCGGCTATGACCGGAACCACACCTGTACCCATCTGCTGGCAGAGGTATCCAACACCCCGTGGAACGAACGCCACTATTACGCCCATGACCTGACCGCCACCCGGTCCCCGGACAATCCCAAGGCGTTTCACGTATCCCCGTTCAATCCCGTCCACCAGCACTACAACTGGGCAGTCACCCCGCCCCCGGCAGAAAAGGCAGCCATCCGGATTCAAATATCCGACCCCCGGGGACATATTTTAGATGCGGCCGTGATTCTGAAAAAACAATCTCTGACCCGGCGGTCCATCCGGCCCCACCTGCTGCGCAAACCGGTGATGACCGCTTTTATTCTCATGAACATCTACTGGCAGGCCGCCAGGATCTATCTGAAAAACATTCCTTATGTCCCTTACAAAAAGGAGTTGTCATGAAGTCTGTCACCTCTCCTGGGCAAATGTCCCCCGCTTATACCGTCTTCACTTCCCGGCCCCGGGCATGGACCCGCCGCATGGTTCTGAACATGTTGAATCAACTGGCTTTCGGCCGTCTGACCATCCATGAAAACGACCGGACCCTGACCTTCGGGCCGGGCAACGGGCCGGAGGCGGCCATCCAGGTGCTGGACCCGGTGTTCTACACCCGTATCATGGTGGACGGCTCCATCGGCGCGGCGGAATCCTATGTGGAGGGTCAGTGGGACACCGATGACCTGACTGCGGTGATCCGCATCATCGTGCTCAACCAGCCGGTCATGGACCGGATGGACAACCGGCTGGCAAAGCTGGTGAAACCGTTGCTGAGGCTGGCCCACTGGCGCCGGCACAACTCGAAAAAAGGGGCCCGGCAAAACATCCTGGCCCATTACGACCTGGGCAACGACATGTATCAGACCTTTCTGGACCCGGCCATGATGTATTCCGCCGCCATTTTTCCCACGGACACCAGCACTCTGGAAGAGGCTGCTTTCCACAAACTGGACGTGATCTGCCGGCAGCTGAACCTGGAACCGAACGACCGGGTGATCGAAATCGGTGGCGGCTGGGGCGGATTCGCCATCCATGCGGCCTCCCGGTACGGGTGTCACGTCACCACCACCACCATCTCCGATGCCCAGTATGATGAAGCACATCGCCGCATCCGGGCCGCCGGCCTCCAGGACCGGATCACCCTGCTGAAAACCGATTACCGGGATCTTACCGGCCAATACGACAAACTGGTGAGCATCGAGATGATCGAGGCCGTGGGCCACCGGTATATGCCGGCCTTCATGAAAACCTGCGAATCTTTGCTCGCACCCGACGGTATCATGCTCATCCAGGCCATCACCATCCAGGACCAGCTGTACAGATCTTATCTGAATGAGGTGGATTTTATCCAGCGCCACATCTTTCCGGGCGGGTGTTTGCCCGCCCTCCACCACGTGCTCCAGGTACTCACAACCCACACGGGCATGGTGGTCAGAAGGTTTCCGATTTCGGGTTTGACTATGCAAAGACCCTGAACCACTGGCGGCAGCGGTTTGATGCCTCCCGGGACACCCTGTCCCGCCTGGGATATGACCGCCGGTTCAGGCGGCTGTGGGAATTTTACCTGTGCTACTGCGAAGGGGGATTTCTGGAACGGTCCATCAGCGTGATCCAGCTGGTGGCCACCATGCCCGGCAACCGTACCCGCATCTGACATTTATACAAAGGAGCTTTCTTCATGACCCACACCCGCATCACCGTCATCTGTGAAAACCGGGCACACATGGCCAGAGATATCATGGGCGAACACGGATTCGCCGCCCTCATAAAAACCCCGGCCACCCGCCTGCTCATGGACACGGGTCAGGGCCTGGGGCTGGCCCACAACGCAAAAGCCCTGAAAATCGATTTGGCTGCCCTGGACGGCGTGGTGATCAGCCACGGCCATTTTGACCACACAGGCGGCCTCATGCAGATCCCGGCCCGGGAACACCCCCTGCCCGTCCATGCCCACCCGGACCTGTTTGCCGGCAAATACCTGATGCCCGAAGATCAGGATCCCACGTATATCGGCATCCCCTTTTCTCAAACCGCCCTGGAAGAAACGCTCAATGCCCGGTTCGCGTTCCACAGCGACTACACTGAAATTGCCCCGGGCATGTTTTTTTCCGGACAGGTGCCCCGGACCTGGTCTTTTGAACCGTCTGATGACCGCCTGGTGAAACAGACGCCGGCCGGATTTGTTCCCGACCCGTTCAACGACGATGCCAGCCTGCTCATCGAAACCCTTTCCGGCCCGGTGATCCTTACGGGATGCGCCCACTCCGGCATTGTCAACATCATGGAACATTTTGCCCAAAAATCCGGCCACCAGACATTCCACGCCGTGATCGGCGGCACCCACCTGGGATTTGCCAACGACCCGTCCCAGCTGGATCAGGCCATGGAAGCCTTTGACCGCTTCCAGGTCCGCACCATTGCCGTGTCCCACTGCACGGGCAACGAAGCCGCTGCTCAGCTCTTTCGCCGGTTCCAGGACCGGTTCGCCTTTGCCGGCGCCGGCTGGCACATGGATTTTTAAAAAATGCCCGACCTGCTTGTCCGGCTGTATGACCTGCCCTGCGCCCAGCCCATTAAAGGCTTCACTCCCGGAATTTATCGGGATCGACTCACCATCAAGGATATGGAAAAAGGAGATACCCCATGAGCCAGCATATGCAGATAACGGTCACCATCCGGCCGTTTTACAAAAAAAGCTTTGAAAAAACCTATCCCCGGCTGGCCCGGCACCTGTCATATCATGATCCCGGATCTTGTGGACACCAACCCGTCCCTGTACGAACTGGCCGGAAAGATCGACATACTGCTCTATCGGTACGACGGCACCCCGCTTCGGCAGGTGCTGCTCGATCACAAACAACCACTGACTGAGAAATTTCATGCCATCGAAGAACACATTGCCGACCGGCAACTGGCCGAAGCGGACAAACTGCTCTACACCCTGGAAGACATCTTTGATGACATTGAATATCACCTGGACTGAACCGCCCGGGAAAAAATTCATCTTATAAGGACTATTTTTTCGAAAATGCAGGGTCCTAAACACTGGATTTATGCGGGGCATCGGCATAAAAGCAGAACGGGTCAAGAGACTCAAAACAATCAAGGCCCATGCCGTAAACAACTGCGGGGCAACCGCGGCAGACGGTAAACATATCGCACCCCCGGCAGGCACTTGAACCGTTTCTATATTTTTGAGCGATAGAAGCGTTATAAATATTCAATAGAGAGTCTTCTTTGATATTTCCGATCATGGAAGGGAATTTTCGGCAGGCATGAACTTCTCCATCGGGAAGAAGTGATACGAAATTAAATGCAGCACCGCAGCCGTGTCCGGTACACCCCCCAAACAGTTCTAATCCGTTTTCGGCTTTGACAAGATTTATCAAATTGTCTTTTAAACTCAGGACAGGATTGGACTGGGCTGCACTGACATAGTCATTTAGAAAGGATGTAAAATCCTGTGGGGTCGGCAGGCTTAATGTCTCGGCCTCCCCCACCATGGCCAACCGGTTGAATGTAAAGGAATCCGCCCGGTCCTTCAACACGTCTGCAAGGGGGAGAACCTGGTCCATGTTGTCCCGGTTCAGGGTCAGCATGACCATTGAATAAATGTTTTTTTTCCGGAGTGTTTCCAGGAAAGAAAGTGACCGTTTAAAATGTCCGGGACCGCGGATATAGTCGTTATAGGGCTCAAGACCTTCCAGGCTGATCTGAAAATGGGTCATGGGCTGTATATCAAGAAGGGTGTCAAGAATTTCAGCGGAAGCGGGATTGCCCAGAATTGCGATAGAAAACCCCATGTCTGCAGTCCTTTGATACAGCTCCGTAAAGTCGGGATAAAGCAAGGGGTTTCCGCCGGTGAAGGTCACATGCCCTCTCACATTCATTTTTTGTATGAAATCAAATAACGTATCCAAAACGGACCGGGCATCGGAAAGAGACATTCTCGTCCGGTCACTTCTGTCATAGCAATGCCTGCAGTGCAGATCACAGACCTGGGTAATATGCCATTGCAGGGTAAACACACCCGTTTTTAAAAAGGAGCGGGAAAACCCGTCTGCTGGAAAGAATTCAGTGTCCCTGCATATACCGGGTTCTGGATTTATCAGGAGTCCTTCATCAACGGCGCGATGGAGAATGGTCATAAGTTTTCCGGCGGCATTTCCCCTTCGCTTGCAACCGCCTTGATATCGATGGCATCCACTACCAGTTTGAGCGCGAGAAGGTCTTCATCAAGGGCCTCCGGCACAACGCTTTTCCGGTTTCCGGATGACGCCAGACCAGGACATGACTGTCTTTTTTCTCCGGCGCGGCTTGCCCCGGGTTGTTTTGTGAATTGAACACAAAAGAAAGATTCCGCCACTGGCTTGGAATCAGATAAAGGTCGGGGTTAACCATCATTGGCATCCACAACTTTTGGGATGCTTGCTGGATTCCGGCGCAACTTTTGATAATTGAATTCCAGCAATGCGGTATCCGGAAGGTATTTTGGAACGTCAATGTCCCCCTGGACATTGCTGATATACTGGACAAAACCCCAAGGATCGGAATGTTCCAATGCCGACAGGATCCTTTCCCAGGCGGTGTCTCCAAGGATCCTGCGGCAGATGGGAAAATATTCGGCTAACTGATGAAAAGATTCGGTCATTTTTTTGATTTAAGGTCTACATCGATGATCGGGCGGTACAGATCATGCGAACCGCATGAATCGACTAACCTCAACCACTTTGGGGTTTTTGTTGTTTGGTTTCTTTCTGGGGTTCTGCTGTGGTGCCAACTGCACCATTTGAGTTCCCACTTCAGCCACTTTGGGGTGTTTGTTTTTTGGCCTCTGTCTGGGGTTCTGCTGTGGTGCCAACTGCACCATTCGCGTTCCCACTTCAGCCACTTTGGGGGCTAACTGCCTCCGGTTTTTCTCCGCTTCAGCCGCTCTGGGAACCACCTGTTCCCGATTTTTTATCGCCTCAACCACTGCCGGCAATGCAGACAGGGGGCAATACGGCGGAAGAACCGGAAAGAAGACCGGCGACACAAAACCCAGCCAATACTTTTTTCAGTTCTTTTTGATCCATACCTGTTTCCTCCTGGAAAAGGAAAGCGTAAGAAAAATTGGTTCTCCGCCCGGGGATAAAGAACCAAAACCTAAACGAATCACGGCGGGCAGGCACAGTAACAGAGCATCAATAATTTCAGCCGTGATGATTAACGCTATCAAGTAACCGGGCTTAGGTCAATAACGTTTAAATAATTTATCCAGTACAAAACATTCCAACAGCCCACGCCTTCGGGATATAGCATGAAAATTTTCTGAATGAAAAGTTTTTATGGCGACAATCTTTTGAAAAAAACGGCGGTTATGCAGAATCAAGGGCCCGCTTTATTTCGACTGGTATTTCAGTTGATTTGCGCGTTTGCGGGTTAAAAAAAACCTCCACAGTTTCGTAGGTGGCATGTACTTCCCTTGTGTCTATATGCAGCATTCGCTCAGTAAAAGTACAGCTTTTTCGGCCAATTCGGGTTAGTAGACAATCCACTAAAATCAAATCTCCGGCTACCAACTCTTTGTGAAATTGTATTTTTGCTGAAGCTGAGACCGTATGAACGCCAAATTCGTCCTGCATTTTTTTGTGACTCCCCCAGTACAGTGGCCATATATGAAATGCGGCATCATCAAAAAAATGGCTGTACCAGCGGACATTCATATGTCCAAATGCATCGCAATACCAGGGATGTACAACACCACGAAGGATTTCTATCGGATCTGCAAAACCATCTGGCTTTCTAAATTTAAATTCCATGCGCTTTTTTATCCAGTCTTTATAAATTTTGCAACCCTTCAATTCCTGTGCGTTGAACTCACACTCCAGCTGTTTCGTCCGCCAGAGCACAGATACCTGGTCAGCCTTTTCTCCCGCCGATCACGGTGCTTCCCGACAGCTCAGGCGACCAAAACCAGACCAGCGACCCAGCTTAAGTCCTCGGGGCCGCCTTTGTTCTGTTTTGTCTTTACAACCGGCCATCCTGACGTGTTCATCAATTGGATGACATCAATACCAAATCCGGACATGGAAGGCCTTGCCTCGGTCATATGGCGGCACAAAAGCTTGTCTGACAGGACAGAGCATGTGTTGTTTTCTTCACAGAACAATTGTTTACATGATCCGCCGGCAAAGCCTCTGGACTGGTTAAATCCAAATTCAATGGCCTTTTTTTCGACTCCGGCCACGACTTGGTGGAGCAACCTCATGACCTCTTTGCGCCCATCGGAAAACATCACGGATGCCGGCAGTTCAATTTTTACTGTAATGGAATACCGGCTTTTTTCCTGCCATTTTCTGAACTGCTCAGGTCCTTCCACATGGGGTGGACAACTCGCAGCAAGGCCGTAACTCGGGCAGGTGTATTCCCCATTGCACAAGGCCGCCAGATCATCGTCTGTCCGGATATCGCCGGAAAAGATGACAGCAGAATCTGTCGCCCCTAAACGTATGGCTTCCTGTTTTAAATCCGTCAATTCATCTGGTTCTTTTTTGGGATTCATGAATCACCGTTGCTTCAATCAGGTTTGTTTTGTCCTAACAAATTAATCAAAAATGCGGTATTGTCTATTTTTAGATATCATATAGATTTATCATCATGCTATAGTTAATGACAAACAGACCCGTATAATTATTTTGGCAGACATGCATTTACCACATCAGAGATCATGCAAATGAAATATTTTTTACTAATCACCACTGTAACAGCGCTTATAGTAATTGGGGCGATAAATGCCATGGCAATCGAAGAAGCTGAGTACACAGTGATAAAAAAAGACACCCCTTTTGAGATACGTGATTATGCAGCCCACATCATTGCCGAAACCGTTGTAGAAGGCAATCTGAAAGAAGCTGGTAACATAGCTTTCAAAAAACTTTTCCGCTATATTTCCGGCGACAATCGGTCACGTGACAAAGTATCGATGACGGCACCTGTATCCCAAAAGCCAGAGGGAGAAAAGATAAAGATGACAGCCCCCGTGGCACAGCAGCGTGACAAAGAAAGTTGGGTTGTCAGCTTCATGATGCCGAGCTCATTTACTATAGAAACCCTTCCAGAACCAGAGGATATCGAGATCACATTGCGTCAGGTTCCCGCTCGACGGGTGGCTGCAATACGATACTCTGGCTTTTGGAGCGAGAAAGGCTATCTGCGGCACAAGGCGGAACTGGAGTCATGGATTAACAGAATGGGCTTTACCGTTGTTGGTGTTCCCATTTGGGCTCGATATAACCCTCCCTTTATGCCGTGGTTCTTGAGGCGGAACGAAGTCCTGATTCCAATAGATGCAGGGACCGACTGAGAAAAAGCTTAAGACTCTCATGGAGAAGCGACCCGGGGAGGTCGGCAGGCATTTTAATCAGCAGTAGTGATATCCCCCCGATAAAACCCCAGGTGGATGGTATTGGCAATATCATTCACATGCCAAAGGGGGGCGTAAACCTTAATGGGTACCGAGACATGCCGTCTCATCCATTTTGATCTAAGGGTGTTTTGTCCCGTCATTTGCGGGGTCACCTGTCAACTCTCTGTGGGCTTTTATCCTCTGTTTGGTCTGGTTGATCCGTTTGGTGATCTTGATCTGCCTGGGACAGGCGGAATAACAGGATGCACATAATATGCAGTTGGTGGCATCGTCAAAAGCCTGACGCTGCTCAGGTGATTGCAGCCGCTCTTTTTCCGGTACCTTTTCATCATTGATCAGATAGGGTTTAACCGACCGGAACTGTTTGAAAAACTTTTTCTGGTCCACAATCAGGTCCCGCTGAACCGTTTCAACGGCCAGGTCCATCTGTGTCTGGCTGCGGTAAATTCCCATGATGCCAGAATTTGTGAGGTCCAAACACCGCTGCGAAAAAAGACCCGGGGTTGATGACAACAGGCTGTGATGTGTAACATATGAAAAGGATAAAATGTGCGCTTGAACTGGATGCAACTCTGAACACCCTCGAAGGTTAAATAGTCGTACCATTTATCGGCTGAACCTGCCATTCAGCGGACAAGATTTGCGCGGGGTTTGTTGATAACAATAGGTGTATTTAGCAATAACTAATTGATTTTTATATAAATAGTTTGTAAATTTTCTGTCAATTGAAAGTGCTTGACATGCCCTGGGGATTGATATAATAGATCCGATTAATGGTACGAACATTTGATTGAAAAGGCAGATGAGGCATGAGGCTCCCGATACTGTTCAGCCCTGTTACCGGCAATAATCTCAGTGAGAAAGTGGCGGCCCAGATAGAGTCGGCCATCCTGAGCGGTACCATTCTTCCGGGGAACCGTCTGTCCAGCGAAAGAGACCTGCAAACCCAGTTCGAGGTGGGGCGCGGGGCCGTCCGTGAGGCCTTGAAAACCCTGAAACAGAAAGGCATCATCGAGATCCGGAAAGGGGTCAAGGGTGGTGTGTATGTGAAAAAACTGGAAATCGACAATGCCAGTGAATCGTTATCTCTGCTGCTGAAACAAAACAAGGTGCCCATCACGGACCTGGTGGAATTCCGGGACGCGGTTGACGAGACAGAGGTCATCCTGGCGGCCATCCGTGGAGACCGGGATGAAAAAAGGCAGCTGGTGGAAATGGCCATGCAGCTGTCGGAATTGAACACCCTTCCCACGGGCCCGGATATTGAAAAGATCAAGGCCATCGACCGGGAGATGAACCTTCTTTTGGCCAAGATGACAAAGAATTTCGTGTTTGTCTGGATGAAAAACACCATCCAGCTGAGCATCGGTTCATACGATTCCCTTCTGTATGAAAGCCCGAAATACCGGAGCCGGACCATCGACAACTGGATCAATACAGCAAAGGAGATCGCTGCCGGTGAGCCCTTGAGAGCGCTGTCTTTGATGTTCCTATCATTATGTTCTCCTCCAGAGCTGCCTGAAGGACAAGCAAGTTGAAAAAACCGGACCCGATGAGGGTCAGGAGAAAAACAGCCATGCTTAAACTGTCAAACGTAACCAAACGGTTCGGGGCCCTTGTCGCCGTCAACAACTTGAGTTTTGAAGTCAGCCAGGGACAGATTTTCGGTATCGCCGGACCGAACGGTGCCGGAAAATCAACGGTGTACAACCTGATCACGGGATTCTACAGTTATGAGGGCGCCATCCGTTACCAGGGAAAAGATCTTTCCGGGCTGAAACCCCACCAGATTGCCAAGCTCGGCATATCCCGCACCTTTCAGATACCCCAGACATTTCCGAGCCTCACGGTCGAGCAGAGCATCGAAGTGGGCAACCGTTTCGGCAACCGGGCCCGGCATGACATCCGGCGGATCGAAAAAATCATCGACTTTGTCGACCTCCGGAATGAACGCAAAGAGTTCACCGGGACCCTGAACCTGCTGGGCAAAAAAAAACTGATGATCGGCGCCGCATTGGCCACGGATCCGGGGATCCTGATGCTGGACGAGCCCATGGCCGGGTCCAACGCCCACGAAATCAAGGCATTGATGGAGCTGATTCTGCGGATCAACCGCGAGCTGGGAATCACGATCCTTATTATCGAACATTTTATGAAGGTGCTCACCGAATTGACCGAAACACTGCTGATCATCGAGACGGGCACTGAAATCTGCTGCGGCAATCCCGGGGATGTGACCCGTGATCCCCGGGTCATCGAATGCTACCTGGGAGGTGCCGATGATTAAGGTATCCGGCCTGAACGCATTTTACGGCCAGTTCCATGTCCTGAAGGATGTCAGCATGACGGTTGAAAAAAACGGGGTGGTGGTCGTCCTCGGCCCCAACGGTCACGGCAAGAGCACCCTCCTGAAATCGATCTGCGGGCTGGCCGAGAGAATCACCGGAAACATCCTTTTGAACGATACGGAGCTGACCGGTCTGTCCAGCGAAAAGATTGTCGATCTCGGGGTCACCTACATTGCCGAGACCCGTGAACTATTCCCGAACATGACTGTACTTGAAAACCTGAAACTCGGGGCCTACTGCCGGCGCGCCCGGCCGTTCGAGGCTGAAAATCTGGAGAAAGTGTTCGACCTGTTCCCCCGGCTGGCGGACAGGAAGAGCCAGACCGCCTCGACCATGAGTGGGGGTGAGGCCAAAATGCTGGCCATTGCCAGGGGTTTGATGTCCAATGCCGATTTTCTGGCCATTGATGAGCCATCACTGGGATTACAGCCCAATTTGAGAACCGAGGTGTTCAATACCATCAAAACCATCAATGAACAGGGGATGACCATTCTGCTGGTTGAACAGAATATTCCCCGGATCGCTGAGCTGGCCAGCCACATCTATGTTTTGGAAGAGGGTAAAATCACCTTTGAAGGAAGCAAAGATGATGCGGTCAGCAATGATCATTTAAAGGAAATCTTTCTGGGCATGTAACGCTGGGGAAAGCGCCGGGACCCATGAGGAATCAGATAAAAACCGTAACCTTATTGATGAAGAGAGATCAGCATGTTTGATGAGAACACCATTCTTGTGTTTTACGAGATCACGGATATCATCATTGCCGGACTTTCCAACGGCTCTGTCTATGCGCTGATGGCCATTGGAATGACCCTGGTCTACGGGGTGACCAAAGCGTTCAATTTTGCTTACGGCGATTTCTTCAACATGGGCGGATACTTCGCCTGGATACTGATCGTGGGTATCGGCCTTGAATTCGGCGGTTATATCACGGTCTTTCTGATTGTTCTCCCGCTGCTGTTTGCGGTCGGTTACGGACTGGAAACATTCATGATCGCCCCGTTGAGGAAACGACCGGACTGGGAAAACCGGGTCATGATGCTGACGCTGGGCCTGGCCCTGTTCCTGAGCAACCTGTACATGGTGCTGTTCGGTTCCAGGCTCAAATCACTGCCGCCCATACTGGAGGGAATACTGGAGATCGGACAGATCGTGTTTTCCTACCAGGATATCATGATATTCGTCATGTCCTTAGGGGGAATCCTGTTGTTCGGCTGGATGCTCAACAACACGCGAACCGGCATGGCGGTCCGGGCCGTGGCCCAGAACCCGGAAGGTGCCAAAATCGTTGGAATCAATATCAAACGCATTTTTGCCTCCACGTTTGCCATATCCACAGTCATGGTCGGTTTCGGCGGCATCCTGCTGAGCCAGAAAATGTTCATCAACCCGACCAGCGGCGGTGCGATCATGATCAAGGCATGGGTGATAACAGCCTTCGGCGGTATGGGATCGATCCGGGGCGGCCTGTATGCCGCGTTCATTATCGGGATGATGGAGGCATTCGTGGGGTGGATATTCGGGATGAGTTATACCATTATCGCCCTTTTTGTACTTCTTCTGGCAACGCTGATCATCAGACCCCAGGGACTGATGGGAAAGGGAGCGTAACTCATGAAGCTGAAACAGATGGCGCTGATAATTCTTGCAGCTTACGGCATCCTGGCCGTGCTGCCGGTCTTCGTGGGCCACACTCCCTACTTGATGAACATTTTGATCATGTGCCTGATCTGGGCGGTTGTGGCGTCTTGCTGGGATGTGATCATGGGATTTGCGGGCATCTTTTCCTTCGGACAGGTGTCCTTTTTCGTGATGGGGGCGTATTGTTCCGCGATCCTTGCCATCAGTCACCATGTCCCCCCGGTTTTTTCGATTGTGATTGCCGGTTTTTTCACTGCCGGCATGGGGGTTCTGGTCGGGCTTCCCTGCCTGAAACTGGCGGGACCTTATGTGGCCCTGGTCACCTTCGGGGTCCATATGGCGCTGCAGCCGCTGCTCAAGGGGGAGATCGGGATCGCCCTGGGATCGGGGGGCGCGGCCGGCCTGTTGAGCATCCCGCCGATCCGCCTGTTCGGTTATACCTTCGGCACGGACAATATGGTCCCCACCTTTTACCTGATCCTGTTGATCTCCCTGGCCTGCGCCCTCACCATTATGGGGATGATCAAATCATACTGGGGAATGGCTTTCCTGGCCCTGAAGGATTCACAGCCGTTTGCCGCCAGCCTGGGCATCAGTGCGTTCAAATACAAACTCATGGTTTTTGCCGTAACCTCGTTTCTGACCGGCATCATCGGGGCCGTGTACGGACACTTTTACGGGGTTCTTTCGGTCCGCATGCTGGATCTGGACCTTTTCAGCATCCTGATGATCATGATCCTGGCCGGAGGTCTGGGACATTTTCCAGGGGCGATTATCGGGTCTTTTCTGGTGGTGGCGGCCAGTGAAATGATGGCCCCTTTAGGTGTTTACCGGGCCGTGACCATGGGGGCGATGGTGGTGGTCCTGGTGCTGGCTCTGCCGGACGGCGTGATGGGGCTTTGTCGTACGGCGGATCAACCGGTCCCAGAAGGCATAGAAGGTGCCGGCTTCAAAAAAGGATGGATGGCTACTGAATTTTAACAAAGGAGGATGTTATGAAGAGATGCAAGCTGTTAACAGTAATTATGATCGCTTTTTGGTTCATGGTCACAGGGGTGTCCGCAGCGGAAACCATTCCCGTGGGCGTGCCGATTCCCATGACCGGGTGGGCGGCCGGATCGGGCACTGATTATTTTCACGGCATTAAGATGGCCGTCGATGAAATCAACGAATCCGGCGGACTTTTGGGAAAGCAGATTGAAATCATCCGCTTCGATTCCAAGGGATTCGAGCCGGAAATCGTGATGCAGGCCGCCGATTATCTGTGCGGCCAGAAAAATGTGGCTGCCGTCCATGCCGGATGGGCCGGATGGGGACAGGATGTCCAGGCCTACGGAAAATATGATGCCCCGTTTTTTGCAGATGACGGCTCCGAAGCGGCTGTAGACGTTTTCAGGGAAGACCCGGAAAAATACTATAATATCTACCAGCTGACCCCGACCGGCCCGGATCAGGCCGGTTCCATGTTCCGTGCCCTCATGAGCCTGCCCTATGAATGGCCCAATAAAAAAGTGGTCATCATCAACACGGATGATTCCTGGGGCCTTGAGATCTCGGAAACCCTGATGACAAAGTTCGAGGAAAACGGCTGGAACGTGGCCAAACGGGAAACGGTGCCCTACGGCACCACGGAATGGGGGGTGATCCTGACCCAGATCCGGAGAATCCAGCCGGCCCTGATCCATTTTGAAATTGCCAGCGGCCAGGAAAACATATCGTTTTTTCAGCAGTTCCTGAAACGGCCCACCAACTCCATCGTGAGCCTGGGCTGGGGGATCACCCCCCGCGAGGTGATCGATGTTCTGGGAACAAAGGCGGACGGGCTGGTCGGCGAAATGCCTGCCGGGCTCCCCGCACCCAAGGCACCGACCCCCGAAGGCCAGGTTTGGCTTGAGAAATGGTACAAGCTTTACAAACACCAGGTTCCCGCAGGTGCCTGGATCTCATATACGGCCGTCAACGCCTGGGCCAATGCCGTCACACAGGTGGGGGATGCCTATGATTTCAAGGCGGTCAACAAATACCTGAAAGAAGAGGGATACGACGGGATCCAGGGGAAGATCAAATGGGACAAGGATAATGTACTGCGTATCCAGAAAGGCTCCCCGGTCGTCCATTACCAGGTTCAGAACGGTGAACTCCAGACGATTTTTACGGATCCGGACATGACCCTGATCCCGGATCGACTTTTATCAAACCCCGCTGGATCAAATAAACACGCGCGCGATGATTTCAGCAGACTGGAAAGCGCCATACTGAAATGGCGCTTTCCATATGACCCCAGGAGGCAGGTATCAGAAGGTTTATCCATATACACTTTGACAAATGCACAGGATGCAGTATCTGTCAGCTGGCGTGCAGCATGGATCTGACCGGGGGATACAATCCCGGACGGGCCCGGCTGGAAATTCAGCGGCACAGAGAAAATCTGTATCACCTCCCCATTGTCTGCAACCAGTGTGAAAATGCGTACTGCATGACCGTGTGCCCCGCCGGTGCCATCAGCCGGACGGAAGCGGGAATCGTGTGCATCGATCCCCAAAAGTGCGTGGGGTGCGGGCTGTGTACGGAATATTGTCCCATCGGCATGGTGGCCCTGGACCCGGATACCCGGAAAGCGGTCAAATGTGAACTGTGCGGCGGAAACCCCAAGTGTGTGGCCGCCTGCCCCACGGGAGCGCTCGAACTGGTGACGCTCGAGGAGGTACCGGATGAGCGCCTGGACTGACAAACTACTGGTGATCGATTTATCGGCCCGCAGCAGCAAAATCATGCCTGTCCCGGCCGCCATGAAACGCGATTTCATCGGGGGCAAAGGATACGGCGCAAAGCTTATGGTTGACCGGGTCCCGCCCGGCACGGACCCGGTCAGTGGCGCCAACCCGCTCATGTTTCTGACCGGCCCGCTGACCGGCACGGCCGCTCCGGCCATGAGAGGGTGCATCGTCACCCGGTCTCCGCTGACGGGATTGTTTCTGGATTCCTACTTCGGCGGCAGCCTCAGCCCGGAAATCAAGTATGCGGGATATGACGGCGTCATTATCACAGGCAGGGCCGACCATCCCTCCTACATCTGGATACATGACGGTACGGTGGAAATCAGAGACGCCCGGCCCCTCTGGGGAACGGACACCCTCGAGGCCAACCACCGGATAAAACAGGAACTGGCCGATGAGAACGTCAAGATCGCCACCATCGGCCCGGCCGGTGAAAACGGGGTCCTCTTTTCCCTGGTATGCTGTGAATACAACCGGCAGGCCGGCCGGGGCGGTGCAGGGGCCGTGATGGGGTCAAAAAACCTCAAGGCCCTGGCCGTGAAAGGATCGGGCATTGTCCGCGTGCATGACCCGGAAGGATTCCAGCATGCCTGTTCCAGGGCGCTCGAGGAACTCCGGCAGAGCCCGGATGTGGAGGCACTCCGGTTCGGCGGCACGGCCACTTCCATGGAATTCGCCAGTGAAGCCGGTCTGCTGCCCAACAGGAACTATCAAAACGGCACATTTGACAACGCGGCGGACCTTTCGGAAAAAGGCCAGTCCAAACACCTGTGGCTGGGCAGTTCCGCCTGTATGGGCTGCCCCATCTACTGCAGCAAGATCGGTGCGGTCCGGACCGGAAAATTCAAGGGGTTTGTCACTGATATCATCGAATATGAATCCGCGGCCCTGCTGGGGGCCAACCTGGATATCTCCGACATCCGCGCCGTGGCCCACCTGACCAAACTGTGCGACCGGTATGGCATCGATTCCATGTCCTGCGGCAACCTGATCGGATTTGCCATGGAGGCGTGTGACAGACACCTGATCCAGGCCCCGGACGGGATCGATCTGACATTCGGCAATGTGGCGGCTGCGGAACACCTGATCCATTCCATTGCCTTGAAACAAAATGAACTGGGAATCCTTCTCTCAAAGGGGGTCCAGCAGGCGGCCCGGGAAATCGGACCGGCAGCCCGGGAAATCGCTGTTCATGTCAAACGTCTGGAATCGCCGGCCTGGGGTCCAAGGGGTCTCCGGAATGGGGCTGGCCTACATGACGGCGGACCGGGGCGGCTGCCACCAGCGGGGGTTTACCGTTCCCAGTGAACTGGCCGGTGAGTACAAAGGCACCCCGATCGATCCGCTTTCCCCGGAAAACAAGGCCCGGGATGGTCATGGAACTCCAGAACTATTCCGCCGGCACCGACACCCTGGTGAAATGTGACTTCGGCAGTTTCGGCATCGCCGACACCACTTATGCCCGCATGCTCAGCACGGCCACGGGAAAGGCATATGATCCGTCCGACCTCCGCCTGACCGGAGAGCGGATCTGGAATCTCGTCCGCCTGTTCAACCTTGAAAACGGCACCACGGAAAAACAGGATACCCTGCCTCCGAGATTTGTCAAAGAACCGCTCCCCGACGGCCCGGCCAAAGGCCACCGGATTTCACAGGCAGACATGGATCAGATGAAACAGGAATATTACAGGCTTCGGGGATGGAATTCCGACGGCGTGCCGCTGGCACAGACCCTGAACCGGCTCGGGGTGAAACACAGAAAAATTTTGTGATGAATAACCGGAAACAGGGATGAAAATAAAATGGTGAGACTGAAAGAGAAATATGATTATATCATTGTCGGCGGCGGGTCGGCCGGCTGTGTTCTGGCGAACCGGTTGAGTGCGGACCCTTCCAGCAGGGTCCTGGTTCTGGAAGCCGGCCGCCCGGATTACATCTGGGATGTGTTCATTCACATGCCCGCCGGACTGACCTATCCCCTTGGCAACAAATATTATGACTGGTGTTATGAGTCAGAGCCGGAACCGTTCATGAAAAACCGCAAAATTTTCCACGGACGGGGGAAGCTGCTGGGCGGCTCCTCCAGCATCAACGGCATGATCTATATCCGGGGTAATGCCATGGATTATGAAAAATGGGCCCGGGACGAGGGGATGGCCCACTGGGGCTATCTGAACAACCTGCCCTATTTCATCCGGGCGGAAAACCGCCTCCAGGGACCGGACAAGTATCACGGGGTCGACGGCCCCCTGATTCTGGAAACCGGTCCGTGCAAAAACCCACTTTTCGGGGCGTTTCTGGAAGCGGTCCAGGAAGCCGGTTACCCGTTGACCAGGGATGTCAACGGATACCGCCAGGAAGGGTTCGGGCCGTTTGACCGCAATATTCACCGCGGCAGGCGCTTGAGTGCGGCCCGGGCCTATCTCCACCCCGTGCTGAAAAAACGAAAAAACCTGGACCTGGTCTGCAGGGCATTGACCACCCGGATCTTGTTTGAAGGCAAAAAAGCCGTGGGTGTGGAGTTCGTGAAAGGCAACAGCCGCAATCCCCGGACAGGTTTTCGGCGCAGATGTGATCAGCTGCGGCGGGGCCATCAATTCCCCCCAGCTCCTCCAGCTGTCCGGGATCGGTAACGCCGGGGAACTGAGTGCCCTGGGCGTGGACGTGGTTCACGACCTGCCGGGCGTGGGCGAGAACCTCCAGGATCACCTGGAAGTCTATGTCCAGTACCGCAGTAAAAAGCCGGTGTCCATGAACCCGGCCCTGAAATGGTGGAAAAAGCCGTTCATCGGTTATAAATGGCTGTTCCACCGATCCGGGGCCGCCGCCACCAACCATTTTGAAGCCGGCGGATTCATCCGGACCAATGACGATGTCGCCTACCCCAATGTCCAGTTCCATTTTCTGCCTCTGGCCATTCGGTATGACGGCACCCGGCCCGGCAGCGGCCACGGTTACCAGGTTCACGTGGGCCCCAACAATTCAGATGCCGTGGGATCAGTCAAAATAACATCCACAGATCCCAGGGTCCATCCGGCCCTCCGGTTCAATTACCTGTCCACGGACAAGGACCGCCGGGAATGGCTGGAGGCAATCCGGTGCGCCAGAAAAATATTGAACCAGCCGGCGTTCGACCCATTCAACGACGGCGAACTGTCGCCGGGCAAGCACGTCCAGACCGACCGGGATATACTGGACTGGGTGGCCAAAGATGGTGAAACCGCCCTCCACCCCTCGTGCACCTGCCGGATGGGAAAGGATGACATGGCCGTGGTGGATCCGGATACCATGAAGGTCCACGGTGTGGAGAACCTGCGGGTGGTGGATGCGTCCGTCATGCCGTATGTGACCAACGGCAACATTTATGCCCCGGTCATGATGATCGCGGAAAAAGCCTGTGACATGATTCTGGGAAATACTGTGGAACCACCGCCTGAAACAGAATTTTACAGGCATCCCGCCTGACGGCCGGCCCATGAGATCATTGTGATTGCCCGGGAACTGGGTTCGGCAGATTCCGGGGATTTCATTTTCTGTAAGGATTTTTTAAATGCCACGCAGGGGTCTTCATATGACACCCGCCGGGTCAGCCAGATAAAGTCGGCTGGGGGAAGGGGTGGAAATCCTTTCAGGTCCAGCGGTGCAATATAATCCGCGATATCAGCCGGTTTAGGTCTGACCTCGGTTAAGGCCAGGTTGACCTGGGACAGGGCAGGATCCAGAAAACTTACCCGGTTTACAACCCCCAGTCCGTATTCTGTATGCCCATTGCCGATGATCACCACTACCGGTCCGTTTGTTTCTTGTGCCAGCCGGGTGATGGACCTGGCCATGGTGTCATTTCTGGCTGTCCAGGTATCATAGAGCCTGTCCAGCATATCTGCACTTCCCATGCCGCAGTGCACTGATGTGAAAACAGTCTTCATATGCTGCGCATAAACAGGGTTGTCATAGCCGGTGGAAAAGATCTGTTTTTTTTCAAGGGGTGTGATGCCGGCCAGACCTTTGCGGGTAATCCTGCGCTTCAGGGGGCCGGACAGATCCAGGCCGGCTGCTGTCAGGCTGTTATTCCTGGCCAGTTTCAACAGGTCAAAATAATACTGCCACATCTGGTCGGACTGCCGGTCCCAGTTTAATTGCTGCCGCATATCGGTTTCAATCATGGCATTGACCTTTTTTGGGTGGTCATGGCTGCCTGAATCCACAAAACTTAACAGCAGCGGGGTGTCATGGACGGCAAAAAATTCAAATCCAAGGGCGGGGGACAGGCCTTCATTCACCAAGTGCTGAATGATCCTGTGCTGGATGGCATGGTGCATGGAGTTGTCATGTTTTTCAGACAGATATATCACATCATGGGCCGCGAGGTGCTCCATGAGACGGGAATAGGACAGTATTTCGCCTGTGCCGGCAGCCAGAATTTTTCCGGCAAGGGGATCGTCCGGCCGCACCGGTTTTTTTACGGTTGTGGCACAGGCGTGAAGCAGTAAAATCAAACAGCATGCAGCTGTAGTCTGAAAAAACCGTATCATGGGGGAAGGATCTGAAACCATGCCCCAAGGTTACATTTTTTTAAAACACAATACCAGACTTTTCCCGACAGATCCCAAACCAGCCGTCTGTGGTAGAGATTTACCAGGTGCACATCATTGCAATCAGGGTCTGTCAGGCATTTCATCGACCATTAGGAGGTATTATGGATGCTGTGGGCAAAATGTGATCCTGCACGCACGGCAAAAACCCTTACCCTCCGCCACTGAATCCGCATAATGGCCATGTCCTGATATCAGACCGTTTAATGGGTCTGGTACGCAAGCCCAGCTTTACCGGAACTTCGAAGAATCTGGGAGAAACGCGCATATTATCTTTGTTCATCATGGGCTGAAGGCCGGTGGCAAGAACCCGGACGGCTCGGAACGGCATTTTCTGCAAGCTCAGATCCACAACAATAACTTCAGATCCAATCGATCTGAGGACACTTACACAGGTTTCAATATTTTTTTTCAGATCTGGTGAGCCAAGTCTTTTGAAACTGTTCAATGGTTTGACTGGTTCATAGGGGGCGGCATACCGTTCAGGGGATGCTGAATTCAGCCATCCCTGATGGTTGGCCGAAGGCGGAAGAAGCTGGACCGCTTCAGTCAGGGCCCGGCAAAAGGCCACAGACGGATCCATGTGACAGCCAAACGCCACACTGCAATTGGCAGGGTTTTCAATTTGCCTGATAAAAGCTGAAATCACGGGATGGGGATGATCCGATGGCACAGTTGCGAATGAACAAAAAAACCCTTTTTCTTCGAGCTTTTGAATGAAACGCCCGACGTCTGGACCACTGACCAGGTCAGGCAGAACTGCCTGTAACGGCAGACGGTTGAATTCACTGATAAGAGCAGCATCCCTCTCAATGACCTCCAGTATACCGTGGAGAGTTGCCTCCTCAAGATTGTTTCCGGAAGCCAGTCCGTTGGAATCCGCCCAGCTGATATGTTTTTCATGGTGATCCGGTTCATAAGGGAAAAAGACCAGATTGGCAGGGACAGGCAGCGGCATTGACCGGGTCAGGGAATATCCCCAGATCCAGTCGATCTTTTTTTCCGGATCAAACGCCGCCTGGGAAGACAGACAGAAACGTCGCGGGTCACATGCCTGTGATGCCATGTCATTATAACTTGCTTCATGAATCATATCGCCAGGATGCGTCCCGGCTGACAGCCTTTCAATGAACTCCAGACAGGCGCTGACCAGAAGCTGTCCCCGGTTTATCCCCTTTCCGAAATATCTTTTGCCTTCCTGGTTATCCAAAATATTCAGATATTCCACAAATGCTTTAATCATACCGTCCACAGTTCTTTGCGCCATTTTGAACTGGATCTCAACCCCGCCTGACAACAAGAAACTTTCAATTTTGTGAAGGGTTTTTTCAAGGGAAACCGATCGAAAACCATTGCCCGAATAACAAACCTTACGTGGAAGAAAACCGATTTCCCGTTTCATGCCGCGCTGCAGTGGGGGGGATGTGGCAATGCCGTTTGTTTTAATCAGAAAAACCTCGTTTCAAATATTCAGTCTTTCATCTTCAATGATTTGGCATTCCGGCAGCTGCAGCTGATACGATTACATCATTCTCTTGAAGGGGGCGGTCAAAGACCCCCGAAATCAATAACGACTCCATTGGCGTTATGAATCACAAATGCCTGTGTGCCTCTGGTTCCGACTGAAAAATCTTTCTTCAGGCCCGTCACTACCCGGATATACACCTTCCCTGCAGGCAGATCTTTCACGTTGATCTGGATGGTGCCCAGACCGTCCCGGCCGATAATTCCGCGGGCTTTGGAAATCCCTCTATAATGCTCTCGAGAATCAGTTGTCGCATAGGCTACGCCGCAATGTCGTCCAGCTGATCCTGAAATTCGAAAAGTGATGGTCGACCCGGTACCACTGATAACCACTTTTTCCGCTGTTGAATCGATCCGGTTTGGGAAACTGTCCTTTTTTACCGACGGTTTTTTCTGAGAAAAATCTTGCAGCGCATCAGCCATCGGTGACGTTTTCAGGCTCAAGAAAAAACAGATGCCTGTTCCGAACGCTGCCCCCGCTTTGGCAAACACGCCCAGTGCATCCCGGCGGGTCATCTTATGCCGGTCCATGGATACCTCCTCAGACTTGATGTTACATATGCTTTTTTGTTGCCTCATACTGTATTAGAGCAATTATTCAAACCATGTCAATTTTTATTTTTCGAATCCATGCAGACAGCAGAATCACATCATGCCGGGTAAACAAACAAATTGGTGATGGCGTTTAACAACCCGACTTGAAATTTTATCGAATCCAACATATCGCCCTGGCGGCAGGGTCCGGATCAGGATTTAAAACAAAAGATCATCAAATAGCTTCACTGAAATCTGCTGCATAAATGCGGCTGATAATCATCATATCGACCCCCTTGCCCAAACTTGACTTATGCCACATTGTGGTAATTTTAATGTTTTGTCATATCCAACCGGACGCAGGAAACTGCTGCGTTTGCCCGTGTGGCAGGGACATTGTTATGCTGGGGAGGTCAGGTCATGCATGAAATCCAGGCCGGTGAATTCAGGGAAAAAATTGTTTCTCCGGAACAGGCACTTTCTTTGATCAAGCCGGGCAATCGAATTTTCGTGGGCACAGGATGTGCCGCACCCACGACGCTGATGTTCGCGCTGGAACATTTGGAACAGAACCTGGAAGATGTTAAACTGTATCATTTTTTCACTCAAGGGGCTGTGTTTTGTGAAAACGGCAGACCCACATCCAAATTCCACCATAAATCCTTTTATGTCGATCACGACATGGCGGCGCTGATCAAACAGGGCAATGGCGATTATATCCCCATATCCATGGCCCGGATTCCAAAATTGATGGAGGCCGGCGGACTGCCTGTTGACGTGGCCGTGATCCAGGTGTCGATGCCGGATTCATCCGGGTATGTCAGTTTGGGCATCTCCTGCGATATCACGCATGCGGCGGTCCAGAAAGCAACCTATGTGATCGCGGAACTGAACCCGGGCATGCCCCGGACCTGGGGGGAGACCTCTGTATCCATCGACCGGATCGATAAAGCCGTTATTGTGAACAGGCCGGTGACCGAATATGTGTTCCCTTATGTAGATCCGTCTGTCGCCCGTCAGATCGCCGAATATGTTTCCAGAATCATTGAAGATGGCGCCACCCTTCAGATCGGTCCGGGAGAAATTCCAAACGCGATGGTGAAACACCTTTCCGGCCGAAGGAACCTGGGCATCCATTCAGATGTGATCACTGATTCTGTGCTCGATCTGATTGACAGCGGCATGGTCAACGGCAGGGAAAAAACGATCCATAAAGGCCAGGTGATTGCCAGCTACTGTTTAGGGACCCGAAGGCTCTATGACCGGATACACAACAATCCGCTGTTTTCGTTTCATCCGATCGAATATATATGTGATCCATTGATTCTGGCCAAAAACAACAAGTTCGTGTCCATCACCCAGGCCCAGGGGGTGGATCTGATGGGCCAGGTGTGTTCAGACCGGTTTAACGGCGAGCTGTCCGGCGGCATTTCAGCACAGCCGGAATTTATCCGTGGCGCGGCGTCCTCCCCCCGTGGACGGCCCATTATCTGTCTTGCTTCCACAACCGATGACGGTAAACATTCCCGGATAGTTCCGTTTTTCAGAAAAGGGGAAGGGATCACCATCCCGCAGTCAGATGTGCACTATGTGGTCACTGAGTGCGGCACCGCTTATCTGTTCGGCAAGTCCATCAGCGAAAAAGCACTCGCACTTATCGAGGTGGCCCATCCCTCATTCAGACCGTGGCTCCTGGAAGAAGCCAAGCGATCCGGATATCTGAGGCAGGATCAGGATTTGAAATGTAAAAATGACGGTACCCTGACGTGCCGGTATCCTGAGGGAGAAGACAAGGAAATCGTGCTCGGTGGCCAGACCCGTATTGTGGTGCGGCCGTCAAAGGCAAGCGATGTGACCGGACTTCAGGACCTTTTTTACAAACTGCCGCCCAAAGATGTGTATACCCGGTTTTTCCGCCATATGAAAAAATTTCCGATTTCTGAAGCCGAACATTTCTGCAATGTTGATTATGAAAATGAAATGGCGTTTGTCGTCACCGTTGGAGACCGTGAAAAAGAGCAGATCGTGGGCAGTTCGTTTTATGTGGTGGATCCATCCACAAACATGGCGGAAGTGGCCTATATGATTCTGCACGAGTGGCATGGCCGGGGCATCGGCAAAGCCCTGCAGGAACGCATGACACAGTACGCGAAATCAAAAGGGATCAAGGGGTTCAAAGCCGATATTCTGTGTGAAAACACCGCCATGATCAAACTGGCGAAAAAATGCGGCGCCCGGGTAACCAGCCGGCGCGACCAGGATGTATATGAGATGGAAATGCTGTTCTGATTTATCAAACAAAAAAGGCTTCACGCATTTGCGCAAAGCCTTTGAATTCAGATTGTGAATTGTCAGTTTTAGATCATCCGCCGACATTCCCGGCTTCAAGGTCTTTCCAGGCACGGTTCACATTGCTTCCGATCGTACCAAAAAGATCGTCCAGTTCATTTTTCGTGGGAGACCAGTCAGAAGGACATTCTTTTTCAAGCTGATCCACCCGCATTTGAGCTGTGGCAACTTCCTGTTCCAGCTGTCCAATGAGGGGAAGCACCTTTTCTTTTTGCTGGGTGCTGTATGTGTCAGCCGTTTTTTTCATTGCGTCCAGTTTGTTTTTCCATGCAGTAACTTCAGCCAGCATAGCGTTGCAATAATCTTTAACTTCCATGGGAACTCCTTTTTTTGGGTTGTGTTCAAAATTACCCGAAAAATCGAAATGACCTCCCGGGCAACTGGGGTCCCTGGCAAACAGCGTTATCGAGCAGGCTACAGGGAACATTTTAACTGATCCTATACTCTAACCTTTTTTTGGATATAATCAAGTCGAAAAATCAAAAAAAATCGTTTTGAGAATCCGGGGCTTGACAAGACCGGCCCTTTATGATGCCATCGACCGTGACATGACTGAAAAAAGAAAACAATCTGTCTGGATCACACAAAGGCGGCACATATGATCGATTCCTATTCATTCGGCAAAATGACAATCAAAGGCAAAGAGTACCGAGAGGATCTGATTCTCCTGCCGAATGGCAGTGTTTTAAGCCCCTGGATCAGAAAATCCGGCCACCGGCTGGGGCTTGGTGACCTGGACCCGGTTCTGGACAGTCCTGCCAAAACCCTTGTGATCGGCACTGGAAAACCGGGTCTGATGAGACCCCATGCCACACTGGTTGCCGATCTTCAGGAAAAAGGGATCACCGCCATGGTGATGTCCTCTAAGCGGGCCGCTGAAAAATTCAACGCTCTGGCAGGCGGTTCCGATGACGTGGCCGCCTGTTTTCACCTGACATGCTGAGCCGGCAGGTCACAGGGTATCCGGGGGGATGAAATGAATCTTATCACCACAGGCTTTTGCCTTCACCGACCGGAAATGGTCCCTGTCATCGCCCGGGTCATGGAAACGCACGATGTCATTTTCCTGGAAGAACCGCCGGCCCCGGGTTTTATAGACATGCTGAACACCCGTCTTGATGTGGAGGAATACCTGATGCCCATGGATCTGGAGTATCCTGAATTCAGCCGGCGCATGTGCCGGGTGGAACAGGACCTGCACGCCCGGGGCAAACAGTTGATCCAGGTGGAACCGTTTATCGAGGCCCTGCTGTCCATTCATGAGTTTCTGGTGCAGGGAAACAGACCTGAAGACATTGCACCGGATTCTCTGCTGCAGTTTGTGTATCAGGCGGAAAAAAACGCCACCGCCGCCCTGCTCAGCTACTACCGGACCGCGGTGACCGGTTCTTTTGAACACACTGTATCATCGGTCAGGCAGTTTGCCCGGGCAGATGCCGCCCGCTTCCGGCTGAGGGATTCTTTACGGGCCCAGGAGATTGCCCGGCAGGCAGACAGGCACCAATCCATATTTGTGGAGGCCGGCATGATTCACTTTTATCTGTGGCAGCAGCTGTGGCGCAAACTGAAGGGCGTGTTCCGGGTTCAGCCGGTCTTCCTGGACCGCACCGCATTGCAGCTGTCAAACCCGCACCACCATACCTACAGTCCGGGGGATCAGCTGACACTGGCCTATGTTTTCCATCCGGGACTGTGCAATGATAAATGGGAATCGCTCATGGCTGCCCGGTCCATCATTTATTCCAAGATTGTCCAGAAAGAAGAAAACCTTTCAGATTCTAAGGCATTTTTCCATTTGACCGATGAAATCGACTGTATACGAACGGTCCGCATGCTCACGCTCAGAGACTGCCGGATCCTGTATCCCCTTATCCGGCATGCCGTCACGGCAAAGGCCCGGCTTGCCGTGGCAGACCATGTAACAACCCATTATCAAAGACGTGTTTTGCTGTAGCATGTCAACCTGGAGGTATTGATGAAAAAACCAGACATTTCCATTGAATCTTTGGGTGAACTGACTGTTCTCAAGGTGGATTAAACCACCTGAATTTGTGCAGCTGATTCTGTTGGCGCTTCTTCAAGCGGTTCATAATAACGAATATTTGTTTTTGGAATCAGAATAAAGGCGCCAGCTGATTCATATAACGCAGTATCTAATTTTGTATTAAACAATTTTATATGTTTTGCGCTATTCTGCTCAATAAAATCAGAAAATCTTTTGAATTCGAGAATATTGACTTCACCGGTTAATCGATCACCACAATTTAATACAATACTCACCTTTATTGCATTCATTTTCATCGTCCTCCCCCCTTCAAAGTAAAAAATATTACTTTTCCCCTGATACAAGCACAACATATTGTGCTTGTATCAGGGGAAGTCAGCACAAGTCAATACAAAAAAGCCCAGAACAAAACCCCCTCGTTGAAATCCTGCATACCGTAACAGATGACAATCTGCGGTATTGACATTCGATTTCAATCCCATATGATGGTAAGAGACAAAGCCTGAAAACAAGGAGCGCATGACATGAACATGACCATTTCTGAAACACTGGAATACGAACTGAAAAAGTATCTTGGCAAGGCGGTGCCTGCCCATGCAGCCACAGACATTCACGCGGCACTGGCTTTGGCAGACATCCTTAAATCCAGAGGATTTGCCTTTCATTTGAAAGACCTCTGTCCGGGAAGCCCGAACGAAACCCGGTGGCAGGCTGTTTTTTCCAAAGAGGAATATGAATTCACCGCGGATCACCCAGACTCCCCGGCAGCTGTCTGCACAGCCGCCATCGGGGCACTGAGCACACTGGAAACAACCTTTTCACTTTCATGAGATAAAAACATGTCCGATAAACCCACATATGAAGAACTGGAAGCCCGAATCCGGGAACTGGAGCGGACTGCCGAGTCCCGCTCAGAAACCAGTGAACCGGATATCATCCGGACATTGTCCGAGAGCTTTCAGCAGCTGGCCGACCATTCCCAGGATGCCATCTATCTGTTCGATATTGAATCCGGCACATTTCCTTTCTTTAACAAGCGGTTCCTGGCGCTGTTCGGCGGCAGGGAACAGGGACGTACCGTCCTGACCTCCGGCAGTGTGGCCCAGCACATTCACCCGGAAGACAAGGACACGCTCAGGGCCGCCAGAAAAAGCGCGCTGGCAGCCGGAGGATTCGAGGGAGAAGTGGAATACCGGTACGTTGGTTCTGACGGCACCACCCGGTGGATGCATGACCGGTGGTCTGTGGTCCGGGACAGCCGGGACCGGGCCGTGGCCATCGAGGGGTTCATCCGGGACAACACTCAGAGAAAACAGGCGGAAGAGGAGCTTGAACACAGCCGGAACAGCGCCCTGATCGGCAGTTATATCGTACGAAACGGACGGTTCCGGTACGTAAATCCGGAATTCTGCCGAATCACCGGATATTCAAAAAAGAAACTGACCGGCATGCAGTCTCTGGATCTGGTGCATCCGGATTACAGGGACCACGTTCTGAAATGCGCAAAACAGATGCTGGCCGGGCAGCGGACCACCCCGTATGAATTTCGGGTTGTGGACCGCAAGGGCCGGGTAAAATGGGTCATGGAAACGGTTACCTCCGTAAAACACGAGGGGAACAGGGCCGCTCTGGGGTTTTTCATGGACATTACGCAACAAAAACAGGCAGCACAGGAACAGCGTGACAAGGAAAAACTCAGGGCCATTCTTGAAATGGCCGGCGCTGTCAGCCACGAGTTGAACAACCCGCTGCAGGTGGTGTTGATCGGCATCGATAAACTGGCGGCACCGAACCTGGAACCGTCTCAGAAAATGGATTTAATAAAACTTATAAAAAAACACACGTTGCGTATGATGGACCTGTCTGCCAAAATCCAGAAGATTTCCCAGTATGCCACCAAAGACTATGTGCAGGGCAAAAAAATTTTTGATATCGATGCCGCTTCAACAGAAACCACCCGGAACCCGGAAAAATGACATTTACCACGAAGCTTGGAGGTGGAGGTAGATTATGCCGGGAGTAAAAGGGCGGGTGACACTGATAACAGGCGCGGGGCGAGGCATCGGCCGGGCGACGGCTGAACTGCTGGCATCCCGGGGTGCACGGGTCATGGCGGTGGCACGCAGTGAGAATGAACTCAAATCCCTGGGACTGGATTATGTGGCAGCGGATCTGGGAACCCCTGACGGGTGTGCCCTGGCGGTAAAGGAAACACATGACCGCCTGGGACCGGTATCGATTCTGGTGTGCAATCACGGCATCGGCTCGGCCCATGAACGGGTGATCTGGGAACAGACACCGGATGTGTGGCAAGAAACCATGCGTATCAACCTGGATGGGCCATATTATCTGTCACAGATCGTTGTCAAAGACATGATTGAAAAAGGCTATGGCCGGTGTGTGTTCACCAGCTCCACGGCCGGCGAGAAGGCGGAATATGCCGGCAGCGCTTATACCAGTTCCAAACACGGCCTGCTCGGCCTGATGCGATCGATTTCCCGGGATGCCGGGCCCCATGGAGTGACGTCCAACGCGGTGCTGCCCGGATGGGTGCGGACATCCATGGCGGAAAAATCTGCCAGAGCCGAAGCTGAAAAACGGGGCATCACCCCGGATGAGGTGTGGAAGGAACGAGCGGCCCTCTACCCGGCGGGCCGGGTGGCGACCCCTGAAGAAGTGGCTCAAGTGATCGCCTTTCTGGCGTCTGAAGAATCCAGCGGAGTCAGCGGAGAAGCCATCACTGTGGCTCTGGGCGGTCTGGTTTAAGCAGACAACATCGAAAAGGAAAAATTCCAGAGAGGTTGCAAAATAGTTGATGTTTTAAAGTCTGGACTTCCAGGGGAGATTGTGAAATATAGTTTTGAGTGAATTTTTACAGATACCTTGAGTATCCTTGAGGATTTTGAGAATCCAGTATCGGGCAAGACTACTTGAACCTGGCAGGGTTGAATTTCGAATTTAATTTCTTTTACGATACAAATTTATCCGGACATTAAAAAGGTATGATATGGCTGAAAAACCCACCTATGAAGAATTGGAAACACGGGTTCAGGAACTGAAAACAGGCTATACGCAGCTTGAAAAAAAACTGCACGAAGCCGAGTTGTTTTCAGAAGAAATAATGACTTACATGAGCGAAGGCTTTGTCCAGACTGATATCCGGCGGAACATCATATTCATCAATCAGCGTTTGTCAGAAATGCTTGGATATCTGCCCGAAGAGATCATCGGGAAATGCTGGCTGGATATAGTACCGGCCGAACAACAGGCCATTGCACAGAAAGCAGAAGCCAGGCGTGTTCTGGGACATACCGACCGGTATGAAATTATTCTGCGCCGCAAAGATGGTCATAAATTCCCGGTAATGATCGGTGCCGGACCGCGGTTCGACAAACAAAGCGGTGAATTTATCGGTACCATGGGTGTTGTGTCTGACATTACCGAGCGCAAGTTGACGGAGGAGGCGCTGCGGGAGAAAACCCAATTTTTGCAAAACATTATTGACACCACCTCCGACCTTGTTTCCGTAACAGATATGGAAGGTAACTTCAAATTCGTCGGTTCTTCCCACAGTATCCTGGGATACGATCCGGATTCACTTGTCGGCAGGAACGTCATGGAACTTGTCCACCCTGATGATTACCAGGAAACTGCCACCGCTTTTGCTGAGTTCCTGGCCAACAGGGAAGATGGGCGAAAGATCGAATACAGGTATCGCCGGGCGGATGGAGAGTATCTCTGGTTTGAGAGTGTAGGGAAGTTCATTCTTGATGATGCCGGCAATCCAAAGGAAATCCTTTTCAGTTCAAGAGATGTCACCGAACGCAAACAGGCCATTGAAGAGTTGAAGGAACGGGAAGCCTTTATCAAAGCCACATTGGATAATCTTCCAGTGGGCGTTGCCGTCAACTCGGTTGATCCTAAAGTAAATTTCACTTACATGAACGAAAACTTCGCCACATTCTACCGAACCACACGGGAGGCATTGGCTGCACCAAACGATTTCTGGGAAGTCGTCTATACGGATGCGACGTTCAGGGAAGAGATCAAGAAAAGGGTGATTGAGGATTGCGCCAGCAATGACCCTGAGCGAATGTGCTGGGAGGATGTCCCGATTTCTCGTCCAGGGAAGAAACCTTTCTACATAACAGCCAAAAACATCCCCTTGCCCGAAAGAAATCTGATGGTGTCGACTGTCTGGGATGTCACCGAAAGAAAGCTGGCCGAAGCCGAAAAGGAAAAACTCCAGTCTCAGCTACACCAGTCCCAGAAAATGGAGTCCGTTGGCCGGCTTGCCGGCGGGGTGGCCCATGATTTCAATAACATGCTGGGGGTGATTCTGGGACATACGGAACTGGCACTTTTGAAGATGGATGAAGACAACGATCTGATTTCCGACCTGAAAGAAATTCTAAACGCGGCGAAGCGTTCGGCTGATATCACAAAGCAGCTGCTGGCTTTTGCCAGAAAAGAGATCATCTCCCCCAAACAGATTGATTTGAACGATACCGTGGCAAGCATGCTCAAAATGCTGCGCCGGCTCATCGGTGAAGACATCGATCTGGTATGGCGGCCGGGTGCCCATCTGTGGCCGGTGAAAATGGACCCGACCCAGATCGACCAGATCCTTGCCAATCTCTGTGTCAACGCCAGGGATGCCATTTCCGGGGTGGGCAAACTCACCATTGAAACTGGAAAGCAAATATTTGATGAAGAATACTGCAAAGAACATCCAGGCTGTATCCCGGGTGATTTTGTGATGCTGGCAGTCAGCGACAATGGGTGTGGCATCGACAAGGAGACCCTGGACAATCTGTTCGAACCGTTTTTCACCACCAAGGAAGTGGGCAAAGGCACCGGTCTGGGTCTTCCAACCATATATGGCATTGTCAAACAGAATAACGGTTTTATCAATGTTTACAGCGAACCTGGCCAGGGTTCAACCTTCAAAATTTACCTGCCCCGGTTGATTTCAGACAAAGACGTTGACAAGGCAGTTCCTGAAAAAAAAGCAGCCGCCGGAGGAACAGAAACCATTCTGCTGGTGGAAGATGAGCCCAAAATTTTACGAATGACCCGCATGATGCTGGAAAGGAAAGGGTATACGGTGATATCCTCAGCTACACCGGCAAAGGCCGTGGAAAAGGCAAAAAATCATTCTGGCGCTATTGATCTGCTCATAACCGATGTGGTCATGCCGGAGATGAACGGCCGGGACATAGCCAGGCAGATCACCTCTCTTTACCCAGGCATTCGGCTTTTGTTCATGTCCGGCTATACAGCCAACGTCATTGCCCATCATGGGGTGCTGGATGACGGAGTGGCATTTATTCAAAAGCCTTTTTCAATGGCGGAGATGACTGCGAAGGTTCGGGAAGTTTTGGATGAAACCAAAGAATAGACGAAAGATCAAAAAATATTAAATACCTGCAAAATGATTGCATTCAAAAAGATGAAACTATATTTAATCTCCTTATCAATAGCGGTTTTCTTTCTTGCCATACCTTTTTCAGTATATGCTGATGAGTCTGATCCGATACGAGTCAAGGTGGCGGTTCTAAACAATTTCCCTCCCCAATATTCAACTTCGGAGGCAGGTGAACCCCAGGGATTTGCAATAGATATAATTGAAGAAACAGCAAGATTGGCAAATCTTGAAATTGAATATTTGGTTAAAAACAATTGGGAGGAAATGTTTGATGCCCTCAGAACTGGGCAAGCTGACTTAATTCCAAATCAAGGGATTACTGACAGGCGAAAAGAACTATTTGAATTTACGCGTCCAGTAGAAACATTTCCCGTTTCTATTTTTACTCGGGTAAATGAAAAGGCAATCTCGACAATTCAAAGTCTCAACGCAAAAAATGTTGCTGTGGTTAAGCTGAATATTGGCGAAATGATAGTCAAGGACTATCCGGAGATTATTGTCCAAAAATATGAACATATTGAAGATGCCCTTTTTGGCTTATTGTCAGGCAATTCTGATGCCCTGATCTATCCTGAACCTGTCTTGTGGAAATTGGCCAGGCAGGCAAGATTAGAGGATAAGATTAAAGTGGTTGGTGATCCTATAGTTGAAATCAGGCGCGCCATATCTGTAGCAAAAAATAATCAGGTCCTGTTAAAAAGACTGGATTCTGCTGTTGGAAAACTGGTTGGCTCTGAAAAATACCAAATTATTTATAAACGTTGGTATGGGAGTCCGATACCTTTTTGGACGGTTGAAAAGATTGTTGCTTTTATGACATCACTCCTGGTCATTATTATTTTTGGCATGGCTTTTTGGCGTTACCGATCTACCATGAGTTTGAATGACAGCCTGCAAAAACAAATAGCTAAACGTGAAATTGCCGAGCAAAAACTTAAACAGGCCAATGAAACTTTAGAGAAAAAAGTCGATGAACGTACACGTCATCTTCAAGATGCTCTTGAGAAAGTCAAAACATTAAGGGGCATGCTACCAATTTGCTCTTATTGCAAAAAGATTCGCGATGATCAGGGTTATTGGAATCAAATTGAAGAATATATCGGAAAACACTCTGATACCCAATTCAGTCATGGTATTTGCCAAGAATGTGCTAAAAAATATTACCCCGATATGAACCTATATGATGATTGAGTGCAGTCAATGATAATTATCCAAAAAAAAATTCACCCCGTGGTCTGACCTGAGACGGAGACATCTGTGGCGGAATCCCCGCAACCGGCCATGCCCGTTGCCGGGATCATGAGAAACAGGTTCGCTGCGATCCATGCCGCAGCGCCGGCCGCCCTGGATCTGTATCTGCTCTGAACTGCGACGCCCAAACCCCTGCTTAACAGTGTAAAATCCGAGTCTACCAACGGCCGGGGCGCCATGTCAATGTGAAGCTCGCCAGGTCAGGCAGAAACGCCTTTTCTATAAATTTGGATGATATAGGAAAGGATACCCGTCCGTATCATCCCGCTTTTTTATCGGGTTGGGTTCTCAGGCGTTGGATCATTTTCATATTGGCCTTTCTGAGCTCGCATAACGTGGGCTTTTTAATCTCGTAAAGCACATCTTCCATCTGCCCCATGATTTTGAGCATGCTGTCCAACTTTTCATCGGAAGGTTTCTCATGTGAGAGGTTTCTCATAAAATTATACAATTGATTTTTCAATTCACATAGTTTATCCATAGTTCCCTGAACCCACTTCTCTTTACCCGTTGAAATTTTTATATAAAACTTAAGCCAAAACCCCGCTTTTTGTCAAGAAGAGAAAGCGAGCGGCAGCGGCAGGGCCAAGGCACGTAATTGATTTACGGCCCAGTGGTTGAGAGTAAACCAGAGCAATCCGAGAACCGATGTCAGCATGGCCCACAAGCTGAGCTGCAAGGAGTAATGAGCGAATCCAAACCGCTGGTATTGGGTCAGACAATTCCCCCGCTTATATTTTATTCCAAGCTGCCATATGAATTTTTCTCATCACCTCATGACCCGCTCATTTGAATTGGTTCTCGTGTATTATCCGCTCTGCTGTCATACGACCCGACAACAGAGCCCATTGGATGCCGGGAATACTTTGATATTCACCACAGGTGTATACACCATCTCTGACTTTACCAGAATTAATTGCCGGGTTTGATACTGGTGGAGACTGATCTGGTAGCGCATGACCAATGTGATATGTTTTTATATGATTCCAGTTTTTGACCGGGTCTCCAAACCACTGGAGCAATTCTCTTCGAACCGAAAGCACCAGTGATTCATTGTCCATTGATTTATGATCCAGCACGACAACAGCTATCAGGTGTCTGCCGGATGATGAATACGAAGGTGCCGTCAAGGTTGGTATGGCAAGATTGTTAATGAGCCCTTTTCCTTGGCCATTCAAAATCAAAAACGGCTTGGAAATCGGAGGGTTTTCAGCAGAGAAATATAGACACTGTTCTCCCTTTGAATTAGATTTGCCGGGAATATTTAGCAATCGTTCCGTCTCTGGTTCCTCTGTTGCAAGGACTATTGTTTTTCCGGTAATTTTCTGGCCGTTTGTGAGTGTCACGCCGTCATTACCAATCGAATCTACTCTTGCATTGAAACGGATTTGGTTGGCTGGAATACCTTCTGATAGCTGTAAAGGAATTTCCCCCATTCCTTTGGCAGGAAGCGCGGCATCCCCTGAAGCAAATATGTTAAAAAGATATCTGAAAACCCTGCTGGATGCATTTATCTCAGGATCAAGGCAGGCTCCGGCAAAAAATGGTCTGAAGAAACTCTCGATTATGCGGTCAGAAAACTGATATGACTTTAAAAAATCTATGGTTCTCATGTCCGTTGATTCAAATATGCCCTTTGGTCCTTTCATTTTATTTTCCGCAAAAAGCCGTAGAATTCTCAATCGATCCGTTATTGTGCCAATGGGTGACGTCAGCGTACTCCATAAATCCTGTGGTCTTCGAATGGGATCAGAAATGTAAAAAAGGTGTTCCTTTGTCCTTACAGCGACGCCTGGTGAAAAGGGTTTTAAATCAAGGGCACCATAATCTAACTGGCTGCGGGTTTCAGGATATGCGGTTTGCAGAACTTGAAACCCATGATCAAGGATAAACCCATCAACATGATCTGATTTTATCCTGCCTCCCACTGTTTGACCGGCTTCAAGTATCAGAAATCTCTGACCTTCTTTCATAAGTGTCCTGGCGCAAGACAAACCGGAGATACCTGCTCCGATGATGATCACATCCGTATCTGATTTTCTCATGAATTATCTCCAGCTGAAAGTCCCGCGATCTGGACTGGAAAAAAAGGCCCCTCAAATGAGTTGCTTCCGATTGTTCCAAAAAGGTCATCAAGTTCATTTTTCATGGGTGACCAGTCTGATGGACATTCATTTTCTAACTGATCAACTCGAGACTGTGCTGCTCTTTAATCGAACCAAAGCTGATGAGTCTTCTATGGATAAAATTATACCGGAAAATAATATACACGCTTATCCCATACATGCAACTTGTTATTACAGTTTTATTAAATTGGGCCTGGAAATCAAAATCATCAGCTCGTGGAATTAAATGAGTTGCAAAGTTTGGAAGGAAATGCTTTTATTTTGTATGGTCATGATATAGTTCCTTTTTTCAAGCTCCGCCTATAAATAAGGAACCCTTTTTCAATTTTTTTAAGAGGACACCCCGTATGAGTAAGAAAGATAAAAAAATCATTTTAGTTGCTCAGTGTTTAATTAATCCATATTGTCGAGTTCATGTGCTGGGACAAAATTTTCCCTTGTCACATGAATTAATGGACTATTTAATGAAGTTACGGGTCGGTATTATCCAATACGCCTGCCCTGAAACAACCGCAATGGGATTACAGCGTAATCCACAGGGCAGACAGCAATATGACAATATGTTTTTCCGAAATCATTGCAAAGAACTGCTGCAAACCCCATTTCTTATGGTTGAGGAATTTTTGAGAAACGGCTACCGCCTGGTGGCCTATATCGGCCTGTACAATAGCCCGACCTGCGGGATTCACTGGGGCAAGCACAAGGTGAACAGGTATCATACAGAATCGCCCATGCCGGTGGACGAACCTGGTGCTGAAGATCCCATACTAATGGGTATTATGGCAGAAATCCTGTCTGAAAAATTTCATGCCTTGAATATGGATGTTCCTTTTCTTGAATTACCGATTCAACAGCCACCGGAATCGGAACAGCGGGCCAAGTTCTGGCTTGATCTCAAACATTTGGTTGAACCCCGCAATCCGGAATATATGACCGCGGAACCTGGAGGTAACGATGCAAAAACCAGAGATTTCAGTTGAATTATTTGGTGAACTGACCGTACGCAACGGGCAGGGAGAACCGGTAAAACTATCCTCTCTCTGGGAAAACCGGACAGCGGTTCTGGTGTTTGTCCGGCATTTCGGCTGAGTCTTCTGCCGTCAGCAGGTGGCTGAACTGGCTGAAAATGAGAATCGGTTCAAAGACAAGAATGCAAATCTTGCTGTCATTGGATCAGGTGATCCCGCGCACTTCAAAGAATTTCGTGAAAAAACCCGGTATGACGGCCTGCTTTTTTCCGATCCATCACTGGCGGCTTTTTCGCTGCTGGGCTTTACCGGCGGCATCACCGGTGTGATGAGTGTCCGGACTGTTTTCAAAGCCGTTTCGGCTTTCAGGCAAGGGCATCGGCAGGGATCTGTCCAGGGCAGTACGCTGCAGCTGGGCGGGGCTGTTGTGATCGATGTCTCCGGCGCTGTCCGCTATTATTTTGCCAGTGCCAGGGCAGGGGATCACCCGGCAGTCGATGAATTGATCCGGGCGCTGGATCGTTCTTTGAGGAGGACTGAATAAAAAAGGGCGTAATAACGCGCCAGCCCAAAGGAAATAATGGTGTCATCAACCACATTCAACAAGCACGAGAGGGTAACGATTCAGAGAGCCAGAGCGGGTCTGCAATGCCTGTATGTCGGCGATTCTCTGGCCATGCCGGTTCACTGGTATTACAATCCCCTGGACATTCTCAAAGCGTTTCCCGGCGGGGTACAACAGCTTGAAGATGCGCCCGGATATCATCCATCATCGATCATGTCGCTGCATTCCACGTCAAAAGGTGGCCGGGGAGTCTCAGGCTGGCGCTGGGGGCAGGGAAATTGTGGGCGAGGTGATCCTCAAGGGCAAAAGATCTTTCTGGGGCGTTCCAAACCAGCATTACCACCAGGGCATGAAAGCCGGGGAAAACACCCTGAACGCCCATTGTGCCAGGGTGGTGACAAGATCCATGACAGCCGCCGGCGGATGCTACGACAAAGCCCGTTTTTTAACCGATTACATCGATTTCATGACCGCTGATCCGCCCCGGCATCCCGATACCTATGCAGAATCCTTTCACCGGGGATTTTTTGCCAACCTGGAACGTGGAAAGGCACCCGTGCAATGCGGGGCTGTCACCCATGACACCCCTTCGGTGGGGGGACTGGTGATGCTGGGACCCATTGCCATTGCCGGATTTCTGCAGAACAATTCTTTGAAAATTGTACAGGGTCTCTGCAGGGAACACCTGTTTCTCACCCATCCGGATGCCTTTCTTGCCGGGATCAGTGATGCCTTTGTTCAACTGGTGCAAAATCTGCTTTTCAGAAAAAATGATGCCCCGCTGCAGCAGCTTCTTGCCGACACCGCCCGGCAGTCCGCGGGGCTGGATTTGAAGCGGCTTGCTTCACAGGTGCGCTCCGATAATGAGGTGGCGGGGGGCCGTTATTCCACGGCCTGCTATATCACCGATTCCTGGCCGGTCATTCTGTATCTTGCCTATGTATATGCACACGACCTGAAAGCCGCATTGCTGGCCAATACCAACCTGGGAGGTGACAATGTGCACCGGGGTGCAGTACTGGGTCTCATCCTGGGACTTGGCACCGGTCGAACTGTGGATGCCTTTTTCAATCAACTGGCAGACCGTCAGGCCATTGATGCGGAGATAACAGAGTTGATAGGTCATATAATATGTGATAGGACATTTAAAGATTAAATTTGTTGTTCATCGGTTAAAGGTATTTCAGGTTTAATAGCGTGAAAAAAATAAATATCAACACTTTCTAATCGAGGAATTTATTTATGAAAATGATTATCGGCGGGGCGGTTGCATTTTTACTTGGTATTTTCACAATCATCATATTTTCTGCAAGATTTTTTGATCTTGTGTTGGGTGTGGTGCCGGTGACTTTAATTCTTGCAGGCGGCTTAATGATTTATTTGAATCGTGAAACCCTGCTTTCTAAAAAGGATCACGACCCCACAGTTGAGGAAACAGTGATTGAAGAATCCGTAGTCAAAGCGCCAGCCACTGAAGAACCGATTATTGAAAAACCAGTGGTGCAGGAATCAAAATTAGTGGGCAATACAGAGTCAAAAATTTTTCATACACAGGACTGTAATTTTGCCCAGAGTAAAAAATGTACCGACTTCTTTGCCACAACACAAGACGCGGTTCAGGCGGGTTATAAACCCTGCTCCCGCTGTAACCCTTAACATCTATTTTTTTTGAAAACTGATAAAATCAACTGGCGTCAAAAAATTCCCTGGAAGCTCTCAAAGCCAAGGATGTGATACTCATGGCGTGTCCAGGATGCTTGAAGGTGGCAGGGAAGACCAGGGAAGATCTGGCCGAAGGTGTTAAGATCGCTGATAAAAAGGTTTTTTTCTCATTCACAAAAGGTCGGATATTGACGTTGGATTACTGAACACTCATTGGGGAAGCCCCTCTATGGGTAATTCATGCGTGTGGGTCTCACCACGACATCACTCAGGTGAACGTGCGGGGGCTGGGAAACGATATACAGGATGGTGTTGGCAATATCTGTCACATCCAGCAAGGGTCCGTATTGATCCACCATTGTCTGAACGGCGTCATCGGTGTACCCGGCATGTGACTGGAATCCGGTCAAACAGGCTCCCGGCTCTACCAGCGAGACCCTGACACCGGACGGGGACAGTTCCCGGCGGAGCCCTTCAGCCAATGCATGGACAGCTGATTTAGATGCCCCGTAAACCGTACTGAATTCCGAGACATGCCGTCCCACAACAGAGCCGATGACAACGATATCTGCTGCTGTATCTGGAAAGCGGTTTTTTTGCCGGTCTTCCATATTCCGGGCCGCCTTTTGCATCAGTTTTAATGCAGCCGCCATATTCACCCGGATCATCTCCTCCAGTTCAGATAAATCAGCATTTTTTACAGAGCCTCCCAATCCCCGTCCGGCATTGACCACCACAATATCAGCCGGCTGCCCGAATCGGTCCATTGCCGTCGTAAACAGACGGTCAAGAACACCTTCGTTAGATGCATCACCGGCCACAGCCGAAAAGCGGGTTTGAAATTGTTTCTCCATTGTTTCCAGCCGCGATTGATTTCGGCCGGACCCGACGACACCAAATCCAGCGTCGATAAATTTTCGGACCGTGGCTCCGCCGAATCCTGAGGTGGCCCCGGTAACAATGGCCACTCGGGAAAAATTCTCAGACATGGTGAAAGTCCTACCGTTGCCAGCGCTTGAGGAGTCTTTTGTTTCGGGTTTCAAAAAATGCGAGAAAGACCATGATGTTCTTTATGACGTTTCCCGATCGCACACCCAGGATGGGGAACACAAACCCCCTAATGCTGGCATAAAGACTCAGTCCGAGCGTGCGAAGCCCTGAATCGAATTGGTCCAATCGCTCAACTAGTTCCGGTCGCTGCAAAAAACCGCGAATGTGATTTAGCCCGGACCTTGCAGACTGGAATCGGATGGTAATCCTCTCACCCGAGCCTGTTACCCGGATCTGCTCTCCTCCTGAAGTAAGGAGGAGATTAACAGATACTGAAACCGGAATCCTCATAGCCAGTTACTTGAGATCTTTGGTCCGGATTTTGATGGCTCCATTCAGCTTCCATTTCGCTGTCTTTGGGTTTGCATCCGTGCTGCCGGGCACATATACCTCTAAATTGTCGAATTCGTAGGTGATCTCAGCTCCTCTCCCTGTCAGCTTGTCATAGAGGCTGATTCCCAAATCAGGCCATGTGGTCGTTCCCTCTTTTTTGTCAACTGAATCTGCCATGGTAATCCCCTTTCATGCGTTCGATGAAATATTTTCGTCGTTTTTACTACCAATTGTAGACTATATGCGAAAACCATTCTTTGTGTAAAGCCCTTTTTTTTATCCTTATAGAAAGCATTTGATAAAGTGCTATTGTGAGGCTGTCTAAGGCTCTTGGCATATGAATTATCATTTACCCGGTTTTAAATTGTCCATGGGCATGCTATCATTAACCATGCTAAAATTCCTGGACAAAATTCCATATTCAGTGTTGCTCATTTTTACAGTTTTCATGTTGCTGGCTCCCTTCGAGCCAATGCCCCATAAGGAGGTTACCGCATGACCGAAAGAAAAACATATCCTGATAATATAATTCGTGTAAATTTCAAAAACTCCAAAAAAAATATTAATTTGAAATCATTATATCCTGAAGCGTTCGCGATGCATGTTGATACGGAGTCTGACAATCCAGATGATTTCAGTAAGCATGTTTTGGAAACATTAAAAGAGGAAGAGGATGCTATCCTAAAAGCAAATAATCCTGAGAATAATGAAGATGGTTGAAACCAATGAGCGAAATAGACCTTTCAGGCATGAATTTCTGCCTGAAAACTACCTGACGGTAGGTGTAGCTAACAGCATGAAACAAAAACTTGGTCTGGTTTAATCGGCGATTCGTGTCACCAGGATCACCCCTATGACCGATGCCACACCCATGGAGGCAAAGGTGACGCCCCAGGAAAAAACACTGTGCCCCCCGCCGGAAAGATCCAGGACCCATCCGGCCGCAATGGTGCCTAAGGCGGCGGCCCCGAATCCGCCCAGGGACTGCAGCGCCATGGTGGCCCCTCGCAGGTCCGGCCGGGCCGAGGTGATCACCCCGGCGTGGATGGCCGCGGAATCCCCCTGGAAAAAAATGGTGTACACAATGCACAGCCCCACTATCCAGACCGGATCAAGTCCGGCACAGAAACCGATGGTCATGGAGATCAGGCCGGATACGCCCATGATCAGGATCACCATGGTCTTGCGGGGAAACCGCACGGCCAGCTCAGCCCCGCCAATACTGGCCAGCATGCCGGCGATGCCGGCCACGGCCATGACCGTGGTGGGGATCAGCCGGCCTTCAGATCCCGGATGCAGGGACAGGTTAAAGGCCATGAACGCCACCAGCCAGGCCCGGGCCGCAAACATCTCCCAGGTGTGGCACATATAGGCCAGAATATAGGCCCGGGCATTGCGGTTCTGCCACACCGGCCTGAAATCCAGGATGTGGCGATTGCTTGTGGAAGAAGACGCGGGCGGCGCCAGGGGAGTCAGTACCGCGGCCGCCAGCACCAGGGCCAGACCGGATCCGACAGCGGCGGCGGCAAACGCGATTTCCCACCCCCATGCGTGAAACAGCTGACCCGTGACAAAAAAAGAGGCGCTCATGCCCAGGCCGAAGCAGGCCGTGTAAAACGCGATGCTCCGGGGCTGCGCAGCCGGGGCCAGCCGGTCCATGAGGGCCTTGAGCCCGGGGATGAAGGTGCCGGCCAGGGAAATGCCGCACAGAGCGCGGAAGATGAGCGCCGTCCAGAACCCGCCGGCAAGAAAGGCAAACCCCAGGTTGGAGATGATGCCGATAACACACCCGGCCAGATAGATCCGCCGGGCATCCATCCGGTCGGTGAGGCTGGTAAGCAACGGCACGGCCCCGGTGTATCCGATAAAATAGATGCCGTTGATCCAACCGGCCTGGTTGCCGGACAGGTCCCAGATCTGCATGAAATGAGGCAGCAGCGCGGGAAAGGCAAATACCCCAATCATGCCGGCCACCTCGGCCACACACAGACACACCACCGTCACCACCGGGTTCGTGAAACCGCCGGCAGGCGGCAAAGGCATCTTTTTTTCTGGCTGTAAAGGTATCATGGTCATTTTCCCCGCCCAGTCTCTACTCTGCAATGAATCTTGTCAAACTAAAAAACAGGATGTTCCAGCAATCCATGTTCGACCTTGATCCAACAATTTTTAAGAGGTATATTCTTTTTGATCATTTATTAATTACATCAAGGAGAAACCAGCCATATATGGACATTGTCACATTTGAAAACGTATCCAAAACCTACCGGACCGGTGAAACCACGGTCACGGCTCTGGGAGATGTGAGCCTGAAGATCCCCAAGGGAATGTTCACCGCATTTGTGGGTCCGTCCGGCAGCGGCAAGACCACGGCATTGAACCTGATCGGGTGTCTGGATCAACCCACCCGGGGAACCGTGACCGTGGCCGGCCAGGCCATCGGCAGCATGAACCGGCGCGAAAGCGCGGCGTTCCGGGGGAAACACCTGGGGTTCGTGTTCCAGGATTTCAACCTGCTGCCCGTGCTCACGGTGCATGAAAACGTGGAGTATCCGTTGCTCATGATCCAGGACCTGTCCAAAGCCCGGCGCAAGCCGGCCGTGGAAAAAGTGCTGACCGCCGTGGGCATGGCGGACCAGGCCGGCAAATACCCGGCCCAGCTGTCCGGCGGCCAGAAACAGCGGGTGGCCATCGCCCGGGCCCTGGTGGGCAACCCCGCCCTGGTCCTGGCGGACGAACCCACGGCCAACCTGGACGGGGCCACGGCCCAGAAGGTGATCGATCTGATGAAACGCATGCGGGACGAGTTCGGTATCACGTTTATCTTTTCCACCCATGACCCCCGGATCATGGACCAGGCGGAAGCCTTTTTTCACATGGAAGACGGCCGGCTGAAAGATGACGCCGCAACCGGAGGTGCATCATGATCAAGGTGATGTCCCTGGCCATAAGAAACCTGCTGCGGTACAAGCGCCGCACCCTGCTCACCGGGCTGCTCATTGCCGTGGGTGTGCTGGCCGTAATCGTGTTCACCGGGCTGAGCGGTTCATTCAAACGGGCCATTGTGGGCCAGATCACCGACTCCGTGCTCTCCCACCTGCAGGTCCACAAAAAAGGCTATATGGCCAGTATCGACAACCTGCCCCTGGACCGGATGATCCCGGAAAAACCTTACAGGAAACTCAACGAGATTCTGTCGAACAGCCCCGGAATAAAAGGATTTTCCCCCCGCATCAAGTTCGGGGCCATGCTCAGCAATTTTGCCCAGACCACCAATGTCCGGCTCAACGGGATCGATCCGGAAAAAGAGCTGGCCGCCGTCCCCCTGCTGCCCTCCCGCATCAAAGATCCCAAAAATCCGGATGAGCTGCTGATTCCGGGCCAGGTGCTGCTGCCGGAAATCCTGGCCAAAGGCATGGGGGTCGGCACCGGGGATACCGTGGTGCTGGTGGCCAACAACAGGGACGGTTCCGTGAACGGCATGACCTTTGAGGTGGCCGGTGTGGTGGAAAGCCTGATGGGACCGGGCGGCAGGGACGGATACCTGCACATTGACGATGCCGCGGCCCTGCTGCGCATGGAAACGATCGAGATCAGCGAGGTGGCGGTGCGGGTTGCGGATTTCGATGCCCTGGCAGATGTGGCCGACCGGATCAACCAGGCCCTGGCACCCATGATCACGCCCAAGGGACAGCCCGTGTTCGAGGTGCACACCTGGCAGCAGCTCACCCCGTTTTACAACGTGGTGCGCATGATCGATCTCATGACATTAGGCATCAAGATCATCCTGATTGCCGTGGTGCTGATCAGCGTGCTCAACGTGATGATCATGAGCGTGTATGAACGGGTCAAAGAGATTGGGACCCTGGCGGCCATGGGCACACAGCCGTCCCGGATCATGGCGTTGTTTGTGGCCGAGGGGTTCTGCCTGGGTCTGGTCGGGGCGGCGGCCGGGGCCGTTCTGGGGACCGGGGCCTTGTGGATAATGAACCTGACCGGCGTGGAAGTGGCGTTCGGCAGGGCCGGCCAGGTGTTTGAACTGGCCCCGTCCGTGGCACCCGGCGAGGTGATCTCCGCGTGTGTGATCGTGCTTCTGGTATCGGTCATCGCCAGCCTGCAGCCGGCTGCCAAGGCCGCGGCCTTAGAGCCCGTGGATGCCCTGCGCCATGTGTGACAAAAACATACCATTTCAAAATGAGAGAAAAAATATGAGACATACGATAACTTTCCGCTTCTGCCGCTGTATCAGCCCCTGTTTGGTTACGATGATGCTGATATCCGTGGTTCTCTTTTTTTCATCCCCGTCTGTGGTGTCTGCTGAACAAGCACTGACCGGCGCACAGATCCTGAAACAGGTGGACGAGAACCTGCAGCCCGGCAACCTGGAGATGTACCGCAAGATCATCAACATCGAACCGGACGGCAAAAAAAAAGAATTTGTGCTCTGGTTTCTGAAAAAAGACATGGACAAAATCGTGACGCTGTTTGTCTCTCCGGCCAGTGAGGAAGGCCGGGCCACGCTGCGCCTGGGCGACAACATGTGGCTGTACATCCCCAACGTGGGCAAGCCCATCCGCATCACCAGCATGCAGTCCGTGGTGGGCGGGGTGTTCAGCAACGCCGACATCATGCGCCTGGACTATCATGTGGAGTATGACGTGGCCGACCTGACAGAGGATCAGGATCAGCACCTGCTGGAGCTCAAGGCCAAGACCGGGACCGTGGCCTATGACCGTCTGAAAATGTGGGTGCTCAAGGAAGAACTCGTACCCACCCGGATCGAATGCTATGCAGCCACGGGCATGCTCATCAAAACCCTGCATTTCAAGGATATCAAGGATATCGGCGACGGGGTGGTCAGACCCGCGGTCATGGAAACGGACAGCCCCCTGTATCAGGGATACAAATCCATCATGATCTCGGCCAACCTGAAAAAGCGGGCGCTGCCCGATGAGGTGTTCACCCTGAACTATCTGTCCCGGGTCAAGGACCTGCGGTAACCAGGGGTGGCCATGCAGGAAAAGTCTGCCGGATTGTCAGGCGAAGAAGGACCGGCACTGTCATGGATCGTGGCTGTTCTGGTGCTCTGCCTGATGCTGGGGGGACTGCCGCCCTCCCCGGCCGGCGCGTCGGAATACGACTTTGCCATTCCTGAAGCCGATCCCGTGCCCTGGTCTTTCGGGGGCCGGGTCACAGCCCGGTACACCTGGCACCGCCTGAATGACGACACTGCCGGGTTTCGGCGGATATATGCCGGCACCGATCCGGGGTCCAATGCCCACGATTTCCAGGCCCTGGCCGAACTGTCCGCGTCCTGGCGCAAATCCGGGTTCCAGGCTGTGCTGCTCACCCATCATGACTGGACCCGCACCTTTTTTGATACCGGGTGGGACCATGCCGTGTATGAAGGATATGTGTCCATCTCCCCTGCCCCGAACCTGACCCTGGATGCAGGCAAAAAACCGGTGCTGTGGGGTACGGGCTATGCCTGGAACCCGACCGGGTTCCTCAACCGCACCAAGGATCCGGACGATCCGGGCCTGAACCTGGAAGGCCGGACCTTTCTGGGTCTGGATTACATCAAGAGTTTTTATGACAGCGCGCTGAACAACATCGGAATTACCGCCATGATCCTGCCGGTGGTCGATGGATTCGTCAACACGGAGCTGGGGGAAAACAAAGATGTGAATGCGGCGGTGAAACTGTATTTTCTGTGGCACGACACCGACATCGATCTGATCTGGTTCAACGGGCCGGACCAGCCGCACAGTTTTGGGATCGATTTTGCGAAAAACCTGGCACCGCATTTTGCCGTGCACGGGGAACTGGCCGTTCAAAAAGATGTCGAGATCCAGTCGGTAAAACCAAACGGCAGCACCGGACAAATAACAGAAACCCAGGTGTCCGGCCTTGTAGGGCTGCGGTACTTAAACACCCATGACACCACCTTCATTGCCGAATATTATCACAACGGTGCCGGATATGACGATTTTCGAACCGCACCGGCATCCGCGCTTCAGCAGCGCAATCCCGGCAAAGATTACCTGTACGTCAAAATTTCTCAAAAAGAGCCGGCAGAGATTCTGTATCTGAACGCCTGGATGGCCACCGTGATCAACCTGCACGATCACAGCTTCAATCTCCAGCCAGGCCTGACCTGGACCCCGGTCACCAACCTGGAGATCAACACCCGGGTGGGCATTCCCTTAGGATCCTCACACACCGAGTTCGGAGAAAAACCGGACCGGTTCCGGCCGGAAGTCTGGGTTCGGTATTATTTCTAGAATACCTCTAATCCGCCTCCAATTCCATACTCTTCATCACCTCGGCCTGGACACTGTCCCAGATCATGCGCTTGAGCTCCATATAGCGGCTGGACAGCTGCACGTCCGCATTCCGGGGATGCGGCAGGTCATTGACAATCTCCTGGGCGATCCGGCCGGGCCGGGCCGTCATCACCATGATTCGTGAGGACAAAAGCAGGGCCTCGTCAATGGAGTGCGTAATAAAGACAATGGTTTTGCGGTGCTTTTCATAGATACGCACCAGCTGCTCCTGGAGCACCTGCCGGGTCATGGCATCCAGGGCCGCGAACGGCTCGTCCAAAAGCATCACTTTGGGATCGTTGGCCAGGCTCCGGGCAATGGACACCCGCTGTTTCATACCGCCGGACAGATGATGGGGATAACTTCTTTCAAATCCCTTGAGCCCCACGATATCGATGAACCGGTCGGCCCGTTCCCTGCGTTCTTTGTGAGGCATCCGTTTCATTTTCATGCCGAATTCCACGTTGTCCTGCACGGTCTTCCATGGAAACAGGGCATACTGCTGAAAGATCATACCGCATTCCGGGGTGATGCCGGTTACAGGCTTCCCATCCAGCAGAATCTGACCCTCCGAGGATTTATCAAACCCGGCCACCAGGTTGAGCAGCGTTGTCTTGCCGCAGCCCGATGCCCCCACGATCACCAGAAATTCGCCATCTTTGACTTCCATGGACAAATTTTGGAGCGCCACGACCTGCTCATCCTTTTTTTTCCCTTGTTTGCTGTGAAAAATCTTGGTGACGTTCTCTACGACGATTTTGGTATCCGACGTTACCGGGTCCATGGCAGCAGCCTCCTTTCGAATTTGCGGAACACCACATCGATCACCATGACGGTAATACTGATCATCACCATGCCCAGCAGCACGGTATCGGTTTGAAAATACTCTTTACCATTCATGATCATGAACCCCAGTCCCTCTCTGGCCGCCACCAGCTCGGCGGAAATGATACAGGTCCAGGCAATGCCCAGCATTACCTTGAGTCCGGCAATAATCTGGGGAAGAGACCCGGGCAGGATCACCTCTTTCATCACGTCATATTTGGAAGCGCCCAGATTTCTGGCGGCCCGGATCAGCAAGGGATCGATACTCTTGGTGGCCTCGATGATGTATAGCAGGGACGGGGCAAAAGAGCCCATGAACACGATGGAGTATTTCTGGGTTTCGGTGATTCCCAGCCACAGCAAAGACAAGGGGATCCAGCTCATGGACGGCAGCGGCCTCAAAAGAGAAATGATCGGGTCGAACACGGCCATGAAAAACCGGGAGGATCCCAGAAAGATGCCAAAAGGAATGGCCACCATGCTGGAGACGATAAACCCCACCATGACCCGGCGGGTGGATGCCAGGGTGTGGGAGATCAGCTGGCCGTTCTCGATCATTTTGACGGCCCGGGACAGGATCTGGGACGGGGCCGGCAGAAACAGGGGTTCAATGAATCCCAGCCGGCAGATCAGTTCCCATACCGTGATGAATATCACCAGGGAGGCGATGCTGACCGCCAGGGATTTGGACGGGGTGTTGATTTCCATTGGATTTCTCCGGATACTTGGATGTTTGATATTGGGTTTCTGGGTTTGGGGGAAAAGGCCTGCCCGGGTGAGGCAGGCCCTTTGTTTTCAGGATGAAAAAGGGATTAAGGAACCATGGATTCCATGATCCATTCCTTGACCGCCGGGGCGTTGTCGATCTGTTTGTGCTTGACCAGGAACTCGGCCAACTGCTGCATACCGGTGACAAAATCACCGGGGTCCACCATCAGGGCCCGCTGCTGGTCACCGGGGATCCATTCGATGTCATTGAGAACCGTCATCTGATCCTCCATGCTCAGGTTGGTGAGCTTCATCAGCACCTTGGCACATTCTTCGGGTTCATTGATGAGCATGTCCACGGCTTCGAAATAGCCTTTGACAAATGCCTTGCTGGTTTTGGGATATTTTTGTGCAAACTCGGTTCTCACCACCATCAGATCCGGCCCGGGGCCGAGTTTGTATTTTTTGTAAAGGCTGAATTCCGTGTCATCCACCAGCAGGTGGTTACCGGGCATGTTGAGCAGTTTGTTAAAATGCGGTGTCCAGGCCGCACAGGCATCGATTTCGCCGGAACCCATGGCCGCCGGCATTTCGTTGACCTTCAGGTTCAGCAGGGTCAGATCCTTTTCCGGATCCAGGCCGTGCTGTTCCAGGATATCCAGCACCAGCACATGGGCACTGGATGCAAACGGGGCTGCAATGCGTTTGCCTTTGAGGTCAGCCAGGGTTTTGATCCCTTCTCTGGCAATGATTCCTTCCACCGTGGCATAGGAATCCTGGGTCCCGAACGCCATAAATCCTTTGGACCCGGCAGCCATCAACGCAATGGCTGAAATACTGCCGGTGGACGCCACGTCCAGATCCCCTGCCACCAGAGACCCCATGCGGCCGGAAGAGGCGTAAAAATTCTGAAACAACACACCCAGGCCGTGTTTTTGAAACAAACCTTTCTCAATGCCCACCCATGCCGGATAATGTCCCAGCCAGGAAGACCCGCCGTAAATCACGGTGACTTTTTCAGGGGCTTCATCGGCATGAACGCCCACCCCTCCCACCAGCAGCACGGCTGCAGCCAGCACACACAGCATTTTTTTCAACATACGGTTCATTTTTCTATCTCCTTTTTTTTAAATTACCGGTCGTGGACCTGTTTGACACCGAGCGGTCTGCCTGATAATCAGATTCAGGGATCAGACCGATGCACCGTTTACCAATCAATACTATATCAACTTAAAAATATTATATCAACTTTTGTGCCGGAAACCAAAAACAGAACAATCCCGTGACGCAGCTGCCGGTCAATCCGGTTGTTTTCAGCCGGCACTTATGCTAAAAAAGATTCATTGTGTCAACTTTTTTATACCTGAAAGTCATTGAATGCAAAAAAACACCTCAAATTCCAGGCTGAAGCAATCGGTTGCAACGCCGAATCCGGATGATTTAGCCCTGTTCACCGACCTGTATGAACTCACCATGCTCCAGGCCTATTTTGATGAAAACATGACCCACGAGGCGGTGTTCAGCCTGTTTGTGCGCAAGCTGCCGTCAGAGCGCAATTTTCTTTTGGCCTGCGGGCTGGACACGGTACTGGATTATCTGGAAAATCTGAGATTCACTCAGGACAGCCTGGATTATCTGCGATCTTTGGGTCAGTTTTCCGAATCCTTTCTGACGTGGCTGGGCAATTTCCGGTTCACCGGCAGTGTCCGGGCCGTGCCCGAAGGCACCCCGGTATTTGCCAATGAACCCATTCTGGAAATCACCGCCCCCCTGCCCCAGAGCCAGATTGTCGAAACCTTTGTCATGAACCAGATCCATTTGCAGACCCTGCTGGCATCCAAAGCCCGGCGGGTGGTGACCGCGGCCCGGGGACGGGCTGTAGTGGATTTCGGGGCCCGGCGCATGCATGGTCTGGATGCGGCCCTCAAAGCGGCCCGGGCGTTTCATGTCGCCGGCGTGGCTGCCACCTCCAATGTGCTGGCCGCAAAATTTTACGGCCTGCCTGTGACCGGGACCATGGCCCACAGCTATATCCAGGCCCATGACGATGAAGCCGAGGCGTTCAAGGCATTTGTGGAAAGCTTTCCGGAAACCGTTCTGCTGGTGGACACCTATGACACCCTGGAAGGCATCCACAAAGTCATTGAACTGGCAGACATGCTGGGGAAAGATTTCAAGGTCAAAGGGGTGCGCCTGGATTCCGGGGACCTGTCGGCCCTGTCCCGGGATGCCCGAAAGGCCCTGGATGATGCGGGTCTGCAGCAGGTGGAGATTTTTGCCAGCGGCAACCTGGACGAGTACCGCATTGCTGACCTGATAGAGGCTGGTGCCCCCATCAACGGATTCGGCGTGGGCACGCACATGGGGGTCTCTCTGGATGTGCCGAGCGTGGATATTGTATACAAACTGTGCGAGTACGCAGGAGAAGGAAAGCTGAAGCTGTCCAGCGGCAAACCGGTGCTGCCGGGTGCCAAACAGGTGTTCCGTACCCAACAGAACGGCCGGTTCGACAAAGACGTGATCGGATGCATGGATGAAGACCTGCCCGGCAGCCCTCTGCTGGAACCGGTGATGCACAACGGCCGGAGACTGCCGGCCGGCACCCGGGATCTGAATGCCATCCGGGATTATGCAGAACAACAGATGACCCTGCTGCCGGAATCCATTACACAGAATCATCCGGCAGATCCCCGGTATACGGTGGAGATCAGCCGCAAACTGGCATCTCTTCAGCAGCGAATTAAAGAAAACCTGGCAGAATAAGGCCTCCCCCGGTCACCCATTGAAACCTGACATACAGGAGCCCACCCATGCAGCCGATCGAATTTTCACAAATAGAGAATTTCAAAGTGGGGCATGCCCGGAACCTGACCGCAGGCACCGGATGCACCGTGATCCTGTGCGAAACCGGTGCGGTGACCGGTGTGGATGTCAGAGGCGGGGCCCCGGGCACCCGGGAAACCGACCTGCTGGATCCGGTGAACCTGGTGCAGCAGGTCCATGCCGTGCTCCTTACCGGCGGCAGCGCGTTCGGTCTGGATGCGGCCGCCGGGGTCATGGCGTTTCTGGAGGAAAGACAGATCGGGTTTGACGTACAGGTGACCCATGTGCCCATTGTCTGCGGGGCGGCCCTGTTTGATCTTAATGTGGGGGATCACCTTGTCCGGCCGGACAAAGACATGGGATACCAGGCCTGCGTCAATGCCCGGCAGGACGAATCAGCCCGGGGAAATGCGGGTGCCGGCACCGGGGCCAGCGTAGGAAAACTTCTGGGGATGGACCGGGCCATGAAAGGCGGGCTGGGCAGTTTCGCGTATCAGGCCGGAGATCTGAAAGTGGGGGCCCTGGTGGCGGTGAACTGCCTGGGGGATGTACTGGATCCTGTCACCGGCCGAAAAAGAGCCGGGTTGCTGAATGAGGATCGCACCGCCATGGACGATACGGAGACCATGATGGTGAACACCCTGAAAGCCGGGTCCAACCTGTTTGCCGGCAACACCAGCTTAGGGGTGATCGTCACCAATGCGGACCTGACCAAGGCCCGGGCCGCCAAACTGGCGTCCATGGCCCACAACGGATTTGCCCGGACCATGCGGCCGGCCCATTCCATGTTTGACGGGGACACCATTTTTGCCATGTCCTGCGGCACGGTGGCCGCCGACCTGAGCGTGGCGGGGCTGATGGCGGCCCGGGCCATGGAGCGGGCCGTGGTGGCGGCGGTGGAAAACACACGATCCCTGTTCGGACTGCCTGCCTGCCGGGACCTGGACGGCTGACCGGCACGACCAGCGCACGTTCGAATTCGAAGGTATTTGCACCGGGAAACGCTCAGGTATTTACCTGTCAGGATGCCGCATGGTGGAGCCCCAGGTACCAGGTGGCAATACCAAAATAGATGATCACCCCGCCGATATCCGCCACTGAAGTCACCAGAGGCGCTGAAGCCGTGGCCGGGTCCAGTTTGAACCGGGTGAGCAGAAACGGCAGGGACATGCCCAGAAGACTGCCGAACAGCACCACGCACACCATGGCCAGAGACACGATCACCGCCACATCCATACCGCCCCGGAAAACCCCGATAAACGATACGGCAATCGCCATGCATGCCCCAATGGCTAAAGCGATGCCCACTTCTTTTCCCAACAGGCGGAACCAGTCTTTCATCATGACATCGCCGATGGCCAGGGCACGGACCATCAGGGTGGCGGACTGGGCTCCGGCATTACCGCCGCTGCCGATGAGCAGGGGCAGAAAAAACACCAGGGCCACCGTGGCCTGAATCGTGTCTTCGTAATAGGCGATCCCGGCCCCGGAAAAAATGTTCATGAACACCAGGGCCAGCAGCCAGGGCAGCCGCTTGCGGATCAACAGCCAGGGACTGGCATCCCGCAGACCGATATCCACCAGGTCATCCGTTCCGGAGCCCGGGCTGATGGAACCCATGCGGTGGAAGTCCTCGGTGGCTTCTTCTTCAATAACGTCATGGACATCGTCAAAGGTTATGATTCCCACAAGGGCGTCTTTGCCGTTGACGACCGGCATGGCCAGAAGATCGTATTTGGCCATCTGCCGGGCCACCTCTTCCTGGTCATCATGGACCCGGGCAAAGATAGGTTCCCGGCGCATGATCTTATCAATTTTGGTTGTGGGCCGGGCCAGGATCAGTTCCCGCAGCGACACCAGCCCCAGCAGCCGCCGCCGGGAATCGATCACATAAGAGTAATAAATGGTTTCCTTGTTGGGCGCTTCCAGCCGGAGCTTGTCAATGGCCTGCAACGCGGTGAGACCCGGTGACAGGGTGGCGTATTCGCTGGTCATCAACGCCCCGGCCGTGTCTTCTTCATACGAGGACAGCCGCCTTATGTCTTCCCGTTCGGTGGTGGCCAGCAGGCGCAAAAGGATTCCGCTGCTTTCTTCAGGCATGGATTGCAGCAGATCCACCCGGTCATCGGACGACATCCTTGTGATGGCCAGGGCCAGGACATCATTGGACAGCTCTTTGGCGATCTCCCGCTGATCCTCGTAATCCATATGCGTGAGCACATCGGCACAGCATTCCGGCGACATGTACGAAAAAATGGTTACCAGCTGATCCAGGTCCAGCTCTGACAGCTGGGCTGCCAGGTCTGCCGGATGTTCGGATTCGCACAGGTGCGCCAGCACCTTGTCATCGATATATTCAGGGGTGTCGCCCTGACCGGGCACAAACAGGTTATCGGGTAGTTTGAGGGAATCGTTCACAACCCTGCCTCCTTTCAATCGGTCCGCCGTCATGACAGGCGGACCAGAGGTCACGGCGTGAGAAAAAAGATCAGGATCGACCGGGGGTGAACCGGTCCGCCATGGCGTCTGCGCGTGTCATTGACAGCGGGATATGATGAAAATGTCGGTCTTTTATGAAAATCACAGATATCGATAAGTGACAACTACCACCTTCGTCATCCATTTCACATCCTCGTCATCAAATGTTAATCAAAACCAGGACATAACGGGGTTATCCCGTCATTTTGTCCCGGATCAAATTCAAAATGACATTATATACATGAATATTGCCGGAATTGTCAATTTAAAAATATCTTGATACTGGTTTTCAACTCATCGGGGAACCGGTTTTGATCGTGCCATGAACACGGCCCTCACCGGTGCCGGATACCCTTCAACGGTTTTTGACGGGTCCCGGGGGTCCAGAAAATCCGCCAGGGATTCCGTTTGTATCCATTCGGTCTTCCGCTGTTCCGTCAGGGTGGTGGGAGAGACATCCACGCACTGAATGTCCATGAACCCGGCCCGTAACAGCCAGGATTCCATGACCGACAGATCCGGAATAAAGTACACGTTCCGCATTTTGGCATACCGGTCTTCGGGAAACAGGCACAGATGGCCACGGCCTCTGATCACCAGGTTTTCCAGAACCAGGGTGCCGGACGGTTTCAGGCAGTCGTGGATCTCTTTGAGCATGTCCACGGGCGACCGCCGGTGGTATAAAATGCCCATGCAGCACACCAGATCGAAACAGCTGATGAGCTTTGGCATCTCTTCATAGGTGGCCGGCAGGCAGGCCACATTTTTCTGATTCACATATTTCTGGACAGCCAGATACTGGCAGAAAAACGCGCTCTGGGGTTCCAGGCCCAAAACCAGCCCGGGATTGCGTGCCGCCATGCGGAACATGTAATACCCGTTGCTGGCACCGATATCCAGAATCCGTTTGCCGGTCAGATCCGGCAGATGCGGGGCCACCCGGTCCCATTTCAAATCCGACCGCCATTCCGCATCCACATGGATCCCGAACAGGTCAAACGGCCCCTTTCGCCAGGGGGAGAGCTGTTTGAGCAGGGTTTCCAGCTCATGCCGATCCGTTTTGCAAAGATCGCCTGCCGCTCCGGCATTCACGGCCGGGGTGTCCGGATGAATCTTCGACGGCTTCTGATCGGGCAGCTGATTCACCACGTGCAGATATTTACGGAAATTGCCCTTTGGATCAGCCAGAAACGCCTGTTTCTCCTCAACGAGTCCGGCGATCTCATCCATGTAAGGTGCCAGCTCTGCCTGCTGATATGGGGATAAAAGATCGATCATCCTTTCACCGCCATGATTGCGCTGAAATTGAACCATTTGAGCCATACATCCACCCGGCTGAACCCGGCCCGGTGCAGGCGCTGAAAATGGGTGTCCAGGGTGTCGGGAATCAGCACTTTTTCCAGGGCATCCCGTTTCTGGCTGATCTCGAGGTCGGAATACCCGTTTTCCCGTTTGAACTGCTCATAAACATCCAGGTGCAGCTGATGCATGGCAGGTTCCGGGTGGGCCGTTTTTTCCATGAGCAGCAGCACACCCCCGGGCGTCATTCCGGAAAATATCCGGGAGATCAGATCATCTCTTGCTGCCGGGTTCAGAAACTGAAGTGTCAGGTTGATCACCACCACCGAAGCGTTTATGATGCGGATATCCTCCATGCCGCCGCAGACCAGATGAATGCACCGGCCCGGTTCCTTCGGGCCCAGCCGGTTTCGATATTTTTCCAGCATGGGTTTTGAGGTATCCACCCCCACCAGGGTGAACCGGGTTTGCCTGAACAACGCCTTTAGCCGCACCCCGAAATTGCCGTGGGAACAGCCCAGGTCATAGATCCGGGTACCGGGCTGAAAAAATCGCCGGGCCAGCTCCGCCTGACGGCGAACGCTCTCCTTGTACAGCGGCACCGACCGCACCAGCATGTCCTCAAACACCTCCGCCACTTCCCGGTTAAAGGAAAAGGGCTGGATCTGTCCGCGTTTTGTGGCAAATACCCGGTCGCGTGTCATGGCTTTCATGTTGTCCTTTGCATCAAAAATCCACCTCCTTATATCTGATTTGATCCCGGAGTGCAAGACAGACAGGGGCTGGCAGAAGCACCGGCACAGCAAAAAAACCACGCATTTTAAGGGGTTTCCCCTATTGCATTTTCAAATTCTCTTTACTATACAGGGAGACAGTATTCTTTCCCCATCGGTGCAATCCATGTAACCGACAGAGCGGAGCTATTTTCTGTCGCTTCGCCCATGACCGTGTCCGGATTGCCGGCCGGGCAGGACTGATGGATCTGGGATCCCCGGGAACACGACTGGGGAGAAGAAGATGGGTCCCCGGAAGATGGACCCGTCCATCATTTACGTGCGGGGATTCGCCGGAAGCCAGGGTCCCGCATGAGGACAAATTACTTCTCTCGTTATTTGTATTGAACCAGTGTTTGTATCGGAAGGAATAATATGAGTGGGTTTCCATTGAGGGAGATAAATCCGAACTGCTCATAGTATGCTTTGGCTTGATTATCTTTTGCAGAAAGATGTTCAATTGGGTGTTTCCACAGTCAAACTGTTTTCTGTTATGCGACTTATCCAAAAGTTCAATTTTTAGCATTTCAAATCCTGTTTACACTGTTTCATTGCCTGGGCCAATTTGGGATTTGATTTTGGAGGATTTTCAATCAAAGTAGCAGGCGGAGTAGCCTTTTTTTGTTGGAGTGATTGACAACACAGGAAAATGTTTTTATAATTTCCAATATGAAAGCCGAAAAACTCATTTGCACACGTATCATCTATTCTGAATCGGCATTTGCGGAGCTGGTGTTGTGGCGTGTTCCAAAATTTTTGGCCGGATCTTCACACAATTTCAAGTACAGACTTGCCTATGTGGTGTGTGGCGAATGCGTTTTGCGTTATGACAATGAAATCGGGAAGGGCGATCACCGGCATTTTAAAGGAAAAGAAAGTGCATACATATTCACGACACCGGAACAGCTGATCGCTGATTTCCAGCAAGATATTGAGAGGTGGAAAAATGAAAACAGTGACGCTTGATGTTCGAACACCTGCCGATGCAATGGCGGATTTTACACAGGCCTGGAACACGGGAAAATCTGAGAAGTCAGCCCGCATCAGCTTTGCGTCTCCGGAACTGCTCTGGCAGGTATTGACCGCAAAACGCTGGGAATTACTCAAGGTTCTCTGCGGCGCGGGGCCTGTATCAATTCGAGAAGCAGCCCGCCGTGCCGGTCGTGATGTCAAGGCCGTTCACGGCGATGTTACGGCACTGCTGAATGCCGGCATACTCACCCGCACGGACAAAGGGCGTATCGTTTTCCCCTATGATGCGGTTAAAGTCGAATTCCTTCTGCATGCGGCATAAGGCCGCCTGTGACCCTTTTATTTTTCGGATGCTCATTCGGGTGTTCAAGACCTCACAGAGCACCACAATAAAAGGATACCGGACCTGGAATGCACCATGACTGAAAATAAAATTTTATGTCAGATAAATGATCTGTCCAACGCACCCGGGGCGGCTTTGTTTGATGTTGCAAATGAAGAAACAACCCGTCACGTATACCATTTTCATTGCAGCCTCCCGGGGTACCGGCCCACCCCGCTGGTCCGGCTGCCGGCGCTGGCCGGATATCTGGGCATCAAGGAGCTGTTTGTCAAAGATGAAAACCATCGCTTTGATTTAAAGGCGTTCAAGGTTCTGGGGGCCAGCTATGCCATGGCAAAATGCCTGGGTGAGGTGATCGGGCTGGGCGATGACGAAGTAACGTACCCCAATATTATTGCCCGAAAACCCGCATATGAGCACCTCACTTTTGTGACGGCAACGGACGGCAATCATGGAAGAGCGGTTGCCTGGGCTGCGAAACTGTTCGGCTGCAACGCCGTGGTGTATCTGCCAAAAGGGTCTTCTTCCGTCAGACTGGAAGCCATCAGAAAATATGGGGCCACAGCATCCATCACAGAAATGAACTTTGATGACAGCGTGATGCATGCCAGTCAAAAAGCGCAGGAAAACGGCTGGACACTGCTCCAGGACACCTCCTGGGAAGGGTACGAAAAAGTTCCGCGCCATATCATGCAGGGCTATTCCACACTGATAACGGAATCCTTCGGTCCGGGACAGGAAAACCTTCCGACCCATGTCTTTGTACAGGCGGGTGTGGGCTCGTTTGCAGCTGCCATGGTGGCATCTCTCACCAGCCTGGCCAGAGGGAAAGGGGTGGCGGCACCGGCATTTGTTGTTGTGGAACCCGAAGGTGCCCCATGTCTGTTTGAATCGATCAAAAAAGGGGAACGGATCCGGATGAAAGGCGATCTGGCCACCATCATGGCGGGACTGTCCTGCGGAGAGCCGAGCCTTACGGGGTGGGAAATACTGAAATCAGGTGCCAATGCATTTTTAATGTGCCCCGATGAGGTCGCCCGAAGAGGAATGAAGGTCCTGGGCAATCCCCTGGCAACAGATCCATGTATTGTTTCCGGAGAATCCGGTGCCGTAACCCTCGGCGCATTGTTTGAAATCATGACTGATACAGATAACCGGAAAACAAGAAAGGATCTCGGCCTGAACAGCGACTCCAGCGTATTGCTGTTTTCAACCGAAGGAGATACAGATCCGGCGGTGTACCGTGACATTGTCTGGGCGTAAAAACACAAGAAATCATGCAGATCAGTCTGTCCAGCTGATTTGAACCCGGATTTGAAAAGCGGTGCCTGCAAATGATATCTTGAATATTACTTTATAAAGTTATATTATAACTCATGGCATTTGAGGTCAAAATCAAAAAGAAAATCTCCCGCAGGTTGAAAAAATTGCCGGGAAATGTTCAAAAACTGATGTTTTTATTGGTTGAAGATCTCAAAGCCGATGGCCCGATTCAAAAAAGCTGGAACAATTTTTCCCCTTTGGGTGATGACACCTATCATTGCCATTTAAATTATCGGTATGTGGCTTGCTGGACTCATCGGCAGGGGGAAATTCAAATTGAGGTGTACTATGTTGGCTCTCGTGAAAAAGCCCCGTATTGAGCTGTCCATTCAGGGTGAGAATGTGGATGAACTCATCGAATGGATTCGTAAAAAATTTGAAGTAAGCATTCTGACCTCCGACAATGCAGATAGTGTTGCCATCGAGGAAACTGATTTCTGGAAGGAAATGCAGTCGAATCGAATCGGCAATCTGCTTGCAGGTGCCAGACTGAAAGCCAATCTGACGCAGGCCCGCCTCGCTGAAAAACTCGGCATTCGTCAGAACATGATTTCTGACTATGAACGAGGCAAGCGAAGGCTTTCACCAGAAATGGCAGCGCGCATCGCTGAAATCCTTGATATCAAAGCTGAAAGAATTTCATAGAGAGGACCCCATGGAAAAATACCTGCCCATCATCTACGTGCGGGGATACGCCGGAAGCCAGGGGGCTGTGGAGTCCACGGTGGACAAGCCTTATTACGGCTTCAATCTCGGCTCCACCCAGGTGCGCACCGGCCCGGACGGTGATCCGGACTTCTTTATCTTTGAAAGCCCGCTGGTCCGCTTGATCAAGGACCACGGGTACATGGATCTTTTTGCCCGGATCGACCAACACGGCGCGGTGGAACTGCTCAACGGCGAGGACGGGACGTATGAGGCCGGCAGATTCCCTGCCCGGTCCCTCTGGATTTTCCGCTACTACGACCGGACCTCGGAACGTGCCGGCGACGGCACCCGGGATGTCATCGAGACCCTGGGGGAAAATCTGGGCTGCCTTCTGGATTACGTCCTGGCCCAGACAGGTGCTCCCCGGGTCCACCTGGTGGCCCACTCCATGGGCGGGCTCATCTGCCGCTCCCTGATCCAGCGGGTCCTGAAGAAAGAGGCTGCAAAAAAGATCGACCGGGTCTTCACCTATGCCACGCCCCACCGGGGCATCCACTTCCGGCGCGGTCTCGGGTTTTTGACCAGCGTGCGCGACCTGCTCGGGCTCAATGACTCCAACACCTTCGGCCCGGTCCGGATGCGGGAGTTTCTCGGGTTCTCAAAAAATTGGGATGAGAACCGCCTGAACGAGATGGGCGGGCTTTTTCCGGTTGACCGGGTCTTCTCGCTGATCGGCACCAACCACACCGACTACAACCTGGCCCGGCTGGCCGTGGGGCCGGGCAGCGACGGCCTGGTGCAGATGGACCACGCCTATGTCAAAGGCAGCAGCCGTGCCTTTGTGTACCGCAGCCACAGCGGCCCCCTGGGCATTGTCAACTCGGAAGAAGGGTACCAGAACCTCCAGCGCTTCCTGTTTGGCGACACCAGTGTCTGCATCGACCTGGAAAACGTCCGGCTCAAGGATTCCCTGCGCAGCGACAATGATCTGCGCTTTCTGCTCATCGAAACCACGGTGCTGATCCGCGGGGAGCAGATCGTGATGACCGACCAGCGCGAGGAGCACGGCTCCGCCCTGACCGTCCCGGCCCGGGCCCTGGAATCCGGATCTGAAACCCTGTTCCGCACCTTTCTGATGAAGGCGTACCGGCCCAGTGCCCGGGACCGCTATTCCAACTTTCAGATCCGCCTCCGCGTTTTACCCCTTTTTGTGCGCAACCGCCGGGTGCTGCGGGATTGCCACTACTTTGGCGAACACCTCTTCCAGCACACCCTCACCGTGGGCATCCGGGACAGCGACGCTGGTGACGGCCGCCTGGTGCGGGCCAAATGGGCCGGGCTGGACAGCGATCTCCCCGCCACAGGCAAACGCTATCCCCGCAATGACAACATCCGGTTCCCGCTGCCGTCAAAGAACCTGGCCCAGGGGGATCTGGTGCTTCGGGTCCGGGATGAGCGCAGCAACTCCACCCGGCATCTGCTTTAAGGAGAACAAAATGAACATACCGATGTATCAGGTTGACGCGTTCACCTCCACCGTTTTTTCCGGTAATCCGGCCGCTGTCTGCCTGCTGGACACATGGCTTGACGATACCGTTCTGCAGGCGGTTGCCGCTGAGAACAACCTGTCAGAAACCGCTTTTCTGGTTCGAAACACCACCGGTTTTGACCTCAGGTGGTTTACCCCGGTCACAGAAGTGGCCCTGTGCGGTCATGCCACACTGGCCAGCGCGTTTGTGCAGTTTTACTGCCGGCACTGGAACAAAGATACGATCCTTTTTGACACCCGCCACAGCGGACAGCTGACAGGTTGCCCGAAAGGGGGATCTCCTTGAAATGGATTTTCCGTCCCGCCCCCCAGCCGCCTGTGAGCCGTCTGATACCCTCAGCCGCGCTCTGGGTGAAGCGCCCCGGCAGGTGTACGAATCAGCCGAAGACCTGATGGCCGTATTTGACAGCGAAACCACCGTGGCCGAAATGCAGCCGGATGTGGCCCTGCTGGCACAGCTGGACTGCCGGGGAATCATTATTACGGCGCCGGGAGATCACTGTGATTTTGTCTCCCGGTTCTTTGGACCAAAGGTGGGCGTTCCCGAAGACCCGGTGACAGGCTCTGCCCACTGCGTGCTGATTCCCTTTTGGGCATCGGTGCTGGGCAAAAACGACCTTCATGCCCGGCAGGTTTCCCAACGGGGCGGAGAGCTGTTCTGCCAACTTGCCCATGACCGTGTCATGATTGCCGGCCGGGCAGCACTCTATCTGGAGGGGATGATAAAGATATGAATCAGCCGCCGCCCGGCGGACCTCTTGGAAACCAACCAAAAAATGCACCGGATAAACCGGTGATTTCCATGTTCACGGCGGCTGCACCGCGATTATATTTTAAATGCACGATCATCAACCAAAGGTAGAATTTTGAATAATGTATTTTTAGGCATGTTTAGACTCGGAGTATTAGAAGAAGTTGACCGCTTGAAAGAGGCTTCAATGAAAATGGAAGTTTTTGGAAAGAATGAATATGATAATTTCAAAAAAAATGTTGAAAAGAAAACAAAAGCCTTAGATGAATGGGAAGGTGCTGTATTACATAAAGTTGTCATTTCAAGAATGAACGAATTGAATAATACTCTTCCCAATTTACACAAATCTCTTTCATAATCATATTTCATTCATTCGCTGAAAACACTTTGGTAGACAGTATGCGAAAGGATCTCAGTTAAACAAACACCGCGAATCTATAAGTTTAATCGCCAGATTCAAAAATCCTTGAGAATGTAAATCAATATTTAATGAAAATCACAGATGGAAATTTTCCTGATGACAATATCATGTGGAAAGATATTTATAACATTCAGATCGTCCGGAATAAAATTGTCCACTGCTAGGGGAAGGTCAAAAAGAAGAATAGAAGGTGTGTTTATTCATTAAAAAAGCAAATATCTTGGTTTAGAAAATGCGTTGGAAGAATGTTATGATTTTAATAACCATGAATCGGTTAAAAATCAATGTAAAGTCAGGCTTCTTAGCTTACTACATTAATGTCATAGGACATGTGTTTGAAGATGTTTTCAAAGCAATTGATGGTAAAAAAGCAAATGTAATAGATAAATTTTAGAAAATAATAAACAATATGCTGGAGCGTGGCCAATACAATATTGGAGGTTCTCATTGACTGAATCAGATGAGCAAGATTGATAGCTTAAATTCTGAGATTGAACAGTTCGCAGAAGCGCTGCCATATTGGGCGAAACATCTGAGTTCAAAGCTGCTATCTGGTACAACAATATCTGATGCCGACATAGACGCAGCATACGCATACGTTCTTGAAGATGCTGGTTTGAAGCCAATAACAGAAAAACCTGCCATTGTAATAAGTTGTGTAGACCGAATTGTGTGAAGATTTCAAAAAAGATCTTCTGATTAACGCGGCGTGCAAAACCTCAAAGGCGTAAACGCGCTTGTGGGAAATCAATTAATAGATTTTCGCAATCAAGTAACAATTGTTTACGGTATAAATGGTTCGGGAAAAACAGGCTATACTCGCCTGCTGAAGAAAGCTTTTCACAGCCGTTCAACGGAAGATATTCTGGCGAAACATCTATGTCACAACCGGTCATAGTGACGTGTCAGCAGAAATCAGCTTTTACATCAGATTCTAAACCATATTCCCTCATACCCCCAGACCATAAGCAACAAAACGAATTTAGACAGTTTTCAATATTTGACAACAAATGTGTCAATGTCCATTTAACCAATAAGAATCAATTCGAGTTCAGGCCTGCTGGGCTTGATTTCTTCGCGGATTTAATCGAAGCCTTCGAAAAAATTCGAAGAAAAACTAACCGCCAACATCACCGTTCAAGCACTCCGAAGGACTTCTCCTCGTTGTTCGATGAGAAATCAAACATCAAGAGTGCGCTGAATACTCTTTCTGCAAAAACCAAAATCGCTGACCTAAAAAAACTAATTCCAATTACAGAAGAAGAGAAGACTCAAAGAAGTTACCTTGAAGAACAAAAGGCGCAATTGCAGGCCTTGAAGAAAGACAAAGAAATTGCAGACCTAAATGTTTACAAAACGTTACTGACCACTCTAAAAAAATCAATTACAGACAACAACAAAATTTTTACAACTGAATCACTGGCTGAAATTAAAACAGCAATATCAGATTCTGTATCTAAGGATGTAACTGCAAAAACAGAGGGCGTCGAAAAATTGAACAGCAAAGCCAAAATTTTCAATGTCGGTAGTAAAGAATGGAAAGAATTATCGAAGCGGCCCAGGCTTTTGCCAAACAACGAGGAAGTGACCAACAGACCTGAAAGACGGTGACAATTGCATCTTGTGCCAGCAGCCGCTTTCCGATGAAGCACTTAAACTAATCGAGTCATCTGGGTATTTATTAAAAGTCAATCAGAGCAAGATGCAAAAGAAGACCAACCGCGATTGGATACCGCGTAAAACTATGAGACTAAAGTTCGCCATGCTTCCTGAAGATGGTGTATTAACAAAATGGATGCTTGAAAAGCATAACAAAGAAGCGATAAAAATTAAGGACTATGTGCAAAAGCAGAAAATATTATCTAAAAGCGCTTGGTATATGAAAAACACATATAACCAGAAGAAATGCAAGTGATAGAACTGCAATTTCAAATTGATACTACTCGCATTGACACAATTATTCACGGAATTGAAGACAGCATAATGAAGCTCTCACGAGAATGACCCATACAGCAGATATCAAGAAATTCTGTGATTCAAATCACTTCCTTAATCACAAGGAAAAGCTTGAACAGCATATAACAGGCATTGAAGCGTATGTTACTAACCTGAAATCGGCCGCGGCTACAAGAGGCAAAAGGTAAAATATCGAAAACGTAAAATCACAGAACAAGGAAAAAGAACTTTCAGGCAAAATATTTTAACGAAGCGCTACATCAATGCTTTCAAAGATGAATGCAAATACTTGAATTGCGAAATAGGTATTAACATAAATCAGTACCGGCTCGGCTGGTACATCCCTACCGACAAGTTGTTTTTAAAGGAAAAGAACCCTCAAAGATTTTAAGCGAAGGGGAACAAAAAATAATTTCACTTGCGGATTTTCTTGCAGAAATGAACCTTTCAGAAAACATTTGCGGAGTCATCTTTGATGACCCCGTTATTCACACTTGATGATGAGAGGAAAAGGTCGTATTGCAAAACGGATTGCAGAAGAAGCTTCAAAAAACAGGTGATAACTTTCACGCATGATTTAGTTTTTGTACCAACATTAATTTCTGTATGTAGTGAATTAAAGATAAAGCACGAATGTCACTGGATTGAAAAAAGAAACGATATCCCAGGATATGTGTTATTAAACGATGCACCGTCGTATGAAAAGCAATACCGTAATTCTGAAATTCCTATAAGTCATTATATTGAAGCAAAAAAAGCAGATTGTCCGCCATCACAGAGAGAATATTTGATAAAATCGGCATTCACTGAACTCCGTACTTGTTATGAAGTATTAGTTATAAATGATTTGTTTAAAAACGTCGTTCAACGCTTTAATGAACATACATGTTGATTCTCTTAAAGACGTTTGCTTTGTTGATGTGTTAGTTGAATTCTGATAATTTCGGTCAATGCTGCAAAATTTTAGTGGAAACCACTACGCCGTGTAGTGATAAATATGCGTATCAAAAACCAACGGTAGAAAATCTAAACACTGAAATCAATCGCTACGACAGTATCAGAATAAAAATCAAGAAGTTAAAAAAGAAAACAACTGTAATGGCCTAAGGGCTCGGTAATTTTTATATTATAAATTTTCAACAAAAAAAATCCACTGGGCGAGCCGGTGGTTTTTGTGGTTATGAAAACTTGACATGAGCAAAAACCACCTCCACGTCACCTGCGCCATCATCGAACAGGACGGCTGTGTATTGGCGGCCCAGCGGAGCCGCACCATGGCCATGCCCTTGAAGTGGGAGTTTCCCGGCGGTAAAATCAAGCCCGGCGAAACCCCTGAACACTGCCTTTGCCGGGAAATTGCCGAGGAACTGGCCATCGAGGTGGCCGTGCACCATGCCCTGGCTGAAGTGACCCATGCGTATCCGGAGTTTACCATCACCCTGTATCCCTTTGTGTGCACCATCATTTCCGGCACCATCACCCTGCGGGAGCATGCCGCCGTGATCTGGCTGCCCAGAGAAGACCTGGCCTCCCTGGACTGGGCCGAAGCGGACCGCCCGGTTCTGGCAACCTATTTACAGTTCGCCGGACAGGAGACCCCATGATTTCCCGGCCCAGTCCCGGTATTTATGACAGGCTGCTGGACCAGGACCTGACAGATCTTCTGTCCCGGTATCCGGAACTGCGGCCGTTGTTTGGAAAGCTGGAAGCTGAGGAACAGCCGTCCCGGTATGCGGAATTTGTGTCTCAGGTGCTCAGGCAGGCCCTGTTGGAAGAGCCGGACCCGGAACGGCGCCGGGCCCTGTGCAACCGGATCATCGATCTGCTGTCCGGACCGGCCGGCAACCCTCGGAAATCCCATCTTGAAAACCGGAAACTGATCCCCGATCCAAAGCCGTTGCTCCTGGAGATCACCCCGCCCCATTATGCCGGTTCCGGCATTCCCCGGCCCCGGACCTCCATGGTGGAGAGCAGCCTTTTTACCGGATCTCCCAGGGAACCCCAGCTGGTCCAGGAACTGCTGGAAGAGATGCGGTCTGCCGATGCCGTGGATATCCTGGTGTCGTTTATCAAATGGTCCGGGCTGCGGCCTGCTGATGCCCGGGTTTGAAGATTTGAAGGACAGACGGGTGCCGGTGCGCGTTGATCACCACCTCGTATATGGGGGCATCGGATGTGCCGGCCATCGAGTGGCTGGCACAGGGACCTGCCCAACGTGCAGGATCCGGATCTCCTATGACAGCCGGCGGACCCGGCTCCATGCCAAGGCCTGGCATTTCCGGCGGGATTCCGGGCTTTCCACGGCCTACATCGGGTCGGCCAACATGTCCCATGCCGCCATGACCAGCGGCCTGGAATGGAACCTCAAGGTGACCTCCCAGGACCTAGTGCCATATCCTGGAAAAGTTTTCACGCTGAATTTGAGACCTATTGGCACAGCCGGGAGTTTCTGCCCTATGATGCGGATGATCCCGTGCCTTTCCGCCAGGCCATCGCCCGGGCCCGGAAAAAGGATGACGCTGGTCCGGCCGTGTTTTTTGATCTGCAGCCCCATCCGTTCCAGGAACGCATTCTTGAAAAACTGGCCCTGGAGCGGACGAGCCGTCATTATTTCAGGAACCTGGTGATTGCCGCCACGGGCACGGGAAAAACAGTGATTGCCGCATTTGACTATCAGCGGTTTTGCCGGGACAACCGGGGCCAGGCCCGGCTGCTGTTCATCGCCCATCGCCAGGAGATCCTGGAACAGGCATTGTTCACCTTCCGCCAGGTGCTCAGGGATGCGAATTTCGGGGAGATGCTGGCCGGCTCCCATGAGGCGGTACGCATGGAGCATCTGTTCTGCTCCATCCAGATGATGACGTCCCGGCAGGTGTGGAACCAGGTGGGGTCGTCATTTTACGATTACATTGTGGTGGATGAAGCCCACCATGGCACGGCTGCCAGCTATCGTCCCCTGTTTGATCATTTTGAGCCGAAGATCCTGCTGGGCCTGACCGCCACCCCGGAACGGATGGACGGCGGCAATGTGGCGGCGGATTTCCACAACCGGTTTGCCGCTGAGATCCGGCTGCCCGAAGCCCTGGAAGAAAAACTGCTGTGCCCGTTTCACTATTTCGGCGTGGCAGATCCCGTGGATATCAGCAAGGATCACTTCTGGAAAAACGGCCGGTATGATGACCGAGCCCTGGAAAATGTGTACACCGGTCATGATATCCTGGCAAAGTTGCGGGTGGATACCATCCTGACCACGCTGGACCGGTATGAGCCCGACCGGGAAAATATCAAGGGGATCGGGTTCTGTGTCACCATCAAACACGCCCATTTCATGGCAAAGGCGTTCAACCGGCAACGGCATTGCCTCGGCCGCGTATGTGTCGGATGTGGACCGGACCCGGTGCGATACCCTGCTGGCGGACGTTGAGATCCGGCCGCCTGGCCTTTTTGTTCACCGTGGACAAACTCAGCGAAGGGGTGGATGTGCCGGAGGTCAACATGGTTCTGTTCCTGCGGCCCACCCAGAGCCTCACCGTGTTCCTCCAGCAGCTGGGCCGAGGGCTGCGCCATGCCCCTGAAAAAGAGTGCCTCACCGTGCTGGATTTTGTGGGCCAGGTGCACAAAAAATACCGCATGGACACCCGGTTGAAAGCCCTGCTGCCCCGGCACCGCCACAGCATCGACAAGGAGGTGGAAAACAATTTCCCCCATCTGCCGGCCGGGTGCGCCATACAGTTTGACCAAACTATCACGCAAGGGTATGTCCTGGACAACATCCGGGCCAATCTGCAAAACCTGGCCGCCCAGGTGCCGGAACGCCTCCAGACCTTTACATCAGAAACCAAACAGGCGCTGACCTTTGGCAATTTTATCCAGTACCATGATTATGAACCGGAGCGGCTGCTGGTATCTGACTCGTGGACCGGGTGGAAAGCCAGGGCCCAGCTGGCACCGGCCCCGTCTGATCCGGATCTGGCCTGGCTGAAACGGTCCCTGGTGAGGGCGGCATTTATTTCCGGGCCGGAAGAGATCGGGCGGCTGCGGCAGATCATCGGCCGGCTGGCATCACAAGATGTGTCCGGGTGCCCTGGATCTGGCAGGAGAACAGGCCAACGCCGGTGTATTACCGGCTCTGGGGAGACAAAGCAGACCGGTTCGGGTTTGCCGATCTGTCCGATGCCTTTCACCGCCTGACCCAGAATCCGTCCATTCTCCGGGATATGGATGAAATCCTGGCCTGGGCCGGGGACGTCCTCCCCGGTTGCCGGGATTGTGCCGGACCTGCCGTTTCCCTGCTCCCTGGAGCTGCATGCCCGGTTCAGCGCCACAGATATCCTGGCCGCCTTTGACCGGGCCACCCTGGCATCTGCCGGACAGAAAGGCACCGGCGTGCTGCATTTCAAGGATATCAAGGCCTATGCCCTGCTGATCACATTCCAGAAAACCGAAAAAGAGTTTTCCCCCACCACCATGTATGCGGATTATCCCATCAGCCGGTCCCTGCTGCACTGGGAATCCCAGTCCAACACGGCCCTGGACTCGCCCACAGGGCAGAACCTGGTGCATCACACGGCCCGGGGATACACCATCCTGGTGTTTGCCCGGGATCGAAAAGACACAACAACTGCACAGTGCCGTTTGAATTTTTGGGGCCGGTCGACCATGTCAGCCATGAGAGTGAAAGGCCCATCAAGATGGTGTGGCAGCTGCGGTATCCCATGCCGGTGGAGATGTTTGAGGAGAACAAACGGGGCGGGTGATGGGAATCCAGCATCACCTGTTGAAATCATCTGATGAAATTGACATAAAAATGCAGAAATGATAATTTTCCTTTAAATATAAAAGGATTGAATCATGCAGAATACAATAGAAATAAAACACCTTACCAGAGAAGAAAAACTCAGGATGGTGGATGCCTTGTGGGCGGATTTATTATCAGAAGAGGAACTCCTCGAATCACCCGCCTGGCATAAGGCGGCTCTTCAGGAAACAGAGAAGCGCCTTGAAGAGGGTAAAGAGAGAATTCTGGATTGGCATACTGCCAAAAAAGAAATGCGGAAACACTTTGAATGAAAATTGAAATTCTGTCTTCAGCCATGTCAGACCTGATGGAAGGCAGACAGTTCTATGAAGACCAAGGAAAAGGTGCTCGAGGAAGTGGCTTTTCACAAAGAGGACATGGGGCTGGCGGGGTCGGGAAAATCAAACTCCATTACCTGGGCCGCGTACCGGTTGATCGAGACCTATCCTGCGGCAGCAGATATCCGGGGCGCAAAAGATGTGGAACAGCCGTTGTTTGATTCGGTCATCGTGGTCACGGACCGGCGCCTGCTTGGATACAGGACAACCCTTTGTTTGACAGCAAAAAAGCCCAGAAGAAACTGCGGGCCTATGTTGAGCGGCACCAGCAGACCATTGCCATAAAAGCGGACATTATCCTGGAGCACTTCATCCCCCATGTGGTGAACCCAAAAAAACTGCAAAGGGTGATGGCGGTCCAGGCCCTGTCCCGGCTGAACCGGTCCGCCCCCCATCTGGGCAAAAAAACCGAAGACCTGTTTATCCTGGATTTTTTCAATCGTGTGGAAGAGATCCAGGCCGCGTTCGATGATTTTTACACGGCCACCAGCCTGTCCAAAGCCACTGATGATATTGTCCGCCGCTTCAATGAACGGTGGTTTCAAGGGTGAAGCCACACCGGAAGAACAGCGGATCAAATTCATCCACATTGCAGACAGCATCAAAGCGCATCCGGATTTTGAACATGATATGAACAGACGCTCTGTAATTCCAACAATTAAAGTGATGCGGGCAAACCACATATTTTGTGTTCGCTTTGAATGACTACTACTTTTTGAAAAGATCAGAATGAGTTCCGGTTCTTTCGAGAACTAAACAACCACCGGCTTGAAGCCGTCGGTTAAAGCCGGTGGTTGTTTAGTTCAAAAGGAATCCCATGATGAAGGGTTATCTGCGAAAGGTACATTGAAATAGCCTCAGACATTGAAATGTTTAGTTTTTTAAGTATAATCTGTGCGTTGTGTTTTACCGCAGGGTCAACACGGGTTTGAATTGTTGCTGTTTTTCCCATAACGTACTCCTAATCATGCTTAATGTAATGACAATCGCCATACATCAAACATACAACAAATTTTGAAAAAATCAAGGCCATTTTGAATCAAATTTAAATATCAAATAGTTGAAGCGAACTATCGGGTGAACTTGACCGGGCAAAACGACGCGCCCGGCAAGTTACCCGCACGTTATATAATCTGCTAATATCATATCCGTTACCAAAATAATGCTTGATGCTATTAACGATACGTTCTATTTTGCCCATGATAAAATCCTTTCGAGATAAGGAAACGGAAAAAAATATTCAACAGGCAAATATCAAGCAAATTGCCGCAGGATATTCAGCGTAATGCGCGGAAAAAATTGTTGATGCTTGGTTCCGCAGCACAATTGAATGATTTGCAAAGCGCGGTAACCGATTGGAGGCGTTGAAAAAGGAGCCGGAAAGGTCAACACAGCATACGCATAAACGGCGATGGCGACTGTGTTTTAAGTGGATACACGGTGATGCGTATGATGCTGAAATAACGATTTATCATTAGGAGTCTATATGAACAAGCAGCTTCCTCCCATCCATCCTGGCGAAATTCTTATGGAAGAATTTTTAGAGCCCATGAAAATCAGTCAGTATCGTCTGGCAAAGGATATAAATGTGCCCCCAAGGCGTATAAATGAAATTGTGCATGGGAAAAGATCCATTACCGCGGATACCGCTCTCCGGCTTGGACGCTTTTTCGGAATGTCACCCCAGTTTTGGTTAAATCTTCAGACGCGATACGATCTTGAGGTGACTGAGGATTTTCTAACGGACAGGCTTGACGCTGAGGTTCATGCTCTTCATGCTCAGACAGGCTGAAATGTCAAGAAGTTATAACAAATGAAGGATTGGTAACCAGTGGAGAGAAGCAAGTATTCGGTGCTCATATTATGGTTGTTGAGATGCCGTCTTGTCCGCAAAACTCGAAGAAAATTCCTCAGTGAGATTGTCAATTGCGTTCTTGATAAGCCAAGGCAGTGGAATAAAAAAGGTATGAGCAGATGACAGCCGCATACAGATCTACCAGAGCCCGGACGGGGAAACACCGGTGGATGTCCGGTTTGAACAGGAAACAGTCTGGTTGACACAAGCCCAGATGGGGCAGGTCTTTGACACCACGTCGGAAAATGTGCTGATGCATTTGAAAAACATCTATAAGACCGGGGAACTGGAACCGGATGCAACTGCTAAGGATTTCTTAGTAGTTCGAACCGAAGGCAAAAGGCGGGTTAAACGAAACCTCAAACAGAACAAGGGACTGGAAAGGGTCTGCCGGTTCGACATCAGCCGGAACAGCGACGGATATTCAGGCCTGAAAGGATCATGCATGATTCCATGGAAATTGTTGAGCCGTTCCAGAACACCTGATAACAAAAGCGAGCTGACACTCTATCAGAGGGACACGGAATATTCCATCCGTGTCAACGGACAAGAGCTTATGAACAGTAGAATGTCCGGTTCTGAAAAGATGCTTGCCGAATTATCCTGCCCTGCAATTGCCGATCGAAAAACTGCCAATGTGCTGATCGGTGGGCTTGGAATGGGATACACACTTTCAGCAGCGCTTCGGTTGCTTCCTTCCGATGCGGATGTTCTTCTTGCTGAACTTGTTCCATCCGTCGTCGAATGGAATCAAAACGTGTTGGGATCGTTAGCAGGTGATCCCCTCAAGGATTCGCGTGTTACGGTGGTTATTGAAGATGTTGTAAACATCATCAATGACAACACATCGGCCTTTGATGCTATTCTTCTGGATGTGGACAATGGCCCGGCCGGTTTGACCCAAAAAGCAAATGTGGAACTGTACAGCATGTCAGGACTCTCCATGATACACCGTGCGTTACGACCAGGTGGCGTAGTTGCCGTCTGGTCATCGTCACCGGACATAGGTTTTATACAGAGACTGAAGAAGTCTTCTTTTCATGTCCTTGAAAAAAAAGTCAGGGGCAGAACACCTAAAAAGGGTCCCGTTCATACCATCTGGATAGCCACGAAATCATGAAACTTAAAACAAAATCTTTTGACATTGCCGAGCATTTGAATACCCCTGAAGAGATTCGCGGCTTCTGCAAACGGATGAAAACAATCGGTCTTCTGGGCGGCATGAGCTGGGAAAGCACGGCTGGATATTACAAGATGATTAATGAGGGGGTGAAACAGGCCCTGGGTGGGCTGCATTCCGCAAAAATCGTGATGTACAGTGTGGATTTCGATCCCGTGGAAAAGCTGATGGGCCGGGGGGAGTGGCAGGGAGTGGCCGAATGTCTTTCAGAGGCCGCCGTAAAGATCCAGGCTGCAGGGGCTGATTTTCTCCTGATCTGCACCAATACCATGCATCAGGTGGCGCCTGAGATCCAGGATACAATTGATATTCCCCTGCTGCATATTGCCGATGCAACGGCCGAGGCCCTGATCCGGTCCGGAATTAAAAAGACGGGCCTGCTGGGCACGGCGTTTACCATGGAGCAGGATTTTTATAAGGGCCGCCTGAACCGGGACCACGGGCTTGATGTCCTGGTGCCGGGAAAAGCAGACAGGGCCTTTATCCATAACACTATTTTTCAGGAACTGTGCCTGGGAATCGCAAAACCCGGATCCAGGAAAGAATATCTTCGGATCATCGATACCCTGGCGGACCAGGGGGCTGAAGCCGTCATCCTGGGCTGCACGGAAATCGGGATGCTGGTGAGCCAGAAGGACACACCCGTCAAGCTTTTTGACACCACGGCCATTCATGCACAAAAGGCGGTGGAATATGCACGGCAGCGCTGAAAAGGATGGAACTCAACTTTTTTTTCACGGGAATTGAATCATCTGGATGCATGTCAAAAAGATTCCGCATATTGCCGTGTTACGTAGCACAGCCACTCAACATGCGTTACCTGGGCAACACACATCATTCCCTTACGGTAATATTTTCCGACAATATCTATTGTAATTAAAAAATATTACCGTAAGGGAATATTTCACTTGATCTTCAGAAAAAAACATTGTATATTCCTGATCGGGAGTAAATTTAAAAATAGTTGGAAGTTATGAACACAAAAACAATCGGTAAACTTGTCAGAAAATTACGAAAAGACCAGGGCTTAACCCAGTCAGAAGCAGCCGGATATCTAAATGTTGGCACCCGTTTTCTGTCAGATCTTGAAAACGGGAAACCGACTATCCAGATGGAAAAAGTCTTGCATGTATTGAAAGGTTTAGGATTAAAGGTATTTGCTGTTCCAAAGACAAACCACAAACTAATCCGATATATTGAGGAGCACATGGGTGAAGAGTAAGCTCAACGTTTTTGTTAATCAACTTAAGGCAGGTGAGCTCTGGTTGGATCAGCAGCGCAGGTTTTGTTTCCAGTATGATAAAAACTGGATCAATTCAAAAGATAGCTATCGTTTGTCTGTTTCCCTGCCTTTGAGAGAAACCGCATATGTAAATGATGATTCATATTCCTATTTTACCAATTTGCTGCCTGAAGGAAGAATCCTGGAGGCCCTTTCCAGAAAACTTCAGATTCCCGCCAGCAATCATTTTGAATTGTTACGGGCTATTGGTGGAGATTGTGCTGGTGCTGTGTCTTTATTTGAAGATGGTGCCTTGCCACAAAAACCCGAAATGTATTCTTATGACACGCTTACTAACGATCATTTATTAAAAATAATAAAGGATCTGCCTGAGAATCCGTTTATGGCCGATGAAGCTGGTATCAGACTTTCTCTTGCCGGGGCCCAGGAAAAACTTCCTGTTTCACTTAAAAATAATAAAATCCGGATTTCAATGAACGGTGCTCCCTCTTCCCATATTTTGAAAACCCCGATAAAAGATCTCCATGGAACGGTTGAGAACGAAACTTTCTGCATGATGCTGGCCAAAAGAATGGGACTGACTGTACCTGATGTTAAAATTTTTAAAATTGATGAAATACCTCTATACGTAATTGATCGATATGACAGAAAGATAGAAAACGGCCAGATCATCAGACTGATACAAGAAGACTTTTGCCAGGCATTAAATGTAAATGCCCAGTTGAAATATTCTCCAACACTCGCTATGTGTTTCTCACTCATCAGAAATGAAAGTGCTTTTCAAATCAAAGATACCAAACGGTTTTTGCAGCTAATAATTTTTAACGGTTTAATCGGTAATTCTGATGCCCACGCAAAAAATATTTCATTCATCCATGGAGAAAACGGGACAATCCTGGCACCTTTCTATGATTTATTGTCCACATATGTGTACCCTTATGCAAAAAAAATGGCTATGAAAATAGGTGGAGGGAGACATTTCCAGTTTCTTGAACCCAAGCATTTTGAACGGTTTTCCAAAGACACTTCCATAAAATACAAAATTGTCAAAGAAACCATCGTGGCGATGGCTGAGAAAATTGCAAGCGAGGCAAAAAATACAACCGAAGAATTTTTTGACTTATATGGAGAAAATCCTATCCTATATGAAATTAATGAGGTGATTAAAAATTCATCGAAAGAAAAGTTAAAGGCCTTTTCTTAAAGGAACCTGGGCGGGCTGCATTAGTTGTTGAACATCCAACATGGCGAAACGTAAATGAGATTTTGCAAAACATATGAATTTGAATACGGTATTCAGGGAATCAAACTTGGATGGTCTCTTGCAGGTCCCCCTCTTATGACAGTTTACTGCTTTATTTTTGATAGTATCATGATTGATACGGGTCTTTCCCATCTGGAAAAAGAAGTGGCCGGCATTGCACAGGAAAATAAAATCGAACGGATTTATCTGACGCATCACCATGAAGACCATTCAGGAAATGCAGCACATATTAACAAGTCTATTGGTGCAGACGTATATGGACACAGGCTGACCGCATTAAATTTTTCAGATCAGATGAGAATATGGGAATTCAGATCGAATCATTGAAAAAAGTGTCAAATCTGGACTTTAACGCGCTGCTTTGCGGCCACAACCCCAGGCAGAAAAAAGGCAGAGAACATATTCAATCCAAACTTGAGTTCCTGGAAAATCTTTATGGTAATATTGTTCATCTCTGGAAAAAAGGTCTTCCTGAAAAGCAGATTTTCAATGAACTGAAACTCAAAGAAGCCTGGTTTACAAAATATTTCTGTTTTGGCAATGTGAGCATGATGAACGGGGTAAGATCAGCGATTCGCCATTATGAGAGTCAGATGTAAAAAAAGGGAAGACCGATATGGCAAAACGGATGGTTAACGGATGAAAACAATCGGTCTTCTGGGCGGCATGAGCTGGGAAAGCACGGCAGCGCTGAAAGGTGGAGACAAGACAATGGCAAATATCGGTTCAAAGACAAATTACAGGGAATGTATAAATTCTGCAAAATGCAGGATGCGCCGACTGTTGTCACGATGAAACAGAAGGTGTTCGAAATCCTTTTGTTTCCGGCGCAGATCAACCGTTTTCAGCGATTCTTCAACCGCCGCCTTTAATTCGGCAAGGTTGTGGATATCACAGCGGCGGACAAGAAACGGATAATCCGGTTCCGTCCGTGACAGCAGGAACATGACATCGTAATAATCACGTCCTTTTCCTCTGGCGAGCATGGCGGCAATCTTCATGGCACACAGCACGGCTTCGGATGGAACCGGAAATGAGAAGAAAAAACCGCACCCCTTGATGAATTCCATGACGGGCTCATAGGGTGTCTGCTGATCCTGGGATTCGATTTTCAGCAGGAACCGTGCCTCCCGATGTCCGGAAATGCCCAGGCTGAACAGAAGCTCCGGGAAATAAAGACTGCGTCGAAATGCCTTTAACCCGCTTTTTTCCCGTTCCCGGGCCTTCACGTTAAATCCACTGCGTTGCAGGAAGGTAAGCACATCATCGGACATCCGGATGAACTCTTGTTCGGTCAAATTTTTGCAGTCAAAATCCAGGTCTTCGGAAAATCGATCAATGCCCTTGGCCAGCCGCAGGTTGGTGCCTCCGATAAAGGTCATTTTGCGGATGTACTCTGTGGTGGAAAGATAGTCCAGGGTTAACAACTGTACATATTCTTTGAGAATGTGCTTTTGAAAGACGGCATTCTCAGCCATTGAGGCTGGATAGTATTGTTTGATCCGGTCGATTGAGATCATATGTGATACACCTTTTCAAGTAACTGCATGCGCTTTTCAAGACGTGCGCAGTGAAACCGTTTTCCCATTGACCGCCATGTCCGCAGCTCCAGGTTTTCACGCAGTATATCCTGATCGAGCCGGAGTTCGAGAAGCTCAGACGCTGTATTATAGAAAGGATAAAGATACAGCAGATCCAGCAGCGCCTTTTCCATGGTCGCATACGGGACTGACCGGCCGTCTGCAATGGGGCGGCGGAAATAGCCGAACATCAAATCGCTCTTGACGCTTTTGTAGGAGTACTCACCGAAGTCGTTTGTAAACGAGGCGGTTTTCAGTGATGTGACGCTGGTTATCTGGACCACGGATTCGGGAATCAACCCATAAAATGCGAGTGCCGAGTGCAGGCTGATGTAGGAGGGGTTGTAGATTTTGACGGCGATATATTCGGCAAAATCCGGCTTGTCCCTGTATTCGGGAAATGCGTACCACCCCCGCCGCAGGTGAACGAGGTACCCCTTTTTCGTCCAGCGGACCAGATTATTGCGATCAAATCCCGGCTGCCATGCATATACCTGATGAATGCTGAAGCAGACAAGGTCGAACATCTTGTTTTTAAATTCAATCCAGTTCATTTTTTGTTTCCATTATGCAGTAAATATGCTGCATTTCAGAAATATAACAAACAATCAAAAATGTCAAACATAAACTGATGCTCAAATTCGGGATCAGACTGGTCGCAGATGATCAAAATCAAAATGCTGCTGGACCTTTATCAAAATAAAGTTTATACTTTAAAATATAAACTTAAAGAACGGGGCATTTTATGAAAGCCACAGCAAAAGATCTTCGGTTTCATTCAAAAGAACTTTTAAACACAGTAAACCGGGGAGAAGAAGTCATTATAACTTATCGGGGTAAGCCTTGCGCCAAATTAATTCCTTATGATGAGCATCCGCCGAATAAAAAAAACAACTTATTTGGCATGTGGAAAGACAACGATCTTATAACAGATGTTGACAATCATATTCGCAATTTAAGAAAAGGCAGATTTTAAATGATCGTGGATACAGATGTCCTGATTTGGTATCTAAAAGGAAATGAAAATGCATTTGAGGCCATTGAGAGTTTACATAAGTTCTCCATTTCAGTAGTAACCTACATGGAACTCGTTCAAGGGATGAGAAACAAAAATGAATTGAATCGCCTGCGGCAGACCCTGAAAATCTGGGGCACCAAAATTATTTATATATCGGAGGATATTTCCGCCAATGCGATGTTTTTTGTTGAACAGCATTTTCTAAGCCATTCAATGCAGTTAGCTGATGCACTTATCGGGGCGACGGCCATTTCTTACGGAGAGCCGGTACTTACTGCAAATAATAGACACTACAAGGTTTTAAAAGATCTTCAAATAAAAACATTCAAACCATAATTTCCGACACTATCATCCCTGAGATCCTGAACGGTATCCATAAAAACATCCTGGACGGGTACCGCTACATCGTTCAGAATTATGCGCCTGATGACCGGATATTCCTGTTCGGCTTCAGTAAATGTCTATTTTCTTTTGAGCCAGTCCTTTATCTCCTCTGCCTGATAGGTTTCCTGATCAATGGAAAGTTCCAGATTGGTGATTTCGCCGGCATGCTTCTGCGTTTCTTTTTCGTTTTTCAGGGCCTGATGGCGTTTTATGGAAGATTCCACATCTTCCAGGGTCTTTGCCAATGCGGGGCCGATGCTTGAACTCAGATTCAACGGCTGAACCGTAAAGCGCGGAGGAATCCCGTTTTCAGCTACAGGTTCGGAAAGATGAGCCAGTTGTTTCATCTGGGTCATGGCAAAATCCATGATTTTCCAACCAAACATATCCTCTTTCTGGAAAACCCATGAATCACGAATATGCCGCAACATCAGATTATACTTGTATTCAACAAGAGACTGGAATTTTTCAACATAATCATCTGGCAATTCATTTTCTTCTCCCGGTAAACCTTCCGCCTCTTTTTTGTCAAGTTTGGTGAGCATTCGTTCGAATTTTTTGGCGTGCATAGCCGATTCCCAGGCTTCCCGCTGAAGTACGCGCTTGATATGCGGATTGTCCACTTTTTCTGCCTCTGCATTATAATGGGGAATCAAACTCTTTTCATAATCAACATAAGATTTGAAAATAGTCGCGCGGTTTGTGGGATCGTAGGGGTAAGGGGCCGGATCCAGGTTGGGTTCTCCCCCCAGTTCTCCCACAACCATGCCCAACCAGTGCATATGCCACATTTCTTCCCGGCATCGGGAAAGCAGCTTGGCGCCCAGCGGCGTATCTTCACCTTCCAGATAGCTGTGGACCAGATACCGGATAATGGCCGCATGTTCCTCAGCCATATCTTTGTTCAGCATACTGATAAGTTTCTGATTTTCCATGAGTATCCTCCAACTTTTAAAGGTAATTTGAGACGGGTACATTGACATCGCCTCTGACATCGAAATATTCAATTTTTTACAAACAATATACGCCAAAACATGAAAAATACATACCTCTTTTTTCAGGGGATTGAGACTGTGAACCAGGGAGACAAAACAGTGGCAAGTATCGTTATCTGTGCCAAAGAAGAAATGCGGAATCCGTTTGATAGTAGAATTGGAATTTTTTAAAGTCGTGCGGTTTTAAATATGATATAATTGGGTATGAAATATCAGCCCCCTTACACCATCACTCCTGAGATCCTGAACCGGGTCGCCGCGATCAGCGAGGCCATCGGAAGACTGACGGTGCTCACTGACAGAACGAAAGCGCTGCGGCTCAGGCGTATCAACCGAATCCGAACCATTCAGGGCTCTCTGGCCATTGAGGGCAACACCCTGAGCGAGGCGCAGATCACAGCGATTGTGGAGGGCAGGCGGGTGATTGCCCCGCCCCGGGAGGTTCAGGAGGTGAAAAATGCCCTGGCCGCTTACGACCGGTTCGATACATGGAAGCCCGAGGCGGAAAAGGATTTGCTGAAGGCACACCGGATTCTGATGTCCGGCCTGATCGACGAGGCGGGTATCTATCGGCACGGTGGTGTGGGGGTGATGGCGGAGCAGCAGGTGATCCACATGGCCCCGCCTGCCGACCGGGTGCCGCATCTGATGGCCGACCTGTTTGCCTGGCTTTCCGCCACCGACGTTCATCCGCTCATTGCCGGCTCGGTTTTTCACTATGAGTTCGAATTCATCCACCCCTTTGCCGACGGCAACGGTCGAATGGGACGGCTGTGGCAGAGCCTGATTCTGGCCCGGTGGAATCCTTTGTTCGCCGACATCCCGGTGGAAAGCCTGATCTTCGAGCACCAGGCCGAATATTACCAGGCATTGCAGGAAAGCACCCGCCGGACCGACGCCGCTCCTTTCATTGCTTTTATGGTGCGGATGATCCTGGATACGGTAACGACCGCAGCCCCCCAGGTCAACCCTCAAGTCACCCCCCAGGTCGGCGAGCTGCTGAGGGCCATTAATGGTGACATGGGCCGTGGGACGCTGCAATCCGTCCTGGGCCTGTCGGACCGGAAATCCTTTCGCGAGCGCTACCTCAAACCGGCGTTGGCCGAAGGACTGATTGAGATGACCATCCCCGGCAAACCCAACAGCCGTCTGCAGAAATACCGGCTGACAGACATGGGCCGCCAGTGGCTGGTGCACAATAAGGAGCAATAATGTTTAAATTCATTCACGCGGCGGATATTCATCTGGACAGTCCGTTGCGCGGGCTGTCCAGATATGAGTCCGCGCCTGTTGATACCATTAGAGACGCTTGCAGAAGAGCGTTTAAAAACCTGGTGGATCTGGCCATCGAAGAAAAAGCGGCTTTCGTGCTTTTGGCCGGAGATCTCTATGATGGAGACTGGAAAGATTACAGCACAGGGATATTTTTAAGCCGGCAGATGGGAAAATTACAGCAGCATGGCATACAGGTATTTGCTGTCGCAGGAAACCATGATGCTGCAAACCGGATGACCAAAGCGTTGGATACGCCCGCCAACATGAAGATTCTTTCCGCCGGGAAAGTGGAAACCGTCATACTGGAAGACTGTTCCGTGGCCATTCATGGACGCAGCTTTAAAACCCGGCATGTGGACGAAAACCTGGCGGCGGGATTCTGCCAAGGCCTCAAAGGCATGTTCAATATCGGGCTTCTTCATACCAGCCTCGATGGCCGGGAGGGGCATGCCAACTATGCGCCGTGCACCCTGGATGATCTTCGCTCAAAAAATTATCAGTACTGGGCCCTGGGACATATCCACAAACAGGAAATCGTTTCCAAAGATCCTTTTGTCGTGTTCCCGGGGTGCATACAGGGCCGCCATATCCGGGAAAGCGGTCCAAAAGGCTGTGTTGTCGTCACGGTTGAGGAAGAGGCCATCACACAGATGGAACAAGTGCCTCTTGATGTCCTGCGGTGGACACTGACGGAAATCGATCTGACCGATACTGAAGAACCCAGGGATGTCCTGGAAAAAGTCCGGGAAGCCATTGAACACGAACGGGCACTGGCAGAGGACAGGCCGCTTGCAATGAGAATAAAACTCAAAGGTGCCACAAAGCTGTCTGATCACCTTGCCGCTTTTCCGGAAAAACTGGAACAGCAGATGAAAGCGCTGGGTGCTGAAACCGCCGGCGATGACGTCTGGATTGAACGGGTTGAAAACAGGACCCTGGGAAAATATGATCTGGAAACGGCCCTGGCCGATGACACCTCACTGGGGCAATTGCTCAAGGCCATTATCTCGACACCCGAGGATGCGGGTCAAATCGACGGTCTGGAAGAGAAAATAGCGGAACTTCGGCAAAAAGTGCCGCCGGAAGCCTTTGGGACTGATACCATGCTGGATTTGAACGACCATCAGGTCATTCAACGAATCACCAGGGAAGCCAAAAAAATGCTGATCGGCAGAATGCTGGCAACAGGGGGTGAAAAATGAGAATCAACCGCCTCGACCTCATTGCTTTCGGCCGCTTTACAGAAAAATCTCTGGACCTGTCTGATGGTGATCTGGGACTGCATTTGATTTACGGTGATAACGAAGCAGGAAAGAGTACCTCATTGAGAGCGCTGATCGGCTGGCTGTTTGGCATTCCAGCCAGAACAGGCGATAATTTTCTTCATGCAAATCCGCAGCTCCGGATAGGCGGGGAGTTACAGCTCTCCGACGGAGAAACAATAGAATTTATCAGAAGAAAGGGGAACAAAGACACCCTGCTTGCATATGGAAGTGATGATCCCCTGGATGAAAGCCGTCTCTCACGGTTTCTTCCTCCGGGTATCGATGAAACCATTTTCACCAAACTCTGGGGTATTGACCATGAAAGATTGATTGCCGGCGGCCAGGAGCTGTTGGAACAGTCCGGGGACCTGGGCCAGGCATTGTTCAGTGCAGCGGCCGGGACGGCAAATCTTCGGGAAATATTAGTGGAAATGCAAAACAATGCCGTTGACATCTTCAAGCCCAGAGGTTCCAAAGCGGTCCTGAACAGGGCCATCTCAGATTATAAAGATGCGCAAAAAAGAATGCGGGAAGCCACCCTGCCCGTTTCTAACTGGAAAGCGCTGCAAAATGATTTATCAAAAACCAATGCCGCAATCGATGAGGTGGAACAAAAGATCAATGAAAAGAACAAACAAAAAAGCGCTCTGGAACGAATCAACCGTGTAAAAGGGGCCTTGGCCCGGCGTCGAAACTGTCTGACGAAAATTGAAGAATCAGGCGCCGTACTGCTGCTGCCGGAAGATTTTTCAGATCAACTGAAAACAGCCATGGAAACGCTTCAAAACGCATTGAACGCAAAAGAACGCCTCGAGGCCAAACTTGACGTCTTGAACAAAGAATCCCGATCTTTGCGTGTTCGGGAGGATTTACTGAAAAATGAAGACGCCATCTTACGGCTCTACCAGGATATCGGGGCTGTTGAAAAGACCATAAAGGACCGGCCCGGTCAGGATGGAAAACGGCGGTTGCTGCGAAATGAAGCCCAAACACTGCTGAAGGGTATCCGGCCTGACATTGGTTTAGATGACGCCGATCAACTCAGGCCGCTTCTCAACAATAAAAAATGGATCTCGGAACTGGCCCGGGAAAAAAGTTTACTGATACAAAAACAAGAAGGGTACAAAGCCGAATTACGGGATCTCCAGGACGAACAAAAGTCGCTTGAAAGCAAACGGGAAAACATATCACAAAGTGAAATCGATTTGCCGCAGGTAAAAGCGGCGATTGCTTCCGCACGAAAAGCCGGGGACATAGAACAGCGCCTGGATGAAGTCAAAATAAAGGCTGCACAGGAAAAAGCAGCCTGTGAAGACGAATTTGCAAGATTGGGGCACTACCACGAGGACTGCAGAAGCCTTGTTATCTATGGGTTTGCCGGTTTCCGAAACGCTGGACCGGTTTGAAAAAGAAACCGATGACCTCATGGAAAAATCCAGAACCGCATCCCGGAAAAAACAGGAAATCGAGGAGGAAAAAAGGCAGGCGGAACAGGAGTTAAAAGCGCTGTTGTTAAAGGAAGACGTGCCGAAAATTGCAGACCTGGATGCATCCCGTAAGGAGCGTGACAAAGGGTGGTCATTGATAAAACAAAAATATATCCACAAGCTCGATATCACGGATAGTCTTTTGAGTTATACATCCGAATCTGATTTGCCCACCGTTTATGAGAAAAAAGTCGAGCAGGCAGATCATATATCAGACCGCCTGAGACTGGATGCCGACCAGGTGGTGAAACGGGCAGACCTGGAGGCAAAAATCGATCACATGACCTCGAGAATCGCTGATCTGTCAACGATTCTCGAAAAACTAAAAGAGACCCGGGCTGATTTTGACACCAGATGGGCGGCCATCTGGAAACCCCTGAATATTGCTGCCGGAACCCCCAGGGAAATGAAGCAATGGGTGCTCAAAGCAGAAAGACTGATCGAAAAAATTCATGCGGCAAAGGGCGTTTCAGCCAATGAAAAAAAACTTGTTGAAGAATGCGATCATCTGAAAAAATCGATTTCAAATCAGATCGCCGGTTTTGATTCTTCGGCAAACATACAGGGAAAGAGCCTTGAAGCACTGATTTCCCTCTGTGAACAGCGAATTGAGAAAGAGCAGGAAGCCCGGGACAATCGTCATAAAATCGAGCATTCCCTGAAAGAGTTGCACATCCGGCTGAAGAGGACCCAAGATGACCTTAAAACGGTCGAAACCGATTTGATCACCTGGTCCCAAGAGTGGGAAAAAGCAATATCCGGCCTGGGCCTGAAGCCTGATACACATCCGGAAACCGCCATGGAAACATTTGAGCAGCTGGTGTTGTTCTTTAAAAAGTTCGATCAGTCTGAAGATCTGCGCAAAAGAATTTACGGCATGGACAAGGTTAAGGAGGAATTTGACAGCAGAGTTTACGAATTTGCCAGGAGTATCGAATTGAAAACAGATGACCAGGATGCATTGACAATTGCCGGTCAATTGCATCGGGACCTGAATGCCGCCCGCGAAGCCAGGGCAAGTTTCATCAGAATCAAAGATCAGCTTGACGAAAAAAAGCAGGAGATCAAAGATGTCAATATCACTATCCGCCAATCACAGGAAAAAATCGATGAATTGAAAACCCGGGCCGGGGTTGAAACCGTTGAAGAATTGATCGAGGCCGGTGAAAAATCAAACAATAAACGGGAGCTTTTGAAAAATATTGAAACGCTTGAGCAGGAACTGAATCGCAACGGCGACGGCTTTGGCATTGAAGCGCTGGAAGAAGAGGTGAACAATTCAGACATTGACGGCATAGAAGGGGAAATTGACAGCATATCTATTGAGGTAAAAGAGCTTCAATCCGAGAGAGACACGCTGCGCGACCAGCGGCAGACAATTCAAAATGAAATCAGGCAGAATGATGGGAGTGCCATGGCAGCCAATGCTTCTGAAGAAGCAGAAGCACACCTTTCCAGCATCACCCGGAATGCGGAACATTATCTGCGTTTCCAGATCGCCGCCCTCATCCTTGAGCAGCAGATAGAAGATTACAGAAAAGAAAATCAGGCCCCTGTTTTAGGCAGGGCCGGTGAATTGTTCTCAAAGCTTACACTTGGCTCATACGCAGGTCTGAGGGACGAACTGGATGCTTCCGGAAAGCCGATACTTCTGGGGGTTCGTCCGGACGATCAGGAGGTGGCCATAGATGGAATGAGTGACGGATCACGGGACCAGCTCTATCTGGCCCTGCGCATTGCCACGCTTGAGCAGCATCTGAAAAAGGGGGAACCGATGCCCTTTGTCGTAGATGATATCCTTATCGGGTTTGATGATAATCGAACCCGTGTCTGCCTGGAGGTACTGGCACAATTATCAAAAAACATTCAGGTACTGCTGTTTACGCACCACAAACGGGTCCTGGAACTGGCAGACAGCTGTAATGAAACCGATAGGATTTTTCAGCACGATCTTTCTTGACGAATCGATTCAAATGCCCCCTTCATCGACCGATCGTTATCAAAGACAAACCCACAACAGTTCACCCCGGTGTAAAAATCCGGTATGAGGCAGGCCCCGGTATGTGCAGGAATGAGCAGATCCTTCCTCAATAGTTTTTGTCGGCGTATTCCACCCAGCCGCCGGCTTTGACAAGGGCTTGATCAAATTCGGAGATGGCAAATGGGATGGTCCAGGTATCCGGGCCGGCAGCCGCGCTAATCTTTTTGGTGTTCACATCCACGGATATGTGTGAACGGCTGCTTTTTCAGCGGCCTTGAAAATGCGGTCGATATGCCCGGAATCCAGGGTGATGGCCAGCATGCCGCAGTTGATACATGTTCTGGCGAAAAATTCTGGCAAAGCTTTGGGCAATAACCACATGAATGCCGTTGGCTTCCAGGGCCCAGGGGGCATGTTCTCTGGAAGATCCGCATCCGAAATTTTTCCGGGTCACCACCACCTTGATGCCGGCAAGATCCTTTTGCGGGTCAAATCCTGCCAGATCCAGGTCTTCCATCAAATGGGGTCCCAGAATGGTTTTTTCGATTTCTGTCAGGTACCGGGCCGGTATGATCTCATCGGTGTTGATGTCTGATCTGTCCAGGCACAGGGCATTTCCGCAAAAGGTTCTCGATGGCAGTCTCCTGATTGTTCAAAAAGATGCGAATTGGTGATGGTGCCTGTCAGGGCAGTGGCAGCAGCCGTGGCAGGACTCATGAGATGGACCATGCCGCCTTTGCCCATGCGGCCGTTGAAATTGCGGTTGGTGGTGGCGGCCGCCACCTCGCCGGATGCCAGAACCCCGTTGCTCATGCCCAGGCAGGCCCCGCAGGTGGGGTTGGTCACGCAAAAACCCGCATCCATGAAAATCTTGATCAATCCTTCTGCCAGGGCCCGAGAAAACACATCCGGTGTGGCAGGAGACACAATGGCCCGGACGGAGTCGGCAATTTTTTTGCCCTGCCACCACCCGTGCTGCACAGCGAAGATCTTCGATGCGGCCGTTGGTGCAGGAACCGATATACACCTGGTCCACACGGGTCGCCGGCCATGTCGGACACGGGTTTGACATTGTCGGGTTTGTATCCGAAGGTGACCAGGGGAGGCAGATCTTTGACATCAATGATCTTGTGATCCGCATACACGGCATCCGCATCAGGCAGGAACCGGGAAAACTCTTCCAGGGCTGCCTGGCGGTCCGGTATTCGTCCTTGATAAACGGCCACAGATAATCCACGGTGACGCTGTCCGGCCGGCAGATACCCGAGGTGGCCCCGGCCTCCACCGCCATATTGGACAGGGTCATGCGCCCTTCCATGGTCATGGCATCCACCACCGGGCCGGCAAATTCAATGACCTGGTTGGTGGCCCCGTTAACGCTGATCTGACGGATCACTTCCAGGATCACATCCTTGGCAAACACGCCCGGCCGCAGTTGCCCGGTGATGTCGATTTTCAGGGTGTCGGGTTTTGTAAGGCACATACCCCTTTTACAATCCCCACCTCCAGGTCCGGTGGTGCCCACCCCTGCGGCAAAGGCGCCGAATGCGCCATGGGTGCAGGTGTGGGAATCGCCCATGATAATGGTGAACCCGGGCCGGACAAAGCCCTTTTTCCGGGAAAATGGCATGGCAGACACCGTTGCGGCCGATGTCAAAAAAATCCGGGATGTTGTGGCGATGGGCCCAGTCCCGAAGGATCTTGCCCTGGAGCGCGGTCTTGGAATCCTTGGCCGGAGTCACATGGTCAATGACGGCCTTGATTTTGTCCGGGTCAAACACCCGGTCCTTGCCCCGGGCCACCAGGTCCTGGATGGCGGTGGGGGTGGTAATTTCATGGCAGAAAACCCGGTCCAGGCGCAATACATTCACTTCTCCAAAAGGCTGGTCCGCAAGGTGGGTTTCAAAAATTTTTTCCGCGATTGTTTTTCCCATGGAATTCTCCTGATTCAGGCTGTTTTTTCACCAAAATAATCTTCCCATCTGCCGGGTCACCACCCAATAGGCCTGAAAAAGCGTATCCAGATGTATTGCGGATCAGGTGGGGAATCTGAGAAAAAATAACACGGAATCCCCGGCCTGGATCCGGTGCTGTCATCTCCGTAGATCAGCTGGGCTGATGCCGGATATGACAATACCCAGCTCCCGGCCGAGATGGCCGTCTTCTGCATCCCCCGTTCCTGGCCCGGCCGCGGTTCCAGAAAAAACGCGTTGAACGGATGCGATTCGCCGGACTGGCTCTCCCCGCAGAGTTTTTCATAGGGAAACCCCTTGCGCTTGCGGATTTTCCGCTGGTTTTTGCCGCGGATGTTCTCCACTGGAGCTGGGTTTCGTAGTCCTTGAAGAATCTGTCCGGTGACACGCCGTAGACACCGCCAGCAGCTGGAGCAGCGTATCCAGAGAAGGGGAAATCCGGTGCGCTTCGATCTGGGACAGCAGGCTGGAACTGATACCTTTCGGCCTTGGCTGCCACGTCCTTGATGGTAAAGTCGCGGGTGTTGCGGATGGCCCGCGAGAGAGCGCGCCCAGTTTTGTTTTCAGAGCATTCCGTGCATTGGGGCTAATGGCATCGTTCACGTTCAGTATAATTAAGTAAAGTTCAGTTCAGTACTAATTAACGTGCCCTGTCAACAGATTTTTTAAAGTCCAGAAACAAAGGAGTACTGTTTTCCATAAGCCCGAATTTCAGGGCATATGTGACAGCACGGTCGGACCCCGGGATTCGAACGGGGACAGCATCTGGATGAAATCGGCGAAGCCTGGCGTTTTTCCACCAGGATCTCGTGGATGATCCGCTCCCATGTAATCGCCGTATGCCGGATACCTGGCATTGAACCGGCGGACCAGATTGCAACACCCGGTCATCGCATTGATACGGGACCTGCGAATCCGGCGCCGGCTCTGCCGAGCCAGGCGGACTTTTCCGGCGTCTGCCAGGGCCGCTTCCACGGCATCGGAATAGGCCCGGGTCAATCCCCGGATCCCCGGCTTCACCCCGCCGTACTGCCGGGTCGCCGACGGCCGCCACACGGGTCAACGCGATGTGGGAGGTCAGCACGTTGCGGCGTCGGGTTTGCCGGCCGTGCCGGCCGGTTCCACCGGCATCCGAGCTGTGGCAGACCTGCCCGGCATCCCCCACAATATAGGCCCAGCGGTTGTGGGTGGCGGTTTTGTTCTCTTTGCTGATTTGGGAAATAAACGCCTTGGCCGCCTCGATGGTGTCAGCTCTTTGCCAGGCGGCAGGTAATCCAGACTGCCGCACCTCTCTAACCGGGACAACACAGGGTGTTTTCCGGTGAGGAGGCAATGGAAAAAAACGGTTTTTCATCGGTCACCGCTGTATCTGCCTTGAAAATTTTGCCCGTAATGATCCATACAAGAGCACATATGAAACATATCACCATCCATTCATTTTATTGCATATTCATCAGGATTTTCCCATGAGAATCGTCACCCGACCCCATTTTGACGGCATTGTCTGCGCAGTGCTGCTGCGTGAAGCCCTTATTGAACACGGATATTTACTGGGTCAAGCCGACCGAGATCCAGAAAAACCGCCCAAATAAAAGATGAGCATCCCTTGCCAACCTGCCCTATGATCCTGCGTGTTCATTGTGGTTTGACCATCATGTTTCCAACAAACCGGATCAGGCGTTTGAAGGTGCCCATGATATTGTCCCTTCAGCCGCCGGTGTAATCGATACCTATTACAAGGCATCCGGACATTTCCTTACCGGTTTGATGACCTGGTCTTTCACACGGATATCATTGATTCAGCCAATCTGACCAGGGATCAGGGACTGATCCGGAAGAATATCCCGATATTCTGCTGTCCATGACCATCAAAAATCGGAACAACACCGATGCGGCTTACTGGAATCATCGGTGGAAATGTTCAGGACCCGGGATATAGAAGCAGTCATGGCTGTATCTCTTTCGTCAAGTATCGGCGTGATATCGTTATCTGTGAAAACAAAGCGTATTCACGTTATCTAAAGGAATATACCCGGCTACAGGACTGGTTTCCATTACTGATTTCAGGGAACTGGATACCGTTCCTTCGGGAAACCGTTTTCCATCTATCGCCTTTTTCCCGAAGGCGGTCGCCAGTGTCAAACTGCGGTATACCGAGCCGAAAAGGACCCACGCGCCGGCGGTAATATCGGCCACAGCATTTTTAACCGAAACTGCGACGTAAATGTGGGACACCTGCTGGCACGATACGGGGCGGCGGTCATGCCGGTGCCGGCGGCTGTACCCGGAAGGCGGAAGATGCCCGGGAAAAAATTGATGAAATCCTGGCGGTTCTCCAGGCCAGTGAGCCCATTTAGCTATTCCAGTTTCTTCTTTGACTCTCGTTGACCTTGTCCGCCATGGTTGTTTCGGTCGGTCCGGGTGCCGGCCTTGATGGTGGTGGTGATTCTGGGGCACCCATAGCATGAATTTTTTCATGGCATTGTTTGACCACCTGGAACACCGCGTCCCATTCTCCCTGGATATTGGTGCCATAGGCATGCAGCTCGCAGGGAAGGTTTGCCTGTTCGATGATCTCATGGCAGGCAGCCACATATTTTGAAACCGACAACCCCACCCCGAAGGGCACAACACATAAATCAATGATCACGTTGATATCAGCTCCTTCTGCCCATGCAAGGTAAAACCGTTTGTGCCATTGTACCACACCGGGGGTCAGAAGGTAACTTTCTTACCTTCTGACCCCGGGCTCCATCTATTGACAAAAACAGGCGGTGTTCATTATAATGGATCCATGGCACTTCCCCCATACCATTTTTTTTACGAGGATAATGACATGCAGATTTGAAAGAACAATCCAGCACATTGTCGGCTGGCTTGACAGTTATGTGGAAAAATCAGGCCTCACCGGGTTTTGTGTTGGCGTATCGGGGGGCATCGATTCCGCTGTCACATCCACCTTGTGTGCCAGAACAAACCGACCCACCATGGTCTTGAATATGCCCATTTTTCAGGCATCAGACCAGTTGTCCAGGGCATCAGCCCACAATGCCTGGCTCCAAAGCTTTTACAAAAATGTCACCCCGGTGGACCTGGACCTGACACCCGCATTTTCCAGTATCCAAAAGAACTTTCCGTCTAGATATCCAGGACGGATTGACCATGGCCAATACCCGGGCCCGTCTCAGGATGCTTACGCTCTATGCTTTTGCTTCTCACCACCGGCTTCTGGTGACAGGCACCGGTAATAAGGTGGAGGATTTCGGGGTGGGATTTTTTACCAAATACGGGGACGGAGGCGTGGATATTTCTCCCATCGGCAGACCTGTTCAAATCTAGATGTCTACGCCCTGGCAAGGGGCCTGGGAATTTCAGAGGATATCATAACAGCGCCTCCCACGGACGGGCTCTTGGAAGACAAACCGCACGGGACGAAGGCCAGATCGGCGCCAGTTACGAAGAACTGGAATGGGCCATGGCCCACACGGCCCTGCCTGAAGTGGAAAAAAACCTGTATTACAGGATCGGCAAAAAAAAGTGCTGGAGATTTATCAAAAACATCATGCAGTCAACCGGCATAAAATGGACCCCATCCCGGTGTGCATGATTCCCGATCATCTGCGCAAATAGCGGTTGTATCCAGCACAATTTTCATGAAAGCCGTCAGCAGACAATACTCAGCTTCCAGCTAACAGCTAACCGCTAACAGCTAACCGCTAACAGCTAACCGCTAAAATCTAACCGCTTCCATTTTTTGTTGTGCCCGCCAGGGTATGACCACCATCGAAACCTGTCTCTGGTCAGGTGGTATTTTTCATCTTAGTAGAAAGCAGCTGTCGGGAAATACCCAGTTTTTCAGCAGACCTTGGTCACATTTCCCCGGTATTGCATCAGAGCCTGCCACACCATTTTTTTTTCATGTTCGTTTTTATTGGAGAGCAGGTCTGCATTTTCTGTTTCATCTGTTTGGAAGATCTGTGGCTGTGACGTTCGCCGCCGGACGGTTTTCAGGGGCTGGGACGAAATTATGCCGCACCCGTTTGTAAAATGGGGCTGCAGATGTTCTATTCGGATCATATCATCCTGTCCCATGATATTCATGGCCCCTTCAATGACATGCTCCAGTTCCCGGACATTGCCGGGCCACTGGTATTGGCCGAACATATCCATGACCTGGTTGTCAATAGCCCGCACCTGTCTGCCCAGAGCCTTGTTGTGCTTGGCAATGAAATGGGCAACCAGCAGGGGCAGATCCGTGGGGCGGTCACGCAGCGGCACAATATGGATGAACACCACCCCCAGCCGGTAGAACAGGTCGGCACGCAGGCTCCCGCTGGTGATGGAAATATGGGGGTCCTGGTTCACAGAAGAAATGATTTTCAGGTCAAATTTGATTTCTTTGAGTGCCCCCACCCGCCGGACCTTTCCCTCCTGGACAATGCGCAGAATTTTGCTCTGAAGCCCCACGGGCATGGAGTTGATCTCATCTAAAAAAATGGTGCCCTGGCTGGTACGTTCAAACAGTCCGGCCTTGTTGATGGATCCTGTGAACGCCCCTTTGGAGGTGCCGAACAATATGCCTTCCAGCAGGTTTTCCGGAATGGCCGCACAATTGACCGGGGTATATTTTTTTTCATGCCTGGGGCTGTGGTTGTGGATGGCCCTGGCGAACAATTCTTTTCCGGTGCCGGTCTCCCCGTAAAGCATCACAGGAGATGGCGTATTGGCCGCCATGCGGGCCGCGTTCAACGCATCTGTAAATGCCGGATCCTGTCCGATGATGGTATCAAATGTGATGTCATACTGGTGCAGGCGCTGCTGGCTTTCCGGCAGCCGCATGCCGGACAGGGTTTCTGTAAGAACATTGAAATCGCGTACAAAACAGATGGACCCCACAAGCTTGTTTTTATTGAATATGGGATGGACATTGTGGATGGTATTGGCAAACTTGCCCATACGGGTCCGGTAGTAGATCGGCTCATCAACAATGGGCTGCCGGGTGGCAGACATTGCATGATCAGGCTGGTATCATCATCAAAGTCATACACATCCGTCACATGGTTCAGGATGGCATTTTCCGGGTCCAGTTCATCAATGCGGGACATGGCATGGTTGTAATAGACGATGATACCGTCTCTGTTGGTGATGAGAACCCCGTCACTGTATTCATCAAAAATGGCTAGAAAATTGGCGTTATCCAGGCCGAATAAAAATTTCTGGGCGTTTTTGTGTGATAATCGGGTCATTTTATAATTGCTTCATCAGTTCAGGCAGAATCTCAAACAGATCCCCCTGGACATAATAATCGCAATGGGCCATGACGGCGGCATTTTCATCCTTGTTCACGGCAATGATCATTTTGGCGGTTTTCATGCCGGCAAAATGCTGAACCGACCCGGATATACCGCAGGCGATATACACCTGGGACTGACCTTTTCCCCGGTCTGCCCCACCTGGTAGGCATAGGGGACCCAGCCTTCATCCACCGCCACCCGGGAAGCCCCCACTGCGGCATTCATCTTTTTGGCGCAGTCAAAAATCAAAGAAAAGTTTTGCTTGTTTTTGATGCCCCGGCCCCCGGCAATGATAATATCGGCTTCCGCCAGACTGGTCCGGCCGCCGCCCTCCCCGTCCTCCCAGGACAGCAGCGACAGATTTGCCGGCACTGTGGTATCCGGTGTCAAAACAATTGTCTGTGCCTGTGCAGGTGCAGGTGCCGGCACAGGCTGTACTGCATTGGGCCGGATGCCGAAAATGACCACGCTTCCGGTAAGCTGGATGTCTGCCATGACCTTGCCTGAATACTGGGAGGTTCTGGCAGTGTTTTTGTCCAGGTCCGCATCCAGGCAGTCCATTACCAGGGGCGCATCCATCATGGCGGCCACTCTGGGGATGATGTCTTTGCCCTCTGCGGTGGACAGGCCGAAAATTGTGTCCAGCTTCAGGTGCCGGGCGGCATCTGCAATGGCCCCGGCCCGGACTGCCGGGTTGCGTCGGATCTGTGAATCATCAGCCAAGGGGCATATCCACAATGGTATGGATACCATATTCAGCCAGCATATGTCTGGTGTTGTCATCCACACCATCCAGCACCAGGGCATACAAAAAAGCATCAGCCCGGGCTGCCAGGGTGATCATCCCAAGACTTGTGTCCTTGACCCGGTTGTTTTCCATTTCAATGACGATACCTGCCTGTTTCATGATATCACCTTTGCATCCTGTTTTAAAATTCTGATGATCTCTTTGGCCTGTTCTGCCGGGGTTCCCAAAATTTTTTTGGGCCGGCGTTTGTGTACCAGGGGTTCCAGGGCCACGGTCTTTGCGGATCCCTGACCCGGGGTGATGCCAAGGCTGTCCAGAGAAATTGTCTGAATGGGTTTTTTGCGGGCCTTGACCACATCGGGAAAGGTTGGATAATGCGGGGTGTTCAACCCACGGCCGGCACCCACCACACAGGGCAGGGCAAGCTGAAATGACCGGGTTCTGCCCCCTGCCAGTTCACAGGTGACAACCGCCTTGCCGGATTGTATTTCAAGGGATGCGGCATTGGTCACCACGGGAAAATCAAACAACGCCCCGATGCGGAACAGGGTCTGCATACCTTCGCTGTCAATGGATTCTTTGCCGGTGAAAAGTATGTCCGGGAAAACCGTCCTGCACAATGGCGGCATGCAGGGCCCGGGCAGTGGTCATGCTGTCACATACTGCATCGGTTTCCACCAGAAGACCTCTGTCAGCACCCATGGCCATTGCGGACCGGATGGTTTTTTGTGCATCTTTTTTGCCCAGGCACACTGCGATGATGTCACTGTCCGGCACCGTTTTTTTCACAACAGCAGCTTCCGTCACCGCATGCTCATCATATGGGTTCAGTAAAAAAGCCACTTTTTCATCAATCTGTGTGTGATCCAGAATGTGGATATTGGCGGCTGAATCCGGTACATGTTTTACGCACACATAAATTTGCATTGTATCAACACCAGTTTGTATAGTAAAAAGGGCAGTGCCAGGGATTTCCCCGGTCCTGCCCCTGAACAAAAGCATGCCGCCGCACTGTATGTACGCAGCATGGCTGCTATATGGTGCCGCTTGTGGTTTTATTTCCCGCGCCGGCAGGTGTGTATGCCGGCGCGGGACAGTTGTGCGGCATGCCAGCTATCCGTTTACGGAAAAGCTGGAGTCATAGTTGATTTCCCGTTTTCTGGAGAAAAAGCCCACATTCAGGGTCCGTTTGGTGTATTTGAACTCATACTGGAACGGTTCCTTGTCATGGTCCAGGCCTTTTTCACAGGCATCGATGAGTTCGGCCATCATCCGGCCCACCACCGGGGCATTCTTGTACTGGTTGCCCGAGGTACCGATGGCCATGTAGAATCCGCCAAGATCGGACTTGTCATACACCGGAATCCAGTCGTCAGAGCAGTCATACAGATCCACAACGCCATTGGGCTGATTGGGTACCTGGAGGGTGGGAATGCGTTTTCCCAGGCGGTAGCACTGGGCTTTCCACTGCTCCTCTGTGAGGACATTGTCTCTGCCATGGCCCCCTTTTCCGGCATAAAATTCATCCGGATCCACCCATTCCTGGGGGTCGCAGTCCGGGTCTTCGGAACCGATGAGAAACAGGTTGCCCACCTCGGGTCTGACGTAGCAGCCGATGTCGCCGTCAGACATGTGGTATCCGTCGTTAAGGTAGTCATATTCTTCCGGAGACGGGCAGTACATCACCTCGTGGCGAAGAGATTTGGTTTTGATGTTGCAGCCTTCCCATACCCCTTCGGCCATCTGGTTGACCTTGAAGGAATGGGGGCCGCCCACGTTGACCACGATGCCGGCATCGATCCGGGTGCCGTCTTTGAGGGTGATGCCGGTGACTTTGCCGTTTTCGCTTCTGATGTCCACCACTTCGGCGTTGAACATGAATTCACCGCCCTTGGCTTCAGCAGCCCGCATGATGTTGTGGGCGGACAGGGCAGGGTCGTTCACATACCCGCCTTCAGGACAGAAAACGGCGCCTTCCAGCTTTTCAGTGGGCTCGTCAAAAAAGGTGGGATCTTCAGGCCGGCGCACCGGCCAGAATTTGTGCAGGTCAATGGGGGGACATGTTTTTTGATGGTGTCCAGGTCCCATTCTTCATACTTCACCCCGACCGCATCATAGTGTTTTTTCACCTTTTGCCAGTCGTGGCCGTCGGATTTGAGAAGGATGGAACCGGTGTTCATGTATTTGGCAAGCCCCTTTTCATCTTCCACATTGTCCAGGTAGTTTTCCCAGTCCAGCCAGTATTTGAACCCTTCATAGGCCAGGGCCACCCCGTCTTCCGTGGAATAATGGGCCCGGACAATGGCGCAGGAGCCTGCTGTGGAACCTTCTCCTGCATCCGGAAGCTTGTCCACATTCAACGTTTTGTACCCCATTTTGCAAAGTTCGTACGCAATGGGCGTTCCGATAACGCCGGCACCGATAATAATGGCATCATATTTTTTGTTCATGATTTTTTGTCTCCTTGATTGAACCGGTTTTGTAACAACCGGTTCTTGTTATATCTACAATTTTTATACGGCCCTGTTTTCACAAGGCCGTGCATTTATAAACGGTTAATCCAATCGGTGAAACGTTTTTCCCCGGCCGGTTTTAGTCCGAACTCTTCACCGGCGTGAAGGATGCCGTCGATCATGTGCTTGGCATATCCTCTGGAACAGGTGAGCAATACCCCGGATTTTTCCGCTTCCCGGCCCAGGGTCACAATCTGGCAGGGGACATGGGAAAAAGGTCCCTGGAAAAGAAACGGGGTCTGTTTGTCCTCGCCCGCAAAATCCAGGGCAGACAGCTTTTCACAGATGGAAAACACCTTGCTGCCGAAAATTGCCACAAACATAGTGGCTTCGGTGACATCGGTATATTCTTTTTCTTCAGGGATGTCAATGGCTTCCCCGTCCAGGTGGTAAATGGATGCCTGGATGCGGTTCATGCGGTTTATGAGCATGCCTTTTTCCAGTACCGACTGGCAGTACAGTTCGGGAATGGTGATCCCGAATGGTTTTTTTGCACCCAGGTCGGCACTTTGCAGGTCCAGCCGGGTCCTGTGGCTCAGGTCCACCAGCCAGGGACCATCCCCTTCACCGTGGTATTCCAGGACAACATCCCAGTCGCCATATGTTTGATTTTTGAGCGGTGTTGCCTTGAACGCTACCGCTGAGGTTCTTTTGATGTCTTTCATGGTTGTATCCCTTACATTTTCATCCGTTTACCGTCAGGATCATAAAACGGTGTTTGCACAACCGTTCCGTAAATCAGCTCTGCCCTTGCATTCATCTTCAAAAAATGCCAGCCGGGTGCCGATTTCGCTCATGTCGCCTTCCACCAGGGCCATACCCACGGCTTCATTGAGGGAAAAACTGTTTCTGGCGGTGCACACGTAGCCCCGGACCCGGTCATCCACGATCAAAGATCCGTCCCTGGGCGCTCTGCCATTGTTTTCCATCTTGAATCCCACAAGCTTGAGGCGGGTGTTGTCTTTTGCCGCCTGGGCCAGGGCTGCAACGCCAACGGTCTTATAGCCGGTTTTTTTTCTGGCCCAGAGAAATCCCAGGCCGATGTCCACCAGGTTAGTACGCTGTTCCGATTCCTGGCCTAAAATAACATGGCATTTTTCCATCCGCAGTACGTTCTGGGCTTCCACACCGAAGTTCTTGATGTTGAACTCCCTGCCCGCTTCCTTGAGCATGAGCCACAAAGATTTCATATAGGAAGCGGGCACGTGCAGCTCATAGGAGAGCTCGCCCACAAACCCCAGGCGCATGGCCCTGACGGGAATGGTGTCGGAAATTGTGAACTCTTTGTATTCAGAGAACCCGAACCCTTCGTTGGACACGTCAATGTCCACCACTTTTTCCAGCACTTTTCTGGCATTGGGTCCGGACAGATTGATAACCCCCATGGCATCGGTGAGGTTGATCAAAGCAAAATCCCAGTTCTCATACCGGGTGTGGTACCTGATCCATTCAATGGTCTGGCCGGCCCGGCCCGTGGAGGTGGAGAAATAATAATCGTTTTCCCCGCGCTTGATCACCACGCCGTCATCAATGACACAGCCGTCATCATTGCACATGGCCGTGTATTTGACCCGGCCTTCCTTGATTTTGGACAGATCGGATACATATACCCGCTGCAGTGCGTTCAACGCATCAGGTCCGTGGATGCGAAATTTTCCCAGGGTGGAGCCGTCCAGCATGCCCACATTGTTTCGGACATTTTCAATCTCTTTTTTACTGGTAAAATCGGTTGAAAAATATCTGGCCCGCTGCCATACCCCGATGTTTCTGAAAATACCGCCGTCTTTGCGCTGCATTTCATCCATGGGTGTTCTTTTGAACATGGTGTGGTTGGTGCCGGCATAGGTGGCAATGAAGGTAGGCACCAGGGGCGCCCTCACCGTGGTGGGTTTGATACGGACATCAGGCAGGGCCTGGTATTTGGCGGTGAACAACGGCAGGTTGTGACCCGGGATACCCCCCTGGCCTGGTCCAAGCCCTGCACCGGAAAACCGCTTGATCAGTTCGGGTACATCAAACCCCTTGTCAATGGACTGTTTGATATTTTTGATGCTGACGTCTTCATCAAAGCAGATAAATGCTTTTCTGCCCTTTACCGGTGCGGTGACCAGTTTGGTTCCTCTGGCAGGTCCGGGCAGGCTTTCCATGGCTTTTCTGGCCTCACCCAGGTCGGCAATGGAGCAGTTTTCACAGTCAAATGCCGCCTGGAGCCCCGCCAGATGACCGGAGGCTTCAATGGTTCCGGCGTTTTCAAACCCCAGCAGGCGCCCGGCTGCATGCATTTTTTTGGGCAGGTCCGTGGGCAGGAAAAAATTGGTGTGGTTGTCGTAGATCAGTTTTGCCTGATTCACCACCAAAGGTCCTGTAAGGGGAGTAAACCCGGCAGATGCCACCAATACGTCACAGTCATAGGTTTTGGAAACCGTGGCATCCACATCTTGACATGGTGACTTTTTTCACCTGTTTTGCCACCATGGGCTTCGGTGGCCACCCAGCCTTTGAAGACAGGGATTTTTGCTGTCCAGGACCGCCTTGAGCAGGTCAGGATCCTGGCCGTCTTCTCTGATATCGGCGATGACCGGGATGGATAATCCCAGATCATGCAGGGTTACGGCTGCTTCCAGTCCCAGGTCATGACCGATGCTGAACACAGCGGTCTTGCCGGGCAGCATCCCGTAGGTGTTGGCCAGGCGCAGGGCGCATCCTGCCTGCATCACGCCGGGGCGTTCATTGTTTTCAAACAGCAGCGGTCTTTCAATGCAGCCTGTGGCAACCACCACGCTGTTGGCACGGAGTTCAATATACCGTTCCGTAAAGACGTCGGATTCTTTGCCGATCTGAAAACCGGTGATCAGGTTGTTGTTGTAGGTCCCTACATTGGCGGTGTGGGTAAACACCCGGATGTTTTCAGTTTTTTCCACTTCCTTTGCCAGCTGTACCGCCCGCTCGTGATGGGTCTGGCGGGTGATATATTCGGATGTCCGGTAATCAAAATGCCCCCCAGCCAGGGCCTGGCTTCCATGAGAATTACCCGCAGCCCCTTTTTGTGCCGCAGCCAGGGCTGCTGTCATGCCGGCAGGTCCGCCGCCGATGACACAGACATCACAGGAGGGGAAAATTTCATCATATTTGCCGGGCATGTGATGATCCGGGGCCAGCTTGCCGATACCGGCAGCCTTGCGGATCTGCTTCATGGCAACCGGCCAGATTTTGGCGGGCTTGTGCATGGTGTCATAGTAGAATCCGGCGGGCATGGCCCAGTCCATTTTGTCAATGAAGCCCAAAAGGTCATTTTCAGCAGAGCCTTTGACATTCTGCTCCTTGACCACCATTCCGGATTTCAGGGCCGTGGTCTCGGTGCGGACATTGGGGATGCCGTTGACTTCCATGCATGGTGTTGGAGCATTCACCGTCCATGCTGTAAAGTCCTCTGGGACGATGGTATTTCAGACTTCTTGCATAGATTCTGACCCCATTGGCATACAGGGCAGTTGCAATGGTATCCCCTTTGGTGCCGTAATATGTCTTGCCTTTATATGTGAAGGGGATTTTGTCACTGGTATCGATTTTCAATGTGGGCAGATGATTGAATCTGTTCATCATTCTTTTGCCTCCGGTATTTCCTTTTCAAGGTTTGTCGTCGTATCCCGGAAGATGGTAAACCATGAACCGCATCCATCCCGGTGAAACCACCATTCCTGCTGAACGCCTGCCACGCATTTGTTCATGTGGACATAATCGCACCAGCTTTCAGGGGTCAGATCTTTTTCATCAGGTCTGGGACCTTTGTCCTCTCCGCCGTAACGGAATTCATATCCGTTTCTTTTCCGCATATCGGACATGTAATTGTTAACGCCATCTTATGGTCTCCTTACATCTCTTACGAAAATTTTTCAGCTGATTTAGTTGTCCGGGCTGTAGCTGACCAACGCGGCGCTGTTTCACCCATGAGTTTGTGTTCCTGGTAGCGTTTCAGCGCAAAGGGCTTGAGTATGTCGGGACAGGTGTTGGTGGCCATGAAGCTTGCCATGTGACGGCCTACGGCGGAGCAGGATTTGAATCCGAAATATCCCCAGCCGCAGTCCATGAAAAAGCCTTCAATCTGATCGTTGCCGTCCATGATCGGTGCCATGTCCGGTGTCATGTCGGCAAGCCCCCCCCAGATCCTCATGAAACGCACCCCCCGCAGGGCAGGCAGAAATTCGGACAACGCTTCGGCCTGGTGCTTGATGTAGTGGGCTGTATTCAGGGTAGTATAGTTGGGCCATTGGTCCATGTGGGCGCCGGTGGCGATCTCGCCTTTCAGGGTCTGGTTGGCGTAGCAGTGGTAAGCGCCTGAGGAAACCACATGGTCCAGGATGGGTTTGAGGGGCTGGGTGACCATGGCCTGGATGGTCAGTACGGAGATGGGCAGCTTGATACCCAAGAATTGGTGGATCAGGGCGGCGGAATATCCGCCTGGCGGAAAGCAGTACCTGTTTGGTGTTGATGACACCTCTGTCTGTCACCACCGCGGTTACCTTGCCGTTTCTGGTATTGATGCCCGTGGCTTCGGTCTGCTGGTGAATTTCCACACCCATTTTGGCGGCCCCTTTGGCCAGGCCCCAGACAACCGCGTCATGCCGCACCACACCGCCGGGGGGATGAAACATGGCCCCGTGGATGGGAAAGGTAATGTCTTCGGAAATGTTCAAGGCCGGTACCAGCTCCTTGGCCTCCCTGGCATCGATGAGATGGGATTCCACCCCGTGGAACTGGGCGGTCGCTATGGTCATGCGGGCCGCGTTCATGGCTGCCTCGGAATGCATGAGGTTGAGGTTGCCGCAGTTGTTGAACATTAAGTTGTAATCCAGTTCTTTGGTGAGAACCGGCGATAGGTCCAGCGCTTCCTTGTAAAGCGGCACATTGTACTGGGTCCGCTGGTTGGCACGGACAATGGCCGTGTTTCTGCCGGCACCGCCATATCCGATATAGTTCTTTTCAATGATCGCTATATCAGTGATGCCATGCTCTTTTGCAAGGTAGTACGCTGTTGCCAGACTGTGAAGTCCGCCTCCAATGAGAACCACATCATAACTTGACTTAAGCTTGGTTTTTTTGCCCCACAGGGGTTTGCTTTTTGAAAACATTGGCCTTCTCTTCATTTTGGATTGTTATTATTTTTGTGCCATATCCATCTCGTCAATACGCCATGAAAGAAAACATGTCAAGACTTTTATTTTAAAATGATTGTTTTTCTTTCATTTGCCCTTGACAAAAAGTGTAATATGGACTAAATCTCAATAAAATTAGTAAATTATAATAATGATTTCATCATGATAAAAACCATCCAAATAAGGCTGTCACAATGAATGATACGGCATCACACCCCGTTATAGATGATATTTCCAGCAAGCTTGATTCTCTGACCCCCAAGGCCCAGACTCTGGGGAATTATATCATGCTCAACCCTTCCAAGGTGGTGTTCATGACCACCAAAGAACTGGCCGAAGCCTGCGAAGTCAGTGAAGCCACGGTGGTGCGGTTTGTGGCCACCCTTGGGTACAAAGGCTATGCAGACTTCCAGGATGCGCTCAAGGATTTCATCAACACAGGGCTGTCTCTGCCGGACCGGGTGAACCTCAAGGGTATCGATGTGCCGGGGCTGGACCGGCTGCACCGGGGAATACTGGAAGAGCTCAACAACCTCAAATACCTGTATGAGCACATTGACATGGAAAAGATGAACCAGTTCATCGATCACATGGACGTAAGTCCCACGGTCTATGTCACCGGCTCCAGGCTTTCCTATACCTTTGCCTATTACCTGGGCTGGTCTTTGACAAAGGTGAGAAAAGGGATCCACATCCTCAAGGGAAGTGATTCCACTGCCATGGACAGGCTCGCCAATGCCCCGGCACAGAGCCTGGTGATTCTCGCCGCCACCACCCGGTATCCCAATGAACTGATCAAGCTGAGCAAGATGATCCGCGGTGCGGCCATACCCTGCTGGCCCTTACCGATTCCAGTATATCTCCTGTTATTCCCTTTGCCCACCTGTCTTTGGTGGTGCCGTCCAAATCCATTCCCTTTATCGGCAATGTGTCAGGCATGCTGGCGGTGATTCAATATATGGTGCAGGAACTGGCCAACCGGAAAGGAGATGAACTGCGGGCATATCAGGAGCAACTGGAACAGGTGTATCTGGAAAATGACCTTCTTTTTAACATTGATCCCAAAGTAAAAATCAAGATAAAGTCATGGGATTTTAACCGGAGTATCTGCATTTTTCCATAAGGCAGCCCATGTTTGAAGACCTGACAGTTATCAGTTTCATGATTCTTTTTGCCCACCGGCCTGTGCGCCAGGGTTTTGTGCGACGATGCAGTTGCCGGCGGGGCGGATCTGGATGCCCTGCCGGCGTGCTGCCGGCGCATCGGCCTTCCCCCGGCCCTGGCCCTGGGAACCAACAAGCTCCAGGGCAGTTTCGGGACCCTGTCCTCTGCCGTCAATTTCATCTCCAAAGGACTGGTGGATGTCCGCCAATGCCTTGCCGGCATCGGATTCACCCTGTGCGGGGCCGTGGCCGGGGCCGTCACCATTCAGCACATGGACCCGGGTTTTATCCGTCACCTGATTCCTGTCTTGCTTCTGGTCGTCTTTTTTTATACCCTGTTTTCAAGAACCCTGGGACTGCAACCGGCACAGCCCAAAATGGGGCAGCACCTGTTTTATGTCCTGTTCGGCCTGGGTCTGGGATTTTATGACGGATTTTTCGGTCCGGGCACCGGCTCTTCTGGACCGGAGCCCTGCTCATCTTCCTGGGCCTGGACATGACCCGGGCAGTGGGCACCACCCGGGTGATGAATTTTGTGTCCAATGTCGTAGCCCTGGCCATGTTCATCATCGGCGGCAATGTGCCGTGGTCCGCCGGACTGGTCATGGCGGCCGGCCAGATCATCGGTGCCCGGGCAGGTTCCAGCCTGGCCATCAAAAGAGGGGCCGGGTTTATCCGGCCGTTTTTTCTGACCATGGTATTTTTAACCATTGTCAGGCTCATATATGTAACTCTATGGTTCGAGCTGTTGTCAGCAAAGCCATGCAGCGTTAAAAAGGAAAGATTGATGTTACACAAAAAAGAAGAACTGCTCAGCGTATTGACCGATATCGGCATCGCATACACCAACCATGAACACCCGGCCGTTTTTACCGTGGAAGAAGCAGCCCAGCACCAGAGCGGCATTGCGGGTGCCCACAGCAAAAATCTGTTTTTCAAGGACAAAAAGAAAAATTTGTTTCTGGTGGTTACCCTGGCGGACAAACCCATCAAAATAAAGGAAGTGGCCAAAAAAATCGGGGGCAACAACATGTCCTTTGGAAAACCCGACCTGCTCATGGAAGTGCTGGGCATGATCCCCGGGGCTGTCACCCCTTTTGCCGCCATCAACATACAAGGATCATGATGTGAAAATTGTCCTGGACGAAGAGATGATGGCCCATGATCTGCTCAACTTCCATCCTTTGGAGAACACCGCGACCACCACCATCGCATCCGAAGATCTGGTGAAAGTTTCTGGAACATTGCGGCCAGACCCCGCAGATCATCCGGTTGTGAAAACGAACAATCTAAAAAAAACACGCTGAGAAGATCACCCTGATCTGCCCGAACAGGTATCGGGGATACAATTTTTTATTTTTTACATTCCATCTGCCATATACCGGAATGAATCATGTATGGTTGATCTATCAACCAATTATTCGTTCTCTTTTCTCTCTACCCCTTATTTTTTACTTGACAGGGTTTCACATCTTTAAATATAGTGGCAGTATACAGCTGAGTTATAGTTACATTGTAACACTAAATCATCCAGGATGAAAGGAGGTGCACTCCCCGTTTAATTTTGTGTGTTTTCCCTTGTTTTCAGAACCCAATTTTTTAGGAGGTCAACAAAATGAAAAGGTTTACGATCCCGGCGTTATTTGTTTTTTGCTTTTGTGCATTCTTCACCATGAATGCAACCGCCAAAACATTACTTACCTATTCCAATTTCTTTCCACCCACCCATATCCAGAGCCTACTGGCTGAAGAATGGATTACAGAAGTTCAAACGCGCACCAACGGTGAAATAACCATCAACTATTTTCCGGCCGGCACCCTGACCAAGGCCCCCGGAGCTATGACGGTGTGGTTCAGGGAATTGCCGATATCGGCATAGACGGTCTAGGGCCACTATGCAAGAGGACGTTTTCCCGTTGCCGCCGCCATTGACCTGCCCATGGGGTATTCATCCGGTGTTCAGGCACACCAACATTGCCAACGGCGTATCGGAAAAATTTGACCCTGAAGAGTTCAAAGATTCGGAACTGATGTTCCTCCATGCCCATGGCCCCGGGACTGCTCCATACCCGGAGACGAGGCCGTTCAGTAGCCTGGATGATCTCAATGGACTGAAAATCAGAAGTACCGGCACCAGTGGAAGGCTTGTCGCCGCTCTGGGGGCTTCTCCAGTGGGAAAATCGATGGGGTGTAACGGATCGAGATGCTGCAAAAAGGGGTCGTGGACGGATCCACTGCACCCCATGGAAACCAACAAAGGCTGGAAAGTTGGGGAAGTGGTGGATTATATGACCCAGAACTTTTCAACCGCCTATACCACCACATTTGCCGTATTCATGAACAAGGACAAATGGAACAGCCTGACCCCGGAACAGCAGAAAACCATTCGGGAAATCAACGCGGAATTTGCCTTGAAACACGGCCAGGCGTGGGACGAATCTGACGAAGAAGGCACGGCATTTTTCAAGGAAAAGGGCGGCGAAGTCATTTCCCCAGTCCGATGAACAGGCAAAAATCTGGGCAGACCAGGCTGCCAGCGTGACTGATGAATATGTCCAGAGTGTCTCGGAAAAAGGCATTGATGGACAGGCCGTCGCGGACCATATCAAAGCCAATTTATAACCATGCCGGGTTCCAATACATATGAACGATCGCAAAAACAGGGAACCCGGCTGTGATAAAGGCCGGGTTGCCTGCCCCTGCCCGACGAAAAAAAACCGATTGCGTTAAAAACAGGATGGCAGATTATGCGTGTTATTTCCCGGGCGTTGAACAAATTTTCCGATTTTCTGAAACTGATCGGCGCTGTTGCCCTCACCGCCATGAGCTGATGTTGACGGTAGTAGATGTCATCGGCCGGTTTTTCAAGACCCCGATTTTCGGTCCCGTGGAAACTGGCGGGATTTTTGGCCACCATTATCGTGGCGGCTGCCCTTCCCTATACCTATAAAGTGGATGGCCACGTAGGGGTGGAGATCCTGGGTCGCTGCTGCTTGCCGGAAAAAACCCAGACCTGGGATCGCAGATTTTCACCCTGCAACCCTGAACCCTTATCCTGTTTGGCCTGATATCGCGGATGATGTCTGTACGCCGAAGACATATACAACACCGGGTGAGGTGTCCATGAACCTGGAATTTCCCATCTATTACATTGTTTATCTGCTGGCTTTCGCCCTGCCGGTTTCCACGGTGACCATTGTGGAAACCATTTTTCAAGACATAACGAAATTAAGAAAGTTGCGTACAAAATGAACCCCGACACTGATCGGCATCATCGGTATCCTCATCATGCTTCTTTTGTTTCTGACACGGATGCCTGTGGCATTTGTCATGGCCAGCGTGGGATTTGTGGGGTTCTCTATCGTGTATCAGCACAAACGCCGGCCTGGTCCTTTTATCAAGAAACATTTATGAAACCTTTGATTCATACGACCTGACCACCATCCCTTTCGTTTACTACTCATGGGACAGCTGGGATTCAATTCCGGCATCAGCAAACGGCTGTATGATGCCGGCTGACAAATTTTTAGGCGGAATCCGGGGCGGCCTTGCCATGGCAACGGGTTCCGCCTGCACGGCTTTCGGCGCAGTATGCGGTTCCAGCCCGGCAACAGCCGCCACCATGGCAACCGTGGGGCTGCCGGAAATGAAGCGGTATAATTATAATGACGAGCTGGCCACCGGATCGGTTGCCTCGGGCGGCGGCATCGGCATGATCATGCCCCCGTCCGTTGTGGCTTATTATTTACGGCATCCTTACCGAACAATCCATCGGCGCCCTTTTCGCGGCCGGCGATATTTCCGGCACTGCTGGTCACCCTGCTGTTTATTATCTGCATCCTATATCCGTTGCAGCATTCTCCCCGGATCAGGGCCCCCGGGGAGAAATCCTTTTTCCTTGGCCTGAAAAACTCAAAGCCCGGCTGGCGTGCTGGAGAAAACCCTGCTTGGCCTTACCCTGGTCATCGGCGGTATTTTCATCGGCTTGTTCACCCCGACTGAAGCGGCTGCCATCGGGCGGCATCCGGTATCCCGCTCATTGCTGTGATACGACGGCAGATTTCCTGGAACGGATTTGTCAAAGCCCTTATGGAAACTTTGCGGACGTCCTGTATGGTGCTCATGCCCATTGCCGGGGCCGTAATTTTCGGCAAATTTCTGGCACAGTCACGAGAATATCCCTTCGCCAGATCGCAGGCTGGGTGTCCGGCCTGGAAATAGCACCTGTTCTCGTTCTGGGTGTGATCCTTCTCATCGATCTTTTCGGGGGCTGTTTCATGGACGCCCTGGGCCTTTGTTACCCTGACCGTGCCTGATTTTTTTTCCCGGCGGTCATGGAACTGGGTATGACCCCATCCTGGTTCGGGATCATCATCGTCATGGTCACGGAATGGGGCGACCACCCCGCCGGTAGGTATCAACGCGCACGGTGGTCTTATGGGGTGGCAAAAAATGTTCTGGACCAGGAGGTCCCCCTGGAAAAAATATTCAAAGGCATTTTCCCTTTTCTTATTGCCGTGATCGTGGGCGTGTTTATTTCTCATTCTTTCCCCAAGATCATTTTGTATTGACCGCAATCTCGACGTAATTAGAACCAAATGGGCGCCTAAAGGTAATACCCACTGGAAAAATGGATTCTTCCGGAATCTTCGCCGTGTTTCGGGATTCAGGCGGTATCCGTAGAGCAGACCCACAGGACCCACAGGGGTCATGTACCGACAGACCCGAACCCAGGGTGAATTTAAAGTCTTCATCGCTGCCGGATGTTGTGGTATCCCGCAGGGAGCCTGCATCCAACAAATATGGGCAGTTCAAAATTGCCGCCAATATCGATGCGTGCTTCCATGGAACCGGCGATCCGGGTCTTGCCCCCCACTGGATCACCAAAGGCATCCCTTGCCAGCTTATTTTCACCAAACCCCCTTACATCTGAAATCCCGCCCAGAAAGAACAGCTGGTCATCAGGCAGATCCAGATCATCTGAAAAATTCTGGATGGTGCCGTACATGGCCTGAAATGCCAGTACCAGCCGGGAAAAGGGCTGATAATAATATTTGGCCTTTATCTGGTATTTTATGAAATTGTCCAGGTTTTCCAGAATATCCCGGTTATAGCCGGCAGATGCATTGAGATAGAACCCGCTGGTGGGTTTTGCATACGAGTCCACCGAAGACCAGGTGAAAAAAGGGTGTTGCCGCAATAATCCCTCTGGGTTCCAAATACATCTGGATTCACCCCTTCCGGTTGTGCCGGTGGCATACTTGTTCTCTGGATTCCAGGTTGAAGGTTGGTGCCCAGTTTCAGGTTGCGGTGTCAGCTGTTTTTCAAATGTCAGCGACAGATCCGTATTTGCGGGAGCCGAAATTCTGATTTTTGTGTTCTTCTTCAGCGGCGTATACATTGAAATCCGAATAAATATGGTGAGACAGAAAATCAAAATCCGTTATGCCCAGGACGGTATCATACCCGATGCCGGAAACCTGCGCATCCAGATACAGCCTGCGGTTGGTTCCCAGCAGGTTTCTGTTGCCGGCAGACACCCCTATATAGGCATCTTTGGCTGTGTCATATCCAATGCTTGTTGTAAGAAATAGGGTTTTTTTTCTTCCACATCGGCCAGGAAAAACACCTGGTCAAGGTTTTCCCGGGATACCCACCGCTTTGAAATCCGCCCGTTCAATGCACTGGATATTTCTGATCTCTTTCTGCAGGGAAACAAAACGGTTCAAAGACACCGGTTCTCCCTGTTCAAGGCTGTTGTGCCGAAGAATCACCGAATCTTTGGTATCAAAGTTGCCGAATGCCCATACCCCGCCCACCAAGGCCCGGGTGTTTGGTTCCACCTGGAATGCAACCTGAACATCCTTGCCATCCGGTTCAATGCGTGTCTGGACATCTGCGTAGATAAATCCTTTTTCCGCAAGAAACGAGAGAATCGCCATGCGGTCTGCATCCACCTGTGACGGGATGAACGGCGCTTTTTCCCGGGTTTGCAGCATCTGCACTGATGTCTGAAACAAACATCTCAGGCAGGCCGGAAAGCGTCACCCGGGTAACCTGCCTGCGGTATCCTTCGGTCACTTCAAAAACCACATCGCCGAACATCCTGTTTTTTTCATCCGCCTTATCCCATGTCACATCAGCAGACACCTGGGTTTGTGCAAACCCTTTGCTGTCATAATAGTTTTCCAGGATTTGGGTGTCATCCGGTACCATGTTCCGGGCAAAGGGACCGTCGTACGAAAAGACCTTTTTCCCGGGTATTCAAGAGGGGTTTCAGATCCTCGTCATCCTTGGATTCCGTTCCTTTGATGACAGATGATCTAACAATATAGCGGGTGTTTTCATCGATGTGTATCTGGACGTGCCGGACCGGTTTTTCATTTTTCATTCGCGTATCAGCGGTAAAATACACTTCGCAGTCCCTGTAACCGGCTTTTTGGTACCTGTCTGTGATGTTTTTGATGCTGCGTTTCAATCCGAAATCATTGCGGTTTCCCTTTGTCCAGATGGTTACATCTTTTTTTCAACGTATAGGTCATCGAATTCTTTGTTTCCGGAAAAAGAGACGCGGTACAGCGGACCTTCCTCTATCTGGATCGTCCACCGGGTTTGCTTTTTTGTCGGCATTGGTTTGCACATCATGGGTGACGGCAGCCTCGGCAAAACCTTTTTTCCGGTAATAGGCCACAAGGTTTTTGATATCTGTTTCCAGTTCTTTCTGGATGGTTCTTTTGCCTTTGCTCCAGAAAAACAGCGGCAGCTGATAGGATTTCATGCGCATTCTGAGTCGGGTGTCGGAAAACTCGTTATTGCCTGTGAATGCAATGTTCACGGTTTTCAGGGGCACATGCTTTTCAATGTCAATCAGAATGTCTGTCTGCAGCCCCTGATACGGTTTGGCAGTAATGTCCACCTGTGCATCCACATACCCGTTTTTCTTCATCAGGGCCTTGACCGCCTGAACATTTTTTTCCACATGATCCGGAACAAAGGCACTGCCTGTAGCGATAATCAGTGGCCTTGATAACGCGCATTGCTGAATACTGGAAAGGCACCGTCAACGGTTATCTTCCGGACCACCATAACCGGGTCAGCCGAAAAACAAGGGGGATGGACAGGGCATCCATGTCCTGGTCCGGCACATCAATCCGGCTGAACTGCCCGGTCTGTTTCAACAGGGTGATCGTGGTGTCCAGATCCCGGGCTGTGAAGATGCTGCCCGGCTGCAACCGGATCATTTCCATGGCCATGGACCGCAATTTTTCCTGTCTTTTTTCGGTCCCGCCCAAAATCTCCACACGGATCTCTGAGATGACCGGCCGGCTGTCGCCGGCATCGGCTGGAATGGCACAGCACAAACAGCCACAGCACTGCAAGAAAAAAAACAATGCCCGGCCCGGCCATCTTCTGTAAATATGGTCTGTCAGCGAAATGAATCATCGGTTATCTGAACTCCAGTTTGAGGGTGACTTCCGTACCGAAATCACCTTTAGAATCATTGAACGCCCTGAGCAGGACATTTTCCAGCATTTTGTATTCCGCGGCATTGGTATGGATGGTCTCCTCATCTTCCGTCTGCATGGAATAGATGACCTTCAAGCGGTCTGACAGCTGTTTGCCCATGGTGACATTCACATTCGCCCCCTGGTCTCCGGATTCATCCAGCCCCAGTTTGAATTCATCCAGCGGGGTGGATGACTGCACCCCCTGGCTGACCATGTCTGAGGCTTTGTCCGGTAAAAATGCCGGTATAGGAGCCGCCCCCCTGCCCCAGTTCCCCGGTGGTCTTGCCGATCACAAGCAGGGACAAAATATCCTCATGGGTTAGTGCCGGATCAGAATAGAGCCGGAATCTCAGGTTGTTTGTTTTTCCGCTGATGTCCATGTGGATCGTCCATTTGCGTATGTTGCTGGTTGCATGCAGCGTGATTTCCGGATCGGTTTGGAACTGGTCCACAAAATCGATGATCCCTGTTTCAATCTCAAATTCTCTTTTTTGATACACCACCGTACCTTCCAGGATTTGGGCCCGCCCTGTAACCACAGGATTGCGCAGTGTTCCGGAAATTTTACATTGGGTTCCACCAGTGATGAAAGCCAGGTTGTTGTCCAGCACAAACGGGTCCTTGTAATCCACATCAATATCAATGGTGGTGTTTTCCATCATGGGATTTTGCGGTTCGGTTTTTGTGCTTTCTTTTGCCGCAGCCATTTTCCGGCTCTCCAGGGCCTCTGCCAGATCAAAGGCAAAGTCCTTGTAGTATTCTCCTTTGATCAGCAGTATGGTGCCGGCTATGGCGGATTTTTCCCGGGTGCCGGAAAATGTCATATCCGTATCAAAGGCGATTTCTGCCGTATCTTCCAGGGAAATGGCAATATTTTCTGCTGTCAGCCGGGCCTGGCCGGATACCGGGATAAATTTTTCCAGTGCCAGGTCCCCGGACATCTCCAGGCGGCCCTGGCCCAGATCTGCCCCCATGTTTTCAATGGTCAGATGGTGGTTGGACAGGCTGACCGCGCCGCTAAGCCCGGATATGGCAAGATTGATCCCGGGAATTGGATACGCCAGGTCCGCCAGGGTAAGCTGTGCATTTACATCCGGCTGGGCAAAGGTGCCGTCCAGGTCTGCATCAAGGGTGACAGTACCGCTGGCCGGCTTCAGGCTGTCTGTGATTTCCGGGGCAGCAGGATGTTGACCCGGCCCCGGGACAGCATATGTCCGTTGACCTCCGCCTGTATACCGCGAATCCCGGCGGTTTCCAAAAAACGGTCCAGCCGGGTGTTGGTGAACGTCAGGTCCAGATCATAATCTTTGGTATCCGGGGTGAAAGATGCTGAAAGACCGGTTGCATGGTCCAGGGTCACGGACAGGTCCAGGGTTTTCGGGTCTGTGTTTTTTTTTGCCGGTCTGTTCAGATCCAGGACCGCCTGGAGGTTTTTCAGGGGTATGCGGTCTTGGGATGCAGCCAAGGGACTGCCGGAGGAATCAGCTGCAGCGGCAGGTGCGGCAGCCCCGGCAAAATCCAGGTGAATATCAAGGTCGGATTCCAGCATGTCCACAAACAGATGTTCTGTGCTGCCGGGTGTGGATGACACCGGCAGGATGATCTTTTCGCCTGAAAGGGCCAGGGCCATATCCATCTGTTTTGTCTGTGTTTTTTCCCTGTCTTTGATATCCGCGGTAACAGAAAGGGTGCCGGCAGCCTTTGTGGCTGTCTCCAGCATATGGCCGGGTATCACATCTGCCATATCGCCTTTGGCGGTCACCTGCCCGGTCAGGGTGCCGGCAGCCCCGGTGAAACCGGCGGTCTGTAAAAATGGTGCCACCAGGGTGTTGTCAAATGTCAGATCCAGGTCATAAAGCGCATTTTTCGGGTCAAGACCGGCGGAGAGATGAATGGTGCTGCCCGCTTCCAAGTCTATCCGGGTTTTTCCCAGATCGATCAGGGCGCGTATCTTTTTCACCGGCAGAGAAAAGGCACTGTTGCCGTTTTTTTCCAGGCGCAGCCCCGGAGGCGCAAGATCCAGGGCAAGATCAGATGCCAGATCAAATATCAGTATCTGATCGGTTTTTTGTGGTCTGTCTGCCTTCGGGATTGTCAGGTTTTGTGCCTGAAGCGACAGGCGGCAGGTCTGCAGCATGCTGCCGGAAAAACCGGCATCACCGTTCACAGAGATCTGACCGCTGTTGAGCCGGGTTTTGAGATCATGGATGCGGACATGGTCCGGGAGAGCACAATCCGGCCGTTGAGATCTGAAACATCGATCCGGGGTTCCGGCAGGTGCCAGGCCAGATCGTTCAGCGCCATGTCTGCATTGATTACAGGAGTGTCCACCGTCCCCCCCACATCAGCGGCAACCGTGAGGCTGCCGTTTACCGCATCCAGCTGGTCTGCAACCGGGGGCGGCAGATCAGCCGGCAGTCTGCCTGCAACCCGGATGTATCCGTCAATGCTTCCATGAATACCGGTGATGCCGGCTGCCGACAGCAAGGGTCCGAAATCACTGCGCTTGAAATCAAGGTCAGCTGTATAGGTGTTTTTTTTCATGTCCAGGGCAGCTGCAAGCTCCGCCATATTTTCCAGGGATACGGACAGGGTTTTTTCACCCAGGTCAATCTGTGCCCCGATTTTTTGAAGGGGGATCTTTATGTGCTGCAATCCTTCTGTATCAAGGGGGGTGCCGACGGTGTAGTCCAGATTGGTATCCAGGTCAAATGCGATGGCGGTATCCAGATACTGCAGGTCAATTCCCGTGTCAGCCGGGGCAAGAAATTGTCCGGGATTGATCTGTCCGGCGGTTTTCAGGGATATCTGGATCACCTCTTTGGGGGTGAATCCCCTGTCAAAAATGTGGGCTGTGCCGGAAGCCGCCAGATTGCATTTCCTTTCCCTGGACACGGAACCGGGATATGTCAGCCCAGCCGGTGCTGCCCAGTTTCGCTTCAACATCCACAAGGTCCAGTATGATCCCGGCGGCGCCAAGATCCTTTCCTGCCAGTGCGGCGGTGATATCCGGAGCGGTAGCCGACCCGGCAGCATGGACCGCTGCTGTCAGTTCTCCTGTGACCGGAAAAAGTCCAAAGGCACGGGTGGCGGCATCCAGGTCTTCCGCGGCAAGGGAAATATCCATATCCAGGGTGTTTTCTCCCATATGGTACCAGCCGGACGCTTCTGCCTGCAGGATTTGGGTATCCAGCGTCAGCGTGTCCAGGGTGCAGCGCAGGTTGTTGATTTCCCCGGACAGACGGGCATCCGCATCCATGGGGTCTGTTGTTGCCTGGTCCTGTGTAAACTCTTTGAGAGAAAGGGCCAGTTCATATTCTGCCGCAAGGGTGTCCAAAGAGATCCCTTCGCCCCGGATGCGGCCCCGGGCGGAAAACTGTCCGGAAAATCCGGGTATCCATGGGGCCAGTCGGGCAAAATCCCCCCTGTTGATCAAATGACACCGCATAGGCCAGATGGTCCATATCCCGGGCCGGGTGCAGAAATCCCTCAGGAAAAAGCAGTGACAGATCCGTTGATCCGGAAACATCCATGCGGCTGCCCAGCAGGTTTACCTGTCCCTGTGCAATGGTCAGCACCTGTTCAGTCAGATCCATTGTGATATCCAGGCTGCCTTTTTCAAAGGTCTGGTCCATTTCCAGGTTCCGTCCCGTAATCTGCAGCTGTACAGACGGGTTGTTCACAGATCCTTTTCCGGTTACTGCCAGATCCACGGTGCCCGCCAGATCCGGCATGTTTTGTGATATCTGTGACACCGCGGCAAGCTGTGCTGCTGCCTCAAGTGCCAGATCCATTTCAAAGGTTTTGAAAATATCTTGCACAGATCCCGCTGGCTGTGAGAACACACAGGTCTGAATCCAGGTCAATGGCAATGTCAGCCAGATCATTGTCTTTCAGGGCACCGGACGCTGCAAAGGTGTCTGATATCAAGGGCTGTTTCCGGCATTGGACAGGGAGATGCCGCTGATGTTGATAAAAATTTTTGCTGTCTGTTGCACCAGATCAGCATCTGATATTGCAATGTTTACGGCTGCGGCGGAAACAGTGTTTGCAGGATCAGAAAAGGCAAAAGAGCCGTTTTTGATCCCGGCCTTTCTAATCTGTACATTCAAAGGGATCCCGGTTGCGCTCTGGTCGTCAGCCGGGATATCTTCCGGAGCATCATCCCCGGCAACCAGGGCATCCATTATATTTATCCTGCCGCTGCCGTCAGCAGCAATATTGACCCTGGGGCGGTCGATCTGCAGGTTTTCTATTTCCAGAACCTTATCAAACAGGGCACTGAGCCGGATATTCAGTCTGAGAGCATCAAATGCCAGGCAGGTGTTTCCCTGCGGGTCCTGGAGCTGCAAGTTTTCCAGCCAAAGAAATGATCCAGCTGCCAGCACATCAATACGTTCTGCGCTCAGTGTGCCGGGAATCAGCGTGTTTATCTGATCCACCAGCAGTTTTTTTGCATGATCGGTGCGGCTGTACCCGTAAAGACCTGCCATCACTGCGGCAAGGCAGATCAGAATGACAGCCCCGGCAACCAGTAATTTTTTTTTCATTATCAGATTAGTGCCTTACTCCTTAAGTTTCTGTCAACAAAAACAAGAAAATGAGGAGGGGTATCTGGATTGCGGGTTTCCCGCGTTAATCTGTTATTTTTCCCATAGCCATTGTCAGTTTTCAGTCGCAACATCATGCCCAATATTATACCACACCCCTAAACAATATCCTAATGACAAATTTCAGGGCAGTTGCATACCAATCCCGCCATTATTCTGGAAAAGCCCCCTGGCGTTCCTGCATCAGGACTGTCAGAGCCCTCAAGGATCTCAGGCGAGAGCAGGAACGCCAGGGGCACAGTGCCTTGTCAAAATAGCGTAATGATTTTCATGCAATCGCTTTGTAACAAATTTCAGGCACGCTTGACATCCAGGGGCAAATGCGCATACGACTTTCCGATATATCTGTGTACCGTAAATTGATGTGGGGATTCCTGTGACAAAAATTCTGGTAATCGATGACGAATCATCCATTCTTGAAACCCTGCGCATGTTTTTTGAAGAAAAGGGTTTGACCGTATTGACCGCTGATACCGGAACAAAGGGAATGGCCTTGTTTGAAAAAGAACGTCCCGGGTGGTGATCCTTGATATACGGCTGCCGGACACAAATGGTCTGGATATCTTAAAATCCATGGTGCAAAAGGATATGCCTGCCAAGATTATCATGATCACCGCTTTTCAGGATATGGAAACCACCATTGTGGCCATGAAAACCGGGGCATTTGACTATATCCATAAACCGTTGGATATCGATCAGGTGGAACAGGCAGTGGACAGGGCTGTCCGCATTATTGAAATAGATCAAAAAACCCCGTCGTTACAAACGTTTACAGATACAGCCAATCCCCTGGTGATTATTGGGAAAAGTGAAAAAATGCGGCATGTTTTTAAAATGATGGGCCTGGTGTGCACCCGGCAGGTGAATGTGCTGCTCCAGGGCGAAACCGGCACAGGCAAAGAACTCACGGCCCGGGCGATCCATATGAACTGTGCCGGCAAGGAGGAGCCGTTTATCGTGTTTGACTGCTCTGCCGTGGTAGACACCATCATTGAAAGCGAACTGTTCGGCCATGAAAAAGGATCGTTTACCGGCGCAGACCACACCACCAAAGGAAAAATTGAACTGGCCGGAAACGGCATTCTTTTTCTGGATGAAATTTCCCAGCTTCCTTTGAAAATACAGGGTAAGCTGCTGGGATTTCTCCAGCGAAAAGAATATACAAGGGTGGGGGGCTCTCATATTCTGAAATCCAATTGCCGCATCGTGGCTGCCTGCAACCAGGATCTGGCAAAACTGGTGGACAAGGGATTGTTCAAGCAGGATTTGTATTACCGTCTCAAGGTGTTTACCATTTTGCCGTCCCTGGAAGAACGGCTGTCTGATATGCCGTTTCTGGGGGAAGCATTTTTAAATAAAATCAACCGGGAGCTGGGCACCACCGTGACCAAAATCCAGGACGGGGTCATGGAACAGCTGCGCAGACACCGCTGGAAAGGCAATGTCAGAGAACTGGAAAACACCATTGTAGCAGGCGCTGGTAGGATGCCGGGGCAATGTGCTGCTCAGGGAGGATATTGACAAAATTTTGAACCAGCACCGGTCAGAACCGGTTGCAGGCCTGGAATCATTCTCCCTTGCCCATGTGGAAAAAAAACATATTGCCAGAACCCTTGCCCAGCTTGACTGGAATAAATCCCGGGCCGCAAGGCTTTTGCAGATCACCCTGCCCACCCTGCGCAGCAAAATTAAAAAATACCGAATATCCACCCCGGTTGAGACCGCATGTAAAAAAATTTGCCATGCACATGGAAATTTTTTTCTATCAAGACCTGGCGGCAACAAAGACCGCTTGCTGAGGATACAACAGAAAAGGGCTGATCCCCTTGTGTATGAAGGCGATTTATTTTATTTGATTTCTTCAACCAATTGCGGCATATTATTTGCTACAGTAGAATAAAAACAGATTGAAAATAAAACCATATTGCACAACACATTGTACCATTGTATGGGGGACGATTGATTACAACCGGAACGTTGCCTCCTGCTGAACTTCCCCATTGTGCAGGGAAAATAAAGGCCAGAAAAAACGTATCAATCATGATACCGTTTTAAGCATAAGGAGAAAAAGGTATGAAACGTATCAGGTCAGGTGTACTGGTTTGCCCTTTTGGTATCAGTGGGGATGTTTTTGTGGTCCGGTAATGCCATTGCCGCCAAACCCATTATCCTGGGAGCACCGCTGTCCACTGCCTATCTGTACGGTTGGGATGCGGAAAGGGGCATCCGGCTGGCAGTGGATGAGATCGATGCCCAGGGCGGCGTGTCCGTGGGGGGTGAAAAACGCCCCTTTGCCGTGGAAGTGATCGACACCCGGGACCTGGAACCCGGGGTGCCGGTGAGCGAGGCCCTTATGGCGGTGGAACGGCTGATCCTCAGCAAAAAAGCGGATTTCATCGTGGGTGGTCCCAACCGGTCCGAAGCGGCGCTGGCGGCTCTGTCCCTTCTGTCCAAGCACAAAAAGGTCTCCATTGTCACATCCGGGGTCCTTACCCCCAAATACCACAAAACAGTGGAAGCCAATTACGACAAATTCAAATACGCTTTCCGGATTCATGGGGAAGCGGTGAATCTCATTGGTGAAATCATCGCCAATTTCGCAGATCTCAAGGAAAAATACGGCCTGACCAAGGTGTTTATCATGGCCCAGGATGTGTCCCATGCCAGGGGAGCGGCCGAGGTTATGGGCAAAGTGGCCGCTTCCAAAGGGTTTGAAGTCACGGGCACGGAAATTTTCCCCACCGGTGCCACCGATTTTTCCATGGCATTGCTGAAAGTAAAATCCACGGGATCTGAAATCATCAACATCTGGATGGATATGCCCGAAAGCGCCATCCTGCTCAAGCAGTGGTATGACCTGAAAATCCCGGCCCTGCCCTTCGGCTCCACCCTGGCTGCCGCAGAACAGCCCGGATTCTGGGATGCCACCGAAGGCAAGGGCGAATATACGTTGTGCAACGTGGTAAATGCCGGCAACGCCCCTTCGGAAGCCACTCCCTGGACCATGAAATTCTACAACGCCTATGCAGAAAAATGGGGGGTGGAACCGGAAGGCCTGGGATCTTCCTCATCCTACATGGCGGTATATGCTCTGAAAGATGCCATTGAACGGGCCGGCACCATTGATTCGGACAAGGTGGTGACCGCCCTGGAGCAGATCGATATGGTGGGGGTATACGGCAGGCTCAGATTTGATCCCAAAACCCACCAGGTCATCCCGTCAACAGATCCAAAAGAAGGGGCTGTGGGCTCTATTCTCCAGTGGCAGGACGGCAAACGGGTGGTGGTGTATCCCAAAAGCATTGCCATGGGCGAAATCTTGCTGCCACCCTGGATGAATGAATAGGGGGAAGCAATTAGCGGTTAGCTTTTAGCTGTTAGTGGTTGGCTGAGTACTGACGGCTTTCATAACACCCATGCCCTGGCGGGCACAACAAAGTATGAAAGCGTTAGCCGGTGGTAACAGCAGGGAAAATTTTGTTTACTGGAAGCGAATAATTGCGTACTAATAGCTAACAGCTAACGGCTTTCAAATAATAAATACAGAATCTTTCCTGCTGGTTACTCAGGCTGGCCACTGACTACTAACCACTAACTACTTCTCATGTTTTGTTGTGCCCGTCAGGGCATGGGTGGTACTGAAAAGGGAAAAGTGTGTTATGGAAATTCTTGTGTACGGAACCATCAATTCCGTGTCCCTGGCCCTCATGGGACTGGGCTTTGCCATGGTCTACGGCATCTGCCGGGTGCCCAATTTTGCACATGGTGCGCTGTATATCATCTGCGGATTCGTCACCTGGACCATGCTTTCAGAAATTGGGGCTGCCCTATGTGGTGGCCATTTTTCTCTCCCTTGCGGTCAACGGCATCCTGGGCATCCTCATGTACCGGTTCATTTTGATCCGTGTCCGGGGGCATGAATATTTTCTGAGATCATAAGTTCCTATGCCATCGGTCTGGCCATCCTGGAAGGTCTTCGCTACGGCGGTTTTCGGGGAATGACCTCATACCCTTCCCGTGTTCATGGAAGGCATGGTGTTCATCGGCGGGGTGCCTGTGGATTATCACCGGATCATCATGGTGATCGTGGGCATTCTGCTGGTGGGCGGGCTGTGGCTGTTCCCGTTTTACCAAACTGGGGCTGGCACTCCAGGGTATGGCCCAGGATGAACGGGCCGCCCTGATGCTGGGCATTGATTCGGATTTCATGGCCATGCTGGCCATGGGGTTCGGCGCAGTCCTGGCCGGTGTGGCCGCCACCATGATCCTCCCCTTTGGGCAACATAGTGGTGGAATCCGGGTATCATGTGCTGATCATGTCCATTGCCGTCTGCATCGTGGGGGGGCTGGGATCCTGGATCGGGGCGTTTTTTGCCGCGTTTATTATCGGGTATGCCCAGATCCTCACTGTCGTCTTCATCGGGTCGCATTTTCAGATGGTGGTGGCCCTTCTTGCCATTATCCTGACCCTGATCCTGAAACCATCCGGCCTGTTCGGCCAGCAAAAAGAACTGGAAGATAGGGTATGAGTTCACAAACGAGAAGAAAAGAACGGATTGACCGAGGAATCAAGGTACGCTCCGAAGGCCTGTATGCGTTGATGTCATGGCGGGAAATGGCCTACCTGATTGCCCCCCGGTTTATATTGATAGCCGGCCTGTTGTCCCTGCCTTTTCTCATGCCGGGAATGTACTGGCAGCGGGTTATCTCCATTGTCTGCATTTACGCCATTGTGGCCATCAGTTTTGATTTTCTGGCCCATTACGTGGGATTGGTCTGTCTGGGCGGGGCGTTTTTCATCGGTACCGGGGGCTATATCGCCGGCATTTTCAATGCCTATTTCGGTATGCCTCCGGTGCTGACCATTCCGTTGGCCGCGATTGCAGGCGGGGCTTTCTGCACCCTTTTGCTGTTGCCCTGCCTGCCGTTGCGCGGGGTGTATTTTGCCATTGTCACATTGATGTATCCCTTGTTCATGGCACGGATCATCGAGGCCTTTGATATATTCGGCGGCACCGACGGCATCCTGGGGATAGACAGTTTTCCTTCTGCTTTTGTGGAGCAATATTTTGTGGTGGGCATTCTGCTGGTTTTTGTGTTCGGGCTGCGGCGGCTGGTGACCACGGACAGGGGCCTGATTTTTACGGCTGTCATGGACAATGATCAGGCCGTGCGGGCATCAGGCATCAATATCACCTATTACAAAGCCATGGCCGTATTTATTGCATCCGGCATGGGATGCCTGGCCGGGGCCTGCCTGACCCATATCTACATGTGGTCGGGTATTTCCCAGTTTGCCCTGGATTTTTCCATCCTGCCCATTGCCGCAACCGTCATCGGCGGGGCCGGTACCCTGGTGGGGCCGGTGATCGGGTGTCTCATCCTGGTACCGGTGTCTGAACTGCTGCGGGATTTCGGAACCCTGCGCATCGTGTTTTACGCCAGCATCCTGGTGGCGTTCATCCTGTTCCGCAGTGACGGCATCATGGCATTTGCAAAAAGAAAATACGAACAGATTGAAAGGTGGACCCAGATATGAATACAAAGCAGGACCAGCCCATTTTACGCATGGAAAATGTTTCCAAGGTCTTCGGCGGTGTCACCGCATTGCGGGAGGTGAACCTGGATGTATTTCAAGGCGATGTTCTGGGCATCATCGGTCCCAACGGCTCCGGTAAAACCACCATTGTCAATTCCATCACCGGGTTCATCTCTCTGACATCCGGCCGGATTTATTTTAAGGGAAAAAACATCACCGGCAAAAAACCCCATAAAATTGCGGATATGGGGGTGACCAGAACATTCCAGATCATGCGGCCCTACTACAGCCTGCCGGCCTATAAAAACCTGGTGATCCCGCTGTTTTCTCCGAGGGCCAAACGTACCGGTGGATGGCGCGGCGGCGGCCGCCTGGGTGACCGCAAGACCATTGCCATTGATATTCTGGAGGAAATCGGGTTTGAAAGAGATTCCTATATTCCCTTTTAAAACCACTTCCACGCTGCCCACGGGCTATCTGAAACGCCTGGAACTTGCCCGGTGCCTTGCGCTTCAGCCGGAAGTCATCATCTGTGACGAGATTTTTCAGGGCTCTCCATGAGCGAAATCGCTTCCATGGTGCCGTTGATAGAGCGGATCCAGGATGACGGTATCACCATTGTCATGATTGAACACCGGCTGCGGGAATTGTTCCAGGTGGCCAATCGGGTCATGGTGCTCAATTTCGGGGAAAAACTGGTGGAAGGGACCCCGGACGAGGTCATGGCAAATGAACAGGTCAAGGAAGCCTATTTTGGATCTGAAAAAATCGAGGAGGTCATGACCTATGCTTGAAGCCACGGACCTGATGGTGTTTTACGAAAACATGCTGGCATTGAACAACATCAGCATTTCCTGCCGGGACAACCAGATCGTGGGGGTTTTGGGGCCAATTCTGCGGGCAAATCGACATTGATGTATTCACTTTCCGGTATCATGCTGGACATTCGCAAAAAGAAAAAATGGCCGGCGGTGAACGGATCACCCTCACCGGACAGCTCACCTTCCAGGGCACGGATATCATGGACATGAAACCCAGCGACCGTGCCCGTGCCGGCATTGTATTGTGTCCGGAACGCCGTCGTCTGTTCAAGGAAAGTTCGGTCATGGAAAACCTGCGCATCGGCGGGCATCTGGCCACCAGACCCAGGCCCGGGTGAGCCTGGACTATGTCATGACATTGTTTCCTGCATTGCAGAAAATGACAAAACGCCTGGCCGGGTTTTTAAGCGGGGGAGAGCAGCAGATGGTTGCCATCGGCCGGGCCCTCATGGCCCAGCCCAAAATCCTGCTCCTGGATGAGCCGCTGATGGGCTTGAGCCCTCTGATGCAGGCCATCCTGATCAGGGCCGTGAAAAAGATCCAGGAGCAAAGCGATATTTCCATCATCGTATCCGAGCAATATGCCAGGCCGGTGTTTCCCATTGTGGATTATGCCTATATTCTGGAAAACGGGGCTGCGGTCATGGAAGGCACCCGAGCGGAACTCATGGACAACCCGGACCTTAAATCCGCCTATTTCGGCATGTCATAAAAGGAGCCCACCCATGGTCGATGCAATACCCCTGGAAAAAGAACTGTCCTATTCACGATTTGATCTCATGGCCCGGACCTACCCGGAAAAAACAGCTGTGGTATACCTGGGAGAGCGGTTTTCCTACAGCCGGCTGTATGACTTGAGCGAGCGGTTTGCCGGCGGGCTTGTGGAGCTGGGGATTGCAAGGGGTGACAAGGTGCTGTTGTACATCCCCAACTGCATCCAGTGGATTGTCGCCTTTCTGGGCATCCAGAAGGCCGGCGCTGTCATGGTGCCGGTGTCTCCCATCTACACCTCCCATGAAATCGCCTATATGATCAAGGACTCCGGTGCCCGGACCATCATCTGCATGGACACCAATTTCGGGTATGTCCAGGAAACCTTTGGCACAACCGATCTGAAGGAAGCCATCGTCACCAACCTCACCGATCTTTTGCCGGCGTGGAAGCGGGCCATGGGAGTGATCCTGGACAAGGTGCCTTCAGGCAAGGTCTCCTATGATCACAGGATCCTGCCTTTTACCTCTCTGACCAAGGCATCCCCCATAGCTGACAAGCCGATGCTCAATCCCAGAGAGGATTTGTCCTATATTCTTTACACCTGGCGGTACCACGGGATTTCCCAAAGGGGTGCCGGGCAACCATATGGGGCGACTTCCTATATCAATGATGTGACCTTTGATGTGGCAGGGGACCATTTAAAAGAAGGGGAAGATGTGTATATCGCCATCAACCCGCTGTTCCATATCATGGCCCTGGGGTTTTTCATGGCCATCGGCCTGAACAAGGGCAATATGGTGGTGCTCATGCCCCAGCCCCAGGTGGATGCCATCCTGGAATCCATCCATCGATACAGACCCCGGTGGTTTTTGGGGGTCCCGGCATTGTACCGGATGATCCTGGAAAACGACCGGGTGGACCAATATGACCTGTCATCGTTGAAATACTGCTTTTGCGGCGGGGATGTACTGCCCGGCAAGGTGATGAACCGGTTCAAGGAAGCCTATGGCCTGCCCATCTACCAGGTGTACGGGTCCACGGAAGTGGGTCATGTGACCTACAGCAGAATCGGGTCCGAGCCGTCTTCGGGTTCCATCGGGTATCCTTTGCAGAGCCGTGAGTGCATGGTGGTGGACCCGGTGACCTTAGAATGTGTGGAAGACGGAGAAAGCGGTGAATTGTTTGTGTCCTCTCCCTATGCCATGAAAGAATATTACGGCAAGCCCGATGAAACCAAAAAAACCTATATCAAGGTCAATGACAAGGTGTACTGCCGCATGGGAGACTATGTGTCCTGCCGGCCGGACGGGGAACTGGTCTACATGGAACGGTCTGCGGATATCATCAAGCACAAGGGATACCGGGTGTCCGCCTCGGAGATCGAGGCGGTTCTCCAGGACCATCCCACGGTGATCAATGCATGTGTCATCGGGGTGCCGGGATGAAAAAGCCGGAGAACGCATCAAGGCCATTGTGGTGCTCAAGGAAGATGCCCGGGGCGTGGGCGGGGTGGAGCTGATCAAATGGTGTGCCGACCACCTGGCTTCCTGACAAGGTGCCGGGATACGTGGAGTTTCGGGACATGCTGCCGAAATCCAAGGTGGGCAAACTGCTGCGCCGGGAGTGTCAGAGACAGTGAAGTGCGTAAAATCACCGAAAAAAGCCAGGCGTGATGTCATGATCTGCCGCTTTTGCCACTGCCGGGTCCCACCATGGACGACGCGTTTTCCTGGAACGTTTTTTTATCCCTGCACCGGGACCGGATCCTGGAAGAGTGGCAGGAACGGCTGCATACAAATGTGTCAGCCCACTATGTCCGGCGGCCCCGAAAAGAGCTGGCCCAGACAACTGCCACGAATTATGCCTTCTGCCAGGTTCTGCGGGATAACGACTACACCCGCATCAACCATTTTATCAGTGAAATCACCCGGATATAGGCTGGAGGCCGGCTTTCCTCTGGCAGACGTGCAAAAGGCATTTCAGCTGTTCCGAGAAATTGCTAATCCCATCTGGTGGAGCAATCCCCAAAGCGCTGCTGGGTAAAAATATAGAGGCCGTCAACCAGGGCCTTGCCTACACCATCCACCGGTTTTCCAGCCATTTTCAAAACATGCACGAAACCTATCTCAAGGACTACGCCCGGCGCCTGGAAAAGGATGTGGCGGCCCGGACCTCGGACGCTCAAGGAATCAGAACAGCAGTACCGGCGCCTGGTGGAGGAGATCCAGGACGGATACCTGTGCTCAGCGGGAAAAGATCGAATACGTGAACCCGGCTTTTTGCAGACTCCACGGTGTGACCCCGAACCAGGCTTTGCAGCAGTCGTTTCTCACCTTTGTGGCAGAAAAGAACCGGGACCGGGTGAAACAGATCATCACCGGCGATACCGCTGACAGCGCCGTCGATACGATTGAACCCGAAGCCTTTGAATACCTGCGCAAAACCCGTGACGGCGCCTGCCTTCCCACGGAGATCAATTTCAAGCCCTCCTGGTTCAAGGGCCAGGCCCATCATCTGTGCATTGTCAGGGACATCACCCGGCGGGTCGAGATGGAAAAAAAGAGCCGGAAAATGGAGCGCATGGCCTATATCGGGCATCTGACCGCCTCCCTTTCCCATGAGATCCGCAATCCGTCGCCATATCGCGGTGACGACCTCCAGATCCTGGGAAAAAACCAGGCCTTTATTGAATGACAAGCGCCGCCTGGTCATATCCGAACGGGAGATCGACCGTCTGGAAACCATTCTTCAGCAGCTGCTCGATTTTGCCAAGCCCATGACCCTGGACCTGAAAAAAACAGACATCAACCAGGTGATCCGCCGGTGTACCGAGCTGCTGTTTACCAGCTACAGCACCGTCACCATCCAGAAGGACGATACCCTGCCCGGCATCCTGGCGGACAGGCCCAAGCTGGAACAGCTGGTCATCAACCTGCTGTCGAAAACGCCGGCCATTTTGTGGGTGATGCCGGCCACATCCTGATCACCACCTTCTTGCGGGAAACCGGCACAGATCCCTTGCCGGTGATCCGCATCAGGATGACGGCAAAGGCATTGCCAGAGAATCACTCCCCAGATCTTCTAACCCTTCTTCACTACCAAAATCATCGGTACCGGCCTGGGACTTGCCAACGTCAAAGTGATCGCCACCGCTCACCAGGGCCTGGTGGAGGTCAAGGATATCCAGCCCCACGGCACCGCTTTTGAGGTGCTGCTGCCCCTCTGAATGATCCTAAGAAGATTTATTGACAACCACGAAAAAAAGAAATATGAAAAAACAAACTGGTTGGTATTTTATTTGGAGAGATCAATGCTTTCAAAAGGAACCCAGACAAAAGAAAATATTGTTGAAAAATCTTTGCAACTTTTCAGCGTGAAAGGATATTACAATACCTCCATAAACGATATTCTTGAAGCGACACAACTGACAAAAGGCGGTCTGTACGGTCATTTCAAAAGCAAGGATGAAATCTGGCAAGCTGCCTATGATCGGGCCGTGGAGATTCAAAAATCGTATTTCAAGGACCGGAAGAAGAAATCCGTTCTGGAAGAGAAAAGCACTGTCCAACGTCTAACGGATACTTAGGTGCAGATGTTTTTAAAGGCGGATGTTTTTTTCTAACATGATGGGTGGAGTTGTCTGTTAATAAAACAAAAAGCAGACATTGTCCAGAGGCGTTTGCGTTTTTCCATATGTGCTGGCCACCGGTCGCCCAAGCCGGAAGAAAAGAAAGAACGCTTAAACCAGGTGTTGACGTACATTGAAGATGTCTCTGCTTTATTGTGATCATTAATGGTTGCGCTGCATGATATGCCTCAACCCATGACAAAGGGATCATTGATGTTACGCTGTTACAAATTTGTCATTACATAGCATCGTTAAACAGGGAAGACGAATTGAGGAATTTGTGGGTGAATAAAATATACCGACCGGTTTTTATTTTAAACTTACTACACTTACAGAAGGATATTATGAACCCTTCATCGGAAAAAAACAGGATTTCGGTTTTTCAGTACGGCCCAGCAAAAGTAATATTCATGCTGTTGGTCGATTTTATCCAGGGGGATGTCTTTTACTATATTGAACAGCCTAACCGGATTTTCGTCTTACCCAAAGTCGTTACAGCCTCATGGTCAGAGAAGGGCCTTTGATTTTGTCCGGAAGGGAACCTTCATCAGCCTGAACGCTCGATGGACGGCGGCGATTCTAATGCAGCGCTTCTCAATGGCTTTCAGACTACGGGATATCCAGCGGCAAAAATAGGGCTGGAACCTATATACGTTCCGCAGGATTATACTGATCATTATTTTTACCGGATTTGAATTGTCTGATGTGCTCAAATTGATTTTCAACAAGCGATTATTAAGGATGAAAATGAAACAGGCTTGATTGAACAGGCATGCCGGATCATGGATCTGGGACATCAACGGGTGAAGATAAATCTTTAACCTGCCATGACCGAACTTGATCTTGCTGCTGAAATCGAATACGCCCACAGAAAAAACGGTCATGAGGGGGTATTGTCCATGCGGCATTTTGATTTTATATCAGCCGGTGTCCCAATCTTCCTTGGAGAGAATCTTTTGAAGGTCAGCGGGATTTGCCGACGCCGTACTGTTGTTTAGGCCCTGCAGATCCCTGCTGGCTATCGAATCGGATAATTTAAAAAGGCGATATTGGCGATGAACGGCAATATACCTACCTGTTATCAGGGGTATCATTGTGACCAGACACGGACCTACTGTCTTGGCAGGCCGTCTCACAGGCTGTCTGATTTTTTCGGAACTAGAAATCCAGTGATAGCGCAATTTTCACCATTAGGCCCGGGGTGACCTGCAATGATGTGTTTACCAGCGACGGGATATGACACAAAAATTGGGGGTTGAGGATTGCTTTTTGGTTTGGCCAAAGAGAGCCGCTTCCGGTATTGGGCTGACGCCACTAGACCGCCCACCCTGGCAAAGGATTCAAATTTTAGGCTGTCACAGGATATGGTACTGACGATCGAAATTCATTTGACCCATCCTGATTTAGGTGTCGTGAAACTGGAAGATATGGTTCGCGTCACGGATTCATCCTGTGAAATGCTGTCCATCACCCCAAGACAATTGTTTATATTATAAACCAAGGAGATGATAAAAGAAGATCTCTTGACACAAGAGATCTTCATAAGTATCCAGGAAGAGCAGCTGGAATGGACCCGTTGGTTTGATCAGACCGGTTCCCGGGAGGGACAGGAATGGTGATCCGGAAAGGATCGGTTTACTGGGTGGATTTTTCTCCGGCCAGGGGTTCTTCGCCAGCCCATGGGAAAAGTACCGGGCGGCCCAATGGCCACCAACCTGACTGGGCTGGCACTGCTTCCGCAAAACCAGGTCATCCGATGTGCGGATTCAAGGTCCACTTGATGTACCAGCCGTTCTCATCCCGGTCCAGGCACACAATGCCGGAATTCTGGAACCGGATCACCGTGCAGGTCAGGGATTTCCGGCCGTCAGAAAGGAGACCAGCCGCTCCATATAGGGCAGATGCCCCACAATCATCATGTTGGATTCCGGATCGATCCGGTTCCCCAGATCCGCGACATCGTCTATCGGACCGATGCCATCCAGTTTCTCCAGGGACGGATCCACCTTTACCATATCCCTGAAGATCCGTGCCGTCTGTTCGGCCCGGGCCTTGCCCGCTGTGCACGATTTTGGATACCGGCACCTGATACATCTTTGCCACATCGGCAATTTTCACTCGGTCCCCTGCCGGCCGGTGTCAGACAACCCTTTGGCCGGGTCCTTCTCCTGTTGGCAGACTTTTTCCCGTGCTGTACCAGATACACCGCCATGAGACCCTCCTTTTTTCGGTTTTTGTTTCATTATCGATTTTACCGGGTTGTCGACAGTTTGACAAGGATTGCCCCTGTCAAAAAAATTTCGGTATTCTTTTGACTGAACCCGGTCGATTCTCCCAGGCTGTCTTCGACTGGCGAGACACATGAATCATGCTACAATGCGTATCACCTATGATCTAAAGTAGACGCTGATGATGAAGCGCGCCAGTGTCGTACTGGACGAAAGATTGATCGCCGACTGGTATGAAAGCCACCGGCAATTACCACCCAAAACAGCCCGATCAATCGATGCATTGCGTGAAACTGCTCAAGGCATGAAAGGCAGAAAAAAATACTTGAATTGAAGGGAAACACCCCGGATGTTTTTCTTCCAGGGATACCTTGAAGACCGTTGTGTTTTAACCCCTTCACAGTTTCTGGCGAGGCTTGTTTGATCCCGGCTTTTAAGAAAATCGGTTTGGTGGACGTTGTAACCAAATAACTAAGTGACACAGACGAACTAAGGATGAGACCGACAACTCATCAAAAAGATATGGATCAGCTGCTGATCAGAAAAGAGTTCCCCCGGTCCAGCCGGTACGACATGGACTGGATGCTGGACAACCAGATGGGGCCCAACGCGGTATGGCTGGCGGAATGGCTGTGCGAGGCCCTACCCCTGGAACCGGGCATGCGGGTCCTGGATCTCGGGGTGCGGCCGGGCCATGACCAGTATTTTTCTGGCAAAGGAACTTGACGTGAGTGTGGGCCACAGACCTGTGGATCACCCCGGACCAGCGACTGGCAGCGTGTCGCTCCAGAGCCGGGTTGCGGCAAAGTGTTTCCTCTGCGGTCGGAAGCCCATGCACTGCCCTTTCCGGCATGGGTTTTTCGATGCCGTGGTGTCCATTGATGCGTATCTATTTTGGCACTGATGTGCTGTACCTGGGATACCTGAGCCGGTTCCTTGCGCCCGACGGGATGCTGGGGGTGGTGATGCCGGCACTGATGCAGAAGATCGGGGATGTCATACCCGATCATCTGACCCGGCCCCAGGCCAACGGAAAGGTGTTCTGGGAGGATGGGTGCCGCAGCTTTAAAACAGCGGACTGGTGGCAGGAACTGTGGGCTGAAGACAGCAGCGTCACCGATGCCCGGATGGAAATTCTGCCCGATGGCTGGCGGCTTTGGCGGGATTTTGAAACCGCCCTGGAGATGGCCGGCAAAAGCATCTTTCCGTCTGATGCCGGGCACTGGATCTGGATCAGGGGCGGTATATCGGGTTTGTCCGGGGAACGGCCCGGCGGACCTGGGCCGAATCCATGAACCTGTATGACCCTGCCATCGGTGCCCGGGTGGGAGTGGACCAGCTACCGGCCCCTGAAACGGAGCATCAAAGGAGGAAAAAATGCAACAGGTCATTGAAAATATCTGGTATGTGGGTGACAGTGGCTGTTCGGTTCTATCTGGTGCAGCTACCAAAGCGATGCCGGGCTGGTGCTGATCGATGCAGGCATGGACCTGGACATGATCAAAGGGAATTGACCTCAACGGCCGGGATTTCATAGATATCCGGCACTGTATCCTGACCCACTGCCACATCGATCATACCGCTGTCTGTGCCCGGTTGTCACGGGATTTGCCGGAAATCCGGTTCTATGCCCATGCACTGGATGCAGCCCGCCATTGAAGAACCCGGCCATGACGGCCGGACCGCCGCCGGCGGGACGGCATCACATACGAACCGGTCTCCGTATGAAACATTTTATGCCGACAGCGGTGCTCACCCTTGGCGGGGTGGACTTTCATTGCCTGCACATTCCCGGGCATACGCCGGGATCCATTGCGGTGATGGTGGAGTCCGCCGGTAAGAAGGTGCTGTTCGGCCAGGACCTGCACGGTCCTTTCAGTGAACGATTTTCTGTCCGACCTTGATGATTACCGCAAATCCATGGACAGGCTTCTGGCGCTGGATGCTGATGTCCTGTGTGAAGGACATCTTGGCATTTTCCAGCCAAAGGACGCGATTGTGCCGGCAGTTTGTCGAGGAACACCGCGAATAAAAACCTGCCGGGATAATTACAGACGTCATTGATTCACCATGAACGCAACGGGATACGGGATATCCGGATACGCTATGCGGTAAAGCCACTGTACCCGCCGGCCAGCACTTTCAGCTGGTCGGTGAGCAGTCCTTTGAACGCGGTCAAGGGGTGACCGGATATGGCCTGCATGGGAATGCCCATCCAGTCACAGTATTCGAGAAATATACTCAGGGTGTTCCGCCACAGCACTGGTCCAGATAGCGACCCGTCCAGCGCATCCACCCGGTACTGGCGCGAAATTTCGTTGGCGATCCCTTTGTCCCATCCCTTGAACAACTGGTTCAGGTATTTGGCCCACCTGGGGTCACGAACCAGACCGGCTCTCCGCCGGCCATCTCCTGTCTGATCTGTTTCATCTCCTGGTCGCTGGCCAGTATGCCCCACCAGTGGGTGGCTTCCACCCGGACGACACTCCAGCACTTGTTCCGAGATAATGGCTGCGATCAGGCGGGTGGGATCGACTGGCATCTGTAATCAGTGATGTCATCTGTTTCCTCCTGTTGATATAATTTGGATAACACATCCGGTCAGCCGGTCTGGCTTCTTCAATAGGCAATTTTAACAGCAATTTTTATGCCATAAATATGATGTGACAGCAGGTTCATGCGATGGCAGCCGCAGTCAGTTTGATGAAGGACAAATGATGTCAGGATCAGCATACACAATTTGCATGCCCGGAATTTCGGGTCAGTTTCATTCAGAAATATGATAATTATAAACATTGTCACCCCTTGTTTTTTATGATAATCGCATAATGGTAGTGATTTCGCAATGCATGTGTTCCAAGTTTTTTCTTGATCAAACCAGACGGACTGCAGGAACCTGCAGCCGGCAGTCGAATGATTTTGATATACCTGAGATCCACAGCGTGGTAAGGAGGTTTTTATGAACCAATTGAACAAAATTTCAGCTGCAGATGCCAGGCGTGCAGTGGAAGAAGGAATGGCCCTTCTGGTGTGCATTTATGATGATGACAAATTCAGGGATACGGCCCACCTGGAAGGGGCGATCCCCATGAGCGAGTTTCTCAAACTCAAGCCGGACCTGGCAACAGATACCCGTATCATCTTCTACTGAGGGTGACCCGGCGACAGCTCTGCGGCAAGGCTTGCCGCACAATACATGGCAGACGGCTACACACAAATTCAAGTGCTGGATAAGGGAATTTCCGGCTGGAAGGAAGCCGGTTTCAACATGCTTTAATCAGGTAAAAAAGATCTTCTTGTCATGTACCGGGGAAAACCGTCCGAATGGATCTGCTAACGCGATGAATGTTCTTGTGGGGCTCTCGTTTCTCGACCAGTTTCCGCAGGGTATGCTATCACTGGTGGGGAAATCGTTCCTTTTTCATACAGTTGTTGCTATTATTTTCCCATATTTTTTTGATTATTGAAAAGAGGCATTTTGATATCCGGGATTCATTTTGTCATCCAGCACCTCCCGGATTTTGCCGGCGAGCGCTTTACCGTGGAAAAAGGCTTCTGAATGAAATGCACCCCCTGGTCAAGCACTCCCTGGTGGGCAATGACATTGGCTGAATACCGGGACATAAAAGAATTTTCGGTTCCAAAGAGGTTTCTGAAAGGGTTTTTGCCAGATCCCTGCCGTTCATTTCAGGCATGACCACATCGGTCGGCAGAAGATGAATGCTGCCCTAGATGTGCCCGGGCAATGTGAATGGCCTGTCCGGGCGTGGCTGCTGACAGCGTCTTGTAGTCCAGGGTTTGCAGGATGGTTTGAAGCATTTCCAGGATATCGGATTCATCTTCCACAACCAGGATGGTCTCTCCCCTGCCTGCGGGAATGGGGGAACACTCCGGTCCGGCATCTTGTCGGGCACAGCGGCATGGCGGGGCAGATAAATTTTGAAAATGGTTCCCTGGCCGGGTTACGCTGTAAACATTGATAAAACCGTTGTTCTGCTTGACAATGCCGTATACGGTGGCAGACCCAGTCCGGTGCCCCGACCCCTTTTTTGGTGGTAAAAAAAGGCTCAAACATATTTTCAGTGTATCCTGGCTCATGCCGGTGCCATTGTCGCTGACGGCCAGCAGGGCAAATTCACCCGGGGTGAATCCAGCATGGATGTCGCAATAGGGCTGATCAAAAACGACCATGCCTGTTTCAATGGTGATCTTGCCCACACCGCTGATGGCATCTCTGGCATTGACACACAAGTTGGCCAGGATCTGATCGATCTGGGATGGATCAATGTTTACAGACCACAGGTCCCCGGCCGGTTTCCGAGCAGATCGATCTCTTCGCCAATGAGCCGGCCCAGCATTTTGAGCATTGTCCCAACGGTATCATTCAGATCGATTACTTTCGGCGAGATGGTCTGTTTTCTGGCGAAGGCCAGCAATTGCCGGGTGATATCAGCGGACCGGTTCGCCGCATCGAGGATCTGGGTTACATCTTGTGCACGGGAGAGTCCGGCAGGCCTTTCAGGGCAAGTTCCGCACGACCGCCGATAATGCTCAACATATTGTTGAAATCATGGGCAACACCCCCGGCAAGGGTCCCGATCGCTTCCAGCTTCTGGGCTTGACGGAGTTGTTCTTCCATATTTTTGTGATCTGTTATGTCAAAGGCCACCTGAAGCTTTACAAAACGGCCGTCAGTCCATTTGATGGCCGGTATGGTTGACGTAAAATCTTTCAGTGATGGGATTTCGACCCTCCCACACGCAAACCCCGGTGGGATGTCCCTTTCATCGATCAATTGATCATTGGTGCAATTGGGACAGGGATCTGATTCCTTCCTGAACGCCTCCCGGCAGATCTCACCGGTACAGTCCCGGCCAAAATCTTTTATCATGTACTGGTTCATGAAAATGATTTCATGAGAGTTCATGTCTGCCACATAGATGGAAGCATCAATACTGTTTAAAATGGCTATCAGCCGTTCATGGGATTCATGCAATCGGATCTCAGCTTTTTTTTCCCTGCTGATATCCCGGATATGCTCGATGATCTGAACGACTTCGCCGTTATCGTCAAAAATTGGATACGCCCTGACATCAATCCATTTGTCCATTTCATCCACATACTTTTCAACCCGTTCGGCTTCCTTTGTTTTATACACTTTGGTGGTGGCACAAACACGGCAGGGGATAACCGGCCCGATCAGTTCAGCATAACATTCTGGCCGACGGTGTTTTCCGGTGTGCGTCGCCAGAGAACGATACCCGGCCGTGTTGTAGCTGATAATTCGGTGATGTAGATCCTGGATTCCGAGATCGCATCGGGAATGCTGTCAAGCACGGCTTCGGTAAATTACCCAGGTTGCCAACACCTGTTCGATACGTTTTTTTTCGTGCATCTCCTGTGCCATTTTTTTGTCTGTCCGTGAATCTCCCGGTAATACAAAGCGTTTTGAAGTCCTGCGCCAATTTGACTGGCTGCTGTTTCCAGGAGTGCAGCGTGTTTGCTACAGTCATACACATCAGCCGAGGCAATACCAAGCACACCGACAATGGTATCTTCAGTGCGCAGAGGTATGGCGGCAAAGGATGTCAGGCCGGCTATTTTGCATTCTTCCAGGAGCACCTGACGTCTGTATGGATATCTGTGACATAAATGGCCTGCCTGGTTTTCACTGCCAGGCCGCAAAGGCACTGCCCCACTTTGTGGGGCCTTTGACCTGGTGCCGGAAGCGCTGGTCAGCATATTTCTGGGCAACCAGGATAAGGTGCTCCTCTTTTCTGGAAAAGACACCAGGTCTGCGGTCATGATATCAAAGATGCCTTCTACGGCAGATTGGGCGACTTTATGAAAGGAAACGTTTTTGCTGATCTGATCATCCAAGGGTTTTCAGCAACGTCATTTCACGCAGTTTTCGCTGCAGGTCCTCTTTCATGCGCACAAGCTGACCGATCTGGTTTTCCAATGCCTTGCACCGGACCGCTAATGCTTCATAGGTGGGCTTTTCAGCCATGCATCATCCTTCGTATCATGCTTTGTATGATAATTTTGCAGCCGTAATCCTGCATGCAGCCAGTGTCGCTTTTTTTCCAGGTGGAACCAGAGCAGCCTTTTTTGCTTAGAAATATCATCTCAACCGGTTTGTCAAGATCTTTGTTCACGCCTCTGGATATTTGCCATAAGCATTGCGATGTTTTCGATCGTCCTCCTGTGGTGTGTTGGTCACAAGACAGCAAGATCACGGATGTGCTGGAATGACCGAGCATCAAACTTACCTATCCATAAGCCCTGGAAAAAAGGAAGCACCGGCTGAAGCCTTTGTCCGAAGAGAGTCATAAAGAGCAGGTGGCATGGAAATAATAAGGGCGGTGTATAATCATATTTCAAAGGGGTAGCAAAGCGGCCGGTGATGTATTTCTGGGTCCCTTGTTTACCGGTTCTCTTCTAATTTTTGGCCGTAAACGGCATAATAAGTGACCGGTACGACCAGAAGCGTAAAAAGTGTTGATGCAAACAGCCCGAAGATGAGCGCCCAGGCCAGGCCGGAAAAAATAGGATCCAGTGTAATCGGCCACGCCCCCAGGGCCGTTGTGAGCGCGGTCGGCACAATGGGCCGCATGCGAATCGCACCGCTTTGGAGGATTGCTTCTTTAACGGGCATTTTTTCTTTGAGTGAATCTTGGATGAATTCAATCAGCACCAGTGAATTTCGGATGACGATGCCGCCCAGAGCGATCATTCCGATCATGCTGGTAGCGGTGAAAAAAATCATATTCTGATATCCGCCCACCATATCCCCGGCAACGATGTTCAGCAGCCAGAAACCCGGCATAATGCCGATGAGAGTGAGCGGTATGGCCATCATAATCAGAATCGGCATAAAAAAGGAATTGGTCTGAATGATCATCAGAATATAGATGCCTATAAGGGCTGCGGCAAAAGCGATGCCCATATCCCGGAACACCCGCAGGGTGATTTTCCATTCCCCTTCACCAGCCCATTCAGCCCGTATGCCGTCAGGCAGCGGATTTTCACCCAGCTTTTGCTCGCAGACCGAAGATAGCCTCTGCCGGTACCCGGCCCGCAACTTCAGCCAGCGCATACACTACCCGATCCAGATTTTTGTGATAAATGGTCTGGGCATTGGGGGTGTTTTGAAACGTGACCAGTTCCGCCAGGGGCACCATGCTGCCATCCGGTGTTGCCATGGGAATCTGGGTCAGTGACGTCTTGCTGCTTCGGCTGTTACGGGGAAGAATCAGTCTGATAAAAAGCGGCTGACGTTCCCCGGACATATGTACGGTGGCAGAAGCATCTCCGGCAACGGCAATTCGTAAGGCATTGACAATGGCCATTGTCGAGATGCGCCGTGCAACGCAGCTTTTTCCTGATCCGCAAAAACGTCCATCTTTTCATGTGGCATGGCGGTCATCTCGTCGATATCCACTACATTGGGTTCCTGTTCCATAATCTGCTTGATATGATCCGTTGCCGATACCAGGTCATCATAGGATTGATTGGGCGTGCCATAAATTTCAGCGACAATGGTAGCCAGAACCGGCGGTCCCGGCGGCACTTCCACGATCTGTATCCGGGCATTGTTTTGTTCGGCAATCTCCATCAGATCATTTCGTAACCGCAAAACAATTGCATGACTCTGCTGTTCCCGTTCTTTCCTTAACGCCAGATCCACACGGATATCCGCCAGATGCGGTCCCTGGCGCAAGTAGTAATGCCGGACCATGCCGTTGAAATCCATCGGAGAAACCGTACCCACGTATGTGGTGAAATTGGTGACTTCGCTGACCTGCCGCAGATAATTCTCAAACTCCCGGGCCACGGCATCGGTGGACTCAAGGGTTGTGCCCTCGGGCATATCAATCACCACCTGGAATTCGTTTTTGTTGTCAAAAGGCAGCATTTTCAGCGGGACCGCCCGAAAAAACACCAGTGAAACAGAAAAAGCCATGAGCACAATAATACCGATGAGCAATAGATACCGCCTGAACCGGGATTCCAGAAACGGGGCCACTATTTTGCGGTAGGTTTTAAAAATCCAGGTCGGAGCCCCCTTTTTTTCTCCTTCTGATGAGCTTTCCTCCGGGACCGTATGATTTTTCAACAGCGCACAGGTCATCCACGGAACAATGGTCAGGGCGCAAATGGTGGAAAAAATAACGGTCAGCGGCACATTGACCGACATGGGCGCCATATAAGGGCCCATCATGCCGGTGATAAAAAAAAGCGGCACAAAAGAAATAATAATGGCAATGGTGGACATGATCACCGGCGGCAGCACCTCATTGACCGCAAACAGCGTGGCGGCAAACGGCTTGCGCCGGCCCATGAAGATATGGCGCTGAATATTGTCCACATTGGTAATGGGATCATCCACCACCAGTCCAAGAGAAAGAATCAGGGCAAACAGGTCACCCGGTTGATGGTGTACCCGAAAAGATAATTCACAAAAAGCGCGAGACTGAAGCTCACCGGAACTGCCACAGCCACCACCATGGCCTCCCGCCAGCCCAGTGTGAATGCAAGCAGTACCACCACTGTAAACACGGCAAACCCCAGAGAGGTAAGCAGATCATTTACCTTTTCCTGGGCATTGTACCGGTAATTTCGGGTCACTTCCACCTCGACATCTTCAGGAATGATATTGTTTTCCAATGCATCCAGCAGGGACAGGATATTTTTGGAGACATCCACTGCATTGGTGCCGGGTTTTTTGGCCAAAGAAAGCGTTACCGAAGGATATTCCAGAGGCTGATCCTGCATCTGAGCGTCCTTGCGATACCTGTAGGAGTGACCAATACGGGTATAGTGTTCCACCTCGGCCGGACCGTCAATAATCCGGGCAAGATCGCGCAGGTAAACCGGTCTTCCCTGGTGTGCGCCCACCACCAATTGCGCAACATCATCCATGGATTGAACAAAGAAATTGGTGCCGACCTCAACGTTTTTGTTAAACTGATCAATACTGACCGGCAGTCACGGCCACATCCGCGGCCTTAAGGGAATGGTGAACCTGAAGCAAAGAAATATTATATCCGGTCATTTTTTCAGGCACAAGCTCCACACGAATTTCCCGATGCCTGCCACCGGTAATAAAAGTGCGGGAAATATCTTTGATTTTTGAAAGCCGCCACAGCACTTCCTCGCCGATGCGGCGCAGTTCATGGTCGTCATACCTGCTTGAATACAGGGTCAGATCCACAATGGGCACATCATCTATTTCCACGGGCTTGATCACCCAGCCACGGACAATCGGCGGCACCTGATCGATATGCATATTAATCTGATTATGCAGTTTTACCAGAGAATCTTCCCTGTCTTCTCCTACATAAAATCGTACCGTCACAATTGCCAGCCCCTTGTGTGACATGGAATAGACATATTCCACCCCGTCGATTTGCCATAAAAGCTGTTCCAGGGGAGTTGCGACCAGCTTTTCGACCTCCTCCTGGGCTGCGCCCGGAGCCTGAATATAAATATCAGCCAGAGGGACGATGATCTGGGGATCTTCCTCCCGGGGTGTGATCATAATGGCTGCAGCTCCCAGACACAGGGAAACGATCAGAAGAATGATGGCGGGATTACCGGCAAGAAACGGTTTTACGATTCCGGGAATAAGCCCTTTGGGAACGTCATCATTGTTGGTCATTCCCGGGCTCCTTTACTTTCAGTATTTCCCCGCCAAGAAGGCCGGACAAAACCTCCATTTTGCCTTCATACCTGTTTCCGGTTTTAATATACCGCCGCTGCCAGCCGCCGGCTGTTTTCACCGAAACCATTTCCAGCTGTCCGACCCGGGCGATTGTCTGGTGCGGTATCAGAACCAGATCCAGGTCCTGGAGCGGAATATGCAGCTTGCCGTACATGCCCGGATACAACCCCGGCAGGTCCGGCAGCACCGCTTTGACCAGAAAGGTCCGGGTTTGGGGGTCTGCGTAGGGAATTACTTCATTGACCTCAGCATCCACGGTTTGCTGCAAGGTAACCAGCTCCACTGGAAATATTGATCCAGGATGAACCGCATTGATAAGGCTTTCGCGCACATGGGCTTCCAGCCGCAGACCGCCTGCAGTGCGGATCAAAAGCAGTGGTTTTCCAGGCATGGCCAGATCACCGGGGTCTATCAGCCGCTGTAATATGCTGCCATCGGACGGGGCCGTAATGCCGGTATAGCCCAAGGCAATTTGTGCTTCTGAAACCATTTCCTCGGCCATTCGAACCCCGGCCACCGCCCCTGCGACACCGTCTTGTGCCCGCTTTAATCCGGCTTTGGCCTGCTGATAGTTGGAGCGGACCTGCTCCAGATCCTGTTCGGTTGCCGCATCTGCTTCAAAAAAACCTTTTGTCCGTGTATAAGCGGACGATGCCTGGGCAAATACCGCTTCAGCCGCATGAACCGACTGCCGGGCCTGCTCTTTTTGGGAAACAGCTGTTTTCAAGGATTGCCGGGCCTGTGACAATCTGGCCTGTATCTGACGGCCATCAAGCCTCACCAGCAGCTGGTCCTTTGTCACTGCATCTCCGGCATTGACAAGCACCTCAATGACCTGTCCGGATACCCGGGCCGCTATATGGGCCTGGCTGGCCGGCTGCACTGTTCCCACGGCTTTGTACACTTTTGTAACCGTTGTCAGCTCAGCCCGGGCTGTTTTGCCCGCAGCCGCTACATGCGGTTCATCCGGTCCGTGCACTCCGGGACCAATGGTATCTTTGGAAAAAAACCGAAAGATAAAAATTGTGCAAACAATAACAAAGCACAAAATGAAAGTGATGATGATCCATTTTTTATTTTTCATGGGAGTCACTGTCTTTCTTGGTTTTATTGGCCGGCGCCGGCCGGGCTGCTGCCAGTCAACATACCGATGGCACGGGCAAATTCGGCGTTTGCCTTGATTTTATCATACAAAGCGGCAGTGGACCGTATCCGGGACCGGTTCCGGTCCAGTTCGGCATCCAGATAACGGGTGATCGTCACGGCACCGCCTTTGTAATATTGTGTTACCAGGCGGTATGCCTCCTCTGCACTTTCAACGCTGCTTTCAGCAACCTCGTACCGGGCCTGGGCCGCCTCCAAATTCAGGTGCGCATTTTTCACATCACGGATAATATTCAGAGCAGCCTTCCGATCCGCAGCCAGCATTTCCTCTACAACAGCATGGGCTTTGTTTACTCCGGGCACGGGTGGAAAATTCCCATAAAAAGGTCCCAGTTGACCATCACTGCCGCTGTCCAGTTTTCACGGTCCCGGTTATATTCCATATTCGGGTCATCCATATAGTATTTACCCATCAGGTCGATCCGGGGCAGATAATCTGCTTTGGAGGTGTCAAGCCCCAGCCGGGATTTTACCAGTTGTTTCCTGACTTTCTCCAGTTCCGGTCGATGTGCAAAAGCATACATAATGCCTTGTTCGTAAGTTGAGGGCACATTCATAAAAGCGCCCGCTGCCCGGGTTTCTATTTCCAGATCTTCGGATATGTCCCCCGGATCAAATCCCATGAGATGGGCAAGGGCGGTTTTTGCCAGTTGATACCGTTTTTGCGTTTCCACCGAGAGATCTTTTGCCCGGGCAAGGCCCACGTTTAATGTCAGCACATCCGACTTCAGAGCACCGCCGCCCTGGTACCGCACCTGCATAATACGAAGCTGTTCCGAGACGGATGCAACCGCCATTTTTGCAATATCAATAAATTCCCAGGCAGCCTGAACATCGTAGAAGGCCGAAATGACCTGGGCCTTGAGATCATTCACCACAGCCTGGCGCTCCAGGCTGGAAATATCGACATCCTGTGCAGCCATGCGGGATGCCAGATAATCTTTGCCCCCGTTAAAAAGGTTCATGCGGGCGATGATGCCTGTTTCCACGTTTTCAAACCATCCGGGATCATTAAAATTCGTATTTTGCGGCAATTGACGCTGGTCAATTGTTTTATACAGGTAAGCGGACGGGGCATCTCCCTGCATATACTCCGTATAAACGCCCACTGCCGGCCAGAAAGCCGCATCTGAAAGATCTTTTACGGCCCTTGCCTGCCTGATGCGGGCAAGGGCCTGCTGCAGATCCGGATTATTTGCAATGGTAATATCAATGACCCGGGCAAGGGTCAGCGGAACATGTAATTCACTCGGATGGATCAACCGGCAATGGTGCTGGATATAAGGTGACTGGGGGTAAGACAGCTTTTTTGCCGGTTCCTGGATGATGTGAAACTGCACCAATTCCGTGAGGCGAACCGGCGGCATATTCTGCACGAACGTCAGAAGCGCTGTAATGTGGAGAAAAACCACAGCCTGCCGACAACACCAGCAACAAAACGGTCAATAAAGCTGTGCAATACTGATACATGGGCAATATACCTTTCCTGCTACATCATATTCCAGGAGCCGCTTAAAAATACAGGCCCGTGCATGTAGATATAATACAGCATTTACTATAAGACAATTCTTAAAAAAAATTATCCGCTATAGTATATCGGTAAATTTACCCGAACCGTCCGGTGATGTAGTCCTGGGTCAGCTGGTGCAGTGGATTGAGAAAAATCTGTTCCGTGGGGCCGATTTCGATTAAATCCCCCAGATGGAAATAGGCGGTGCGCTGGGAAACCCGGGAAGCCTGCTGCATGGAGTGGGTGACAATGGCAATGGAGTATTCCTGCCGGAGTTCGTCAATCAATTCTTCAATGATGGCCGTGGCAATGGGGTCCAGTGCGGAGCAGGGCTCATCCATGAGAATCACCTCTGGATCGACGGCAATGGTTCTGGCGATACACAACCGCTGCTGCTGACCCCCGGACAGGCCGGTACCGGGCTGGTCCAGCCGGTCCTTGACCTCGTTCCACAATCCTGCCCGGACCAGAGATTTTTCCACCAGCTCTTCTGTCTGGCTTTGGTTGGCGACCAGTCCATGAATCCGGGGACCAGTAGGCCACATTGTCAAAAATGGATTTGGGAAAGGGATTGGGCTTCTGGAACACCATGCCCACCTGGGCTCTCAGGGGCACCACATCGACATCTTTGTCATAAATGTTTTTGCCTTCCAGATAGATGCTGCCTTCCACTTTGCACCCGTCAATGGTGTCATTCATGCGGTTCAGGCACCGGATAAAGGTGGATTTGCCGCAGCCTGACGGGCCGATCATGGCGATGACCTCATTGGAACCGATGTCCAGGGAAACGGCATTGATGGCCTTGGTGGCGCCGTTGTCATAGAAAACGCTCACCTCTTCACACCGCATCTTGGGATTTTCAACACTTTTTTCTCCCACGGTGCTGCGGTTTTCCTTATCCACCAGAAGGTGCCTGCGCTTTCTGCCAGGTTCTTTTTCCAATCCGGTCCGGTCTGCCGTATTGACGGTCTTTGCCGCAGCAGTTATGTTGTCTGTATTCATTAAAGGCTTCTTTGTGGTTTATATTTCCATGGTTGCGGGGCACTCACAGTGTGCCAAGGCTTTCACAATCACAGACTATAGTGTATCTGTATTAGCAATTCTTTACTATTATGTTAAAAAAATGTTAGGACTTTTCCAAGCCGTTTGTTCAGGCATTTGAAGCCGGTCTCCGTTTTTTTTTGGCTTTGGCCCAGGCAATGCGCATGCCGATGTAAATGAGGATGAACGGGGCGACAAAGTTCAGTTCCAGCCCTCCGGCCCAGGCCGGCATGGTGAAGCTGATATCTTTGAACCGTTCGTCCAGCCAGGCTACGGCAAAAAATGCCGGCCACAGGGCTGCCATGCCCATGGCCATGAGCAGGAAAAAAGATTTGCCATAGGCTTCATTGGCCAGTTTGTTGATGCCTTTGTCAGGCTTTTTCATCCCCGGCCTGTTTGGCTTTCATGGACTGTTCATGATAATACATGGTGTCATCCAGGTTGGTGGAAACGGCAGACCGGTTGATCCGGCCGGCGATGGCCATGGTGATCTCCCCGATGAGCACGGCCCATGCCGCCAGGCAGAAGGTGCCCACCCACCAGCCGGTCATGGGGTTGTCAAACAGCCGGTAGGGATAAATCAGCACCGGGTCGATAAAATTCAATAGTGGTTGTATGGCATCCATATGCGCGCCTCAAAACAATCCTGCAATTTGGCCTGTGCAATTAATACAAAAACAGGTGATCAGGGACCGGATATCTGAAACACCAGCCCCTGAACACCTGTTGAAAACGCTGTGTACCCCTTTATATATCAGGCGCACACAAGGACATGTCCGCTGCTAAAACGGGGAACGCAGGCTGAAGCCCAGAAACCCTTTGGTCGTATACCGGATACCCACGTAAAAAGCAAGAACGATGAAAAGCCATTTCAGCACTTTTTCCGGGATGAATTTGGAAGTGCGGGGGCCGAGCATGGAGCCGATGAAAATACCGATCAGCTCAACACCGATGAATCCCCAGGCAATGACCACGCCTTTGCCCACCATATAGGAAAAGATAGATACGATCATGCCTATCAGCACGACCAGGGCCGAGGTGCCGGCCACCAGGAACATGGGCAGGCCTGCCAACGGAGGTCAGAAACGGTACAAAGAGAAACCCGCCGCCCACACCCAGAAACGAGGCCAGAGCCGCGATCACGATACCGCCGATCATGGGGACATCGGCCTTAAACGAAAATTCCTGCCCGTAAAAGGTAAACCGGACATTGCCGATCTTAAAGGCCATGCCCCAGCCCATCAGCACCAGAATATAGGCGACCCATTTGGCTACAGGAATCAGGTTGATCCACAGGGCCGACAGCACCACCAGGCCTACAGCCACCCACATGAAAGTCCAGGAACCCTCAATGACCTTGACGCCCTGCTCCGAGGTGTCGCTTTTTTCCCTGGCTGCTTTTTCAAATGCCTGGGCTGCTGCCTTGGCCTGTTTTTTACCGGCCGAACCCCTTCGGTGTCATTTCATAAATCAGGAAAAATCCCAGCACAAACACGATCAGTCCGAAAAATCCAATGTAATCCTTCAGAGAGATTTTGCCGGCGGTCAGTTCCGGTATGAGCCAGGAACCGCCAACCCCCCCGATGGCCAGACAGACACCCAGGGGAAGCACCAGACGTCCCATGCGGTAATCGTTAAACGAGGAAATCAGCCCGCTGATTCCCACCAGCCACTGGTTGGACACCCGGATGGAGTCGGTAAGCAGGTTGTTCACCGGGTTGCCTTTGCCAAAGGATTTGGCATAGTCGGCCAGGCCGAAAATTGTGATATGCCCCACGCCGGCCATGATACCGCCGAAGGCCCCCACGGTGGAAAAGATCCAGCCCACCCAGATGGCCCACAAAAGGCCCAGAATAAGACTGGGGTCAGGGGCACCCGGAATGCCCAGAAATTCCGGTTCATCTCCGGGGGTGATAACTTCCCGGGTTTTTGCGGCCAGTTCCGGATCTTCAAGACTTGATGCAATGGCTGTCTTCATTTTGTCGGACATGCCCGGCGTGGTAAGCTCTGAGCCTGTCTGGGCCATGGCCAATGCCACAAAAGAGAACACAATCATCAGCGCGGTTGCAAGATAAAACCTGGTTCGGTTCACCATCATTTTCCCTCCTTTGGTTGATACATAAAAATAACAATTGGTTTGAAACGCGGATACAGTTTTTTTGTAAGCCGGCTCATTACATTTCCATTGTTGGATATATTTAGCAATATTAATGCCATTGTATCCCAGGGCGTGGCAATATTTTCTAACTATCCAGGTTTACGTAAACTTTCTGATAAAAAAACAAATGGTTGATACGGCCTGTGCGTTCATGAACTGGGAATGGTGCAATCAAATATATGCGGCGCATACATTATATTGCACAAAATAAATGGCTATCGAAAATCTTCCGGGTCAATGGCAAACCGCTTCATAATCTGCTGCAGGGCCTGGCGGTCCAGGCCGCAATGCCTGGCTGCCCGGGTGATATTGCCGCTGGTCCTGGACAGCATGGCACCCACATAATCATGGTTGAACCGGGTGAGCATGGTTTCCTTGGCCTTTTTATAGGACATATCCATGATTGGACCGTCCGGGCCGGTATCAAAGCAGACGTCAGGGGCTGTTTTGGAAACAGGGACGTCGGCTCTGCGGATCACCGCATTTTTGGCATAAAGAATGCCCTGGACCAGCACATTTTCCAGCTCCCGGACATTTCCCTTCCAGGGATGTTTCAGGAGCAGGTCCATGACATTTTCGGAAATGGTCTTTAAGGGTTTGTTCAGTTTTTTGCAGTTTTTGGCCACCAGGTGTTCTGCCAGCAGGGGGATGTCTTCAATGCGGTCCCGCAGGGGCGGCAGTTCAATGGAGATGACCGACAACCGGTAGAAAAGGTCTTCCCTGAACGCTTTTTGGGCAATTTTTTGGGTGAGGTCCTGGTTGGTGGAGGCAAGGATGCGCACATCCACCTTTTGAACCTTTGTATCACCTAAGGGTTTGACCTCCTTTTCCTGTATCACCCGCAACAGCTTGGTCTGGATGGACAGCCCGATATCCCCGATTTCATCTAAAAAAATCGTGCCTTTGTCCGCTTCCTGGAACAATCCGTTTTTGTCCTGATACGCACTGGTAAAGGCCCCTTTTTTATGGCCGAACAGCTCGTTTTCCAGGATATGCTCCGGAATGGTGGGGCAGTTCACCGGAACAAAGGCAGCTTTACTGCGCTGGCTGCGGCGGTGAATGGAGCGTGCGGTCAGGTCTTTGCCGGTGCCGGATTCCCCTGTGATGAGCACGGTGACATCGGAACCGGCGTTATACCGATTTTTTCAAACACTTTTCCATGGCCGGGCTGCGGCCCACCAGCGGAGAAAAATCTTTGTCCCGGGCCTTGAGCAGCTGCTTGTTTTCCAAAAGCAGCCGGCTGCGCTCCAGGGCTTTGCGGATTTTAAAGATGATCTCATCCTGCTCAAAGGGTTTGGCAATGAAATCATAGGCACCGCTTTTGATGGCAAAGACGGCAGAATCGATATTGCCGAATGCCGTAAGCATCACCACCGTGAGATCCGGATACCGGCTTTTAATATGTTCCAGCAAGGCAAATCCATCCATGCCCGGCATGCGGATATCACATATCACCAGGTCCCAGGCATCCTGTTCCAGGACGTTCAAGGCCATTTCTCCGGAAAACGCCATGGAAACCGTGCAGTCAATTTCTGATTCCAGGGTGCGTTTCAGCAGACGGGTCATGTCTTTCATCATCCACTGCCAGAATACGGGAGGTCATCAGATTTTCTCCTCTGTCCGGGTTTGCCCGTTGCCGCTCTTGCCTGGGCAGGCTGATGGTGAAGGCGGCACCTTTTTCTTTTCTGTTTTTCGCCGTGATATCTCCTCCATGCGCGCCGGGATAATGCCGTATCCGACGGAAAGTCCCAGCCCGGTGCCCTGGCCCACGGGCTTGGTGGTGAAAAACGGATCAAAGATCCGGGAAAAATCCTTTTCCCGGATGCCGGTGCCGTTGTCTTTCACCGTTACCAGCACCTGGTCCTGGCCGATCTCGCCCGTTTCCACCTGGATGCTTCCTGTTTTTTCCACTGCGTGACATGCGTTGATCATCAGGTTGATAATGACCTGGGCCAGCTCCTGTTCATTGCCGAAAACCGTCAGTGGTCCGTTGCATGGACCGGGAGAGCGCACCTGCACATTTTTGAAATCGGAATGGTTGCCCAGAAAACTGATCACATCATCCACCACCTTGCACACATCAATGGGCTGCATTTTTGCTTGACCCTTTTCTGGAAAAGGTCAACAGGTCAGATACCAGATTTTTACAGTTTTTCACATGCTTTTCAATGGTTTTCAGGTCTTCTTTATGGTCCCCGGGATTTTTGAGCATCAGCTGGGTGTATCCCAGAATGATGCCTAAGGGGTTGTTGATCTCATGGGCCACGCCGGCGGACAACTCCCCTAAAGCCGCCAGTTTGTCAGCCTGGGCGATCTGCTGCTCCATCTGCCGTTTGTCATTGATGTTCTTGATGATAAAATGAAAGGTCTTGCCGCAGCCGAAAGCACCATAGTCCACGCCGCCGGTGATGAGTACCCTGACAAAGTGACCCGTCGGCACGCAGAAATCGGTTTCTTCGTTCAGAATATATTCATGGGTTTCCAGAAGTCCGGAAATCCTGCTCATTTTCGGAAGGAGTCTGCGAGAAAATCCTTGAGTCCCATTTTTTTGTCCAGCATGTCTGATTTCTGATATCCGGTGAGGGTCGACACCGGCCCGGTTGATTTCCGTGATATTGAAACCCGGGTCCGTGACCATAATGGTATCCAGGGAGTGCTCGAAAATCCGCCGGGCCCTGTGCTCGGAACTGGTGAGCATTTCCGTTCTTTCCACCACCTTATGTTCCAGGGTCTGGTTCAGTTCCAGCAGTTTGGCACTGGTATCTTCCTGTTTCTGCTTGGCGGATAGAATTTTTTCATTGATGCGCCAGCTCTGGTTGAAAAACAGGGTCACCGTTCCCACCAGCATGAAGGATATGGTGTTGATGGCCCCGGTAAACGGCCCGATCTCGTCCCACACGTCCCGCTGCCGGTGAGCACCAGAAACTGGCGCAGGATATGGCTCAAGGACCGGGATACCGCGAATATGGTGAACCCGGCACAGATCCAGATCAAATAGAGAAATACCACGTTGTCCGGGTCAAGATCCCTGACAGGGATCTGGCCTTGAACAGGGACAAAATTCCCAGCACCACCATGGCCACTGATCCCAGCACATCCATCAGTAAAATTGGCAGATTGGCCGTCATTGTCGCCCCTTATCTGCGTACTTGTCAGACCGGTGTCTCTGCGTCCTTGAGCAGGCTGTTCAGATCCCATGAACAAAAAAACCATGGCTGGAACACACCAGATGTGATCCATTTTGAGAAAGTAATAGATCACGGCCATCAGCTGTGATTCAGACTGGGTAACAACGACCATTTTTGTTATGCTCAAGGTTTGGATGCGCACCACTTCGATCTGGTTATCCAGGAAATGGGCGGCCAGTGTATCCAGGTTCCAAAAGATGAAAAACAGGGCTGCAAGCTGGATCAGCCGCCATCCCTTCTGCCGGATCAATCCCTGGCTGTTGACGGTGAACATGAGGGCCACCATGGAAAACAAAACAGATGCCCGATCTGATGGGCGATAATACCGGCATTGCCCGTATGCAGCTGGATGGCAAATGCCGGCGCCGGCAGACCCCATATCCCTGCCAGGCAGAGGAGGCAAACCGCGGGTTTCATTTTTTTATGTGTGCCTTTTCCGTGACAGCACGGGTGGACATGAGTTTGATACAGGCCGGACACAGGTTGTGGTGTTCCTTTGTATCCGGGTGGTCCGGACTGATATGGGACACCCGGTTCAAAAAATCTGCGGTGGCATACATGCGGCCGCAGGCCTCACACCGTTCCAGGGGCAGTTGCCCCACCATGCGCTCCTGGATGGCAACGGTTCTGACACCGTCATGGTCCGTCACCTGGATCACACCGGTAGGGCACAGATTGGCACAGGTACCGCAGCCGATGCACTGGCCGTCTCCCTTGGCCACCTGTCCGCCGGCTGCGGTTTTTTCCATTTTCAGGGCCCCGACCTTGACGATCTCCTGGCAGACCCGTATGCACAGCCGGCAACCGGATGCACCCATCCGGTTCCGGGGGCAGATCCACCTGGTATCTGTGGGCCAAGTTCCGTATCCGGTGGGCCTGGGGTGCCATGCGGAACAACCGGACAAAGGCCTCTTGCCGGTGGGATCTGACCAGAGGAGAATCGGTGAGCACCACCAGTCCCGTGTTTCACCTTGAGCACGCAGGAGAGCATCACGGCCTGTCTGCCCGTGGGAGAGGTGACCTCCACCCCGCAGATCCGGCAGGCGCCCGAGGGTTTCGATGCCGGATGAAAACACAGGTGGGGAACGCCGATATTGTTTTCCCGGGCCGCTTCCAGCACAGTCTGGTCCTTCGGTGCATGATACCGTTTCATTGTTGATGCGGATGTCAATCATGGCGGATCCATCCTTGTCCATTATTGCGTATCCGAAAGGATCCGCAGACAGTCCTGGGGCAGGCGGTGGGTACCTTTGCCCTGGAGGCTCACCTCGATGAGATCATCCGGATCATTGATGGAGGTATCCGGATCAGTCACCACCCCGTGGACACCGATAAAGTCATTCATATAAGGCTCCCAGGCCTCATCTGTCGATGCCTGGAACACTTCCACACGATTGCCGCGTTTAAACACCATAACAGCCTCCTTTATGTTGGGTTGACAGGCCGGGTCGATACACTGATTTTTGGCGGTCAGCCTGCGCTGGCAGTCGTTACACAAAAGCCGCCGCTCCGATTTCCGGGTCAGATCGGCGGTCTTGTCCGAAATAAAAGCCATATACTGGGCTGACGGCAGCTTTGCTCCGCAGGCATCACAGGTCTGAATCTCCTGCTCGTTGAGGATGGTGCCGCAGAGTTTGAGCATGCGCTTGCCATCTTTTTCTTCCAGGGTCATGGCATTGTTCTCACAATTGGCTGCACAGGCCCCGCAGGTAATGCAGTTTTCCGCCGTCATCCGGAAATCGGTTTTCACCGGGTGGTCAAAATCCAGGTATCCCAGATGCAGCGCATCAATGCCCATCTTGTCCCGGCAGACCTCCACGCATTTGCCGCATCTTCTGCACACATCGCACCGCAGGCACCGTTGGGCTTCCTTTCTGACAGCGGCTTCATCATATCCCAGTTCCACCTGCTGAAAGGTGGTCCGTCTTCTGTCCACATTGAGCATGGGCATGACCGGCCGGGACAGCCGCATTTTTTCGGCTGCCGTCATTTCGATCATGGGGACTTTGCGGCGGCGCACCGGAATTTTGGGCATTCTGGGCTGGGGCATGCCGGTGAGGTGCCGGTGGATGGCATCGGCGGCCCGTTTTCCGCCGCCGATGGCCTCTATGACCGTTGCAGGACCTGATACCGCGCTCCTGCGGCAAACACCCCGGGCATACTGGTTTCCATGGAAGCATGGTTCACTTCAATGGTGCCCCTCCGGGTCCAGTTGACAGTATCAAACGCGGTCAGGCCGCTGTCATCCACATACTGGCCGATGGCGGATATGACGGCATCTGCCTGGATGGTGAACTCCTTTCCCAGGATGGGGACCGGTGCCAGGCGGTCCGTGCCTTTTTTGGCGATCAGCTCCGCTTTGATACAGGCAAGACCGGTGATTCTGCCGTCACTGCCCGTAATCTGTGTGGGGATGGTGAGAAAGGCAAACGCAATGCCTTCTTCTTCCGCCTGCTCCACTTCCTCGATATCGGCGGGCATCTGTTCTCTGGATCTGCGGTAGGCAACGGTGACCTTGTCCGCCCCCAGGCGCAGGCTGGTTCTGGCCGCATCAATGGCCACATTACCGCCGCCGATGACCGCCACATGCTTGCCCGGGGCATGGCGGTCCCCTATGGCCACATTCTTTAAAAGTGATGGCATCAATGACCTTGGGAAAATCAGTTTCCCCTTTGATGCCCAGATCCCAGGCTTTGTGGGCGCCGATGGCCAGAAAAAAGGCATCCGTGCCTCTGGCCTGCATCTCTTCATAGGTGACATCCTTACCAAACCGGGTGTTGAAGGAAAACGTCACCCCCAGATCTTCTATCATGGCCACTTCCCGGTCAATCACCTCCCGGGGCAGACGGTACCGGGGAATGCCCACCATGAGCATGCCGCCGGCAAACGGTAAGGCTTCTATCACCTCCACCTTGTATCCCATCAGGGCCAGGTAATAGGCGCAGGACAGCCCGCCCGGGCCGGCCCCCACCACACAGATCGTTTTCCGTTGGGCGGGCCGGGCTTTGGGTTCGGTATACCGCCGGTCCGACAAGTGCCCGTTCCGCGGCAAAGGCCTTGAGAAACTCGATGGAGATGGGGTGTCGATACGCCCCCTTACACACATCAATTCACAGGGACGGGTGCACACCAGGCCGCAGACCCAGGGAAGGGGGTTGTCCTCTCTGATCACGGCAATGGCCTGGTCATCTTTTCCCTCGGCAATCAGCGCCAGGTAGGTGGGTACATCAATGCCGGCAGGACAGGCCATCTGGCAGGGGGATGGGGCAATGACCCCACAGTCATGGGACGGACAGTTCCGGATTCGATGTGGCTGACAAACATTTCCCTGCGGTCTGACAGAACCTGGTTCAGAAAATCCCGGGTTTTGACAGCTGCCTCATCCGGTGCCCTGTTTTCAAATTCCGCCATCAGGTCGTCAATGGCGGCCATATGGCCGTCCCCGGCCTCTCCCAGGGATAATTTCCTCCACCAGCATCCGGATGGATTCACATATCCGCCGCACCTTGGGGTCTTTCAGGACACCGGATGAATCCCGTTCAGACAGGTATTGCAGGGTGGACTGTACCGGACAGGTGTCTTTGGCCATGGGTCACGCTCCTTTAAAAGCTGCTGTTCTCAAGGGATGCAACAGATTCGGCATGGCGCTGCCGTCGGATCTGGGTCATGTCCTCCACTTTCCCGAATTTCAGGCATCCGGTGGTGCAGGTGGTGACACAGGCAGGTTCCAGACCCTGGTCCACCCGGTCCTTGCAGTAATCACATTTTTCCACCTTTCCGGTGTCCGGATTCCACTGGGGCGCTCCCCAGGGACAGGCGGACACACAGGTTTTGCATCCCACGCACAGGTCTTTCTGCACAAACACGATGCCGTCCGAAGCCCGCTGCTGCATGGCGCCCGTGGGACAGGCGGGTACGCACCAGGGGGTTTCGCAGTGAAAACAGGGCATGAAGATAAATGACATCTTGGGCAGGTTATTGATAAATTTGGGTCCCACCTGGATGATTGGCAGGGTTTGGGGCCTTCGGGCAGTTCTTTATTGGTTTTGCACTGGATCTCACAGGCATGGCATCCGATGCATTTTTTGCTGTCCTGGAACAGGTAATACTGGCTCATTCATTGCCTCCTTATGGTAAATTACACCGGGGTCACGGTAACAAAAGTGTCATGAAATGCCGGGCTTCCCCCGACTTTGTCATACAGATTTTCCTGAAGCAGGGCATCGGAAAGGCCCTGGTTATAGGATCTTTTTGCCAGCTTGGCTTCGTGTCCGAACCCATGGACCATGAACACCGCTTCCGGATGGATCATGTCTGTGACAAAGGCTTTGATCCGTCCGTTTCCGCAGGAGGAGGCTACCACCACTGTGGCGCCGTCTGTAATGCCTAAGGCAGCCGCTTTTTCCGTATTGATCCACAGCAGGTTTTCCTTCATCAGTTCATTGAGATACGGCACATTCTGGGTGGAAATATGGGTATGGAGGACCGGTACGGCCCACCACCAGGCGGGAATTCTTTATCCGGGGGTGCTGCCGGGGATTCATAGGGCGGAAGAGGGGAAACCGGCATCCTCAAGCAAAGATGATCTGAATTCGATCTTTTTGGACGGGGTCTTGAAGGGAATATCGTCTCTGTCCCAGAAGATCGGGGACTTGCCGTAGCTGACAAAGCCTTTTTGGGCAAAATCCTCCTGGGTAAACCCGGTACCTCCAGCTGCTCAGTCCACCAGCTCGTCTATGGTTTCATAGGGGAAAAACTCCCCTATACCCAGCCGCTCTCACGGTGCGCTTGAGAATGATGGCGCCCTCCATGGTATCATACCGGGGTTCCACCGCTTTTTCCCGCAGAAACATCATGGGCTTGAGCCCGTTCATCTGCTGGATGCAGTCGGTACGTTCCAGCAGGTGGATTCCGGCAGAATTACATCAGAGTACCAGGCAATGTCGGAATAATTGATATCAATGGTGACGATAAGATCCAGCTTGTCCAGGGCTTTTTTGGTGTTATTGGTGTCGGCAATGGACATGAGGGGGTCCAGCCGAAAGTTGATCAATGCCTTTATGGGATAGGGATCTTCGTTGAGAATGGCATAGGGAAGGATCTGGGCCACCCCATGGGCAGGATCAGGCAAAGGAAAATCCGGGGTCCCGGCCTTGTCAAAACGCGGCACCTCTATTTTGGGAAATTCCTGTTCCGTGAGTTTCCTGGCTGGTTTGCCGCCTTCTGCTCCCGGGCCTTTTTTAAAGAAAATCCCGCCTTTGGCTTCCACAGATCCCATCAGAGCGTTGAGCATGAGGATGGACCGGCGCATGTAGATCTCATTCTGGTGGCTGGCGCACCGGTAACCGTAATGGAAAATAACCGCTGGTTTTTCCCGGCTCATCTCCCTGGCCAGGGTTTTGATTTCTCCAGCCGGGATCCCGGTTTCTGTTTCTGCCCATTCCGGGGTGAATTCTTTGATAAAATCCCGCAGATCAGTGAGGCCGTGTACCCATTTGTCCACAAATTTTGCATCATAGAGGCGTTCTTTTAAAATGACATGGATCAGGCCGTAGTTGAGGGCCAGGTCGGTGCCCGGCCGGATCATCCAGTACCGGTGGGCCTTGGACGCCGTGACATTCACCCTGGGATCGATATAGGTGAGCTTTGCCCCTTTTTCCAGGGCATCCATAAGGGTATTTACCTTCTTTGACATTGATGGATTCAAAAATGTTTCTGCCGTAAAGCACAATATGTTTTGTATTGGCGTAATTGATGCCCATCTGGCCGTCGGTGTACCCGAACATGGACCGGCAGGCCGTGTTCATGGATCCTTTGCAGAGGGCGTCATGGGTGAAATGGTTGGGAGAGCCCAGGGCCTTTAAAAAAGTTTTGCTCACATGGGTGGCGAGCTGAGCCCGTTCACCCAGGGCAATGGCATGGCCGCCATGGGTGTCCTTGATCTCTTTGAGCCGGGTTCCCACATAGTCAAGGGCCTCTTCCCATGAGGCTTTCCGCCAGTTGCCCGATCCCCTGTCTCCTACCCGGATAAGGGGGGACTGGAGCCGCTGGTCATCATAGAGCAGGGATTTGCCGGCAGAGCCCCTGGGACACAAACGGCCGTCTATGCCCGCTACATGCGGATTCCCCTGGATCCAGTTCACATGTCCGTCCTCTGACACCGACTTTTATGGGACACCTGACCGAACACATGAAACACAAACTGAATACATCTTTATCGCATAGTTTTTCGCCTCCTCGGCACTTTCAATTATCATCATGTGGGGTTTTTCATGCCATAAGTGTGCCAGTATACAGGATTCCACATGTAACAAAAACGAAAAAAAAGGGAGAACCGCAACAAAGAAATGCGCTGAGTCCAAGGGAAAATATGCTATAGTAAACATTAATGCTGAATTTGCGTCAAGAAAATCGAGGGAAACCAAAAATCTTGGCAGGCCCGAATCAGGGCAGGTTTGACGGAAGGATAGCCGCAGTAAAACATATGCAGCCGCAATATTTTCTAAATGAGCGCGCCTTCCTTGGCTTTCTGTTGTGAGACCCGGACAGGCACAATTGTCATGTAAGATTCACGGAGGTCCATATGGATTTTTTATCGCAGTATTTCCAGGAAGTTGGCTGGCAAATATTTTTTGTATGCATCAGGATATTGATTATTCTGCTTCTGGCCTGGATAGCCATGTTCCTTTTGAAAAAAATGTTACACCGGCTTGAATACCGGCTGCTTCGACAGAGTAAAATTTCCGGGGAACCCCCTTCTGAAACGAAAAACGGATGGAGACAATCACCCGCCTGTTGCGCCAGGCAGCACTTATTGTCCTTTGGGTAATCATCATTCTTACCATACTCAGGGAAATCGGGGTGAATATCGGTCCGATTCTTGCCAGTGCAGGTATTGTGGGACTGGCCGTGGGATTCGGTGCCCAGAATCTTGTCCGTGACTTTATTTCAGGATTTTTCTTTATCTTGAAAATCAGGTCCGGGTGGGGGATGTGGCCATTGTAAACGGGACCGGCGGCCTGGTTGAGAAGTGAATTTCCGTACTATTGTCCTGCGTGATTTAGGTGGGGAGTGTGCATGTTTTTCCAAATGGTACGGTCACCACATTGAGTAATCTGACCAATGACTGGTCTGCCTATGTATTTGATATTGGCGTTGCGTATAAAGAAAATACCGATAAGGTGATCGAAATAATGACCAGGGTGGGATCTGAAATGAAACAAGATACCTTGCTCGGTACTTTCATGCTGGAAGAGCCGGAAATTTTCGGGGTGGACAAATTCGATAATTCAGCCGTGGTTATCAAAGGCAGGATCAAGACAAAACCCATCCGCCAGTGGCAGGTGGGCAGAGAAATATCTGCGCCAGAATCAAGCTTGCCTTCGACAAGGCCGGCATTGAAATTCCATTCCCCCACCAGACCCTGTATTTTGGAGATGCCAGCAAACCCATTGAAGTGGCACTTTTTGAAAAGCTGAAAAGGAAAAAACCATTCATGACCAAACGGTACCAGGCTCCCATTGTGAAAAAAGCCTTTGATATTCTCAAGGCCGTATCCAGGTCTGAAAAAGGGCTGCGCATCAGTGACATTGCAACCGATCTTGATATCAGCAAAAGCACTGTCCACGGCATTGCCGCAGCCCTTGAGGAACAGGGCGCCATTATCCGGAACCCGGATTCCAAACGGTATTCCATCGGCCTGACCCTCATGGAACTGGGCAAGGCAGCCTATGAACGGGTGGATATCGCAAAATGCGGCCCGCCCGGCCATGGAAAACCTCATGGAACAATGCGGGAATCGGGTATTTCTGGGCATACGCAATGCCCACCATGTCACGGTCATCGATATTGTGGAATCCCGCAAAGGATTTCAAGATCAGCTCGCCCATCGGCACGGCACTGCCACTTCTGGCCGGAGCTGTGGGCAAGGCGTTTCTGTCAGCCATGCCGGCACCGGAGGCAGCCGCCTACCTGAAACACCCATCCTTTGCCCCGGTTCACCCCCCACACCATTGTGGATTCGGCAATGTACCTGGAAGAGTTGAAAACCGTCAAAACGCTGGGATTTGCGCTGGATGATGAAGAATACCTGCGCCGGTGTCCGGGCTGTGGCGGTCTGCCTTTCTGCCGGGAGGCGGCCATTTGCCTGCCTTGTGGGTGGTGGGCTTCAAAGCCGGCATGTCAGATGAAAAGATGCCCCTCATTATTGAGCAGACCCTGGCTGGCAGCCCGGCAGTATCAGCAAACCGAGAGCGTATAGACACGGGTTGAACCACTCAGGATCTGTCCTCACTGCCGGATATAATTGCCGGATAAAATCAGGGAGTGGCATGTCAGCCAATCAGGATGATCTGATGGAGAAATGGAACGAACTCTCAAAAATTAAAACCCCCTGGAAGAAAGTTCATTCATGTTCATCCTTCGGACAATTTTCGTCTTGAATTGATTTGGGGAAGACGACAGGCAAATCTGTCATTGAACTGAACGGATTTGATCCATGGGAAAAAAATCTTATGGAGAATCTTCGTTATCCACGGTATTTCAATCAGGTTAACGTCGACGCAACTCGGCGGCTACCTGCTGGCCTGAGGGAGAAGACCTGTCACCGGATTTTTTTGGTTACACGACTCGCGGAGGACGTCAGTTCGGCAGCACCATGCGGGTCAGTTTTTCCACCAGCAGGTCTTTTGGGCTGAACGAGTAGGGAACTGCTCTTTTGCCCGGCTGCAGGCGTGGCGACCACGGTGCGGCCGACAACAAGGCGGCCGGTCCGGGCGCGCGAACGCCGGCCGGCGGTGGACGCTCGCCACATGGCGCGGATCACCACGGGCCGGTCTGAGGCAGGGTCTGTTCCCAGGTAGAGCATGATGTGGCCGGGCACGCAGCAAAGGGGTCCGCAGCGGAACCCCGTGGCGTTCGTGATCCCGGGCTGTTTTCAGGACCGGACAGTCCTTCCAGAAACGCTTTCGCCGGAATCTGCCTGGCTCCGGAGTTTCTGGGCAAAGGCATGCCGAAACCGGCGAACACATCCTGGATCAGGGTGGAACAGTCCCGGTTTTCATACAGACCTCCCCAGCCATAGGTCTGTCCCATCAGTGCGTTCAATATGTCAGCAAAATGGCCCGGGGTGGCGGGAAACGGAAGCGGTTGAATCTGATTTTCCGGCACCCTGGCCTCCAGCAGTTCCGCGTTGCCCAGGAAGGTTCGTGCCGGCGCCAGTACCGTGACAAATCCGGTATCTGATGCCGAAATCTTCATGGGCAGGGCCATGCCCACCCGGCCGGAAAAAAGCGGGGGGCCATCCCGGGGGATGACCGGCACCTGATCAGCCCGGAATCCTGCCAGAGGGAGTCCAGCATAGGCGGCCATGAATACGTTATCCACCCGGGCGATCTCCTGTTGTCGGACCCATCCGGCCACCCAGTCGGTTTCCACCAAAGCCCAGAGTTTGTCTTTGCTTTCACGGGTGACCAGCAGCGGGGTGCCGGCCGGCACCAGGGAGTTCCGCATCATGTCAAAGGGAAACCCGCGACCCGGGTGCAAGGGTCCGAAAACCACGGGTTTGCGGGGCGGGGACCCATCCTGACGGACGTGTGGGTCACGGTGACGGCCTGCTGGGTAAGCAAAGGACAGGTGCCGGGTTGGCCGACTGCCGGGCCATGACCTCCAGAAAGCTCCGGGCAAAGCGGCCGGTCGTTTTCGCCGTAAAGACGTTTTGTTTTGTATTTTTTCAGTTGTCCGGAAAACACAAGCTGTGCGGAGAGTCGGATCCGGGCTGGTCCGGTGCCAGGGTTTTGAAAAACCGGTCTGTAAATTGTTGATGTCAGCTGGGCGTGCCGGTTGACGCATGGCCGGGCCTGTGTGCGTGCCAGATACACTCCGGCATTCGGGGGTAAACCTGGATATCTGCAAAGGGCATCGGCCGTCTGACCGCATCATCCGGTACCGGTCAGACAGAGCAGAAAAACAAAACAGAGTGTCAGAAACCGCTTTTTCATGTGCAAACTGTAATGACTATCGCGGGCGCTTTTTCAAGACGCGGCAGGGTATTGTATTACCGGTTGTCGTCACTGACCCGTGGCCCGGGCTGCTGGTCGATCAGCTCTGACAGATTTTTGACATCTGGAATCCATCCGCTCCCTGGTATGTTCCGGCGGGATCATCAGACATCGTATGGGTTCGTTCGCCTGACCAATGCATCATTTTCCGGGTCACTGATTTTTGCATGTCCTGATGGGTCAAATCATTGCCGGACAAGGTCATCTATGAAGACATGTTGATATTGCCGGAATATCCGCTCTGGTCCCCAGGTGTTTCAATGGCCTGCAAAGACACGTTGTTCACCGTCAGGATCCAGGGCGGCATCTGCGCACAGCCCGTGTTCCTGCAAGAAATCGGTTTCCGACACCATTTGCCCGGCACCCGAACGGCCGGACATCATAAACCGTGCACAGGTCATCTTTCAGCAGCGGGCATTTCTCCCCAGGGCGGGATCGTTTTCTTCATCCGGCAGGTCTTCACCCTTGTATGCACAGCCTGGCAAACTGGTTTGGTAGTCATTTTGGGAATATACCGCTTTGCCGGAAATGCTGGTGGCTAGGCTGCTGTGTGAAGCGATCCCCGCGCCGGGTTGCAGGCAGGCGGTCGGCCATAAACCGGGCTTCAAGGCTTGTCAGGGGTCACATTACAGGTACAGCAGCGGGCACATGCCGGGCCGCATGTCAATGTCGCGGAATCCATGATCCGGTCATACAGCAGATAGATTTTGTTGAGACGGTCAATCATGAAAACACTCTACGCGATTCCAATACTATTTTCAAGTTGCAGGATAAATGAAACCGGATGGCCGTTACATATTTCTTCTGCCATTCACTGGATATTTGCCATAATGGATTGTGTATCACAAGGGCCCTGGCAGGGAGCCCTGGAGGTGTGCTGTGACAGGACCGTCAGAGCCGGAGGGGCCGGCAGACATGCCGGAATGGGAGGACCGTACACTAATGATCTGTTCCTTTGCTGAAAAGGTACGGCAACCGGCCCCGAAAGATCTCGGGCCGGGCACAGCACACCTCCAGGGGCGGGCATGGGACAAGGACACTCCCATGGAACGATGCAAGATCTGCGTTTCTTCTCATGGCAAAGAGATCCAAGTGGCTTTCAGCTTTTTTTTTGAGCGTTTTGCGGGATTTCGAGGAGCGGTCTGTCCGAAATCAGCCTAACAGCTAGGTGCTACCCTCTTTTACGTAAAAAAGCTTGAAAATGTAGAAGCCAACTGGTATGACCTCTTACCAGAAGAGAGAAGATGCAAATGAGAGAAAAATCAGGAACGGATCTATCGCAATACCCTGGAAAAACCGCTGAAACCAGCTGAATATGCCGAAAAGGGCAATTGCTGGAAGCCATACTCAGATTCAACCTATAAACCAGGGCAGCCCCTACCGGCGGAAAGAGTCCTGGCTCAGGCCCTGGGTGTCACAAGGCCCACCTTGAGGGAGACTCTTCCAGAGGCTTGCCAGGGAAGGGTGGGTGACCATACAGCATGGCAAAGCAACGATTGTGAATGAGTACCTTTTCCAGGGGGGGCTGGGGGTGCTGGGCACCCTTGCCGGATTTGGCAAGGGCCTGTCCCATGAAATGGTCTCCCACATCTTCTGGAGGTCAGAAGCAGCATGACTTCCGGCATAGCCCTCTTGGCCGTTAAAAAAGAATCCTGACGCCCCTTTTGCGTATCTGGAGCAGTCAAAGGGGTTAAAAGAGCTGCCAGAGGCGTTTGTTGTTTTTGACTGGGGATCGGAGATGCTCATGGCCAACCCGGCCGGCAATCCGGTGTTTGTCCTGATTTTCAATGGGTTTTACTCCGCTTTTCAGATCTTCGGCGACCCTGTATTTCCAGGAGAACCATGCCCGAAAGTTTTCCCGAACCTGACTATAAGAGTTGAAGGAGAGCCAGCTACCCAGGAAGAGAAAGGGATAAACGACCTGGTCCAAAAGACCACCTGACCCATACACAAAAGATATGGCAGGAAAAGAATGAGAACTCACTGATACAGACAGTCAATTTGACCTGGTGGTCATCGGGGGAGGTGTCACAGGGGCCGGTGTCTTTCCAGTGGGCCGCCAGAGGGGCTTGCCCCCCTCCTTCTGGAGGCAAATGACTTTGCCTGGGGGACCTGCAGTCGTTCGTCAAAAATGGTCCAGTGGCAGGCCTTCGGTTTCCTGAAACAGGGCAAATTTCTCTCAACGCGGACTGCCGTGCTGGAGAGGGAGCGCCTCTTACAGACCTACCCGGGCCTTGTCGCTCCCCTGGACTTTTTTAACGCCCCTCTATGGGGACCACGGCCCCTCAAAGGCCGCGATGAAAATCGGGCTTTCCGTCTACAGCTTCCTGGCGGGGCAACGACAGCACCAGATGACTGCCACGAGAGCAGACCCTCGACTCGTTTCCCCAGATACGGGCTTGATGGCCTGGTCTGCTCAGTGGGCTTTAAAGATGCCCAGGTGGATGATGCAAGGCTCGTTTTGCGACTGATCAAATCGACGGCTGCAGGCGCGGTGGAACCGCATTGAACTATACACGGGTGACCGGGATAGAGCGAGACAAAAAGGGCCGTGTGGCTGCCGTAACTGCTTTTGATGTGGCGACCGGGCATCAGATCGAGTGTAAAACAAAGGCGGTGATCAATACCACAGGCGCCTGGGCCGAACATCTTCATCCCTCTCCTGTAAAAGGATTTCATATGAGGCCCTTGCAGGGGAGCCACCTTATTTTCCCGGGGATATCCTTCCCCTGGGACCGGGTCGTCAGCTTTATCCACCCCCGGGACTTGCGGGCGGTTTTCATCTTTCCCTGGAACGGGTGTAATATCCTTGGAACCACCGATGTCGACCATGAAGATGCCCTGGATAAAGAGCCGGTTGTCACCGGGGAGGAGGCCGCCTATCTGATGGAAGGGGTCTGACTCTTTACTTGCCCGGCCTGTTTTTGCGCATAAAGGGCTGCTGAGACTGGGGCTGAAAATGGTGAACCTGGACGCCTTTGTCCTGGGAATTCAGGCAGAGGGTAAGGGCAGCTGGATCAGGCAGAACCAGCCTGAGCTCTGGGAGAAAACCCATAAATACCTCCAGGTGTCAGGGTTCCTGAATTTCAGGCTCACAGGGAATTTCAGTGATTCTGTTGCCTCCCAGATCGGTCATCTTCCCTTTGACTATAAAAAACAGAGATGGGCTGGCAAACACCAGCTGGCGGCAAGGATGTTTCCCGTTGAAATGGAAAAACTGCCCCGGATTGTCATGCCGGGTGAGGTCTTGGGAACCGTCACCTCCCGGGCGGCCCGGGCAACCCGCGAATTGGACGAGGGCTCCCGGTGATCGCCTGCGGGTCTGACAAAGGGTGTGAAACCCTGGGGGCCGGGGTGATTCACCAGAACCTGGCGAGCCTGGTTTCGGACCACGGCCACCATTCAGACCAGCCTATTGACCGCTGTTGAAGCCATCCGGTTTATGCCGGCCTATCCCCTCATCCGCACAGGGACTGTTTAACGCCGAGGTCTGAGATATTCAGGGGTTTCTGGATGATTACCTGGTTTAAAAATCAGTTTGCCCACAAGGAGGTGGAAGCGGCAAAGCAGGCCGGCATCCCTGTGGAAGAGATCCTCAACCGATTTCTGGCGCTGACCGAACCCGGCGCCATGGGGCTGGTGGTCCAGCCTTACTGGGGTCCCGGACTGGACCATCCAAAGGCCAAGGGGGCTTTCTTTAGCAAAAAGCAAGTTATCAAACGATTTTGGCAATACCGTCTGTTGATTCTTCAGCCGATTTTACCGATCCTATACTTGAAAACGGTTCACCGCGCTTTTCAGCTGTTCGGAAAGTTTGCTCAGTTTTTCTGCACTCATGCTCACCTGGGCGCTGCTATCGCTCATTTCGCTGGTCGCCTGGTTGACCTCGGTGATATCTTTCGATCTGCGGCCACCTTCGAGGCTTGCGCCACGTTTTCGGTGATCTCGCTGGTGCCCTGGAAAGCATGTGACACGTTGCTGGCGATCTCCTTTGGGCGCAGCTTTCTCCTCAACCGCTGTGGCGATGGTGGAGACGATCTCATTGACCTCGTTTATAACCTTTGGGATTTGATCGATATCGGCGATGGTGCCTGAAATGGACTCCTGAATCCCTTCGATCTGTTTTCGAATCTCTTCGGTGGCTTCGGCCGTCTGACACGCCAGATCCTTGATCTCGTTGGCCACGACCGGCAAAACTTTTTCCGGCCTCACCCGCGCGTGCCGCCTCGATGGTGGCGTTTCGAGCCAGCAGGTTTGTCTGTGCCCGATATCCGGTGATGGCCTCCGTGACCTTGTTCTCCTCGGCAAGCGGTTCCCAGCCCGTCGCTTGATCGGCGGAACTCTTTGCCTGAGAAGCCGCGCTACTGGTGATAGTGCGGGCTTTTTCAGAAGTCTGTGCGATTTCGTTGATGGTGGCGGCCATCTGCTCGACCGATGAGGAGATCTGATTGGCGTTGGTGGAGGCCTGCTCGGCAGCGCTCGATATGAACCGCGTGCTGGAGCTCCAGTTCCTCTGTTGCTGCGCGGAGACGTTGTTCGATTTTTCCGAGGTCTGCTCGGCACCGGCGGACGCGTCGATGTGAGATGGATGAAAGCTCCTTCGAAGAAGAAGATAAGGTTTGAACGCCTTGGCAATATCTTCTGGAACATGGTTTTCTTACGATTGCCGTAGTGGCTGCGTGTCTTCAAACACTCCCTGCTTCTTCTTGCCGTTGGTTCCAGAATCAATCACTAGATTTCCTGCTGCAATCTTTCTGGGTGATGTTTGCGAGTGGAGTCGGATCGGCTGCTCAGCTGCTTGAAGACGGACCAGGTGGTGGGGAAAGGCCGGACCGAACCAATGACGATGGCCAGTAAGCGCCGATGATCATGATGCTGTTCAAACGACCGGCGGCTGCCTGCATTTTGGCTTTTTGGTCGGCGCGGAACTCTTCACCTATAGTTTAAATTCACGCGCATTTTTTACCATGTTGTCGGATGGGGCTCCTGTTGCGCATGAAGCGAAACCCACTCATCGAAGGCTTCTTTGTATTTTTGGCGATGTCTCGACCGCAATGCCGCCGCAGGGCCTTGTTTTTTGGGATTGCATGAACTTTGCACCCAGTTCATCGCACAGAGCATGTAGAGCTTCCTTGATGGTCGCCTCGTTGTCGGCCACGTCCTTATCGTCGCCGCGCAGCATGAAGTTTTTTTCCTGCACGCGCGCATCTTGCTGGGCGAACCGATGAGCCAGTTCGCCGATTGCACTTCCGCAGTTTGTCGTCTTCGTTGGTGTCCGCTTCTTTTTTGACCTTGGCCAGTTCGGTCTTCTGGTGACCGCGCAGGGCCTCGGCCTGATCCCGCAGAAGACGGGCGCTAATTGCGCGCCGTGGCCTAGGCTTTCATTGTATTGCCCGTAAAGCCCAGAATGAAGGCTTTTTGGTATTTTTCAGCCGATGTTAACCGATGCCACCAGGGCTTGTTTTTTGGGTCGTTGGACTTTGCGCCCAATTCATCGCACAGGGCATCAACCTCTTTGATGGTCGCCTCGTTGTCGGCCACGTCCTGCTGGTCGCCGCGCAGCATGAAGTTTCCTGCACGCGCATATCCTCGGCGAACTTGATCAGTTGACTCCGCATCCGCTTTCCACAGCTTGTCGTCGATTTCCGCATCTGCTGCATTCCGGTCGCGAAGCCTGGACAGCTCGCTCTTCTGATCGGCGCGCAAGGTCTCGGCCTGATCAAGGAAGTCGCGGGCATGGGTCACCATGGCCTCAGCTTCCGTTTGTTGCTGCCCGTAGACCCAGGAATCGAAGGCTTTTTGGTATTTTTCAGCCGATGTCTTGACCGATGCCACCAGGGCCTTGTTTTTTGGGTAGTAGAACTTTGCGCCCAATTCATCGCACAGGGCATAGACTTCCTTGATGGTCGCCTCGTTGTCGGCCACGTCCTGCTGGTCGCCGCGCAGCATGAAGTTTTTTTCCTGCACGCGCATATCCTGGGCAAACTTCAACCTCAGCGGTTGGCCGCATCCGCCTTCCGCAGCTTATCCGTTTCGTTGGTGTCTCCGCTTCTTTTTTGACCCTGGCCAACTCGCTCTTCTGGTAGGCGCGCAGGGCCTCGGCCTGATCCACGAAGACGCGGGCATGGGTCGCCATGGCCTCAGTCTGTGTCCCCTGCTGCTGGAGAGCTCGACGTATTCCTTGAAATTTTTCTTGTAATCATCGGCTTCTTTTTTCACCTTGCCGAGCAACTCCAAGGCTGTCGGGTCGGTGAGTTGGCCCATGGTTTGATCCAATTGTTTGGCGATGTCTTCACAATTTCATTGAATGTTTCTTGGTACTTGACATCGCCGCGAGAGATGAAGTTTCTTCCGTGCGGGCATCCAAGGCATACCGGAGCAGCCGGTTGCCGTCATCAGCATATCCACGATAACGCAAAACGTTAGTGAGGCCGCTATAGCCGAAATAGCCCACAATGGCCGTCAGCAACAAGACGATAACAAAACCGCCCACAATTTTTGATCCCAGTTTAAGATCTTTTAGCTTTACCATGAAATCCTCCGTCTTTTCACCTGTATTTGATTGTAAGGTAGTCCTGCTGACTTATCGAGCAGAGCCTTTTGCCGTCTGGTCTATATATCATCATTGTTGTCTGCTCAACTTCGCATATTTCTTATTAATATTATAACACCATCATCATAATTTGAACTTTGTATCGCTGAAGTTCGATAGCTGCTTTAACTATCCAAAATATCCACGCACTTTCGCCGCAAGGTCGCTTATGGAGAACGGCTTTTGTAACAAATGCACCTCTGACTCTATGATACCACGCTTTGCCAATGATCTCAGCCGTGTACCCGGATATGTCCGGGCCTTTCAGATGCGGGTGCGCCTTCGTCATCAATTGCCATAAATTCCACCCGCTCATCTGCGGCATAACGAGGCATTGCGCGTAACAGACATCACAATCTCGTTTCCACGTTGGCGACGTATCTTCAATGCGTGTTCAGCATTGCTGCTTGTGGGCGCTGCGTATTGCAAGCCCT
>JAXHLJ010000007.1:0-622612 GCA_034522435.1 Desulfotignum sp.
TTGGCCATGACTTCATGATAAGAGGAAGCGCCCCCGGAAATATTGAGAATGGAACGGACAATAAAAAGATGGCCGGCACGGTGAATAACCCGCTGAGAACAGCGTGGGGTTCATTGCAACCCTTCCCACGCTCTTAATAACGGCCATGCCCTGACGGGCACAACAAAACATGAAAGAATTTAGTGGGTTGACCGGTTCTTTCATATAAAGGATCATGGGCATGGCGACCGGATATTCAACATCGCAGAATGAGAAGTGGGTGTTCCATGCGACCGATTTACAGGAAAACCCGTATTGTTCTGTTTACAAATCGGGTGCACAGTTAAAGAAACTGGCCCAAATCAGGACCTGATCAGGCAGTGATGAGGTCCTGACGGTTGCAACGTTGGAAGGACGTGCGAAGGACGTGCGATCCAATCATTTTATTTGAACAAAAGGAGAAAAAAATGCCAAAAAAAGATGAAATTTACAAATGTGACGTATGCGGAAACGTGGTGCTTGTGCTCGAAGGCAAAGACGGTGACCTTGTCTGTTGTGGAGAGAACATGAGAAAACTCACTGAGGAGGAAATGAAACCGTATAACCCGAAACTCTCCAAACCCGGTTCTCCATAAATTGTTGGGTGAGGCCGGACAATCATTCCGGCCTCATGAGTGACGGCAGTGTGCTGCGGTGTATGACAATGTATTACTATTTTTAAGCGTTTGAGGTCTTTATGAAACTTACCAGTTCCGCATTCGGCCAGGGAGAAAAAATCCCTTCCATCTACACCTGCGACGGAAAAAATGTCAACCCGCCACTGGAGATCACCGGTCTTGCTCAGGGTGCCCTTAGCCTGGTGCTGATCATGGATGATCCCGATGTTCCCAAAAACCAGCGCAAAGACGGCATGTGGGACCACTGGGTGGTGTTCAATATCCCGCCGGATACCCGGTTTATCGGAGAAAACACCGAACCCGAAGGCACCCCGGGCGTCGGTTCCAACGGCGAAACCGGGTATTCCGGCCCCTGTCCACCTGACAGAGAACACCGGTATTTTTTCAAAGTGTTTGCCCTGGACACGCAGCTGGATCTGCCTGAAAAAAGCACCAAGACAGAAGTGGAAAAAGCCATGGCCGGCCATGTGCTGTTCCATGCCGAACTCATGGGCAGATATGATAGAAACTGATGCAGATCTTCCCTGAAAATACCCAGATCATTGCCAGATCCATCACCTGGCACAAAATATTAAACAAAGAAAGGAGCGCTCCATGCTCAGAAGTGTAAATGAAATAATCGGATATAAACTGCATGCGGATAACCAGCATTTTGGAACCTGTGAAGATGTTTTGTTTGATGACCAGTGGTGGACCGTGCGCCACATCATTGCCAATACCGGAAACTGGCTGATAGGAAAAATGGTGCTGGTATCTCCCATCATGATTGACCAGCCGGACTGGAACACCCGAAGTCTTTATCTCACCATATCCAAAGAAGCGCTGGAAAACTGCCCGGCACCATCAGCAGATGAACCGGTATCCCGGGAGCACGAAAAAAAAATGTTCCAATATTATGGGTATCCCTTTTACTGGGCCGGCCCCGGGCTGTGGGGTCAGGCAGCCTATCCTGCAGCCGTGGGAACAATGACAACTGACACGCCTCCTTCCGCAGAAGATGATGACCCGGATGAATCTGAATCAGACTCCGCACAGGCAAATCACCTTCGCTCTTTCAAGAAGGTCAAAGGTTACAATATCAAGGCATCCGACGGCGACATCGGCCATGTGGAGGATTTTATCTTAGATGACGACACCTGGGCCCTCCGGTATGTGGTGGTGGATACCCGCAACTGGCTGCCCGGGGGCAAAAAAGTGCTGCTGTCTCTGGACTGGGTCAAATCCATCAACTGGTTGGATTCCACCTTTGAGATGGACCTGACAACCCAGGCCATTAAGGACGGTCCTGAATTTGATCCCCGAAAACCAGTGAATCAGGAAGTTGAAACACAGTTATACGACTATTACGGCAGGCCTTTTGAGAAAACCATCGATAAAAACATACAGCAGCACATTGCCAACCCCTTTGTTTAGCGAAACCAGCGGGACATATCACGAATTTTGTGTCTGAACAAAAAAATCACCAGAGCAATCATGCCCGCCACCGCCAGCAGCTTTACATCCCACTGGATCAAGGCTTTCCCCATGATTACAAACGGCACCCCCATAATTCCCTGGATCAGCCATCCACAGATCAGGTAAGGAAAAAACCGGATACCGGATAACGGCAGCAGCAGGTTTTTTATACTGTATCCAAGCCCGGGAATTACCATGAACAAAAACGCAAATCCCAGCTGGCGGTTCTCGGGCAGTTCCGGTATTGACACCCCCATTTTTTTTGCCAGTATTTGTATCCAGGGGCCGGCTACCGCCCGGGTAAACCAGAAGGAAACCACAAGGTGGATCGGCACAACAGCCATCATCAACACAATCCCCCAGGCAGACCCGAATCTCAGGCCCAGCAGCACCAGAAACGGCGTGATCGGAAACCCCACCATGGGCAGAAAAAGATACGGCAGCAAAACCATGGCCGGATGGGCCGGGGAATCCGGGGTAAATATCCAGAAAGCATCCATATTTTTCAGGTGCACCGCAAAAAGAACAGACTATTGCACAACCCAGATGGTGCAGTCTTTTCCGGAATGAATAATTTTGTTGGACACACTGCCGAACATGAACTCCTCGGCTTTGGATACTCCTCTGCGGCCGATGACCACAGTTCCGAACTGCTCTTTTTCCGCCACATGCAGAATATCCTGTGCAATGCTGGTGCCCCGGCTGCAATAGTCGGGATCTTCTTCCAGGGGTGATTGACAGCTTTCAACATAATCGGTAGACACCATTTTTTGCGGAATACCGTAATCGGCAATCATCTGTTTATTGTCTGACAAAAAAGAGTCTATCTTCTGCCGGTGTGCCACACACGCTTTTTTCCAGGCATCTTCATCTGGAAAAATATCACGGTCAGGCAGCCGCTCAATATGCAAAAGTGTAATTTCAAACTCACGGCAGCCTTTGACGATATCTGCCACATATTCAACCGCCCGTTTTGAATTTTCAGATCCGTCAATTGCCACCAGAATTTTATTGGTCTCCATAAAAACCTCCCGGTAAACCCTTTTTTTTACGCGATTATTTTACACACACCCGAACAAACGCATTCTACCGCAACCTGAGTATCGATCATTCCATGCTCTTCAGGCAGGGCCGCAGGTCGCTTAAAAACTCATCCACGGTTTCATAGTAAACACTGGCACCGGCAGAAAAGTGCATCAAAACCCAGTTCAGCTCTTTGGGAATATAAGGAAAAACTTTTTGCAGATTGGCCAGCCGGTTTTTAAACACCAGCAGAAAATCTCCCGGTTCCATATCCGGGGCTTTGTTTTCATCTCCAGAAAGACTGATGATATCATTCCGGGAATAGAACCCTTTGCCAACGATGTACAAAAGCAAACCGCCAAGGCCGAAAATATCCAGGCCAAATGGATTTTCATGAAAATCAAAGGTATAATCAAAATCGATCCACACATAATCACCGGTGTGGGTTTCCCGCCACAGATGATCCCGCCGGATATCCCCGTGTTTTTCACCGTTGGCATGCAAATATGCAATGGCTTCACATGCGCCGATAAATTTTTCCAGAATCCTGGGCAGATGCTTGAAAAAATAGGTTTTGTGATCCACATCCAGCCCATATATCCAATTGTCCAGCCGTTTGCCCATTACGACATCCAGCACACGGATGGTATTGCCCTTTTCATCCTCTGCCGAAAACCCCTGCATAAAACGGGAATCCCCCCGCACCAGGTCGAGAATACGGGCTTCTTTGCGTGGACTGCGGTAACACGTAATCTTGATGTCTCCCATCTGAAGTTTGAATTTTTCATAAAACACCAGTTTGAGCAGGCGCCGTTCTCCGGATTCAAGATGTCTGCATCTTTTGACCCAGTATTTCGGGTCTTCCACCCCGTAACTTCTCTCCACTTCATCGCGCAAAACCAGATAATGTCCGTCTCCAAAAACAAGCACATCTCCGCCGGTAATGCGCATGAAATCGGAGGTGTCCGTATACACCTTTCCCTGTCTGCCCATGTATGGATCTGATTGAAAACGGTCCAGAATCTGTTTGACGGTTTCGGTCATGTGTCCCTCCATCGCTCATTCAATTTTTTTGCCGGCGGTTTTCGCAATCCTGTCCATTATCCAGTCAGCCAGGACTTTTTGGGCCACACTGCCGGTATCCTTCCGGATCAGGTGAAGGGACAGTTCGGCTCGGGCCATGGTCTTGTGCCCGCCGGCTGAACCGTATTGGGAAAAGGCTTCCTTGGCGGTGTTTCCCGCCCCCTTGCGCAGTCCGTCATTTCTGAGAATAACAATGAGTTTTCGGTCCATGACTCCGGAAACAACGGACCAGTTGATCCCTGCAATGGTCAGGAAAAAATCCGCCACCACCACCAGTTCATCCGGTTTGGAAATTTTTCCGGCATGGTAGAACACCCGGTTGTTCTTCACCCGCCTTTTTTTGATGGCGTTTCCCAGAAAATCCAGATCTTCGTCCGTAAAAAACGCCCGCTCCACTTTGGTGACAATATTGTTGTCCGCAAATTTATACAGATACTGAAACGCCCTGATGTCCTTGATGGTCGATTGACGGGTGAAGTCGGAGGTGTCGGTTTTAATGCCCATCATCAAAGCGGCTGCCAGTTTGGGGGACGGTTTGATTTTCCAGGATTTGAGATATTCGGTGAGAATGGTGGAACAGGTTCCGTAACCCGGTCTGATATCGGAATAGGCCGCCTCCGGGCTGGACACCGGATGGTGGTCGATGATGGCGGTATAGGTGATACCGGGAAAAGCCTCGTTGTGATCGGGCTGAGAATCCACGATAATGAAATTGTCAAATCCGGACTTGTCCACGTCGGCCAGATTTTTGAGTCCGGGTTCGGTGAGCTGGATCAGTGTCAGGTTGTCCGGCCGGCTGATGCGGTTGAAATGGGCAATGGCCACTTCAGACACCTTGCGCCACAGCAGGCGCTTCACCGCCATGGCAGAGGCAATGGCATCCGGGTCGGCATTGATGATCACCAGCACTTTGGCACTGGATTTGAACTGTTTGAAAAACCGACTGACATTTTCCCGGGTGCTGCTCATAAAGCCACCTTTTTGGTATGGTTACCGCTGAAAAACAGAACAAGTGTAATAAAAGCATACCCGATAATCGCCAGAACGGCAAACCCGCCGTAAAACACCCCCAAAGGTGCCAGCACGATAGCGGTGAGCCAGTGAATGAAGATCACCGTGGGGGAGTGCAGCTGGATAGGAAAATCCTTGAACCGGCAGATCACGGCAAGGCCGCACAGATTCCAGCCGTAAAGAGAGGCAAACACATGCAGGTGCAGCAGCCACTTGGTTTTCTGGGGGTCATATCCTTCAGACATCTGAAAGAAAATATAGGCAATCCCGGTAATGGCGGTCACGATCAAAAACCCGATGCCTGATGTCAGAAACAGTTTCTGCTGCATGGACTGGGCAAAGGTGTAATACAGATAAAACACCACCACCACGGCGGCAAACAGCGCAAAGGTCACAAAGATCTGGGGAATGAACCGCTCCAGCAAAATAAAAATAAAGAAAATAATCACCCCCAGGGTAATGGTCCAGAAACTCAGCTCCATGAACACCTTTAAATTGGAGCCTTCAATCTCCCTGAGCATGGAGAACACCAGGGACAGCGTGATCAGGGATAATGGAAAGGAAAACCCCAGAAAAAACGTGTTCAATACCAGTTTTTCCATATATATCCAGTGAAAAAATTCGTTGTTCAGGATCACCAACGCCGCAATGGCGATACCGGTGGACAGGCACAGCAGTGCGGCCTGGTGAAACTTTTTGGCCACAGGCACCTGTTTCTGAAAAAAATCAGATGGCATCCAGGAAAAGGACTGGGTCCGGATCTTTTCCACCAGCACATACAGCGGCACGGATACCACAAGGGTGACGACATACAGGTTGAAAAATGCGGAAAATGCGTAAATCAGGGACCCCGCAAAAAACAGCTTTACCGTCCCGGAGACCTGTTTATATCCCTGGGTGTAATACAGCAGAATCGATCCCCCGGTACACAGGTTGAATAAAAAAATATGCAGGCGTTCAAAACTGTAATGATCCAGCGGATAATAGATGTGCACAAATCCAAAAACCAGTGCGATGATCATCAGAAACGAAAACAGCAACTTAAGATGTGAAGACATATGTTTGGTCCGTGTTTGTCAAGGTCATGAATCTGTCCGACCCAGCAGGTGCCGAAGCGCCCCTTCCAGGCCGGGATACTGAAATACAAATCGGGCTTTCACCAGTTTTTCAGGCACCACCCGGGCACTGGTCAGCAGGGTTTCCTTTCCCATCTCACCCCACAGACGTGTGGCAATCCATTCAGGAATGGCAAACACCCCCGGTCGGGAAAGCACTTTGGCCAGGATACGGGTAAAATACCGGTTGGTCACCGGCGTTGGTGCGGTCAGGTTCACCGGTCCCGTAATTTTCTTGTTTTTCAGAATATGAAAAATGCCGCCCAGCGTATCATCCATTGAAATCCAGCTCATGTACTGGCGGCCGTTGCCCAGCCTTGCCCCGCACCCGGCCGCAAACGCCGGCAGCATCCGGGCCAGTGCTCCGCCGGCCGGGGTGAGCACCACACCGATTCGCAGCTGAACCGTCCGGATACCCGCCGCCTGTGCCGGCACGGATGCCTGTTCCCAGTCGCGGCACACCCGGGAGATAAAAGAGGTGCCGGCAGAATTTGTTTCCGTGATCACGGCATCGGCACCTTGTCCGTAAAATCCGATGGCGGACGCACAAATAAACAATTCCGGCGGCTGATCCATCTCCAGCATCTTTTCTACCAGCAGCCGGGTGGGCTGTATCCGGGAATCGATGATGGCCTGTTTCTGACCATCTGTCCATTTTCCCCGGGAAATATCCTTGCCGTTGAGGTTGATCACCGCATCCACCGGACCGATGGATGTCAGATCCAGAATACCGTTGTACGGATCCCAGAACAGTTCATCCTCAGCCAATGGTCCGCCATGCCGGACCAGGCGGATCACCTCATGACCGCAGGTGCGTAAAAAAGGCACCAGGGCGGAACCGATACTGCCGGATGCCCCGGACATCAGAATCCGGATGGGCCGCATCTGATCCGCATAATGGATCAGATCATGGGCCAGAACCCGGTGCCGGTAATCAAACATCCGGACCAGCTCTTTGCGGGCAAAATGATACAACGGAGCGCTCAACCGTCCCATGGGCAGCTCATACGCCACCTGATCCGTCATGATGGTTCCATCTTCTCTGGCCGGGCTGAACAGATGCGTATGTTCCCATCGGGAAAACGGCCCTTTGACCTGCCGGTCCTTGAACATCCGGTTGTTACAGAAATCGATGTGCTCGGCTTCCCAGATCATGGGAACCCCCAGCACCCGCATGTCAAATCCCACCCTTACCCCTTTGTCAATGCCCGTGCCCTGCCGCCACTTGAGGGTCAAAGGGGCCCAGGGCGGCGTCAGTCGCTGGATGGCACCGTCTCTGGCATGCCAGGCAAACACGCGTGCCACCGGCACCGGGAGATATGATTTTCTGATAAATATGTTCATGGGGTCATTCATCCCAAATGACTTATTGCTTTTATTCCAGCCATATTATATGAATAGTCTCCAAAGAGAAAACCTTTTTTTAATCATTGTTCATGTGTCGGATATGGCACACACATTGCTTATATTCATGTACCAGCCTTTTTCAAGGACGGCACCGGGCCGGCCGGCTGACCCATGACATTTGAACAAACAAGCAACAACAAACGGAGGAAAAAAATGGATAAATATGAATGCCCGTGCGGCTATGTGTATGACCCGGCTGAAGGTGACATCGAAAACGGCATCGACCCCGGCACTGCCTGGGAAGACCTGCCCGAATCCTGGGTATGCCCGTTGTGCGGCGCGGAACAGGAATATTTTGAAAAGATGGATTAAACGGAGGCATCATGTTCACACCCATAGAACTGGCAGATGGCATTTATTCGGTGGGATGCCGGGACTGGGATATCCGGGATTTTCACGGATACTATATTCCCGAAGGCACGACATACAACGCCTTTCTGGTCACCGGGGAACAGAACATACTCATTGACACGGTAAAATCCAATTTCAAGGATGAACTGCTGGCCAACATCAGCCGGATCATGGATCCGAAAAAGATTGATGCCGTGATCAGCAACCATACGGAAATGGATCATTCCGGATCCCTTTCCGCAATCATGCATGAAATCGGGAAAGAAAAGCCCCTGTACTGCTCCAAGATGGGGGCCCAGAACCTGAAAAACCATTTCAACCGGGAATACAACTTTCAGGTGGTGGGAACCGGCGACACCCTGACACTGGGGAACCGGACCTTCTCTTTTCTGGAAACACGGATGCTCCACTGGCCGGATTCCATGTTCACATACATGCCGGATGAAAAAATTCTGTTTTCCAGTGATGCCTTCGGTCAGCACTATGCCGGAGACAAGTTTTTCGATGACCAGATCGGGGATTACATCATGCCCCATGCACGCAAATATTTTGCCAATATTCTGCTGCATTTCTCTCCCCGGGTTCAGACCCTGCTGGCGGATGTGGCCAAAATGAACCTGGATATCCGAATGATCTGTCCGGATCACGGCATTATCTGGCGAAAAGATCCCTCCCGGATAATCACGGCCTATGACCGGTGGTCCCGGCAGGAACCGGTGAACAAAGCCCTGGTCATCTTTGATTCCATGTGGGAAAGCACCACCAAAATGGCCCGGGCCGTTACCAGCGGCATCGAGTCGGAACAGGTCGGGGTGCGGCTCATGAACACCCGGAAATGGCACCGGTCCGACATCATGACCGAAATTCTGGATGCCGGGGCCGTGGCCGTGGGGTCTCCCACCCTCAACAACGGCATTTTTCCGGTGATCGCAGATGTGCTGACTTATATCAAGGGCCTGCGTCCCCAGAACAAACTGGCGGCAGCATTCGGATCCTACGGATGGAGCGGCGAAGCGGTCAAGATCCTGAACAAAGAGTTTGACGAAATGAAATGGGAGAGAGTGGACCCCGGCGTCAAGGTCCTTTATGTGCCCGACGAGGATGATCTGAAGCGCTGTTTTGATTTAGGCGCCACACTGGCAAAAAAGTTGAAAGAAAAGTTGAACGCGTAAAAAAAACGCCCCGAATGATCAGACATGTCATCCGGGGCGTTTTCTTAAATTCTCAAAACAGCATCAGGCTTTCCACAGGCCGTGCAGGTTGCAGTATTCCCTGGCCACCACTTTGTCGGCATCGGTTTTGAAAATCGCTTCCGGCGCACTGTCCGGCGTCAGCATTTTGCGCTGAACAAAGGTGTCATCCTCGCAGGTCAACTCGATCCACTCGATGTAATGCTCACTGGTCATGGGATGGGCAGTGCTGCCGACCTTGACCTTGTAGCCACCCTCGATTTTTTCCACCACCGGAACATGTTTTTCCACGGCCGCGTCCACCGTGTTTTCCACCAGCCGGTCCATGGGTTTGCCGCAACAGGTGGCCGGCGGTTTTTCTCCGTGAAGTACCTGTACGATATTGCCGCATTTCTCACATTTGTAAATACCCATCTTTTCTGCCATGTTTCAACTCCTTTAACTGTTTTGAATGTTGGATTTCAGACAGAGACGGATTCGAGTAAAGCATCCGCCTCATTACTCGTATGTTCACGATCATAAGACATGTCATGGGGTTTTTCCAGTTAAAATCCCATTTTGTTTGTCTGTCTTCTTGACATGTTCTTTACAATGCAACCATCATGCCATAGGCTATGGATCATGAGAGCCCACACAGCGGTTGCAGGCAGGCTCTCATAAAATCTGTTTGAGAGCCGCCTCGATCTGGGTCTGAGGCACCGCCCCCACCAGGGTGTTCACAACATTTCCATTTTTCACCAGCAGCAGGGTGGGCACCGATGAAATAGAAAACCGTGACCCTGTGGCCGGATTGTCATCCAGATTCAGTTTGGCCACCTTCAGCCGTCCCTGATATTTTTTCGCCAACGCATCCATGACCGGCCCCACGGCCCGGCAGGGGCCGCACCAGGGGGCCCAGCAGTCCACCAGCACCGGCAGCGATGACTGCATCACCTCTTTGTGAAACGTGGTATCCGATACGGTCACAGGGTGATCCGGTCCCCCCGGTGACAGCAGTGCCCCGCATTTGCCGCACCGGGGATGGTCGTTCATCCGTGCCGGCGGCACCCGGTTTCGGGTCCTGCACGAAGGGCAGGAGACGATGATCGTATGTTCGGTGTTCATGGTCCCCTCCTGTGAATTATTGAGTTTCCGGAATCATGGCGGCCACATTTTTCCCGTATTCCTGGGCCGCTTTGATCCCCCCGCCCACCCAGGCGGCTTTGAGCATCAGCGGACCACCGGACACCATGTTCATTTTGAAAATATGCGTCATGGTATCGAAAATACGGCCGGCCGCCTCGCCGCTCCAGCCGTAGGCACCGAACGCTCCACCCGGCTTTCCGGCCAGCTCGGCGCGTTCCGCCTGAAACAGCAGCTGTTTCATGGGGGTGATCATTTCACCATGGTAGGTGGGAGATCCGAAAATATAGGCGTCATACCCCTTTAGATCTTCTTCACTTTTGATTTCGTTTACCCGTTTGACCTGTGCATTGTGTCCGGAGATCCGGATGCCTTCACCGATAATGTCGGCAATGGCCTTGGTCTCTTCAGACCGGGTTGCATAAACAATCAAGACTGTTCCCATGTAGCCTCCTTATTTGTTGCCTGTGTTTATCAGGACCGGGAGATCAGGCTGTGCACCTTATCCCCGTCAAATGCATACGATACCAGCGGCTGGTGCTGCAAAACGGTCAAGCGCCGGTGATACGCATTACCCTCCTTTGCAAAAATCACGCCCGTGGCAATTTGTTCCGACGCCGGCGTCATGGCAATGGCCCAGGCCGCAGAAAAATCCGACGGATCGTGCCCGGCGTCCTCCAGATCATACACCCGTTCCTTGTACCATGCAAACGTATTGATTTTGTTGAAGGATACGCAGGGCTGACAAATATCGATAATGGCGAATCCAGGGTGAGACATGGCGTTTTGAATCAGTCCGGCCAGCTGATCGACCTGACCGGAAAACCCCCGGGCCACGAAAGATGCACCCGCAGCCAGAGACATGGCCACGGGATTGAATGCGTCGGCCGACGTGCCCTGGTGCTGGAGCTTGGTAACGGTTCCCAGGGCTGTGGTGGGGGATGCCTGCCCTTTGGTGAGTCCGTAGACCTGATTGTTGTGGACCAGTACGGTCAGTTCCACATTTCTGCGGATGGCAGCCAGGAAATGGTTGCCCCCTTCACCGTAGCAGTCCCCGTCCCCGGTACTGACCACCACATTGAGGTCATGATTGGCGATCTTTGCACCGGTAGCCATGGCCAAAGCCCGTCCGTGAAGTCCGTGAAGCATATTGCACGCAAGATACTGCGGGGTCTTTCCGGCCTGGCCGATGCCTCCGATCAGCAGCAGATCCGCAGGGGTCAGGTTTCTTGCCTCAAACGCCTGTTTCATGGCGGTCAGAATACCGAAATTTCCACACCCCGGGCACCATTGATTTTCCCTGTCGATATCAAACCTGGATGTGCTCATTTTTTCACCCCCTGAATCTGTCTGACCTTGTCAACGATGTAATTTGCAAAAACAGGACGCCCGTCATACTTGGCCACAAGGGAATAATGCCGAATCCCGGTAAGGCTGTGGATCAAAACGCCCAGCTGTCCGGTGGCGTTGCCTTCCACCAGAATCAATTGTTTGCCGGAAAGCAGATCGGTCAGTTTATGTTCATCCAGGGGCCACAGGTCCTGAAACAGCACCCACCCCACATCAACCCCTTCCTGCCGAAGGGTCTGGCAGGCCTCCATGATACCGCCCCGGGTGGACCCCCATCCGGTGAGAAAAAATTCACTTTCCGGGGCAAACACATCCGGCATGGTCATCTGTTCTTTCATGCCGGTCAGTTTTTTGAAGCGCTTGTCCACCATGGCACACCGATTCTCCGGGTTCTCATCCGGAAACCCCGAAGGTCCATGTTCATTTCCGGACACCCGCACCAGACCGGCCGGGGTGCACGGATGAATCCGCGGTGATATGCCGTCTGCGGTCAACCTGTATCTCTGGTACGTGTCATTTTGAGACGATTGTGTCTCTTTTTGATCCCATTTTGTTTCCATTGCCGGATCTGGCTCCTCTGCCGGGTCAAATGAAATGACGCCGGTCATGGCCGAGTCCACCAGAAACTGATCCATGAGCACGATGGCAGGCACCTGGAACCGCTGGGAAAGCATGACCGCTTTTTTCACGGCATGGAAGGTATCCAGGGCCGACCCCGGCGCAAACACGAACCGGGGGAATTCATCCTGGGACGCATGGATGGTAAACAGCAGGTCCGCCTGGGCGGTGCGGGTGGCCATGCCTGTCGCCGGCCCGGGCCGCTGGGCATTGATGATGACAATGGGGGTTTCAGATATGCCGGCCAGGCCCAGTCCCTCCACCATCAGGGAAAAGCCGCCGCCGGAAGTGGCGGTCAACGCCCGCACCCCGGCAAAGGATGCGCCGATGGCCATGTTCACGGCCGCGATTTCATCTTCTGCCTGCTCCACCACAATGGGCACCTCCTGTGCCATATCCGCCAGATGAGTGACGATCGGCGTCCCCGGACTCATGGGATAGAACGGAAAAAACCGGCAGTCAGCTGCCAGGGCCCCCAGGGCCGCGGCCCGGGCGCCACTCATGACCACCCGCTCCTGAGCGAATCCGGTGAAAGTCAGGGTATGGTCGACCGCATGGTTCTGCCCGGCCTCATACCCCTTTTCAAGAGCAGCGAGGTTCATTTCCACCACCTTTTTTCCCCGGGATCTGAACTGGGCCTCCACCGCCTGTCGGGCCCGGGAAAGTCCGGTTCCCAGCATGGCCGCCACGACCCCGGCCGCCACGGTATTGGCCGTAATCGCGCCACCGGCGGATTTGGCCAGATCAGCCAGCGGCAGAGACAACATGATGTTTTCCGGCAGATCAGCGGGTGTGTCGCCGGCATCGCTGTTCAACAGCACCCTTCCCCGTTTTGTAAGACGATGATGATACAGATCGAAACTGTTTCGATCCATGGCCACCAGGATATCCGGAGACAAAGATGGCCCGGTCAGGGGCTGGTTGTCGATCCGCAGTAAATGATAACTGTGTCCCCCCCGGATCCGGGATTGAAAATCATCATAACTGTAAATGAAAAGCCCGGCTTCATGGCAGATGCCGGCCAGCAGGGAGCCGATGGTCTGAATGCCTTGGCCGGCGGCCCCGCCGATCAAAATGGTAATATCATGTCCCATACCGTGATTCCTGTCTTAAAATCAATGATTTTTCTGTTGTTTGTACCATTACGACACTGCTTTTAAAAGCAAAATTTGGCAGTAAAAACCGGGGCCATATCATCATGACATCATCACTTGTGAAATTGCCGCTTGCCAAACCGGCACAAAAAATGCAAAAATCATGTCTCTGATATTCGAGAATGTATCGTCAATATAAACAAGGAGCTGTTAATGAATACGGAAAAACCTATACTTTATGCATTGAGCACGTGCAGTCATTGCAAGTCAACCAAAAAACTGTTGAACGACTGCAATGTGGAATACAGATATGTGGAGGTGGACGACCTGGAAGGCGAAGAAAGAAAAGCGGTTATTGAGGATATCAAGGCATTGAATCCCAGGTGTTCCTTCCCCACCATCAAGATCAACGACACCGTGATTGTCGGATACAAAGAAAAAGAAATCAAAGCAGCATTGGGGATGACACAATGAATGTGGAACAACTTTATCAGGCATTGAAAAAATCACAGGAAGCCAAAGGCATCTATTTTAACAAGGACAAGGACCTGGTCTTTGAACTGCTGGAATCTCTGCTGTTGAACAAGGACCGGTACGGCTACATGGCCTGTCCCTGCCGCCTGGCCTGTTCAGACCGGGAAAAAGACAAAGATATTATCTGCCCCTGTGTTTACCGGGAACCGGATCTGGAAGAATTTGGTGCCTGCTATTGCGGTTTGTATGTATCCGAGGCTGTTCACACCAAAAAAGCCCGGGTGGAATACGTCCCTGAAAGACGGCCCCCTGAAAAAATATTTTAACCTTTTTTCAAGGAGAAATCCATGAACGATGAATGCACCCCGGTATTGAATACCGGTCTCAGAGGCGTGGATGTCGCCAGCTCGAAAATCTGTGACGTGCAGGGCAAAAAAGGCAAACTGATATACCGTGGCTACCGCATCGAAGATCTGGCGGAAAACACCACGTTTGAAGAGGTGTGTTATCTGCTGCTGCATGAGCGGCTCCCGGACAGACAGGTTCTGGCCGCTTTTGACGACCGGCTCAAACACAAACGCCGCCTCCCGGATTCCATTGTCACCCTGCTCAAGCATCTGCCCCGGTCCATGGACCCCATGGATGTACTTCAGGCAGCCACGCCGCTGCTGGTTCAGGCCGATGAAACCGCCGGCACGGAAAACCTGGAAGATGTTGTGAACAGTGCGGAACATCTGATCGCCGGGCTGCCCTCACTGATTGCGGCCTGGGACCGGATCCGCAACGACAAGTCCCCGGTAACACCGGACACCTCCCTGGGCCATGCCGCCAATTTTCTGTACATGCTCACAGGAAATTCTCCGGATCCGGAAGTGGCGTTGTTTTTTGATGCCGGCCTGGTGCTGCATGCCGAACATTCATTCAATGCATCCACGTTTACCGCCCGTCAGGTGGCGTCCACCAAAGCCCATATCTATGCCGCCATCACCGCAGCCATCGGCAGCCTGTCCGGCCCGCTGCACGGAGGCGCCAATGTCCGGGTCATGAAAATGCTCATGGAGATCGGATCGGCTGAAAACATCGATGCCTATATCGACGATATATTGGGTGCCGGGGGCCTGATCATGGGTCTGGGCCATGCCGTTTACCAGACCGATGATCCCAGGGCATTGATCCTGGCGCCCATGAGTCTCCGCATGGGGGAAATCATTGGTGACACCCGCTGGTATGACCTGTCCAGAGAACTGGAGGTCAAAAGCAAAGAGGCGTTCAAAAAACGCAAAAACCGGGAGATCTTCTGCAATGTGGATTTTTATTCCGCGTCCCTGTTTTACGCCATGGGCATTCCCATGGACCTGTTTACCCCGGTTTTCGCCCTGTCCCGTGTCAGCGGCTGGTGTGCCCATGTCATCGAAGAACGATTTGCCAGAGCTGCACCCAAACCCACCCTGTACCGCCCCGGCGCCGCCTATGTGGGCGACTACTGCGGGCCGGACGAATGCCGGTTCGTGACCATCGAAGACCGGCAAAAAAACTGAAAAACAGCAGCGGATGTTCAATTCATTCATACTGAAAAAGGAACCCTGATGAAAGCCTGGAAATGCACGATCTGCAACTATGTCCACAGAGGAGAATCCCCACCGGAAAAATGTCCGGTGTGCGGGGCAGACAAAACCAAATTCGTGGAGATCGAAATTCCTGATGAACCTGAAAAAACGGCATCCGGAGCCGACGCAACCGAAATGGAAACCTCCGCACCTGCACCCCCTGAACCTGAATCTGCCAAGCCATCTGCGCCCCGATCCCTGTATCAAACGGTAACGCAACTGATGCTTCAGTATCATGCCCATCCCATTCTGGTGCACACACCCAACGGGCTGCTGCCGGTGGCCGCCATCCTGTTCATCCTGGCCTGGGTGTTCGATGCCTCTCTGCCGGCCAAAGCCGCTGCCATCAACATGGTATTTGTGGTGCTGGCCCTGCCCCTGGTTATCTACACCGGGATACTGGAGTGGCAGAAAAAATACAACCGGGCAGATACCCTGCTTTTCAGAATCAAAATCCTGGCAGCCACATTGACCAGTGTCTCGTGTCTGATCTCTCTGGTCTGGTATCTGATCAATCCGGCCGTGCTGTCCACCTCTTTGTCCTGGATATTTATTCTGGTCAACCTGATCATGCTGACATCCGCCGGTGTGGCCGGACATGTCGGCGGCAAACTGGTGTTCAAGGACTGATATCGGTTTCAACCCCATCACATAAGGATGGTCCTCATGCCCGATCCCATTACTTTGAATTCGGACGGCACGCTTCATGTGCCGGATCACCCCATCATCGGCTGTATTCCCGGAGACGGCACCGGACCCGATATCTGGCATGCCACCCGGCCGGTCCTGGAAACCGCGGTGGACACGGCGTATAACGGCAAACGGGACATCGCCTTTCAGGAGCTTCCGGCCGGAGAGGCATCGTTCAATGAAACCGGTGACTGGCTGCCCCGATCCACCCTGGATCAAATCCGGTCGCTGCGGGTGGCCATCAAAGGCCCCATGACCACCCCGGTGGGCAAAGGGATGCGGTCCCTCAACGTGGCCATCCGCCAGGAACTGGATCTGTTTGCGTGCATCCGTCCGGCCAGATATATTCCGGGCGTGCCCTCCCCATGCAGCCGGCCGGATGCCATTGACATGGTGATTTTCAGGGAAAATACCGAGGATCTCTATGCGGGAATCGAATGGCAGGCCGGCAGCGACGAGGCCAGAGAAATCATCGACCTGATTCAGAGCCGAACCGGCAAATCCCTGGCACCGGATACCACGGGCATCGGCATCAAACCCATCAGCCGGGCCAACACACAGCGGCTGGTCCGCAAAGCCATTCAATATGCCCTGGACGACCAGCGGACAAGTGTCACGCTCATGCACAAGGGCAACATCATGAAATTTACGGAAGGCGCTTTTCTCAACTGGGGCATTGAGGTGGCGACAGCGGAATTTGCCGACCAGGTCATTTCAGAAGACCGGCTGTGGAAAGAATTCGACGGAAAGGTGCCGGCAGGCAGAATCGTGCTCAAGGACCGGATTGCGGACAACATGTTTCAGCAGGTCCTGCTGCGGCCCGAAGACTATGACGTGATTGCGGCCCCCAACCTGAACGGGGATTATATTTCCGATCTGCTGGCCGCCATGGTGGGCGGGCTGGGTCTGGCGCCGGGGGCCAATATCGGCACCGGATGCGCCGTGTTTGAAGCCACCCACGGCACCGCCCCCAAATATGCGGGCAAAGACAAGGTCAATCCGGGATCATTGATTCTGTCCGGGGCCATGATGCTGGATCACATGGGATGGCCGGAAGCGGCCGACATGGTTCGCAAGTCCCTGCAAAAGGCCATTGCCGCCGGACAGGTGACCTATGACCTGGCCAGGCAGATTCCCGGGTCCACTGAAATTTCCTGTTCCGAATTCGGCCGGCAGATCTGCCGGTTCATGACCGCCTGACTGTCGGATACCCGGCCCTGACTTCGGCACCGGCCCCTTGCCGGACCCAGGAGGCGCTGGTCTTAGAGGACCGTGCCGGTCTCAAACGGTGAGAATCAGGCCCACAGGGCAGTGGTCAGACCCGAAGATGTCATTGTCAATGAAGGCATCTGTGACCACGCCGTTGTCCAGCAGGTCCCGGGTGACGAAAAAATAGTCGATGCGCCATCCGGCATTGTTTTTTCTGGCATTGAACCGGTAGGACCACCACGAATATTTCACCTTTTCCGGATAAAAATGCCGGAATGTATCCACGTATCCTTCATCGATCATGCGGTCCAGAACATCTCTTTCAATGCGCAGAAATCCGGACCGGTTTGAGTTGGGACCGGGATTTTTCAGGTCGATCTCATTGTGGGCCGTATTGAAATCCCCGGTAATGATCAAACACTTTCCCGCATCCCGCAGGGTCCGGGCATACCCCAGAAACCAGTCATAGAAATCCAGCTTGTACGCGAGACGTTCATCGCTCATCTGACCGTTGGGAAAATAGACATTGAACAATGTGAAGTGCTCGAAATCCATCTGGATCACCCGGCCTTCCCCATCATATTCCGGCCGGTCAAAGGCGGTGATCACCTGATCCGGGACCACTTTTGAATAGGCCGCCACGCCGCTGTACCCTTTTTTCACCCCGGCATAGGCCCAATAGGAGTCATAGGGCGGAAAATCGATCATTTCCTGCGTGCGCTGGTCTTTTTGGAGTTTGGTTTCCTGGAGCAGCAGAATGTCCGGATTCAACCGTGTCACAGACTTGAAAAAATCTTTTTTCAGCACGGCCCGAAGTCCGTTGACATTCCAGGAGATCAGCCGCAGCCGGGTGGGTGTCGGTTCAGAAGACACGGTCATGCTGATATGTCTTTTTCAGGCAGCAGCATGATGCGGGCATCGGCTGCCACACACCGGTCGGCATCGCAGATCACCGGGTTGAGGTCGATGGATTCAAAAAAAGGTTCCAGGTCCATGATCAGATGGGAAAATTCCTTGAGCATCCGGGTGAGTGCGGCCATGTTCACCCCGGGTTTTCCCCGGTATCCCGTCAGCATCGGCCCGGCTTTCAAGGCATTGACCATGGAGATGACATCCGCCAGGGTCACGGGTGCCAGGCGGATGGCGGTATCATTGTAGATTTCCACACTGGTGCCGCCCAGGCCCAGCACCACCACCGGACCGAACTGAAGATCATTTTTCGCGCCCACCAGCACCTCGATGCCGGATACCATCTCTTCCACCAGCACCTGATCACAGCCCTTAAGCGACAGGAGCCGGGTCATGTGCGAAGACAGTGTCTCAGAGTCCTGAACATGGGTGACCACGGCCTGGTGTTCGGTCTTGTGCAGAATCTGAGGAGACACGGCCTTGAGCACCACCGGACCGTCGCAGCCGGCCAGGAACCGGGCCGCCGTTTCCACGGAATCGGTCAGCACCCCTTTTGGAACGGTCAGATGCCGTTCCGTGAGAATCTCCTTGGCCATGGGTTCCAGGACCCAGCCGGCCGGCCGGGCCGATTCCAGGATCTGTATAATACGCGTGGTCAGCATGGGCGACACCTTTTCAACGCTTTGGCCATGAGCACGGCCCCTTCCACGGACGAGGCCACCGGAATCCGGTTCAGCTCGAATCCTTCAATAATGATCTTGTATTTGTCTTCCTTGGGCACATAAGCGATGAGCGGTTTGCCCTCGTTTCTGGCCACCAGGCTCAATTTGGCCCCGATGTCCGCGGAAATCCCCGGAGAATACGGCAGCAGCAGGGCCAGAATGCAATCCACGCCGGGATCCCGGGATAGATGTCTCACCGCGGTCAGAATATCTTCATCCACGCAGGACCCGGTCAAATCCAGCGGATTGTTCAGCGATGCAATGGCCTGAATTTCCGGTGACAGCCGGGAGTGAATGGCATCCGCTGTTTTTTCGGCGATTTCAGGAATATCCAACCCATGATGGCCACAGGCATCCGCCGCCACCACGCCGTGACCGCCCGACAGGGACACGATGCCGATACGGCCGGAACTGCCTTTGGGATAGCAGCTCAATGCTTCGCAGAACGAGGTGAGTTCATATTCGGTATCTGCTTCCGCCACACAATACTGGGCCATGATTTCGGAAAATACCCGGTAATCCCCTGCCACGGACGCGGTATGGCTGGCCGCGGCGGCAATGCCCCGGGCGGTCTTGCCTGCCTTGAGCACCACAATGGGTTTGGTGCACGTCTGTGCCCGTTTGATGAATTCCCGGCCTTCCCGGCGTTCAAACCCTTCAATATAAAACGCAATGACCCGGGTGCCCATGTCCTGCTCAAACCAGTCGATCAGATGGGTCTCCCGGATACACGCCTTGTTGCCGATACTCACGCCGGCGGACACACCAATGCCCTCACCGGCGAATTTCACCATCTGATCCACCAGGACCCCGCCGCTCTGGGACACAAATCCGATGTTTCCTTTTTTGGGGTGAATGATGCGTTCCCCCGGCAGGAAAAACGTATCCACTGCTTCAGGCGAATAAATGCCCAGACAGTTGGGACCCACAAAAGGGAATTTTGCCCGGGCCGCCAGATCCGTCACCTGCTGCTGCAGCTCGCTGCTGCCGGTTTCAGAAAATCCGCCGGAAATGATCACCGCGCCTTTGATGCCTTTTTCAATGCACTGGGCCACCACGTCGGGCACAAACCGGGCGCGCACCGCGATCACGGCCAGATCCACAGGAGATTCAATCTCGGCCACATTTCGGTACACCGGCTCCCGGTGCAGGGTCCCGCCTTTGGGATTCACAGCAAAGGTTTTCACCGGATACCGCAGGTGATTTTTGTTGTAAATCACATTGGCGGGATGGTTGTCCTGGGTAGTGGACACCCCGATCACCGCCATGGAAGCGGGTCTGAAAAGACAGGTCAAATCCATGCAAACAGCGGCACGCTATCTAATTGTCCTGTTCTGCCAGGTAATCGTCATACATGGATTCCAGTCCGAGCTTGTGCTTGGATTCTTCCTGAACCAGCATCAGAAACACTTTTTTGGCATCTGCATTGTCGGTCTGATCCGCCAGATCCTGATACAGTTTGACCGCTTTTTCCTCCCGTTTCATGGCGACTTTGAGAATTTCCGGCATGGGCATGCCTTCTTTATAATCTTTTTCGACCATATAATCACTGATCTTCAGATCCGTTATTTTTTTAAACTCATAGGAATCAATTTTTTCCTTGTTTCCGGCAATATCGGACAGCAGCGCCGCATGTTTTTGCTCTTCTTTGGCAAAATTGTCAAAAATCTCCTTTAGAGAAGGTTTGGTGGCTTTTGCGGCCTGGGACTGATAAAATGCGACTGCCTCATTTTCCCTGCCAATGGCAAACGTCAATATCTCATCAATGGATCCGAAATTCATGGGTATTTTCCTCCTGATTGGTTTGGTCTATCATGGTTATATAACTGAACATCACTACTTTGGGTTCTTATATCAAATTTCAAGGTCAACGCAAATACTTTTAACCCCGGCACAAATTTTCACGATCCCACGGAATTGCCGAAAATTTCTCCTAAAGCCGATTGAACATCTGGATATTCAAACACAAATCCGGCATCGACCAAAGCCCTGGGCACGGCTTTCTGACTGTTGAGCAGCGAGGCGCCCAGTTCTCCCATTACCAGTTTCACCACAAACCCTGGGGCGGGCATCACCGCGGGACGGCGCAGGGCCTGTCCCAGGGCTTTGGCAAACTCCCGCTGTCTCACCGGTTCCGGGCCCACCATGTTGTAAATTTTCCGGGAATCCGGGGTGTGAATCAAAAAATCCATGGCCTTGACCAGATCCCGAATATGAATCCATGGGAACCACTGGAATCCACTGCCCAGCGGTCCGCCGGCAAACCATTTGAATGCCGGAGACATCACGGATAAGGCACCGCCGTCACCTAAAACCACACCGAACCGCATGATACGCACCCGGGCCCCGGCCTTTTTTTCCGCGGCAAGGGCGGCATTTTCCCAGTCTTTGCACACCTCGGCCAGAAAATCAGCGCCCGGTGCGGCATCTTCGGTGATCTCCTGTTCTCCGGCATCGCCATAGATACCGGCTGCAGAAGTACTCAAAAAATGGACCGGTTTGTCAGATACCATGGCATCCACCAGATGGCGGGTGGTATGAATCCGGGAATCGTAAATAGCCTGTTTGTAGGTTTTTGTCCATCGCTTGAAAATATTGCGCCCGGCCAGATTGATGATCACATCCGCATCCGCCACATGGTCCTGCCAGGATCCCGGCAGGGTGGTGTCCGCCGATATCCACTCAAAATCCGGAGATTCCGGAATGTCAGGATGTGCACTGGAAGTACCCAGCCCGGTCACATGCCAGTGAAGATCCAGAAAATGACGGACCAGGTGTTTGCCGACAAAACCCGAGGCGCCTGTAATCAGTACACGTTTCATGGGCACTCCTTTGATTCATGGTTATTTTTCATCCCATTTCCCTGCTGCATCGATGCAGGTCTGTATCTTGCATTACTCAATCCCATAACTATGCATGGGTTATGCCAGAAACAACATTGGAATTGACAAACACAAGGATATCAGCTTACGGTACACACATCAACCACAACATTGACAAGGAGGCGCTCATGATCGGAATCATCGGCAGCGGCAATGTCGGGGCCAATACCGCATTTTTCCTGGCGGAAAAAGGGGTGGACCATGTTACGCTTTTCGACATTCAGGAAGGTCTGGCACAGGGAAAGGCCCTGGACATGATGGAAGCCGCCCCCATCCGGGGGTACCGCACCGTCATTTCAGGAACGGACAATCCGGATGATGTCCTGGATGCGGACATTGTCATCATCACGGCCGGATCGGTGCGCAACCCCGGTATGGACCGCGATGCCCTGTTTCAGGCCAACAAAGGCATCATCATCGAGTATGCCGAAAAAATCACCCGTGAGGACACCCGGGTCATTATTGTTACGGAACCGGTGGATCTGCTCACCACCTTGTTTGCCCGGCATTCCGCTTTGCCTGCAGAAAGGATCATGGGTCTGGGCGGCATTCTGGATGCCACCCGGCTGCGGTTTCTCATTGCACACGAGATGGGGGTGTCCATGGAGAACGTGGCGGCCCAGGTGGCGGGAAGACACGGCGATGACATGATCATTTTGCAGGATTACTGCTGCGTGTCCGGGGTACCGATTGAGCATTTTCTGTCCAGAGAAACCATTGAAACACTCTTTGACCAGACCCGTGAGGCCGGCAGCCTGATCGTGGAACTGGCCGGCCGGGCCAGCGCCTATTACGGCCCTTCCGCCGTGGCCGCGGATCTTGCGGAAGCCATCTGCCATGACACCGGCCGGGTATTATCGGTCTCAAGGATGCTGTCCGGTCAGTTTGACATCACGGATGCGGCCCTGTCTCTGCCCTGTATAATCAACCGCACCGGTGCATCCGCCATATTGATACCCCGCCTGGACGATGACCAGATCAAGACCCTGAAAACCAGTGCCCGGATCATCCAGGAAACCCTCAAGGAGGACACCCATGCCTAAAGTATCCATTATCGGCGCCGGAAACGTGGGCGCCACCGCTGTGTATTATATCGCGGAAAAAAATCTGGCCGACATCGTGATGGTGGATGTGGTGGAGGGACTTCCCCAGGCCAAGGCCCTGGACTATCTGCATGCCGCCCCCATGAGAAACTACCATGTCACCATCACGGGAACCAATGACTACCGGGAGATCACAGACTCGGATGTGGTGGTGCTCACCGCCGGGATTCCCCGGAAACCGGGCATGGACCGCATGGACCTGATGAAAATCAACGTGGATATCGCCAAGAAAGCGGCCCAGGCCATTGCCCGATACGCGCCCAACGCCGTGGTGGTGGTGGTATCCAATCCCCTGGATGTCATTGCCATGGCCACGCTCCAGGAAACCGGATTCGCCCTCAAGCGGGTCATGGGCATGGCCGGGGTGCTGGATGCCACCCGATTCCGGTATTTTATCGCGGAAAAACTGAACGTGTGGCCCGGGGATGTCATGGCCATGGTACTGGGCGGGCATGGCGACACCATGGTGCCTTTGCCCCGGTATACCCGGGTGAGCGGCATTCCGGTCACGGAACTGATCGCGCCCGATGACCTGGAGAAGCTGATCAACCGTACCCGCACCGGTGGGGGGGAAATCGTGTCTTTGCTTAAAAAAGGCTCCGCGTTTTACGCGCCCGGCGCATCCGTGGCCAAAATGGTGGAAGCCATTCTCAAGGATGAAAAACGGGTGGTGCCGGTATCCGCCTATCTGCGGGGTGAATATGGATACCATGACATGTTTCTGGGAGTCCCGGCACTGCTGGGTAAAAACGGGGTGGAAAAAATTCTGGAACTGCCCCTGACCGACGATGAAAAAACCGCCCTGGATGCGTCTGCCACTGCAGTAAAAGACGGGGTGGATACCCTGCGGTCATTTTTTTCTCCGGGATAATGCGCTCAATTCACGGCCCTGTCCCCTGAGACGGAGGCTATCAGGAGCCGGTCAATGATTTTTCTGATGCGCTCATACCCTTGAGGATCGGCTTTTCGGACCTGGGTCAATTTGGCTGAAAACAGGTCGGTGGGATGGTATTGACGGTCCACTGCGAACATGGAAGAAAAAATATTTTTTCATGCCAACCTCTCATATGACGGCAAACCATCCCCATAAAATCAGCAGGGAAACGATGGTCACGGGGACGCCCACGGCCGCATGACGCAGGAATGATATCCGTATGCCGAAGTTGGATGCCTGCTCCACCACGATGAGATTGGCAATGCTGCCCAAAAGAAACAGGTTGCCGGCAAATGTGCTGGAGGCCGCCAGCGTATACCATTGAAGCGGGTCTGCCGGATCCAGAAACGAGATCAAAAGCATGGCCGCCGGCACATTGCTGAAAAGATTGCTCAACAGCGCGGAAACCCCGGTCAGAACCGGGAGCCGGTCCAGATGCATTCCCATGCCGGCCAGGACGGCCATGATCCGTTCCAGGTATCCGCTGCCCGCCATTCCATGAATAATGACAAAAAGGGCGCAGAACAGGGTGATCAGATGCCAGTCCACCAGCCCCATGATATCCCGGGTTTTCATCTTCCGGCTGCACAACAGGACCCCGGCGATACCGATGGCGGAATATTCTCTGGGGATATCTGAAAAAAACAGGGCCACAAGGACCAAAACGGCAACAGCCCCTTTCGTGGTCTGCCACCGGTCGAACATGGGTCCCGGCAAAGCGTCGTGATCAATGGATTGACCCCGGTTTCCACAGTGGAATTGACCCCGGTAGAAAAACAAAATGATGCCGTATCCGGCCAAAAGAGCCAGCAGGGAGGGCGGTGCGCACCAGAGGAAAAATGCCCCGAAGTCCAGGTATCCGGTCTGTCCGATGAGCATGTTCTGGGGATTGCCGATAATGGTGGCGGCCGACCCGATATTGCTGGACACGGCCAGGCCGATGAGAAACGGTACCGGATCAAGATCCGCTTTCAGCAGGGATACGGCCAGCACCGGCGTGAAAGCGAAACATACGATATCGTTGGCCAGCACTGCGGACAACACCGCGCTCACCCCCATGATGATTCCCAGAAAAATCCGGGGCCGGGCATAACAGGGAATGATCAGCAATGCCACCCGGGTGTAGAAGCCGCCTAAACGCAGCTGGGCGGAAATGATCATCAATGAGTAGAGCAGCAGAATGGTGGGCAGATGAATGGCCTGAACCGCCCCCTCCAGGGTCACCACCCCGAACACCACCATGGCGATGGCGCCCAGCAGGGCCACCCCGACCCGGTCGATCACCAGTCCGGGGATTTTGCCCAGGGCGATGCCCAGATAGGCCAGGCTGAAAATTGTAACTGCCAGCATGCAGACCTCAGCTCCTGTTTTCCGGTGTTTGACTGCGCTTTCCAGCGATCCGTGCCGTTAATGCTGTACGGATACAGCGCCCCTGACGGTATGTCAACACCCGTTTGAGAAAAGCGGTCATTGACGAATTCTTTGGTTATGTTTAAACTGATGCAAAACGATGACAACCATCTGAAAGGAGGAACTCATGAAACTGACCAGTACGGCATTCAATCAGGGAGAAAGAATTCCGTCCATTTACACCTGCGACGGCGACAATGTCAACCCGCCCCTGGAGATCACCGGGGTGCCCCATGAGGCCGAAAGCCTGGTGCTGATCATGGATGACCCGGATGTTCCCAAAAGTCTGCGGGAAGACGGGATGTGGGACCACTGGGTGGTGTTCGATATTTCCCCGGACACCCGCACCATTGAAGAAAACACGGAACCCGAAGGCACCCCGGGTATCGGTACCAACAAGGAAACCGGATATTTCGGTCCCTGCCCGCCGGACCGGGAACACCGGTATTTTTTCAAGGTGTTCGCCCTGAACACCCGGCTGGATCTGCCGGAAAAAAGCACCAAAGCCCAGGTGGAACAGGCCATGGCCGGTCATGTGCTGTTTCATGCCGAGCTGATGGGCACCTATGAAAGAGCTTGAATCCTGTTATGCGGTAAACCGCAGAAAAGGCACCGCTTCCTTGTATTCACTTGCCGCATCTTTCTGGTCCGTTGAAAAATCGGATTCCGGCACCCATTGATAGGCTTTGATATCCGTGGTATCGGAAACAGGCAGCGAACAGCTCCTGGATTTGGGGAAAGGCCCGTCAGATGACTGGAACCAGGTCACCACCGCTTCTTCCGGACTGTCCGCAATCTCGATGATGTCTTCCACATACACGGCCTGAATATGTTTGAAAAGCGGGTCTTTGATATCTTCCTTGATGAGCTGGATGCGATGCTTGAAATTTTGAACAGCCAGCTCCGGAGTGCCGGCCTTGACCAGGCAGGTAAAATACCCATGCCGCTGGGTGCCGGACTCGGTGATCTCATCAAATGAAAAATGGCCTGAATACAACATGGTCAACCTCCTTTTGTTGGTTGAAAATATTTTAGATCAAGTGTTCATGGAATAGCAACCACTATTGCCCTTACCCGTGTAAAAAGAACAGGAAAATTCATGGAAATCAAGACATTCACCAACCTGGCCCGGTTAAAGGACATGGCCATGATCATGGCCAGATTCGGGTTCGGGGACCTGATTCAGCGGCTGGACCTGCCGGTGAAGCACCTGGTGCACACCATCACGCCCAAAATCGATACAGACATGGATGTGTACCGGCGCATCCGGCTGGCCTTCGAGGAACTGGGGCCCACATTTGTCAAGCTCGGACAGATTCTGAGCATGCGGCCCGATATTCTCCCGCTGCCCATGATCCGGGAGCTGTCAAAGCTTCAGGACGCGGTGGGATCGATTCCTTTCGAAGAAGTGAAACAGGTGCTGGAAAAGGAATTCAATGCGCCCCTGGAAGATCTGTTTCGATCCTTTGATCCAGAACCGGTGGCAGCCGCATCCCTGTCCCAGGTGCACAAAGCGGTTCACCCGGACAAAAACCGGGTCCTGGCCGTCAAGGTGAGACGGCCGGGTATCGTCAAAACCGTTGAAACCGATCTGAATATTCTGGAGATACTGGCCGACAAAATCCATCACAGCATGGAGTCCCTGCAGATGTATGATCTTCCGGGGATTGTGGCGGCCAACCGCCGGACCCTGCTCAAGGAAATCGATTTTTCCAGGGAAGCCCGCTATATCCAGATTGCCAAATCCAAAATCGAAAAAGAATCCGATATTGTCATCCCTGAGGTATTCACGGAATTTTCCACGCCACGGGTCCTGGTAACGGCATTTATCAAAGGAAAAAAAATCACGTCCGACATGGATCTGCCGGCGGCGGAACGCAAAGTCCTGGCAGCAAGCGGGATGCAGTCCGCCATTGTCCAGATCCTGGAACACGGATTCTACCATGCCGATCCCCATCCGGGAAACATGGTGATCACCCGTGACAACCGGATGTGTCTCATGGACTGGGGCATGGTGGGCCGGCTCACACCCGATGAAAGAAACGACCTGCTGTTTCTCATCCGGGCCGCTGTGGACAAAGACAGCCGAAAGCTGGCACAGATAGTGTCGAGCATTGCAACGGCCCATAAAAGCGTCAATTTCCGTCACCTGGAAAAGGACTTGATGGAGATCATGGATGTGTACCTGTCTCTGCCCTTGAAGGAGATCCGGGTGGGAACGCTGCTGGAAGATGTGGTGGAGGTGCTCAAATCCCACACCCTGCGGCTGCCGCCGGACATGTCCATTGTCATCAAGGCGTTGATCACCGTGGAAGGGACCGCCCGGATGCTTTATCCGGATCTGGATGTTATTTCCGAAGCCACTCCCCATGTGCGCCGGCTGGTATCCCGGCAGTATTCAAGGGGATATATCTGGCAGCGGCTGCGAAACAACCTGTCCGCCATGTGGGGCCTGCAGCAGCAACTGCCTCACACCGTTTCCACCATTCTCAAAAAAATCGAAACCGACAACATCACCATCGGATTTGACCACAAAAATCTGAGCCCGATGCGAAAGGCATTGGAAAGCAGTTTCAATCGCCTGACCCTGGGCATTGTCCTGGGCGCCATGATCATCGGCTCCTCCATGATCATCACAACGGGGGTGGGCCCGCTGCTGTTCGGATATCCGGCCCTGGGCATGACCGGGTACCTGATTTCCGCCGTGCTCGGGTTGTGGCTGATCATCACCATTATCCGGGGCAAAGAGTATTGACCGGCATTCGCCTGACCCTGCCGAAAAAAACGCCTTGAAAAAGAACACCGGGCAGATGCTACCGCACCTGCCCGGTGTTCAACGAACCCATTCAAACGTACAATTCAAGCGGAAAATGTCTGGCCGATTACAGGTCGGAAGCAGAGAGCGGGGTCAGATTTTCAACGGCCTGACGGAACTGTTTTCTTTCTGCCTCGGGCATGGGAATCAGGCCCTTGTCCGTGAGGTATCCCTCGTCTCCCCAGGCTTTCTCGCTGGTGAACTCGGCCAGAAATTCCCGGATACCGGGAATGCTGTCCACATGGGCTTTTTTCACATAGAAAAACAGGGGCCGGGACACGGGATAACTGCCGTCGGCAATGGCATCGAATTCCGGGGCAACCCCGTCGATGAGTGCACCCTGGAGTTTGTCCGTGTTCTGATCCAGAAAGGAGAACCCGAAAATGCCCAGGGCATCGGGGTTGGTTTCCAGTTTCTGAACGATCAGGTTGTCGTTTTCACCGGCTTCGATATAGGCGCCGTCTTCACGGATGGTGTGGCACAGGGCTTTATAGGCGCTTTTGTCTAAATCCTTAATCCATCCAAACGATTTGGCACCACCTTCCATGGCCAGTTCCACAAACGCATCCCGGGTGCCCGAGGTGGGCGGCGGGCCCAGCACTTCGATCTTGATGTCCGGCAGAGATGAATTCACATCTTTCCAGGTTTTGTTGGGATTGGGCATGGTTTTACCGGCCACGTTTCCGGACGGGACATCTTTGGCCAGGGCCAGGAAGATATCCTTGCGGCTCAGCTTGAACAGCGGGGCTTTGTTGGAATTGGCAATCACAATCCCGTCATACCCGATTTTCACCTCGATGATTTCGGTCACACCGTTGGCTGCGCAATTATCGAATTCCGATTTCTTGATCCGACGGGAGGCATTGGTGATATCCGGGTATTCAACCCCCACGCCGGCGCCGAACAGTTTGAACCCCCCGCCGGTTCCCGTAGATTCAATGGTCGGGGTTTTGTAACCCGTTGATTTACCGAAATTTTCCGCCACCACCGTGGCAAACGGATACACCGTGGACGATCCCACAATGGAGATATAATCCCGGGATGCCGCACCAACGTTACCAATGCCCAGGGCAAATACCAGGGCCAGACTTGCAATTAATACCTTTTTCATTTGATTCTCCTTACTTTTTTTTCATTCGAGTTATAAAAACGGTCTGTTACAACCACTTACCACCTGCGTTCAAACTTTTTTCTCAAAAACACGGCCAGAGCGTTCATGGTCACCAGAAACGCCAGCAGCACCATGATGGCGGCCGAGGTTCTTTCCAGAAACGCCCGTTCCGGACTGTCGGCCCACAAGAAGATCTGCACCGGCAGCACCGTGGCAGGATCCGTGAATCCGCCCGGAATATCCACAATAAAGGCCACCATCCCGATCATGAGCAGCGGGGCGGTTTCCCCCAGGGCCTGGGCCATGCCGATGATGGTGCCCGTGAGCATGCCCGGCAGGGCCAGAGGCAGCACATGGTGCATCACCATCTGGGTTCTGGACGCGCCCACGCCCAGGGCCGCCTCCCGGATCGAGGGCGGTACGGACTTCAATGCGGCCCGGCTGGCAATGATGATGGTGGGAAGCGTCATCAATGTCAGCACCAGTCCCCCCACCAAAGGCACGGACCGGGGCAGGCCGAAAAAATTGAGAAACACGGCCAGTCCCAGGAGCCCATAGACAATGGACGGCACGGCAGCCAGATTGTTGATATTGACCTCGATGATATCGGTCCACCGGTTTTTGGGGGCAAACTCTTCCAGGTACACGGCCGCGGCCACGCCAATGGGAAAGGACAGCAGCAGGGTCACGATCAACGTATAGAAAGACCCGACTACGGCCCCCCGGATACCGGCCAGTTCCGGCTCCCGGGAATCTCCGGCTGTAAAAAAGGTCATATTAAACCGTTTTTCCAGCCGCCCCTGTTCCTTTAACCGGTCGATCCAGGCCATCTGATTGTCCTTGACACGGCTTTCCGATTCAGGCACGTCCCGCCGGATATGGCCTTTTGCGACCATATCCACGTCATCGTCCGCCGGTACCCAGATCTGAATCACCGACCCGATCCGGTTCTGATTTTCTCTGACAAAATCCTGAAGCTGATACGCGGCCCCGTTGCTGACCATGCCATACAGCTGCCGTTTTTCCTTGCGGGTGGTGACTTCCGGAAACATGTCGGCCAGGGACCGTTTAACCAGGCCCTGGTAATTGGCATCTGCCAGAGAACCGGCATCCAGCATCTCGGGATCCAGGTGGATGTCCAGCTGGACAAAGGTCTGTTGAAACGCCGTGTACCCATTGGATGTGATGCTGATAAACAGCAACGCCAGAAAGATCATGGAAAGCATGATGGCGACGATGCCGTAAAGCCGGAACCGTTTTTCAGCCCGGTACCGCCGGGCCAGGCCCTGGTTCACAATATCCATTGTCCGGGCGGTCCGCTGATTTTGGATGGGATTATTCATATTGCTCTCTGTATTTGCGCACCACCACCAGGGCGATGACATTAAGAATCAGGGTAATGACAAACAGCAGCAGGCCCAGCGCGAACGCGGCCAGGGTCTTGGGACTGTCGAACTCCTGGTCCCCCACCAGTAACGTGACAATCTGAACCGTCACCGTGGTCACGGTTTTCAGCGGATTCACCGTGAGGTTGGCCGCCAGACCGGCCGCCATGACCACGATCATGGTCTCGCCGATGGCCCGGGACACGGCCAGCAGCACCCCGCCCACAATGCCCGGCAGGGCGGCGGGCAGTACCACCAGACGGACGGTTTCGCTGTGGGTGGACCCCAGGCCCAGGGCCCCGTCCCGCAGGGACTGGGGCACGGCATTGATGACATCATCAGACAGGGAAGACACAAAGGGAATGATCATGATCCCCATGACCAGGCCCGCCGCCAGGGCACTTTCCGAGGACACGTCCAGCCCCAGGGTAACGCCGGCATTTCGGATCAGGGGGGCCACCACCAGGGCCGCAAAAAATCCGTATACCACGGTAGGGACCCCGGCCAGGATCTCCAGCAGGGGTTTGACAACGGCCCGGAACCGTTTGCCGGCGTATTCCGACAGATAAATGGCGGACATCAGTCCGATGGGAACGGCCACACACATGGCAATGGCGGAAATGAGCAGGGTTCCCATGAATACCGGGATGGCACCGAACGCCCCGGAAGATCCCACCTGGTCCTCCCGGATGGCCATCTGGGGGCTCCAGTCCAGGCCGAACAGAAATTCATGGACCGGAATGACTTTGAAAAACCGGATCGCTTCATACAGCACGGACAGCACAATCCCGATGGTGGTGAAAATCGCGATGGACGCACAGGCCACCAGCAGGTATTTCACCAGGGTTTCCACGTGGTTTCTGGCCCGCAGCAGCGGGGATATCTTTTTTTGTATCCACAGGATGCCGGCGATGCCCACGACCAGGACCAGCACGGCCAGTGTGGCATGACTGATGGTTTCAAGCCGGGTGTAATGATCGGCTGCCGCCTGGATGGCCGGACTGATATCACTGGAAACAATGTTGCCGTGCACCAGGTTTTTGACATCGTTCATCACCAGTCCGAGACGGTCGGAAGGCAGGGCCTGAAGATCGGACGGCAGCCCCGCGATCACCATCTGGGTGACCACCGTGGATTGAAAGGTCTGCCAGAAAAAAAATATCACCAGGGCCGGGATGGCACACCACAGGGCGGCCAGGGCCCCGTAATAGGTGGGTCTGGAGTGCAGTATCTGCTGTCCCTTACCGGTGGCATCCGCCACTGCAACCGCTTTTTTCCGGCCCAGATAATATCCGGCGGTCGTGAGCATCAGCAGCACCAGCAGCAAATTGGAAGAAGACATGGTCACCTTGATAAAAAAAAAGGGGTTATTCACTGAACTGACCGTGAAAATACCCCTCTTTTACAAGGATTTGTTTAACAAATGATGAGCAATATATTAGAAAATGGTTAGCGGCTTAAGAATCGGTTTCTATTTTTTTCTCCAGTTCAAGGATCAAGGATTCAAAAGTACCGGAGTCCAGCATCTGAGTGAACTGGGACCGGTAGTTGGCCACCAGACTGACCCCTTCCACCACCAGGTCATACACCATCCACTCACCGTCACCGGTCTGGTACATCCGGTAATCGATGGGTATTTCCATGCTGTCGGTGACAATGATCGTATCTATCTGGGCTTTGTCGTCCCTGACCAGTTCCTTGACGTACATCACCTGTTCATCAGTATATGATTCGATTTTTTCGACATAGTTTTTTTCCAGAAGCTGTGAAAACAGTGCCACAAATGTCTGCCGCTGTTTGGGGGTGATGCCCCGCCAGTGACGTCCCAGGCTGAACAGGGACATTTTTTGGAGATCGAACCGTTCATAGATTTGTTCCCGCAACGCCTCCCGCCGAAGCACGGTATTGACTTCTTGGTTCAGGTGGTCATCTTTCAGAATATCCAGGATGGCATTGATGCTGCGCTCAAGCTGTTTCCGGGCTGCCGTATCATCGGCGCAAACCGGGACCGGGGCCGGGACCATCAAACCGATCCCCCATATCAGACATATCAATATAATCTTTTTCATGAATCAGTTTTCTTTTTGTAAATTTTGGGACAGTGCGTTTTCGATGATCGTTCTGGTAAAAGGCGGAGAAATGTTTTTCGTTTTGGCGGCACCGGGTTTCAGGTTGGGTTTGTGACTGGCACCGCTGTATGCCGTAACGGTCCGGTCATTGAAATGAATCTGATAATTGGGGCGGATTCCCTTGCCGGTGGTTCCCAGACAAACCGATGCATTGTCATCCGTACCCATGTTTTGAAGCATTTTTTCCAAAAACACGGTGTCCAGCTGGGCCAGACGGGCGTCATCCCAGACAACGCCGGCTTTGCCGGACTTTCGGGTCCCGCTGGATTTTGGCTTCAATTTGCGAATCAGGGTGGACAGATTTTTGAGTTTGATCCCCAGATTCTTCACGGACCGTTTCTGGATTTCTCCTTCTGCCAAGGGTTTGAGGATTTTCAGCTGTTCATGCACTTTTTCATATCCTGCCTTGGATTCTTCCAGGTCTTTTTGATCGATCAGCACATGAACATTTTTGCACATGCGGTTTATTTCCTGTCTGGATTCTCTGAATTTATCAGGTTCCATTCTTTTTTTTTCTCCTTGTCAAAATAGATGAATCACACCCGGTCCAGGTTGTTTGCGCCGGGCCAATTTTTACATCCTACACTGAATCGGCATCCAATTCAAGGAGTTGGAAAAAAACCCGCCAGAATCTCCAGAACCTGATCGATATCGGCCGGTGTATGACACGCATTGATCTGAAACCGGATGGTTTCATCCCCTTTTGGCACCACCGGAAATGTCAGTCCCACCACCAGGACCCCGTGGTCGTAAAGATAGTTGACCAGTTCATGGGTTTTCGCGGTGTCCCGGACCATCAGAGGCACCACCGGGTGGGGGCCGTCGATGGATTCCAGCCCCAGCCGGTCCAGGCCTTTGCGGAACCGCTGCGTCTGTTCAGTCAGGTGTTTGAGAAGCGCCTGCCCTTGCGGACTGTCGCAGATCTCCAGGGCCTTGACCGCGGCGGCACAGTCGGCCATACTCAACGGATTGGTATAAATATAGGTATCCGCCTTCTGCCGTACCGCCTCGATCAGGGTCCGGCTGCCGGCAACAAACCCGCCATTGACGCCAAAGGCCTTGCCGAACGTTCCCACCACCACGTCGGGCCAGGCCCCGGCATGTTCCGGGGTCCCCCGGCCGGTCTTTCCAAAGGCCCCGATGCCGTGGGAGTCATCCACCACCGTGATCACCCCGTCCCGGAACCGGTCTTCATACTCACGGCAGATCTCCACGATATCGTTGATGGGCGCAAAATCCCCGCGCATGCTGAAAATTCCGTCAAAGATCACCACCACCCGGTCCATGTCCGGGCTCACCGCATCCAGGCATCGTTTCAGATCCGCCATGTCGTTGTGGCGGTAAATCCCCTTGTTAACACTTGGCACGTTGCTGATGCGCATGGCCCGGATAATGGAGTTGTGGTTGAGCTGATCCCCGATCCAGTGGGTCTTTTTACCGGAAATGGCCAAAGCCAGACCGCAGTTGGCGGTATAGGCGGAATTGAAGATTTTGGCGGCCGGTTTGTCCACAAACCCGGCAATCCGTTCCTCCAGGCTCACATGGTGGACAAAAGTGCCGTCAATGAACCGCACCGCTCCCGGTCCCACGCCGAATTCCCGGGTGGCCTTGTCCGCTGCCTCGATCAGTTCCGGATGGTTTGACAAAGACAGGTAGGCATTGGAATTGAACCGCATGAATGCCTGGTCGGAGCCCACCAGCCGGTACCGGGGGCCCCGGTCTTTTTCCGGCGGGATATATTCCTGAATGATCCGTTCCGATGCCTTGGCCCGGCCTTCCTCTTTCAAGGCGGCCAGCTCCATGTCCAGGCTGCTGTCCAGTTTATCTGTGCTCATCTGCCTTTCTCCTAATATTTTTTGAGGTCATGTTACATTTTCAGATCCGCTGAATTCATCCGGTCCGGGTCCAGTCCAGGATCACTTTGCCGGACTGTCCCGAGCGCATCACTTCGAATCCGTCTTCAAACTGCGTATAGGCGAACCGGTGGGTGATCAGCGGGGTGATGTCCAGGCCGGTCTGGATCATGGCGGTCATCTTGTACCAGGTCTCATACATCTCCCGGCCGTAGATTCCCTTGATGGTGAGCATGTTGAACACCACCTTGTTCCAGTCGATGGGGGTCTGTTCCGGCATGATCCCTAAAAGCGCAATTTTGCCGCCGTGACACATGTTGTCCAGAATCCCTTCCAGGGCTGCGGGATTGCCCGACATCTCCATGGCCACGTCAAACCCCTCTTTCATGCCCAGTGTTTTCTGGGCATCGGCAATGGTCTCTTTCGTGACATCCAGGGTCAGGTCGGCGCCGGCGGTTTTTGCCAGATCCAGGCGATAGGGGTTGACATCGGTGACCACCACGTATCTGGCCCCGCTGTGCCGGGCAATGGCCGCGGCCATGCACCCGATGGGACCGGCCCCGGTGATGAGCACATCCTCGCCCAGCACATCAAAGGACAGGGCCGTGTGGGTGGCGTTACCCAAAGGATCGAAACAGGCCAGGGTTTCCAGGGGGATGTCCGGATCGCAGTACCACACATTGGTCACGGGAATGGCCAGAAACTCGGCATAGGCCCCGGGCCGGTCCACTCCCACCCCCCGGGTGTCCTTGCACAGATGACGCCGTCCGGCCAGACAGTTCCGGCAGTGGCCGCACACCAGGTGTCCCTCTCCGGAGACCAGGTCTCCTTTTTTGAAATCGGTCACATGGGACCCCACCTTTTCGATGGTGCCCACAAACTCATGGCCGATATGCATGGGCACCGGAATGGTTTTGGCGGCCCAGGCATCCCAGTTGTAAATATGCACGTCCGTGCCGCAGATCGCGGTGCGCAGAATCCGGATCAGCACCTCGTTGTGCCTGATCTCCGGCACGGGCACCTCCTGAAGCCACAGCCCTTGTTCCGGTTTTGCCTTGACAATCGCCTTCATGGTCTGTTTCATGAGTATCTCCCTGTCGATCCGGGGCTTCGGTCCGGTATCCGGGCCGGCTGCCCCGTGAATCGGTTCGTGTGTATTCAATGGTACAGAGGCAGATCCTTCGGATCCACCCCTTTGGTTTGCATAAATGTGTCCATGGCACCCCGGACATCCGGCTCGATATGAGGCGGTTCATACCGGGCCAGCATCTGTTCACGGGTGTCCTGAATATTTTTGAGCAGTTTTTCCCGGGGGGACATGCCTGCCAGATGGCCCCGCAATGCCACACAAGGGTTCCAGGTGTGGGTCCGGCATTTTTTCATGGTGTCCATGGTGGTGAGAAACAGACCCCCCGGCCCCACGGCGTCGATAAGATCAAAATTCAGGGTGGTGTCATCCACTGTCATGTCATTCATATAGAATTGGATCATCCGAATGATCTCCTGGTCCATGATGAATTTTTCAAAAGAGATGGCGGCAAAGCTGTCCAGGACGCCGGCACTGTGCACGATCAGGCTCACCTTGTTCTGCAGGGCCGTGAACATGGACAGCATGCTTTCATACCCGGCCGGGGCGGACAGACTTTTTGCATCCGTGACCGATCCCCCGGCCCGGCTGGGTACCCCGTAATACCGGGCCAGGGCCGCGCAGTATCTGGCCTGGAGCGCATACGCCGGGGACCCGATGGAGATGTTGCCGGTCGTCATGTCCGACCCGTAGCATTGAATCCCGAAAATCACCGGGGTGCCGGGATGCAGGACCTGGGCCATGCAGATCAGCCCCAGGGTTTCGGCTGTGGCCATGGCCACGTTGCCGGCCAGGTCGATGGGACCGGTGGTGCCGGCCGCCACTCCCGGAGAGAGAATCACGGGCTGGCCGTACTGTCCGGCCACATCCAGGGACGACAGGCCCGTCTCATCCACCTGCAAGGGGCTCACCGGACTGATCATGGTCAGGACCCGGGGGGTTTGAGCGAACGCGGCTTTTCCGCCCGTGCGGATGGCGGCCAGGGCCATGATATCCTCCATGTGGGCACGGCTGCCCGGTATCCCGAAAATGCATTTGTCCGACCCGGTCAAAGCCGCATACATCATGGCCAGGTGACTGACATCTGCAGCCACATCCGAAGGCTGCGCCAGGATCCCGCCGTTGATGTGAAACAGGTCGCTGACCTGCACCAGCTTCACCAGGTCCACATGATCCTGGAAAATGGCATTCCGGATATTGCCGTCCGGGTCCATGACCGACGCGCACCCGTATCCGGCGGCCAGGCTGGACGACCCATCTCCCAGAATCACGTCATGCACCGGCGAAATGCCGTGCAGGGTGAACCGGGCCGGGGCTTTGGCCAGCAGCTCAGCCACCTGGCCCGGGGAGAACAGGACCCGGTCCGATTTGATGGACACTTTCTTTTCCGACAGAAGATCCAGATACGGCCGGCTCAAAATCCGGATACCGATTTCAGAAAGGATCCGCCGGGCCATGCGGTCCAGTTTTTCCAGGTTTTCTGCGGCCGGTTCCTGACAGTCCGGCAACATTTGCGGCATCATGGCGCCTGAATGGATCATTTCCTTCTCCCTGCGGTATCGCCGGCACGGGTGCCGGACATTGCCCTTCACTGTTCCGGAAATACCATAAAAACAGTGGGACTGCCAGTCCACGGCAATGATTTTTATCTCTTCCCTTAGCCGTCACGGGCAGACGGTGTCCATACTGTTTACTGGAAAATGGGTAAATTCACCCATTGACGCAGTATAAAGATATACTTACGATAAAAGCCAACATTGATACAAACATGACACCGCAGGCACAAAGGAATCTGATGCATATCTGTATGTTCACCAATACATACCTGCCCCATGTGGGCGGGGTGGCGCGCTCGGTCCACAACTTTGCACAGGATCTGCAAAAATCAGGGCACCGGGTTCTCATTGTTGCACCCACTTTTCCGGAAGCCGGCATGGATGATACGGAAGATGATATGATTTTGCGGGTCCCTGCCATCCAGAATTTCAACGGCAGTGATTTTTCCATGCGCATCCCGGTGCCGTTTTACATCGACCGAAAGACTGGAGGATTTCAAGGCGGACATCATCCACAGCCACCACCCGTATCTGCTGGGTGATGCAGGCTTCCGTGCGGCCCGGCGCCGCAGGCTTCCCCTGATTTTCACACACCACACCCTGTATGAGGAGTATACCCATTATGTCACCGGTGACAATGAGAATTTCAGACGGTTTGCCAAAAACCTGTCCACCCTGTACGCCAATTTGTGCGATCAAGTGGTGGCCCCCAGCAAAAGCATTGCCGATTTGATCCGGGATCGGGGGGTCCACACCCCGGTGACGGAAATCCCCACAGGTGTGGATACGGCTTTTTTTGGTTCCGCAGACGGTCATGCCTTTAAAAAAGCGTGGCAGATCCCTGAAAATGCCTTTGTCATCGGTCATGTGGGCAGACTGGCCCCTGAAAAAAACCTGGTATTCCTGGCGAAAAGTGTTGCCGGATCCATGGAAACCCTTGCAGACACCTGGTTCTGCGTGGCCGGAGAAGGCCCTGAAAAAGCACAGATACAAGATATATTTGACGCGCACAACCTGTCGGACCGCCTGATTCTCACCGGCAATCTCACGGGAAAAGACCTGGCCGATGCCTACCAGGCCATGGATATGTTTGTGTTTTCTTCCAAATCCGAAACCCAGGGTATGGTGCTCACCGAGGCCATGGCGGCAGGTACCCCCGTGATCGCCCTGGATGCCCCGGGTGCCAGAGAAGTGGTGCGGCACAACCGAAACGGCATGCTCTTACCTGGCGATGCCGATGCCGAAGCATTCTCCCGGGCCCTTTGTGATGCCGTGTCTCATCCTGAAAAAACAGCGGCATGGCAGGAATGCGCATGGCAGACCGCCCGGGATTTCAGCCGGGACGCCTGTGCCCAAAAACTGGCAGACCTTTATGAACATGCCGTATCACACCGCAATGGTGCATCTGATATGAATGAAACAGATATGGAACCATGGGATACGTTTTTACTGGCGATTCGGACCGAATGGGACCTGATCACTGAAAAAGCCCAGACCATTGCCAGAACCTTCTCATGATCCGAAACGCCAGACAAGAGAGCAATTCATATGATTTTTAAAAAATGGCTCCCCTGGCATTTTCTGATCAGGCGGATTAGCGGATATTACGGATTTCTGGACCCGATCACCCTGATGGCCCGGCTGCGCCAGTTCGGAAAACCCTCAGAAGTCCAGGAGCCCATTGAACTGCTCCGGGCCGGACTTGTCTTTCATGCCCGGGGCTTAGTCAACACCCGGGCCATCCAATACAATCTTGACTGGGTATGGCCTTACTGGGTGGTCAAACAATTTACCCCCAAAGATGCCTCTTTCATCCCCAGGGGTTTTTCTTTCTCCCACATCAATGTCACCCACCGGAACTGGACCGCCGTAGGCCATCCAGATCTCGCCGCATACCCCATCATCGATCCCAGGGGGCTGGTGACCCCTTTGTTCGATGCCTGGTCCATCGATGTGTGGCTCCTGTCTGAAGCAGGCACCCTGCTGGTGCCGTCCCGGCAGGTCCATGCCGACCAGACACTGGATCTGGCAGACGAACTGGCCGTCACCACTGCCACAGAAAAAGAAACCCTGTCTCTGGTCTGCACCACCTTCGTGACAAAGAACAGCCATGCCGGACCGGTGATGCAGATGCATGCCAAAGGCCGCATGCAAAAGGATGCAGGATGGCTGATTGTGTCCATACGGCCCTATAATCCGGAAGGCATTCATTTCATCGACCATATCGGCTATGAAGACAGCCGGTTTACCATTAATCACTCCCATGAGGTACACTTTAAAACCCCGCCTGAAAAAGTGTTGTTTTCCACCTATGATCACGGGGATGTGGCCCTGGACCTGGACCGGCCCCAGTCAGAAACCCGGGCCGCCTGTCCCATCGGTATGGCCACGGCAGCCGCGTTTTTTCCTGTCAGGGCCGATGAAACCACCCAAATAGACATCCAGGTACCCCTGGAAAAGGACAGGGCCACTGAATCACCGGGCACCGGCGGCAAGAGCCGCCCCACTTCCCAGATTGTTTCACAAACCGCGGCATTGTCCATACCTGATGCAAAATTTCAATTCCTGTATGATGCCGCAGTCAGGACCCTTTTGCTGTTAAGCGCGGATGAGGTGGTGCCCGGTCCTTACACTTACCGGCGCTTCTGGTTCCGGGACGCCTGTTTGATGATCAATGCCCTGCTGGGCCTGGGCCTGGCACGAAAATGCGACCGCTTGATCCACAGTTTTCCGGACCGCCAGAGCCTGACCGGATATTTCCATTCCCAGGAAGGGGAATGGGATTCCAACGGTCAGGTTTTGTGGATTGCCCACCGATTCATGCAGTGCACCGGAAAACCCGCGTCAGCCGATCTTTTCACCGCCCTGATGAAAGGGGCCCGGTGGATCATGACCAAGCGCCGCAGCAAAAAGGACGGCAGCCCCCATGACGGGCTGCTGCCGGCCGGATTCAGCGCCGAACACTTAGGCCCCAATGATTATTATTTTTGGGATGATTTCTGGGGGGTTGCCGGACTCAGGGCAGCCGCCGGGCTGGCCGAACAACAGGGCAACCGTTCCGATCAAAACACATTTGCCGCCCAGGCAAAGGATTTTGAAAACCATATTTTTGCCTCCATAGGCCAGGCAGCCGCATACAGGCGCCACCAGGCCATTCCGGCATCCCCCTACCGCCGGATGGATGCCGGTGCCGTAGGGTCCCTGGTGGCGGATTATCCATTGCAGATCACCCCCCCCAATGATGCCGGGATCATGAACACCCTGTCCTATCTCATGTCCCATTGTTCCTATGGCAATGCCTTTTTCCAGGACATGATCCATTCAGGCATCAATATCTACCTGACCCTGGCCATGGCCCAGACATTTTTACGCAGCCGGGATACCCGGTACCGGGACTTGATCACCACTGTGGCGGATCTGGCATCCCCCACCGGACAATGGCCGGAAGCCATCAACCCGTTGACCGGGGGCGGGTGCATGGGAGACGGCCAGCATGGCTGGGCAGCCGCGGAATGGGTCATGATGATGCGAAACCTGTTCATCAGAGAAGAAGGCGACACCCTGATACTGGGATCCGGGATTTTTCCCGAATGGCTTGAACAAAATGTCCCCCTGTCATTCGGCCCCACCCTGGTGCCGGGGGGCGCTGTGATCGTGACATTCATTCCGTCGGATAACGGCCTGGAGCTGGTTCTGGATGCTTGTGTACGGGATGAGCCCATCGCCTGCAAGGCTGCGGTTCCCGGGTATCGGCCCAGACATCTGGACACTTCCCGGGGCGGGTGTTTCCTGGAACCGGAATAGCCTTTAGGACAACGGCAGCAGGGCACCAGCCGACCTCTCACAGGACTTTACAGGATATGACAAAGCCGTTATAGTGCGCCCCATGAAATATTACGCAGTCGCCGCCGGTCGCACCACCGGCATTTTCACATCCTGGCCCGCGGCCAAAGCCCAGGTGGACGGGTTTCCCGGGGCTGTCTACAAAAGCTTTAAAACCCGGGAACAGGCCGAGGCCTTTCTGGCGGACCCGGTGTTGGGCACGGGCACAAAAAAAACCGGTTCCAGCCGGAAACCCCGGAACAACGGCCCCACAGGTTCCGACAATGACTGGCCCGACGGCACCATCGTGGTGTACACCGACGGCAGCGCCATCGGCAATCCCGGTCCCGGGGGATACGGGGTGGTGATCCAGGAGCGTCCGGACGGCACGGCCAGAGAGCTGTCCGGCAGCTACCGGCACACCACCAACAACCGCATGGAGATGACCGCCGTGATCAAGGCCCTGAGCGCCCTTCAGGGAACCGGCTCCCCGGTGGTGGTGCACTCGGATTCCCGGTATGTGGTGGATGCCCTGACCAAAGGATGGGCCGCAGGGTGGGAGAAAAGAGGCTGGAAACGGTCCAACGGCCAGCCCGCTCTGAACCCGGACCTGTGGGAACAGCTGCTGCCCCTGGTCCGGTCCATGGATGTGCGGTTTGTCTGGGTCCGGGGCCACAGCGGCAATCCTCTGAACGAACGCTGCGATGAACTGGCCAACACGGCTGCCCGGCAACAAGGCAACCCGGACGACATGGCATAATTTCATGATATTCAAACCGTTGCTTTAAGATATGTCAACGGTGCCGTGATCATTTTTGGGTTCATATTTTATGCCGGGCAATATAGAAAAATTTTTGAAAAAAATCTGACCAAAGGAGCATTGCCGCCAATGATGACCCACCGATCTGTCTGTCTGCTGGGAATCCCCTGGGATGACCATTCCTCATATATGCAGGGTACAGCATGTGCCCCGCCCGAGATCCGTGCCGCGTTTGACTGTGATTCCGCCAACCAGTGGACCGAATCCGGCATCGACCTGGGACAGGAAGGGCTGATGGGGCTCATGCTTGCCTGATGATCGCTGCTGTCAGTTTTGCCTCAGCACAGGCATCGCGCTTAAAAACGAAATCACCAGGACCACTGCCGCCATGAAAATGGCCAGAACGGTCACCCCGATGCCTGAATCCAGAAAAAAACCGAGCAGTACCGGGGCAACGGCCGTGGAAAACACCATGATTGCCTGGGTCATGGCCCGGATCGCCCCCAGGTGCCTGAGGCCGTATCGTTCCGCCCAAACCGCGCCGCCGGCCGTGGCACAAAGCCCGGATGCCATGCCGATCAGCACCAGGTAGACATATGCCGCCCACTCCGCCTGGACCAGTGCCAGCAGAACAAGGCTTGCAGCCAGAGGAATGAGGCCCAGGGGCAGGGTCCGGCCGGCGCTGATCCGGTCAACCAGGGTGCCGGCCACAAACAGGGTCAGAAGATGGCCCAGCGCATACCCGGAAAAGGCCCTGCCCAGAAGCTGGACAGACCATCCCTGGGCATCGGCAATGGCCACCTGGTGGAAAAAAAGGGCTGTAATTGTAAACGGTATAGCCAAGGTGGCCGGCAGAACCAGATAAAACCCCGGATCCCGGAGGACCTGTTTGCGGTTCATATCGGGGGTTTCTTTTTTTTGGACCGGTGTTTTTCCGTCCTGGTTGAAAGCCGGTGTTTTTTTTGCCAGAAACAAGAGCAGGGGCCACACAACCGCCACAAGAAACAGGGCCCCGGCCAGCCATGACCAGCGCCATCCCATGTGTGTTATTATGAAAACGGCACCGGCAGGCAGAACCGCTTCGGATAAAGGAAACCCCAGTTCAGCCATGGCCACGGCCCTGCCCCTCCGGCTTGAAAAACAGCGGGCAGCGGTAGTGATACCCAGATGGGATATAAATCCCTGACCGCCAAACCGGATAAGCACAAACCCTAAAAACAACAGCAGGCTGCTGAAGGCAAACCCGATGGCCAGGCACCCTCCGGCCAGAATCGCAACGGCAAGACTGGTTACTTTGGGCAGAGACCATGTATCTGCCAGTGCCCCGAATCTGAAAAGCAGAAACGCACTGACCAGGGTGGCGCCGCTGTATAGACTGCCGTATGCGGTGTGGGACAGTTCGAACACCTGCCTGAGTTCTCCGCCCATGACCGATATGAAAAAGGTCTGGCCGAATCCGGATGCAGCCACCGCCAGTAACGAATAAAATGCGAGCCTGGGATTTTTTGAGATGAATGTCGGCAGTTTTATCAAAATATTGTTACGTGTGAACTACTGTGAATTTCTGCCGTTTGTAAAAACGATGGTAAGCAGTTTATGATCTGCCGCGACAGCATTTACTATTTTTGGTATCTGCATCTTTAAGGTTGGTTCCTTCAGAGGTGGCATCATCTCACCCGCTGTCCTGTCAATTATCCATATGCATTGTCCGAACATAAAAAATATTATCAGGTCAAGTTTTTGATTTTATTGGGTATCATAAATTTATCCAGCCTCAGAATAATCATGCAGTGGAAATGGTATTCACAATTTTTTCAGTAAATCATCAATCACTCAGCTTTGAGGTTTTTAAGAATTTTCCTGGCTAATGGTTCTTTTATGTCAGTGTGCCTGGGTACTGCTTCAACCACCCCGTTAGCCGGGTTTGTCCAAAGAGAATGAGAAGCTCCTTCCCGCTTCAAATAGCATCCTGCAATTCTTAGTCTTTTTTCCAGATCGCTTCGTTTCATCCGATCAGGACTTTTTCCTGAATGATATCATCTGGAAGCCCTCGAAGAAAATCGGCTCTCCGGTCTTCTAAAATCAATTCTATCGCATCCCTGAGATTGTTTTTGGCTTCCTCTACAGTTTCACCCTGACCATTGGCACCAGGAATTTCCGGGCAGAATGCCCAGAAGCCGCCTTCTGTTGCCGATTCAATTATTGCCGTAAATTCTGACTTCATGTCTTTCTTCCTTTTCTCGTCAAATTTAAATAACGATTTATAACCTTTTGAATTCTATCATGAACTCAGCAAAAGCGCAATAATGATTTTGGTATCTGATAACGGCGACAGGGTCTATATACTGGAATTTTCGATATCTTCGGCAATCAAGCCATGTATCTGTTTTTTTTAAGGCCCGGGTGTGGTATGTAAACGCCTGCAAAGGGTCAACAGCTAAAATTAACAGAATTCACGACGGCAACCGTATGGGATTATATCACCGATTCATTCTGCCCAAACTGATGCACCGGGTCTGTGCCCACAAGGACATCACCGGCCAGCGGAAAAAAATCATCCCGCTGGCCGAAGGAAGGGTACTGGAAATCGGGATCGGGTCCGGTCTCAATCTCCCGTTCTACCACCCGCAGTCAGTGGCGTGCGTGTGGGGCCTCGATCCCAGCCGGACCCTGATGGACATGATTCCGGAACCCCCTGCCCGGCTGCCGTTTCCCGTTCACCTGATGGCGGGCTCCGGCGAACAGATCCCTTTGGACACCCACAGTGCCGACACCATTGTGGTGACATTTACCCTGTGTTCCATTCCGGACATCCGGCAGGCCCTGTCTGAGATGCGGCGGGTGCTGAAACCCTCGGGCAGGCTGCTTTTCTGTGAACACGGACGGGCCCCGGATATAAGCATCATCCGGTGGCAGGACCGGCTGACCCCTTTATGGAAGCCGGTCTCGGGCGGGTGTCACCTGAACCGGCCCATCGCCGCCCTGATCAGGGACAGCGGATTTTCCATCCGCCGGCTGGATGCAGAATATGTCAGCCCCATCCGAATCACCGGATTCCACTATCGGGGGACCGCAAAGACCCGCTGACGCCGAGACAAAAGGAGATGGCCATGCATTCTTTCATTCCCGGGTATATCCGGGCCAGGCAGACCGGCCGGCTGAAACAGGCGGTTCAACAGGCCCTGGATGTGCTGTCCTCCTGCACCCTGTGCCCACGGCAGTGCCGGGTGGACCGCACCGGAGACGAAACCGGATACTGCGGCGCCGGCCGTCAGGCAAAAGTGGCGAGTTTCTCCCCGCATTTCGGAGAAGAACCGCCCCTGGTGGGAAACCATGGATCCGGCACTATTTTCTTTTCTTATTGCAGTCTTCAGTGCGTGTTCTGCCAGAATCATGACATCAGTATCCAGGGGGACGGCCATACCATCTTTCCAAATCAGCTGGCTGCCATGATGATCCGGTTGCAGGAACAAGGCTGCCACAACATCAATTTCGTCACCCCCACCCATGTGGTGCCCCAGATCCTTGAGGCTTTGGATACGGCCGTGGACCTCGGGCTGCGCATTCCGCTGGTCTATAATTGTTCCGGGTATGAATCCCCGGACACTCTGGCGCTTCTGGACGGCATCATCGACATCTACATGCCGGACTTCAAGTTCTGGGACAATGCGGCTGCCGGGCGGTTCTGCAACGCCCCGGACTATCGGGAGACGGCTCAGGCCGCCATTTTAGCCATGCATGCCCAGGTGGGGGACCTGAAGATGGATGATGCCGGGGTTGCCTGCTCCGGCCTGCTGGTGCGGCACCTGGTGATGCCCGGCCGGCTGGAAGACACCCGCCGGATCCTGGAATTTTTGAAAACCAAAGTGTCCCCCGGCACCCATGTCAACCTGATGTCCCAGTACCGGCCCATGGGGGAGGCCCTTCGGTTTTCCGACCTGTGCCATCCTCTGTCTGTTGCACAATTCAGGCAGGCCCTGGACATGGGCAAGGCTTGCGGCCTGAACCTGATCCGTTAGATTTGTCCGGCTAACCAGCCTCTTCTTCCGGCTGAAATTTCAAGAACCAGGGCAGCGCCGCACCGGCCAGAACCAGCACCCCGGTCACCACAAACCCGGCGGAAAAAAAGCCCTTCTCACCCAGAAGACCGATCAAACCGGGGATTACGCCGCCACCCATCAGAAAGGCGGCCGGAATTGTAAAAGAGACCGCAACGTTGCGGGTCTGACGGGAGCTGATATTGGACAATGCGGCAAAGGCCGGCGGGAAAAAACAGACCGCCAGCAACGGCTGGCAGAAAATGACGGCCTGCAGAAGCCGGCCGGAAAAAACCCCGATACCGATCACCAGCACACCACTTGAGCATCAGAACCGCGGCGATTACAGGTTTCAGCCCCATCCGGTCGGCGATCCATCCGATCACCAAAGGCATGGGCAATGTTGCGATCCGGGACAGCGTCACCAGGGTGTTGGCCTGGGTCTGCACCATGCCGTGTTCGTTTACCAGAAACAGCGGCAGCATGGAATAAACCCCCAGGGTACCGGAAACCCCCAGGCTGAACAGCAGCATCATCCACCAGAACGAAGGGATGGCGGCCAGGGGACGAAATGATTTCAGCCGGGGGGCTTCGCCGGCAAAATCTTGGATCGAGGAAAACCGGGAAAAAGACCATCCCAGCAGAATGGACACCCCGCCCAGCACAAACAGCACCTGCCGCCACGTCATCCACAGCAGCAGCAGTTCACAGATCACCGGGGTCAGCAGAAAACTCAAGTTCGGGGCCAGCTCGTGAACGCCCAGGGCCTTGCCCCAGTTTTTCCTGGCGATGGTGGCCGTGAGCACGGCAATCCCCGAAGACAGATACAGCCCGGACCCCGCGCCCGCCAGAAAGATCCCCAGACGCATGGCTGACAGGGATTGGCTGAACCCGGTAAAAATAAAAACGATGCCGGTGCCCATGGCAGACAGCACAATGGTGTTCCGGTGCCGGAGCCGGGCGGAGACAAACCCTGAAAAAAACAGGGCAATGCAGTATCCGGAGGCCGAGAAAAGAAAAAAAGACCCGGCCTGGTCCCGGGTCAGGGCCATGTCCGTCAGAATGGTCGGCATCAGCGGGGAAATGCTGATCCGGATAGTGAAATTCATGAAAAAAATAGCGGTCAGAAAAAAAAGGGGCAGATATGCGGAACCGGAAGTATGGGTATTGAATTGCGTGTTCATTCAATGAAATTATCACGACTTTTTTCCGTTGGTCAATATCGGAATTTGATTCAATTTGCAGCGTGCTTGTGGATGCTGTGTTCACAATACGATTTCCGGGGCAAAAATAGGCGTTGTCTGATATCTCCACGCTTAATAGGAAAACGGTTTGCAAATCTTAATTATGGCGGACCATTGAAAAAACGCTTTTAGTATGGCAAACAAAAAACGACGCTGGAATTTAGGGAAACGGTTTGCAATGATTGTTAAATTATCGGCGGGACCATTGAAAATGCTCCAATCAGATCGGTTGAACAGCGGAATGCTATTCAATTCAGAACAACATTGTCGAACTGCCTGACTCACGGCTCGAAAGCAGCATGTCAGTTGAGCAGGCCCTGCTCGATCGTTGCTTGATGCGCAGCTATAAAAACCAGCCCCTGACAATCGCCGAAGTCGGTCAATTGTTATGGGCAGCTTGGGGTATCATCCGAAAAGTCGCGCGGTTTCGGACTGCGCCATATACCGGCGCAACTTTCCCGTTCGAGGTATATTTAAAGCGGGACGATGTCACCGTTGCCTAAGTGCCGGCATCTATCAATATGATTATCATCATCACCGTTTGATGCTCCGGCGAGAAGGTGATTTCAGAGCCAAGCTCTCCGAAAGCGCATTGGGGCAATCCAGCATCACCAATGGAGCCATAAACATTGTCCTGGCGGGTCCTCATAAACGCAACCACACAGCGTTACCGTTAACCGCGGCATTAGGTATGCACCATAATCAAAGCAGGACATATTGCCCAGAATGTCCTTCTGCAGGCCGTTGCACTTGGTTTGGGAAGTGTTCCAATGGGACACTTTCAACGACCAGGCATAACGTATCAGATTCCGTAGCTGCAACCCCGCTTTATATTTACGGTCGGGAAATTCCACCAAAATAAAAAGACATTTTCATCTCCGGCTAACAATCAGATCCGGCGCAATCGTTTTGAATTTTTCCTGTCGTGATACCGGGCATTTTTTGGGTGTTTTTTTATCTGTTACATAGCCGCAGACCTGACAGACCTGATAGGCATTCACATCTTTCTTCATAGACTGGAAAATGGCGCGCTCATACAATTTGGCGTGATATTCTTCAGCATCCCGGGCCTGGGAAAACACGATTGCCGCAGCATTTTCACCTTCATCTTCCGCGTCTTTCAGAAAATCCGGATATTCATTTGTGCTGATGGATTTTTCCCGTTCAAAAGAGGCTTCCAGGTTGGTGTCCGTATCTTTGACAACAACATCTTTCAATAAATTAAGATTGCGTGTGGCATGCACCCGTTCCGCCTCGGCAATGGCCCGAAACAAAAGCGCTATCTGCTGGTTTCCTTCTTCCTCAGCCTTGTCAGCATAGGCCAGCAGCCGGAAATAGGCTTTGGACTCCCCTACAAATGCGGTTTGAACATTTTTTTGCGTTTTTTCTTTCATCGGTGATCCTTTGTTTTTTTATTCTTCTGTGGCAAAATCCGTAAACAGTCATGCGCTTTTTAAATTTGGTTCTCGATTTTGTGGACTAAAGAAAAAAGGTCTCCAATATAGAAATTGAAAACCCTTGATTTTGTTGGCGCGCCTGGCAGGATTCGAACCTGCGACCTACGGATTAGAAGTCCGTTGCTCTATCCAGCTGAGCTACAGGCGCAACAGTCGGATCTTTTAACAGAAAGCTTCTGAAAAGTCCAGTGAAAAAGCGGCAATGAATTTATTACTTTAATAGTGACAGCAATAATGATATATTATTTTTTTTATGACTTGCAATGACTGAAGGTTCATTGAATGACAACTACACTTGATCAGAATCAATCTACAGGCAAAAAACGGTCAACCAAAAAAGATTTTCTTCTTCCGGTGCCCAAGGTCAGAAATGCCGACACCAAAGCCCTGGTCAAATCCGACCCTATTCAAAGCTATTTGAATGAAATCAACCGGTACCGGTTGCTGACCCGGGAAGAGGAGATCGATCTGGGCAGGCGGATCCAGGAGGAAGGGGACCAGGAAGCCGCGTATATCATGACCACATCCAACCTGCGCCTGGTGGTGAAGATCGCCCTGGAGTTCCAGCGGGTATGGATGCAGAACCTGCTGGACCTGATACAGGAAGGAAATATCGGGCTGGTCCAGGCGGTCAAGAAATTCGACCCCTATAAAAACGTCAAATTCTCCTATTATGCCTCTTTCTGGATCAAGGCGTATATCCTCAAATTTATCATGGACAACTGGCGGATGGTCAAGATCGGCACCACCCAGGGACAGCGCAAGCTGTTTTTCCGGCTGAAAAAGGAAAAACAGCAGCTCATCGAGCAGGGGTTCGATCCCAAGCCCAAACTGCTGTCCGAACGTCTGGGCGTGTCTGAAAAAGAGGTGGTGGACATGGACCAGCGCCTGGCCAACTGGGATCTGTCCCTGGACGAACCGCTCAAAGAGGATTCCAATACCGAACGGATTGAATTCATCAATACGGAATCGGATTCATCCGAAGACCAAATGGCGAAAAAGGAAATTGAAGACATTCTTCACACCAAGGTCAAAAAATTCAAACGCACCCTCAATGACCGGGAACTGGAAATTTTCGAACAGCGCATATTTTCCGATTCTCCGCTGACCCTTCAGGAAATCGGTGAAACCTACAGCATCTCCCGGGAACGGGTTCGGCAGGTTGAAAACAATATCCTGAAAAAAATGAAGGCCTATTTCAAAAAAGACATGCCCGATTTCGACATGTACGACCATACCCGATAACCGACAACACAGGATGAGCTGTTTCATGACCCAGGCATTGATTCATTTTCTTTTCTTTTTTTTAACCCTTTTGGGTGTGTCCGGATGCAGTCAGATCCAGAAGGCGCCGCCGGTGGATTCTGCCCCGCCTGAATCTGTGCCGGCGGAACCGGCACAGGAAACCCTTTTGCAGGGGTATCCGGTTCCGGAAGACATTTTCCCCCCGGGTTCCCCCGGACAGGATCCCGAGATGTCGGCCCGGTATCATTATCTCACGTTTTTGATGCTGCACCGGCAAAACCAGTTTGACTCCGCTGTCGCCGCCCTTGAAAATGCCATTGAAATCGACCCTGACGCCTCGTTCTTGAAACGGGACCTGATCCGGATGCATCTGAGTATGGGGCGTGACGAGACCGCCCTGTCGCTGCTTGAATCTCTGGTGAAACAGGATCCCGATGATGTGGAAAATCTGCTCATGCTGGCCCGACTGAAAAAAGACGACATGCGTGAGGAAACCATGCATCCGCTGCTGGAGCGGATTCTGGAACTGGATCCGGAAAACAGGGAAACCTATCTGCGGCTGGGCAAAATTTATATGGATAATCAGCAGATTGCCCAGGCGCTGGAACTGTTTTCCCGGATGGCAAAACAGCTGCCGGATTATTATGTGGCCCATTTTTACCTGGGAGAAGCCCACTTTCTTTCAGGAAACTATACTGCTGCGGAACAGGCATTTCTGAGGACCATCGATCTGGAACCGGATTTGATCGAACCCCGGCTCCGGCTGGTGGACATGCTCCAGGATCCGGAGAATCCGGCAGGTGACGCCGATCCTGACCGGCTGCTTGCCATGTATGATCAGATCCTTGACATTGAACCGGAAAACGAACGGGCCCTTCTGGAAACCGCCCTGCTGTATTATAAAACCGGGCAAACCGACCTGGCCGTCCAACAGTTCAGGGACCTGGGAAATCAGGCCCGGCATGACTCGCGGCTGCTCATGACCGCAGTGGATCTGTATCTTTCTCAGAAACGGTATGAAGATGCCGTGATCGTGTTTTCTCAAATGCTTCCGGCAGATCCGGACAATGACAATTTCAATTTTTTTCTGGGCATGGCGCATGAATCCAGCCAAAATCCGGAACAGGCCATCGCGCATTATCTCAAGGTCACACCGGCACATCCCCAGTACAAAAAAACCCTGCTGACCATCGCCTTTCTTTACCGGGAAACCGGAGAAACCGACAAAGCCGTCGCCTTTCTGGAACATCATCATCAACAGTCCCCTGAAGATATCGATATCCTCACCTATCTGGCCGCGTTCTATGAAAAGGAGAATCAGCTGGACAAAGCCATGACCCTGCTTTCCAGAGGGCTCGAGGACGCACCGGACAACACCGCTCTGCTGTTCCGACTGGGTGCGGTCCAGGACAAGGCCGGACTCAAGGATGAAAGCATCGCCACCATGAAGGAAGTGCTCCGAATGGACCCGGAAGATGCCTCGGCCCTCAATTATCTGGGGTATACCTATGCCGATCTGGGCATTCATCTGGACGAAGCGGAAACATTCATCAGAAAGGCCCTGGATATCCGGCCGGATGACGGCTATATCACTGACAGCATGGGATGGGTCTATTTTCAACAGGGAAAATATGACAAAGCCGTGGATTATCTGGAACGGGCCGCCCATCTGACCGATTACGAAGCCATCATTGCGGAACACCTGGCCGATGCCTACCTCAAAACCGGACAGGTCGTCAAAGCGCTGAAAACCTATCATCGATCCCTGGCCCAGGCCGAAGCATCGGATACCGAGCTCATTTCCCGGGTGACTGAAAAAATCGAAGAGCTGGAACAGCAGTTGCAGGACCCGGACACTGAAAACGCCGGTGATACCCTCCCATGACATCCTGGTCCGCCCTTTTTTCTGTCTGTCTGCTGTCACTGGTCTGCCTGTCCGGATGCGGCATTCAAAAACCACAGACCGACCCTTCTCTGGATGCGGCCGCACAAAAATCGGCAGACACCGTGAGCGGCCTTAACCGGGATATCCAAACCAGCAAAGGAACCGGTCACCTGCGTCTGGAAACCGTGGAAGGGGTCCAGACCTTTCAGATCGCCTGGGCCGCCAAAGCCCCGGATCAGGTCCGCCTGACACTCACATCCCTGGCCAGCCCGGTGGAAACCATAATTGCAGACGGCAATGCCGTGACCTTCATTTCCCATACCGGCCGCCACAAACCCCACACCACCGCATCCGGCGATCCGGATCTGGAACCCTATACCGGCGTGCCGCTGAGACTGTCCCATATGGTCTGCCTGCTTTTAGGGCAGATCCCGGTCCAGCGGTACAATGATGCCTGGTTTATTTCTGAAGACCGTTCCCGGATTCAGCTTCACAAACGGTTCACCGCCCAGTTCCAGGAACTGATTCTGGCAACGGATCAGCCGGTCAAAGCCCTGCTCTTGAAAAACAGACATGACGAAATCAAGTACGGGATCCGCTATCATGCGTTTGACAGGATGGGCAATCGCCGGATACCGGTGGATCTGACCATCACCGACAGCAAAGGTCAGCAGGCCCGAATGACCATCACAAGATTCTGGCCCGATATCCCGGTGAAAGAATCGGTTTTCCAGTTGACACCCTTTGGATCATGACAATAATATGTGTTGATTTCAACCACATACCTCTTACAAGGAGTACCCGATAAATGATTCACGACAGTGTTGACAAAGCTCAGAAACCCCAGGGATGCCCGTCCCAGAATAACGACATGGCCAGAAAACAGCAGGAACAGCAGGCCATGATAAAAGACAATTTGGCCAGAATCAAACACAAGATTTTTGTGCTGTCCGGCAAGGGCGGGGTGGGCAAAAGCAGTGTATCCGCCAACCTGGCAGCGGTACTGTCCAAAAAAGGATACAAGACCGGTCTTATGGATGTGGATGTGCACGGTCCTTCCATCGCCCAGATGCTGGGCATGACCGAACTGCTGGATATCACCCCGGACCAGCAGCGCCTGGTTCCCAAACAGGTGAACGACAACCTCAAGGCCGTATCGGTCCAGGCCCTGATGCAGGACAAGGACCAGGCCATTATCTGGCGGGGACCGGCCAAAGCCGGCATGATTCAGCAGTTCGTGGGCATGGTGGACTGGGGGGACCTGGATTTTCTGATCATCGATGCCCCTCCGGGCACCGGTGATGAACCCCTGACCGTGGTTCAGACCATTCCGGATGCATTGGGTGTCATTGTGACCACTCCCCAGGAAGTGGCCCTGGCCGACATCAGAAAATCGATCTCCTTTTGCAAAACCGTGAAACTCAAAACCCTGGGCATCGTTGAAAACATGTCCGGCTTCAAATGCCCCCACTGCGGGGAATCCATCGATCTGTTCATGAACGGCGGGGGGGAAAGAACCGCCAAACAGTATGGCCTGCCGTTCCTGGGATCCATCCCGTTCGATCCCGATGTGGTCGTCTCCGGTGATCAGGGGACTCCCATCATGTTCCAGGACAAGGAAACCCCGTTCACCAAGGCATTTTCCACCGTGGTGGACAACATCACCAAACAACTGTGATGCGGCCATTTCTTCTCAGGAACCGCCTTGAATGACCGCCTGAAAAAAACCAGGGAACTGCAGCCGCTTCTGAACGAAATGGAACACAAAGCCCTGCGATCCCTGGCCTGTCTTTCCAGCGCGGCCGTTCGTCGGCATCCGGAAAATCGGTCTGACAATGAATACCGCCAGGCGTTCAGCCAGGATGCCGACCGGATCCTCAATTCTCTGGCCTTCACCCGGTACATCGATAAAACACAGGTGTTTTCCCTGATCCAGAACGATCATCTCACCCACCGGGTGTTGCATGTGCAGCTGCTGTCCCGGGTGGCCCGGACCATCGGCCGGTATCTTGGCCTCAACCAGGACCTGATCGAGGCAGCGGCCCTGGGCCACGACATCGGGCATCCGCCGTTCGGTCATGATGGCGAACGGTTTCTGTCCCGGCTCACCCGCACCCACCAGGCCGGATATTTTCACCACAATGTCCAGAGCATCCAGTTTCTGGACCGAATCGAGCGCCATGGTGCCGGGTGGAACTTAAGCCTTCAGACGTTGGATGCCATTTTGTGCCATGACGGCGAAACCCATGTCCGGAAACTCTCCCCCCACGGTCCCCGCACGTTCGAGGATCTTGAGGACATGATCCAGACATTTGAAAAAACTGAGCGGATCGGATATCCCCCCATGACCCTGGAAGGATGTGTGGTGCGCATGGCAGACACCATCAGCTATATCGGCCGGGACCTGGAAGACGGCATCCGTCTGGGTCTGATCACCCGGGACCGGATTCCGGACACCTGCCGCGACCTGCTGGGGACCACCAACGGCACCATCGTGTTCAACCTGGTGACCGACCTGATCGCCGCCAGCCTGGACCAGCCGTTCATCGGATTCTCGGACGACATCGCGGATGCGCTGGAAACGCTCAAAACATTCAACTACCGCCATATCTACAAAAACCCGGCCATCAAAAGACATCTGGGAACCATTAAATCCATTTATGACCATCTGTTTCACCGGTATCTCACGGACCTGGAAAAAAATAACCGATCCGCCGTCATTTTCACCCAGTTTCTGGCCGGCATGTCCGACACCTACCTGAACACCCATTCTTTTGCACAGATTGTCCGGGATTTCATCGCCGGCATGACCGATTCCTATTTTATCCGCCAGGCACCGGACGAATTACGGCCCCAACCGGTGGACCATGTATGACAACCGCAAAGTCTACCGGCAGCAGCATCACAAACAGGGCCTGACCGCCTTTGAAATCACCGTGCAGGAGACCAACCTGCACATTCAGGCAGACACCGACCTGTCCGGACCGGCCCTCCAGGCAGTGACCCGGTGCCGGGAACAGATTCAGGCCTATATCCAGCAACATCCCGCCTTTAAAACCGCTCTGTCGCCCATGGCGATCCCCGACACCGCCCCGCTGATCATTCAGAATATGGCAGAAGCGGCCCGTGCCGCTCAGGTCGGTCCCATGGCTGCCGTGGCAGGCGCAGTGGCCGAATATACCGGCCGGCATCTGCTGTCATTTTCTTCGGAAGTGGTGGTGGAAAACGGCGGGGATATTTTTATCCATTCCGGCACCGAGACCGTGCTGACGATTTTTGCCGGCAACTCCCCTTTCAGTCTGGCCGCCGGCATTCAGATATCCCGGCAGGCCGGTCCCTTTGGCATCTGTACCTCGTCTGGTACGTTCGGACATTCCCAGAGCTTTGGCAAAGCCGATGCCGTCATGGTCATGGCCGAATCCTGCATGCTGGCGGATGCCGCGGCCACGGGCCTGGCCAATCAGGTGATCACTGGGGACGACATCGCCCCCGCCCTGGAGACCGGCAAACAGATTTCCGGCGTTCAGGGCCTGGTCATTATCAAGGATTCTCAGATCGGGCTGTGGGGGGAGTTGAGGCTGGTCAACATCTGATACAGCCGCGGGATATCCTTTTTCAGTGGGTGATCCATTGATTGCAATCCTGGGCGTGATCTGTTAAAAACAGCCTGACTGTTACTTTTAACACCGTATGCATCTGGATACCACCACTTATGGAACGATTTTTGGTCATATGCGTCGCCGCAGCCATCGGGACCGGTTTCTACTACTGGTTTGCCCGGATGCTGAAACAAAACCGTATGCAGGGCTATGTCCGGGCCCATCTGTGGCTGCTGCATCCCAATGCCATCTGTTACTGGCGCACCGGTCTGGCCATGGTCGGTTTTGTTCTGTATTTCTGGACACCCTATCAATCCGCCGCCATTATCATCTTCACGTTTGCCGCCATCCTGGACGGGGTGGACGGACTGGTGGCCAGAGGCTGCAATCTGGTATCCCGTTTGGGAGAATGGCTGGATCCGCTGTGTGACAAGCTGACCTACCTGCCGCCCCTGCTGGGATTTGCTTATGCCGGCATCATTTCCGTAAAATTGATGTGGATTCTGGTGGGCATTGAAATATTCGGCCAGTTCGCGGCCCGCAGGCTGCTCAGACTGATGAAGACATCCGGGGCAGCCAACAATTTCGGCAAGATCAAGGCCATCATCTGTTTTGCCCTGGTGATTTTCTGTGCCCTGTTGGATGCCAATCCCCATATCATTCACATGGGTGACCAGATACTGCTGGCCTGTGTGGTACTTGCGGCTGCCTCCATTGTGTTCAAATTCATTCCCAACCGGCTGTATGCGGACATTCTCTCCATGCTCAATTTCTTCTGCGGTCTGACCAGCCTGGTGCTGACCTATCACGGATTTTTCGGCCGGGCCGTCATCGTCATTATCATGGGGCAGCTGTTCGACCTGTTTGACGGGCGCATGGCGGAAAAACACGGCGGCACCAAATACGGCCCCTACCTGGATGATGTGGCGGATTTTGTCAGCTTCGGGATCGCACCGGCCTATATGCTGTTGAAAATCGGCCAGCCCTTCTGGGCCTGGGTGTTTGCCCTGGTCTACATGACCGCCGTGGCATTCCGGCTCATCCGTTTTCTGTTTGTGGACAAAAAACGCACCGACTTGCCCCCGGGGGTATTCAACGGCCTGCCCTGCCCGGCCGGGGCCTTGCTTTTACTGGGCGCCATCCTGCTGCTGCCCGCTTCATATGTATGGCCCGTGGTGCTGCTGACCGCCGGCCTGATGGTCAGCACCCTCCGGTTTGCCCATCTGGGACGTCTGATTTTGAAACAGGTTCCCAAACCGGTGTTTTACACCATCAGCGCGGCCATCATCGTGATCATCTCCTTTGTGCTGAAAACCCGGAACGGAGAATTGTTCGGAGGCGTCATTCTGGGGTCGGTCCTGATTTACATGGTGATCGGCCGGGTGTGCATTCAGAAAATACAGACACTCGAATCTACCACCAGGCACTGAACCAGATCACGGCCACATAGCGCAGACCTTTGCCGATGGCCACCAGGATGACGAAAACCCTGAGTCGGACATTCATGATGCCCGCCACCAGGGTCAGCGGGTCCCCCCCGATCGGCAGCCAGGCCAACAGCAGGGTCCAGACGCCGTATCTCTGAAACCAGGCCTGGGCCCGGGCAATCTGGACCGGGCTGAAATAAAACCAGGCCCGGTGCTGAAACCGCAGCAGATACCGCCCCATCCACCAGTTCACCACCGAACCCAAGGTGTTCCCCGTGGTGGCCACCCAGAACAGAAGAAACGGATCGTGGCCCTGGCGCAGCAGGGCGAACAGCAGCACCTCGGAATAAAACGGCAGAATCGTGGCAGCCAGGAATGCCGATCCAAACAGCAGCAGAACAGAGATCATCCCCATTCCTTTTGGACCAGCCATCTGAACAGGGCGAACTGGGCCGGCACATAAAACAGATACTCCGGATGCCACTGCACCCCGATGATCTTCTGACCGGTGCCGGTTTCCACCGCCTGAATGATCCCGTCCAGGTCCCGGCCCACCACCTTCAGTTCTTTGCCAGGCTCCCGGATCGCCTGGTGATGCAGACTGTTGACCCGGATGTTGGGTTTTCCGCAGATGCGCGCCAGAAGTGAGGCCGGTTCGATTTTCACCTGCTTGGTGGGCATCAGCCCCGGTCGGTTGTAAGTCAGATGCCGCAGGTTCCGGATGTCCTGATGCAGATTCCCTCCCAGCACCACATTGATGAGCTGGGCCCCCCGGCAGATGCCCAGCAGCGGGATCTTATGATACAGGGCATGCCGGATCCACCGGATTTCCAGCAGATCCCGGTCCGGGTCATATGCCACCGGACTTGACAGATCCCCGTCATAATGTTCCGGTGAAATATCATTGCCGCCTCCGATAATCAGCGCGTCCAACGTTTTATCGGCATCGCCGTGACGGGTGCTGATACGCATGGCGGACGCGCCGGCCAGAAACAGGGCGGTTTTCGTGCACCACCAGGCCGGGGCCCAGCGGCGGGCCGACCCGGTTACGCCCACAAGTGGTCGCGAATCCATTGATCCATCCAGGCGGTCCAGTCACTGCGGTTCACCCCGATCAAGGGACGATGCATGGACAAAAACCGCGCTTCCATCATGTTCAGGTCATCCGGGCGCTGTGCCAGTTCTTCCACCACCCACCACACGTTCCACGATCTGGCCAGAGACCAGTCCGGTTTATCGATCTGACAATTGGGCAGCCGGTAATGAAAAGCGGGACGGGCCTTTACTTTTGAATCCGGGACTGCGTTGCGAACCATGCCGGGATGCACACAGGACAACAGGGGCAACAGGTCCAGGGCCCGGTTCCGACTGGCGTTGTGATCCAGATAATCACTGGTGATCCGGGTGATATCCGGTTTTTTCCGGGAAAACAGCACCTGCAGATAGGTTTCGGAATACAGGTCCACATAGAAACTGATCCGCCGGGCCATGTCCACCTGATGGACATCCACCAGCCACCATTGCAGCAATGAAAACGCTCTGAGATACGCAAACACCACCTCCGGGTCCAGGGACGGCACCTCGGCGTTGATATGCACGCCATACGCCGCGATCATGGAATCCTTCGTACCCCTTGCACCGGCCTTGCGCAACGCGCGGATGAGCGGATCCAGCCGGTGCATCTCGGAAAGGGCAATGGGCGGACATATCACTTCCATGGGCACCAGCAATGTGGCGGCCTGACTGAGCAGATCGATCCAGTCTCCGGTTTTATCCGTTGCCTGGCCATCTGCTTTTTTTTTGAGAAAATCCCAGTCCAGCTCCACGGCGAATTCCCCCATTTTTGGGACATTCACCACACAGGCCGCCGCAGATTCACGGAGTCTTTTGCCGTTCATCACCGATGTCACCACCCGGACGGTCTGCTCAAGGTCCAGACCGGTGAACTCCAGCTCGAATCCCACATTACGAAGAACACCCCGGCGGGTTCGGGTCACGGACGGTAATTTGAATAATGAGCTCTGTTTCATTGCATCTCTTGGTCAACGTGGTATCAAGGTCACGGGGCCATGCCAATAAAATAGGCAATCGGGTTTTGCCTTGTCAATCATAACATGAAAAGAAACTGCTTGTCCATTTGCGCATCCCGATGGTAATATATACTGATTCAACCTCATATCATCAGACTTCAAAGGAGGAACGTTTTATGAAATCCCATGATAAACAACTTCATGACCCCGCCCCTGTGATCGATCGCCGCACCTTTCTGACCATTTCGGCCGGAGCGGCGGTGTCCCTTGCCATGGCCGGGCTGCCCCGGACTGCGGCTGCGGCATCATCTGCGCATGCGCTGCCGGCCCTGCCCTACGGCGACACAGACCTGGAACCGGTGATCACCGCCAGAACACTGTCGTTTCACTACGGCAAACATCACCAGGGATACGTGAACAATCTGAACAATTTGATCACCGGCACCCCGTATGCGGATCTCTCCCTGGAAGAAATTGTCACGCAAAGTGCGGACAACCCGGATCAGACCGCCATTTTCAACAATGCGGCCCAGGTATGGAACCACACCTTTTACTGGCACAGCCTGAGCCCCAAAGGCGGGGGAGAGCCGCCTTCCGAATTGAAACGCAAAATCAAAGAAGATTTCGGCAGTGTGGATGCATGCAAACAGGCCCTGCTGACTGCCGCCACCTCCCAGTTCGGCAGCGGCTGGGCATGGCTGGTTATAGACAACGGCACGCTTAAAGCCGTGAACACCGGCAATGCCAGAACACCGCTCACCATGGGCATGACCCCCCTGCTGACCATTGACGTGTGGGAACATGCATATTATCTGGACTATCAGAACCAGCGGAAAGCCTATGTTGAGGCCATTCTGGACAAACGGATCAACTGGGAGTTCGCCCTTGAAAATGCCGGCTGGTAATTGAAACACAAAAGCAGGTGGCCCATAAGGGAAGTGGCGGGAAAACGCCCGGTCGACCGGTTCAAATAATGGATAAACAAGACCTGTACAAGGGATTCGCCCTGGTGATTTTTGCGGCGGTGCTGTTCGGCACCACCGGCACCTCCCAGGCCCTGGCACCGGCCGGTATCTCCAGCACGGCCATCGGATCGCTCCGCCTGATCATCGGGGGCCCGGCCCTGCTGCTGATGGCCCTGATCTTCAGCAACATCCGGTTGTCCACGTTTCGTCCGCCCGTGATTCCCACCATCATTGCCGCGTCCGGCATCGTGATGTTCCAGCTGTGTTTTTTCGAAGCCGTGGCCAGAACCGGTGTGGCTTTGGGAACCATTGTGGCCATCTGCATGGCACCGGTCATTTCCGGGCTGCTGGGCGCGGTGTTTCAAAAAGAGCGGTTGACGAGGACCTGGTTCATTGCCTCGTTTCTGGCCATTTCCGGGTGCGTGCTCCTGTCTGTGAAAGGAAGCGACGTGCAGGTGGACACCACCGGGATTTTTCTGGCATTCGGCGCGGGATTCGGATATGCCGTGTCTCTGGTGGGCAGCAAGGCTGTGGTGGCGGACCATTCTCCAATTCTGGGGATTGCCGTGATTCTGTGCGTGGGTGCGGTCATGGTTCTTCCCCGGCTGCTGCTGTTTGAAGACCTTTCCCCGTTGATGACCGCCCATGGCATGACCGTGGTACTGTATCTCGGGCTGGTGGCCACGGCCGCGGCCTACCTGCTGCTGGCCAAAGGCCTGTCCGTGGTGCCGGTGTCCATGACGGCCCTGCTCATGCTGGTGGAACCGCTGACCGGATGCCTGTTGGGGGTGCTGCTGCTGGATGAGGTGTTCACGTTTGCCACTGCGGTGGGGGCATTGCTGATCTTTTCCGGTCTTCTGACCATATCGCTTTTCAAGGAAAAACCCGCACCGGTGGCCCCGCTGGTGACATCTCACAGGAAAACCTGGTTCAGAAACCGACGGTAGGCCGGTCGAAAAACACGCCGGATCCGGGCCGGTCCGGATGCATCCCCCGGATAAACAGATACAGGACCCCGCCGAAATCTTTTTCTGGATCATAATTGTTCATGCGCCATGACAGATACCGATGCAGGGCTTTGGTATAAATGTGGTACTGCAGCACATAATGGTGGGTTTCCATGGCCCGGGTCACCGAAGCCGGGCCGTAATCCTCATAGGTATCCCCCAGAAAATTGGATTTGTAATCGATCAGATAGAATTTTCCCTGATGCCGCACCACCAGATCGATGAACCCTTTGATGAATCCGGACAGCCGGACCGGATCCCTGTCCTGCAGACTTTTGGCATACGCTTTCCACCGGACGGTCCGGGCAAACAGATCCGCCGGATGAAACCCGTTGTCCCGTGTTCCATCAAAAAAGAATTCCGCTTCCGTCATCCGGTGGCATAAGGCGATTTCCCTGAGACAGAAGGCGGTTTCGCCCGCAGTCAGCGGTGCGGCGAGCACATCCTGGATGGCCGATGCCACCGGCGCAGTAAAACTGTCCCGGGAAAATCCGAACCGGTGAAGATACGTTGCCACACACGCGGTCACCGCTTCCAGATTCCATTGAAAATCCATGTTTTCCAGCACGGCATGAAAAAAATCCCCGGCTCCGGCCCCTTTGGGAAATGCCTGAAGCAAGATCCCGGACCGGGGCCGGTCCGGGTCATCCGGGGGTTTTTCTCCCGTTCCATCCGCCGCCACCTCGTATAACGCCCACTCGTCCCGGCTGCCGCCGGACATCTCCTCATCGATCGACTCGCCGGGGTGCTTTTTGACCAGGGCGCTGAAACTGGTGACCTGAAATGCCGGCCGGATTTGACGGGTCACCGTCCGGGCAAACAGTGTCACCGGCGGCGGTACGTGATCAGCCAAAGACAAAACAGCCTGTTCCGGGTCCAGAACCTGGACTTTCATGCATTGAAAATTTCCGGCCAGGACGTTCAGGTCTTCTATCATGTCTTCATCGGTATCACATCCGTGCGGATGAATCAGGCTGCCCAGCGCGGAATCCCCCACCCCGCTGACCCCGGCCCAGAAAATCCGGCACATGGCCGATGCCCGGGTGACCGCCACATACAGAAGCCGCCGCTGCTCGGCCCGGTCCTCCAGATCCTGCTGAACAACCGCCCGCTCCATTTCTCCCCTGTCCGCCCCCTGATATCCCCGGCCCCGCAGATCCAAAAAAAGCGCAAAATCCTTGTCCGGATCATGGAACAGCAGCGGTTCTCCGGCCCGGGGCCGGGACCCGGACCAGAGATACGGCAGATAGACAATGGGGTATTCCAGGCCCTTGCTCTTATGGATGGTCACAATGGCCACGGCATTGCGGTCGCTTTCCAGGCGCAGTTCATCCGCCGCCTCATCCCGGGTATCGGCAGACAGCTGGGCCTGATACCATTTGAGCAGATAAAACAGGGACAGATGGCGGCTCAGCGCAGCCTGGGAAATCAGTTCCACCAGGTGATAAAAATTGGTCAACCCCCGGTCATCCATGGCCGATTCCGGATGCAGCAGACCGTCTCTGGAATGGAGCAGGTCCTGGATCATGGCAATGAACCCCCGGGATTCCCAGAGGGTTTTCCAGTTCCGGAACCGGTCCTGCCACTGCCACACCGCGTTTTGCGTCAGCCCGGCCAGTTCGCCCGGATCAAACCCGAACACGGAAGAGGCCAGGGCCGCTTTGACAAACCCCACATGATCGGGGCGGAACACGGCCCACAGAATATCATTGAGCGCCACCGCCTGGGAGGAATCAAACACCGATCCGGTTTTGGACAGATAACAGGGAATCTTTGCATTTGACAACGCCGCCTGGATCTCCAGGGCTTCCCGGTTGGTGCGCACCAGCACGGCCATGTCCTTGAAATCGATGAGCGCCGGGGTGCCGTTTTTATCCACCAGCCGGTATCCGGCGGACATGTCTGAAACAATGGCGTTGGCCACGATATCCGGGATACTCCTGCGGGCCGTCTCTTTTGCCATATACCCGTTTTTGTCCGGATCTTTCTGATCTCTGGGTAAAAAATCAAACCGCAACGGGGTGATGAAACCGGTATCATCCTTCAGGCCGTGGCCGGCTGTGTCCGGGGTCCCCGTCCGGTTGAACACAATGTCTTTGAAAACAAACGGATACGGATCAGCCGAGAACAGATCATTGACCGCAGACACCAGCAATGGGGAGGACCGAAAGTTTTTTTCCAGGGTGAACTGCTGGTCACACTGCCGGCTGGCGGTCAGATAGGCAAAAATATCTCCGCCCCTGAATCCGTAAATGGCCTGCTTGGGGTCACCGATCATGAAAAACGGCCGGAAACCGCCGAACCGGGACCGGGCCCTTGCAAACAGGGTGGCGAAAATCCGGTACTGGGCCGGGTCCGTGTCCTGGAATTCATCGATGAGGCAGGCGTCATACTGATCCTGAACCGCCCGGATCAGCGACCTTCGGCCGGGGCCTTCGGTCAAAGCCCGGTCCAGGTCGTGCACCAGATCATCAAAAAAACACTGTCCCTGCTGCTGTTTCAACGCAGCCAGGGCCTGGTCGTAAAATAACGGAAATGCGTGCCGGACAGCCAATACATTGGCTTCCATCACCTGGTACAGGTCATACAGAATCTGGCAGACATCAAAGAACGGATGACGCGGGCACCGGGCACCGGGTTTTGTTTTCTGTTCGAGACAGGCATAGGTAAACCGGTACAGGGAATCGCCTTTTTCCGTCATCACAAACAAGGTATTTTTCCCCCTGGCTTCCAGGGTCTGCCGGGCCGCCTCCAGCCACCTGGGCACATTTCTGGCGGAATAGCTGCGTTTGTCCAGACCCGGATCCGATTGAATCACATCGATGACCGCCTGCATATTGGTTTCAAGCCAGCCCTGAATTTGAGCGGTGGCATCCCGATATGCATCACTGACATCCACAAATCCGGGATCCGGCGGCAGCAGGGTCACACCGGACCGCGACACAGCGGGTTTCATGTCTTTGCCCAAAGTTTTCGGGGTCACTTTCTTTTGTGCCAGACACCGGAGCATCAGCGGATCCAGGTCATTGACCCGGGTCATGAAATAGTCCATGCACACCTGACGGTAGAATCCGGACGCGTCCGCCGTCAACGCCATATCAAAGGACGTGCCGGTTTCAAAAGCATGGGCGGTCAGGGTCTGAAGGCAGAACCCGTGGATGGTCATGATGGCGGCCTGGTCAAAATCGGTCAGGGCCAGCCGGATGCGGCGGCGCACCCGATCCGGGTCCGGCTGTGCCGCCATAAATGAAACCAGTTCATCCGAAGGGTCATCGGCTGACAAGATTCCGCCGGGTGCCATCCCGGCCAGGACCCGGGACAGCCGGTTTCTGATGCGCAGCTTGAGTTCCGCGGCCGCCGCTTCGGTAAACGTCACCACCAGAATGGCGTCGATGGCATATCCCGCGGCAATGAGCCGGACCACCAGTGTGGTGATGGTATAGGTCTTGCCGGTGCCGGCGCTGGCTTCGATGAGCGTGGTCTGTCCAAGATCCAGATCAAAGGGATTCAACGGTTTCATGACCGGGACTCCAGATGCGCCAGAAGCGGTTTGAACACGGCCAGGGCATGACCCACCACACCCGAGTTTTGCAGCTGCGGCAGTGTGTCAAATGGATCCGGGTGACCGGCCAGCCAGACAGCGGTGTAGCGGTCGGTTTTCTCACCGGTGTCGGAATGCGCATTGAACCAGACCGGGCGGGCTTTTTTCATGGCCCGGGTCATGGCGGCATCCTGCAAGTCATCATCGGTTTCCGCCAGGGACCGGGCCAGCGCCAGCCCGGTCTCGGGAAAAAAGGGCCAGGGCTGTTTCAGACCGTGGCAGTAAAGGGTCACCAGCGCTTCCAGACAGGTCCGGGCCGTTTCTCCCACCGGTGTAAACACCTGCACCCCCACAGACAGGGACCGGAACGGATCCGTGCCGATAATCCGGGTGGTCACAGGCATTTTGGGCAACATCAGGGTGAGGGCCAGATGAACAATCCAGTTTCGAATCAGACGTTTTGCATGAATCCGGCCGAACTCGACCACGCACCGGACCACCTCCCCTTTTGAGTCATACAGATCCCCCACCACACCCTGGATCCGGCATCCCGCCAGAGACAGATCCACGGATACCGGCTCACATGCCGTGTCCGGGATCCATTTTTTTGCCAGGGCCTGGATGGGACGGGTGGTGGAAAGCAGTTCCTCCCATGCCAGGCGTCCCTGGTTTCCGAAAGGCAGGTGACCGCCGGCCCGGGCCAGGGCATATCCGGATTCATCCATTTCTTTTTCCAGGATCCAGGAACCCAGCCGGTACCGGTCCAGACCGGTTACCTGAAACGGTTCCCGGTCCGGCATGGGGGCGTCCGGCTCAGGAAAGACAATCTCAGGGGTGGTCTGATAAAACATGGCCAACGGATGGTTGAAAAAACGGCACAGGGACCGCAGCTGAATGTTCTCGGGCACCGGATTTTCTGCCGTTACCAAAGAGAGGTCCACATCCGCGGATACCGGGTCGGCCGAGTCCCGGCCGGTCCGCCGGGACCGGGCGATCCGGCACTGTTCTTTTGAATAGGAAAACAAGTTTGGGGTATCGTCGAAATATGCCTCATCAAAGGGATGCAGCCGGTGGGTGATCCACCACTGAAATCCTGAAGGAAAGGCAAATCCCGCATTGATGACATCTGCCAGTTCACTGACCACGCCGGAACAGGGAAGCGGGGCATTGTCCTTAATGCTCATGCCGGTACAGGTGATAATCAGACAATGCCGGGCCGACAACAGGGTTTCCAGAAACAGGTTCCGGTCTTCGTCCCGCAGATTTTTATCACCCGGCCGGGGATCTTCGCTCATGAGATCAAAACTGCGGGGAAACACTTTTCTGGGAAACGCGGTCTCATCCATGCCCATGAGCGCCACCACCTTGAAAGGAATGCTGCGCATGGGCATCAGATTGCAGAACGTCACCCCGCCGGTCATGAAACCGCCCCGGGACCAGGTCTGATCCAGTTTGTCCGTGATCAGGTCCCGGGCCGCCGGAAAACCGATTTTTCCCGTAAACCCGGCAATCTCCGCAGCCAAGGTCAGATCCTGGCATACCTGATACACAAACCGGATATCCGGCTCCCGGGCCGGTGTCTGGGTCATCATCTCCCGGACCAGGGCGGTGAAGCGATGTTCCCACCGGGCTGGTGTATGAAGGCCGTCCAGCGCGTCCAGATGCGAAAAAAGGGTATGACAGAAATGGGCGAACTGTCCCAGGATTCCGGTATCGGGCCCTTCGGCAAACGGACAGGGCGAAACGCCGTTCACCAGCGTTTCCGCACCCGCCGGCACGGCGATTCCCATGAACAGACGCTCGAAACCGAATCGCCAGGTATTTTCCGAAAATCCCGTTCCCGTAAGTGTCCGGCGGTGGTCCGGATCCTTTCCCCAGAGAATGCCGGACCGGCCCACCATATCCGTCAGCTCCCCGAGATCTCCGGGGGCGATATCAAAGGTTTCCGCAATGGCCGGACACAGCAGCAGGTCCATCACCCGGGACTGCTCCAGCCGGGAGGCCTTCAAGTCCAGAATTTTCAGAAACGCTTCAATTGTGGGGGATTCGGTCTTGCGGCGCCGGTCGGAAATGGTGAATGGAACGGCATGTTCCCGTGAGAACACCGCTTCGATATACGGGGCATAGGCTTCGATATCGGGCATCATGACAATTACATCATGGGGCGCGGTCTCCGGATGACGGGCAAACGTGTCCAGCAGCAGATCCTTGAGCACCTGAGCCTCCCGCATGGGAGAATGGCACACATGCACGCAGATGGATGTATCATCCGTATCCACGGGCAAAGGCGGTGCGTCCCCGCCCGGATAGCGGAAAATCAGGTTCAGGATATCGGACTGAAGCATGGACAGCATGGTTGCCGGGGCTGAATCCCCTGCCGGGTCCACGAACAGATCCGGAAACGGTTCCAGATAATCGAAGCGTTCCAGCAAGCCCTGGAACTGCCGGCCGGACCCTCCCAAAGAGGTGAGCAGGGGATGGCCGATTTCCCAGTGATCTTCTTGAGGGCCGGGGCCGGTCCCGTCTGCGCGTGCCAGATGTATCCGGTCCATCCGGCCCGGAGAGACCATATCGAAAAAATAGTGGCTGGAGGGTGTCAGCAAAAACACAAACACCTGTGTGTCAAGCGCTGAAAACACCGACAAAAAAGAGGGCGGCACCGACGACAGGCCGAACAGGCTGATCCGGTGGGGCAAATCCGGCAGTGTTTTTTCCGCTGCCGCCGTGACCAGCCCCGCCATCTGACAGGGCAGGGACCCGGCCCGGGACCTGGAAACGATTTTCTGCCACAACCGGGACTGCCAGACTTCATTCCGGCTTTCCGGATGCTCCAGAGGGCCGTCTTTTTCCCAGTTCATGAGCATGTCCGGACGGTACACCTGGTAATCATCGAGCACAGCGGCTATCTGTCTTGCCAGTTGAATCTTTTTTTTCCCGGTGTCATCGGATTCAAAATAAGATGCCAGCAGCGCCAGGTCCGGCGCCGGGGGATGGGTGTCCAGCCGGGCATAGACCGCCCACACCAGGGCATCCATGTCCAGTACCGGTTGATCCGGGTACAGCTGATCCAGAAAATACTGAATCAGGTCGGCGGGGAACACAAATTTCAATTGGGCGCTGATACCCCGGATTCCTGCCAGTTCCAGAGAAATCCACTGTTTCATTCCCCGGGACTGAATACAGATCCATTCCGGGACCAGGGGATCCTCAGGCACCTGACCGGTGACATCCGCCAGGGCCTGGATGAGGATTTCCATGCGATTGCTTTTTACCAGATTGAGCAAGACTCTTGTTTTTCATCTCAGGTTAAAAGGTCTGTTTTTGTCTTGTGACTATACCAGAAGCCGCGGATAAATGCCTTGGCTTTTTTCACCAGTATGATATTTTATCGAACATCACCTTTTGCGACAGGAGGCCCTGACATGATTCAGCCATTCCGATGCCTGCTTTTTTCTTTTCTGGTATTGATCCTGATGCACAGCGTGCCGGCCCAGGCCCGTATCGATACCGCCGTGCTGACACCTACCCGTCAGATTCAGGCCTATATCTACCAAAGCGCGGATCTGACCCTGGTCAAGGACACCCGGATCATCCATTTTGCCGGCGGCATGAATCCGGTCCGGTTTTCCTGGTCCGGGACGCGCATCGACCCCACGTCTTTGTCTTTTGACATATCAGACAGGTCTTTGCCACTGGAGATCACACAAATTCAGTTTCCGGCCCGGGAAAAGAATCAGGCTGTCTGGCATATCAACGCACAAGCACCCTGCCGGGCAGAGGTGGTGATCCGTTATTTCACCGCCGGCTTTTCCTGGCAGCCACATTACACCGCGATTCTGTCTTCGGATCAGACCCGGATGCAGTGGACCGGCCGGGTCCGGATCACCAACCGGTCCGGTATGGATTATCCGGATGCAAGGGTCATGCTTGTGGCCGGAGAGATCCATCTTCTGAACCGAATCGCTGATCTGGCCGGCCAGCCGTTTCCCTATGGCCGTCCGGATACAGAATCTTCAGACACAGGGCCGACCGGCATGATCGCCCGGGGAAAAGCGATGCTGGAATCCGCCCCGGCCCTGATGCTGCAATCCGACACCACCGGATCCGCCCCCAAAAACGTAGACAAGGCCCGGGCGTCCGATTATGTCGTGTACACCCTGGATGGAGAAAAAACCCTGTCTGACGGCGGGTCTGACGCACTGATCTTCATGCGGGCCCCGTCCGTGCCCGTGGACACCCTGTATGTGTCTGACACATCCCGGTTCAAGGATGCCGTGATCCGTATGGTGACCTTTACCAATGACACCGCATCCGGGCTGGGGTCGTTTCCCCTTCCCGGCGGCATTGTCCGGGTGTTCCAGGCCATCGATCCCAGCGGTGGCCTGGTCTTTGCCGGAACAGACACCACAAAGTATATTCCGGCAGGCAGCCGTCATCAACTCCGTTTAGGGCCGGATCCCCGGGTCACGGTAACGCCACGGGTCATGGGGTATGCCAAGACCCACCTGACATTTGACAAACAGAAAAACCTGTCCGGATTTGACGAGGTCCGGACCATGGCCCTCGATCTGACCAATTTTTCCGATCAGCCGGCCAAAATCGATATTTTCAGGACAGCGCCGGACAGTCATTTCTCCATTTCCGGGATCTCAGGACAGGATAAATTCGAGAAAATCGACCAGCACCGGTTCAAATTTTCGGTCACAGTCCCGCCGGGGACCCGCCAGACCATTCATTATACCCTCACCATCCATCAAGGAGACAGAAAATGGCAGTCCGCATCCTGATTCTTCTGGTCCTGCTGACAGCCGGCACGATACTGCCGGATCAATCATCCGCCGACACCCGCCTGGGGATTCTGCCTGTGCCTGAAGCGGCCCACATCCGCCTGTCGGACCAGGGTCCCATCCTGATCCAGGAATATCATCACCTGTCTTTTGGCAAAGGCATCAACCAGGTGGCGTTTTCCTGGTCCGGTGCTCGACTGGATCCGGATGCCGTGCTGCTGACCCCGCTGGAAGATTCGGAATCAATCCGGGTGATATCCACGGTATTTCCTTCAGACGGCACCCGTCTCATATGGGAGGTTGACAGCCAACAGGCCGGGGTTGTTCCCGTGATCATATCCTATCTGCCCGCCGGACTGGACAGCCTGGTCACCTATAGCGCAACGGTCAGTTCCGATGAAACCGATCTGGATCTGGATGCCCATCTGGTTCTGAGAAATTTTTCCGGGCAGACCTATTCTTTGGCCACGGTCCGGCTGGATGCGGATACCATGTTTTCCACACAAATCCTTGACCGGGAAACCCGGCAGATCCCTTTTTCCGTTCCCCAAAATCCGGCGGTCAAAAAAATTTTTCACTGGGACGGACAGATCATGCCCCATGACCCGGAAAACCAGGATGCATACCCGGGCATACCGTTTGGATACCGGCTCACCTTTCCGGCGGTTGATTCCGAAAACACCGCTGATCTGCGGGCCGGCAAGGTGAGAATTTTTCTCAAAGACGCCCGGGACCGCACCCTGTTTACCGGAGAGGACACCCTGCCGTTTCTTGCCAAAGGAGACACATTTTTCCTTGAAACCGGGCGCAGCCGGGATATTGTCATCACCAAACGGCGGATGGACACCGATGAAACACGAATCCGGCGCAACGACAAAGGAAAAATCCAGGTGTTCGACCAGATTGTCACGGACCGGTACATTCTGAAGAACACCAGTGACACCCCGGCAGAAATCCGGCTCATCGACCGGATTTCCGGTGAATGGAAACCGGTGGATATGGGGCATGGCTACACCCTTGAAGACCACGAAACCCTGATATTCGACATCCTTTTAGGTGCACAGGAAACCCAAACCTTTGACCTGACCTATGAGATGCTGAACCTGTTTGCAGATAAATTCATTCAATTCAACAAGGTATCGATACAATGAAGACACTCATGAATCCTGGAAAACACAAACACCCTCACAAATCGCATGACCGGTTCCGGCTGCTGGCTGCCGCGGCTTTCTGGATCCTGATTCTGTGCATCTTCCCGGGGTTTGCAGCAGGCGACACCCCTTCTTCTGAACCGGGAGAAAACCAGCCGGCAGGCATGAACCGTCTGCCGGCAGTACTGGACGAATCTGCGCTGAAACAAGGTATCGCCCTTCGGCTTCGGTCCGCCCGGGGCACCAAAGATGAACGGTTTCTGCAGATGACTGCCGACCATGTGACCATCGAAAAAAAAATACCGGTTCATGCCGGTTCTCTGACCGTGTTTGCCGTCAAACTCAAGATCACCCCTCCGGTTCCGGACCTCTCCCCTGAATTCATCACTTTGATGGTGGATGACACCGGCACCGTTCAGTTCGGCGGTATTCAGGAACTGGCCACCGGCACCGACCTGGCAAAGGACGCTGTGGACCGGCTTCAGGCGGTGGATGTCAGCGATCTGCCTGCCGATTTCGGTAAACTCATCCACACCGGCACCGGCCCCCACAACGTGATTGTGGTGTCCGATCCCTTCTGCCCCCACTGCCGCCGGGGATGGGAATTCATCAAGCTGAACCTGGACCGGATCCACACCCTGCGCCTGGCCCATTTCCCGTTGAGCCCGGCCGCCGAAACCGCGGGTCTGGCCATGGCGGACGCGTATCACCGGCAACACATGGAATTTGACATCATCGATTTCACCTACACGGAATTGAACCCGTCCCAGGAGGCAGTCGACATTCTTTCACAATATATGGAGGCGTTTCCGGATCTGGCAGAAAAATGGGGGGCCACACCTGAAACCGCCCTGACCTATCTGAAAGAAACGTATCTTTCCGAAATCAAAACCCAGCAGCAAACGGTCCGGGCACTGGGCATCCACTCCACCCCGGTCTTTTTTGTCAACAACACCTTTATCAAAGGATTCAATTCACAGAAAATGGAAGCGGCCATGCCATGAGCCAAGATCCCGGCATCAACACTTTCAGTCCCGGATCAGACCCTTGTCCTCGTCGGGGTCATAAGGATTGAAAATATCCAGTACTCCGGAATCCGGATCCACTTTTACCGGGGTATGATGGTAATAGGAAAACCACACACCGATCCGTTTGCCGGCCGGGTCCAGAATATCCGCGGCCCGCATGGAACGGGCATACGGATGCAGGTCACTCAGGTTATAAATCTTTTCATACACCTCATCCATGGATTGGATTTTGAACCAGAACCGGTCATTGAACCGGTAGGTGTCATCGATCCCCACCACTGCATAGGGCAGCCCGGAACGGCCGCAGTAATAATAATCAAGATCGGCCGGCAGGGTCTGCTGCCGATACTGATCCTCAGAGACGTGGCTGGTCACCAGTTTTCCGTAGGACCCGGCACAGGCCCCGATCAGAACCATTCCCGCCAGCAGCAGTATGACATGTTTTGACATGCTCTATTCTCCTTCAAATTCCACCAGGGCAAAGACCGGGCATCCGTCAATCTGTCCCCGTCCCTTGAGATCGGGCAGCTCCACCACAAAGGCGCATTCCACCAGATCGGCCCCCAGGTTTTTCACCAGTTTCACGGCCGCCCCGACCGTGCCGCCCGTGGCAATGAGATCATCCACGATCACCACTTTTTCTCCGGGAGCTATGGCATCTTCATGCATTTCCAGGGTATCGGTACCATACTCCAGGGCATAGGTTTCCTGAATCGTGCTGCAGGGCAGCTTGCCTTTTTTTCTGACCGGGACGAAACCGATACCCAGCTTATAGGCCACCACTCCGCCGAAAACAAATCCCCTGGCATCGATGCCCACAATCTTGTCGATGCCCCGGTCTTTGTACCGGTCGTAAAGCACATCACACGCATAGGCAAACGCGGCCGGGTTCTGCATCAATGTGGTCAGATCTCTGAAAATGACCCCTTCAATGGGCCAGTCCGGAATACTTCGAATGGTTTCCTTTAAATTCATTTTTCTGTTTCATCCTTTTTTGAAATCACTGCATGGGTTCAATGGTCACTGTCACATCTGTATCCTGTTTATCAACATCGAGCTGTGATGCCGCATGCCCGTTCTTTACGGCAATCTCCACGAATCCGGCGGAATCGGCAATCACAAAAAACGTTTTTTCCGGGGCCGCTGCATACGTGTCATAATACCGGTTGATCTTTGTCTGATTGATTTGCATCAGAAACCCTTGTTCCATAAACGGCATGAACTGCTCCAGGGTCAGGTTCAGGCCGACATTACCGAAAGTGTCGATATGACGGATGCTCAGAATCAGTCCATCTTCGAACGGTTCCGGTTCTGAAAAGGCGAACCGGGTCAGACCGGACACCTCCGGACCGAATGCTCCGGGATCGATGCCCGCGGACAGATGGGCCGCCACCGGAGCGAAAATGTCGCGGCCGTGAAATGTGGCACTCACCCGGGAAAGGAAATACCGGGACCGTGTCAGATGAATCACCCGGCAAATATTGTTTCTGGAAGCCGCCGGCCACAGCACCCCATTGTCCGGTCCCACCAGAAAATAATCCCTGGTTTCCACCAGAACGGCCCGACGCGTTGTTCCCACGCCCGGATCCACCACGGCACAGAAAATCGTACCCCTTGGAAAATAATCCAGGGAAATATCCAGCAGATGTGCCCCATGCCCGATATCCTGGTGAGACACCCCGTGACACAGATCCACGATCCGGGCTTCCGGATGAATGGACAGAATCACGCCCTTGAGAATCCCCACAAAAGCATCGGTATGACCGAAATCCGTCAACAGGGCAATGGGCCGCAAAACTGACGAGTACGGCATCTGTTTTTCCATGGATGACTTTGCCTTTTTTACTGTAAACAGCGCTTAATCAGGGTTCACTTCAGCATCAGATATGGTATAGTAATCCTGTTTTTATGTAAAGAGTCTTACCATCAAAGTCAAAAAGTTGGACAAACCATGGGAATCGAAATTGAAAGAAAATTTCTGGTCAATACCCTGCCAACGGAAATGGCGTCGGGAATTGACATCTGCCAGGGATATCTGGTCAACACCCCGGACAAGGTGGTGCGGGTCCGCATCAAAGGAGAAAAAGGGTTCCTGACCATCAAAGGCAGGCCCGAAAAACTGGTGCGACCGGAGTTTGAATATCCCATTCCGAAAACAGATGCCCGGGAAATGCTGGACCGGTTCTGTGACGGAAATATCATTGAAAAGACCCGGCACACCTGTCTGTACCAGGGTCTGGTCTGGGTGATTGACCGGTTTTCAGGGGCCAACCAGGGCCTTGTGGTAGCGGAAATCGAGTTGTCCTCTCCGGACCAGGCGTTTTCTGTCCCCTCATGGGCCGGTCCGGAGGTGACCGAAGATCCCGGATACCTCAACGCCAACCTGGCAAATCACCCTTACCGTTCCTGGTGACCGCCAAGAACCCCTGAATACGCGAAGCGCTTTTCATAATCCTTTGAAAGGTCTTGTTTTCGGAGATCTGTTCACCAGGTATATGCCGCAGCAGACAAGGGTCAGGCCGAACCAGACCCTCATGCCCACCGGTTCCGACAGAATCACGGCACCGAAAAACACACCGAACACCGGCGCCAGAAAAGTAAATGCGGTCAGCCCGCTGACAGCAAAGTTGTGAATCATCCAGAACCAGAGGGTATAGCTGAAAAAAGCAACCACGACGATCTGGTAGGCCATGGCCCACAACACAGGGCCAGAAAGGACAAGGGTATAATCATGCTCGAACAGAAGGGATCCCGCCAGCAGCACCGGGATGGCAAATACCAGTTGTGAAAACAGGGTCTGGTAATGATTGAGAGTCACTGTCTGGCTGATGCGCTTGATATACAAGGTGGTCGCGGCCCAGAAAACCGCGGCGGCCAGCCCCATCACGTCGCCGATCCAGTTGTTTTCCGGCAGCAGGGGGGACTGGATCCTGAACACCATCCACAACCCTGCAAACGCCAGAATCAGCCCGGCCGCTTTTGCTGGATGCAGCCGGTCCTGGTCCACGATAAAATGCGCACCCAGCGCCACCCAGAACGGATGGGAATACAGAAAAATGGTGGCCCTGGAAGCGGTGGTAAACGACACACTCCAGTACAGAAAAAGAAAATCCAGCCCGAACAGCAGGCCGATCATCACACCATGTCTTCGGGCGCCTCTGGGGAAAAGCACCCCATGTCCCTTGAATTTTGCCCAGAGCAGCACCAGAAAACCGGCGGCCACGGACCGGAGCGTTGCCGCCAGCAGCGGGGGGATTCCCTGGTTGCTGAATTTGATGCTGACCGCATTGCCGCCCCAGATGGCACAGACCAGCAGAAGCAGAAGACCTGCGGTCAAAGATATTTTTCCATTGTTCAATCGATTCTGCAGCCCCATGCCGCATCACCTCCTGAACCATTTGGACTGCTGCCGGACGCCCCTTGCTCCTGGCGTCCCTTCAAAACACGTTTCCCTCCAGAATCAGCGAAATAAGAGAAATCATTCCCACCAGCTCCCCCTTGTCCTCCACCGGCGCCCGGCGGATCTTGGCCCGGTAGATAAGCCGCACCGCATAGCGGATATCCATGTTCGCCGGCACTGTGATCACCGGTTTGGTCATGACTTCATACACATTCACCTCATCTAAGGACCGGCCCGGCAGAATCGCCCCTTTGACAATATCCTGGGACACCAGTATGCCCCAGGCATCGTCCGCATGCCGTTTGTTCACCAGAAGAGAGAATACATTGTTTTCCTTCATTTTTTCGACTGCTTCGCGGGTGGTGGCCATGCCATCGATGGAAATGATTCCCTTCTGCATCACATCCCTGACCCGAATGATTTTGGCTTTATCCGGTTCCATACATTACCTTCCTTAAAAAAAATGTCGTCATTTGACAAAACAGTTACGGGGTCAAACGCTTACAGATAACTGTCCCGGGCCTTCTGCTTGAATTTTTCCATCTGGCTTTCCAGGCCCACCACATGCTCCACCGGCAGTGTGAACGCGATGCCGGTCCCGGGTTTGCCGAATTCTCCGGCTGTTTTGATCACGGACAGCAGTTTTTCCGCCACATGTTCTTCCGCCAGCAGCATGATGATATCGGTCTGGGCTTCCAGGGTCAGGCCGAAAAACGTTTTTGCCTCTTTGATGCCGGTCCCTCTGGCCGGAATGATGGTAGCCCCGGTAGCCCCCTCTTTTTTGACGGCATCCACAATCTTGTCGGTAATCTCTGCTTTTACCGTGGATAAAATAAGCTTAAACCGCATAGGTTTTCTCCGCTGTTCTGGTTTTACGATGACTCATCCATACAACCAGCCGGGCATAGCCCAGCACCGATATGATGGGAAACAGGCTGGCAAAGGCAATGAGGCCGAATCCGTCCAGGGCGGGATTGCGGCCGGGCACGGTGGACGCCAGGCCAAGGCCCAGGGCCGCCACCAGGGGCACGGTAACGGTGGAAGTGGTGACCCCGCCGGAATCATAGGCCAGTGCAATGATATTTTTCGGGGATACCAGGGTCAGCAAAATAACCATGATATAACCCACAAGAATGTACAGGTAAAGGGGGGTGCCGCTGACAATGCGGAAGGCACCCAGACTAATACCCACCGCCACCCCGATGGCCACGGTAATCCGCAGGCCCCACTGGCTGATGGTGCCCATGGACACCTCACTGGCCTTGTAGGCCACGGCAATGAGAGACGGTTCGGCAATGGTGGTGGCAAATCCGATCATGGCGGCAAACAGATACACCCATCCATAGGCGGTCCAGTCTGCCAGGGCCGGCGGATCAGGGGTGCCGTAGATAAACATCGGGTCAGACAGCTGGGCCGCCATGATTTTGCCCAGGGGAAACAACGCTTTTTCAAGACCTGCCAGAAACAGGGCCAGCCCGATCACCACATATACACCCCCCACCAGCACCCGGCCCAGGTGGGGAATGGGCTGGCGCAGGACCAGCAGCTGAAATCCCCCGATCAAAAGGATGATCGGCAGTACATCTCTGCCGGTGGCAACCAGGATTTTCCCGAAATCCATCAAAAATTCCAAACGCTTTTCCCTCCTTTATATCAGTTGAAAATCAGCAGCCCGTATCCCATGACAAAAATCATGGGCAGCAAAGAGGCGAACGCGATAAGCCCAAACCCGTCCAAAAGCGGACTTCTGCCCTGGATGGAGGATGCCAGTCCCACGCCCAGGGCCGCCACCAGCGGCACGGTGATGGTGGAAGTCGTCACCCCGCCGGCATCGTAGGCAATACCGATGATCTCTTCCGGGGCGATGATGGTCATGAGCATCACCATCACATATCCGCCGATGATCAGAAAATGGATGGGCCAGCCTTTGAGGATGCGGATGACCCCCACCAGGATGGCCAGACCCACGGAAAACGCCACGCTGATACGAAGCCCCAGGGCATAGTTGGTCAAGGATTTTTTATCTGAATCGATCAGCCCCCCTTGTCCGGCGATATCCGCGGCTTCGGCAGCCACGGCGATCAGGGCCGGCTCGGCAATGGTCGTGGAAAACCCCAAAGCAAAGGCAAATATCAGCAGCCACAACAGACTGCCTTTTCTGGCCAGGGCATATGCCATGGCTTCACCAATGGGAAACAGTCCCATTTCCAGTCCCTGGACAAAAAGCACCAGTCCCGCCACCACCAGCAGGGCGCCGAAAATCACCTCTCCCAGCTCGGGCAGGGGTTGTCTGATAACAACAATCTGAAAAAACGCGATCACCAGAATGATGGGAAGCAGATCCATCAGCGCGGTTTTTACTTTCTGGACAATGAAGGTGAAAATTTTCATGGTGTCATGCTGGTATCTGTTGCTTGTTATCCCGCTGTTGACATGAATTACATTTTACAACCGGCCGGAATCACTGGTATCTGAAGCCTGCGGAACCTGCCGGCCTTATGGCATCCTAAAGTCGGGCGCTTTCTTTGTCAAGGCATTATCCTTTTTTAGAACCGGGGCCTGGCTCCATGCGTGTACTTTTTCGGCAATGATGACCTCTCATGGTTTTCATTGCCTTTTCCGGAACCGTTTAATATAACCATCCCAGTCAATTGTAAAATGTAAAAAAAAATGACCTTATGTACCTGGCGAAAACAAGAAAACACCGGCAGACCACATACTTTCTTAGAGAATCCATTCCGGATGAGACTGTTTCCGGATTTCAGGATATCTGTACACTTGGGCCGCAGCCCGGGGCCTGGATCGATTACCCCGGCGGCAATGCCTGGCATGTGTGCCCGGAACTGGTCCGCCGGATTACAAAACAGGCCGGACACTTTGATTCCGAAGAACTGGAAGACCTGTTCTGGCCGTATGTCCGATCCGATATCCGACAGGCCACGGCCCATTTCAGGGAACGGGGCAAGACATCTGCATACCGGCGCATGACCAGAAAAGAAAAAGAAGCCGTGGTCCGGTCCACCCATGCCTTTGACAAACGCCGGGCCCACTTTCTCAAGTTCGGCAACATGGACCAGGGGCCTTTGGTGAACATGCCGCCGGCCCTGTTCCGGAAACTCCAGGGCAAATGCCGGGATCAAATCGAACAGGAATTCATTCATCAGGAAAGCCGCCTGAGCCACCGGGAACTCAAGTCTTATGTCTACACCATTTTCGACCTTCAGCGGTTTTTCAAGGGGTTTCTGGCAAAGAAAATGCCTCATGCTCTGGATCAGGACAAAGTGGACGCTTTTTTTATCCAGGAAGTGTGCGATCTGAACACAGGTCTTTTCCAGCAGCCCGGACATCTGAACGACTACCTGATCCGGTATGTGATCATGTTTTTTGACCATCCGTATGGGGAATCGGTTCTGCTTGAAGAGATGGAACAGGATTTCCGGTTTCGCAGCCGGTTTTTTCACCAGCCGCCGAAACCGGCCGTGTCCGGATCCAGGGCCAGGGAGATTTTCAACCTCACTGCAGCGGAACTCAAAACCATGGACAAACGGGCCCTGACCCGGAAGTTCCGGAAACTGGCCCGAAAACACCACCCGGACAAAGGCGGCAGCCAGGACAAATTTGTGGAACTCAGCGAGGCCTACCAGGCCCTGCTGGAAAAAATCACCGGACCGGTCTGAAACCGGCGGTTCAAACCATTCACAAAAAAAGGAATGATGCCATGTTTTGCAAGGCTCAGGACAACGGATTCAAGCAGGCCATGCCGGGAATACAGATCAAGACCCTGGTGTTCGGTGACAGCACCCTTTTGTCCCAGTTCAGACTGGCCGGGGGCCACACCCTGCCGGTTCACAGCCACCCCCATGAGCAGACCGGATACCTGGTCAGCGGCCGGTTGAAAATGAGTATCGGAGACGATACGTTTGATGTGGGTCCGGGTGACAGCTGGTGTGTGCCCGGCAACATCCCCCACGGCGCCGAGGTGCTCGAAGATGCCGTGGCCGTCGAGGTGTTCTCACCGGTGAGAGAAGACTACCTGCCGGTCAGCGTCTGATCCAGATAATCCAGAAACCTCTGCCAGGATTTGCGGTCCGCATCCATTTTCAGCAAACCATGTCGCTGTTGACCTTTTTCAAACCGGGTGGTAAAACCGGGCGGATATCTGAAAAGCCAACCCGAAACTGATGAAAGAGATCCTGACCCGGAAACTGTCCCAATGATCTCATAACCGACAAAGGGGGTGGACCATGTCAGCCCGGATCCGCTGCGCCGAACCGGAAAACCAGACCTTGATGTCCCGGGGTGTGTCCCTGGCACCGGAACTGTCCGCCCATTTTCAGGAAATGTATGACCGCCTGACAACGGGCACGGATTATCCAGACCCCGCCCGCCTGGGGGATCAACTGGACACGTTGATCCGGCACATGCTTTACAGCCCCACCGATCTGGCGGATATTCTCAAGGCCGTATCCGTCATTCATGACGCGCTGACCAGACGGATCATCACCCATCATATTTCGGTTTTCGAAACCCGGGACCACCGGTCTTTGCCAGGCCCCTTCTGCTGGATCGCCATGGGCAGTGATGCCCGGCAGGAACAGGTGGCAAGAACCGACCAGGACAATGCCCTGATCTATGCGGATCCGCCCCGGTCGAAAGAAACCGAGTGGGACAGCTATTTTGCCGACCTGGCCAAACAGGTGGTTACGGACCTGGACCGGTTCGGATTCACCCTGTGCAAAGGGGATGTCATGGCCACCAACCCGAAGTGGCGGCGGTCTTTGACCCAGTGGCGCCAGGCCCTGGACCGGTGGATCGGATCAGCCGAGCCCGCGGACATCCGGACCCTGACCATCCTGCTGGACTTCCGGCCGGTGTACGGGGATTTTCCCATGGCACAAACCCTCTGGGACCAGGTCTTTGAGCTGTTTCAGGAAAATCCGGTGGTCAACCATTTTCTGACCCGTGACGATGTGCTGTTCAGCTCCCCAAAAACCATTTTCGGCAGGATCCGGACCCACCGGGCAGACGCATGCCGGGCCTGCTTCAACATCAAAACCGCGGGCCTGGCCCATCTGATCAATGCCATGCGTATTCTTGCGCTGAACCACGGTATCTGTTCTCCGTCCACCCTGACGCGCATAAACGGTCTCAAAGATCAGGGGATCCTGGATCCTGTTGGACATGAACAGGCCATGGATGCGTTCTATCATTTGAACCGGCTCAAAATCGGCAGCCATCTGAACCGGGACCGGCATTCGGACCTGCCGGTGAATTGTGTGGACCTGTCCGCCCTGTCTCGAACTGAAAAAAAACAGTTAAAAATCGTTCTGGACACTGTGATCCATTTCCAGAAACAGATTCAGAAAACTTACAGCATGAAGTGGATGAATTTTTTCAATTAACCCGATTTTACCCCCATCAGGAAGGCATATGACACCCGACTTCCACCAGTATTTTACCCTGTTTGCACAAATCAGCAAGAAAATCCATGCCAACAGCGATACCCGGGATATCCTGGCATGCATCGTGGAAAACATTACCCGTGTGCTGTCGGCCAAAGGCAGCATTTTCTGGATTCTGAACACGAAAAAACAGTGCATTGAAACAAAAATCTTTCACGGGTTTGACTACAGAAGTCTGATGCATACCGATTATCACACCCTGATGACCCTGTTTGAAGACCAGAAAAAAGACTGCGTGGTCATTCCCAATGCCCGGGAGGACGACCGGATTCCGGATCTGGAGCGCCTGGGAAAGCGGAAGATCAACTCGGTGACCGGCCTGTTTTTCGACATTGCCGGTCCTTATACCGGGCTTTTAGCGGTCTATTTCACTGAAAACCGGACCCTGGCCGCCCATGAACTGGAACTGGTCACGGCCCTGGGGGAACAGGGCGCCATCGCCCTGGAAAAAACCATGGGCCATGACAGGCAGATCCTGGAAATCTACCGGAAAATCGTGGAAGGGTTCGCCCTGGCCATCGAGGCCCGGGACCGCGTCACCCACGGTCATTCCCGGCGGGTGGCCACCTTGTCCCGGCTCACGGCCCGGCAGATGGCCCTGGACGAATCCATGGTCAAAACCATATTTCATGCCGGGATCCTCCATGATATCGGAAAAATCGGAATCCGGGACACGGTGCTGGAGCGCCTGGGCCACCTGACCCCCAAAGAAATGGATCAGATCCGGCAGCACCCGGTGCTGGGGGCGGACATTCTGTTGCCACTGACTTTCTTCAGCGAGATCGCCCCCATGATCCGGCACCATCATGAACGGTTCGACGGGACCGGGTATCCGGACAGAATCAAAGGGGAAAAGATCCCTTTGGGTGCCCGGATCCTGGCGGTATGCGACGTATTTGAAACCATGACCGCCGGCCGGCCCGGCATGCCGCCAAAGGATCTCCCGTCCGCCATTGCCGAACTGAAACACGGGGTGGGCACCTTGTTTGACCCGGCCGTGGTCCAGGCGTTTTTCGCCATGATTCAGGAACATCCCCATGCCATGGAGATCCATGACTCCATCGATGATGTCCTGGACATGCTCCGGCAGAACGTGGCGGACCTGGCTTTGCAGAACCGCCTGGAAAAAACAGCGACCCGCCTGTTTCCAACAGGATTTTAAATATCTGCCAGGTCTGGCGCACCTGTGAATAACACCATTTTTTTTGGAGAACCATGAATCTGTCCAGACTGTTTAAGAACCTGCCCATCCGCTATAAGATCCTGTGCATCTTTTCTTTCACTTTTTTCGTGATCATGGGGCTTTCCAGCCTCACCATCTATTCCATTGTAAAACAAAACCTTGAAAAAAATATCGAAAACATGCTGGCGAACGCCACCTCCACCATGGTGAACAATGTTAGAACAGCGGCATCCGTATCTATCCGAAATTACCTGCGGGCCACAGCGGAAAAAAACCTGGAGATCGCTGCGCACCTCTACCAGCGACAGATTGACGGCTTTCTGACCCCGGAACAGGCCAGAAAACAGGCGGCAGAAATCATGCTTTCCCAGAAAATCGGCACGCACGGCTACATCTGTATTCTGGACGGAACCGGCCGGGTGGTGAGACACCCGAAGAAACTGCTGGAAGGCCTGGATATTTCCGACCACGCATTTGTTCAGGAAATGGTGGCCCGAAAAAAAGGATACATTGAATATGACTGGCAGAATCCTGACGATCAGGCCCCCCGGCCCAAAGCACTTTATCTGGAATATTTCGGTCCCTGGGACTGGATGATCACGGTTTCCGCATACCGGGAGGAATTTTCCACACTCCTGGAGATCCAGGATTTTGAAAAAAACATCCTGAATCAGCGGCTGGGCAGCACCGGATATGCCGGTGTCCTGGACACCGGCGGCACCTTCATCATTCACCCGGAATTCAGCGGAACCGATATTTTTTCAATTCAGGCGTTCGCTGATACGGATTTCAGCAACCTGCTGACACAGACTCCGGGATCGCAGGGCAATATCCCGCAACAGCGATTCACAGACCCCTCCGGCAAGCAACAGGTGTTTTTCGACCCTATTCCTGAATACCAGTGGATTGTGGCGTCTGTCATCCATACGGATGATTTCTTCTCTCCCCTGGACACCATCAAGGAATTCATTGTCATGGTGGGGATAGCGTCCCTTCTGATTTTCATTCCCATCACCTTTTTTTTAAGCGCGTCCATCACCGGGCCGCTGAGAAATCTCATGGACCGGCTCAACGAAGACATCGACACCGGAAAAGGGTTTTCAAACCGGATGGTGATCCCGCACTCTTTAGATGAGGTGGGCCAGATTTCCTTTTACTACAACTCGTTCATGGAAAAACTGGAAACATACAGCCGGGATCTCAACGCCCAGATCGCCGAGCGCAGGCAGGCCCAGGAAGCCCTGCAGGAAAGTGAAGAGCGTTACCGGTCCGTGATGGAGGCAACCCCGGATCCCATCATTGTTTATGACATGGACGGATATGTTGCCTATTTCAATCCCGCGTTCACCCGGGTGTTCGGTTACACCCTGGAAGAAAGCCTGGGAAAAAAAATGGATCATTTCGTGCCGGAAGAGCAGTGGAAACAGGCCATGGAAGGAATACAGGCCATCCTTGGAGGTCACGTGCTCCCCCGCACGGAAACCACCCGAAAGGCAAAAGACGGCCGGGTCATCGAAGTCACCCTCAGAGGATCGGTGTACCGGGACAAGAATGGAAATCCTCTGGGCACGGTCATCACTCACAGAGATGTGTCCCAGGTGAAACAGCTGGAAAAAGCGATCATGGAGATCGGAGAAAAGGAGCGCCAGAAAATCGGCAATGATCTCCATGACGACCTGTGCCCCCATCTCATCGGCGTGGAAGGGTTGAGCAAGGTGTTGAAAACCCGGGTGGAGAAAACTGCGCCGGATGCGGCCCGGTCCGCTGAAAACATCACCCGGCTGATCCAGGAGGCCATACAGAAAACACGGCTGCTGGCCCGGGGCCTTTGTCCGGTCTATTTCAAGCACGGCCTTTTGTCGTCATTACAGGAACTGGTTACCAACACCAGGACCGTTCACCGGGTGACCTGCGCGCTGATGTTCCATGAAAAAATTCCATCCGGCAATGATATGGTGAACAGCAATATCTACCATATCGCCCAGGAAGCGGTCCAGAACGCCATCCGTCACGGAGGCGCCGACCATATTATCATCGAGATGGCCTGCCGGAAAGCCACTTTCTCCCTGGCCGTCCTGGACAATGGCACCGGATTTGTGACATCCGGAGATTACCGGGGCATGGGGCTGCGCATCATGAACTACCGGGCCAAACTCATGGGCGCATCCCTGGATATTGAATCCGGTGACACCGGTACCTGCGTCACGCTGAAATTACCGATCAGCGCGCTTTCGGCCCCGGACGGGCCATCCCCCCGGCAGGAATTTTCCAAATAGTGGTTCCTGAACGGTCTTTCACGGACATCGCTCCGATGGCGAATGTTGATTTCTTTATTGACTCACCTTGTTTCAGCCTGATACAGATACAGCATGATGAACCTTATCAGGCTGAAGGGCCTCTTCCGGATTTAAATTGTGTTGACCCCAGTCCTGTTTCAATCATTTAAGGAGTATTCATGAGGCAATCTTTCATACATTCTTTGGGTTATGTCTGGTTCGTCCTGGTATTATCTGTTTGTATCCTTTGCCCGTTCAGGGCTCACGCCCAGGAAGAGTCGTCCGGAAGCACGGACAGTTCCAGAGCCGGCATTGAAAAATTACTGCAGGATCTGGAAGACCCGCAACGGCTTGAAAACCTCAAGCAGGACCTGCGGGTGCTTCTTCAGGCCGGCAAAGAAACTTCCGGGGAACCAGAGGCTGAATCCAAAGGCTTTGGCGGCATGCTGCTGCGAACGATGTCCGGTTACATGCACGAAATCAATCATGTGCTGGGAGAAGTGGGGCAGAAGATGCTCCAGACACCTACTCTGGCCAGAGATATTGCCGGGCAGGCCCAGGATCCGGAAATACTCAGGCGCTGGGGGGAAATGGGCGGCAAGGTCATCCTGGTCCTGCTGGCAGGGTTTCTGGCACAAATACTGGTCTCCCGCCTCTTGTCCAGGTCCCGCAACGCCCTGACAGATCGAAAAAACGGCAGCACGGCGTTCAGAACGCCTTTGATGTTCGGCAGTACATTGCTGGAATTGATCCCGATTGCTGCATTTGCCGCTGCTGCCTATGGACTGCTTCCTGTGCTTGATCCGCGACCAGGCACCCAGGTGGTGGCCCTGACGCTGATAAACGCCAATGTTTTGATCAAAGTGATTCTGGCCTTTACCAGACTGCTGCTCATGCCAGAAAATCCGTCCCTCCGTTTATTGCCGCTGGACAGCGAAACCGTCCATTATCTTTATATCTGGATCAGAAGAATATTGAGAATTTCGGTCTACGGCTACTTTATCCTTGAAGGGGCCCTGATTCTCGGGATTGCTGCCAGTCTTTACCTTTTCTTTTTAAAGCTGCTGGGGCTGATCATTGCCCTGATGGTGATTATTCTTGTTCTTCAGAATCGGGCGGATGTGGCCGGGTGGCTGCGCGGAGATCATAAACAGACAGAGGCGGCTGATCCGCAGCCAGCGTCGGAAACCTCTGATCCCCATTTGCCAAGAGCCGGGACCGTCAACGCCTTGCGCAAACGATTTGCCGATTTCTGGCACATCGCCGCCATATTGTTTACCCTGGGCATGTTCGGAACCTGGGCACTGGGAATAGAGGGCGGGGTCTACTTTGTGTTCAGGGCAATGATCCTGACCATCATGGTGGTATTCCTGACTGCCTTTTTTGCCCGCATCATTAAGCAGAGCCTGAATCAGCTGTTCAAGATCAATGATGAATTGAAAAAAAATTATCCAAATCTGGAAGACCGGGCCAACAGGTATCTCCCCTTGCTCAGACATACCGTCAACGGAGCCTTGTATATCATTGCCGCCTTTTCGATCATGCAGGCATGGGGAATCGGCACCTACCGCTGGATACTGTCGCCCCAGGGGGGTGCCGTTGTTTCCACACTGGTGGTGATTTTCCTGATTATCGCCGGTGCCGTTGTGATTTGGGAACTGGTCAGTTTAAAAATAGAAGCCTACATGATCCGGCAGCAAGAAGGCGTTGGCGGAAAAAAGGCCAACCAGAGAATATTGACCCTGCTGCCTCTGTTTAACAACGTGATCCGGATCACCCTGGTTCTGGTGGCGGGCATGAGCGTCTTATCCCATATCGGCATCAATATCGCTCCACTGCTGGCCGGTGCAGGGATTATCGGCCTGGCAGTGGGCTTTGGGGCCCAGACCCTGGTCAAGGATGTCATTACAGGCGCCTTTATCCTGATGGAGGACTCCATTTCTGTGGGAGACTGGATCGAGGCAGGCGGATATGCAGGCACTGTTGAACACCTTACCATCCGGACCCTGACCCTGCGTGACCTCACAGGGGCCGTATTCGTGATCCCCTTTGGGGAAGTGACCACCGTGAAAAACAGCAACCGCGAATTCGGTTACGCCCTGGTGGACGCAGGTGTCGCGTACAGGGAGGATTACGGCGAGGTGGTCCAGGCCCTGCAGGATGTGGCAACCGAGCTGCGGCAGGATGACATCTGGGGACCGGATATTATCGAGGACCTGGAACTGTTTGGTCTCAACAATCTGGGGGATTCCGCGGTAGAAATCCGGGTCCGCCTGAAAACCAGGCCCATGCGGCATTTTGCGGTCCGAAGGGCGTTTCTGGAAAGGATGAAACGTATTTTTGATGAACGCGGCATCGAAATCCCCTTCCCGCACCAGACCATCTGGTTTGGAGAGGACAAAAAGGGGGCTGCCCCGCCCATGCGGCTGCTCAAAGCAAATGAGATTGCACAATCGGAAAAAACATGATATTGCCATCCAGCGATGAACAACAAAAAGAAAATACTGCTGGTGGAGGATCACCCCATTTTCCGGCTCGGCCTGGCCGAATTGATCAATCAGGAAGAGGATTTGACCGCATCCGGTGATTCCACGGATGTGGAAACCGCCATCAGGGAGATCGAATCGGTCCGGCCGGATCTCATCATCGCAGATATTTCATTGAAAAACTCCGACGGCATCGACCTGGTGCGGCATGTCAAAAAACACCATACGCACATTCCGGTGCTGGTGCTGTCCATGCATGATGAATACCTTTACGCCCAGCGTGCCCTTCATGCCGGTGCCAGAGGATACATCATGAAGCAGGAGGCCATGGAATCGGTGGTGGCGGCCATTCACCACGTGCTGTCGGGCAAAGTGTATCTGAATGAAACGGTCAAGGAACATATCCTGTCCAATATCACGGGCTCGGCGGACCTGCGGAAAGAAACCCCTGCCGACCGGCTCACGGACCGGGAAATGCAGGTCTTCAAACTGATCGGCAAGGGATATTCCTCCCGGGAAATCGCCATCCGCCTGTTTATAAGCATCAAGACCATCGGCACCTACCGGGAAAGAATTAAAACCAAACTCAACCTCAAGCATGCCAATGAACTGGTGCGGTGCGCCGTGCATTTTGAAAAGACCGGCCAGATCACCACGGTTCCGGAATAACCCCCTGTTTCACTCTCCCTGTCATCTCTTGGCCCAGCGACGTGATAGGTTTTTTTCCTACAAATCCGGCTGAATGCACCTACAGCAAAAATCGGTTTTTCACCGATTGTGATATCGATTTTCCTTTACTATATGACATACAGGCGAACATCTCACCTGATAACCTCTATTTTAAAGGAAGGTAACGCTTATGACCGTACAACCCAACATGACCGACTATGACAAAGAGTACAAAGAGTTCAAATGGCAGGTACCGGAGTATTACAATTTTGCTTCAGATGTGTTTGACAAATGGGCACAGGACAAAAAAAAGCTGGCCATGCTCTGGGTGGATGACCACGGCACCGAGATCAAAAAAACATTTCATGAGCTGAGCAACGCTTCCAAACAGCTGGCCAACGTGTTCAAATCCCAGGGCATCGGCCAGGGAGATGTGGTCATCGTGGTCCTTCCCAGAAACATTGAATGGTGGATCGCATTCACCGCCTGCATCCGTTGCGGTGCCATGATCGCGCCGGGTACCACCCAGCTCACGGCCAAGGACCTGGAATACCGGGCCAACAAATCCGAAGCCGCGTGTGTCATCACCACACCGGCCATTGCCGAAACTTTTGATCAGGTCGCATCCAACTGCCCCACGGTCAAGACAAAAATCGTCATCACTGAACCCAAAGAGGGCTGGACCTTCTGGGACGAGGCCATGGAACAGGCTTCCGACGAATTTGAAACCGCCAAAACCCGTGCGGATGACAACTGCCTGGTTTATTTCACCTCCGGCACCACCGGTTTTCCCAAAATGGCTCTGCATGCGCATTCCTATGGATACGGCCACATGGTCACCGGAAAATACTGGCTGGATCTCAAACCCGAGGATATGCACTGGAACGTATCAGACACCGGATGGGCCAAGGCGGCCTGGTCCAGTTATTTCGGTCCCTGGAACCAGGGAGCGGCCCAGTTTGTCCATCATACCGACCGGTTCGATCCAAAAATCACCCTGGATCTGCTGGCAAAATACCCCATCACCACCATGTGCGGGGCCCCCACCATCTACCGGATGCTGGTGCTCCAGGATCTGTCCAAGTACAAATTTCCCACCCTGCGGCACTGCGTCGGCGCCGGCGAACCCTTGAATCCCGAGATCATCGAGGTGTGGAAAAAAGCCACCGGCTGTATCATCCGGGACGGATACGGCCAGACCGAAACCGTGATTCTGGCCGGGAATTTTCCCTGTATCCCGCCCCGGTTCGGATCCATGGGCAAACCCACCCCGGGCATTGACCTGCATGTCGTCGATGACAAGGGTAATATTCTGGGGCCCAACGAAGAAGGGGATATTGCGGTACGCATCGAGCCGGAACGGCCCATCGGACTGTTCAAGGAATACTGGAAGGAACCGGAACGCACCGCCTCCGCATTTATCCCGGGCTGGTATCTCACCGGAGACCGTGCCTATGTGGATGAAGACGGATATTTCTGGTTTGTGGGGCGGTCGGATGATGTTATCCTCACCTCGGGTTACCGCATCGGTCCCTTTGAGGTGGAAAGTGCGTTGATCGAACACCCGGCAGTGGCCGAGTCCGCCGTGGTGTCGAGCCCGGACGACACCCGTGGCGAGGTGGTCAAAGCCTTTGTCATTCTGGCCCCGAACTATGAGCCCAGTGACGCGCTGGTCAAAGAGATCCAGAATCATGTGAAAAAAACCACGGCCCCTTACAAGTATCCGAGAAAAATTGAATTTGTGGAAGAACTGCCCAAGACCATCAGCGGCAAAATCCGGCGCATCGAACTCAGGGATGCTGAATGGAAAAGATAGACTGATCCTGTCACTTTACAACAAAGGAGGCTTCATCCATGAAAGAAAAACTGTATAAAAAAGAGATCCGCATCACCCTGATATTTTCAGCACTGCTGATGCTGACCGGACATTCCGCATCCATTTTCGTGCTGTTTCCAGGACTGCAGCAGGGAACCCTGTGGGGATTTCCCACCCAGTACATCATTCCCATCCTGCTGGGATGGTTCGGCATTGCCGCCGTCTGTCTGGTGATGACCCTGGTGTGCAACAAGTTTGACGATGAAATGGAAGAATATGTCAAGACCCTGGCCCCGGAAAACGATAACCCAACCGAAAACACTCAAAAATAAGGAGATGACACCATGCCTGCTGAATATGCGTTAAGCAATGTCTGGATCGGACTGGGAGTGGTCATTATCCTGTTCGCCATTTTCTATGGTGTCGGCTATTTTGCCAGCCGAAAAACATCATCGGACGAAGATTTTTATGCCGCCGGATTCTCCATCGGGCCGGTAACTAACGGCCTGGGTATGGCTGCCACCTGGGCCAGCCTGGCCACTTTTTTAGGGGTCATCGCCCTGATCCTCCGGCTGCAGGTGCCGTTTGTGTACCTGTGGATCCAATGGGCCATTTCCATTCCCCTGCTCACCCTGCTTTACGGCACCAGCCTGCGGCGGATGAAGGCGTTTACACCCGCCTCTTTTATCCGCCACCGGTATGGAAAACCCTCCACGGTCGTGATCGTGTGCTGGATGATCCTGATCATGATCATGTATGCCCTGGGCCAGATGGTCGGATTGGGACAGGCGTTCGAGCTGCTGTTCGGGGTGCCCTATAATATCGCCATCATTGTGGCCGGCCTGGCCACGGTGGGGTTCATTACCATCGGCGGAATGTACGGCGCCACTTACAACGCGGCATTCCAGATGGTCGTCATGACCATTGCCATGATCGTGCCCATGGGCGCCATCATGAAGGCCATGGGGTCCTCGGGGTGGTGGTTTCCCCCCCTGGCCTACGGGGACATGGTACCGGACATGATAAAGAACATCCCTACTTTTTTTGACATGAAATACGATTTCCGGTGGTATTTTGCCCTGATCCCGGCATTCACCCTGGGACCGGTGGCCCTGCCACACCTGGCCATGAAAGTGTTCACCTCCTCGTCGGTGAAAAGCGCCAGATGGGCTGTGGTATGGTTTGCCATCTTCCTGGGCCTGCTGTTTTCCGGTACCTATGTGGTGGGCTTTGCGGGCAACTTCTTCACCGCCACCACCGGACGGATCATTGAAAAAGCGGACCAGACAATCTTGATACTCAACGTGTTCTACAACCCGACCCTGGTGGCCGCCTTTGTCATGGGCGGGGCCATCGCCGCCGGACTGTCCACCATCGGCGGCAACCTCATGGCCATCGCCGGCCTGGTGGGATCGGATCTTCTGGGGATCATCGCACCCAACATGAATTCGGCCAAAAAGATGAAATGGGGATACGCCGCCCTGGGACTGGGGGGACTGGCAGCCGTTCTCATGGCATTCAACCCACCGAGATTTCTGGTGACCAGTATCCTGTGGGCCTTCGGCCTGCTGGCCACCACCGCCACCCCGGCCATCCTGCTGGGGGTCTGGTGGAAAGAGGCCAACAAACTGGCATTGATCGTCTCCTCCATGGTCTGCGGAATCATTTTTATCGTGATTTCCCCCCATGTCCTGCCCTCCATCTGCGTCGGATCCGGCCTGGTGGCGGCATTGGGCATGTCCGGCGGCATGGTGACCATTCCGTTGAGCTTTGCCATGTTCATCATTTTGTCCATCGCCTTCAACCGGATGCCCGCACTGAAGGCCTATGCCCCCACCCTGGCGGACAAAAAGGTGATCGACCGCATTCACGGCTGGGGGCCTGATTACGATGAATCCCGGTACAACGGCATCACATGGCCCTTGATCATCTCGGCCGTATGCGTTGTTGTCTTTATCTGGGGCTTGCAGCCCTGGTAACCCTTACCCATATGTTCTGTCCGGACTCCGGCCCGCCCGGGCCCGGACAGAACAAAATTCCCAAAGGCTCTCCATGAACTACCCTACCGCCATGATCCGGCTTGTCAAACTGGACCCTTCCGGTCTCAAAACGCTTTCTCTGAATCTGTTGCCCTGGATCTGCATCTGCCATGTGTCGATGCTGGGGCTGATCTACGGCGGCACCGCGGCCTGGCTCAGCCGGGATCTGCTGCACGAGCGGGGGCTGCTCCAACTCACCCTGGCAGGGATTCCGGTGGCGTTTCTCATGCATGCCGGAGCCGCTCTGTTTTTCTGGGTGTTTTTAAAGGCACTGGGTGGCAAAGCCACTTTTTTGACCGCCTATTTCACCATGGGTGTTGCCGCCATTTCCCTGTGGATTTTCGCTCCGTTCCTGGCCATGATTCAGGTGCGCTCTCCCGGCCCGGCAATTGTGACGGCCTTTGTCCTGACTGGTCTCTATGGACTGGCTGTGACGGGCAAAACACTCCAGCATGCATTTGACCTGTCCAACACCCGAACAGTGATTGCCCTGTCCGCCGCCGTGATCTATATCGGCTGCTTTCTCTATCTGTGGGTTTAGGTGTTGCGACCAAACAAAAAAACACCGGACAACCGATAAACAGAGGCATTACGATTCCTCTTTCTCTATGACATGATCCAGGTAGCCGTCTGGTAAAACACGATAGACAGACTCAGGGCCAGCAGTGTGTTGAACACCATGGAAAATACCCCCCATTTCCAGGATCCGGATTCCTTGACAATGCAGACCACCGCCACAAAACATGGTGAATAAAATATGGTGAACAAAATCAAACTAAAGGCGGTGATGGGCCCCCATCCCCTGGCTGTTTTCAGCCGCTGTGCCAGAGACATACTGTCTTCCGGGTCCACATCGCCCAGAGAATAGGCGGTTCCCAGGGTGGACACCACCACCTCTTTGGCGGCAAATCCCCCCACAAGGGCAATATTGGTCTGCCAGTCGAATCCGGCATACCGGGTGACGCTTTCAAGGGCGATGCCCATGCGGCCGGCAATGGAATACCGCAGGGCCGAAGCCCCCGGATCCATCGATTCGGCAGATGCGTGTGCGACATCCTGGGCAAAAACGCCTGCCCGGGGCGCATCAGCCGGACGGGAAGTATCCAGCTGCGGAAAGGTCATCAAAGCCCACAGAATAATGGAGATGCCCAGAATCATGGTGCCGGCTTTTCTGATATACTGCCAGGTACGCTCCCAGGTATGGATGGCCAGGCCTTTGAAGGTAGGCAGCCGGTAAGGGGGCAGCTCCATCACAAACGGGGTGGCCGGCCCCTGGATCACCGTGGACCTCAGCAGCTTGGCCACCAGAAGCGCCGTGCAGGCCGAATGTCCGGAAGACCCGGTCCAGCATGAACGCCATGCGGGCCAGGTATCCGGAATCCTCCAGAAAAGAGATGCCCAGAAACATGAATAAAATCAGGGGCACAAACCCCAGGACCCCGCCACCCCGTCAATGATACCGGAAATCACAAGGACTTGAGCAGCCCGTCGGGAAACAGCAGCTCTGCCCGGCCCCCGAGCCATCCGAAAAAGTTCTCAAACCATTCCACCGGCACCTCGCTGTAGGTAAAGGTAAATTGATACAAGGCCATGAGCACGCTGACCATGATCACCGGACCCAGGAACCGGTGGGTCAAAATTTTGTCGATTTTGTCGGACCACGCCAGCCGGTTCCGATCCCAGGTGTGGGAGATCACCCCCTGCTTGAGGATCGAGGCGATAAACCCGTACCGCTGGTCCGCGATCATGCCTTCAGCATGGGTGTCTAAGGTGGCATCGAGATGATGGGTCAGTTTTTGCGCCTCAGACACCAACCAGTCATGGGTTGCGGGCAGGTGCGATTTTCCCGCCTCCATGATCCGGGCATCATTTTCCAGGTATTTCAGTGCCGCCCACCGGGGAAGATACCGGTCGGTCAGAAAACGATCTGAACGGATCCGGGTTTCCATCTCATCTAAAACCTCATCCATATCCCGGCCATAGGAAATCTTCACCGGTGCCGGCCGGGACCCGGCATGGGCTGCCACGGTCTTGAGCAGCTGATCTCTGCCTTTCCCGGTGCGGGCCACCATGGGCACCACCGGCAAACCCATCAGGGCGGCGAGTTTGTCGGTATCAATGGTTATCCCCCGTTTTTTTGCCACATCCATCATGTTCAAGGCGATACAGACATTGGCACCCATCTCCATGAACTGAAGGGTGAGATACAGATTTCTTTCCAGATTGGATGCATCCACGATATTGACGATCATGGCCGGTTTTTCGTTGACGATAAAATCCCTGGCCACCACTTCCTCCAGAGAATAGGCACTCAACGAATAGGTGCCCGGCAGATCCACCACATGGAATTCATGGGTGCCGGATACACAGCGGCCTTCTTTTTTCTCGACTGTCACCCCCGGATAGTTGCCCACATGCTGCCGGGCCCCGGTCAGGGCATTGAACAAGGTGGTTTTTCCGGAATTGGGGTTTCCGGCCAAAGCAATGGTCATCCCCATATCAGAGAACCTCCACGAAAATCAAGTCTGCTTCATTGTTTCTCAACGTGAGGGTGCCTCCCATGATCCGCAGCGACACCGGGTCATTCAACGGGGCACGGCCCTGAATCCGTATTTCCTTTCCCGGCACCAGACCCATGTCCCGGATCCGCCGGCCCAGCTCATCTTTTGCTTTTACGCTGACAATGGTCCCGGTCTGATTCACCTGCATCTGTCTCAATGGAATACCTGTCATGCCTGCTCTCCTTTTGATTTCCGGATCAAACAGCTAAGTTTTATACGGCTAACTTTTAATAAAGTCAATAACATTTTTGATCATATTAAATTTATTTTTAGTTGACTTACTATATCATTTGGATATAAGAAAAACAGGAACCCAAGATGGAGGCAGACATGAAAAAGAACATTCCCCTTTCCGAAAACATCGAAGATTACCTGGAAACCATACTGAGGCTGCAAATCCGGAATAAAGTGGCAAGATCCAAGGACATTGCCGAAGCACTCAATATCAAACGGGGATCTGTCACAGGCATGCTCAAAAAACTGGCCGCACGGAAACTGATCGATTATGAGCCATACGGATATGTCACGCTGACCCCGGAAGGGGAAAATATCGCAAAAAAAATTGAATACCGTCACACGGTACTCAAGGATTTTCTATTCAGAATTCTGGAGGTGGATGAAGCACGTGCCGATGAAACCGCCTGCCGGATGGAGCATGCCATGGACAGTCAGTCGTTCAGAAAATTCGTGGAATTCATCGCCACGCTGGATGCCTGTCCTCACAGAAAACAGAACCTGGACCAGGCATGAAGATTACCACCGATTTTTGGACCAGACCGCTGTGGCGGTAAGTCCCTGCTGCTTCCGGCTGATCCGGCCGTTTTTCTGAATACCCGTCAGATAGGGTTCAATGATCTGTCTGAGTTCTGTTTCAGGCAGCCCCCTCACCTTCTGAAAAAATGCCGTCTGGTTTTCAATTTCCCGGTCCACAGAAGTGGTCTGGTCCCATTCCATTTTATCAAACCAGATATCTGGAAACACTTTCATGGCAAACAACAGATTGATTTTATACAGGATGGACTGGGGCCTGTCATCTAAGGGCCGGTCCATGATCTTTTCCCACAGAGCAGCCATGACCGGGTCCGGTTTTTTGTCGGCCCATCCCCGGACGGCAAACCCTTTTCTGCCGCAGGCCATCATTTTGGAAAATGACCTGAATGTCGACAACGCCGGTGCCATGAACCCGGTGACCAGATCGAACCGGTTTTTCCACCCGTATCTGTCGATATCCACCTCATACCAGTCTTCACAGCGCAATTGAATCCTGTCTCTGAGATGGGAAGGCACGGCCTGGTCAAGCCGGTCCAGCATGGCGGCCGAAAAATCCAGGGCCGTCACCTTTGCTCCGGTTTCAGCCAGGCCCAGAGCCAGGTCTCCGGTACCGCAGCCGATGTCCAGCACAGTCATGCCGTCGAACAAAAGCCCGGCTTCCCGGAACCGGGCCAGGGTTTTTTTCACTTTTCTGTTCTGTTTTTCTTTTTCACCCCTGTTGTAGGTGGCTGCCGCCCTGTCCCAGTATTCCGGTGTTGAAAATCCTTTGTGAACGGCATACGTGTCATCGGATTTGACCTTTTCCCATTCATGAATCCAGAAATCAGTGGTAAAGATATTGTCCATCCTGTCCCTTCCTCAGCCTTGAAAGGCGCTCTTTATTTTAATCACTCAAATGTACTTCAGCCACGAAGAACGGGGTCGGCCGACTCCGAAAATTGAGTGATTCCGGTTTCATTTTTTTTGTGTGGTCCGACAGGATCCGGCATCCCCTCCGGTGATCAGACCCACCAGATCCTGAACAATGACATACAGTGCCGGCACAAACAACAGGGTCAGGCTGGTGGCAGCCACCAGGCCGAAACTGATGCTCACGGCCATGGGAATGAGAAACTGGGCCTGAAAACTGGTTTCCAGAAGCAACGGAAACAGACCGGCCACCGTGGTAATGGAGGTGAGCAGCACGGGTCTGAAACGGTTTTTCCCTGCGGTCTCCACCGCCTCCTTCACAGGTTTCCCCTGGCGGACCCCGGCATTGGCAAAATCGATGAGGATCAAAGAATCATTGATCACAATGCCCGACAGGGCCACGATACCGAATATGCTGATGACGGTGATATCCAGACCCATGATGAAATGGCCGGCCACTGCCCCGATGAGCCCGAACGGGATGGCGATCATGATGATCACCGGCTGGACATAGGACCTGAACTGGCTGGCCAGCAGCAGAAACATCACCATCAGGGCAAAGAAAAATCCTTTTGTCAGACTGTCCATGGATTCCTGTGTGCGCCGTGCCTGGCCCTCCAGGTCATAGGATATCCCGGGAAACCGGGAGATGAGATCCGGCAGAAACCCGGTCTTCAGATCTTCCACGATTTTCTGTGCATTGGCTGCCGCTTCATCGATATCGGAGATCACCGTGATCACCCGCTGCCGGTCCACCCGCTGGACGGCTGAGTATCCCTGCCTGGTTTCCAGACGGGCCACCTGGTTCAAGGGAATCTGCCGGCCGTCCGGGGTCCGGATCCTCAGCTCGTCAATACTGGCTTCAGTTTCCCGGTCTTTTTGGGCATACCGGACCATTACCTTGATATCGTGCCTGCCCCGCTGGACCCTCACCGCCTCATCCCCGTAATAGGCCTGCCGCAGCTGGGTGGCGATATCCGCCATATTGACCCCCAGGGACTCCGCACCCTGGCGGATATGGATCTGTTTTTCCATTTTTCCGGGCCTGAAATCATCAGTCACATCAAAGGTGCCCGGATAGGATGCGATTTCTGCCTTGAGTGCATCCGCTGCCTTCTGAAGCCGGTCCAGGTCGGAACCGGCCAGGCGTATCTCAATGGGATTGCCCCCGGGCCCTCCGCTGAAAATGGAATAGGTGAGCTGCTCCACCCCCGGGATATCCCCGGCCATTTCCCGCCACCGGGCCGTTACCCGGGATGCGGAGGTCTGAGGCCGAAACCCGGCCGGCTGGATTTCGATCCAGACCTGGCCGCAATGTCCCCCAAATACCCCGGGCTTCCAGTCCCGCCGGGGAATGACCCCCACCAGGGAAAACGCATTTTTCACCAGATCCCGGCGGTCTGCCACCTGATCCCGGAATTCATCATTCAGGGCAAAGGCCCCGTTTTCAACCTGTTTGATGGTGGCTTCCGTGACGTCAAAAGGGGTGCCCAGAGGATAAATCACCTCACAGATCATCCAGTTGGAATCGGTTTTTGGAAAAAAAACAAAAGGCACATGGCCCCCGGCGACGGCCCCGACACTGACAATCAGACACCCGGTGCCCAGGGCAAGGGTAAAATACCGGTTTTTCACACAATAGTGCACCAGCGGGGTGTAAACACGCCGGATCACCCGTTCCTGGGCTGTCTCCACCCATTCCCGTGCCTGTGCATGGATGGCGAGGATCTCTTTTTTGATCCATTCCAGCCAGAAGAACAGGATCCGGTAAATCATGGGCCGACGGGACCGGGCCGGTTCCAGGGTATGGGCCAGGTGGGCCGGCAGGATGAGAAACGCCTCCACCAGGGATATGGCCAGAATGCAGATCACGGCCTGGGGCATGACGGAAATGAATTTTCCCATGATACCGGTGATGAACATCAGGGGCAAAAACGCCACAATGGTGGTGGTCACAGCCATCACCACCGGTCCCCCGATCTGGTCCATGCTGTCTAAGACCGCCTGCTTCGGGGATTTTCCCATGCGGAAATGGGTATAGATATTCTCCCCCACGATAATGGCATCATCCACCAGAATGCCCAGGGTCATGATAAATGCGAACAATGTGAGCATGTTGATGGAGGCCCCGATATAATCCAGGAGCAAAAAAGTACCCATAAACGAGATGGGGATACCCGCGGCCACCCAGAACGCCAACCCCAGGTCCAGAAACAGGGCCAGAACAATAAACACCAGGACAATCCCCTGCCACCCGTTTCTGAGCAGCAGGTCGATGCGTTCCTGGACCATGTCTGCCATGTCAAACCAGTACCCCAGGGTGATCCCTTTGGGCATGCGGGCCTGATGTTCCCGGATATAGGCGATGACAGTTTCGGAAATGGCAATGGTATCCTGGTCATCGGTGCGGCTCACCGCCACCATGACAGAAGGCTTGCCATTGAACCGGGCCAAAAGATCCGTGTCTTCAAACCCGTCCACCACCTTTGCCACATCCCCCACATACAGCACAGTGCCGTCTGTTTGTGCTTTCAAAGGGATCTGGGCAAAATCTTCTCCAATATACCGCTTGCCCCTGGCCCGCACCAGAAATTCGCCTCCCGGTGTTTTGATCAGTCCCCCCGGGGATTCCACACTGCCGGTTTTAACGGCCCGGGCCACCTGGTCAAAGGACAGGTGGTACTGCCTTAAGTCTGTCTCAGACACTTCAATGGAAATCTCAAACTCCCGGGCTCCGATCAAAGATGCCAGGGAGATCGCCTCGGTGTCCACCAGATCGTCCCTGATTTTTTCCGCCGTATCCCGCAGCACCTGTTCGGACACATCCCCGTAAACCGCCACATAAATGGCCGGCTCATTGTTCTTGATCTCCGTGATCACCGGATCTTCTGCATCCACAGGAAACGAATCGATCAAATCGATCTGGGTTTTGATTTCATTGAGCTTGTCCGTGATGTTTGTGCCGGCAAACAGCTCAATGGTCACAGATCCATGGCCTTCCAGGGCCGTGGCATACATGGACTTGATATGTTCCAGGCTCTTGAGCTGTTCTTCGATCTTGATGCAGATGCCCTCTTCCACCTCTTCAGGCGAGGCCCCGGGATAGGGCACTGCAATATGGATCATGTCCAGGGAAAACTGAGGGAACAACTCCCGCTTCATGTGCAGAACGGTAAAGAGGCCCGCCACAATAACAAACACCATGATCAGGTTCACCGATACCCGGTGGTCCACCGACCATCTGCCCAAAGCACGCATGCCCTATTCCCTGTCTGCCCGGATGTCTAAAACCATGCCCTCCACAGCTCCGGGCACCGGAGTGGTAATTACCAGATCACCGGGATCAAGGCCGGCATCGATATATACCACATCCTGTACTTTGCGCAAAACCCGAACCTGCCGGATCTCCAGATGGCCGTCCATGGCCAAAAAAAGGCGGTCCCCGGGTTTGAGCAGGTGCCTGGGCACGGCATACACCTGGTCCCTGTGCCGGCCAAAGATCCGGCACTGAACAAAGGCCCCCGGCTTCAAATCCATGGCAAGGGCCTGGTCATTTTCCAGAAGGCCCTGGATCTCCAGGGTCAAAGGAAGGGTCCGGGTCTGTTCATCCAACGCCGCATGCACACGTGCCACCCTGGCCTCCCCGGCCTGATCCGCCATGGCTCCCACATCGGCCAGGGTCACCCGGGCCGCCGGCAGATCTCCGCCGGCCGGATCCAGCCGGAGCCACTGCATCTCTTCCATGGGAATTTTCACATCCACATCCAAGGCCCCTGTTTCAAAGATAACCGCCAAAACCTGGCCCGGATTGACATATTCTCCAGCCTGGGCATACCGGACCCGGACAAATCCGTCAAAACCCGCCCGGATCTGTGTTTTTTGCAGGGACAACTGCGCTTTTTGCGCATCTGTCTGTGCCATGGTTAGGGCCGCCTGTTTCTGGACCATACGGGGGGCGGCCAGGGCCAGGCTGTTTGTGATGCCCTGGTGCTGAATACGGGCCGACACCACCTGCTGTTCGACTCTGTCCAGGGTATTTTGGGATGCAAAATCCCGTGCTTTCAGACGTTTGACCCGGTCCAGCTCTTTTTTGGCCAGGGCCAGGGCTGCCTGGTACAGGTCTTTATCCTGTTCAAGGTTTTTTATCTCCTGTTCAAGGCTGCGGATATCTGCTTGTGCCTGGCTGATGCGCACCTGGGCCGTCTGAAGGTCCAGTCGGAACGGTTCCGGATCGATCCCCACCAGCAGGTCGTTTGTCTTAAACATCCCCCCGGCCGCAAAACCGGGATGCAGGGTGACGATCCGGCCGGGCACCTCCGGAGAAATTCTCACTTCCCTGCGGGGTGCCACCGTTCCAAAGGCGGTCACGGTCATCACTATGGGTTCAGGGGCCAGGGGCATCACCCGGACCATGGGTACCGGGGCCTGTTCAGTTTTTTTTTCCGGCAGGGTCCGATTCTCATAAAGCCAGAATGCACCGGCCCAGGCAACCGCCAGCACCAGGCCCACCCGCACCAGCCTAAACAAAAAACCAGCCACTGTTTTCATCCGGGACCCGGGGGTCATCTTGTTTTAACCTTTTTCCGGAAACACGCAGATGTCAAACAGGGGACACTTTTTGCACAACGGTTTTCTGGCATCACAGATTTCCCTTCCAAAATAGATGAGCTGCAAAGACAGATCACTCCAGGCGGATTCAGGAATGATCTTCATGAGATCAAACTCCACCTTCACCGGATCACGGCTTTTTGTCAACCCTAAGCGGCCGGAAATGCGCAGCACATGGGTATCCACCACAATGGCTGGTTGGCCGAACGCCGCCGACCGCACCACATTGGCGGTTTTGCGCCCCACACCCGGCAGTTTCACCAGAAGGTCCAGGTCATCGGGTACCTGGCCGGCATGGCGTTCCAGCACGGCCTTTGCACAGGCCTTGATATTTTTGGCCTTGTTGTTGTAAAAGCCGGTGGAAAAAATGATTTGTTTGATGTCTTTTAGATCAGCCGCCGCCAGGGATGCCGGATCCGGAAATTGGGCAAACAGATGACCGGTCACCTGGTTGACCTGCCGGTCCGTGCACTGGGCCGACAAAATGGTGGCGGTCAGCAGCTGAAACGGGGTCTGATGCACCAGTTGGGTCTTGACATCCGGGTACCGGTCTTTTAATGTGCGCAGCAAAAAATGAATATCCACGGTTTTCATGAAAGACAGTTATATATGAGTGAAAAAAAAAGCACAAGCCCTGTCCGGGCGCTGGGACTGTGTTCGGGCGGGCTGGACAGCATGCTGTCCGGTCTGGTGCTCAAAAACCAGGGCATCGAAGTGACCTGGATCAGTTTTGAAACCCCGTTTTTCACGTCGGAAAAAGCGATAAAAGCCTCTGCTGCCTGCGGCATTCCTTTGATCACCAAAGACATCACCGGGCCTTACCTGGAAATGATGCAGGCCCCAAAAGCCGGTTTTGGAAAAAACATGAACCCTTGCATGGACTGCCATGCCTTGATGTTTGAAACGGCCGGGCATATCATGCAGGCAAAGGGATTTGATTTTTTGTTCAGCGGCGAGGTGGTGGGCCAGCGGCCCAAATCCCAGACAAAAAATGCCCTTCAATACGTGGAAAAAAACAGCCGGTTCAAAGGGTTTATCTTGCGCCCATTAAGCGCCCTGCGCCTGCCCCAAACCCCCATGGAAGCCGACGGACGGGTGGACAGATCCAGGCTTCTGGGCATCAACGGCCGGTCCAGAAAACAGCAGCTGGCACTGGCCCGGGAACTGGGAATTACCCAATACCCGGCCCCGGCCGGGGGATGCCTTCTTACGGACCCGGGGTTTTCCAACCGGCTCAAGGATCTGTTTTACATTCAGAAAACCCGGGAAGTCCGCCAGATTCATCTGCTCAAATTCGGCCGCCACTTCCGTCTGACCGATACCTGCAAACTGATCATCGGGCGGTCAAAAGCAGACAACGAACAGATCATGACCTGGCTTGACCCGAGCGCGGATGTGCGATTCAATCATGCGTGGCTGCCTGGCCCCACCGCCCTTCTCACCGGCCGGTTCACAAACATGGAAATTGAAAAAGCCGCTGCCATGACAGCGGCTTATATCAGAACCACGGAACATGAACCCACCGAAATCCAGGTGACCGTCAATCACGCTCATACCCGAATCACGGTGATTCCTCCAAAGGCATCGGAACTGACATCCCTGATAATCTGACCGTTGTTTGTGCCTGCAAAAAGGATCAATAGTAGATCATTTTCTCCCAGAATTCTTTTTCATCCTTGTCCCAGTCTTTGCCGAATTTTCTTTCACAAAACGCTGCCAAACGAGTGTACCAGCTGGTCCAGGGATTTTTCCCTTCTTTTTTGGCTTTCAGTACATCCAGCAGAAATGTTTCAATGTTGATCATTTCCTCTTTGGGAATATAGGAACAGGCGCCACCCAGGTAGGATTTCTTGATATTATCGGGACTCAAGGCATGGGCCGTGAGCATCACGGTAACAATACCCTTTTTATTGGCCGTTTCCAGCAGCTGATATCCATCCACACCCATGATATCGAGTATGGCAATATCAAATGTCTGCTCCTTCAACAGCTGATCCGCTTCTTCAAAAGACTGGGCCCGAACCACGGTACACATGTCCAGAAGTTCTTCCAGAGAATCCAGCACGTCGGGTTCATCATCAACGATCAATATTTTTTTATTTTCCAAACTGATATCTGTCATGATTTTTTCCATTCACATTTACGGGTTTGGTATACTTTTCCAGAGATTTGACACAAAAGTCAACCCACGACCAAATTATAAGGCTTTTTCAACCGGTTTCAATGCCCGATTCCATCTGCCGGGCACGAAGCTGCCCGCAGGCGGCCAGGATATCCGCCCCTTTGCTTTTCCGGACAATGGCGGTCATGTTTTTATCCAGCAGAATCTGAAGAAACCCTTTGACAGTATCCGGATCAGGCGCCTTCAAATCCGATCCCGGATGCGGGTTAAAGGCAATGAGATTGATCTTGGCCCGCAGCGGGGTCAACAGCCGGACCAGCTCTCTGGCATGCGCAGGCGTATCGTTCACCCCCTTGATCAGAATATATTCAAAGGTGATTTTGTTTCTGGGTTTCATGGTGACATTTTTGCAGGCGGTCAGCAACTGTGACAGCGGGTAGGTGTTGTTCACCGGCATCAGCCGGGACCGGGTCTGGTCATCGGTGGCATTCAAAGACACAGCCAGATTCACGGCACACGCCTCTCCGAGATCAAGGATCCCCGGCACCAGGCCGCAGGTGGACACGGTGACCCGTCTCGGAGAAAACTTCAATCCGAAATCCGTGTCCGTGATCACCTGGATGGCATGAATCACGTTGTCATAATTGGCCAGAGGCTCGCCCATGCCCATGAACACGACATTGGAAAGTTTCTGGGGATCCATGTGTCTTTGGGCCAGAAATGTCCGCACCGTCCGGACCTGGGCGATGATCTCCCCGGCGGACAGATTGCGCACCCAGCCGCCTTGAGCCGTCAGGCAGAACCGGCAGTTCATGGCACATCCCACCTGGGAGGACACGCACAGGGTAAAATGGTCTTTTTCCGGTATGAGCACCGATTCGATATGTGCCCCGTCCGACAGGCAGAACAGATATTTTTCGGTGGTGTCGGAAGACACCTGCCTGTCCGCCAGCGTCAGGCAGTCAATATAAAAGTGTCCGGCCATCAACGCCCTCAGATCCTTACCCAGATCGGTCATCTGGTCGAAATCCTCGGCCAGTTTCAGATACAGCCATTTGAACACCTGTTTGGCCCTGAACGGCCGGACCCCTTTTTCCTCAAACCATCGGGAAAGGTCTTCCCGGGTATAATTCAATAGATTTTCCATTCCCATTCCTGTGGATCCAACTGGATTATTTCCTTGACATATCACGGTTTATAAACTAAATTCAATGATTTGATTTGATATTGCGATGAAGGTCTTTTTATGTTTGAAAATTTGAGCGACAGGCTGGACTCGGTCTTCAAAAAGCTGAAAGGCCATGGCACCCTGAATGAGAAGAACATCGATGATGGTCTCAAACAGGTGAGAATGGCACTTCTGGAAGCGGATGTCAATTACAGGGTTGCAAAAAATGTCATTTCAGATATAAAGACCCGGGCACTGGGCCAGGAAGTCATGGACAGCCTGACTCCGGGCCAGCAGGTCATCAAGATCGTGTATGACGAGTTCACCCGGATGATGGGATCGGAACACCAGGCGTTGAACCTGGGAACCGGTTCTTCCGGGTCCATCATGCTGGTGGGGCTCCAGGGGTCGGGTAAAACCACCACGGCCGGAAAACTGGGCCTGTTTCTGCGCAAGCAGGGGAAAAAGCCGTTTCTGGTGCCCGCGGATGTGTACCGGCCGGCGGCCATTGACCAGTTGAAGAAAATCGGCTTCCAGCTGGACCTGCCGGTGTTTGAAAGCACCCCGGACATGGAACCGCTCAAGATCTGTCAGAGCGCCCAGATGGCGGCCCGGGAACAGGGGTGTGATACCCTGGTGTACGACACGGCCGGGCGCCTGCACATGGATGACACTTTGATGGCGGAACTGGAAACCCTGAAAAAGGGGGTCAGTCCATCGGAAATCCTGCTGGTGGCCGACGCCATGACCGGCCAGGATGCCGTGAACATTGCCGGTTCTTTTGACCAGCGCCTGAATCTTACCGGTGTGATCCTCACCAAAATGGATGGGGATGCCAGAGGCGGGGCAGCCCTGTCCATCAAGGCGGTCACCGGCAAACCACTGAAGTTCATCGGTGTGGGGGAAAAATTCACCGGCCTGGAACCGTTTCATCCGGACCGGATGGCCTCCAAAATCTTGGGCATGGGAGACACCCTCTCTTTTATCGAACGGGCCCAGGACGCCGTGGATGAAAAAGAGGCCAAAGCCCTTGAAAAGAAACTGCGGCAGAACGCCTTTACCCTGGAAGATTTCAGAAACCAGATGAAAACCGTCCGGAAAATGGGATCTGTCAAGGATATTTTAGGCATGCTGCCGGGAATGAACAAAAAACAGCTCAAAGGGTTAAATATCGATGAAAAGGAATTTGTGAAAATCGAAGCCATCATCAATTCCATGACCCCGGAAGAAAGAGAAAAATACGCCATTATAAAGGCCTCCCGGAAAAAACGGATCGCCCAGGGCTCCGGGACCACGGTCCAGGATATCAACAAGCTGTTGAAAAGCTACGCCCAGTCCATGAAAATGATCAAGAAGTTCAATAAAGGCGGCATGCGGTCTTTGAAAAACATGCTGCCGTTTTAAGGAGAAAAACAACCTATGTCCGTTAGAATCAGACTGAGCCGTAAAGGCACCAAGAAAAAACCGTTTTACAGAATCGTGGCCGCAGACATTGAAGCCCCAAGGGATGGACGGTTTCTGGAAACCCTGGGCACCTACAATCCCATGACCGAACCGGCCGACATCGTGCTCAAGCAGGACCGGATTCAGTACTGGCTGGATCAGGGGGCCAAACCCTCCACCACGGTGGCGAGTATTTTGAAAAAACAGGCGGCTGCCCCTGAACCGGCCGCATCTGCCTGAACCCGACTTTTTTTTGACGCATCCGGATTCTCACCCCTTTGTCACAGCAAGGAGATGGACCTATGAAAGAGCTGATTGAATACATTGCCAAAGCACTGGTGGACAACCCGGACCAGGTCCATGTATCGGAAGTGGTCGGAGACCAGACATCGGTTCTGGAACTCAAGGTGGCCAAAGAGGATCTGGGAAAGGTGATCGGCAAACAGGGCAGATCCGCCCGGGCCATGAGAACCATTTTAAGTGCGGCATCCACCAAGATAAAAAAAAGAACGGTGCTGGAAATCATTGAATAACAGGGAACCCGTGGTCGACACCCCCTTATCGGAAACCGGGACTGACACACTGCTGGTCATGGGACAGATTACCGGGGTCCATGGCCTGGACGGCAATGTCAAGGTCCGGTCTTTTGCACAATCACCGGATCTGTTTGTACCGGGAAGCCGGGTATTCATCCCGGTAAAAACCCGTGAACACGTCCGGCCGTTTGACATCCAGCGGTGTGTCTCTCACCAAAAAGGGCTGCTGATACGGCTGTCCGGAGTAAATGACCGGGATACGGCAAAAGCGCTGATCGGCAAAGAGATTCTGATGCACCGAAGCCGTCTGCCGGAACCGGAAGACAATGTCTGGTACTGGCAGGACCTGTACGGCCTGACCGTAACAGACCAGATCCTGGGGGATCTTGGAATCATTGACACCATTTTTTCCACCGGCGCCCATGACATCCTGGTGGTAAAAGACCGGGAAACCGAACGGCTGATTCCCATGCACCGGCAGTTTGTCCTGTCCGTGGATCTCGAGAAGGCCGTGGTGATCACCCGGCTGCCGGAAGGGTTTGAATAGGCCGCCGGCATGGAGTTTACGGTACTGACCTTGTTTCCGGAGCTGGTGCAGGCGTTTTTTGATCATGGCATGATCGGCCGGGCCATTCAAAAAGACCTGATCACCGGGCACACCATTCAGATCCGGGATTTTGCCACAGACCGGCATCACACCGTGGATGACCGGCCGTATGGCGGGGGATGCGGCATGATCATGAAACCCGAACCCCTGGCAGAGGCCATTGCTGTCGCAAAAAAACAATCCCCTGAGGCGAAGGTGGTGCACATGACCCCCCAGGGGGAACCGTTTCACCAGCAGATGGCCCTTGACCTGGCACGCAGTGAAACCGCGCTGATTTTTGTGTGCGGGCGGTATGAAGGCATTGATGAACGCATCATCACGGGGTATGTGGACAGGGAGATCTCGGTGGGGGATTATGTCATGACCGGGGGGGAACTGGCCGGCATGGTAATCATGGATGCGGTGTCCCGGCTGATTCCGGGCGTTTTGGGAGGCGAAGATTCCTGTGCATCGGATTCTTTTATGGATCACCGGCTGGAACATGCCCAGTACACCCGGCCTGAATCGTTCATGGGGGACCTTGTGCCGGAGGTACTGCTGTCCGGAGATCATGGACGGATTGAGAAATGGCGGTTCCGGTCATCACTGGCCCGGACCTTCATCAAACGGCCGGATCTTTTGGCTGACCATCCGCCGGATCCAAAAGAAACCGCCCTGCTGGAACACTGGTACAGGGAACTGGAAACACTTTTGCACAGAAAATAACCGGCCATGGTCAAGAAATATCAGGGACAGGGTCTATGATGGACAACCTGTATGCCGCTCTGGTCCACTATCCTGTGGTGAACCGTCGGGGAAAAACCATTGGTTCGGCCCTGACCACCATTGATCTGCATGATATTGCAAGGGCTTCCATGACCTTTGGCGTGAAAAGGGTGTATGTGATCACCCCCTACCCGGACCAGGCAGACCTGGCGGATGAGGTGATCCGGCACTGGACCCTGGGAGCGGGATCCCGGTTGAATCCTTCACGGAAACAGGCCCTTGAACGGATCCGGGTGACAGACACCTTTGAAAATGCGGTCCGGCAGATTGCGTCGGAACACAACCGGCCGGTGACAATTGTTGCCACCAGTGCCCGAACGCACATACAAACGATTTCAACCCATGCCTTAAAGCAGAAACTGATGGCGGACATTCCCTGTCTACTGGTTTTCGGCACGGCATGGGGGTTGGCGGATGAACTGATACAGCAATGTGACATGCAGCTGGATCCGATTACGGGTCCAGGGAACTACAACCACCTGTCGGTTCGATCCGCGGCATCCATTTACTTGGACAGACTGATGAACAGCTGATTTTAAAATATCAGACAACAACCAGGAGGAAACATGAGCAACGTAATAGAAAAACTGGAAAAAGAACAGATGCGCCTGGATATTCCGAAATTCGATTCAGGAGATACCATCAAGGTGCATGTCAAGATCAGGGAGGGGGACAAGGAGCGGATCCAGGTATTCCAGGGCGTGGTCATCAAAAAGACCAATGGGCTGGCCGGTGCCCGTTTCACCGTCAGAAAGATCTCCGGCGGCATCGGGGTGGAGCGTATCTTTCCGCTGCACTCCCCGATCATAGACAAAATCGAAGTGGTGACCAAAGGGCGGGTCCGGCGTTCCAAACTGTATTACCTGCGCAATCTGCGCGGAAAAGCGGCCAGGATCAAAGAAAAGCGCTTTGCATAGCAGAGATCCCATGCGGCAGATCGAACAGGCGGTCCGTCAAAAGGGGTACAAATGGCTCGCAGGTATTGACGAGGCCGGCAGGGGACCCCTTGCCGGCCCTGTCGTGTCTGCCGCAGTGATCCTGCCTGCCGATTTTTTCTGTCCGGATATCAGGGACTCCAAAATACTGTCGGAAAAAAAACGCCGTCAGCTGTTTCCAAAAATCATGGCCCATGCCCTGGCTGTCGGTGTGGGATTGTGCGATCAAAAGGAAATCGATGCCACCAACATTCTGGCTGCGGCCCTGTGTTCCATGAAACGGGCGGTCATGAATCTGGATCCGGGTGCTGATTTTCTTCTGGTAGACGGGAAATTCCCTCTGGACACGCACATCCCCCAGCAGGCCGTCGTCAAAGGAGACAGCTTGAGTCTCTCCATCGCCGCCGCATCCATCATTGCCAAAGTCACCCGGGACAGAATCATGGCCACATTTGACCAGGCTTACCCCCAGTACCATTTCATCCGGCACAAGGGATATCCTACCGGAGTGCACAGACAGGCAATCAAAGATCATGGCCCCTGCCCGGTTCACCGTAAAACATTCAAAGGCGTCATACAGGGATGACACGATACCGACAGGAACTGGGCCGGTCCGGAGAAAAGATGGCGGCAGATCATCTGGCAGCATCGGGCTACACCATTCTGGAAACCAATTATACCACCCGGTTTGCAGAAATCGATATCATTGCCGCCTTCGAAGACTGGCTCGTGTTTGTGGAAGTCAAGACCCGGACAAATTTGAGGAAAGGGTTGCCCCGTGAAGCGGTGAATGCCGTCAAACAGCACAAAATCATCCAGGCGGCGCAGCAATTTCTGAAAACCCGGCCTTCGGCTGACTGGCGCCACGTTCGTTTTGACGTCGTGGAAATTTATTTTGGCACACACGACCCCCGGATCAATCATATCTCCCATGCCTTCCATATCGGATAGCCCCCCTGTTCATACCGGCACCCTCTTTGTGGTGGCCACGCCTCTCGGAAACCTTGAGGACATGACATTTCGTGCGGTGAGAACTCTGAAACAAGTCTCTCTGATTGCCGCAGAAGATACACGTCACTCCAGAAAACTGCTGTCCCATTACGGCATTGCCACACCCGTGGTTTCCTGCCACGAACACAATGAAATCCGGACTGCGGAAAAACTCATTCCTCATCTGAAACTAAAAAAAGACGTCGCATTGATCACGGATGCCGGCACCCCCTGTATTTCCGATCCCGGGTACCGTCTGGTTACAGCGGTTTTGTCACAGGGCATTTCCGTGGTTCCCATCCCCGGGTGTTGTGCCGTGGTTGCCGGGCTCAGCGTGGCCGGCCTGCCCACGGACCGGTTTCTGTTTGCCGGATTTCTCCCCAAAAAAATCACGCATCAGGAACAGGCCATCCAGGCCCTGGCAGACCAGTCGGCCACGCTGGTGTTTTATGAATCCCCCAAACGCATACAAACCCTTTTGGAAAGGCTTCTGGCCATTTTAGGGGATCGAGACGCCTGCCTGGCCCGGGAAATCACCAAACTGCACGAAACATTCATCCGGGGGCCGCTGTCCCATGTCATTGCCTGCCTGGCCACGAACACGCCGCTGAAGGGCGAATGCACCCTGTACGTGGCCGGTGCAAAAGCACCGGAACCGCCTTCGTCCCGGGTTCTGGAAACCCTGATTCAAAACCGGCTGGCCGAATCACACCTGTCCACGGCAGATCTGGCCAAAGAGATCTCACAACAATACACGGTGTCGAAAAAACAGGTGTACGACACTATTTTAAAGTTGAAATCCTCCCGTTCAAACCCTAACCAGGATAGATTCCCATGAGCCTTGAACATTTGCTATATCATTATCGGTATTCTGCTGCTGTTCGCCTGTTTTGATCTGATGATCGGGGTGAGCAACGATACCGTCAATTTTTTGAACTCATCCATCGGTTCCAAAGCCGCACCGTTCGTGGTCATCATGATTGTGGCCAATATTTTCAAAGTCCTGCGCCTGCTTCAGAAAACAGACAGTCAGGTATCCTACAACTACTACCAGATCATCCGACGGCTCCAGAAACTGTCCGATGCGGCACCATCGGACTGTATATAAAAAAAGGGTTCTGTCCCGATCTTTTCGAAACAGAACCCTTTTGGGGGGGTCTTCAACAAATAGGAATCTAAGTCAGATTACATCTTGCTGCCTTCTGCATGGCTCTGGAGTTTGACCGCCACCTTTTCGGTCAGGCCGGCATAGTATTCTCTCAAAAGAACCAGCACTTCATCACGGCCGAAATGGTCCACGACCTCTTCATTATTGGACAGGGCATGACGCAGTTTGGTGCCGGACAGGATCACCCGGTCTTCTTTGGTGTGGGGACAGGTTTTCATGGAAGCCATGCCGTCACACTTGTAGCAGTAGAAGGTCCAGTCGATTTTCAACGGTTTGCACAGCAGTCTTTTGGCATCTTCTACGGGCTGCGGAATCTGGTCAAAGATTTCCTGGGCCTCGAACAGGGTGTAAAAGTCACCCACGCCGGCATGGTCACGGCCGATGATCATCTTGTTGACACCGTAGTTCTGGCGGAAGGTGGCATGAAGCAGGGCTTCTCTGGGACCGGCATATCTCATGTCCAGCGGATATCCGGCATTGACCACGAATTCGGGAACGAAATAGCCCTTGATCAGGGTATCGATGCAGTTGATCCGGACTTCGGCCGGAATATCACCGGGTTTGAGGTTTCCGATCAAAGAATGGATCAGCACGCCGTCACAGACATCCAGAGCGATCTTGCACAGGTGCTCATGGGACCGGTGCATGGGGTTTCTCAGCTGCATGGCCGCCACGTTGGCCCAGCCTCTTTCATCGAAAATCGCACGGGTTTCCGCCGGTGTCAAATACACGCCCTTGAATTTTTCCGGGAATTCACCCTCGGACAGGACCTTGACCGGGCCGGCCAGGCAGAACTCTTTTCTGGCCATAACCATCTGAACCCCTGGATGATCTTCCATGGCCACTTTCCAGAACACATCATCGGCGGATTCTTCACCATGGCCTTTATAGACTTTTTCACATTCCCATTTTTTCTCGTCTTCACCCATTTCAAACTTTTCTTCCACCTTCATGGTGGCATAGATCTCGCCGTTTCTTTCCAGGGCGATTTCATCCCCTTCCTTGATTTCAGCGGCATCTTCCTTGGCCACATCCAGCATCACCGGCACCGGCCAGAAGGTGTCGTCTGCCAGCATATAGTTCTCACAAACGCCTTTCCAGTCCGCTTTGGTCATGAAGCCGTCCAACGGGCTGAACCCGCCGATACCCAGCATGATCAGGTCCCCTTTGACCTGGGAAGAGATTTCGATCTTTTTCAGGCCCTGGGCTTTTTTAAGTTCCGCTTCTTTTTTAGCACCTTCAAGCTTGCAGCATACCAGACCTCGTCCACCGTGGGGGGCAACTAATTTAGACATATAACGCATTCTCCTTAAAATAATTTATATTAACCCAACCGAATAAATGTTGTGCCAACATTTATTTAAAATTTTTATTAAAAATCTTGTAAGATTTAATGAGAATTGACAAATTTGTCAAGAATTTTATTTATTTATCTGTGATCCCAAGTGCTGAAGCAATGTCCGCCATGGCCTGTGCATGCAGATCCGCATCCAGTTTCGGCTGCCTGAACGCGGCAAAAACGGTGCCTGCAGCCCGGGCCGCCTGTTGATCATACATGGAATCACCGATGAACAGCACCTGATCCGGATGAAATGAAAACCGGGCCATGATTTTTTCCAGCTGCTCCGGATGGGGTTTGGGATGTGTCACATCCGCGGCCGTCACCACCATGTCGAATAGATCTGTCAGATCAAAATCAGCGAGCACCTTTGGCATGGTATCGGTCCGGTTGGTGGCGACCGCCCGGATATACCCGCAAGACCCCAGAACGTTCAACAGCGCCACCAGTCCGTCCGCCATTTCCATATACTGAATGAAATTATGGGCACCGATCTGTTTGACACACCGGAACACCGGTTCATGATCCGTGACCTCGGGAAAAAGATATGAAATGGCATCCGCCACGGTCATCATGTGGACCTGAAGGAATTGTGCATCCGTCAGCGGCGGCTTGTTGAAATGATCCAGCACCAGGTCATAAAATTTCCGATTGGCATGGGCCGTGTCAAACATCACGCCGTCACAATCAAACACCACGGCCTTAATTTGTGATAAATTCATCTTACACTCACTTTCATTTGTTGATTGCCGGGCCTGAACACGGATTTGTTTCCAGCGCCTGGTGGACCTGTTCCCATATCCCTGGCTCCTGAACAATCCGGGTGCCGTCCACATGGGTCACCGGCACCGCACCCATCAGGGCATTGGTCAGAATAACGTTGGCACTGGAGGTCAGGTCCCGGACAGATACCGGTTGGTGCCGCGTGACATATCCCTGTTTTTCCAGTTCACAGATTGCGGCCGCCTGGGTAACGCCGGGCAGCACATGATCGGAGGCCGGGACAATGATGCGACGGCCCGAAAGAATCATGATGTTACAGGTGTTGGTTTCCGAAACACTCTGATCGGAGTTCAGGATCAGGGCTTCGTCCCCGCCGTTTTCTCTGGCATATTGACCTGCCTGGTCATAAAACAGATAGTTCAGGGTTTTATGCCCGGCCAGAAACGTATGTCTGGGATACGGATAGGTCACCAGATCCAGCCCGGTTTTCTCCAGAACCGACAGCCGGTGACGGTAAGGCCGGACAAACACCGCTGAAAATCCGGGTCTGGCCAGAATGATCTTTACTGCGGCGTCTAAGCTCTCCAGACGGTTTTCCCTGATCAGACGCGTAATCACCGTCTCCCAGGTGATGTCCGGTGCAGCGGCTTTGAACAGTGCGCGCCAGGAATGGGTCATGCGTTTGATATGCGCGTCCAGACGGACCGGACAGCCCCGGGTCACCCGAATGGTTTCAAACACCCCGGCCCCGTATTGAAATCCTGGAATATAGGCCGGCACCATGGCCTGATCTTCAGCCACCATTTTCCCGTTGACCCAGGCTTTCAACCCCGGTTCCTCCCGGGTCCGGCCTTTTTGGCTCAGCGTGTTCATGACTGTTTTTCCCTTGTCCAGGGTTTCCTGAAACTCCTTTTCCGGGTCCGAGTCAAACACAATGCCACCGCCCACGGAAAAAAGGATTCGATGATCATGTATGGTGGCGGTGCGGATGGCGATAGACAGGTCCATGGTGTCATGAAAACTGATGTATCCGATGGCACCGGTATAGACATGCCGTTTCACCGGTTCAAGTTCATCGATAATCTCCATGGCCCGGATCTTGGGGCATCCGGTAATGGATCCGCCTGGAAACGATGCCTTCAGCAGATCCACGCCGGTTTTATCAGGCAGCAACTCCCCCTGCACCACGGATACCAGATGGAACACATTGTCATAGGGTTCCAGCCGCTTATGTTCCGTAACTTTGACCGAATCATGCACCGTGACCCGGGACAGATCATTGCGCATGAGATCAACGATCATGGTAAGTTCCGCGTCATCCTTGATGCTGGCGGACAGGATTTTTCTGTTTTCTGTGTCCTGGGCAGCGGTGATCCCCCGGGCAATAGTGCCTTTGATGGGCCGGGTTTCCACCCGCCGGCCCTGCTGGCGCACAAAGCGTTCCGGAGAGGTGGAAACGATCTGATGATCCCCGGCCTGAATAAACGCGAAAAACGGGGCTGGATTCCGCTGAAACAACGTCAGAAACAAGGCGTAAGGGTCTCCTGCAAACCCGGTTTCAAAACGCTGGGCCAGATTGACCTGATAGATGTCGCCGGCCGTAAGGTATTCAATGATCTTTGCCACCGCATCCAGGTATTGTTTTTTCTCGAATCCGGACACCCATCCCCGCGGGTCCATGCTGAACTCTCCGGCCCCTTGCCGGGCTCGATTGTTTGCCAGCGGATGTTCCATCAGATACTGTTTGAGCAAATCTCCGGACATGGGGGAAAAATTTCGCGCGCCGGTGGTTTCAAACACCGGAACTGACACCGTGGTGTTACCCGACATTCTGTCCTGAACCAGAACCAGAGACGGGGCCGTCAGATACATATCCGGCAGTCCGGTATCCATACAGGTGCGGGGCAGCACTTCGATCACATCTTTGAGATCATAGGCCAGATATCCCATGAATCCGGCTGAAAAAGGGGATAAATTCGAAGCACTGTGGGGCAGACGACAATGATCCAGCAACAATTTCAGGCAGGTAAACGGATCTTCTTCGATCTTCTGCCGGGTATTTTGGCAGGTGATGTCCAGCTGCCGGCCGGACATCTTGATCTGCAGCCAGGGATCGATGCCCAGCATATGATACCGGGAACAATCCAGGTCCGTGCCGGACAAAAGCACCACCGTGCCCGGCTGGCGGCTGAACCGGGCGGCAAACTGCTCAAAAGGCTCCGGCAGGTCGATGGGTTCCTGCAAAACCCCTGACAGCCTGGGCAGTTGTGTCACCCACGAGGTCATCGCAGAAAGGGATTCATGCGTTTTTCATCGGCAATGGTGGTTTCCGGACCGTGCCCGGTATAGACACGGGTGTCATCGGGCAGGTTCAGCAATTTTTGTTTGATACTGGCAATCAGGGTGTCATAGTCGCCCCCGGGCAGGTCGGTCCGGCCGATGGACCCGGCAAACAGGGTATCCCCGGCAAACAGGTGCCCCGGCGTATACAGACAGATACCGCCCCTGGAATGTCCCGGGGTATGGATGACCTTCAAGGTAATATTGCCGAAGCTTACGGTGTCCCCTTCGTTGAGCAGCAGATCCGGTTCCGGCGAATCTTCCGCGGACAACCCGAACGAGGCTGCCGACCGGGACAGCTGTGCCAGCATGGGCACATCATCCGGATGAATGGCCAGTTCGGCACCGGTGACCTCTTTCATGCGCCGGTTGGCACCGACGTGATCAAAATGGCCATGGGTATCGATCAGATACTTCACCGTCAGTTTTTCTTTGGCCAGCGTCATGAGGATCCGGTCGGGATCGTCTCCCGGATCGATCACCACGGCTTCACGGGTCTGTTCACACCCCAGAATATAGCAATTGGCCATGATCGGTCCCACTTCAAGCTTTTTTATAATCACAACATCCTCCTTGTCTCATTGTTGACTTTTCCGGTTTATTCGTCCTTAGATTGTGTCCGCCGGGCCGGATCACCGGCCGATGGCCTCGCGGATCCGGTCCAGGATACCGTTCACAAACGGTCCCGATTCCCGGGTACTGTATTTCTTGGCAATGTCCACCGCCTCATTGATGGTGACCGACGGGGGAATATCCGGTCTTTCCAGCAGCTCAAATGCGGCTATGCGCATGATATTCCGGTCCACCACCGGCATTCTGGACACTTTCCAGTTTCTGGAATAGGTTTCCAGCAATGGATCGACTTTATCCATATTTCCCATGACGCCCTGAACCAGTTCCATGAAAAACGGTTGAATCGTCGGCGTCAATTTTGCCTCGTTTTCCAGACAAAACGCCGCCACATCCGCCTGACCATCTCCGGATGAATTCATGTCCAAAAAAAACAGTGCCTGTAGCGCCAGTTCCCTGGACTGCCTGCGATCTCCCATGAATTATCTGGCCTTTCCGAGGATCTCTCCCAGGTTGGCCATTTCAATGGCGCCCATAGCCGTGTCAAACCCTTTGTTGCCGGCCTTGGTACCGGCCCGTTCAATGGCCTGTTCAATGGTTTCCGTGGTCAGGATACCGAACATCACCGGCACGCCGGTCTCCAGGCTGACACTGGCAATGCCTTTGGATACTTCGGCGCACACATAGTCATAATGGGAGGTGGCCCCTCTGATCACCGCGCCCAGGCAGATAATGGCATCATATGTTTTGGCACCGGCCATTTTCTGGGCCGCCAGAGGAATCTCAAAAGCCCCCGGCACCTTGACGATGGCAATGTCCTGGTCCCGGGCACCGCTGCGGATCAATGCATCCAGCGCCCCATCCACCAGCTTGGATGTGATAAAATCATTGAACCGGGATACGATAATTCCGAATTTCTTTCCCTGGGCGGATAGATTGGCGTCTATAATCTGTGGCATGGTCATTTATTCCTTTGATGTTAAAATTGTCAGCAGTATTTATCCATGTGCAGCAGATGCCCCATCTTGGCCTGCTTGCATTTGAGATATCCCTGATTGTAACAGTTGGGCGCCACTTCAATGGGCACCTGTTCCACCACGGTCAGGCCGTACCCTTCCAGCCCTACCATTTTTTTGGGATTGTTGGTCAACAGCCGCATTTTCTTGATCCCCAGACTCACCAGGATCTGAGCCCCGACCCCGTAATCGCGCATATCCGCTGAAAATCCCAGTTTTTCATTGGCTTCCACGGTATCCAGTCCCTGGCGCTGATATTCATAGGCTTTGAGCTTGTTGACCAGACCGATTCCCCGGCCTTCCTGGCGCAGGTATACCAGCACACCGCTGCCTTCTTCCTCCATCATGGCCATGGCCCGGTAGAGCTGATCCTGGCAGTCGCACCGAAGCGAAGAAAAAATATCCCCGGTCATGCATTCGGAATGCACCCGCACCAGCACCGCTTTTTTGGGGTCGATCTCCCCTTTGACCAGGGCGATGTGGGTGAGGTTGTCCAGATCGTTTTCATAGGCGATGATTTTGAAATCCCCTCCCACCCGGGTGGGAATCATGGTCTGGGCCGCCGGTTTGACAAAACTTTCGGTTTTGAGGCGGTATTTCACCAGATCCGCCACGGTGCAGATGCCGATGCCGTGTTTTTTGGCAAACTTTTCCAGCGTCGGCATCCGTGCCATGGTCCCGTCTTCATCCATGATCTCACAGATCACCCCGGCGGGTTTGAGCCCGGCCAGCCGGGCCAGATCCACGGATCCTTCGGTCTGGCCGATCCGGACCATCACCCCGCCGTCCCTGGCCCTCAAGGGGAAAATATGCCCGGGCCGGGCAATGTCATCGGGTGTGGTGTCATCGGCCACGGCCGTTAGAATGGTGGTGGCCCGGTCTGCGGCGGAAATCCCGGTGGTGACCCCTTTTTTGGCTTCAATGGATACGGTGAAGCCTGTTTCGAACTGGGAGGTATTGTTCTCCACCATCATGGGGAGATCCAGCCGGTCCGCAATGCTGGAATCCAGAGACAGGCAGATGAGCCCCCTGCCGTATTTTGCCATGAAATTGATGGCTTCCGGGGTGACCGCCTCGGCAGCCATGGTCAGGTCCCCTTCGTTCTCCCGGTCTTCATCATCCACAAGAATGACCATCCTGCCATTTTTTATATCTTCGATTGCCTGTTCGATCGTTAAATGCGGCATGTTTTCTGTCCTTGATGATTTATAAAAATCCATTTTTTGCCAGCAGCGCCATGGTGATATCGGTACTTTCCTTTTCAGGAACGCCGGCAGTGGTCTGTATTAAAAATTTTCTGACATATTTTCCGATCATATCGGTCTCGATATTGACCCAATCCCCGGTCTGTTTGAATTCGATGGTGGTAAGCTTTGCGGTGTAGGGGATGATGCTGACGCAAAAATCTTTGTCTGTGCACTGATTGATGGTCAGGCTGATGCCGTCCACGGCCACGGACCCTTTTTCAATCATCTGTCCGGCCAGATGCGGATCCACGGCAATGGTGAAAATCAGGGCGTTGCTTTTTTTTTCCATGCGGGTGATCACACCGGTACCGTCAATATGACCGGACACCAGATGCCCGTCCACCCGGGACGACAACTGCATGGCCCGCTCCACATTGACCTGCATGCCCGGGGCTGCGGTTTTGAATGTGGTTCTGGCAACGGTTTCCGGTGCCATATCCACGGAAAAGGCGTGCTTTTCAAGATGAACCGCGGTCAGGCAGGCCCCGTTCACCGCAATGGAATCCCCGATGCGGGTGTCGCTCAAATCCAGGTCACATCCGACCTGCAATATTTTTCCCTCTCCCTGGGGAACGACCCGGCGGATGGTTCCCAGACTTTCTATGATTCCGGTGAACACGCTGTTATCTCCCAAAGTGATTTTTGCTCAAATGATCCGCTCATTTGACATATCCCTGGACCAGAATATCCTGGTCCATTCGGGTCACGGTCATTCGCTCAAGCGTCACGGCATCGGTGAGTTTTTCCACCCCTTTGCCTTCAAATACGGCTTTGCCGTCACTGCCCCCCAGCAGTCGGGGGGCCAGAAAATACACCAGTTTGTTGACGATCCCCGCTGACAGGGCACTGGCTGCCACGGTACCACCCCCTTCGACAAGCAGGCTGGTCATAGACAACTCACCTAGTCTAACCATGAGTTGGCATAAATCAAGCCGGTTGTTTTTCAGTCCGATTTCCAGTACCTGGACATTTTTTCTCATCAGGCGGTCTTTTTTTTCAAGCAGCACATCCGGCCCGGTCACGACAATGGTGGGGGCGGTGGATTCCTGCTGGATCACGTTGGCCTCTTCAGAAATAGTCAGACGGGTATCCAAAATCACCCGGGCCGGGTCATGGGTATTTTTGCCGGGAATCCGGCAGGTCAACGAGGGATTGTCCGCATGCAGGGTACCCGATCCCACCAGGATGGCATCCACCTGGCCTCTGATCTTGTGCCCGAACGCCCGGGATGCTTTACCGGTGATCCACCGAGATTCACCCGTGGAAGTGGCGATACGGCCATCCAGGGTCGCGGCGCATTTCAGGATTACAAACGGGGTGTGATGCCGGACATACCAGAGAAAGTCTTCGATCAGCGTTTCCGCCTGGTCCTGAAGCAGCCCGCAGGACACATCCACGCCGTTCTGAGATAAAAAAGCCAGGCCGCCGGCAGCTTTTGGATTGGGATCGGGGCAGGCCGCCACCACCCGGCGGATCCCGGCCGCCAGAATTTTATGGGTACAGGGCGGGGTTTTGCCGAAATGATTGCAGGGTTCCAGAGTGACAAACAGGTCCGCATCTTTGACAGCAGTGCCGGCATCATCGATGGCCATCACTTCCGCGTGATCGGCACCGTATGCCCGGTGCCAGCCCCGGCCCACCACCTCACCATTTTTGACCACCACGGCCCCGACACACGGGTTGGGGGAGGTAAACCCTTTGCCCCTGGCCGCCAGGGCCAGGGCCAGCTGCATGTGATCCCTATCCGTCATCCGCTGTTTCCGGCAGTCCCCTGTCCAGGGTGTGGCCGTCTTTGGGCAGCAGGCCTTTGAGCTCCTGGATAAAATCGGTGATATCCTTGAATTCCCGGTACACGGAGGCGAACCGGACATAGGCCACGTCATCCACCTGTTTCAAGGCCTGGATGATCTTTTCTCCCACCACCTTGGAAGACACTTCCCGCTCATTGATCTCCCGCAAATCCCGTTCGATCCCGTCCACCAGATTTTCAATGAGATCCATGCTGATGGCCCTTTTTTCACAGGCTTTTTTAATGCCTTTGAGCACTTTTTCCCGGTCATACTCTTCCCGGCGGTTGTCTTTCTTGATGATCATGACCGGCACCTGCTCGACCCGTTCATAGGTGGTAAACCGCCGGAAACAGGACTGGCACTCCCTGCGGCGGCGGACCTCCAGTTCGATCTTGCCGGGCCGGGAATCCACCACCCGGGTATTGGATGTTTTGCAGTAAGGGCATTTCATCGCATGAACTTCCTCAAATCCTTGTCAGGGTCACGCCGGCCCGGTCAAACATGTCCATAGCCAGGGGATCATCATATCCATCCCGGAAATAGATCTCTTGAATGCCGGCGTTGATAAGCATTTTGGCACAGATGGAACAGGGCTGATTCGTGCAGTACAGGGATGCACCGGCCACGGCCACCCCGTGGTATGCCGCCTGAATGATCACGTTCTGCTCCGCATGCACCCCTCTGCACAGCTCGTGCTTGACACCGGACGGCACATTCAGCTGCCTGCGCAGGCATCCGGTTTCTTTGCAGTGGGGCAGTCCGGCCGGGGCTCCGTTGTATCCGGAACACAGAATCCGCCGGTCCTTCACCAGCACGGCCCCGACTTTTCGGCGGATGCAGGTGGCCCGGCCGGCCACCAGGTCGGCGATGCCCATGAAATAGTCATTCCAGGAAGGCCGGTCCAGGATATCCCGGGTCATCCGTTTTCTCCCGAATACAATGGATACCGGCGGCACAGATCTCTGACCTCAGGTGCCACCCGTTCGACAGCGGCTGCATCATCTAAGACATCACAGATCAGTTCGGCGATCCGTTGGACCGCATCCGGTTTCATCCCCCTGGAAGTGATCAGCGGCACACCGATACGAATGCCACTGGTGACAAAGGGGCCTTTTTTTTCATTGGGCACCGTATTCTTGTTCACGGTGATGCCGGCCCGCCCGAGCCGTTCTTCCGCTTCCTTTCCGGAAAGCCCCCGGTCCGTCAGATCCATCAATACCATGTGGTTGTCCGTCCCATTGGATACCAGTTTGTGTCCCCGGTTCATGAGCCCTTTTGCCAGCACGGTTGCATTTTCCACCACCTGCTGCTGGTACCGGGCGAACCCGGGCTGCAGCGCCTCATGAAACGCCACGGCCTTGGCAGCGATCACATGCATGAGCGGTCCGCCCTGAATACCGGGAAAAATCTGGGAATTGATTTTTGCCGCCAGATCAGCTGATCCCAGAATCAATCCGCCCCGGGGCCCTCTCAGGGTCTTGTGGGTGGTGGAGGTAATCACATCCGCGTATCCCACGGGTGTGGGATGGACCCCACCGGCCACAAGCCCCGCAATATGGGCCATGTCCACCATGAACAGGGCATGAACAGATGCGGCGATATCGGCAAATTTCTGAAAATCGATAATCCGGGGGTAGGCACTGGCGCCGGCCACGATCAGCCGGGGCTTGAAGGTTTTTGCCAGATCCGCCACCTGATCCATATCAATGGTCTGGGTATCCCGGGTCAGCCCGTAATGGGCGAATTCAAACAGCCTGCCCGAGAAGCTGGCAGGCGCCCCATGGGTGAGATGTCCGCCATGGGACAGGTCCATGGCCAGAACCCGGTCGCCCGGATTCAACAAAGCGAAATACACCGCCATGTTGGCCTGGGAACCGGAATGCGGCTGTACATTGGCATACGGGGCGTTGAACAGTTTTTTGGCCCTGGCAATGGCCAGGTCTTCCGCCTGGTCCACAAAATCACATCCCCCGTAATACCGTCGGGAAGGATACCCTTCCGCATACTTGTTGGTCAGTACCGATCCCTGGGCGGCCAGCACCGAAGGGCTCACCGTATTTTCCGAGGCGATCAGGTTCAACCCCTGTTCCTGACGGATGGTTTCCTTTTCAATAATCCCAGCAATCTGCGGGTCATTGGTCACAAGATCAGCCATTTGCCTTTCCTTGTTTTTTCCAGCCCGGCAGGGCCTGTCAGGCCTTTGTCACATACAGGCAGGCCTTTGTCCTGTCCGCCGGATGTCTCAACTGTCCATGGACTGAATCCGGTCCAGATGCCGGCCGCCTTCGAATTCGGTTTCCAGAAATGTTTTCACCAGTTCCAGGGCCAGCACATCTCCAATCAGCCGACCGCCCAGAGCCAGCACATTGGCGTCATTGTGCTGCCGGCTGAGCCGGGCTGAAAGCAGATCCGAACACAGGGCCGCACGCACCCCTTTGAACCGGTTGGCCGCCATAGACATGCCGATACCGGAACCGCACACCAGTATTCCTTTTGAAAACCGGCCCTCTGAAACCGCACGAGCCACTATTTTGGCATGATCCACGTAATTGACAGACGTTTCGTTGAATGAACCGGCATCTTCCACGGTGTATCCTTCGGCGGTCAGATGGGTGCGAATTTTTTCCTTGAGTTCAAACCCGGCATGATCACTGCCGATGATAATGGATAAAGACATGCGAAAAATTCCTTGAAAACATCAGGATTTGGATTTGATAAAATCAATGGCGTCCTGGACCGTTACCAGTTTTTCAGCGGCGTCATCATCGATTTCAATATCGAAAAGTTCTTCCATGGACATGATCAGCTCCACGATGGTCAATGAATCCGCCCCCAGATCATCGATCAGGGATGCCTCGGGCACCACATCTTCGATATCGATATCCGGAATTTTTTCTGCAATCACTTTCTTCACTTTGGTTTCAATGGTCATAGTAAAACCGTTCCTTGAGAATATTTATGCCCATTGGACATGATGTCACCGGTTATTCATCCGCCGTCATTTTGAGGTTTCTGTCCTTGTATGCCCCGCATTCCGGGCAGGCCGTATGGGGAAGTTTGGGTTCCTGGCACTCGGGACAGGTGGTCACGGTCGGGGCCTGGGTTTTGTAATGGGTCCGTCTTTTTCTGCCCCTGGATTTGGAGCTTTTCTGCTTGGGTACTGCCATGGGTGTCTCCTAAACTATTTGTTCAATTCAAATACGTTGTATCCATTCGCATTTTCTGCAATAAAACAAACTTAATTACCTTAATTTATAGCAAGTGTCAAGATCTAAACAACCGCTTCAGGACCTGGACCTTTCATTATAGGTATTGCCTGTTTGAATGATTTATGATACCTAAAGGCGCGATTTTACAGATGGATCTATATGCAAGGAGATACTATGAAACCCGTTGTCACCCGTTTTCCCCCTTCCCCCACCGGCTTTCTGCACATCGGCGGCGCCAGGACCGCCCTGTTCAACTGGCTGTATGCCAGAAAAACCGGCGGCAAATTTATTCTGCGCATTGAAGACACCGATGAGGACCGATCCACGAAAGAATCGGTGGACGCGATTCTGGAATCTCTGGAATGGCTGGGCATCGACTGGGACGAGGGCCCGTATTTTCAGACCCAAAGAAAAGAAATTCATGACCGGCATATTGAAAAACTGGTGGAAGACGGTCATGCCTATTACTGCGCCTGCACCCCGGAAGAGGTCAATGCCATGCGGGAACAAGCCCGGGCCAAAGGACTCAAACCCATGTACAACGGCAGATGCCGGGAGCGGGCCCTGTCAAACGCACCGGGCACCGTGGTCCGTCTCAAAACGCCCGACAGCGGCGCAACCGTGGTGCAGGATATTGTCAAGGGCGACACCGCATTTCAGAACGCGGAAATCGATGATTTCATCATCCGCCGCGGCGACGGGTCCGCCATGTACAACCTGGCCGTGGTGGTGGATGACCTGACCATGGGCGTCACCGTCATTATCCGGGGAGACGATCACCTGATCAATACGCCGAAACAGATCCTCATCTACCAGGCCCTTGGGGGGGACCTGCCGGTATTCGGTCATGTGCCCATGGTCCTGGGTCCGGACAAGGCCCGGTTGAGCAAACGTCACGGGGCCATGTCCGTGAGTGAATACCGGGAGATGGGATATCTGCCGGATGCGGTGATCAATTACCTGGTGCGGCTGGGATGGTCCCACGGCGATCAGGAGTTCTTCACCCGCAACGAATTGATCGAAAAATTCGATCTAAAACATCTGGGCCGGTCGGCCGGCATGTTTGATATCACCCGGATGACCGCTTTGAATGCCAAGCACATCCAGACGAAACCGGCTGCGGAACTGGTGCCCCCTTTGCTGCCGCACCTGCAAACCCTTGGCATCGAGGCCGCGGATGACCTGTTTACCCGCCAGGTGGTGGAAACGCTTCAGCCCCGGAGCAAAACCCTGAAGGACATGGCGGCGGCCGCCCGGTTTTATTACGTGGATGAACCGGAAATGGATGAAAAAGCAGCTGCCAAATTCCTGACGCCCGAAATTTGTGACATGCTCAATCAGACCGCGGATGCGATCGATGCGCTGTCGGAGTTCACCCAGCCGGCCCTGGAAGCGGTCTTCAAAAAAAGTATGGCGGATTTCGATCTGGGGTTCGGCAAAATCGCCCAGCCGTTGCGGGTGGCGGTCACCGGCACCACGGTGAGTCCGGGAATTTTTGAAATGCTGCTGGTGCTGGGAAAAGACAGAACCGTTCAGCGGATCCGCCGGGCGGCCCGGAGGGCTTAACCCCCGGAGCGGTTGACACGCGAACATGAGACAAAAAATGTGGCAAATCATCAAAAACAGACCTCCATTGAAACGCATCACCGGCATTCATCTTCCGGTGGCCGGCCCCTGGCGGTGGTATGCCATCGGTATCATTTGTGCTCTATGCGTGATACTGGTCGGGCCTGATCCGTGTCTGGCTCAAAAAGATCCCAGGGCCCACGATACCTTCACTTTTTATCTGGAAAACGATGTGTTCACCGGCACGGACAGGGAATACACCAACGGGATCAAATTGGCCTGGATCTCCCGGGACCTGTCTGATTACCATGAAGTGCATACGCCCGCCTGGAGCCGGGATTTCATCGATTCCCTGCCGTTTGTGAACAAACCCGGGACCGTCCGGAATGTGTCCGTGTCCATCGGACAGAACATGTATGCGCCCGAGGATCTGGAACGGAGCGATCTGATTTTAGATGACCGCCCCTATGCCGGCATCACCTATCTGGGCGCGGGTTTCCATGCCAAAGACAGCCGGCGGATGGACTCGTTTGAAATCAACGTCGGGATCGTGGGTCCCCATTCCTATGCGGAACAGGTCCAGAAAACCTGGCACAAGTTCATCGACACCACCGAGCCTAAAGGATGGGATCACCAGTTGAAAGACGAACCGTTCCTCAATTTGCATTATGAACGGAAATGGAAGCTGTTGAAATCAGACCTGGGGAAAGGATTTGGGTTCGACGTCATTCCGCACCTGGGCGCTGCACTGGGCAATGCGCTCACCGGTGTCAATGCCGGAGCACAGGCCAGAATCGGCTGGCACCTGCCCAATGATTTCGGGACATTTCTGATCCGCCCGGGATCGGACACCAACGCCCCCATGGATGAGGACGACTCCCGGTTTTATCCGGTATCACAGCGCTTAGGCTGCCATGTTTTCGCAGGGGTCAATACCAGTGCCGTGATCCGGAACATCTTTCTGGACGGCAACACGTTCCGGGACAGTCACAGTGTCGACAAAAAACCGTTGGTCGTGCAGGGGGTCGCCGGCGTGGCTTTCATATTTCACCGCTTTAAAATCACGTATTCGTATGTGTATCAGACCAGAGAATACGACATCCAGAAAGAGGATCAGGAATATACGTCAATCACTGTTTCCTATTCTTTCTGACACTTGCAGGTCGACCGATCAATCCATTCCATAGAGCAGCCCGGTATACCCCACAAAGGAATCCGACGGATTTTTATCAAAACTGGTGGCATAGTCCAGCAAACGGGGTTTTGTGGCCCCCATTTTTGTGGCGGCGGCAGCGGTGGCAGCCACCGCTCCGGGGCAGCACATGTTATGATGATCCAGGCCCTGGGCAAGAATGGTCTTGTCCTCCATGGCTTTCATGGCGTCGATGCCTGCCGCATCATTTTCAGTCTTGACCCAGTCCACGGCATTTCTGCCCGGGCCGGCCGGGGTAAACCCGAAATTCTGTCCGTAATGGGTCATGTCCGTGGAACCGATCACCCGGATGTGCCGGGTCAGGGTATCGGCAGCCTCAACCGCCATGGTGCCGATAATGGGTGCAAAAAAAGACGGGGCCACCCCGCAGACAACAATTTTGGCCGTTGGAAAAAAATATTTGATAAACGGATACTGCAGCTCCAGGGTGTTATCATCCACGAACCTGCCCGGCGACCGTTTGCGGACGCTGATATTGTCGCACAGGGCATCCACCAGTTCCCCGTCCACTTCGATGTCTCCCAGCGGGGTTTCAATGGCGCCGTGGGTCATGATAAAGGGTTCGGACTGCCGGTGCATGTGGGCTCCGAACAACACAATGGTATCCACGGGCAGGGATTCTCCATTCGGCACCAGGCTGGCAATGGTCCGGCACGCAATGCTCCCGGAAAAAACCCACCCGGCATGCGGAACAATTCCGGCCATGAAACGCCCTTTTGCCGGACCGGATTTTTCATTTAAAAATTTTTGAATCGCTGTTTTGCAGGCATCTGCCGAATCCGGATACCAGGTGCCGGCAAATGCGGTTCGTTTTTTCTCCATGCTACCTCCACTTCCGGGTACTGGGGTCAGGCCTTGTCTTTTTGACGTTTTTGGACAAAACGTCAAAAAGGCAAGGCCTGACCCCGGCTGTTAAAGTTGCTGTTTGAGCCATGTCAGCCAGGGATCAAATCCTTGTCCGGTTTTGGCGGACAGTTCGAACACCGGCATGCCCGGATGCACTTTTTTCATGTTCTCCACTGCCAGGGGCGCATCAAAGTCAAGATAGGGCAGCAGATCCACCTTGTTCAAAATCGCGGCATCCGACACCTGAAACATGAGGGGATATTTCAATGGTTTGTCTTCTCCCTCGGTAACGCTCAACACGACCACCCGGGCGTTTTCCCCGATATCAAACTCCGCCGGGCACACCAGATTGCCGATGTTTTCCACAATCAACAGATCCAGGTCATCACATCCGAGTTTTCTTGCCGCTGTATCGATCATGGGAGCGGACAGATGACAGTCTCCCCCGAACTGGTCGGTGTTGATCTGGGTCACTTTCGCGCCGGTTTCCGACAGGCGGTCCGCATCATTGGTGGTGCAGATATCCCCTACGATCACCCCCACCTGAATATCGGGCATCAGCTGCTCCAGAGTCCGGCAAAGGGTCTGGGTTTTGCCCGATCCCGGGGATGACATCATATTCAGCACAAACACGTTTTTTTCACGGAAATAGTGCCGGTTTTTTTCTGCTTCCGTCAGATTTTTTTCCAGAATATTTTTTCGAATCTTGATTTCCATCTATCCAGTGGCCTTTTCAAATTTTTTGGGATTACTACCAATTGAACATCATGTTTTCAACTAAAGCCGATAGTGCGTTTTTCGGTTGGATGAAATGTACTTCTTTACAGCGGCAGCAAGAAGTTCGGATCGTTTCATACCATATTTTCCCCGATATTCATCCACATCCGAAAGAAGCGAAACTGGAAACATGACATTAAACCGCTTTTTGGGTTCACTGATTTTTTTGTTTTTCGGTCCGGGAACTGGCTTGCCATATTTTTTTGCGGCTTCAATCCACAATTGCATGGCAATTTCTACTTCCCGCAACGCCTCCTCCGGTGATTCACCAAATGCCGAACACCCTTTAAGCTCTTCTATTTCAGCGATATAATCCCCGTCTCCCCCTGGATCAGGAAAAATTTTTACCGTATATTCCATGTTCACTCTCCATCAATAATCATAATGGCCTGTTTGATTTGATACGCCTTTGCTGTTCCATCTTTCTTTTTTTGGGCATTAACAGGGGTTTCAATCACCGGATGAATAAAAACATGGTGACTTCCGCTGATGCGATGGAGCACAAACCCGTTTTCTTGAAGCCAGGTCATAAAATCATGAAACTTGACATTGTTTTGATTCTGTCTGATCTTCTGATTTCTTTTTTGGGATTTTGTCATCGCAGACCCGTTTTTTCCCATGAATTTGATGTCGATATTAATGTGTTTTTACACATTTGTCAATCATTGCACCATGTATTGATTTTAATCCAAAAGTGTCAACGAATCGATGTCGATCTCCCGGCCGGAGATCAGCCGAACCTGACCGTGCTCACAATCCGGGCACCGGAACACCGGGGTTTCTGCTTCCCATTGCCTGCCGCAGGTATCGCAGCGAATCACCACCGGCACCATCTCGATATTCAGGCGGGCATGTTCCAGGGGCGTGTCTTTGGTGATAATTTCAAAACAAAACGTCAGGCTGTGGGGCACCACCGAAGACAGCTTGCCGATCCTCAGATTCAACGACTCGACCTTCGGGTCTTTCAGATCCGCGGGCAGCGCATTCAACGCAATCTGGACCAGTTCCTGGGCGATTCCCATTTCATGCATATTCTCATCTCCTTTGAATGTCAGGCACCCGTCGCCCTTGTGTCATAAAATTGCCGTTTGAATGCGTCAAACGTATCCGCTTTAATGGCCTGGCGCATCTGTGCCATCAGATCCAGGTAATAATACAGGTTATGGATGGTGTTCAGGCGATAGGCCAGCAGTTCCCTGGATTTGTACAGATGACGCAGATAGGCCCGGGTATAGTTCCGGCAGGTATAGCAGGCGCAGGTCTCGTCAATGGGCCGGGTGTCGAATTTGAACCGGGCATTGGGAATGTTGATATCGCCCCTGGAAGTGAACAACTTCCCGTTTCGGGCATTACGGGACGGCATGACGCAGTCGAACATGTCACACCCCATGGCTGTCAACTCCACCAGGTTTTCAGGCGTTCCCACCCCCATGATGTACCGGGGTTTGTTTTCAGGCAAAAGCGGCAGGGTATGGTCCGCCATCTCGTACATCATGTCCGTGGGTTCTCCCACGGACAACCCCCCGATGGCAAATCCGGGAAAATCGATCTGCATCAGCTGGTCGGCGGAACGGGTTCTAAGATCCTTGTACATCCCCCCCTGGACAATGCCGAACAGGTTGTTGGGCGCACCTTGTGCCTGCCAGTAGTCATACCCTTTTTTTGCCCAGGCCGTGGTTTTTTCCAGAGCGGTTTCCGCCTGATCAAGGGTGGCGGGATATCCCATGCACCAGTCCAGCGACATCATGATATCCGATCCTAAAATAGTCTGGATCTCCACGGCTTTTTCCGGTGAAAAAAAGTGCCGGGACCCGTCGATATGGGACTGGAACGCCACCCCGTCTTCGTTAAATTTGGCCAGTTTTGCCAGGGAAAAAAACTGAAACCCCCCGGAATCGGTGAGCATGGGCCGGTCCCACCGGATAAAGTCATGAAGCCCGCCCATATGCGAGATCACCTCGCACCCGGGCCGCAGATACAGATGATAGGTATTGCCTAAAATGATCTGTGCGCCGCAGTGCTTCAGGTCATCGGCGGTCAGGGCTTTCACCGACCCCACCGTGCCCACGGGCATGAAAATGGGGGTCTCGATCCGGCCCCGGGAGGTCTGGATGATGCCCAGCCGGGCCCGGTTTCGGACCGATTTTTTTATTAACGTAAATCTCAAAAACACCTCTCCTGGGGTTTATTCAATGAGCATGGCATCGCCATAACTGAAAAACCGGTATTTTTCCGCCACGGCCACGGCATACGCATCGAGCATCCGCTCCCGGTCGTAAAACGCGGATACCAGCATGAGCAATGTGGATTTGGGCAGATGGAAATTGGTGATCATGGCATCCACGCACTTAAACCGGTATCCGGGATAGATATACAGATCACACATGCCCGTCCCGGGGGCGACATGCCCGCGATCATCGGCTGTAAATTCCAGGGTCCGCACCGATGTGGTGCCCACGGCCACCACCCGCCGGCCCTGTTCTTTGGCCTCGTTTATTTTTTGGGCGGTGGCTGCGGACAAAAAATAATATTCCGAATGGATCTGATGGGCCCGGATATCATCCACCCGCACCGGCACAAATGTGCCGTATCCCACATGCAGTGTGATGTGAACCATGTCGATCCGTTTTTGTGCCAGCTGCCCGATCAACGGATCGGTAAAATGAAGGCCGGCCGTGGGTGCGGCCACCGCCCCGTCATTTTTTGCATACACGGTCTGGTAATTGTTCCGGTCTTCATCGGCCAGGTCCGCATCCGGACCCCGCTTGATATACGGCGGCAAAGGCAGGGACCCGGCGGATTTCATATACTCGACAAACTGTTTTCCGCCGGAAAACCGGATCTCGCAGATCCCTTCATTGACCGATTTCACCTGTCCGGTGATCCGGTCTGAAAAATACAGGATACTGCCGGTTTTCGGCATCTTCGACGCCCGGACCAGACATTCACATTGAAACGATCCGGTTTTCTCCAGCTGCTGCATTCCCCGGGCGTAATCGATGATCAGCACCTCCACCCGGCCGCCGGTGGCTTTTTTCCCCATGAGCCGGGCCGGAATCACCCGGGTGTCGTTGACCACCAGCAGGTCGCCCGGCTGCAGCAGATCCGGCAGGTCGGCAAACCGGTGATGAGACAATGCCTGCGTGTGCCGGTTGATATGCAGCAGCCGGGAGTCGCTGCGGGTATCACAGGGCTTCTGGGCAATCAGACCATCGGGCAGGTCATAGTCATAATCAGACAGATCAAACATCAGTTCGCTTCCATGGCCACATACACCACCCCCAGCCCGGCCAGCATCAGAAAAAAACCGAACCGCCGCAACTTCTGGCTGTCCTGGCCCGCAATGATCTGAATCATCTCTTTCATCCGTTCCGGAAAGGCAAAATAGGGCAGGCCCTCCACGATCATCACCATGCCCACGACACACAAAAAGAATTTCATACAGTATGCTCCCTTGTTGATCCTGTCTTCTGATCTGGTTTATCCATCTGATCCTTATCACTTTGATTTTTCAAAGGCGATATATTGAATCAGGGCCATGACAAAAAAGACGGGTATGAAAAGTTCCAGACATTCCTCCATGATACCCGAAAAGCCCCTGGGGTTCTCCAGCATGGGCAGAAAAAAGGCAATCATTTCTGAGTTTCCGTCCAGGACCAGTTTGCTTGTCAAAGCACAGGCAACCCCGCACACGACCGAAACCGCCCAGGGCCTGGCATCCATCAGGGCCTTTTTAAACCCGGGCAGAAACTGCCTTACATAGACAATACCATAGGCCAGAAGTCCGGCAATCAACAGCGTCACCACTATTTTCTCCGGCCAGGGCACTTCCGGGCTGAGAAAAAACTTGATCTTGAACATGCCCATGGTGGTGAACCGTTCATGAAAATCCAGCTCCCGCAGGCCCAGAAGCAGGACAAAAAATCCCGGGGCCGGGCCGGTCCTGACCAGACCCGTCAGGTGCAGATACAGCAGGACGAAACAGAAAAAAAAGTGGCCGCCTGCGGATACATTCTCCACCACCCCATTTTCCCGGACCAGTTCAGCGGGAAGATCTCCGGGCATCAGATAGATACCCGTGACCATCAGGCCATACAAAGCCAGAACCTCTGCAATCAACAGGGTATTTTCCCGTGTCGTTGCCCTCATTTTTTGAAACCTCCCTTTTGTTGGATTCGGGTTATACCATTTTACAAATAAACATTCATGGAAAAATTAAGGCCCTGCTCGATGCTTCAGAAATTGTGACTGCCCTGAATATCACAAAAAGACACTTTATACTGGCGCATGAAAGGATCAAATACAAAATTTCATTGATAAATCAAGCTGGCAGGGTTATATAAACAGGCTGGCATAAGTGACCCATAAAACCTTTCAAAAGGGGAAAAAACCGTTTATGCAGTTTGAACCTGTCATCGGTCTTGAAGTCCACGCCCAGCTCAAAACCGACACCAAAATATTCTGCGCCTGCCCCACCACCTTCGGCAATGAACCCAATGCCAATACCTGCCCCGTGTGCACCGGCATGCCCGGGGTACTGCCGGTTTTGAACAAAAAGGCGGTGACTTTCGCCATCAAGGCGGCTTTGGCCACCTGCTGCACCATTGCCGAACAAAGCCGGTTTGACCGGAAAAACTATTTTTATCCGGACCTGCCCAAGGGATACCAGATCTCCCAGTATGCGGCCCCGATTGCCGAACACGGGCATCTGGACATCGAAACCGATCAGACCGGGGCCAGAATCATCGGTATCACCCGGATTCACATGGAAGAAGATGCCGGCAAACTGATCCATGACCCTGTGCGGGGCAAAAGCCTGGTGGACCTGAACCGAACCGGCGTTCCGCTGATCGAGATCGTAAGTGAACCGGACATGCACACCCCGGCCGAAGCCGGGGCCTATCTGCGCAAACTGCATGCCATCCTCAAATATATCGATGTGTGTGACGGCAACATGGAACAGGGCAGTTTCCGGTGTGACGCCAACATATCCCTGCGGCCCAGAGGGCAAGACGCATTCGGTACCCGCACGGAACTCAAGAACCTGAACTCCTTCCGGCATGTGGAAAAGGCCATTCAATACGAAATCGACCGGCAGACCTTTATACTGGAAAAAGGGGATGCCGTGATCCAGGAAACCCGGCTGTGGGATCCTGAAAAACACAGAACCGTTTCCATGCGGGGCAAGGAAGAGGCCCATGATTACCGGTATTTTCCGGATCCGGACCTGGTGCCCCTCATTGTGGACACCGACTGGATACAGCAGGTATCAGACCAGATGCCTGAACTGCCGGATCAGAAAAAAGACCGGTTCATCTCCGAATATCAGCTGTCGGAATATGATGCACAGGTGCTGACCGCGGACATTCACCTGGCTGATTTTTTCGAAGCCGCCATGGCGCAGCTGTCCAATGCCAAGCAGACCGCAAACTGGATCACCACCACCTTGATGGGCCTGCTCAATTCCCGGGGAATCGACATCACCCGATCGCCGGTATCGGCAGATCATTTTGCCGGACTCATGGGCCTGCTGGAATCAAACACCATCACCGCCGCGTCCGCAAAAACCGTGTTCGAGGAAATGGCTGAAACCGGGAATGATCCGGTGCGCATTGTCCGGCAAAAAGGGTTGGAACAGGTGAGTGACACCACGGAACTGACCGCCCTGATAGATGCCGTCCTGGCACAGAACCCGGATGAAGTGGCCGCCTTTCAAAGCGGTAAAACCAAACTGTTCAGCTTTTTCATGGGCCAGGTCATGAAACAGACCCGGGGCAAGGCAGATCCCAAAATCGTCACCCCTATCCTGCAATCCAAACTCAAATCGGAGAGGTAACGTGAAATATTTTAAACCATTTGTTTGTGTGCTGTGTTTCTGTATCCTGTCTTTTCCGGCCCCCGGGATTGTCCTGAAACATCTCGACCTGCCGATACCTGCATCTCTGGCTGCCGCCGACACCCAGGATACCCGGATCGAGCTTCCGGCAACCATTGCCGTGCTGCCGTTTACCATCCATGCATCCGAGGATTTTTCCTATATTCAGCAAGGGGTCGTGAACATGCTTCACACCCGACTGGACTGGCCGGACAAGGTTGATGTGGTACCCAAAAGACAGATACAGGATGTGCTGCCCCATCTGAGCGGCACAGACAAAAACCAGGTCCTTGGCCAGCTGGCAAACCGGACCGGCAGCGACCTGGTTCTGGACGGCAGTATCACGAAACTGGCCGGTTCCTTCAGCATCGATGTCATGGTGCATGATATCGAAAACAAACGGTATATGACCTTTTTTGAACAATCCAAAGACAGTGACGAACTTATCGAAAAAGTGAGCCGCATTGCCGCCGGCATCAACAAACAGGTGTTTGACCGGACCACCACGGCCTGGGAAAAAATCGAACAGGAGCGCCAGGCAAAAATCAATGAACTCAGGCGCAGAAATCCGGAATACCTGATGCAGACCCCCCAGTGGCAGCCGCAGGATGATTCACCCGGCTGGAAAATCTGGAAATACCTGTTTTAACTCCGGTTACAACCAAACGAAAAGGTACATGACCGTTAAAGATAAAATTGCAACCCAGGTGATCAAACTGGTATTGACCTTTCTGGGCATGCTGCCCAGAAAGGTGCTGATTTTTTTTTCAGATATTTTGGGGCTGGTCTGGTACCGGCTGGACAAACGCCACAGAACCGTTGCCTTAAAAAATATTCAAACCGCGTATCCGGAAAAATTCAGCCCATCTCAGGCAGAAAGATTTACAAAAAAGGTGTTTAAACATATCGCCAGTATCCCTTTTGAAACCATCTGGTTTTACAGAAAATCACACCAGGCCATGACCCCGTATTTTACCGTCAAGGGACTGAATCATCTGGAAAAAGCCAGACAAAAAGGCCGCGGCGTGCTGCTGCTCACCTGCCATCTGGGGAATTTCGAGCTTTTTGTGGCAGCGTCGCCAATAGCCGGACTGAACACCCCTTTCGGGATTTACCGCAAATTTGATTATCCGCCCCTGGAACGTCTGATACGTGACATGCGGCAGCGCTTCGGCATGGTCATGATCCCCACGGGAGGGGCAACCGGAAAAATTGACAGAATATTGCGGGATGGCGGTATTGTCGGGACCCTGTTTGACCAGAATGCCGGCTGGTACAATGGGGTGGTCACAGACTTTTTCGGCAGGCGGGCCTGTTCGAAAAACAGTCTGGCAAAAATTGTTTTACGAACCAGGGCCGCCGTGGTGCCGGTGTTTATGGTGAAACAACAGGAGTCGTATGTGATGCGGTTTTTGCCTGAAATACCGCTGCAAAGGACGGGCTGTCCGATCAAGGATATTGAAATCAATACCCAGAACTATGTCACTGCTGTGGAATCAATGGTAAGGCAATGTCCGGACCAGTATTTCTGGGTGCACAACCGCTGGAAAACCAAACCTTTCACACGGCTTTGAAAGACAATACCAAACAAGGATTTCATTTTTTGCGCCCACCCCCATTATCCATTACGGCATTTTACGATACACGGCCCGGGCATGTAAAACAAACCCGGGGCCTGATCCAGGCATTGGAAGAATTCACACAGGTCCAGGTGCAGGAGGTGTATTTGCCCGATTACACGGCATGGCGCAATGTTTGGGACTGGGCAAGGTTCATCACAGTTTGGCCCGGCAAAAAACAAGACGCTCCGCCGGAGGAACCGGCCCTGATATTAGGCACAGGCACCCATACCCATATACCCATGCTGTTACACCGGGACAAAAAAAGCGGCAAAGCCGTTACCTGCATGACCCCTGGATGGCCCTTGACACAATTTATGGATCTGTGCTTTATACCGGAACATGATGCACCCAAAAAACAAGACCATATCGTCACCACCCTGGGCCCGCCCAATACCGCCGTCAACCGGCACACCCATGATCCGTTACAGGGCCTGATCGTTCTTGGGGGAAAAGACCGCAAAACCCACCATTGGCATAATGACAAAATCATGGACCAGGTGCGCCAAATAATTGAAAAACAGCCCCATATGTTCTGGACCCTGTCGACCTCGCCACGAACGCCTCCTGAAATGGTGCCTATGCTGGTGGATTTGACAAAACATATTTCCAAAACAACCGTTGTTCCTTTTGAAGATACCGGCCCCGGGTGGATTGAAACCCGGTATGCCAAAGCATCTGCCGTCTGGGTGAGTGCGGATTCCGTTTCCATGGTATATGAGGCCCTGACGGCCGGGTGCCGGGTGGGGATTTTGTCCGTGGACTGGAAAAAAAAGGGGCGCCGCCTGGCCCGGGGCATCGATATTCTGGCACAAAAGAAAAAAATCATATCTTTTGAGACATTCATGAAAAATACAGCATATCCCGCACATTCCCAATTGAATGAAGCCCGGCGATGTGCCAGGGAGATGTTGAAAAGATGGTGGCCCGACCGCTTACAATAGTACAGATGCTTCCGGAACTGATCACCGGCGGGGTGGAAAGAGGCACCCTTGAAATCGGGGCGTTTCTGGTTAAAAACGGCCACCGGTCCATTGTGGTTTCCAATGGCGGTCCCATGGTGGCGTCGCTTGTGAAAACCGGCACCGAGCATATTACCCTGCCTGTGGGCGAAAAAAGTCCCAGGGCGCTTGGGTGCATTCCCCGGTTACGGCAGCTGTTTATCCAGGAAAAGGTGGATATCCTGCACCTGCGTTCCAGGGTGCCGGCATGGGTGGGGCTGCTGGCCGCCAGATCCCTTCCTTACACAGCCCGGCCCCGGATTGTCACCACGTTTCACGGGTTTTATTCGGTCAACCCCTACTCCGCCGTCATGACCAAAGGGGAACGGGTGATTGCGGTGTCGCAGCTGATTTCGGATCATATCCGTGACCGGTATGGTGTGGGCGGTGATCATGTGAAAGTGATCCACCGCGGTTTTGATGCAACCTGCTTTGATCCCTTGCTGGTCGACAACCACCAGGTGGCTGATCTCAGGGCAAACTGGGGAATTGATAAAACCAGGGGACCGGTTCTGATGCTTCCCGGCCGGTTCACTGAATTAAAAGGCCACAGACTGTTTTTGTCCGCCCTTGAAAAAATCAAACATCTTTCATGGACAGCCGTTCTGGTGGGAGATGAACGTGAAAATCCGGATTATGCCGCGCAATTAAAAAAAGAAACAACGCAAAAAGGCCTTGAAGACCGCATTGTTTTTGCAGGCCACTGTGATAACATGCCGGCTGCATTCATGCTGAGTGATGTCACCATCAGTGCGTCAATCCACCCTGAGTCATTCGGCCGGGTGGGGGTGGAATCCCAGGCAATGGGGGTGCCTGTGGTGGCAACGGCCCATGGCGGAAGCCTTGAAACCATCATTCCCGAAAAAACGGGCTGGCTTTTTTCCCCGGCGGACATAGACGGATTTGCCCGGGCACTGGCCGAGGCCGTGCAGGATGAAACCAAAAGAAAGGCCATGGGACACCGGGCAAAGGCATGGGTGACCACTCATTTTACCACGGCCCGCATGTGTGAAAAAACCCTCGCACTGTATGACGAATTGATGGCAGCACCCCCATCATGCCGGGTTTGATAAATCAAGACAACGAGCCGCCGCTTAAGGAGCCTGTAACGCTAACTTGTAACAATCGTGTATGGAATTTTTTATGCAACGTGTAAAAACTGAGACAACCAAGACATGGGGCAGATATCTGGATAACAGTATGTTGTTTCTTGGTGCAGCCGTGCCCGTGGGGATTGTCATCGGAAATGCCGGGTTTGAAGCCATGATTGCCCTGACAGGTTTGGCCTGGATGGTGAGGGCCGTTATTCTGCGGGAAAATCCGTTTTCACGCATTGCTGCAAATCCCGCGTTTCTGGCATGGACCGCATGGTTTTTTTGCATTGTTGCCAGCCTTGTCTTGAACGGGGCCGGAAGTAAAGGCGCAGGACATGATATCGTTTTTATCCGGTTTTTACTTTTTGTCTGCGCCCTGCTGGACCTTTCCACCAGAAGACCGATCGGCAGATATTTTGTCTGGGGACTGGCCGCAGGGGTGTTGTTTGCCGGTGTGAATATCATCATGGTCTATGGGGCGGGGTTTGATCTGTTTGGCCGGTCCCTTGAGCGGTATGCCCTTAAATTGAAGGAATCTGCCCGGTTTGCCGGTATATGCGCCATGGCAGCACCGTTTTTTCTTGCCTGGGCACTGACGGCCCGGTCTGAAAAATCAAACTTACGGATGCCATTATTTGCCATCGGGGCGGTTGCTTTGATCATCCTGGTTCAGACAACCATAAGAACTGCCATTATTGCCTCTTTTTTCGGGATCGTCTTTGCGGTTTTCATTTCCAGATACAAAAAAATGGGCTGGGCTGAAAAAATGTTACTGCCGGTTCTGCTTGCGGCCGGTATCTGGATCACGGTGCAATATGTTGAAGGGTGGAATTTGCGGACAGTTTATGACCGTATTGCCATATGGCGGATATCTGTTGCCATGTGGCAGGAGCATTTTTTTCTGGGGGTCGGGGTGTCCGCTTATATGGATATGTTTGCGGATTTTGCCGTATCAGGGGCGGTTTCACCCTATGTGGCACCCACGGGACAGGTGTTTGATATCCAAAAAGCCTACCATGCCCATAACCTGTTTTTGATGCTGCTGTCATGTACCGGTATTCTGGGTCTGTTATCTTTTTTAGGGGTGTTTGCATCGTGTATATGGGCGGTGGTGAAAAACAGCACGCCGTGGCAATTCGGCCTGGCAACCTGGCCGGTGGTTTTTCTGGTCAACGGACTGGCCGGCTCAAATATTTACAGTTCCTGGTACCAGGCTTTGTTTGCCTTTTTTGCTGTACTGGCATTGACCAGCAACGGATCGGCAAAACCGGTTTCCCAACAATAATTAGAGATCCCCTGGAGAAACATGCTTGCCCTTTATGACAGCCTTTTGATCAATCAGGGAAGAACCCGGGCCTGTTACCGGCATCCGACAGACAGGGGATTGGTGATCAAAGTGGCAACCGGAGACAAAAAAGCACAGAATCGATCCAATATAAAGGAACTGCGGGGATATCAGGCGTTGATGCGTGAACAGATCGATCTGTTCTGCATCAGTCACTGCTATGGATTTGTCACCACGAGCCTGGGCAAAGGACTTGTGTGTGATTGTATCCGGGATGATGACGGGGCCATATCCAGAACCATCTGGGATATCGTTGTTTATCAGGATAATTGCGATATCGCATATATTCAACAAATAACAGCTGATTTTTGCAGGTTCCTGACACAAAAAGACACCCGGCTGTTTGACCTGAACCTTAAAAATATTGTGTTAAAACGGCAAAATGACGGCAGTTACCAGCCGTTTGTCATTGATTTGAAAGGCCGTTTCGACAACAAAGAAACCATCCCGGTATCCAGTTATTTTCGTTATTTCGCCCAAAAAAAAATGGTTCGCAGAACCCGGCAACTGATAGAGCGGATTTCCGTTTATAGAAACATGAGACGGCAATTGCAATAAAAAAACACCCAACAAACCGTGTTTATCTGCAAAAACACTTGACACCGGGACGTGTCAAGGATACATGACAAAATGAGTGAACTGATTATCAAGGCCTTACAAGCTGGAAAGCTGTTTTTAATGACATGTAATTTTTTGAAAAGGAGACGCAGATGGGAAAAAAGGCAAGTGTGAGTATTTTCACGGCACTGGTGATGATGCTGGTCGGTGTGTTTTCACAAACCGCCCTGGCAGGAGGGATTGAAAACAAACAAAACTGGTCGGCCCGGTATATCGCCACCGGATCACGGAACGCAGCCACAGATGGGGTGGACATTGCCGCCTATAACCCGGCCGGCATCATGTATCAGCAGGACGGCATCGGGCTGGGCCTGGACGTGCATTACATCTGGAAAGATTATGAACAAGAATACACCAAATTTCCCGGCGGGCCGGTGGTCACCCGGGATCAGGATGAACCTTCCATGATCCCGGGGCTGTTCGCGACGTATAAAGCCGGGCCCTGGGGGGTGTTTGGTTCAATTACCAACAACTGCGGCGGTGGGTCGGTAAAATATGACTCCGGCAACACCATCACAAATGAAATCGGGGCCTCTTTATTTTTAGACCCAAACCCCCTGATTAATGGAACTCTTCTCTCAAATGAAAAAATTGAAGCGGACAGCTTTTATATCACCTATACTGTGGGCGGCGCCTACCGGTTCAACGAGATGTTTTCCATGGCAGCCGGCATCCGGTATGTGGATGCCACCAAGGATGTGGAAGCGTTTGCCAACACGACATCCCCCCTGGGAGCCGTTTTCGGCTCTTATGATGAAGAAGCGGACGGCTGGGGATGGGTGGCCAGCCTGAACGTCAAACCCAGAGAAGACCTGGTCTTTGCCGTCCGGTATGAATCTCAGGTGGAACTGGAATTCGAGACCACCGTACAGGATACAACCCTTCTGGGAGCCGGGGTTTTAGGTGCTTTGGGAAAAACCCAGGGTGCCAAATCCGACCGGGATCTGCCGGCGGTCTTAGGTCTGGGGGCTTCCTGGGATGCCATGGACAAACTCAATCTGAACACTTCATTCACCTATTACCTGGAAGAGGATGCCGACTGGGACGGTACTGAAGATCTGGTGGACAACAGCTGGGATCTTGCCGTTTCCGCCACCTACAGTTTTATGGATAACCTTCGGGGCAGCATCGGCTACATGTATACCGATGTGGGCATGGATGCCCAGGATTTCGGGCTGACGGAAAAAATGAGCCCGGCCCTGGACGCCCACTCTTTTTTCTGCGGTCTGGGGTATGATGTGAGAAAAAATATCACCATCGACCTGGGTGTGATGACCAACTTTTATGATGAACAAACCGCACTGGATGCCATGGGCAGTCCGGTCAAATATGATAAGCAGAACAATGCGGTTGCACTGGGAGTCGCCTTTAGATTCTAAACATTACCTTTTTTAATGTTGAACCGTCGGCTGGGCGGTGTACAAAGTATTTGAACCGATACCACTTTGTGCGCCGCCCTTTTTTATTTCGCCAGGGTCAGGGCAGAGCCGGTCCCAGTCATTCTGAAATTTTATGCAAAAGACCCGTGCCGGGCGGTCCCTGTGGGTCTTCACCCTCTGCCGCTGCTGCACAGGCTGTAGGGCATGCTGTGCTGAACGGCAAAAACTGCGGGCAGGTGTGTCCAATACCCCTTGACGTAACCCCCGGCTCCGGTTAAAATTCCAATATGACAGACAAGAAAAATACCAGGCGGGTCGTCAACCCTCATGATAAGCTGTTCCGGAAGATCAACAGCGATCTGGAAAACGCCCGAAGTGTTTTGAAAAACTATCTGCCTGACCGGGTACTGAAGCTGATGGATCTGTCCACCCTGGAAATCAGCAAGGACAGCTTTATCGAAAAGGATATGGCTGACTATTATTCAGATATGCTCTACAAGGTGAATCTGGTTGGCGGCAGTCCGGGATTCGTTTATGTACTGTTCGAGCATAAAAGCTATTATGACAGATTTGTGCATCTCCAGCTGCTGGAATATATGGTCAAGATCTGGCGTCTGCATATCAAACAGCGCAAGCGAAAATCTTTCAAACTGCCCATTGTGATTCCGCTGCTGATCTGCCACGGCAGAAAAGAATGGCCGGAAGACAATGTAAGTCTGAGCTCTTTGCTGTCCGGTCCGGTGGAGGATCTTGCCGGTTACATCCCGGATTTCAAATTCGAGCTGAACGATCTTCACCGGTTCCCGGATGACCAGATTAAAGGGACGGTAATGATTCGGGTGATGATGTTGTTGTTTAAACACATTTCCGAACAGGAACTGAGGTACAGGCTGCCTGATATTTTTTCTCTTTTCAGGGCTCTGATGGAAAAGGAAACCGGGTTGCAATATCTGGAGACAGTGGTTCGGTATCTTGCATCTGTCCTGGATGAAGATGAACTGTCATTACAACAAATTAAGGAGATAGCGGAACAGGCTATTTCCAAGGACACGGGGGGATATATTATGACACTGGCAGAAAAACTACGGAATGAAGGCAAGCTGGAAGGTCTCGTTGAAGGCGAGAAAAGAGGCCAAAAAAAAGGCCAAAAAAGAGGCCAAAAGATGGGTAAGCTGGAAGGCCTCAGAGAGGCCGTCGAACTGGGCATCACCCTCAAGTTTCCGGAAGATATTGATGCGGTAATGGCAAAGGTAAACGCCATTGGCGACCTCGAGACGCTGGAAGAAATCAAGGAAGCGATCAAAACAGCAAAAAACGGCTCTGAGATCCTGGGCCTGTTAAAATAGAGTTAAGCGGCCTCGGCCTCTCTCCTCCCATTTACAGCTTATTCTGAACATGTAAGCGACATCTTTCCTTATTTTTTATCAAACGACCCGTGCCGGGCGGTCCATGTGGGTCTTCACCCTCTGCCGCTGCTGCACAGGCTGTAGGGCATGCTGTGCGAAACGGCAAAAACTGCGGGCAGGTGTGTCCTCACACAGTTTGCCGTTCTTAACGCTTCGCATGCCCAACACCCTGTAGCAACTGCTGCAGAATGGGATTTGCGACCCACAGGGACCGCCCGGCACTAGTGGTTGATGGCAGAAGGGAACAAGGCATCATAACCGGAATCCGAATTTTCCCTGCACAGCTGGAGCCCCTGGCGGGGGGCCTTACTGCCGGACTGTCGGAGCCCCCAAGGATTCCAGGCCGGCAGCAAGGTTCCCTGCCAGGGGCGGTATGCTGGCGATAAAACATTTTTAATAAAAAAAGCGGCGGCCTGATGACAGGTTGTCATCAGGCCGCCGAAGGAAATTTCAGGTGGTGGGTATTTCGCTAAAAATACATCTAAGTCAGGCTATATAAACCCAAATTAGAAGTTGATCTGCCATTTGGCACCATAGTACAGGGTTTCTTGGCTGCCGGTTTCTACACCGTCAAACATACCGATTTCAGGGGTAATGAAGACTCCGGGAGCCAGGGTAATGGTAGACTGCACATAGTAGGCTTGCACTTCGTTTTCAACATTGGCAACATCAGTTTCTGCCCAGCCGTAACCAATTTCAAAGGCCAACATGTCATTGGCTTTGAAACCAGCGGCAACCATGAAACCCAAGACATCATTGTCTTCAATTTTGTTGTTTACTGCGTCATAAACAGCAAAGCCGTCATCCCAGGCATTGTCGCCGTCTACAGAAACTGCCATCAGGTTACCGGCATTTTCACCGGTGAACACATTACCGCCCATATAGACTGCACCGAAGTCGGCTTTTCCACCAAGGGCAACCACCCAGGAATCCACATCAAGACCGCCGATTTCATAGGTCTGATAACCACCAGCCAGTTGTGCTTGGAATGCATCCATTGTCAAGAGGTACCGGGCTTCGATTGCCGGAAAATCAGTTTCTGTGCCAGCCAGGCCGGCAATGGCACTGGTGTCGGGAGCGATTGCAGCAATCTGAAAGTCACCGAATTTCAGCCGGATCATGGCATCACGACCGGAGTATACACCACCCTGGGCCAGCAGGTCGTTGTCAGCAGCGTACACCTGGTTGGAGTAGAACATGTTCAGGGGAGTGTAAGTCTGGCCTACCAGCAGAGAGCCGGCACCAAAGTTCCATTCACCAAACAGCTTACGAACATTAGCACCGGTACCGTATTCAAAGCCACCGGTCAGTTCGTCAGACACTTTCACATTGGCACCGATACGGGAGTTGCCATTCAGGGCCTGTTCGTAGCTTGTGTTGTCATTGTCTAAAAGGTCGCCAATGCTTTTGTCAGAATCGAAGTCTTGGTCAACATAGAAAGTGGCAACACGGGCGGACCCGTAAAAATTCCAGTCAGCGGCTGCTGCTGTCATTGCGGAAGCTGCAACCAATGCCAGGGCTGCAACCAAAACCATTAATTTTTTCATCTTTTTCTCCTTAATTTTTTTAAATAACCACCTGAAATCGGGCACCATGCCTTCCTTTTAAGGGCACAGCACCAAATCAGTATCCCTTTTAAAGCAGTTTATACAACATTGTCAATCTTTTTTTTATTATTTTCCCATTATTTCAATTCATAGGAAATGATACTGGAGGCTTTGTCCTTGGACAAAATCGCCAGTTTGGTCTGGGTCACCACTGACACCACCAGTTCTTCTTTGCCGTCCCCGGTGATATCGGCAATGGCAAAATCACTGATCCAGCCCTGCAGGGCAGTGGTCTGAAAAATTGGTGCCAGGGCAATGCCGTTCCAGGAGAGCACCTTGATGGCGCCGTTTTTAAACCGCTTGTACCGGCCGATTGCACCGCCGCCGAACTCATTGTTCTGGACCGCCAGAATTTCCGGCTTGTCATCTGCATCCATATCATACAGCGTCATTCTGGGATGAATGTATATCCGTTCCCGGTAGGAAGCATCCGTGTCATTGCTCGGCATGAGCCACACATGGGCCGTGCCCCCGTATTTTTCCGTACTTTCCCATTCCGTGGAACCGCTGTCATTGGTCACCACCAGCCGGCCGAACCGGTTGGTCATCACATATTCATCTGCTGTTTCACTGGTAACAGGCCCTCGGGCCATAGACAATACGGAGGTGTTCCTGGGAAACCGGACCGGTTTCTGCCGGGTATAGCCGGCATTGTCGGCCTGAAGGGAATAAATACGCCCGTCAAACGGGCTGTCACCGGTATGCTGGCCCAGAAGAGTCTGGGAGCCATCCTGGGCAGACAGCACCCGGTAGTAATAGGACTGGTTGTCCACCAGAGTCACATAATCAGATCCATTGTATTCCACCACAAACGACTGGAGACCGTCCCGGTGAATGGTCAGGCTGGTGACAAAAATTTCCGGAAACCCGTTGCCGTTGATATCGGCGATGTCCAGGGACACGATGCGGTTGGTGGAGGCATATTCCAGCTGCTTTTCCAGCACCAGCTGGTTTCCGGACATCTGGTGGATCATGAGGGTATCGTCAGTGGCCGCCACCACCTGAATGGTGCCGTCCTTGTTCAGATCCCCGGCTGCCATGGCCGTGATAACTCCTTCAAACTTCAGATGGGTGGCAAATCCCCCGCCGCCGGGCTGCTGCATGTTGACGAACCCGCCCTGGTAAGCCGTACCCTGCCCTGCAGCCTGGAATCCGCCCGGGGCCTGAGGCCCTTCCTGAACCGGCTGAACATAGAGTTCATTGGCAATGGACCGGTTGAACACTTTGAGATTGATATCCCCGGCAAAGGTGTTCACCAGCGGGATCACATCCCCCATGTTGTTGCTCTGTTCAAAAAACGTCAGGGCTGGTTGGTCGCCGGTGATATCCACCATGGCCGCATCCAGGCTCACACTTTCCCCGAAATGGGTGAGGCTGCCGAACAGCACGTAATCCGCGCCCAGCTGCTCTCCGATATCTTTGGCCCGGTCCTGGGTCAGGTCTGCGGGAGCACCGGCCAGGGCCGCATCCACGGTAGCCCGGTCCAGAACATCCACCTTGCCGGAGTCGGACAGCCGCGACGAGAGCATGGAAAACAGCCCGTTCTGCAAAAAGGTCAGGTCCTGGGGGGAGTTCATGGTAAAGGGCAGCACCGCCACGGTTTTCGGAGCGGCATGGACTGCCGGGGAAACGAGTCCCAGCAGAACAAAAACAATGAAAAGCAATCGAATTTTCAAAACAACACTCCTTACGGTTTATGAGAAAGATTGGCTATTATATATGATCCATCATCGTCAAACAACCCTTTTAAACAGCTTTTCCATCCGGTATTTGTCAAAGGTGACAATCGTGGGCCGGCCGTGGGGGCAGTGAAGCGGATTCCCACAGGCCCACAGATCTTTGATCAGGGTTTCCATCTCCTGATGGCTCATGATCCGGTTGGCACGGACCGCATGGTGGCAGGCCATGGACATCAGGCAGGTCTCCCGCCATTGGTCCTTGATTGCCGTATCCCCGGTTTCCATCAGGGTGTCCACCATCGCCGTCACCATGGGTTTGACAGACGTCTGATCCAGAAGGCCGGGCACAGCCTTGATGACGAAGGTGGTCCCGCCGAACGGTTCGATCACCAGCCCCATGGCCGCCAGGTCCGGCAGCATGCCGGACAGCAGATCCGCTTCCCTGGCGCCCAGCTCCAGTGTTTCCGGCACCAGCAGATACTGGGTGTCTGCCGGCAGATGCGCGTGCCGGTGTGTCAATGCCTCGTACATCACCCGTTCATGGGCTGCATGCTGATCCACCAGCATCAAAGAATCCGCCTGTTCCGCAACGATATAGGTGCCCAGGACCTGCCCTACCACCCGGGGCGGACGGGATCGATCCGGGGTCGTCTCCGGGATCTTGAAAGGTTCGGACGTCTGCTGAACCTGGTCCGGCAAATCAGGGGAACTGAATGACGCACAAAGATCCGCGTCGCTCTCTTTGGCAGAACCTTCAAAAGCATCTGCGGGTTTCCGGGAACCCAAAGCGGGGGCTGGCGGGGGATCCGGTTCCCAGGCAAGCGGCGCCTGCGTGAACCGGTCTGCTGTGATCTCAGGTCCCGGCCGGGATTCCGGATGCTGTCCGGACCGGGCATAGGTCGCCACCTGGTTCTGGGCCGCCGTCAATGCCGTGGTCACGGCTGCGGTCACAGCCTGGTACACCGGCCGGGCATCCAGAAACTTGATTTCCCGTTTGGACGGATGCACATTCACATCCACCCGGTCGCAGGGCAGCTCACAGCAGACCACGGCCACCGGATACCGCCCTTTCATGATCCGGCCGGCATATCCCCGGAACAGGGCCGCCACCACCCCTTTGTCATGGACCAGACGCTGGTTGACAAACAGATAGATCCGCCCGGCCGAAGCCCTTGTCACGGCCGGATTGGCACACACCCCGGTCACCCGGATATCACCGGCTGAATATTGCATTGGATACAGATGATCCGCCACATCATCGCCCAGCACCAGCATGGCCCGGTTGCGCAGGTCCTGGTCCGGCGGAAAATGCTTGACCAGCCGGTTCTGGGAAAACAGCCGGAATCCCACGGACGGATTGCCCAGGGCCAGGCCGGACAGGGTATCGGTAATGTGGGCCGCTTCCGTGGTGTCGGTCTTGAGAAATTTGCGCCGGGCCGGGGTATTGAAAACAGATGCCTGACCTCCACCATGGTGCCGGCAGGGGCCCCGGTGTCCGACACCTGCATCAGCTTGCCCCCGGCCATTTCCACCCGGGTGGCGGCGTCTGCGTCATGGGGTCTTGTCACCAGGCAGAACCGGGACACCGAAGCAATGGACGGCAGGGCCTCGCCCCGGAATCCGAAGCTGGCAATGGCAAACAGGTCTTCTTTGGTAAAAATCTTGCTGGTGGCATACCGCTCGATGGCCAGCAATGCCTGGTCCCGGGGGAGCCCCGCGCCGTCGTCCGACACCCGGATCAACGATTTCCCTCCGTTGTCCATCTCCACGGTGATGCGGGCGGCTTTGGCGTCGATGCTGTTTTCCACCAGCTCCTTGACCACGGATGCCGGCCGCTGCACCACCTCGCCGGCGGCAATCTGATTGGACAGAATATCCGGCAGAATCCGGATCATTCAGACGTCCTTTTTCACAAACCGCAGCAGAAACTCCGAATCTTTGGGACTTAAATCAAATTTCAGGGCCGCGTCATTGGCCAGTTTGACCGCAGACATGTCCGGATGTTTCCGGCGTTGGTCACTGATCCATTCAATGGCCTTTTTCAAGGCCTCTCCCTGGGGTTGAACATTGCTCATGATGGTCTCCTCCTGATTTAAAGGTCCGGGAACCGCGGTGCCAGGTTCAACGATTGCTCCATGCCGTATCCGGCCCGCACCAGGGACGACTCGTCAAACCGCCGGGCCATCATCTGAACACCGATGGGCAGCCCGTCTGCCGAAAATCCCGCCGGCACGGAAATGCCGGGAACCGCCGCCATGTTGGCGGACAACGTGAAAATATCGGTCAGATACATGGTCAACGGATCATCGATCTTTTCTTTGATCTTGAACGCCGGGGTCGGGGCCACCGGCGCCAGCAGGATATCACAGGTGTCAAACGCCTTTGCAAAATCATCCATGATCAACGCGCGCACCTGAGAGGCCCTGCCGTAGTATGCATCGTAATATCCGGCAGACAGGGCATAGGTGCCGATGATAATCCGTCGCTGCACCTCGGCACCGAATCCAATGGATTTGGTCTGCTTGTACATCTCGACAAGATCGTCGGTGTCCGGGGCCCGGAACCCGTACTTGACCCCGTCGAACCGGGCCAGGTTGGAACTGGCCTCGCACGGGGCGATGATATAGTAGGCCGCCACCACATACTGGGCATGGGGCAAAGAGACGGATCGAATGTCTGCTCCCAGCGATGCCAGAACCTGCTTTGCATTGTCGAACACGGCCCGCACATCCGGATCGATGCCCGGCATGTCTATGTATTCATTTGGAATACCCACGGTCATGCCCTTGAGCCCGTTTTTCTCGAAATCCGCCATCCCGGCGGTGAAATCCGGCACCGGTTCCGGTGCGGACGTGGAATCTTTGGGATCATGGCCGGCAATCAAATTCATTATCAGTGCCGCGTCTTCCACGGTCCGGGCAATGGGACCGATCTGGTCCAGAGAAGAGGCATAAGATACCAGCCCGTACCGGGACACCCGGCCATAGGTGGGCTTGAGCCCCACTACCCCGCAATGGGATGCCGGCTGCCGGATGGACCCGCCGGTGTCAGACCCCAGGGCCGCGCTGCAGAACTGCGCCGCCACCGCCGCAGCCGATCCGCCGCTGGACCCGCCGGGCACGTAATCGACATGCCAGGGGTTGAGGGTGGGAAAATAGGCGGAGTTTTCCGTGGAAGATCCCATGGCGAACTCGTCCATATTGGTTTTACCCATGAACACGGCATGGGATTGCCTCAATTTTTCCACCACCGTGGCATCGTATTGCGGCACAAAATTATCCAGAATTTTCGATCCGCAGGTGGTGCGCATCCCTTTTGTACACAGCAGGTCTTTCAAGGCCAAAGGAATGCCGGTGAACACGCCGTGATTGCCCGAGGCGATCTCACGGTCCGCCGACTCAGCCTGGGCCAGGGCATCAGATGCATCCCTGGTGATAAAACTGTTGAAGGTTTTGTCGTGGGTCTCGATACGTGCCAGAAACGCCCTTGTCAGTTCCGTGGCGGATATTTTCTTCTCCCCCAGCAGCCGGGAGGCCCGGGCCAGGCTCAATGCATGCAAATCCATTCGTGTTTTTCCTTTCCGGTTACTTTACCACCCGGGGGACCAGATAAAAATCATCCTCTTTTTCCGGGGCATTGGCCAGTGTCACCGCAGGACCCGGGCTGTCGTGCGGCACATCTTCTCTGAGAACATTGTTCATGAATGCCGCACCCGATGCCGGTGCCACGCCGGTGACATCCACATGGGCCAGTTTTTCCATATACCCCAGAATGTCGCTGAGCTGCCCGCAAAGGGCCTGCTTCTGCGCGTCACTCATTTTCAGCCGTGCCAGATGGGCGATATTCTCCACTTCCTGTTCAGAAATTTTCATGGTCACTCCCTTGTAATGATCATGCCGTTGATGCCGGCCTGATTCAGTTTGTCCAGATGCCGGGCCGCCGCGTCCCGGGAAGCGAACGCCCCGATCCTGATCCGGTACCAGGTGATCCCGTCCAGTTCCTTGGCGGTCCGGTTTGCAGTGAATCCTTTTTTTTCCAGTTCCGCCATCTGTGTGACGGCGTCCCGGAAAGATTTGAACGCCGCCACCTGAATGGTATAACGGTTTTCTGAATTTAATTCTTTCGCTTCCCCGGTCCATGCCAAGGTTTTAATTTCTTCAGCGGTGGCTTCCTTCGGTTTTTCAGCCAACGGTTTATTGAGCGTGGCCGCTTTCCGGCTGGTCTTGACCGGAATTTCGCCTGTCGCATCCAACCCCTCGGCTTGATCGGCAGGTGTTTTTGAAACAGCTGTTTCCAATTCTTCGACAGGATCCGGCGGTTGTTTTGGATCATCTTCAGGCACCGGGATCACCATCTCTTCAAAGCCCTGTTCTTCACTCAACGCGTCATAATAACGAAGTGCCATTTTTTCGTCCGGATCCGCCGGGGTTTTCGGGTCGACATACGCATCGACAATGGTTTTGAGCCGTTCCTGAAAACTCTGGGTATCAAATGTCACCGGCGCGGTCTCCCGGCCGGCCATCACCCCGAGCAGAAACAGCCACGCCCCGATAAATCCGTAGATAATGTATTTCAACACCCCGTTAAAAGACATGCTCACATTCTGTCCGGCGCGGACACCCCCAAAAGAGACAGTCCGTTCCGGATCACCTTTTTCACCGCCAGCACCAGGCTGAGCCGGGCCGGGGTCAATGCTTTATCCGATGTGATCACCTTGTGCCGGTTATAATAGACATGAAACGCCGACGCCAGGGTCATCAGATAGGTAAAAATCACATGCGGGTGGCAGGCAGCCGCACTTTTTTCCACCTGCTCGGGAAATCCGGCCAAAGTCTTGATCAACTGGATCTCTTCTGTGGCAACCAGTTGTGACAGATGCCGTCCCTGGCTGAATTCCATATTCATTTCCGGGTACTGTTCAACCGCCTTGGCCAGAATACCGGCAATCCGGGCATGGACATACTGCACATAATAGACCGGGTTGTCACTGCTCTTCTGCTTGGCCACCTCCAGGTCGAAATCCAGGCCGGAATCATAGCTGCGGCTCAAAAACATGAACCGGGCCGCATCCTTTCCCACCTCGTCCACAATGTCCTTGAGGGTGACAAACTCTCCGGCCCGGGTGGACATCTGAACCGGTTTTCCGCCCCGAAGCAGGGTCACCAGCTGGACCAGGATCACCTGAAACTGCTCTCTTTTCATTCCCATGGCCATGACAGCGGCAGCCAGGCGGTTGATATACCCATGGTGATCCGCCCCCCACACATCGATCACCCGGTCGAATCCGCGCCCGTATTTTTCCTGGTGATACGCGATATCCGAGGCAAAATAGGTGGTCAACCCGTTGCTTCTCACCACCACCCGGTCTTTTTCATCGCCGAAATCCACCGTCTTGAACCACCATGCCCCGTCTTTTTCATAGACCTGACCCTTTTTTTTGAGGGCTTCAATGGTTTGTTGCACCCGGTCCGAATCATACAGGCTCTGTTCACTGAACCACTGATCAAAGAAGATGCCGAAATCAGCCAGGTCGTTTCGAATCTGTTCAAGGATCCGGTCCGCCGCATATCTGGCACAGACTTTGACGGCATCTTCCTCGTCTTTATTCAACAATTCCGGTCCTTCCCGGTCCAGCACCTCACGGGCCAGGTCTTTGATGTAGTCTCCCTTGTAACAGTCTTCGGGAAATTGGATTTCCCGGCCCGCCTGCGCCAGAAGGCGGAACCAGACCGATGTTCCCAGGGTGCGGATCTGGCGCCCGGAATCATTGATATAATATTCTTTGGACACCGAAAATCCGGCAAAGCTCAGGATATTGCCCAGGGCATCCCCCACGGCGGCCCCGCGGCCGTGTCCCACATGCAAAGGACCTGTGGGGTTGGCACTGACAAACTCCACCTGGACCTGTTCTCCTTTGCCCAGATCGGATGCGCCGTAGCGGTCATCCGCTTCAAGCACCTGGTTCACCACCGGATGCCAGGCTGAAGGGTTGAGAAAAAAATTGATAAACCCGGGACCGGCCACCTCGATTTTTTCAATCCATTCCTCGGGTTCCATATGGTCGATCAGAACCTGGGCGATCTGTCTGGGAGCCATTTTCTGGATGGCGGCGGAAACCATGGCAAAATTGGTGGACAAGTCCCCCTGGGACTCGTGTTTGGGCGCTTCAATCTCCATATCCGGCAATTGTCCGGACGGCAGCCTGCCGGCATCCACCGCTTTGACGGCCGCAGCGGTCACCATGTTTTTTATGGTCTGTTTCATAAGATCCGATTGGTGCTGTGACGGTTAATTTTCATGTTCAGAGGTATCTTCCGGAGTGAACCGGGGGGTATCATCCTCGTCATCGATCTCCTTGATTTCATCTTCCTTGGAATCGCCGTCTTCGTCCAAAAGGGCGTCCAGTTCCACGTCATCGTCTTCCAGTTGAAACTCTTCCTCATCGGGCAGGGTTTCCGAATCCAGGTACTCCACAATCACTTTGTCCAGGCTGTCGTCGGTGAAAAACTCCGCGGTTTCCTCGTGCAGTTTGACGCACAGATCCCGGGTGGGGAAAAACGTCCGGCGCCGCAGCATCTGAGTAAAGGCTTCCAGACCTTCGGCCGCCGCCGCCGTCATCTTGGCCAGGTCATAGGTCTCCTCGTGCAGCGGCATCATCACCCCGGGATCCACTTCACTGGACTCCAGCACCGTCAACATCCCGTCCTTGATATTTTTTTCAAAACGGATCTTTTGTTTCATTCATGGTTCTCCTGTAATTTTGGTTGGTGTCAAACCTTTTAATATAGCGCAACTGCCGTTGGTGTCAACAGCAAGATGACACATGGGAAATCCAAGTTAGGTGTTGACCCGATTCCTGCAAGATGATATAAGCGGGTGTTTAAATTCGGAGGAGTGGCCGAGCGGCTGAAGGCGGCGGTCTTGAAAACCGTTAAGCGTAACAGCTTCGTGGGTTCGAATCCTACCTCCTCCGCCATGAAAACGGTTTGCGGAGAAATGGCCGAGTGGCTGAAGGCGCTCGCCTGCTAAGCGAGTATGGGGGGAAACTTCCATCGAGAGTTCGAATCTCTCTTTCTCCGCCACGTCCCCTCACCTATTCCCAAATCCCATAAAAAAAAAGAAAACCCGTGCTCTTGGGTGATCTGCGCAACCGGACGGTTGTTTTACCCTTGACATACAATTTAAGTAAGTTTATATCCATCTAACGATTGGAACAGGCGGCACTGTAGAACAAACTCCAAAAAAGACCGGGTAGACATGACCCTGAAAAAGACACTTACGCGCAACCATGATATTTTGTTGAAAAAATGGTTCCAGGCGACCATTGACACCTATCCCCCTCAGGCGGCGAGGATTCTGGGAAAGGATGCGGACCGGTTCGACAATCCCGTGGGATCGGTCACCAGGGAAACACTCGAAGAAGTGCTGCACCTGCTGGCATCCGATTACACCGGCGAGACCCTTGAAAAAGCGTTGGATCCGGTGATCCGGATCCGGGCGGTCCAGGCATTTTCCCCTGCCGAGGCAGTCAGTTTTATTTTTTTCCTGAAAAAAATCGGGGAAACCGTCATGGATGCGGCCCATGCCCGGGAATTCGACCGGATGGTGGACCAGGTCATTCTGGCCGGTTTCAACCGGTTTATGAAATGCAGAGAAGATATATTCCTTTTAAAGGCCACGGAAAGCAAAAGACGGATTCACGCGGCCTTTGAAAGGGCAGGTTTGGTAAAGGAGCTCAAGGAGGAGGACCTGCTTGGCTCAAAAAAATCTTAACATGCCTGACAAAATGAAGGTTTGTCAGGCATACAATCAAGAGGTGGTTACAACATGACACAAAAGTACTTGATCCCCCTGGCAGCAGTTTTTCTGCTTTTTCTAGTGGCTTACACAGGGGCGGGAGCAGGGCTTGGGTGGTTCTTTGGGATTGTTTTCCCGTACCTGGCGATCATCGCCTTCCTGGTGGGCTTTGTCATCAAGGTCATGGGCTGGGCGAGATCAGCGGTTCCCTTCAGGATTCCCACAACCTGCGGGCAGCAGAAATCGCTGCCCTGGATTAAACAGAACCGCATTGACAACCCTGATACCGCGTCCGGTGTGTTTGTACGGATGTTGCTTGAAATATTTTTATTCAGGTCTTTATTCCGTAACACCAAAGCCGCCTTCAGCCGCAACGCGTCCAACCGGATCACCTATTCCTTTGAAATTTTTTTGTGGGTGGCGGCCCTGGCCTTTCATTACGCGTTTTTGGTGGTATTGCTCCGGCATTTCCGGTTTTTCACATCCCCGGTACCTTTTCCGGTTCAATTTCTGGAAGCCCTGGATGGGATTGTACAACTCGGACTTCCCGGCCTGTTTCTGTCCGGGGTGGTTCTTCCGGCTGCGGTTTTATTTTTGCTGGCCAGACGGCTGTTTGACCAGAAGGTCCGGTACATCTCCCAGGCATCGGATTATTTTCCGCTGTTTCTGATTTTAGGTATCGCCATCACCGGCATTTCCATGCGGTATTTCACGAAGGTGGATATCCTCGCTGTCAAGGAAATGTCAATGGGACTGGTCACGTTCAGCCCCACCATTCCGGACGGTATCGGCAATCTGTTTTACGCCCACCTGTTTTTAGTGGGTGTTCTGTTGGCTTATTTTCCGGCCAGCAAGCTCATGCACCTGGGCGGCGTTTTTCTGAGCCCCACAAGAAACATGGCCAACAACACCCGGGCGCAACGGCATGTGAACCCCTGGAACTATGATGTACCGATCCATACCTATGAACAGTATGAAGATCACTTCAGAGACAAAATGATCGAAGCTGGACTGCCAGTGGAAAAAAAGGAGTAATCAATGGCCGACGAACTGACACCGGATGAATTACTGGATAAAATCGATTATGGTACGGATTCGGGCAACTGGCTGGATACCACCAAATCCGTGCAGATCCGGCCGGGCATGTACTGCTATGCCGCCAAAGCCGAAAGCGTGGAAACGCTGGGTCTGCCCAATGCCAGGAGCTGGAACCCCACCGAGGAAGACTGGAAACTGCCCGACAACTGGCAGCAGATCATCCATGACGGCATCAAGGAACGCCTGGAGCGTTTCAGAACGTTCAAGATCTTCATGGATGTGTGTGTGCGCTGCGGGGCCTGTGCCGATAAATGCCATTTCTTTTTAGGCACGGGTGATCCCAAGAACATGCCCGTCCTCAGAGCTGAGCTGCTCAGATCCATTTACAGAAATGACTTCACCACTGCCGGGAAAATTCTTCAGAACATCCCCGGCGGGCAGCGCCTGGGAGGCAACCGTCCGCTGACCCTGGAAGCGCTCAAGGAGATGTGGTATTACTTTTTTCAGTGCACGGAATGCCGCAGATGCTCCGTATTCTGCCCCTACGGCATTGACACGGCGGAAATCACCATCATGGCCCGGGAGCTGTTCAACCTGCTCGGGTTGAACATCGACTGGATCGCCACCCCGGTGTCCAACTGCTACACGACCGGCAACCATCTGGGCATCCAGCCCCATGCGTTCAAGGACATGCTGGAATTTTTCGTGGAAGATATTGAAGAAATCACTGGTGTGGACTGCACCCCCAACTTTCAGAAAAAAGGGGCGGACATCCTTTTTATCACCCCGTCAGGCGATGTGTTTGCCGATCCCGGCACCTATACCTGCCAGGGATACCTGATCCTGTTCCAGTACCTCAAGGAAAAATACGGCCTGGATGTGACCTGGTCCACCTATGCCTCCGAAGGCGGCAACTTTGGATTCTTCACCTCCCACGAGACCATGAAGCGGTTGAACGCCAAGATGTACTATGAAGCCAAACGCCTGGGTGTCAAATGGATCCTGGGCGGTGAGTGCGGCCACATGTGGCGGGTGATCCACCAGTACATGGATACCATGAACGGACCGGCCGATTTTCTGGAAGTCCCGGTGAACCCCATCACCGGCACCAAATTCCACAATGCCGCGTCCACCAAAATGGTGCATATCACTGAATTCACCGCGGATCTGATCAAACACAACAAGCTGGAACTGGACAAAAGCAGAAACGCCAACCGGATCCTGACTTTTCATGATTCATGCAACCCTGCCCGGGGCATGGGGCTGCTGGACGAACCCCGGTATGTGATCAACAATGTGTGCGACAATTTCTATGAAATGCCGCCCAACACCATCCGGGAGAACACGTTCTGCTGCGGGTCCGGTGCCGGTCTCAATGCCGGCGAAAACATGGAACTTCGCATGGCCGGTGCCCTGCCCCGGGCCACGGCACTCAAGCATGTCCATGAAAAATACGGGGTCAACACCCTGGGGACCATCTGCGCCATCGACCGGGCTGCATTGTCCACGTTATGTGAATACTGGGTCCCGGAAGTGGAGGTGGCCGGTATTCACGAACTGGTTGGCAATGCCCTGATTCTGCCCGGAGAAAAGGAACGAACCGAAGATTTGAGAATGGAACCGCTGCCGGGTTGCGAGGAGGAGGAATAAAATGACGAAAAACATGATCGTTACCGGACTGGCCGTGTTTGTACTGGCCGTGCTTTCCCCGTTCTGGTTCAATCTGGTGACCACCACACAGGCGGCACCGGAGCCCGAACTGCTGGGCCGGGCCAAAGAAGCCAAAAAATGTGTTCTGGACAAATATGACATGCGTGCCAACCACATGTCCCTGCTGGATGAATGGCGGGATGCCGTGGTACGGGATGCGGACCGGATTTATGTGGCAGCCAACGGCCACACATTCAACATGAGTCTGTCCACCGGAGAAAATTCCTGCCTGGGCTGCCATGAAGACAAAGCCAAATTCTGTGACGCCTGTCATACCTATACATCAGTAAATCCTTATTGCTGGGAGTGTCACATAAACCCCAAGGAGATTCAATAATGGAAAAGAGCAGAAGACGGTTTCTGAAAGTGGCCGGCATTGCCGCCATCGGGTTGGGGGCTGCTCCGGCAATGAATTTTGCAGCCACGGACGCCCATGGCCCGGCGGCTGCGTCCAGAGTTAAAAACGAAGCCGCCCTCCATGCCGAGCGCTGGGGCATGGTCATCGACACCAAAAAAATCGATGACAAACTGGCAAAAAAAATTACCCGGGCCTGTCATGCCCATCACAATGTACCGGATTTCAACCATGAGGTGGATGAACAATTGTTTCCCGATACCCGGCCGGTGAACCATACACAGGAGATCAAATGGATCTGGAAGGAAAAATTCCATTATGCCTTCCCGGACAAGGAAGATGAATTTTTGAATGAAAAATTTCATCACCTGCCGTTTCTGGTATTGTGCAACCATTGCAAAAATGCGCCCTGTGTCCAGGCATGCCCCACCCAGGCCACATTTTCCCGGGAAGACGGTATCGTGATAATGGATTATCACCGCTGTATCGGTTGCCGGTTCTGCATGGCCGCCTGTCCCTATGGATCCAGAAGTTTCAACTTCAGGGACCCCCGCCCGTTTATCGACGAGACAGACCCGGATTTTCCGACCCGGTCCAAGGGGGTGGTGGAAAAATGCAACCTGTGTGCGGAAAGACTGGCCAAAGGTGAGCAGCCGCATTGTGTGGAAGCCTCTGAAGGTGCCATTGTGGTGGGGGACTTAGAAGATCCTGAATCAGATGTCAGGAAGCTTCTCAAGGAACATTATACAATCCGACGTAAACAGACCCTGGGTACGGAACCCTCTGTTTACTATATCGTTTAAGAGAGGCGCATATGCTTGAAATAGCTGTCAAAGGAAGTAGAAACTACTGGATGTGGATCATCTTTCTGCTGATCGTGATCGGAATCGGCAAAATCGCCTACCTGGATCAGTTCTTCAACGGCCTGATGATCACGGGCATGAGCCGGGATGTGTCCTGGGGATTTTATATTGCCAACTTCACCTTTCTGGTCGGGGTGGCCGCCGGAGGGGTCATGGTGGTGATTCCCTTTTACCTGCATGATTATGAAAAATTCCACCGGATCACCATTTTGGGGGAATTTCTGGCTGTTGCCAGTCTGGTCATGTGCCTGTTGTTCATCATCGTCGACCTGGGCCAGCCGGTACGCATGCTCAATGTGCTGCTGTATCCGTCTCCGAAATCCATGCTGTTTTACGATATGCTTGTGTTGAACGGATACCTGTTTTTGAACATCGTTATCGGATGGAAAGTGCTGGAAGCGGAACGCAATCAGGTGGAACCCCCGGCATGGACCAAGCCGCTGATTTATCTGTCCATTCCCTTTGCCATCGGGATTCACACGGTGACTGCTTATCTCTACTGCGGTCTGCCGGGCAGAGGATTCTGGCTCACCGCCATTCTGGCCCCGCGGTTTCTGGCATCCGCCTTTGCCGCAGGCCCGGCGTTTTTGATCATCCTGTGTTACATTATCCGAAAATTCACCAAATTCGATCCGGGCTGGGAAGCCATGCAGACCCTGTCCAAGATTGTCTGCTACGCCGTCATCGCCAACCTGTTCTTTTTCCTGTGCGAAGTGTTTGTGGTGTATTATTCAGGTATTCCCGGACATCTAACCCATATTCAGTACCTGCTGTTCGGATACCACGGGTACAATGCCCTGGTGCCCTGGATGTGGAGCGGATTCATCCTGATGGGTGCCGGCGCGGTCATGCTGATAATTCCGAAACTCAGAAGCAATTATGTGCTGCTGCCGGTGGCCTGTGCCATGATTTTTATCGGGGCCTGGATCGACAAGGGCTTAGGCATGATTTCCGGCGGGTTTGTTCCCTCGCCTTTGCATCATGTGACCGAATACGCCCCCACCGGCCAGGAAATCATCATCACGTTAGGGGTTTATGCCGCCGGATTTCTGGTGCTGACCATCCTGTACAAACTGGCCACCACGGTCAAGGAAGAGGTCAACGGCTGATGGTCTGTTCCCGGTCGGCCTGAACATCAACAAACAGTCATGAGACTTGCAACAGGGGAGCGCCGCAACACGCTCCCCTGTTTGATTTCAACTGCCGGAGAATTCAATGCACCGGTCAGAAAACAACAGGCTTTCGGATTCAAAAGAACTTTTTCTGGAAACCTTGAAAAACCGGTTTCTATCGGCTGTTTACCGGAAAGACAGCCAACAGACACGCAACTTGTATCTGCAGATTCTGGAGTATGCCAGGCAGTGCCTGCCGGATCCCGGAGAAAACCGGGAAAAAATTCTCAGACAGGTCCAGACCGCCTTTCTTCGGTTTCAGGCGTTTGTCACGTCCCCCGCAGTCAACCTGTCTGCACCGTTTCAGGAATTGAAAACATTGCTGTCCGACCTGGTCAAAACCCGGCGGGACGGCGTCCGTCACATCGATTTTGACACCTGGAAGACCCGGGTGGCGCTTGATGCCTGGCAACTGGACCGGGTAATTGAAAACGCCATCACCATCCAGCTGACGTCCGGGTGCTCCCATTTCTGCCGGAGATGCAATGAATGGGCTTTGCCCGGCATCAGAGCCCATTTTTCATTTTCAGCAGCCAGGACCCTCCTGACCCGGCTCCTGTCATCCGGCAATATCGACCCGGCCCTTTACGGGGCGTCTGATCCCTTAGACTGGGAGGACGGACCCCGGTCCCTGGCTGACCTGCTGATTCCCTTTGCCGAGCAGACCCGGTTCAGTCTTATTACCAAGGTGCCAAGGGCCGGACAGGGGGTATTAAAAACATTGGTCCACCGCAATATACCCTTGTCTGTGAGTGTGACCGATGCAAACCGGGACCGCATCACCGGGCTGGAAAAACAGACCGGCATCACGCTTGCCAAGCAGCACGATTCCGACGACCTGCTCATACCGGCAGGACTGGATGAAGATTTTTCCACGGTGAAGTCCTCCATCACCGATGCCTATGGCACGGAAATCACCCCGGAAGGGGCCTTTATCATCATTCCGACCTTTACCTGTGCCCTGCATCCCATGGGCCACAAAAAACTGCCGGTCACCCCCAAAACAGCATTTTTTCCGGTGAAAAAAATCGGGCGCCAGGCCTTGTTGAAAGACTATTTCAAACCCCTGGAAGTGGTGGGAAAGGAAAACACCCCCTTTTACCTGTCCAAATTGCTGGAAATCCAGGTGGAGACACTGCTGCTGGACAACGGGTCCATGGACCTGTCCCCCCCGGGCATGCGCAATCTCAAGGAATATTTCACCATTTTTCAGGAACCTGCAAGGCTGCAGCGCAAACATATGATCCGGTCAATTTTTCAAGGACTGAAAAAACAATTTTTTCCCCATGGCAGGTACCATGACCTGACACAGGAGCAACAGCGGCTCTACCGCCGAAAAATTGCCGCCCATCTGGATTTTTGCAACAAACATATTGTGGCACAATCCCGGACCTGCGCGGTGTCTTTTTTTTTGCAGGCTGCCCTGGATTTTCTGGGAGATCACGAAGACAAAAAAACCATCATCGCCCACCTGATCAAACCCGAAGCAGACCGGCTGGAACACCGCTATGCGCAATCCGCCAGCAAATCAGATCCACGCCACCTGTTTTCACATGATACAGATGACCTTTTTGACTGGTTCCGATTTTATGTCACGGCCCTGGTTTTTGACCGCCGCACCCAAACTGTCACCCGGTTTATCCAGGCGTATCCCGCAGCATATGATCCGGTTGCGGACCGCTTTGTCCCTGCATAATCCAATGACACCTGAATATAAGGAAAGTATTTCATGAAGCATCCAGATGCCATCATTATTTTTCCACCGCCCATGGACCGTATTGCCCGGGTCTATCCGGCACCCCATTTTTTGTCTTCGTTTATCAACAGCAATGGATTTTATGCACAACCATTGGATTTGAATATCATTGCGCTGCGCAAACTTACCAGCCCTTTTTTTCTGGACAAAGAGATAGAAATCGCTGCGACCAACAGGGCCAGGCTGGAAAAATCAAACCTTGCTTCACGAAAAGAAAAAGAGGCTTATGCCGCAAGTTTGAGAGCAACTGCCAGACTCTTGTATGGAAGAGATATCCATTCACAGCACCATCACATAAAAAACCTGATGGATATGGAAAATTGCGGCATTCGCTATACAAGAATATTCATTGACCTGTTTACAAAATATTTCGGCCTTTTTTACAAAAAAAACATTCCAACACCTCAGGATATACAGACTTTTTTGTCCTGTCCGGAAGCGGTTCTCATCAAAGACCTCCTCCAAAAAGAGATACAGGGTGCCATCATCGACAAAGAAATACCGGTCGTTGGGTTTTCCATCCCTTTTGCCCAGCAGTTTCTTCCTGCAATGATTTTGGCAAGTGTTATCAAACAAAAAAGGCCGGATGTGCATATCTGTTTTGGCGGCCCGATCATTACCCTGCTGTCTGATACCTATCGCAAAGCCGTGATAAAAGCCGCACCGGTTGATTCGTTTGTTACCTATGACGGGGAAATGCCTTTGCTGCATTTATTACAGGATAAACTACGGGGGCAGGCGATAGATAAACCAAAAAACGGATTTGTTCAGAATGCAACGCACAAAAGCGCAGCCCCGTCTGATGATGCCCCCCATAAAAAAGACAAACCAGTGCACCCCCACAATAGATTCCAAAAGGAAAATATGGGGTATTTTTCAAAAAACACCCCCATCCCTGTCACCCAGTCAACCGGATGCTATTGGAAAAAATGTGCCTTTTGTGATTACATCAATCTTCACAAAGACAAAATATACCGGCCACGGCCTGTGAATGAGATCATTGCCGACATCCAATATTATCACAGCCTGAAATTTACAAATTTCCGCATGCTGGCTGAGGCAATACCGCCAAAACATGCCGGTGAAATTGCAAACGCCCTGTTACACCATCAGTTGCACATTTTTTGGCATTCTTTTTTACGGGTGGATGACCGGTTTACCACTGAAATGTTACAATCCATGGAAAAGAGCGGGTTCAGCTGTACCATAGGGATGGAATCTGCCAATGCGTGTGTATTGGAAACACTCAACAAAGGATACGACAAAAACATCATCAGACGGTTTTTTGAAAAACTGCGCAATGCTTCACTTATGAACAACCATCTGAATATTATTGTTGGTACGCCTGGCGCCACCTATGATCAGGAACTTGAAACACTGGCGTTCTGCAGAGAATATACCGATATTTTTACACAATTTAAAGCCGGCATTTTCACGTTGACACCAACCTCTGACATGGGGAAAAACCCGCACAAATATGGGTTGCGGATCAAAGACAGCGGCACGGACCATCAACCTCTGCATGGGCGAATAGCATCACTGGCGTTTGATGACCCAAAGGGAATGACACAGGAAGAAAAATTACCGTATTCTGGAAGGGTATACCCAATTGAATGCAGAGATAAAAAACCAGCAAAAATTTCACGGGTATCTGGACAGCATCACAGGGGCCGGATCCGGGGCTGCCATAAAAAATATCGCATTTGTTTTTGAAAAACCCCTGGTCCGCCAGCGGGTGATGCACCATGCGTTCAAAGGACAAGCTGATTATATGGTTGTCAATATGTCTGAAAATCGTGACCATCAGGTCTTTATTGACAAACGGCAGGCGGATGTAATGGATAGCCTCAAAGACAGCGTATTCAGTTTCCAGGATGTCATGGCAATCATGCAGGATGAAAATCTTGCATTGCATTTCATCCAAAAAATGGCAACCGGATATTTGATCAAAGCAGCAGGTATACATCATGGCATCCAGTAAGAGAACCTGCATATTTGCTACAGTGTAAAATTATCTGCCGTATTTGAACCCTGGCTGCACTTTTATCAGTTGTCTGGTATAGGGATGCTCCGGATGACGGATGATGTTGTCTGCCGTGTTGATCTCCACAATATGGCCTTCGTGGATAACCGCAATCCTGTCGCACAGGTATCTGGCGGCCGCCAGGTTATGGGTGATGAACAAAAAGGTCATGCCAAAGGTTTCTTTGATTTCCTGGAGCAGTTTGAACAACTGAATGGCAATGGTGGCATCCAGCATGGAAGTGGGTTCATCCGCCACGATAAATTCGGGTTCCACCACAATGGCCCTGGCAATGGCCACCCGCTGGCGCTGACCCCCGGAAAGCTGGTGGGGATACCGGTTATAAAACGATTCCCCCGGGGACAGCCCCACGGTTTCCAGGGTGTGCACCACCTTTTGCGACCGGGTGTCCGGGGTACCGATCTTTTGTACAATCAAAGGCTCCAGCACGGTTTCTGCAATGGACAGGTGGGGGTTCAGGCTCTGGTAGGGGTCCTGGAAAATCATCTGAACCCGGGAACGGTATGCCTTTAAGGCGGCCCCTTTTAAATCCCTGATGGGTGCTTTATTGAACAGAATATCACCGGCAGTGGGTTGCTCCAGTCGTACCAGCAGCCTGCCGGTGGTGGTTTTGCCGCTCCCGCTTTGTCCCACCAGTCCGAAGATCTCCCCTGTTTCAATACCCAGATCAATGCTGTTCAGGGCCAGGACACGGTTCTTCTGCCTGGAAAAAAATGTTTTTCTCGGATAATAGGATTTGGTCACGCCCTTCATTTCCACCAGCAGCGTTTTTTTGGGATCAGCCTTTGCCATGGCCACCTCGGATAACGTCGGGTTTACAGCAAAACGCCTTGTGGGTGGGAGATATCTGCACCCAGTCCGGGGCCTGTTCTCTGCAGGCACCGGAACATACCTTGCAATTGTCGGCAAACCGGCAGGATCCGATGTCCGATAAAAGATCCGGGGATTCCTTCATATCCGGAACCTCGATATCATTGATATTGTCCAACGACAGATAAGAGCCCAGCAGGGTGCGGGTGTAGGGGTGCCGGGGAGATTTGAACACCTCTTTTCTGGCGCCTGTTTCCACAATCTGGCCGGCATACATCACACAGATCTGGTCACATACCGATGCCACCACCGCAATGTCATGGGAGATGAAAATCAGGCCGGTATGGGTTTTTTCCTGCACTTTTTTGATTTCTCTGAGAATCTGGTCCTGGACAATGACATCCAGGGCCGTAGTGGGTTCATCCGCAATAATAAGGTCTGGATCACAGGCCAGGGCCATGGCGATGATCACCCGCTGCTTCATCCCCCCTGAATATTCATGGGGATAGTCTTTCATGCGCGCTGCCGGGATATCCACCAGATCGAACAAGGCATGCAGCCGGTCTGACAGATCTGCATCAGACATGTCGGGCTGGTGGGTGATGATGGCCTCTTTGATCTGCTCATCCACCCGGTGCACCGGATTGAGCGCATTCATGGCCGCCTGGAATATCATGGCGATTTTCGCCCCCCGCACCCTGCGCCATTGCTTTTCCGTCAGATGTACCAGATCTTCTCCCTGGAACTGAATACTGCCTCCCAGGATCACGGCATTGTCAGGCAACAGTCCCATCAGGGCCATGCCGATGGTGGTCTTGCCGCAGCCGGACTCCCCCACGAATCCAAGTGGCCTGCCTTTTTCCAGATCAAAACTGATATTGTCCACCGCCTTGAGCAGGCCTTTTTTGGTCTGATACCCGATGGTCAGGTTTTTTACCGATAAAAGTGTCATGGGCTCAGGCCTGTCCCTCCTTTCGCAGCCGGGGGTCCAGTACCTCGTCCATGGCCCGGCCCAGCATGTAAAAGGCCAGGGTCAGCAATGAAATACACACACCCGGCGGAATCAGCCAGTAGGGTGCCTGGAACATATGACCCGATTTCCAGACCCACTGAAGCATCATGCCCCAGCTCACCTGGCTGGGATCGCCGAACCCCAGAAAGGACAAAGCCGCTTCCACCAGAATGGCGGCAGTCACCCGGAAGGTCATGTACAAAAATGCCAGGGGCAGCACATTGGGCATGATATGCCGGAAAATAATCCGCAGATGGGAGGCCCCGGCCACCCGGGAGGCCTCGATAAACGGCCGGTGTTTCAATGACAGGGTCTGGGACCGGATCACCCGGGATACGGCCGGCCACCGCATGATGGCAATGATGAACACGATGATCCAGATGTTGAACTGACCGAACAACGAGGCCAGAATCAGCAGGATCACCAGGGAGGGCAGCACCATGATAATATCAGCCGTGCGCATGAGAAAGGCATCCAGCAGTCCGCCGGCATAACCGGCCACCATCCCCACAAGGGTGCCGATGACTATACTGAAAAATGCCGCGGAAAGCCCTACAATAAAGGCGACTTTGGCCCCTTCCAGCAGCTGGGCAAGAAGATCCCTTCCCACGTTGTCCGTGCCCAGCCAGTGGGTAAGGCTGGGTCCGGTGGATACCCTGATATCCGGATCGATGCCGGTCATGGGATCATACATCGGCCCGATAAGCGGCACAAAAAAAGAGGCAATGGCCATGAACATGAATACCACCAGGATAATCACACCGGTTTTGCCCAGGGGATTTTCAATAAAAATCTGCCATCCTTTGTAAAACCGCAGCACAGAATACTTGTTCAGCACAGACACATCCTTTTTCCCTAATAAGTGATCCTGGGATCCAGCCAGGCATACAACAGATCCACAATCAGATTGGCAACCAGCACCACCAGGGCGATGAGCAGAAAACAGGCCTGGGCCAGGGGATAGTCATTGTTGCTCACCGCAAATATCAATTCCTTGCCGATCCCGGGCCAGGTAAAAATCTGCTCTGTCAGGGCCCCGCCGTTTATGGAAAAGGCAAGGGAAAGCCCCACGGAGGTGATCACGGGCAGGGCCGCATTCTGGGCTGCATGTTTGTTACGGATCACCTTTTCACTCAATCCCTTTGCCCGGGCCGTGATGATATAATCTTCTCTGAGAACCGACAGCATGGAGGAGCGCATCAGCAGCAGATACGAGCCCAGGTTAATGATAAACAGGGTCAGCAGCGGCAGCATCAGGTGATGAAGGACGTCCAGAATCTTAACAAATATGGAAGCATTTCCCACCCAGAGTTGGGGAGACAGGACCCCGCCCAGAGGAAACAGCCCCAGCTTGAATCCCAGAATCCACAGCAAAAGCAAAGCAAACCAGGGAATAAACAGGGTGTAGCACACAAGGGCGGAAATGGACATCACATTGTCCAGACGCGATCCTTTATGCCAGGCGGCAATTTTGCCCAAGAACACCCCCACAAATGCCGCCAGGACCGTGGATGTGGTAAACAAAAGAATGGTCCACTTGAGCTTGTCCACGATAATATGGGAAACCGGTTCCCCGTAATGAAAGGAAAAACCGAAACTGCCGGTTACAAAATTTTTCACATAAATAACATATTGTTCCCACAAAGGCCTGTCCAGGCCCATCTGCTCGATGAGATGGGCCATGTCTTCCGGGGTGAGCATGGGATCCACCATCTTGGATACGGGATCTCCCGGAGACAACCGGAACAAAAAGAACAGCACGGTCAGGATAATAAAAAAGATAACGGCAACTTCCACCAGTTTTACCAGAATATAACCGGGTTTTTTCATTTTATCCCACAGATTTCCCGTATCTATTTTACCGGTTTTACCATGCACAGAGACCAGATACTGCCGATGCCGTCCACTTTTTGCACCCATCCGCCAAAGCGTTTGTTCACCGTGGCCTCAATGATATGGGGATTATACAACGGATAATAAGGCACATCTTCTAAAATCATTTCCTGCATGGTCCAGATCATCTGCTTTCGCTTTTCCACATTCACCATCAGCCGCTGCTCTTCAGCCAGTTTGTCAAATTCCGGGTTCCGATACCCACTCATATTCCAGCCCCTGGGGTGGTCATTTTCCGAGGAGAAAAATGCCCCCAGATAATCCGGATCCAGATCCAGCTTGCCGTATCCCAGAACAAAGGCATCAAAATCGTGTTTTCCTTTCACCGTTTCCAAAAGGGAATTAAAGGACATGGGTCGGGCAAATGCCGGAATTCCCAGCTGCCTGAGCCATTCCTGGATCATGGTGCCGGCGAAGGCCCGCTTGGGGTCATAATCCGCCGGCGGGGTGAGAATAACAAATTTTGCCATTTCTTCTCCAGAGGGCAGCAGAATATCCGAGGGTTTGGTCAGGGTACCATCGGCATTCACCGGCGGCTCTTTCCAGGAGTAACCGGCATCTGCAAGCATTTTCCAGGCCGCCTTTATCCGCTGTTCCTGGTCCAGGCCGTCACCGTATTTTCTGACATTGGGATTGTGCCAGAAATGGTTGCCCGACGGGACAATGGAATGCATGGGGGTGCCGTAATCCTGAAGGATCCGGTTCAAAATGAATTGTTTGTCTACAACGGTGGCCACGGCCTGGCGCAGGATTTTATCATCAAAAGGGGGTCTGCGCAGATTGAACCCCAGGTAGTACAGGGCGCTTTTTTTGTTAAAATGCAGGTCAATGCCGGCATTATCTTCCAGATCCTTGATATAGCCGGGCTGTACATCCCACCAGTAATAGTCGATATCCCCTTTTTTCAAAGCCAGGATTGCCACATCAGAGGTCCCGTAAATATTGAACAACAGATTGTCCACATAAGGCCCCAGATCCAGGCCGGCTATGGTTTTGCCCTGCCCGAAAAAATAGGGGTTTTTTGTCATATGAAGATAGGCGCCTTTCTGGTATTCATGGAGTATGAAAGGACCTGTTCCCAAAGGCTTTTCCACCTGATAATCCTGAAGGGTGCGCAGAGGCTTTTCCGTTGCCAGGGCATCTTTGGCCACCTGTTCCCATTCTTTTTTCGATACCATAGGGGCGGTCATGATCCGGGACATGAAAATGGCGGAAGGTTCTTTTAAATAAAACACCACGGTATGGGCATCAGGGGCCTCCACTTTTTCAATGAGCTTCCATTTGCTGTAATACCGGGGAATTTTGAAATCAAAAAACAGCTGCTTGGTAAACAGCACATCTTCACTGGTAAAATCGGATCCATCAGACCATTTGGCATCCCGCAGTTTTACGGTATAGGACAGGGTTTTTTCATCAAATACTGCATCTTCTTCTGCCAGCCAGGGAATAATTTCCAGGGTCTGTGGATGGCGGTGGAACAGGGGCTGATAGATCTGTGACAGGATGTTGCGGGAGTTGCCGTCGGTCGCAAGCCAGATGTTCAGGGACCGGGGTTCTTCCGGCAGCCCGATTTTTAAAAACATACTGTCTTCGGATTTGTTGCATGACAACAGACCTGCTGTCATGATCATCAAAAAAACGGCCGGCAGCAGCAGTCTGCTTACCTTCTTAGACCACCTGATGGATCGGTTCTTTTTTGTTTTCTGAATTTGCTGCACTGATTTTCTCCTCAATAAAGTCCACCACGCGTTTTTCAAGTTTCTGGTGGTTGAACTGGTTGATGCGCGGGATTCCGCCGGGGCTGACGCAATTGACTTCCACCAGCTTGTCTCCTATGATATCAATTCCCACAAAATACAACCCGTCCTGTTGCAATTTGGGTTTGATGCGCCGGCAAAGGGCTTTCTGGGCCGGCGTAATCTCGTGCCGGAAAGCCAGGGCACCGGCGTGGACATTGGTACGGAAATCATCGGATACCGATCTGCGGCCCATGGCACCCAGGATTTCGCCATCCAGCAGAAGAATACGCACATCCCCTTCTTGTCTGACCTGTTGTAAATATTCCTGAACCATGATGGGGCTGCGCTCGGGGTAGGGTTTGCCCGCCTTGACATAATAGTTGATCAGGGAATTGAGATTCTCCTGGTCCTGGTTGCTCACCTTGATCACTCCGTGGCCCCCATGGCCGTGCAAGGGTTTGATGACCATGGCACCCCCGAAATCATCAATAATTTTCTTCAGACGGTAGGGATCCCTGGACACATGGGTTTCAGGAATAATATCCGGAAAATTGAGAATATAGGCTTTGCTGCTGCCGTTGAGCTGGCCCAGGGTACTGTTTACCAGAAACACCTGATCACTGACAGGACCCAAAAATTCCAGCACTTCATAATTAATGGGGGGGTTTTTTCTCAAAAACAGGACATCCAGGTCTGTTACGGTTTCAAATATCAGTTCTTCTCTGTCCAGACACTGAAGAAGATCCGTCCAGTACGCCTGGATGGAATGGTTTTTCGCCACCGAAATACGGCGCATCCTGGCCACCACTTGATTTTTGCGGACATAAATATCATGGGGTTCAAGGAAAAAGACCATATGGTCCCGCTGGTTGCACTCATACATGATATGGGCAGTGGTGTCCCAGACCGGGTCGATCTGCCGTAAATCATCCATTAAAAATGCAATTTCCATGATACGCTGTCCAAGACCTCCGGGTGTCTGTCTGTAGGGGTTAAAATTTTTTTCGCGTCTGAAACTTGTAAGATAAGTCGGTTCAATTGTCAAACCCTTACCCAAATTTAATGAAATACAAGACAAAAACTTTTTATTTGTATATCTTTAAGGTTTCAACTGGATAAGCGACTGATACAATACAAGGAGGATAATTATGGAAGACACCCTATTCATACAATTTTACAATAAGACGCACAGCGGCTGGTTCGACCTGTGCAACGGATTTTCAGATACCTGGGATTTGTGCCGCAGCAAAGGGGATTTTCTGTGGATACCCCTTGATATGGATACAGACAAGTGGTACGACGAAACCGCTTATACCCGGATTCCGCTGCCCATCCAGAAAGGCACCGTATATGTCAGTGCCAGTTACGTAAACCAGTTGTTCCAGGCTTTTTTGTGGGCCAACCAGTATCCGGACATCACCTTTGTTGTGGGCGGACCTGTGGCATCGGAACGGTATTGTGCAGAACCGGGCTGGCATTCGGTGCATTTCAAGGTGGAACACCCCCTGCCGGCCAACCTGGTTTTAACGGGCCAAAGTGTTGAATCCCTGTTCGGGGTACCTGAATTTTCCGGCAGGTGGCATCTGGAAGTACCTGCCGATATCCCGGCAAACAGCCGGATCTATTTTTCCTATACCCTTGAAAACCAGTGTTATTGGAAAAAGTGTCCCTTTTGTTCCATTGCCCAGCACTCTTCGGACCATTTCAGAAAACGCAAGGTTCTGGACCTGGCCTTTACAGATCTGGATTACACCGGTCACAAGATTGTCCGGCTCAACACCGGGTCCATGACCCCGGAGCATATCCGAAGCATTCTGCCCCTTTTGCCCGCAACCCCGGATATGGAATACCGGTTTTTCATGCGGGCTGCGGCAGCAGAAACCCGGGCCATGGAAGCGGCGGTGTCCAAAATGCAGGGACAGATTCCCGACTGCACCCTGGGATTCGGCATTGAATTTCCTTCAGACCGGATGTGGCAGTATCTGAACAAGGGGACCCGCATGGAGGAAGTAATAAAAACCCTTGAATTTTGTACCAAAACCGGTTTCAAGGTCAACGCCAATGTGATTTTGGGCTGGAACAATTTGGTGGAACAGGACCTGACTGATCTGAAAGGATTCATGGAAAACCTGTCCGCAGACACGGTCACCACCCTTCAGCTGCGCTGGCTGTTTGCCCATCCCTATACCAAAATTTACGACACCTACGAAGGGGTGGAAAACAGTATCCGGCTGGGGCCCTTTAACTGCGGATTCAATGTCAGGGTGAGCCCGGAACAGCAAACATTGAACCTGCGGGCCGCGGATATCATGAAACAATACTGCGATACAAAGGGCATTACCCTGCAGGGATACAAAAACCTGGCAAAGGGGCTGTCGTGACAGGCTACACGTGCAACATCTGCCCGTCAGGGGGCATGGCCGTCACAGACAACGACACTCCAGAGGCGGGCTTGGGACCAGAATACGCCATGGAACGATTGAAAAACTGATGCATTTATGGCAAATATCCATACCACAGGCTTTTTTCTTGACAAGGCATCAAAAGTATACTTGGATAATCCATATCCCTGTTTGGTGCCGCTGTTAATAAACCCGTTACACAAAGGATGATTGGTCATGGGAAACACTTTGCGCCTGAAATCTTTATCCCTTGACATTCTGAAAACATCATGGTGGTGCATCTGGATACTGTTCTCCTGCCAGATTTGGCTGGTACAGCCCAGTCATGGCCAGGAAAACAAGATCACCAATCACCTGGGTATGACCTTTATCCGGGTGGAATCCGGCACCTTCCAGATGGGAAGCCCTGAAACCGAAAAACACCGAGACCCTAATGAAGCGCAGCATAAGGTTCATATCAAAAATCCCTTCTATCTTCAGGAAACGGAAGTAACCCTGGAACAATGGCGGGCTGTCATGGGAAAAAGCTGGTTTATCAGACGAAAAGGATCTGACCAGACACCGGTCACCCGGGTTTCGTTTTATGATGTCCAGAAATTTATCAGAAAACTCAACAAGAAAAACAGTGCCCAATACCAATACCGGCTTCCGTCAGAAGCGGAATGGGAATATGCCTGCCGGGCCGGCACCACCACCGCATACTTCTGGGGAAATGAGATAGACTGTTCCAGGGCCATGTATGCCAACTCAACAAAACTGTGCCGTTGCTGTGACCATTACCGGTCTGCAGGACTGCCTGTAGACGGCCCTGCCCCGGTGGGTTCCTTTGCCCCCAATCCCTGGGGATTTTATGACATGCACGGCAATGTCTGGGAATGGTGTGCTGACGTATATACCGATGACATCCGCACCCCCGGGGCCGACACCTATGATCTTTTTTCCTCCAGGCCCAGGGTGCGCCGGGGCGGCAGCTGGTACAAGTATGGCCAGTTCCTCAGAAGTGCCAACCGCACATATGCCCATCCCGGGGCCAGGTTCCAGACCACGGGGTTCAGACTGGTGCTTGAGAAAAAATAATGCGTGCAAAACTCTTAGGTCTTCTCAAAATTTATGAAGAAGAGATCAGCCTGTTTTTATGGACGGCCGCCCTTTTGTTCATCATCCGCAGCTCCGGTATCATCCTCAACAACTATGCGGAAACTGCATTTTTAAAGCGGTTCGGGGTGGAATTTCTGCCCATGGTCAATATGCTCAATGCAGTGGCCACCTTTTTTGTCACAGGGCTTCTGGCTGCTTTTTTAAGCAAAACCTCCGGTGCCAGGCTCTTGTTTTATGTCTTTATTTTCTCCGGCCTCGCTGTCACAGCCATCCGTTTGCTCATTCCCATGGGTTTCAGCCTGCTCTATCCCCTGCTGTTCATGCTCAAAAGCCAGCTTGAACTGCTCCAGGCCCTGTTGTTCTGGAATATGTGCAATGATCTTTTCAACACCCGCCAGTCCAAACGGCTGTTTCCACTGCTCACTGCAGGGGGAGTCATCGGGCTCATCCTGGGCAGTTTCGGCACCCCCTATTTTGCCAGGCTGTTCAGCATGGACAACCTGCTGTATCTGTATCTGGTCACCACCATTCTCGGTGCATTGCTGATCCAGGCCATGGGGCGCAGTTACGCCACCTTGATATTTACGGAAAAAACCGGAGAATCAGGCAAAAAAAAGCCTGCCATGATCGAAGAAATAAAACGGGTCTACCCTCTGGTAAAAGATTCCATTCTGGTCAAAATTGTCCTGGTGCTGACCTTCATGCCCAATGTGGTCATTCCCATCATGAACTACCAGTTCAATTATGCCGTAAACGAACAGTTTGCCTCTGAAAGTGCCATGATCCAGTTTTTCGGCAATTTCAGAGGGATTCTGTACATTGTCAGCCTGATTATTCTAATGTTTGTGGGAAGAATTTACGGCCGGTGGGGCCTGCCCGTTGCCCTGATGTTCCATCCCTTTAACTATATGCTGGCATTTATGGCGTTTCTTTTGCGGTTTGACGTCATATCCGCCATCTATGCCAGGATGTCCACAAGTATTTTGCGCACCACCATCAACGGCCCTGCCAACAGCATTCTCATCGGCCTGTTTCCAGCTTCCTACCGGGACATGATCCGTCCCTTTTTACGGGGGACTGTGGTCAGACTGGCCCTGTTCACGGGTTCCACCCTGATTTTGATTTCTACGCCATTGTTTCATCCCCGGTACCTGACCCTGGTTGCCCTGCCTTTTCTGATCGCCTGGGTGGCAGCGCCGTTTGTGCTCAAGGCCAATTATTCAAAAATTCTGCTGGATATGATCTCCAAAAACCTGCTGGATATCAAAAGCCTTGACCAAAAAGAACTGGGCCAGATATTTAAACAGGAAAAAACCCTGTCCAGCCTGGAAACCTCTTTTCTGTCCGCCCGGGGGGAAGATGCGGTCTGGTATGCAAAACTGCTGAAAAATTTTTCACCCCCCCGGCTGGATGAATTGATTATCCAAAACCTGGAAAACCAGGACGAGACCACCCAGGTCACACTCATCAAACTGCTCACACCCGAATCCGTTCCCCGGGCGGCTCGGGACTTGATCCCCCTGTTGTCCCCGGACCGGCCCGAAACCACCATTGCCATTCTCAAACACGTCCATCAGCATTGCGTCGACACAGGAGATCATCCGGACGTATCCCGGTTTCTCACAAGTGAACACCCCGTGATCCGGGGCTTTGCCGGGGCCTGTACTTACGGCGACCAGCCAGAGAAACTCGAACAGCTCATCACTGACTGGCTGTCGGAAAAAAATCCGGCATTTCGCCAGTCCGGGATTATCTGCGCCGGACTGAGCCGTAATAAACAATGGATCCCTGCACTCAAAAATCTGCTCGAAACCCCAGAAATCGACCCTGTTGTTCCGGATATCATCATTGCCCTGTCCCGGCTGGAAGCAGATGAGATCGATGCCGTGGCACGCGATTACCTGACCCATGCCCGGGCCGATGTCCGCATGGCCGCACTGGACGCCCTGTCCATTGTCGATGATGAGACTCTCCAGAAAACCGTGATGCTGATCGGAGACGCATCCGACAAGATTCATGAATTTGCCAAGGAAAAAATCCGGACCGCCGATTATCAGAATCCCCGGCTGCTGGTGGAATCTCTGGGGCTGCCCTCCACGCGGATCCGCCGTGGCCTGTTTGATCTGCTGGACACCCTTGATATCAAAGAATTCGATGTGTTGATGTTTGCCAAAAAAAACCTGGAAAAATCCTATGAATACCTGGCCATGGCGGCATCCCTGAACAATCTGCGCCGTGGCCCCATGCAAGACCTGGCCGTGGTTCACCTGACGGAAAAAAAGGAACTGATTCTGGAAAATATCATCCGGGTTCTGGCCATTCACGATCAGACCGGCCGGATGCGGAGCGCCTGGCAGGGAATATTTTCCGCAGACAAGCGGCAACGGGCCAATGCCATTGAACTGCTCAACGATATCCTGGACAGAAAAACCTTCAACACCATGCTGCCGCTTCTGGAAAGCCCCAATACCGGAACCGCTTTGGCAGATGGCGGCAAACTGGTTAAAATCCCCGAATTTTCTTCGGACGGTAAACAGGCGGCATCAGCGCTTCTTTCCTCCCCGGACTGGGTGGATGTAATCTTTGGACTGGGGCTGATCGCAGAAATCCATGACCTGCAACCGGTATCGGATTGGGCAAAAGAACTCAAACAATCCGACAACCCGTATATTTCAAAGGAAGCCCACATGATCCTGAAAAAAACAAACGCAACACCCCGATACAGATGCCCCTGAAAAACTGTCCCTGGGGGAAAAAATCCTTTTGTTGAAGGAAATCGACATCTTTTCCGGATTGAGTGCCTCGGAACTGGCCGCCATCGCCTCGGTGACCGAAGAGATGAAACTGGCCGAAGATGAGGATGTCATCAAGCAGAACAGCATCGGTGAAACCGTCTATCTGATTGTTGACGGCCGGGTATCGGTGATCATGGAAAAAGAAAACGATCAATTGGAATTGCTCGATCAGATGACAGCCGGCAGCGCTTTTGGCGAAATGGCACTGATCGATGATTCCCCCAGATCTGCCACCATCCGGACAGATACCCCATGCCGGTTTCTGATTCTCCACAAACAGGAATTCAAGGAAACCGCCATGGAATTTCCACGCATCGCCCTGCAGATCTGTTTGGTTCTCAGCCAGCGCATCCGGCATCTGCACGCCATGTTCCAGGAAAGAGAACATCTTGGAGAAAATAAATTTTATTTACTGGTGTGAATAAAAACGCCATTCCCAGTTTTGATCCGGCGGGTTCTCAATAAAAAGAGCACAACGTTTCTGATAGATTGCATACAATTTTTGTTTGGGATGACGAACAGCCAGAGATGAAAAACAGTTTTCAGCATCAACAAAGCACCTTTTTCGTAAGGCTGCAGTCCTTCTGTATATTCCTTTATCTCCTTTTCAAGATGATCCCGGTTTTCATTTGAAGATGGATAAATCGTAAAGATCCGCACCGGTTCATTTTTCCCCTTGACTCTGACCATGTCCAGCTCCTTTATCAGAACCTCTTTTACCCTGTTTCTGAGCATGGTTTCGCTGACAATCAACCGGACCCCGTAAAATTTTGTCAAACCTTCCAGCCGGGATGCCAGATTCACACTGTCGCCGATGATGGTGTAATCAAAGATATCATCAGATCCCATATTCCCCGATCCGGCACATGCCTGAATGAAGGCCGATACCGATTTCCAGGTTAACGCCGAATTTTTCCTCAAATTGCCGGTTCAGGTCCGGAAGCAGCCTGATTATTTTTAATGCCGCCCGGATAGCCATATTCTCATGATCTGCCAAATCGAGGGGGGCATTCCAGAAACACATGACCGCATCTCCCAGAAATTTGTCATGGGTGCCATGATGATCGATGATGATCTGTGTCACCGGGGTGAAATAATCATGAAGCAGCTGGGTGACCTGGGAAGGGGTCAGCCTCTCAGACAATGTGGTGAACCCGCGAATATCTGAAAACAAAATTGTGATCTCTTTTTCTTCACCCTCAAGACTCAGTTTTTCCGGATTATCAGCAATCTGATCCACCACGGACTTTGAAACATACTTGCTGAACGCACTGCGGAAAAATTTTTTCCTTTTTTCGGAAATCCAGAATTTCTGCATGTTCAGAATTGAAAAATTCAAAGACAAGTACCACCATCGGAAAAAAATGGGATATCCAGATATTTTTTTGATCCAAAGCCCATACGCTGCCATACCATACGCTGACACCCAGAAGAACCGTGACGGGCAGAGTAAATCCAGCACCGGCCCATCCGATCAAAAAGGTGGTGGCAAGACCCCAGAACAGAATACAGGAAATCTCCAGGCCCGGAATCCAGTCCGGCCGGTAAACCAGTATCCTCTGTCAGGATATTGTCCACAATGGTGGCATGAACTTCGACCCCGGGAGCACCTGATCCAGAGGTGAAATGCGGATATCTTTTAACCCGGCGGCCGAAGTCCCCAGAGATACAATCTTTCCATTTAACTCGCTCCTGCTTACCTGGTCTTCCAATATTTTTCCGGCAGATATATAGGAAAAGGTCCGACTGGGCCCCCGGTAATTGATCAGCATGGAGCCGTTGGGTTGTAAAGGAACCACCGTATTTCCGATTTTTATCGACTCAATGCCGCCCCTGGTTGTTCGGATGATCGGATCCGGTATCCGGCCCCTGAACGCTGTGAGCAGCGTTGCCAGGGCCAGCTGGGGGTATATTGTCTGGTCCAGAGCAATGAATAAAGGCGCTCTCCTGAGGACACCATCCGGGTCTGTCACCGTGTTCATGAAGCCGGCAGGGGGCCATGCTGTAATAAAACCGGCAGGGGCGGAATCAGGTCCCATGCCTGGAAAAGATAACTGGATGCCGGGCCTGCCCCGGGACGACTCTCATTTCAACCGCTTTCAAATCAGGGGGAAAGAGTTTTTCCTTTTCAGAGGATTTCTGGTCAAAAACAAAGGAATACCCCAAAACAAAAGAACCTTTCTGAAGAATATTTGCCAGCAACTGGTCATTATCCATGAGCCCCTGCGGCAAACCGGAAAAAGGAAACATCCAGATGAAGGTCTTTTTTCAATGATTGTTGCAGCACCGAGGGAGAGGTTCCGTCCGGTTCTGCAAAAAGAATATCTACCCCCACGGCAATGGCCCCCGCAATATGAATCTTTTGCAGCAAAAGGGCCACCCGGTATCGGGGCCAGGGCCACTGTCCGAATCTTTCAAGACTATATTCGTCAATATCCACGATTGCTATAGCATCTGAGCTTTCTTTGGAATGGACCTTCTGGAAAACAGCATCATACAGCTTATATTCAAGTATATTAAAGATAGACCGGCTTAAAGATATATATGCCTGCCGTCACCAAAGTAATAAACATTCCCGTTATCAGGATGGTCCTGTCTTTTTTTTTTGAACCCGGCTACCAGTTTTGAAAAAAATTCATGCATGGGCTTTTTTTTGATTCTCTAAATCACATACTGCCATTTTAAATACCTGAAAAAATAAATAAAACTATTTCTTGACAAAGTCATTTCTCTGGGTTTTATATTATTTAGATAGCTGTAATATTTCAATAGAAAAATCTGATTGTTCATCTTACATCAATGAAAGGGGTATCATGAATAAAATCATTTCAAATTTGGCTTCCGTTTTTTTTCTTGCTTTTTGCCTGTCCGTGAGTGCGTAATGGAAACGAGGTCTCCCAGGAGGCAAAAAGCACACCAGCAGATTCTGACCCTTCCCGGTTTGTTGGAAACCGCTCTTAAAACCCATGAAGACATAAAAAACTTTGAAAGCCAGGTGGAACAAGCGCATGCTCAGCACCGGAAAACCCGGGGGATGTATTATCCGACTATAGATTTTCGGGCTGATGGCGGCAGAGAACGCACAGACAGAGAATATGGCTCTGATACGCGTTTTTAACCGGTACGATACGTCACTTCGCGCAAACCAGCTGATCACTGATTTTGGGAAAACCCAAAATATGATCGACCGTTCCCTGGTTCTCATAGAACAGGCGGAAGCCCGCCTGGCATCTAAACGTCAACAGGTCCTACGTGAAGGGATTATTGCCTATATTAATCTGGTCAAAGCCAGAGATCGGCTCAAATCCGCCCAAAGGTCTGAACAGTCGGATTAAGGAATTAACCGGAATAGAAAAAACCCTGGTTGAAAAAAAAGCCGGACTTTCTTCAAATCTGCTCCAGGTGAAATCACAACTTGCCGGTGCCATGGCCCTCAGGGTCCAGGCAGAAGGAGACCTGAGCATTGCAAAAAATCGTTTTCAGGCAGTCTTTTTCTATACGCCTGACAGCGCAGAAACGGAACAATTAACTGATATTCCTTTCCCCCACAACAAATTGCCCATTACACTGGAAGAGGCTGTTTCACTGGCCCAGGAACAAAATCCGGAACTGCTCATTACCCTGTATGATACACAGCTTTCCCAAAAAGATATTGATATCGCCCAAACCGCTTTTTATCCCCAGTTGAATCTTTTTGCTGAAGCCCGTGGGACAGATAATGATGACGGCATCGAAGGCTATAAAAATCAACTCTCCGCAGGTCTGGAATTTCGATATAATCTTTTCCGGGGTGGTGCCGACCAGGCTGAATTGAAATCCGCACAGGCCAATAATCAGGCGGCATCCTATTACACCCGGTATGTGCAAAGAATCATCAGGGAACAGGTCAGCAACAGCTGGGAACAATTGTCAATTTTTAAGCATCAGAGCGGAACTGTTAAAACAGGCAGGCAGATATTGTTGAAAACTTTTTGATGCTGGCGAAAAAAGAACGCAAAAATGGGCACCCGCTCCCTTCTGGATGTGCTCAATGGTGAAGTCAACTATATCAATGCCAGCGCAGCTGCCATCGCAGCAGGTCAGGACACGAAAATTGCCGCATTCAACCTCTTTTTCGCCATGGGCAATATTGGTCAGGATCTGCTGGAATAAAAAACAGGTTTTCACCATGATGACAAACGCAAACATGTTGTTTTCCAAATGAAAGAACTTGTCCTTCGGTTATTTAAAAGCCCTGTTCTGGCGGCAGAGATTTTCATCGCTACCTTTTTTATCACGCTGTTGACCCTTGCCATGCCGCTTTATGTCATACAGATCTTAAACCGGTATGTAACCTATGGATTCCACGGCACGCTCATTACCCTGACCGCAGGCATGCTCATGGCCGTTTTTCTCCAACTGGTATTCAGGATATTGCGGACAAAAATGGCAACCATTGTAAACCAGGCCCCCAATGACAGATTGTCCCTGGAGGTACTGGATATTATCAGCCGGGCAAAGGCGGAACCCCTTGATCAATTTTCAAAACCGCGGATACAAGAAACCCTCAACCATGTGCAGACGGTTCAAAAAACCTATGATGCACAAACAGTGAATACACTCGTTGATGCGCCTTTCTCTTTGCTGCTCATCGCAGTTATCTATCTGTTAAGCCCTTTACTGGCAGGCCTTGCACTCACGGGCATCGCGATTGGCTTGTTCACCGGATGGTTAGGCACAAAAAAAGCACAGCAGGGCGCGGAACAGCTGATGGTGGAAAACGCACGGCACAGGGCCATGACCCATTCGGCAGTCAATGCCCTGGATACCGTCCGGGCCTTTGGTGCTGCCGGATTCCTTCAAAATCTCTGGCAGGATCAGGTGGCAAAAATCAGCCGATGGCAAAAAAAAATAACCGTGTCCAAAGAGATTTCCCAGACATTGACCCTGTCCGGCAGTTCCTTGACCAGTGTTTTTTTGTATGCAGTGGGTGCCACCCTGGTTGTTCAGGGAAAATTGACTGTCGGGGCCCTGATCGGCGCCAACATTCTTGCATCAAGAGCATACCAGAACACCACCCGGCTTATTCCGGCCGGGTATATGTTGGGCAGAGCAAAAAAAGCCTTACAGGATATTGCACAGATGAGGCGATTGCCCATGGAGCCTGATTCAGGCAGTGCCTTGCGGGTTTATAAGGGCCGGGTTGACTTTCAGGATGTGGGATTTGCCTATCCAGGGATGGCCCATCCGGTGTTTGAGTCCCTCTCTTTTACGATACCCCCCGGGACAGCCATGGCAGTGGTCGGGTTGAACGGTACCGGAAAAACCACCCTGGCCAAACTGCTGATGGGACTGCTGGAGCCCAGACGGGGCAGCATCCTGATGGACGATGTCAACCTGCAGCAACTGGCATGGCCCTGGTGGCGCAAACAAATCATCTACATGCCCCAGGAACCCGCGTTCATTAACGGCACCATCAGGGAAAACATCCTGTTTTTACATCCAGATCTGGATGAGGCCCTGTTGAACCATATTCTCCGGAAATCTGATATAAAACCCTTTCTGGACCAGGCCCCCAACGGACTGGACACCCTTTTGACCGACAACGGCAAAAACCTGCCGCCGGGTATCAGACGCCGGTTGTCTTTGGCCCGGGGCCTGGTGACCAACGGCCGCCTGGTGGTGCTGGACGAACCCACCGATGCCATGGATGAAACCGGGAGACTGGCGGTGTACAAATTGATGAATGACCTGATGAAAGCCGGCAAGACCATTATTGTATTTTCAAATGATCCCAAAATACTAAAAGGGGTGACCACTGTTCTCAACCTGAATATCAAACCGACGCCGGAGATGATCAATAAACCGCTGCCGGGACTAAAAGGGGAATGATGCACATGTCCCTTCCAGCAGAAACCAATCTGAGCCGGCTGTCACATCTGTTATTTGTCCTGTTGGTTCTGATGTGCGCAGGATTTGTATCCTGGGCCTATTATGGCGAACTGGACATTGTCAGCGTAGCGGACGGGCAGGTGATTCCAACGGGAAAAATACGGCATATCCAGCATTTTGAAGGCGGCATCATTCAACAGATCAATGTCCGTGAAGGAGATGAGGTAACCGCGGGCCAGCCGCTGATCGAGCTGGAACAGATCCGCAGCGGTGCCAGCCTCGAAGAGATACAGATGAGAATCAATGCGTTGACCATCGATATCATCCGCTATACCGCCATGATCAATGACCAGCCGAAATTAACATTTCCGCCAGACATTGAACAATCCCATCCCGGGTTGGTCAAAGAGGCCAAAAATCTGTTTTCAACCCACAAAGACAGTGTGCAAAGCAAGATTGAAAAACTCAACAATATCATGGACCAGAAAAAACAGAGAATAAAAACCATTGCCTCGGATTTGAAAAACAAACAGCAGCGGCTGCCTCTGCTTGAAGAACAGCTGGCTTTGTCCGAAGAACTGCTTAAAGACAACCTGACCACGCGGTATAAACATTTAGAGATCATGCGCCATACCAAAGAAATTGAAGGCAGCATCCAAAATGACATGTCTGCATTGATCGAGGCGGACCATGCGCTCAAAGAAACACAGGCGAATCTGAAGGAGGTGGTCTATTCCTTCAAGGAAGAAGCCACAGAGAAACTCAAAAAGGCAACCCAGGAGTTGAATGAATTTACGGTTCGAATGAAAAAATTCGAAGACACCATGCACAAAACGGTTATCCGGTTCACCCATCAACGGGGTGGTCAAAAAATTGCACCTGGTAACCATCGGGGGGGTAATCAGAGCCCGGAGATACCATTGCCGCCATTGTCCCGTCAGAGGAACGGCTCATCATCGAAGCCCACTTGCCCATATCCGATATCGGGTATGTCCAGAAAAACCAACCGGTTTTTCTGCAGCTGCCCACAGCAGATGCCCGCAAGTTTGGCAAACTGCCTGGAAAAGTGATCAATATCAGCCCTGACACTTTCACAGATCAGAACCGGCGGACATTTTACAACATTCTCATAGAATCGGAACACAATCATTTCCAGTCCGGTGGTCTGAAACATAAATTATATCCGGGCATGAAGCTGATCGCTTTTATTCATATCGGCAACCGAACGGTGCTGGAATATATTCTTGACCCGTTAACACAATACCTTGAGTTTTTCACTGCAAGAGCGCTGATTTTGAACATCATCTTTATCCACACCCATTTTCCCGGTCAATTCGGTTTGCTGGCACAGATGTCAGGCAGGGATAAAAAAAACAACACAGTTTTCATCACCTCAGCGGATCATAAAAACACCAGACAGATCCCGGGTGTAGAAATCCCTTTTTTTGATCAGACATCCAAGGCCGGCCATAAGGAGATCCGCCAAGGGAATTGAACCGCGCCCGGCCTGGCTGTGGCCCAGCATCCTGGCTGATTTGAAAAAACGACACCCTGTGCCGGATCTGATTGTCGGCCATTGCGGACCCGGCACCACTTTTTATGTCAAAGATGTATTCCCAGACACCCCGTTTCTGGGATTTTTTGACTGGTATCACCGCCCGGACCATTTTCATGGCAGGCACCCCAAAGCGGACGGCGCCGATGTCACACGCCGCATGGAAATTCGACACCGCAATCTGTTTATTTTATCAGACCTGTGTGCCTGTGATCAGGGGATCTGCCCCACGGCCTGGCAAAAAAATCAGTTCCCCGAAGTGTTCCACAATAAATTGAACGTGGTGCATCCCGGTATTGATACCTGGGCGTTCCAGCCGAAAAAAGATCCAGTGTTTTAAAACCGATACCCTGGATTTGTCCGGTGCGGACCACCTTATCACCTGTACCGGCAATGCACTGCATTTCCAATCCTGGATTCGGGCAGTTCATGGCATCTTTGCGAACTGTTTTGAAACGAAAACCCAAGGCACACATCGTCATAGCCGGACCGGATACACGTTTTCCCGACACCCCCTCAGGAGATAAACCATCTCATCGATCGATGATCTGCAAAAAAATGGGCCTGAACCCCGAACAGGTTCATTTCCTGGAAGGCCTGGACCAGGATCATTATATACAACTGCTGCAGGCATCCAGTGTCCATGTTTCCATTGATTCGGGGCAGATGGTGCCAACCCCCATGCTCGAGGCCATGGCGTGTGAATGCCTGGTGATGGCACCCGATACGCCTCGGTGCGGGAGATCATCACAGACGGGTCCAACGGCATTGTTGCCGATTTTTCCACACCGGAAAAAATCAGCCAGAAACTTCTGGCCTGCCTGGATTATCCCTCCTTTATGACCGTCGGTAAAGAATAAAGCAAGGCAGACCATAATGGAAAAATATGCCATTGAAAAAACGCTGCCCCGGCACCTGGATATCATCAAAAACCTGTATGAGCCAGGCAAAATCCTGCACAACCGTTTGGCTGACGGGTGAATGGTCAATATCACCTTAATATATGTTAAAATGCGCTTCACCCAATGATGCCAATCTCAGTAAAGTCATCCAGTTGAGCCAACCACGTCAGTTCATCATTCATCCACACTACTGCTGCCATTCACATCCCCTTCCCAGACCAGAATCTTGGTATCAACATCATCCTGTGCAAGAAAATAGGTGTCGTCATTCGTCCCATTCTCCTGATCCTGCAAGTACTGCATCGTTCAGAACCGTTGCTAATATTGCCCCAGTCTCATCTACCGGGTCGGTTACACCGATAATCTGATATTGCGTGGGGTCTGCCTTCTGTTCCATGCTGGCCGAGGTGTATAAATTTTCTCCATCGGCCTGAAATCCCGGACCCCATGTTTCGCCGAATACCAGTAGATCATTTTCACCAGAGCGCTCATCACAGCGAGTAAAATCGGTGACCGTGTCATAATCTGCGTCCCACCACTCAGGCCCAAACCGAGTAAACCTCGGTGAACCAGAACTGATCATTGCCGCCGTTGCCTGTAAGGGTATCAAATCCCCCTTAACCGGATAGAGCGTTATCATTGTCATCGCCAATAAGGATATCGTTAAACTGTGAAGCCCATGCCTCTTCAATATTGTATAATTCATCGGTGAACAAGGTATTTCCTTCTGTATCAAACCCTTCCGCATAGTTACCGCTAAAATCAATAGTGACACCATTGAAACCATCCATTCCGCCAATCCAGGTGTAATCAACCCAGTCCCAGCCCTCTTTCCCATCAATCGTGTCATCTCCCAGGGTGCCGATAAAACCGTCATTTTCACTGGATCCTGTCAAGCTGTCACCACTGAAATGAGAACCGCTGACCGCATGGATATCAATCAGTGTATCGGAATCTTTCCCATCCATCTGTTGCAGTTCCTTCGCCCAAATCTACTGATAACAGTTGCCCGGATCATCCAGGTACATGACCCTCACCCTGTTCCCATCAGAACCGGTAATGGTATCAGCGCCATCCATGCCCCACACATACCATCTCAGATTATCGCTGTTTGAGACAGTCTATGGTAATATCGTCATCATAGTCGGATCCTACTATCCTGGTAATATTTGTCAGGGTATCGGTATCTCCCCATCCGTCTATGACGGTAGAACCTGCAAAAGGATCTGTCAGTATTGTTCCGTCATAAACCATATCAGCTGTGATGCCCAGTCCTTCCTTTCCGGATCATCCTCATAGCTGGCAATGTTCCCTGGCATATTTTCCTTCAAATTCACCACCGTCAAGATGATCATTGCCCTGACCCCCAAACAGGATATCCCGTCCCTTGCCTCCCATAATGGTGTCGTCGCCCCCCTCGCCACCCAATTCGTTATCGTTATCATTTCCTATGATCGTGTCGTTAAGATGTGAGCCCCATGCATGATTAATATTTTCCAATGTATCCGTAAACAGATAGGGCTCTGCTCCTGAGGCGATTACCCTTTGGCTGTATTGTTCATGGAGAGGTCAATTTCCATTCCGTCAAACCCATCATTGTGATTGCCATAGTTCATCCAAGCCATAGGAAATCCAGTTGTAATATCCATCCACACCGGAAATCATGTCATCTCCCCGGGTACCTAAAAATCCAGTGGTTGCACTGGATCCTGTCAAGGTGTCGTTGCCAAAATGAGAACCACTGGCCACATGGATATCATTCAGTGTGTCTGATATTCCCCCATCCATCTGTTGCAGTTCCTGTCTGCCCAAATCTACTGTCACATCGCCCGGATCATCCAGGTACATGGCCCGCACCCTGTGCCCATCAGAACCGGTGATGGTATCAGCACCGTCCATGACCCCATACATACCATCTCAGATCATCGCTGTTTGTAATATCTATGGTAATATCATCATCATAGGCAGATCCTATTATCCTGGTAATATTTGTCAGGGTATCGGTATCTCCCCATCCATCGATGACGGTAGAGCCTGCAAAAGGATTGGCAGCATTCGTTCCCGTCATAAACCATATTGGCTGTGATGCCTTGTCCTTCTCCTCTATCCATCCTGATAACTGGCATAGGTCCGTGGATATCTTCCTTCAAAGTCCCGCCGTCAAGAGAATCATTGCCCTGACCACCATACAGGATATCCCATCCTCCGCTGCTTCCGATCAGGGTATCATCTGCCATCATACCCCAAAGCCAGTTATTGGCATCATTCCCTTTCAGCGTATCATCATGAATTGAGCCTTCAACGCACTTCAATATTGGACAATTGATCTGTAAATAATGTATCTCCATTGGAATCATACCCTATAGCCTGGTCTACATCTCTGGAGAGGTCAATGTTCACCCCGTTAAAATTGTCTACATTGGGTCCATCCAGCTATAAGAAATCCAGTCCCACCCACCAAGGCCATCTATCGTATCATTGCCCAAGGTGCCGAAAAAACCGTCATTTGAACTGGATCCTGTCAAGCTGTCACTGTAATTCGAACCGCTGACAGTGTGAATATCAATCAGGTATGTCGGTATTCCCCCATCCATCTGTCTGCAGTTCCTGCGCCCAAATCCACGATAACGCCAGTCAGGATCCTCCAGATACATGACCCTGATGTAAGGTCCTGTCAGAACCGGTAATGGTGTCAGCGCCATCCATACCCCAAACATACCATCTCAGATCATCGCTGTTTACGATATCTATGGTAATATCATCATCATAGGCGGATCCTTTATCCTGGTGATATTCGTCAGGGTATCGGTATTCCCCATCCATCTATGACGGTAGATCCTGCGAAAGGATCATTAATTGCATCCCCGTCATAGATACATAGAGGCTGTGATACCTTGTCCGTTTTTTCTTTCCGGATCATCCTGATAACTGGCAATGCTCCCTGGATGTTTTCCTTCAAATTCGCCACCGTCAAGAAAATCATCGCCCGGACCCTCGTCAAGAAAATCATTGCCGGCATCGCCATAGAGCTCGATCATTTCCTGCCAGGCCATATAGTTCATCATCACCGGCAAGCCCGTAAATTACATCATTACCGGTACCACCATACAGGGTATCATTGTTTTCCGTACCGGAATGATCGATCCGTATCAATGCCGGTCATGATGGTGACCGTTTGCACGTCACTCACGCCACCGTCGTTGTCCGTCGCGGTGTAGGTGAAAACCGGATCCGGCTGTCACCGTCGTTCAGGTCATCGAAGTCATCGCCGCAATCAAGCTGTAGGTGCCGCCGTCGGCATTGAAGGTCAGATTGCTGTTGGCCGGCTCCAGCATCGCCAACCAGCTGGTAGCTTCCGCAATCCGCCGTCATCGCGCTGCGGGTCGCGGTGTAGGTGAAAATCACATCCAGGCTGTCACCGTCGTTCAGGTCATCGAAGTCATCGCCTGGATCAAAGCTGTAGGTGCCGCCGTCGGCATTGAAGGTCAGATTGCCGTTGCCGGCTCCAACATGGTTGCGACCAGCTGGTAGCTTTCTATTGTCCCGTCCACATCCGTTGCTGGGGGGACTTCGCTTTTCAGCACGGTGTTCTCCTCGGTGGTCTGGGTGTAGTCACTGGCAACAGGCACGTCGTTGGTACCGGTCACAATGATGGTAACTGGTTTGGCGTCACTCACTTTCCACCCTCATTGTCCGTTGCTGTGTAGGTGAAATTCACATCCCGGCTCTCTCCTTCGGCCAGGCTGTCAAAGTCCGTGCCCGGATCAAAGCTGTAGGTGCCGTCGGCATTGAAGGTCAGATTGCCGTTCGCCGGTTCCGACATCGTCAACCAGCTGGTAGCTTTCTATTGTCCCGTCCGCGTCTGTCGCTGCCGGGACTTCGCTTTTCAGCACGGTGTTCTCCTCGGTGGTCTGGGTGTCGTCACTGGCTACCGGAAGTTGGTTTGTGCCGGTTATGCCGGTCACGGTAATGGTGACCGTTTGCACGTCACTCACGCCACCGTCGTTATCCGTCGCGGTGTAGGTGAAAATCACATCCCGGCTGTCACCGTCGTTCAGGTCATCGAAGTCATTGCCTGGATCAAAGCTGTAGGTGCCGCCGTCGGCATTGAGGTATATTGCCGTTGCCGGCTCCAACATCGTCAACCAGCTGGTAGCTTTCTATTGTCCCGTCCACATCCGTTGCTGGCGGGATCTTCGCTTTTCAGCACGGTGTTCTCCTCGGTGGTCTGGGTGTCGTCACTGGCAACAGGCACGTCGTTGGTACCGGTCACAATGATGGTAACTGTTTTGGCGTCACTCACTCCACCCTCATTGTCCGTTGCTGTGTAGGTGAAAATCACATCCCGGCTCTCTCCTTCGGCCAGGCTGTCAAAGTCCGTGCCCGGATCAAAGCTGTAGGTGCCGTCGGCATTGAAGGTCAGATTGCCGTTGCCGGTTCCGACATCGTCAACCAGCTGGTAGCTTTCTATTGTCCCGTCCGCGTCTGTCGCTGCCGGGACTTCGCTTCAGCACGGTGTTCTCCTCGGTGGTCTGGGTGTCGTCACTGGCTACCGGAAGTTGGTTTGTGCCGGTTATGCCGGTCACGGTGATGGTGACCGCGTGCGCGTCACTCACCCCACCGTCGTTATCCGTCGCGGTGTAGGTGAAAATCACATCCCGGCCTCTCCTTCGGCCAGGCTGTCAAAGTCCGTGCCCGGATCAAAGCTGTAGGTGCCGTCGGCATTAAATGTCAGATTGCCGTTGCCGGTTCCGACATCGTCAACCAGCTGGTAGCTTTCTATTGTCCCGTCCGCGTCTGTCGCTGCCGGACTTTCGCTTTCCAGCACGGTGGTCTCATCGGTGATCCGGGTGTCGTCACTGGTTTCTGGTACTTGATTCTCCGGCTCCGGCTCGATCTCCGGCTCCGGTTCTGTACCCGATGCAGCTTCCTGTTCCTGATCATTTCCTTCACCCGCGTCATCTGCTGCATAAAACACCGGGTCGTCTGGATCAGAATAATCAATTACACCAAGAACTCGGGCTCAAAAGATAAATCAAATAAATCAGTGTCCGCCTCACCCAATCAATTCAATGGTTTCTCCTATGCTTTCACCAGGATAGTCTTTATCGCCTTCTTCATCTGAATCATCTTCTGGTATACCAGTAAACAGGGGCTCAACAGATGAATCAAATGTCTCCATGTCTTTTTCACCACTACTTCTTCGGTTTTCCCTATGCTTTCGTCTGGATATTGTCCATCGGTTTCCTCATTGAATCAACTCCTGATCCTTCAACGTCTTCCTCATCGGTTTTTTCAGTGCGCATGTTCTTCAATATCCTCTTCTGTATCGGTATCATCCATGGCGGAAATCAAAAAGTTCTGTTGAAAATAATCAGAAGTTCTTCCGGACTCAGGTGGCGGGCCGGCTGAATCGGCTGCTCCAAAAGAAAATCAACAACCATCTGGGGTTCAGTGACAAGCTGCACATTTCCAGAATCCACCCCTGACCACCAGCACCTGTTCTCTTCCAAGCTGATCTTTCGGAAAATTCCTCGACAGCCTCATTTTTCCGAAGCTCGGAGTCCAACTTCTCCCGAAATAGTGGTGCCGCGGATACCGATCAGGGCCAAAGGGGATTTCAGATTGAAATTGTCAGGATTCTGTTTGGCGATCTCACCGGTTATTGTCCGGAAAATGCCTTTTCCCATATCCAGGAGCAGATTTGAATTGGAACCATTTTCAGGATCATACACATAGGCATCAATGGTCACTTCGCTGTTTTTACCCAAAGATAAGGTGGTATTATTGAGAAATTCAATATCGATTTTCCCATTCTCCCATGTGAAACACCTTTTCGTCCTGAAAAAGCTGGCTGTCAGTTGATAATTCACGACTTCCGGACTTGAAACAGCCAGGCTGACCCCTGAATAGCGATCACTTTGCCGACGCTTTTACCTGATTCGATATTCTCATCCATGATAAACCTCGTGACTGAACGATCCGATTAAATGAAGTATATTTAATTCTTTAGGATGGAAATTCGACTTTTGTCAAGCAAACAAATAAAAAAAATGCCGACTTCTGTTTTTCAGGCCTCTGCTTTGCCCAAAAGCGTTTCGATGATGTCGGCCACGATCTCGCCCTGCTCTCTGAGCAACGGAACCAGGGGCCGGTAAAACGGGGGCCTCACCCGGATGGTGATGTCGAATTGTGAAATATCTTGCGAAGTGATCTCATCGGCCTCAAACGCCCGGGTTTTATGCAGCAGTCCCAGGGCCGTCAGCTCGGTCATGGTGCGCACGCACTTTTCACATCTGCCGCAATTGAGCTGATCCGGCACATTGGCCAGACAGACCCTGAAGTTCTGAAATGCCGTGTCCCACTCAGACACGATTTTAATTTTCTCAAGACGCGACAGTTCATAATCCCGGTGCCGGATTCTCACGGCATAGCTGGAATATTCCGGGTCCAGCAGCGGATGGGAGCCGCAGGGATGCAGATTGGGAATGTCATAGGAAGAGCCGATGAACATCAGATGAATCCGGTCACTGAACCCATGGGCCATGGCAGCCAGCACCGCGCCGAAAAAACTGTTCAGCCACAGATCCCGTTCATCGCACAGATGGCGGATATTGGTATACACCGGCACCAGCGACACCCCGGCATCGTCTGTGATCCGGGAAATGGCGGTCATGGCCCGGTCGAACACATGCAGTTTGTCACCCCGTTCCAGTACCCCGCCGATATCAAACCCATGCAGAAAAAAACCGTCCCTGATATAGGCCGGATGGGTGGCCGGATAATTCAGCCGGTTCAGCCGAAGGGCCGCCAGGGAATCCATGCCGCCGGACATGACCATGCCGGTCCTGCCGGGATGAACCGGAACCCGGTGGGCAACGGAAGCGGATTCAACCGGAATCGGGGTATAGCGTCCTTTTGTCCAGTGGGCCAGAATATGCATGGCCACATTCACGCCCTCCTTGAGAAACGGACACACCGGCCCGTCCACAAACACGCGTTTTTCCCCCAGATGCAGGGCCGGCAGCAGGCATCCCGCCAGAAACGCGTCCGGGTTGGCGCCAAACCCCCGGGCATGATGATCCGGGGTTTTGATGAATATGGTTTTTTCAGGCAGAGCATTGTCTTCAAATATGACCCGGGCCGAGGCAACAGCAAAACCGGCATCGTGTTTTAATTGAATCTGGGTGATTTTCATGGATGGATCTCTTTTTTTGTCCTTTTGTCTGCCGCTTTCATGAATGGCGGGCGGTTTGTTTTCACCCTGTCTGAACCGACGGGGTCGAACCGGTCCCGGCGGCGGCGAAATCAATGATTTTCACGGCGATGTCGATGCCGGTGGCCGCTTCCAGCCCCCTGAATCCCGGCGAATAGTTGACCTCGATCACACAGGGGCTGTCTTTGTTTCTCCCCATCATATCAATACCGGCAATATCCAGGCGGCAGGCCTTTGCCGCCGCCACTGCCATGCGTTTCCATGATGCCGGGGGATCGAAAGCCGTTGCCCGGCCGTACCGGTGGATATTGGTTCTGAAATCATTTGAGGCCGGCAAGAGTGTCACGGCGCCCGCCACCTGGCCGCCGATCACCAGAATCCGGGCGTCCACCCGTCCTGAACTCGGCATAAACCGCTGAACCAGCAACCCCTTTACCGGATCGAGCCGGGCATTCACACAGGACCGGGCCTGATCCGCATCATCGATTTTAAACACCCCGTCCCCGCCCATACCGCTGGGCTGCTTGACCACCACCGGGTATCCTCCCAGACGGTCCACGGCATCAAAAAAAGGGGCCGGCCGGGTGACAAAACAGGTGTCCGGCACCGGGATCCCGTCAGCGGCCAGGGTCTGGAGCGTAATATACTGATGCCGGGCAATGGTCACCCCTTCCAGGCCGTTGACCAGCGGAATGCCCATGGCCTGAAACTGCCGCAGCACCACGAATCCATACTCGCCCATGGGAGATCCCTGGCGGGGCAGCACCACATCGGGCAGATCCCCGGACATTGCATCCTTACAGCCGTCAATTCCTGAAACCTGGTTTTCCAGAACACAGACGACCTGGTACGGATTGATCAGAATCAGGCGGTGACCTCTGTGCCGGGCTGCCTGATGCAGCCGGCCGTTGGGGTGAAAGTTCAGATCATGAATGGTGAGGATACCGATTTTCATTGGATATCTTCGCTATCGGGCTGTTCAGGACCTGGATCATTTTCCTTTTCCGGCGGGCGCATATGGACCGGCATCCATATCCCCATTTGCTTGTTTGTTTTTTCGCTGAAATAGGTGGTGATTTTACGGGTGTTGTTCCACCGGGCGATTTTCTGGGTGGCCGGATTGTCTTCGTCAATGATGGCAAACACCTGATATTTGCCCGACCGGGCCGTCAATCCTTCCAGAAGACGGCGGCCTACCCCCAGAGACCGGTATTCGGGCCGCACCGAGGTATAGCCCCTTTCCACGCATCCGGAAAAATCCATGCCCGTGGCTGTTTTCAACCGCCGGATCAATGCATCCCTGGGATGTTTGAGACAGGAACACCCCACAATCTTCTGGTTTTCCACGGCATAGCCGATCAGATAGGCATTTTCAAGATTGGCGCGCACATAGGCTGAATCCACGGATCCACCGGCCAGTACCATGGCGTGAACCTGATCCAGATATCCGGGTGGCAGATCCGTTGGAGATACAAAATAAAATTGAATGTCCTTGCCCAGAACCAGACGGATGCCGTGGTCCCATCGAATCCGGGCCAGATGGGATGCCGGATACCGGGTCAGACAAGACAGAATGGCATCCGGACCGGTCAGGGTCTGCCAGAACGGGATGCCCGGCAACGGATCGATGTCGTCATACGCATGGGCCATCCCGGGTGGGAGGCCATTCTCCGGCAGATCAAAGGAATGCACCACATGCGGATGGTTCAAAATAAACCCCGCCGGGACCGTTCCCGCTCCTTTTGCAAACAGATCCGGACCCAAAACATGGTTCCAGATACCGGCTTTGGCTGTCTGCCATAACAGACCGGCAGGCATGGCCCCCAGATGTTTTGGGCATTGCCACTGGATCATTTTCAACCCTTTGTTCACCCATTCTGTCAGCATGCCCGGCAGATCCGAAGGCAGGGAGACAACATCCAGCCGGGCCGTCACACTGAAACACACAGGATCGGTCTGTTTTTCATACCACCGGCATACCTTGTCCATATCCGAAAAAAAATCCAAGGGGCAGTGACGGCACAAGGAGGGTTCAGGGGCCGTGTCTATGACAACAGGGATGGTGATTGTCTCAGGATCTGATTTTAAGCGGGCTGCCACGTCATATCCATCCTTTTCGTCATCATGATATCAAGCAGAGGTCGGACGCGGGTGCCGGCCACTGTCCTGAATATCATCCACAGATTCCTGCTGTTTGTCAACCAGTGGCCCGAAATACGGGTTGAAACAATTTTTATGATTGACAAATAATTGAAGAATTTATAGTATAAAGAGTTTTTTAAAAGATTTCAAAAATCGACAAAAAGTGGCAAGACGTATTGATTTGACAAGGAGAGTTTAACCATGTACGCAGTGATCAGAACCGGCGGTAAGCAATACAAGGTTCAGGAAAATCAGATCCTGAAGGTTGAAAAACTGGCGGGAACCGAAGGTTCGGAAATTGAATTCAATGATGTGCTCCTGTATTCGGACGGTGAAACCATCACTTTGGGAAATCCGGTGGTGGAAAACGCCGTGGTCCGTGCCCACGTCGTGGAACAGGGCCGGGACAGAAAAAAACTGGTCTTCAAGTACAAACGGCGGAAAGGGTATCGAAAAATGCAGGGCCACCGGCAGCAGTTTACCCAGATTAAAATCGCGTCCATTTCCGTGTAATAACAAAAGAGGAGATTTGACACATGTCTCATAAAAAAGCAGCCGGCAGTTCAAAAAACGGCCGGGATTCAAACGCCCAGCGCCGGGGGGTTAAAAAATTCGGCGGACAGAGCGTTTCAGCCGGCAATATCATTGTCCGGCAGGTGGGAACCAGAATTCATCCGGGAAACAATGTGGGAATGGGCAGGGATTATACCCTGTTTGCCATGATCGATGGCGTGGTGACCTTTGAAAGAAAAGGCCGTGACCGTAAAAAAGTCAGTGTCTATGCGGCGTGAAGTTTGTTGATGAGGCAGTGATTACCGTTCGGTCCGGTGACGGCGGACCCGGATGCACCTCTTTTCGAAGAGAGCGGTTCATCGAGCGGGGCGGCCCGGACGGCGGTGACGGCGGTGACGGGGGCCATGTCATTTTAAGAGTGGACCCGGGGAAACGCACCCTGCATGATTTTCACCGCCAGAAATCGCACCGGGCGCAAAACGGGGCACCAGGAATGGGCCGCCAGAAGCACGGAAAAAACGGCAGCCACTGTTATATCGATCTGCCGGCCGGAACACTGGTCCGGGATGCAGACACCCTTGATACTGTTGTCGATCTGATCCGGCAAGGCGAAGAACACATCATCGCCCACGGGGGAAAAGGCGGCCGGGGAAACAAGCGGTTTGCCACCTCCACCAACCGGGCGCCCCGGTATTCCCAGCCCGGACTCCCCGGTGTCGAACTCCGGCTCAACCTCGAGCTGAAACTGCTGGCGGACATTGGGATCGTGGGCCTGCCCAATGCCGGAAAATCCACCCTCATTGCCGCCATGTCCGCTGCACGGCCCAAAATCGGGGCCTACCCGTTCACCACCCTGACGCCGACGCTGGGCATGGTTACCCCGCCGTTCGGGGAACCGTTTGCCATCGCCGACATTCCAGGACTCATCGAAGGGGCACACCAGGGGACCGGGCTGGGGATCAAGTTTCTCAAACACATTGAACGAACCGGCATATTGATCCACCTGATCGATGCCGGTGCCATCGATCCCCAATCCCCCAAGACCGCGTATGACATTGTCAACCGGGAGCTGAATCTTTACAGCCGATCCCTGGCAGACAAGGCAAAAATCATCGTGCTCAACAAGATCGATCTGGCAGGTACGGACCACCGGGTGACCCGTTTTCGTCAGGCGTTGCCGGATCTGGAAATTCACGCCATTTCAGCTGCCACCGGACAGGGAGTCGACAGTCTGATCAGACTGCTGGCATCCCGCCTTCAAAAAGAGTAATCCAATGAAAGCCGGGCTTTTCGGAGGTACATTCAACCCGCTTCATACCGCGCATATTCAGATTGCCGATCACGTCAAACACCACCTGGGGCTGGACAAAATCTTTTTTTTTCCTTCCGCCACCCCGCCCCACAAACCCGGACTCGACCTGGCACCGGCACAGGACCGGTATGACATGGTGGTCCAAAGTCTGAAACACAAAGACGGGCTGGTACCGTCTGATATCGAAATCACAAGAAAAGGGCCTTCCTATACCATTGACACGATTGGTGCCTTCAAGCGGCGGTACGGGGAATCCTGCCGGTTTTATCTGCTCATGGGATCAGATGCGTTTTTCGACACCCCATCCTGGAAACGGCAAACGGATATTTTTGCAGCGGTTTGCATTGTTATCATGCCCAGACAAAGAACCGTCCCGCACACGGACATTCAATCCTTTCTTGACGAACATATAGCAAAAGGCTACACATGGCATCAGGAAGAGCGGCAGTTTATCCATGACAGACTCAAACCGGTCCGTGTTTGCCCCGTCCCGCTGATTGACATATCATCCACCCTGATACGCAGCCGGGTGAAACAGCATCTGTCCATCAAAGGACTGGTTCCGGCGCCGGTGGAAAAAATTATCCGTGAAAGGAAGTTATATTTATGACTGACGCGTCACAAGAACTGACACCCTATCTGACAGTTGTTTTCAGCCGCAAACCCCGGTCGGTCACCGCTGTCGATGTCCGTTCCCTGACCTCATACACCGACATGCTGATCATTGTCGAAGCCGGCTCCCACCGCCAGGTCACCTCTTTAGCCGAACATGTCGTCACCCAATTAAAGGCACAGGATATCAAGCCTCTGGGAACCGAAGGCATCAAGGAAGGAGAATGGGCGCTGCTGGATTACGGCAGCCGCATCATCCATATATTTGAAACCGGAGCCAAAACGTTTTATGATCTGGAAGGACTTTGGAGTGATGCTCCCCGCCTGGATCTGTCTGAATTCGAATGATTGAAACCAAAGGCAACATCATAATGGAACAGCTGACAGACTATATCACCGGAAAAACGATCAACCTGATCGGCCCGGAAATCAGCCGCCAGAATTTTGAAAAATTTCTGGCGGAAACCAAAGGATATGACAAGCAGGAAATCCATGTCAATGAGCCGCTCACGGTCCAGTTCAAAGGCGAAGATTATGTGTCTTCCATTGATCTGGTGGTCTGTGTCAAAGACCGGGCCGTGATGGCTGTCACCTGTGTGGCCGGCGCCATTGGATCCTATGAACGGGAAATTCTGGCCGGCGCACGGCTGGTGAGAAATTATCAGATTCCCTTTGCCGTGTCCACGGATGCCAGGGACGCGGTGGTCATGGACACGTTGACCGGCAAAACCATCGGCAAGGGCCTGGCAGCCATCCCGTCCCGTGAACAGATGGCGGAAAAACTGCCGGATCTTGTGTTTGAACCGCTTGAAAAAACAAGAAAGGAGCGGGAGATGATCATCTACCGCTCCTTTAATTTGGAAAAAATCAATCGGTGACTTCGGTTACAATTCCCGCTGGCAGTGCTTGCAGACCTTGGCTCTTTTTTTGATAATTTCCGCACAATAGGGGCACTCCCGGGTAAAATGGCGCTCATGCAGCTGATCAATGGCAGTCTTCACCCCGCTCTCGAGCACCGGCGTGGGGAACTTGTGGTTGACCAGCGGTTCGATGGCTTCCACCCCGCCCAGCTCACCGACCATTTCAGCCGCTTTGAGCCGGGCACGCCCGGGGATAGAGGCATCCAGCAGCATCTTCAGAATTTCATCCCAGTCTTTTGAGATATAGTAATCAGTGAGAATGGAAAACGCCTGTTTGGTTTTTTCCTTGAGTTCGTTCTGGCGGATCACCGCTTCATTGTCCAGTTTACTGCCAGTGCCCCCCACCGGGCTGAACACGGGCATGTATTCAAAATTACTCTGTCCCGGCTCGTTGATGCACCGGTAAGATGCCGGGGCTTCCATGGTATCCTTGAGATGATCCCATCCTTTTGTGTAGGACGGGCACTCATCATTGAAGCACACAAACAAATACGGGGTGCCCCATCCCAGCCCATCGGAAAAATTGATGGGCGGCACCTCCCAGAGGACCATTTCTTTGTTGCAATGGGGGCAGACCGGTTTATCCATCTGGATAAACTTGTCCAGCAGCTCTTCTTTTGTTTCAAATGCCATTATGTTTATCTCCTTTTGAAAAGTCTGACGGCTCAAAGGAAAATAATCAGCCCCCTGCGCTTGTCAATCAATTATCGATCGATCCTGTCTCAATCGATCACCGCCAGAACATCGTCCCTGGCCACGGCATCGCCTGTGTCAAAATGAATGGCGGCGATAGTGCCGCTTTTAGGTGCCGGCAGGGCATTTTCCATTTTCATGGCCTCGATGACCACCACGGTTTGCCCTTCTTCCACCGCATCCCCCACCTGTTTTTCATACCGGATGATCATGCCGGGCATCGGGGCTGTCACCGGGGTACCGGTGCTTTGGGCCGTATCCGTGCTTCGGGCCGGAGCGGTTTCAGCCGTATCCTGACGTGCAGATGCCGGTTCGGATTTGGCGGCGGCAGGGGCTGCCGGTGCCACATGAGAAATCACAGATGCCCCCCCCTGCTCTTCCACGCCCACCTCAAAACAGTCTTCATCCACAAATACCTTGAACACCCGGGTATTTTCCGTTTTTTCAAATGCCGGTTTCTCCACCAGCTCTCCGGCTTTGGCTTTCTTGATCAAGGCATCCTGTTTTTTCACATCTTCCAGGGTGACAGGTTTGAGTGAATCCGGCATTTTTTCCAGTCCGTGTTTCTGCTTGAGAAACTTTTTACCGGTAACAGGAAACAGGGCGTACAGCAGCAGATCTTCATCATCCTTGGCCAGGTCCCCGATCTCCTGTTTCGCTTTTTCCAGCTCCGGTTCCAGGACCTGGGCCGGCCGGCAGGAGATGGGCTCTTCCCCTCTGGCATATCCTTTCAGCGCTTTTTTCTGAACCTCGGGATCAATGGGCACGGATGTCTTGCCGTAAAGACCGTAACACAGATCCTTGACCTGGCCCGAGATCATCTTGTACCGCTCTTCTTTGGTATCGAACAGCACATTGTTCACGGTCTGGGTGCCCACGATCTGGCTGGTGGGGGTGACCAGGGGAATCTGGCCCAGTTCTTTTCTCACCCGGGGCAGCTCCCTGTAGACCTGGTCGATCTTGTCCAGGGAATCCATCTCCCGCAGCTGGTTCACCAGGTTGGACAGCATGCCGCCCGGGGTCTGATGCAGCAGGACATTGATATCGATGAGCGATACCTTGGTATCATCCAGCAGATGCTTGTACTTGGGCATCACCTCTTTTTCCAGGATCTCGTTGATGTCCGCCAGGGCCCGGATATCGAACCCGGTATCCCGGCTGGTGCCCAAAAGCGCCATCACCAGCGGCTCCAGAGCCGCGTGGGACGTGCGGTAGGCATAGGGGGTCACGCAGGTGTCGATGATGTCCACCCCGGCTTCCACCGCCTTGAGATGGGTCAAGGGAGACATGCCCGAGGTGAAATGGCTGTGCAGATGAATCAACGGCTTGACACTGGCTTTCAAAGCCTTGACCAGTTCATAGGCATCATAGGGCGCCATCAGTCCGGCCATATCCTTGATGCAGATGGAGTCCGCCCCCATCGCTTCCAGTTCTCTGGCCTTCTTGACATAGTAATCCAGGTTGTACACTTCGCCGCCCAGGCGGGGTTCGGTCAGGGTATAGCACATACATCCCTGGAAATGGGCCCCGCATTCCTTGATCACCGGCACCACGGTTTCAAAATTGCGGTAATCGTTGAGCGCGTCAAAGGTTCTGAAAATTTCCAGTCCATTGTCCACGGTTTTCTTTACAAACAACTTGGCGACATCATCGGCATAATTCCGGTACCCCACCAGGTTCTGGCCCCTGAGCAGCATGGAAAACGGGGTTTTTTTGAAATACCGCTTCAGTGTCCGCAGCCGCTGCCAGGGATCCTCTCCCAGAAACCGGTGCATGGTGTCGAACGTCGCCCCTCCCCAGACCTCCACGGCCCAGAAACCGATTTCGTCCATGCGTTCGGCCACCGGGATCATGTCTTCGGTTCTGCCTCTTGTGGCAAACAGGGACTGGTGACCATCCCGCAGAGAGATATCCTCCACCTTCAACGGATTCTCGGCACGGGGCCGGTCGGCATCATAATTCATCTGTGTCGTTTTAACCTGGGTGTGTTCCGTCATAACTGTTTTCTCCCAAAAAAAGATTTATTTAAACATGCGCAGCTGCATCATGGTGCCGGCCTGCATCATGACCTGCCGGCCGGTCAGAGCCCAGATATTGAACCCGGGGCCGTACGGCACGGCCGGGCCACAGGGTTCAGACCCGATCTCCGCCGAATCCGCGCCCTGCCCTGCAAGGCCTGCTTCAAGGTCCGTCATGTAAGCCGTCACCGCAGCCATGACAGCCGCCTGCTTTTTTCTGTCCATGCCTCCCCCTCTTTTATACCGGAATGTTCCCGTGTTTTTTGGCCGGCCGTGATTCCCGCTTGGTGGCCATGGCTTCCAGCGCGTCAATGAGCCGGGGCCGGGTTTCAGACGGAACAATCACGGCATCCACATATCCCCTGGCGGCCGCACAATAAGGATTGGAAAACCGCTCGTTGTATTCCTCGATTTTTTCATTACGTTTGGCTGCCGGATCATCCGCCGCCTTGATCTCTCTGGCATGGATAATATTGGCGGCCCCTGCCGCCCCCATGACCGCAATCTCCGCGCTGGGCCAGGCAAATGCCATGTCCGCCCCCAGGTGTTTGGAACACATGGCCAGATACGATCCGCCGTAGTCCTTGCGGGTGATCAGCAGCAGCTTGGGCACGGTGGCTTCGGAATAACACCACAGCAATTTGGCACCGTGGCGGATGATGCCGCCCCATTCCTGGTTGGAGCCGGGCAGATACCCGGGCACGTCCGCAATGGTGAGCATGGGAATGTTAAAGGCGTCACAGAACCGGATGAACCGGGTGGCCTTGTCCGACGCGTTGATGTCCAGACATCCGGCCAGGTGACTGGGCTGGTTGGCGATGATGCCGATGGACCGGCCGTTGAGCCGGGCAAAACAGATCACGATGTTTTTGGCATAATACTGGTGGGGCTCGAAAAACACGCCGTCATCCACAATGGATTGGATCACTTTTTTCATGTCATACGCCCGGTTGGGATTGTCCGGGATCACCGTATCCAAGGCCGGGTCCATGCGGCCGGGATCATCTTTGGACGGCAGGAACGGCGGATCTTCCATGTTGTTGGAGGGCAGATAGGACAGCAGGGTTTTCATCTGGAGAATGCAGTCCTCATCTGATTCGCAGGCGAACTGGGCCACACCGGATTTTTCGTTGTGGGCCATGGCACCGCCTAAGTCTTCAAAGGAGATCTCTTCTCCTGTGACCGCCTTGATCACGTTGGGACCGGTGATGAACATGTACGCGCTTTTTTTGACCATGAACACGAAATCGGTCATGGCCGGGGAATACACAGCCCCGCCGGCAGTGGGTCCCATAATGGCGGAAATCTGGGGAATCACCCCGGAACACGCGGAATTTCTGAAAAAGATCTCGCCATATCCGGACAGGGCATCGATGCCTTCCTGAATCCGGGCCCCGCCTGAATCATTCATGCCAATGACCGGGGCCCCGGACTTGAGCGCCATGTCCATGATCTTGCAGATCTTTTTGGCCTGCATCTCTCCCAGGGATCCGGCCCGGGCCGTGAAATCCTGGGCATAGGCATACACGATCCGGCCGTCCACTTTGCCGTGGCCGGTCACCACCCCGTCCGCCGGGATATCCACTTTTTCCATACCGAAATTGGTACACCGGTGGGTCACAAACATATCCAGTTCCCGGAACGTGCCCGGATCAAACAGGCGGTCCAGCCGCTCTCTGGCATTGAGCCGTCCCTGTTCCCGCCGCTTTTTCAAAGCAGCGTCCCCTCCCATTTTCAAAATCTCCTGTTCTTTGTGCTTCAGGGTCTGGAGATTGTCTGATGTGGCTCCCATAATCGAAATCCTTCCATATTCCTTGGTTGAGTTATCTGGTCAACTGGTTTCTATAACCGCCTATTCCATGCTGAACCGCCATGCACAGAACCATTCCTCCGGATGGGGATCCGGGGGACATCCAATACAGGTTGTTTTGATTTTCGAATCAAATGCCGATGCAAAATAGGTATATTCAACCAGTCCAGCTGATTTACAGGGATAGTCCGGCAGGTTTCTGCGTTTTCTGGCTGCCTGGACCCGGCATTCATTCATTTGAAATACAAAACTTTTGGGGCCTTCGTCAACAATTGATTGCGTATTGATGAAAGAATACATTCTGAAATTCAAGGCTTTTTTCAGACCGGAGAGACCGGGGCTGTCTCCCAGATTCAAAAACTTCTTGATGGCATGGGCTTCATACGGAGAAAACTTGCCCCAGCACGAATCATTGCACCGCTTGGCATCATTCATTCCCCGGACCTTTTCCACCGCCTGGAACCAGACCCCGTCCATAACCAGCCAGTTTTTGGCCAACCCCTTGAGCAGCTCGTTCATCCGGTCTTCGTCCATGTTTGCCACCGCCTCTGGCAGCCCGTCCTTCAACTCGAAATCCAGAATATCGGCCATGCGTTTCATGGAAATATCCGTGCCCCTGGGCATCACCGTCTCCATCATCTCAAGTGCGGCATCCATCCCCATCTGATGCCGCACTTCAGAGAACCAGAATCCATAATGCATGATCATGCGGAACACCATGTCCATCATCAAACGGCCCTTGTCTTCTTGGGGCAGATTCATAAACGCGGGCAGTGCATCATTCATGTAAACTCTCCTTTGTTCAATCGGTTGTAAAGTGCCAGATAGATCCGGGCTTCTTCTTTTCTGCCTCTTTTGGCGCACCCATTGCCGTAAATTTTGCATTTCTCTTTGAGCACGGAAACGGCGGCCGTCCGCTGATCGCTGGACAACACACCGGACTCGATCAGATTCCGGATCGCTTCAATACGAAACCGGTCCTGGGAATGCCATCTGGACAGCTGATCCGCATGTCCCCCGTATTTGACGGTCATGGCCTCATCGATCAGATGAATCGGCGTGTCCACACTCACCCGCAGCCAGAACTCATAATCTTCACACACAGGAAAATCCTGCCTGAACATCCCCTTGCGTTCAAACAGCTTTCTGCGGATCATCACTGCGGAGGGGCTGACCAGACACAGATGCAGGGACGGCTCGAAAATCATGCCCGAAAGTTTCTGATGCTTTTTCATGGGGTTCACACGCACCCCGTTGCGAATCCAGACCTCCTGGGTCTGGCAGATCAGGGCATCCGGATGGTTTTTGAAAAAAGCGGCCTGGCAGGCCAGTTTTTCAGGCTGCCACTCATCATCGGAATCCAGCAGGGCCACCAGTTCTCCGGTGCTGTGCCGGATGCCTGAATTCCTTGCACTGCTGACGCCCGAGTTCGGCTGGGTCAGGACCTTTATACGGTCTTTATAGTCAGCCAGTAATTTTGTTGTATGATCGGTGGAACCGTCATCCACCACGATGATCTCTGAGGGCGCAACCGTCTGGGCCAGCACGGAGTCAATGGCCCGGGCCAGGCTCCAGGCCCGGTTAAAGGTGGGGATAATTACACTGATCTGGGGCACATCGGTCCGTGTCATGATCTATTGTTTATACCATGACCCCTGGTATTTGTACAAACCTGATTCCTGTTTTTTTGAGAACACGTAAACACCATGGGGCGGCTCCGGTGATCCGGACCCGGCTGGGGGTGCTGGTGGACTTCCTTTTGGTCCAACCATTTGAAAAAATAAAAAATGATGTGAAGAATCAGGATCATAGGGTGTTTTATCCTTGATTTTTTTTGTTTTTTTTCCCATAATAGCGATTGTGTTTTTTATTTATGAGAAATCCTTGACAATCCCATCCAAATCTTTTTATGAAGCCCTTGAATGTTTGGATATGCATCATTTACAAATGAGGATATTATGGCAAAAGGCAAATCAGTCACCCATGTGATCGATACCCACTGGTGCAAAGGGTGTGGTATCTGTGTTCACTTCTGTCCCAAACAGGTACTGGAACTGGACAAGAACGGCAAAGCCCGGGCGGTTCGACCCGAAGATTGCATCGCCTGCAAGTTGTGTGAACTTCGTTGCCCTGATCTGGCAATACAAATACAAGAAATTCAGGAAGGGGAAAATGACTCAGAAAGATAACATCAGATTTGTCCAGGGGAATGAAGCCTGTGTGGAAGGGGCCCTGTATGCGGGCCTCAATTTTTTCGCCGGCTACCCCATCACCCCGTCCACGGAAATTGCAGAGCATTTGTCTGAGAGACTTCCCCGGGAGGGCGGAAAATTCATCCAGATGGAAGATGAAATCGCTTCCATGGGGGCGATCCTCGGGGCATCGCTTACCGGAAAGAAAGTGATGACCGCCACGTCCGGGCCGGGATTTTCTCTGAAACAAGAGGCCCTGGGGTATGCCTGCATGGCCGAGATTCCCTGCGTCATCGCCAATGTCCAGCGGGGCGGGCCATCCACAGGCAATCCCACCCATGTCAGCCAGGGAGACGTGAACCAGGCCAGATGGGGTACCCACGGGGACCACGCCATCATCGCTCTGACCGCTTCCAACAACCAGGATGTGTTCAAAATCACGGTGGAAGCCTTCAATCTGGCGGAAACCTACCGGACCCCGGTCATCGTTCTTTTAGATGAGGTGGTGGGTCACATGCGGGAAAAACTCACCATTGCGGATCCCGATGAGATCCCGGTGGTCAGCCGGATGCGCACATCTGTTCCCAAAGGGGTGGATTACCATCCTTACCTGCCCAGAGAGGACGGGCGCCTGCCCATGTCCGACTTCGGGGCCGAACACCGGTACAATGTCACCGGGCTTTTCCATGACATGTGGGGATTTCCCAGCAACAATCCCAAGGTGGTCAGCGAACTGCTGCGTCACCTGGTGGACAAGATCGAAAACAACGTGGACAGCATGACCTATTACAAGGAATACTGGCTCGATGATGCCGATTATGTCCTGGTGTCCTACGGATCATCGGCCCGGTCCGCCATTCATATCGCCAGAAACCGCCGGGCCAGGGGCGTGAAGATCGGGGTCCTGGAACTCCAGACCCTGTGGCCGTTTCCGTCTGACATGGTCCGGGAAAAATGTGCCAATGCCAAGGCCGTCCTGGTGGTGGAAATGAACATGGGACAGGTGGTCACCCAGGTGAAAAGCGCGGTGGACAACCCTGACAACGTATTTCTGGCCAACCGCATCGACGGTCAGCTCATTTCACCCACAGATATCAAAACCATTTTGCGAATGATCCAGGGAAAGGGGGTGTAACATGACCACCACACCATTTGATTTCAAAGACTATATTCGAAACCGGTTTTTCCCCCATATCTGGTGTCCGGGCTGCGGCCACGGTATCGTTTTGGGCTCTTTGCTCCGGGCGGTCCATGAACTGGGCCTGGACAAAAACGAAATCGTCATGACCTCGGGCATCGGGTGTTCCTCCCGGATCTCCGGGTATGTGGATTTTCACTCCCTGCACACCATCCACGGCCGGGCTCTGACCTTTGCCACGGGAGTGAAACTGGCCAAACCCGGCATCACGGCCATTGTCCCCATGGGGGACGGCGATGCCCTGGCCATCGGCGGCAATCACTTCATCCATGCGGCCCGGCGGAATATCGACATCACGGCCATTGTCATGAACAACCGGATTTACGGCATGACCGGAGGGCAGTTTTCCCCGCTGTCCGGTATCGGCAAGAAAGCCACCACCGCGCCCTATTCCACCATTGACAACCAGTTTGACGTGGTGGAACTGGCCAAAAGTGCCGGCGCCAGTTTCGTGGCCAGATCCACGGTGTTCCATGCCATCGAATGCAAGGATCTGCTCAAAAAAGCCATTTCCCACAAAGGATTTTCCGTGGTGGAGATCCTGTCCCAGTGCCCCACCTATTTTGGACGGAAAAACAAGGAAGGGGATGCGGTCCAGATGATGGAAGCGTTCAAAACCAATACCGTCAAAATCGGGTCCAAAAAGCTGGAAGCCAATCCGGATCTGATCCAGCGGGGCATTTTTGTGGAAGATACCCAAAAGGCCGAATACTGTGCCGCTTATGACAAAATCATCGAGACCGCAATGAAAGGAAACGCATAATGGAACGTTCAAGACTGGTTTTTTCAGGGTCCGGGGGCCAGGGCGTGATCACGGCCGCCATCATCCTGGCCAAGGCCGCGGTGATGTTTGAAGGCAAAAACGCCACCCAGTCCCAGAGTTACGGAGCAGCGGCCCGGGGAGGCGCCACCAGAAGCGATATACTTATTTCCGATTCGGAGATCTATTTTCCCAAGGTGGTCCAGCCCAATATTCTGGTGAGTCTGACCCAGGAAAGCTACAATACCTTTTCAGGAATTATCCGGCCCGGCGGACTGCTGCTGGTGGACAGCAGATATGTTTTCATTGAAAAAAAAGTGGATGCCAAGCATATCTCGCTGCCCATGTATGACACGGTCATGGAAAAAATCGGCAAACCCATCGTGTTCAATATCTGCATGCTGGGCGCTTTGCTGGGTGCCACACAGCTTGTCCGGGCTGAATCCATCATCAAGGTGCTGGAAACCGCCATCCCCAAAGATTTCATGAAGATGAACAAAACCGCCCTGGATCTGGGCATTGAAATGGGAGAATCCGCAGTTCACTGAGATTCACCGGCCCCATGAATAATCTGACAACCCCCGGAAAAATCCCAATCGACCTGGTGGCGGACTGGCACACCCTCCACCGGGTCTTTATCCGGCCTGAAGACGAAAAAAGCCGGCAGACCCTGATCAAATACATGGAGCAAATTCTGTTCGGGCTCCATGACTTTCTCAACACCCATGTGGGGGTGACCGAGGCCATCCCCCTGGCGACCCTGGCACAATCATTCACCGATACCACCATCAACCGGGAGCCGGAAAAAAAACTGGCGGATGTCATTCAGGACATCATCAACCAGATCGCCCCCAGGGCCGTGAATGTGGCCTCTCCCTATTTCATCGGCCACATGACCTCTGCCATCCCGTTTTTCATGGTCCACCTCAAAGCCATTGCCGCGGCCCTGAACCAGAACCTGATCAAACTGGAGACCTCCAAAGTGCTGTCAGTTCTGGAAAAACAGGTGCTGGCCAAGATCCACCGAATGATCTACAGCAACTCTCAGACGTTTTACGACACCCATGTGCAGAATGCAAACACCTGTCTGGGCCTGTTCACCAACGGCGGCACCACAGCCAATATCACGGCCCTGTGGGTGGCCAGAAACAGGTGTCTTCCGGCCACCGCTGAATTTTCAGGTGTGGAGCAGGACGGCATGGCCGCCGCCATGACCGCCCATGATCTGGAACAACTGGTGGTGCTGGTGTCGGAACGGGGGCATTATTCTCTGAAAAAAGCCGGCGGTGTCCTGGGCATCGGCAACAAAAATGTCATTGCCGTAAAGGTGAACAAGCACCAACAGATCGATATGGCGGAACTGACCCGGCAGGTGACGGCCTCCGCCCAAAACAAAAAGATCAGAATCGCCGCCATTGTAGGAATTGCCGGTGCCACGGAGACCGGCACCATCGATCCTTTGCCCGAAATGGCGCGCCTGTGCAGAACCCATGGCATTCATTTTCATGTGGATGCGGCCTGGGGGGGACCGGTGATGCTGTCGGAAAAATACGCCGGTCTGCTGGACGGCATCAGCCAGGCCGATTCCGTGACCATTGACTGCCACAAGCAGTTCTACATGCCCATGAGCGCGGGCATGGTTTTTTTCAAAGATCCCACCGCACTGGACCGGATCATTTATCATGCCGGATATGTCAACCGGAAAGGGTCTGTGGACTTAGGCATCAAAACCCTGGAAGGGTCCAGGGAAGCCAGCTCCCTGATCCTGGACAGTGCCCTGAAAATCATGGGTTCCCGGGGGTATGCGCTGATGATCGAGCACGGCATTGAAACCGCCCGGCTGTTCGCTGAAAAGATCAGGAAACGGGACCGGTTTCAGCTGGTCACGGAACCGATCCTCAACATTCTCACCTACCGGGCCGTTCCACCGGCATTGAAGCAACTGCTGAATGGCGATGTCACGCCGGCCCGACGACAGGCTGTTGACACGTGTCTGGACAGGATCAATACGGATCTGCAGCGCATCCAGAGGGAAGCCGGCAAAAGTTTTGTGTCCCGCACCTGCCTGAAAATCCACCCGGATGACGCACATACCCCGGTGGTCCTCCGGTCCGTGATCATGAACCCCTACACCGACGGCCGGGTCCTGGATCAGATTCTGGATGAACAGGAAACGATTCTGCAATCCCCGGAAATATTGCAGCATCAGAAAATAGGCTTCATGGCCCCCATATAGGTCCGAAGCTTTTTACCCACCTGTTCCACGGACGTGGACCGGATGGCGTCGTTCACCTGAATGAGCCGGAGGTTGTCCACCCCGGTGTCTTTGGCATCGAGCCCTTTGCCGATCACATCGGTATCCACGGCCGCCATGAAATCTTTGAGCAGGGGAACCGCACTGTGATTGAACAGATAACACCCGTATTCCGCGGTATCGGAAATCACCACATTCATTTCATACAGTTTTTTACGGGCAATGAGATTGGCAATCAGGGGCACTTCATGCAGGGATTCATAATATGCGGATTCTTCGACAATGCCGGCGGACACCATGGTGTCATAAGCCAGCTCCACCCCGGCTTTGACCATGGCCACCATGAGAATTCCCTGGTCAAAATAGGTCTGTTCCGGGATCTCCTCCTGCCGGGACATGGCTTTTTCAAAGGGCGTGTCTGCGGTCTGTGCCCGCCACTTGAGCAGGTCTGCATCATCTTGGGCCCAGTCTTTCATCATGGTTTCTGAAAAACGGCCGGACATGATGTCATCCATATGCCGGTTGAACAACGGGGTCAGAATCTGTTTGAGCTGCTCGCTCAGGTCATAGGCCCGGATTTTGGCCGGATTGGACAGCCGGTCCATCATATTGGTGATGCCCCCGTGTTTCAGGGCTTCGGTAATGGTTTCCCATCCATATTGAACCAGCCGGGATGCATCCCCTTCATCCATGCCTTTTTCCATCATCTTGTCATAGCACAGCAACGATCCCGCCTGAAGCATGCCGCACAAAATGGTCTGTTCGCCCATGAGATCGGATTTCACCTCCGCCACAAACGACGATTCCAGGACCCCGGCCTTGTGACCGCCGGTGGCTGCGGCATAGGCTTTGGCCAGTTCCAGACCTTCTTTTCGGGGGTCGTTCTCCCGATGAACCGCAATCAATGTGGGTACACCGAATCCCCGCTTGTATTCTTCCCTGACTTCCGTTCCCGGGGATTTGGGGGCCACCATGATCACGGTGAGGTCTTTTCTGATCTGCATGCCCTCTTCCACAATGTTGAATCCATGGGAATAAGACAGGCAGGCGTTTTTTTTCATCAGCGGCATGACAGCGTTCACCACGGCGGTGTGCTGTTTGTCCGGGGTCAGGTTGATGACCAGATCAGCAAACGGCAGCAGATTTTCATAGGTGTCGACCGTAAATCCGTGTTCCGTGGCGTTTTTCCAGGACTGCCGTTTTTCAGAAATCGCCCCGTCCCTCAGGGCATAAGACACATCCAGCCCGGAATCTCTCAGGTTGAGGCCCTGGTGAAGCCCCTGGGCCCCGCATCCCACAATAACTATTTTTTTGCCTTTCAGCGCCCCCACGCCGGAGAATTCCGAAGAATCCATAAACCGGCATTTGGCCAGTTCCTCGAGCTGCACCCGCAACGGCAGGGTATTGAAATAATTGTCTCCCATCTTGCTTTTCTCCTGATCTGTTTAAAAGAGGTAAGGATACCGATTGATGGCATTTACGTCAAATTGATAAATATTTTTTTCATCGCCGCCATCACCTGCACCGACACGATTGCATCCCGGAAGGTGGCGTTTACGGTGTAAGCCGGAAATTGGGGCGGTCAAATGTCTCCACCACGGCCTGACCCAGTGCGGTCTGCCGGATCCGGACGGTTTTCTCCCGGGCCTTTTCCACATTTTCTGAAGGGATCTTGTGCTTTTTGTACCATATATCCGGGTTTTCCAGAAACCCCAGAAAAATTTTTGCCGCGTCCGGAGCGGTATTGCATGAATGAATCAACCGGGGCATAAATGCGGGACCGTATTTTTTTTCAGCAATCTTCACGGTCTGTTTTCGGGCATGGTCCCATAGATTGTCCGGGTCCAGCAGGATAACGGGAGCCAGGGGATTTTCATGCAGCTTCATGGAGGTGATGGTAATGGCCAGCTCTTCCGCACTGCCGTAGCCCCCGGTATTGACCACCGGCAGGTTGCTCAGCTTCTGGATATGGTCCTGTCTTGCCAGGCGCAGGCCTTCGTTGTACTTGATCAGACCGTCGCAGGTGGTCAACGATGCCTGATTCTCCCCTTCCAGATCGATGGCGATCCCCACGCTCATGAGGTTGTGCTGCCGGGCCAGATCATTGGCTTCCTTCATGAGCCCGGGCCCTCCGCCGTGCACGATGCCCATTTCATATCCGAGTTTCGGGGCCAGCTGATTGATCAGATCGATGGTGAGCCGGTTGTCCGCTTCACTGGTATGGGACCCGTAAAAAGCGAACCAGTAGCGGACCCGGTCGAACCGGTCCCGGTCGTCCGGCTCCATGAAGCACCCGTGGTAAAAGCTGTACAGTTTGTCAATGTCCGGATCATACCGCAGAAATTCACATCCGGCGTGCTCCTGATGGGTCAGCCGGATCATTTTCTTGACATAATCATCAGCAAAGGACGGATTGTCCCCTTGAATGAGAAAGGTGCGCAATCCACTGGTTCTCAAGGCATCCACCACATCCATGTCCGGAAAATCCCGGCCGATGAACACCCGGGAATTCACCCCGCCCAGCACGGACAGTTTTTCCAGGGTGTTTTTGAATTTCCCGTTTCCTTTTTCCGGCACCCGGGGCATATTTTTCCGAAACGTGGAGGCCAGAATCGCGTTGCGGATGATCTCCAGCTGTGCCTGGCTGAAAGGATCCATGGCTTTGGGAATCGGAATGAAATTGGCTTTGTTCAAGATCATGCCCAGGGACGTGTCATCCATGGCGGCAAACAGGTTGGCGATCTCGGCATTGGTGAGCAGATCACTGAGCCGGTACCCTTCCTTGACCTTGATTTTTTCCAGGGGCACGGTCAAAGGATTTTTGGCCCGGAAAAACCGGATCCGGATCCGAATATTTTTCAGAGGCACCGCTTCGGTGCCGAAATTGTACAATTCCACCTGACGGTCCCTGAAGGTTCTGAACGGATCCAGAACCCGGGCCGGCAGATGCTCGATGTTTGCGGCTTCCGGATCCGTGACGGCATCGATGATGCCGTAGATATCTCCCAAAGAAATCTTGATGGCCCCCACAAACAGGTCATTGGGGTTGAGTGATGTATTGTCAAGATCCAGAGAGATCCGGGACCGGATGGTGTTGAGTGCGCTGCGCCCTTTCTTGATCACCGCGTTGATCCCGGTCGAAGTGATGGCATGGGGCTCAAAGCAGTATTGATAGGGTTCCAGTTCCATGGCGATATAATCACAGTCCTGGCCGGTATCCGGGTCGACTTCCTGCCGGATCTCGAACCCTTCATAATAGCCTTTGCCGGCCTTTTTTCCCACAAACAGGCGCTTGTGCAGGTAATGGCGGACATCCTTGATCCGCAGCTCCGGGTCCATGATGGCCAGGCGACCGATCTCATCCCCTGTCTTGAACAGATCCAGGGCGTTGCCCAGCAGCGGGTTCAGATTTTGAATCCGGCCTTCCACATAGATATCGGATTCTTCCTCCACCGGTTCGGCGCCGTCGGCCAGATCGGTCTTGATGCCGATCTGGGCGTTGCCGCTCCGGCCGGTGAACAGATAGGGTTTGCCTTCCCGGATGGCGGACCGGATATAGTCCGATACCAGGGGAAAATGAAACCGGGCCGCCAGAATCCCGCTGTCTTTGTCCCGCTCATGAAGTTCGGCAATATACCCGTCCGGGCTGATGATCTGAAATATCTGCATGTTGTTCTCCTTTTCAGCTGAGTGCCCTTTTTGACACAAGGCCCCGGTATAGTCAAGCATTTGTCCATGGCTCAACCCGGATATCCGGTGATCTTCCGAATCCGGGCATACAACGGGGAAAGGGCCGGATACATTTTCCGGTAAACTTGTTCGTACAGCTCCCGATACAGGGCCGCATGGGCCGGATCCGGTTCAAACACGGTTTCCGTCCGAATCATGTGCCGGGCCGCCGCAGCGATATCCGGGTAGATTCCCACCCCTTTGGCCGTGATCATGGCGGCACCCAGACCGCTGGTTTCATGGGTGTTGCCCCGGATCATGGGCAGATTGAAAATATCCGCTGCAATCTGGCAGATCTGTGCGCTCTGGGAGGCCCCGCCGGACACCACGGCTTTTTTTACCCGGATCCCTGATTTTTTCTCGATTTTTTCTTTGCCCTCCAGCAGGGCAAATCCCAGTCCTTCGATCACGGCCCGGTACACATGATTCCGGTCATGCACATCGCCGAACCCGATCATGGCGCCTTTGGCCCCGGGAGATGCCAGTCCCGGTGCCCAGTAGGGCTGGACCATCAGGCCCATGGCCCCGGGGGATGTCCGTTCCAGGCACTGGTCCAGAAGCTGTTCCGGCGGCACCCCCAGCGCGTCTGCTTCGGCCACCTCCTTATGGGCGAACTGGTCCTTGAACCAGGAGATCATCCAGAACCCCCGGAAAATCTCCACCTCCGGGTTGTAATGTCCCGGCATGGGAGACGGGTATGGGGGGATGAGGGGCAGGGTTTCAAAATACCGGTCCGACACGGTCTGGACCGTGGCCGTGGTACCGAAACTCAGATTGATCACATCAGGCCCTGCCACCCCGGCGCCCAGGGTTTCACACCCTTTGTCCGATCCGCAGGCAATCACCGGAATGCCGGCCGCAATGCCGGTGGCGTCCGAGGCCGCCTTTGACACCCTGCCGATGATCTCCCCGGCCAGAACCAGACGGGGCAGTTTTTCCACGGGAACCGGGAACAGGATCTTTGTCAGATTGAACCGCCCTTGTGCCCAGCAGTGACGTTTGTAATCAAAAGGCAGATACCCGACCTGGCTGGCCAGGGCATCGGCAAACTCGCCGGTGAGCCGGTGGTTCAGAAATCCGGACACCTGGACATATTTATGGGTGTGTTCCCAGATCTCCGGCTGATGCTGCATAATCCAGTTGCACTTGCCCAGGGCATGATTTTCTTTGAGAATATCGCCCAGCACCGGCACCCTGTATCCCAGCCGCAACAAAGGGGTCTTACCGGTCTGCGGATCAGCCCGGCGCTGATCCATCCAGGTGATGGCCGGCCGGAGCACTTGTCCCTGCCGGTCCAGGTTCACCAGGGTGTTGCGCAACGTGGTCACGCCGATCCCGGCAATATTGTCAAAACACTTCGGGGCGGTCTGTTTCAGTTTCCGGCAGGCCGTTTTCAGGCTGCGCCAGTAGATGTCAGGATCCTGCTCAGCCAGGCCAGGTCCGGGACTGACACAGGGCGGATAGCATTCTTTCACCCGTGCCGCCATTTCGCCGTTCACGGCAAAAATCATGGCCCGCAGGCTCTGGGTACCGCAGTCAACTGCCAGGAGATACCGGTCTCTCATCAGACTCCTCTGGTTTTCAGGTCAGGCCGGAGGACTTGCCGGACAATGGTTCCTGTTAAACCAGATCACCGGCTTTTATTCAAGACCAAAATCAACAAGCCGATTTTGTGTTTTCAAAACCCGTCCCCGATGATATGATCTCCGGCTTATGAATCAACCGACACCCTGGAGTTGCAAATGACTACGGAAATCAAGATCAGAGGATATCACACCGACCTGTACCAGCATGTCAACAATGCCAGGTATCTGGAATTTCTGGAAGAAGCCCGGTGGCAGCTGCTGGAAGACCACATGGATCTGGAAACATTCATGAAGAGCGGATTTTTGTTTTTTGTCGTGAATATCAATATCTCCTACCGCAGCCCGGCCCGGGTGGGAGACACCGTCCTGATCCGGTCCGGACTCAAGAAATTCGGCAACAAAAGCGTCGTGATCCGGCAGCAGATATCGAACAAGGCCACCGGCACCGTGTGCGTGGATGCGGACGTCACCTTTGTCATCGCCGACACCGGGGGCCGGCCTCTGACAGTGGAAGCAGAACTCAAGGAAAAACTGATGCAGATCCCTTTTTTTGAGGAATGATCCGGCAGAAGGGACTTTCGAGTTTCAATCGATGCCCGACGATCTACCTGGCATTGGGAATAAACAATGTCTTGTCCAGCAGCTTGAATGCGGCGATCATGTTTTGGGCTTTTTCACCGGTGATCCAGTCGGAAAACTGCGCCGCAGCCTCAAAATTGACATTTTGGCAGCGGTCCGGGTTCACGGCCATGACACTGTACTGATTTTTCAGAAAACCATCGCCTTCCACCAGAATTTTTAATTTCGGGTTCCCTTTGGCTGTGTGTTCATATTTGATATAGGTGCCCCGGTCCGTCATGGTATAGCCATTTTTTTCCCCGGTCATATTGATGGTAGCCAGCATGCCCTGTCCGGTCTGGACATACCAGGATTCGGTTTCCGGAATGGGCAGTCCGGCGGATTTCCACAGGGCCAGTTCTTTTTTATGGGTACCGGAATTGTCTCCCCGGCTGATAAAAACGGCCTGATCGGATTCGATATTTTTTAACGCATTGCTGACGGAGCTGCCTTTAATGTTTGCGGGATCTGATGCCGGACCGATGATCACAAAATCATTGTACATGATTTCCCGGCGGTCCAGTCCAAACCCGCTGGCAACAAACTGCTTTTCGGCTGCGGGCGCATGGACCATCAGCACGTCCACATCGCAGTTTTCCCCCAGTTTCAGGGCTTTGCCTGTTCCAGTGGCCACCCATTTCAACTCGATCCCTGTATCCTTTGTAAATTCCGGGGCCAGATACTCCAGAAGTCCGGTATTGTCGGTACTGGTAGTGGTTGCCATCATCAGACTCCGGGAGGAATCTCCCAGCGCAGGGGTGACAAACAGACAAAAAAACATCACGATCACAGCAGGTTTCAACAAAAATTTCATACAGCCACCTCATTTTTGGTTTGTATTATACTGCATGAAATAATTATAACCATTAACGACTTAAGTCAACAAAAATCCATTATCTTTAGTATAAATAACCACTATTAACTTATAATAACCACTATGCCGATATCGCTGTTTTTTCTGACTGTGCCAACACACAAAAGGCCGTGAAAAAACCTGTTCAGGTTTCTCCACGGCCTTGTTTTGTTTTCGATCCCCGGTTTTTTTACCGGCGATCAGTAGCGCTGTTTTATTTCAGGGATTTCACCGCTTCGGTCAGTTCAGGCATGAACTCCAGAATATCTTCCACGATTCCCACGTCCGCCACCTGGAAAATCGGGGCTTTGGGATTTTTGTTCACCGCCACGATAAAGGGGTTGCCCTTGACACCGCCCAGGTGCTGGAATGATCCGGAGATCCCCATGGCCATGTACACCTTGGGTTTGACGGTCTGTCCGGAAGTACCCACCTGGCGGGATTTTTCCAGCCACTTGGCATCCACGATGGGCCGGGAACAGGAGACCACGGCCCCCATGGCATCGGCCAGTTCCTGGGCGATCTCGATGTTTTCCTCGTCTTCGATCCCCCGGCCCACGGATACCAGGACATCGGCCTTGGTAATATCCACATCACCGACTTCAGCTGCCACCACTTCCAGAAATTTTCTTTTGGCGCTCAGATCCTTGACGTCACCGGATTTGTCCACCACACTGCCGCCGGCGGATGTGTCTTCGGTCGGCGCAAAAGACCCCGGCCGGATGGTGATCACCGCCCCGGAGGAAATATCGGACGTCACATGGGTATACACCGCTCCGCCCAGTTCCTGGCGGACCATTTTCAGGGTGTCGCCGTCCAGACCTTCCAAATCAACGATATCCGCCGCAAACGCGGCATCCATTTTCACGGACAGTCCGGGTGCCAGGTCCATACCAAAGGTATCATGGGGAACCAGAATCAGGGCATCATGGGGCAGCACATCCAAAAGCGCTTTTCGGATCAGTTCCGCGTTGGGATAGGCCAGGTCTGCATGATCGATCTTGATGACCTCTTTGTAGATCTTGGTCATGGCCTGGGCCACCTTGTCCAGATCCCCGCCGGAACCTGCCACCACTGCTGTTACGGAGGCGGAAGGGTCTATTTTTTTTGCCGCATCCGGATACTCCAATGCCACATCTTCCGCAGCCCCGTTCTTGAATGGAATATATGCAAAAATCTGTGTCATGATCAAAGTCCTCCTTTGGCTTTCAGCTTTTCAATCAGTTTTTCAATGATCTCGTCGGTGGAGCCTTCCAGCATTTCCGCACCGTCCCCAAGATCGGGGGCAAAGTAATCCACCCGGCGGGTTCTGGCGCCTGCCTCGCCCACGGTAGCGGAATCGATTCCCAGATCGGACGCACTTTTCACCGGCACATCCACGCTGGCCACCTTGCGGATGCCCCGAATCCCCACATACCGGGGCTCATTGATACCGGTCTGGATGGACAGCACGCAGGGGAGCTGAATTTCATTCATCTCCTGGTTGCCACCCTCGATTTCCCGGCCCACTTTGATGGTGGTGTCATTGACCACTTCAATCTTGTTCACCAGTGATGCATACGGATAATCCAGCATGGCAGCCAGCATGCCGCCCACCTGACCCGCGCCTTCATCCGCCTGGGCACCGGTGAGGATCAGGTCGTATTTGCCTTTTTCGACTTCCGCCTTGAGGATGGCGGCAATGCCTTTGCCGTCCGATCCCTCGAATGCATCATCACTGAGCAGGACCCCATTGTTGGCACCCATGGCCATTTCGCGGCGCAGGACCTCTTCAGACTCGTCATCACCCACCGTGACCACCGTGACGCTGCCGCCCGCATTGTCCACCATCTGAATGGCTTCTTCCACGGCATAGTTATCCCATTCATTCACCGAATAGACCAGGTCGTCCCGGTCCAGATCGTTTCCGGCTGAATTGAGTTCAAATTCGTTCTCCGCAGTATCCGGAACCCGCTTGACACATACTAAAATTTCCATTTATTACCTCCTTTACTTGTGTAGGCAAAAACCGGTTTCATCCAGGTTTTTCCCGCTTTGTTTTAAACCTTTTATGCTAAATGCCGGGCAATCAATTCCGTAAAATCCAGTGCCTCCATTTCCCCTTCCTTGCCGGCCACCTTGATGGCATCCTGGATGTTCACCAGGCAGAAGGGACAGGCCGTCACGATCACATCGGCACCGGCTTCCGCGGCCATGTTCACCCGCAACACGCCCATGCGGGTGTCCTCTTCCGGCTCATAAAACAGCATGAGCCCGCCGCCGCCGCAGCAGAACGACCGGTCCCGGCTCTTTTCCATTTCCACCCGGGTCAGCCCGTCAATGGCATCCAGGGCCTGCCGGGGATCCTCATATATGCCGTTGTGCCGCCCCAGGTAACAGGGGTCATGGTACACATAGACTTTTTCCGGATGCAGGCAGGATTTGAGGGACAATGCCCCGCCGGCGACCTTTTCCGCCACCACCTGGCTGATATGCCGCACCGGCGGCAGGCCGGTATAGTCGTTTTTCAGGGCATTGTAGGCATGGGGATCGGCCGTGACAATCTGCTTGACACCGGTGGCCAGAATCGCTTCGGTATTCTGCTCCTTGAGATCCTGATACAGCATCTCTTCACCGAACCGGAGCACCTCGTTGCCGCTGTCTTTTTCATCCTTGCCCAGAATCCCGAAATCCACGCCGGCCCGGTGCAGGATCATGGTCGTGCACCGGGCGATCTCCTGAATATTGTCATCATAAGATGTGATGCTGTCCACAAAATACAGGGTATCGGCAGACTCCTTGGTCAGATCCTTGACAGGGTATTCGGCCTTGAATTCTTTTTCCAGGGCCCAGTCCGCCCGTTTCTTCTCCATCTTGCCATATGGGTTGCCGCGTTTTTCCAGGGCTTTCAACGGCTTTTGCAGGGACTGGGGCACCAGGCCCTCATCCACCATGCCCCGCCGCAGGTCCACCATTTTGTCAATGTATTCAATGGCCAGGGGGCACTCTTCTTCACAGGCCCCGCAGGTGGTGCAGGACCAGATTTCATCCTCGGTGTAGATATCTTCCACCAGCATGTTGCTTTTATAGATCTCACCGGACAACGGGTAGTTTTTGAACATCAAATCCCGGGCCTTGATGGAGATGAACCGCGGAGAGAGCGGCCTTCCCACGGCATTGGCCGGACACTGGTCGGAACACCGGCCGCAGTCGGCACACGAATAAAAATCCAGCATGTGCTTCCAGGTGAAGTCTTCGAGTTTTTTGACGCCGAAAGATTCGAGATCGTCCAGCTGCTCTTCGGAAACCCCGTGTCTGACCGGCTTGATCTTGCCCTTGTCCAGGCGCATGAAAAACACGTTGAAAATCGAAGTGATGACATGAAAATGTTTGCCCAGCGGCAGAAAGCACAGAAAAAAGAAAAAGGTGACATCATGCAGAAAATAAGAAAAAATATGAAGCCCCTGAAGAAAATTCAAGGACGCCCCGTTCAGTATATGCGTGAAGATCCATACCAGTGAGAGCGGGGCCACAAAATGCCATTCCCCGGTCTGCTGATAGGCAAAGGCCAGTTCAGACGCCTCGAACAGACTTTCAGAGATCATCAGCGTGCCGATGATGCCAAGGACGAACACGGCTTCTGCGGTATGGTCCTTGCCGTATTTTTCCGGCACCGCATACCGGGCCGGCTTGAAAATCCCGCGGCGGATACCGGCCACAATACAGGCGATCAGCACAAAGGTGGCGGCATAATCTTTTAAAAAGTTATACACGCTTCCCACCCAGCCTTCGAAACCCGGCATCACAAACCCGTCGGAAAGCCCAACAATCACCAGGGAAACGGACCGGATGGACAGAATCAGAAAACCGGCAAAAATGAATATATGCAGCACCCCTGCCAGCATGTACCGGGGCTGTCTAACCTGCCCCAGCCAGAGGGTGATCAGCCGGAGGATCCGCTGGCCGATGCGGTCCAGCCGGTAGTCCGGGGCCGCCCGGACCAAAGGCGCCAGACGCCGGGCCATGATATAGGCGAACAGGCCCACCCCCACCACAGGCAGAATAAAGGACAGAATGGCTGCCGGAAATATTCCAAAAAATTGATAACTTGCCGGACCAATGATTGAAGACATATACTGTTTCCTCCAAAAAAATTCTTTTGTGATGATGAATAAAAACTCACTGAGCTTTAGTAAAGATGACGATTCCCGTCAAGCAAAATCCCGAATTCAAAACCATTTAAAAACTGGCCCCCGTTCAGGCGATGTATGGAATTTACCCCTCTTTCACCCCATTCAGATACAGATCCACCAAAGGATCTGCCATGGCCACCAGGTCATACCGCCCCCCGGCGGAAACCCATGTGGAGATCACCCCTTCCACAGCGCCCAGGATGAACCGCTTCACCAGGCCCACAAAAAGATCCTGGCGGATGGCGCCTTCGATCTGTCCCTGCTCGATGATATCGGACAACAGATCCAGATACATCTTTGAGATATCCTTGATCTGGGACTGGATATCCCGCAGATACCGGACTTCAGACTGAAATATCACCGCCATGTTCCGATCGTTCTGAAATTCCTGCAGATGACAGCGGATCAGGTTTCTGAATTTCTCCTCTGCCGTTTTTCCGTCAGCCACCGCATTGTTCATCTTGTCAAAAACAATGCCGGTCTTATAATTAATATATTGATACAGGATATCATCCTTATTTTTGAAATACAGATACAGTGTCCCGTCCGCCACCCCGGCCCGGGACGCTATCTGGGAAATGGTGGCCTTGTAGAACCCGTATTTTGCAAACACCGCCCCTGCATTGTCCAGAATATTGTGATATTTTTCCGATCTGTTTTTCTGCAAAACCACCTCTCATCCACCACTGATAAAATGAATAATAATTCATTATCTAACATTAGTTTTTTATCAATGTCAAGGGGATATACATCATGGAGCATAAATGCAATTTATTTTTTTATTCTTTTTTTACAGATATTTATAGTTAAATATCTGTTTGTCATTGGATAATCATCCAAAAAGAATGCTGATATTTTTTGAATGAATATAAATTCATTCCATGATAATCCTTGCTTTTCCCGCATTTTCATGACAAAAAAATAAAGGAAAGAACTGTTTTCAACCGTCACAAACCGATGGGAGCGAAACCATGTCACATCATCATACCCCTGATTTTCAAACCGCCCTGGACACCGGGCGGCCCCCCAATATCAAAAAACTGTTCCCCCATTCCAAAGCGTTGATTGTCAGCGGCAAATACATTGACCAGGCCATGCTCAAAAAAGGCAAATGCATGACCATTGCCGCCAACGGCAGAAACGCCTTCGTTATCCGGGGTGCCCTGGCTGCGGCCCAGCAGGCCAACGCCGCCATCATCATCGAAATCGCGCGGTCCGAAGGCGGCACCAGTGCCTACTGCGCGGTCAACCTGTGGAATATCGCCCGGCAGACGGACGCGTTCATGAACGAACTGGGTATCACCATACCGGTGGCCATCCATGCCGACCATTTCGGCATCAAGGCCCCGGCCGACATCGAACCGGCCAAAACGGAAATCACGTCCCTGTTCGATGCGGGCATCACCTCCATTGCCATTGACGCCTCCCATATGCCCGATGATCAGAACCTGCTGGCCAATCTGGAACTGGCATCGTTTGTCCCGACCTGGGCCGGACTGGAAACCGAAGTCGGAGAAATCAAAGGCAAACTGGGGTTGTCCACAGCCCAGGAAGCCCTGTTCCTGATCCAGGGACTGAACGCCCACGGCATTTTTCCGGACTGGATTGCGCTGAACAACGGAACCACCCACGGTATCGAACAAAGCGATGCCGGCATTGACGTCGCCCTGACCGCCCAGATCCATGAGGCCCTGGGCCCTTACGGGGTATCCGGGGCTCAGCACGGCACCTCGGGCAACAGCTCGGACCGGCTCCGGCAGATCGCTGATCAGACCCGCACCACCAAAGCCAATGTGGCCACGGCCCTGCAGATGATCTCCTGGGGGGTTCAGGTCAATGATTACGGCAATGCCATTCTGGATGACAACGGCAATTTCATCAAAGAGCCGGACAAGGGCGTGGATGAAGCCATGTGGCAGCAGATGCTGGCTTATGGCAAAGATCACGGCCTGTCCGGCGGCAATTTCAAAAAACTCAACGCCCCGTTTGAAAACCGTTTTCTATCCCAGTCCAGAGAAATCCGTGAACGGATGGCCCGGGGAGTCCAGGCATTTGTCTATACCCTGCTCACAGATGTATTCAACGCAAAAGATACGGCGGATCTTGTTTTATCCCATATTCTGGAAACCCGGTCCCATGATCCGGGGGTGAAATCCCAAACCATTGAACCCATGAAAGAATGGACCAAAGAAAAAATTCGGGAAAAGGCGGCAAAGATCAGTTCGGACAAAGGCCCTGAAGGGGATTTTGACGACTGAGTGCATTCAACCTTGAAAGGGTCGCTCTCTTGCGGGCGGCCCTTTCGTTTCATGGGCCTGCTTGGCCCGGGACCAGAACACTTCTTTTTCCGATGCGGACAGGGTATCGAGCGTGACGTTCTTTTCGGACAGATCCGCTTCCATCAGACGGAACCGGCTCTCAAACTTGGCCGTGGCCCGGGCCAGTGCGGTTTCAGGATGAAATCCGGCAAACCGTGCCACATTCACCAGAGAAAACAAAACATCTCCGAATTCCAGCATGACAGCGTCTTTGTCTTTCTGCGCCAGCGCCAATTCAAATTCAGCGATTTCACTTTTCACCGTATCCAGGACCTGGTAAATGTTTTCCCATTCAAACCCTTTGTTCACAGCGGATTTGGACACTTTCATGGCCCGCAAAAGGCCGGGCATACCGCTGGGCACCTCATCCATGGCAGATGACCGGACCGAACCGCTTTTTTCCCGGAGTTTTATTTGTTCCCACTGGTCCAGCAGCTCGTCCCGGGTGTTTACCACGGCATCGCCATAAACATGGGGATGCCGCCGGATCATTTTTTCTTTGATCGTGTCCATTACCCGGGACATGGGAATCCGGCCGGCATCATGAAATATTTCCATGATAAACACAATCTGGAACAGCACATCCCCCATCTCTTCACAGGTATTTTCCAGATCCTGGTCGGCCAGGGCCTGCTGGAGTTCATACACCTCTTCCACCAGACATTTCCACATGGTTTCCGGCGTCTGGCGCCGGTCCCATTCACACCCGTTTTTTCCCCGTAACGTCCGGATCACCTCCAGGACAGGGGCCAATGATTCCAACGGAACCACCCTCCTTTGTCTGTGCATTGTCAGATTTGGGTTTATGCTTATTCAGCCGGTCCAGAAAATCCACCCGCAGGTTTCTGGAAATGAACAGGGTCATGGCCCGGGATATCTGTGCCAGATAAGGCGCGGTTTCAGACCGATTTATCAGGGACGTAGAACCGGACGTCACAAACGACGTAAGCACGATAAACAGAACCGCAGCGATAAGGATCCCTTTGGCGGTTCCGAAAATCAGACCGAATGTCCGGTCCACCCACCCCAGAAACACCACATGCATCAACTGGCGGATCAGCGCGGCCAAAAGCCCCACCAGAATCACGATACCGCAGAACAGCACACTGAAACTGACCAGATGCCGGATTCCCGGAGTCTGAATCAGAAATTCCAGATGGGGCGACAGCATGAAGTAATAGTTGAACGCCCCGTAAAATCCGGCGATCACCGCCACAATGCCGGACACTTCCCGGATCAGCCCCCGAAACGCGCCCCGGATCATGCAAAACAGCACGATTACCAGAACCATCAGATCAAAACCGTTCATGGATTCCCTTTCAATCGGATCTTTCAAAGATTTCCACAAATAGCAACTCCCCCGGCTTCCCGTCAAGATTTTTATTGACCTTTTTTCAAATAAAATGCACCCTATCGTCCATGACAACCCTTGAGTTTGACAACATATCCATCGCCCAGCAGCTGTTTGGATTCCACAACACCCATCTGGATAAAATTGCCAAACGGTTCGGGGTCACCATCCATTCACGGGGCGGGGCGGTTACCGTTTCCGGTCCTGACCCGGCAGTACGTCAGGTTCGGTCTCTGCTGTTGCAGCTGTATCCGCTTTTCAAGGAAAAAATTCCTGTGGAGCCCGGAGATCTGGATGCGGCCATCGCCCTGATCAAAAAAGATCCCGATGCCCGGCTGGACGCCCTGTTCATGCACACCGTGTTCACCACCGCCAGAAACAAGCCGGTCCGGCCCAGAAGCCTGAACCAGGTCAAGTATGTCCAGGCCATTGAAACCAGTGATATCCTGTTTGCCATCGGTCCGGCCGGCACCGGAAAAACCTATCTGGCCATGGCCATGGCCATGGCGGCTTTTGCCAGAGGCGACGTTCGAAAAATCATTCTCACCCGTCCGGCTGTCGAAGCCGGCGAAGCACTGGGCTTTCTGCCCGGGGACCTGGCGGAAAAAATCAATCCCTATCTTCGGCCCCTGTATGACGCTTTGTACGACATGATTGATTTTGAAAAGGCCCGGGCCTATATTGAACAGGAAATCATAGAAATCGCCCCCATCGCCTTCATGCGGGGCAGAACCCTGAACAATGCATTTATCATTCTGGATGAGGCCCAGAACACGACGTCTCAGCAGATGAAAATGTTTTTAACCCGAATCGGATACGGTTCCAAAGCCATTGTGACCGGGGACATCACCCAGATCGATCTGCCGTCCGGCAGAAAATCAGGCCTGGTGGAAGTCAGAAAAATCCTCTCTCACATCAAGGGAATCGAATTCATCCATTTTTCCAGGGATGACGTGGTACGGCACCAGCTGGTATCCGATATCATTGACGCGTATGAAAAAAACAAAATTTAGCACCTGGCTGGAAACGGTCAAGAATTATATTCTGTCCACACCATATCTGTTGTGGGTCATGCTGATCGGAATCACGGTGCTGTTCACCTTTTTGCAGACACCGGAACAGCAGCATCAGACCATGTATGTCTATGAAATCGGTGATGTGGCTCAGCGGGATGTCAAAGCCCCCATGGACTTGCTGGTGGAAGACCGGGAAGTGTCTGAAGAACGGCGAAATCAGGCCCGGGATCTGGTCCGCATGGTCTATGATCTGGATGCGGATCTGCTTTCCCGGATTCAGGCCGACGTCGAAGCCGCCATGAAAATCGGCCGTGCCCTGTTCGAAACACCTTCTGCCCAAAACAGCAAGAACGGCACGGCAGCTGAACAAATTCCTGACCCCACCTTTGCCATGGTTCTGGAAACCAAGCCCCTTTTCGAGGAAAAACTGGGGCTCGAAATCAGTGAGGGGGCGTATTCCATCCTGCATAAACATCGCTTTGATGCGGAGATCACCCAAAAAATCCAGACCATCATGGAAAAGGTGCTTTCCAACGGCGTGGTGGCGAACAAGGAAATTCTGCTGGAACAGGAACACAAGGGAATTGTCCTCAGAAACATCAGATCCAATGAAGAACAGGTGGTCAACAACCTCAAGGTGTTTTACGGGCCGGATCAGGCCAAGGCCATGGTCAGAATCGTGGGCGAACCGTTGCTCAAAAAGGTCAACTACAACCTGACCAACCTGATTGTAGACATCTGCCAGCGCCTGCTCAAACCCAACATATTCATGAACAAAAACGAGACCCAGGCCCGGATTTTAGCGGCCCAGGCCACCATCAACCCGGTCATGTATCAGATCAAGGCCGGAGAAATGATCCTCCGGGAAGGCGAGCGGGTCAACAAGACCAAGCTGATCAAACTCAACGCCCTGCGGGAACAGACCGTTGTCAAAACGGTTTACTTGTCCGCCACCGGGGTTGCGCTGATCACCTTCACCCTGCTGCTGGTGTCATATTTTCTGTTTTTCAGACACCACACCGCCCTGGAAAAAGACCACAACAAACATATGATCTTCCTGGCCCTGGGGCTGATCCTGTATCTGGGCGTTGTCAAACTGTCCACCTACCTGGTTCAGTCAGCTGATCCAAACCAGGCCTGGGATCTGGGGTCCGCCTCCTTTTTCATGGCCATTCCTTTGCCGGCCGCCGCCATGATCTGCTGCCTGTTTCTGGGATTCGGTATCGCGGTTTATTTTTCCCTGGTGCTGTCAGTTCTGGCAAGCATCTCTTTTGGCGGCAGTTTCGAAGCATTCCTATTTTTTCTTTTAAGCTGCAGCATGGCCGCGTTCTGGGCCCAGGCCCGGCAGAACCGTAAAAATTTCATCATGGCCGGCGTCAAGCTGGCGATTTTCAATTCGTTTCTGGCGGTGGCCCTGGGTTTTTATTCCCTGGCCCAGCCCGATCCGATGATCCTTGCCAGAGAAGTCATCATCGCTTTCTGCGGCGGAATTTTTTCCGCGGTGCTCACCATCGGGTTCTGTCCGTTGATCGAAGTCATTTTCGATTACACCACCGAAGCCAAGCTGCTCGAGCTGGCCAACCTGGATCAGCCGCTGATCAAAAAGCTGATGATCGAGGCACCGGGCACTTACAACCACAGCGTGATCGTGGCCACCCTGGCGGAGGCGGCGGCATCCGCCATCCAGGCCAACAGTCTCAAGGCCAAGGTCATGGCCTATTACCATGACATCGGCAAGCTGGACAAGATCATGTATTTCATTGAAAACCAGGCGGACGGAAAAAACCGGCATGACAAGCTCTCGCCATCCATGTCCGCGCTCATCCTCATCCAGCATGTCAAAAAAGGGGTGGGGCTGGCCAAAACCCATAAACTGGGCAATGAAATCATCGAAGGCATCACCCAGCACCACGGCACATCCCTGATCAAATTTTTCTACAACAAGGCCTTGAAAAGCGGGAAAGAGAATGTGGAAGAGGGAAACTTCAGATACCCCGGCCCCAAACCCCAGACCCGGGAGACCGGTATTGTCATGCTGGCGGATGTGGTGGAGGCGGCGGTGCGGGCCTTGGACCGGCCCACGCCCTCCAGAATCCGGGGGCGGGTCAAGGAGCTGATCAACGATATTTTTGCCGACGGCCAGCTGGAAGAATGTGAACTCACCCTCAAGGACCTTCACCAGATCGCCAAGAGCTTCAACAATATCCTGACCAGTATTTACCACAGCCGGATTGAATACACGGATAAACCCCAGGAAAAGAAAAAAGAAAAACATGACAGCGCTTCAGATACTGATCGACAACCGTCAAAAACCAATGGTGTCAACCCGAATTCTGCGCAAAAAGACCGAACAGATCTTAAGCGCCTTGGGCTGTAACCACCACGAACTCTCGATTGTGATCATGGATGACGCACAGATCCAGGCACTTAATCATGATTTCCGGGGCATTGACCAGCCTACCAATGTGCTGTCCTTTCCCATGCAGGAAGGAGAATTTTCAGACATTACCCCCGGACTGCTGGGGGATCTGGTCATCTCGGCCCAGACGGCTGCCAGAGAGGCGGAAGACGCGGGTATCACCTTAGAGGAACGGATGTCCCAGCTGCTGGTCCACGGCATTCTTCATCTAATGGGATTTGACCATGAGAGTGGAGAACAGGACGCCCGGCAGATGGAAATCAAAAGCCTGGCGCTGTTGAAACTGATTGAACCGGACAACCCGGATTTACCGGTATTCTGAAACCTTAGAAAGGAATAACGACATGGCAGAACTGGCTGTAAATGTAGACCATGTGGCCACCCTGCGCCAGGCCCGGGGGGTCGACTATCCGGATCCGATCGCTGCGGCGGTGGCTGCGGAAACCGCCGGCGCAGACGCCATTGTGGTGCACCTGAGAGAAGACCGCCGGCATATCCAGGACCGGGACGTGCGCCTGCTCCGGCAGATCGTCAAATCCAGACTCATTCTGGAGATGGCCGCCACGAGTGAAATGCTGGGTATCGCGCTGGACATCATGCCCGATACGGTGACCCTGGTCCCGGAAAAAAGAGAAGAGGTAACCACGGAAGGGGGGCTGGATCTGATCACCCATCAACACAGCATCCAGGATGCGATCTCCACCCTGAAAAACGCCGGTATCCAGGTATGCATCTTCATCGACCCGGATCTGGACCAGATCAAGATCGCCCACAAGATCGATGCGGACATGATCGAAATCCACACCGGCGCATTCTGTGATGCAGCCACGCCGGCAGAGGCCCGTCGGGAATTTTCCCGTATCGTGGATGCCGCCAAGATCGGGACCAAACTCAAACTTGGCGTCAATGCCGGCCACGGTATCTGCTACAACACCATCAAGGCGTTTGCCGGGCTCCATGAAATCCGGGAATTTTCCATCGGGCACAGTATTGTGTCCAGGGCGGTGCTTACCGGCATGGACCGGGCGGTGCGGGATATGAAGGATCTGATCAAGGCCTTGTGATCGGACGTCTTGGAATCAGGCGGCAGGGGGCCGCCCCGGGTGGGGGCACCTTGCTGCCGGTCTGGAATCCTTGGGGGCTTCGACAGTCCGTCAGCAAGGTGCCCCCACCCGGGGCTCGGCTGTGTAGAATCGCCAGCGCCATCACTTAACCCCCAGAACCTGATACCTGTCTAGTCCAAAAGTCCGGCCAGCTGGGCGGCGCGGGTCACGCCGTTTTCGTTGTTGGACTGTGGGAGCCGGGTTCCGGTCTTCAGCTCCGGGGCGGCATTGGCCACCTGGAAGCTTTGGCCGGCCCAGGCCAGCAAGTCCTGGTCATTGTAATCATTGCCCACGGCCACCACACGGGACGGGGGAATATGGAGCTGTTTTGCCAGCCAGGCGGCGGCGATGCTTTTGGAGGCTTCGGGATGAAACACCTCGATCCAGGCGGACTGATGATCCAGGGGAGAGGTGGCATGGACCACACTGTATTCCGGCAATTTCTTCTGAATGTGGGCCACCTGTTTCAATGACACTTTCGGGGGCATGATGGCCAGGACCTGGGTGGCGGATTCAAATACCGGGGCCTTGGATGTCAACGGGCTGGCAAAGGACTGATACAGACCGATCCGCTCGAAAAAATCCGGATTGTCCCGGCCATGGGATCGAAACATGAAATGATGGGTATCCGGAATCGGCTTGTGGATCATGTAATCCAGCTGCATTCGCTCAAAACAGGCTGTAATCCGCACCACATCCGACCGGGAAATGGCCAGATGCCGGACAATCTCGTTTTCAGTGGACCGCAACACACCGGCACCTGTGGAAAATATCAGAAAATCCAGGGGCAATGGACCGGTGTTTGTTCCCATGACCGCCAGGGCCCGTTCAAAGGAATACAGGCTCCGGCCCGTGGCAGCCGCCACCACATGCCCGCTCCGCCGCAACCGGTGAAGTGTGTCCAGATCCCGTTCCGAGACGACCTTGTCATCGGTGAACAAGGTCCCGTCCAGGTCGGTCACAAACAGATGCCGGTCCGTCACAGGCCTATTTCTTCTGTTTCTTGAGCGCGTCCATGAACACCTGTTCCATGGTTCCCACGGGCCGGTCTTTTTTGCTGCCGGCAAACTGTTGCCAGTCTTCGGATTCCTTCAGTTCCGGCGGGGCCAGAGAGATGCGGCGCTTTTCCTCATCCACCTGCTGCACCATGACCGCCACCGTGTCCCCGGGCTTGAGCCCGTCATAGAGTTTGGCATCAGTGGCATTGCGGAGCACCGACACCGGCATCAACCCGGTCACCCCGGGTTCCAGCCCGATGAACAGGCCGAACGACTCTCTTTTCTCCAGCCGGCCGTCCATGATGTCTCCGGATTTGTACCGGACACTGATCCCGGTCCAGGGATCTCCCAGCGCGTCCTTGATACTCAAAGAAACGCGTCTGGCATCCATGTCGATGGATTTGATCACCACCTGAACGTCCTGATCCTTTTCCACCACCTCCTCAGGCCGGGTCACCCGCCGGGTATGACTCATTTCGCTGATGTGCACCAGGCCGTCCACGCCCGGCGCAATTTCCACAAACGCGCCGAAATTGGTCAGCCGCACCACTTTGCCCGTCACCTCGTCCCCGGGCTTGAAAACCTGATCCACGCTGTCCCAGGGATCGGATGCGGTCTGTTTCAGGGACAGGCCGATTTTGGGCAGGTCCTGGCCTTCCTGGTGTTCGATACCCAACAGTTTCACCAGCACGGTGTCCCCGGGTTTGACCACATCATCGGGTTTGTCCACCCGGGACCAGCTCAGCTCTGAAATGTGGGCCATGCCCTCCACCCCCGGGGTCAGCTCGATGAACGCGCCAAAGGACATGAGCCGGGTCACTTTGCCCTGGAGGGTGTCCCCCACGGACACATCAGCAAAAAATGCCTGCTGGGCCGCTTTCATCTCTTCTTGAAGCAGATTCCGCCGGGAAATGACAATGTTCCGCCCGTTTTCCTCATACCGGGTCACCAGAAACCGAAGGGTCTGCCCCACAAAATCTTCCGGGGTCTCCACATAATTGACATCCATCTGGCTCACCGGGCAGAACGCCCGTTTGCCCAGGATATCCACGGAGAATCCCCCTTTGATCACCCCGGTCACCTTGCCTTCCACCGGGGTCCGGTTCTGGACGGCGTCTTCCAGCAGGGCCGCCTTGCCGGCACCGGAAATGGCTTTGGACAGAATGATTTCACTCTCACTCAAAGACACCACATACAGCGTGATAACATCTCCCTCCTGAAACGGCAGGTCTCCGTTTTCATCCAGCAGTTCCTGTTTTTCCACCACACCATCGCTTTTGGTGCCGGTATCGATATACAGATGGGTCCGGCCGATGGAAATGATTTTTCCCTCCACCATATCACCGGGTGCCAGCTCACGGCCCAGGGTATCACCATAGGACTCGAACAGTTCCTCAAAACTCATTTCCCCGGCATCCTGATCCGGGGTTTCATCAAATTTTTCCGTCATGTGTTTTCTCCAAACAGGCAGGTTATAACCATTTGCCTGATTTAGTATACGTTACAGGTCCGGGTGTAAAGGAAAAAAAACCATTATGATCCATCCCCCCGGATCCGTTCCAGAATCTGTTGTGCCAGTTTTTCGGTAATGCCGGACAACACCGTCAACTCATTTACCGATGCTTTCTTTAGATTTTCCAGGCCCTTGAACCGGTTCAGCAGCAGTTTCCTGCGCTTGGGCCCGACACCGGGAATGGTGTCCAGCGCCGACAGGCGGCCCCGTTTCTCCCGGCGACGGCGCTGGAAAGTGATGGCAAACCGGTGGGCCTCGTCCCGCACCTGCTGCAGCAGAAACAGGCCCTGTTTGAACGATGCCGTATTCAATGGATTGGACCGGCCCGGCACATAGATCTTGTCCATGTCCTCTCCTTTGGCCTCGTCTTTTTTGGCCAGTCCCGCCACCACAAACCGGCCATACAGGTTCAATGATTTCAAGACCGCCACCGCCATGCCCAACTGGCCTTTACCGCCGTCCACCACCAGCAGGTCCGGAAAATCCATTTCCTGTTCCGTTTTTGAAAACCGCCGGGTCAGCACCTGGGTCATGCCGGCATAGTCATCCGGCCGGTCCAGATCCGTTAAAATATACCGGCGATAAGCGGATTTATCCGGCCGGCCCCGGGTGAACACCACCATGGAGGACACCGGGTCCTGACCGGCCAGATGGGAATTGTCAAAACATTCGATGCGGTCCGGCACATGGTCCATTTTCAACAGGGCCTGAACCTGGGTCACGGCGGACCGGGCCGCCTCTTCCTTTAACTGCCGTTTTTCCAGTTCCCGGGCCGCATTGACCGAGGCCATCTCCTTCAGCCGCCGTTTCTCGCCTCTGACCGGCACATGGATCTGAACTTTTCTGTGCCTGCGTTCCGACAATGCCGATGCCAGCGCATCCATGTTCTCGATTTCCCGGTCCAGCAATACCGCATCCGGCAGAAACCGGGTGACATCATAATACTGCCACAAAAATGCCCGCAGCATTTCCTGGGGCTGGTTGAATCCCGGGTCCACCGGATAGTGCACCGTGTCGATGAGCCGGCCGGATCGCACCAGCATCATGGTGATGACCGCCATGCCCTTTTCCACCGCCAGGGCCGCGACATCCCGGTCTTTCAGATCCGGCGCCACCACCACCTGTTTTTCCAGAATATTTGTCATGGCCAGCACGGCATCCCGCTTCTGGGCCGCTTTTTCAAATTCCAGGGCATCGGCATGGGCTTTCATCTGGGCTTTGAGTTTCTGGATCACCCGGCCGGACCGGCCCTTGAGAAACAGAATCGCATCCTTGACATGCTGTTTGTATTCCTGTTCATCCACTTTCAGACAGCACGGTCCCAGACAGGCGTTGATCTGAAAGTTCAGGCAGGGCCGGGAACGGTCCCTGAACTGCGTGTTTCGGCATTTTCTGAGCTTGAAAATTTTCTGAATCTGGTGCAGGGTCTGGTTCACGCTGTGGGAAGAGGAATATGGGCCGAAATACAGGGCCTGGTCGTTTTGAATCCGGCGCACCCGCTGGATTGCGGGAAACGGCTCGGACATGTCGATGCGCAGCAGCGGATAATTTTTACCATCCTTGAGCAGCACATTGTACCGGGGCCGGTATTCCTTGATCAGATTGGATTCCAGGATAAACGCCTCATGATCCGATGCCGTGATCACCAGATCGAAATCCCGGACCATGGCCAGCAGGGCCGCGGTCTTGCCGTCCGCGTGATCCTGCCGGGCAAAATAGGACCCCAGCCGTTTTTTCAGGTCCTTGGCTTTGCCCACATAGATGATGTTTGCTTTGGCATCTTTCATCAGATAGACCCCGGGCGAATGGGGGGTCTGAAGATATTTTTCCGTCAAATCCGCACGCATGATCAGGTATCAGGCCGTCAAAACGGCGCCATGTCCGTGAGCTGCCGGATCTTGTCCCGATACAGGGCCGCCTGCTCGAACTCCAGGTTTTCCGCCGCCTTTTTCATCTTGTATTCCAGATCCCGGATCAGGTCGTCCACGTCGATTTCATCGGACTCGTAGGACTGGATCGTTTCATTCACGGATGCCGCGACCCGCCCGGCGTCGGTGTCGGTATCCGGTCTGGGATATTTAAACACATTGAGCTGTTTCTGAATGGTGGCCGGCACGATATGGTGGGCCTCATTATAGGCTTTCTGAATCTTCCGGCGGCGCCGGGTTTCCATCAAGGCTTTTTTCATGGACCCGGTTTCCTTTTCCGCATACATGATCACCCGGCCGTACACGTTCCGGGCGGCCCGGCCGAAAATCTGAATAAAGGAACGGAACGAGCGCAGAAACCCTTCTTTGTCCGCATCCAGAATCGCCACCAGAGACACTTCCGGAATATCCAGGCCTTCTCTGAGCAGGTTGATGCCGATCAACACGTCAAACAGCCCCTGGCGCAGGTCCTGGATAATCTCGATACGCTCCATGGTCACAATGTCCGAGTGCAGGTATTTGACCTTGAGCCCCAGATCCGCGTAATATTCGGTCAGGTCTTCGGCCATGCGCTTGGTCAGGGTGGTCACCAGGACCCGTTCATCCGCTTCCACCCGTTTGAGGATCTCCTGGTACAGGTCATCCACCTGGCTTTTGGCATCTCTCACCTGCACTTTTGGGTCCAGGAGCCCGGTGGGACGGACGATCTGTTCCGCCACCCGGAACCCGGCCTTTTCCAGCTCATAGTCCGCGGGCGTGGCCGACACATAGATGATCCGGGAAGTGCGGGCCGAGAACTCCTCAAACGTCAACGGCCGGTTGTCCACGGCCGAGGGCAGGCGGAACCCGTATTCCACCAGGGTCTGCTTCCGGGACCGGTCCGCCCGGTACATGGCCCCGAGCTGGGACACGGAAATATGACTTTCATCAAAAAACAGCAGAAAATCATCCGGCATGTAATCCAGCAATGTGGGGGGCGGCTCGCCCGGCTGCCGGCCGGTGAGATGACGGGAATAATTCTCGATACCGGTGCAGTATCCGATCTCCTCGAGCATCTCCATGTCGTACCGGGTCCGTTCCTCCAGGCGCTGGGCCTCCAGGAGCCGGTTTTCCGATCTGAACTGGGCCAGGCGTTCTTCCAGTTCCGCAAAAATCGCTTCCACCGCCCGTTTCCGGGTCTGGCGCTTGGTCACGTAATGGGATGCCGGATAGATGGCGGTCTGGTCAAAGGTGGTCAGCACCTCGCCTTTGAGCGGATCGATCTCGCAGATCTCCTCGATCACATCCCCGAAAAAATCGATGCGCACGGCCCGGTCTTCTTCATAGGCGGGAAAAATCTCCAGCCGGTCCCCTCTGACCCGGAACACCCCCCGGTGGAAATCGGTGTCATTCCGGGTGTACTGGATCTCCACCAGTTTCCGGATCACCGCATCTCTGGAAATCTCCATATCCCGGGCCAAAGAGATCCGCAGGTCCAGATAATCTTCCGGGGCCCCCAGGCCGTAGATGCAGGACACCGACGCCACCACGATGACATCCCGCCGGGCCAGCACCGACCGGGTGGCGGAATGGCGCATCTTGTCGATGATGTCGTTGATGGAGGAATCCTTCTGAATATAGGTGTCGCTGGACGGCACATACGCCTCGGGCTGGTAATAGTCGTAATAGGACACGAAATATTCCACACAGTTTTCCGGAAACAGCACCTTGAATTCATTATACAGCTGCGCCGCCAGGGTCTTGTTGGGGGCGATGATCAGGCTGGGCAGCCCGGTTTGGGCAATGACATTGGCCATGGTGAAGGTCTTGCCGGACCCGGTCACCCCTAAAAGCACCTGGTGCGGCTCGTTGGTCTGCACCCCTTCGGTCAGGTACTGGATGGCCCTGGGCTGATCTCCGGTGGGAGAAAAAGAAGATTTAAGGTGAAACAAACCCATGAATGACCGCTCCTTTCACTGCACGGCCTTGTCTTCGTCCGGCCGCCTGGGCCAGGCACTGAGCACCCCCTGGAGCAGAATGGCCAGCGGAATGGCGAAAAACACGCCCCAGACACCCCAGATCCCGCCGAAAAACAGCACCGCCACAATAATGGCGATGGGATGCAGATTCACCACCTCGGAAAACAGGAGCGGCACGAGCACATTGCCGTCCAGCATCTGGATAATCAGGTAGGCCGTGATGATCCAGGCCAGGTCCCCGGTCCACCCGAACTGGAAATACGCCACCAGGGCCACCGGAAAGGTCATGACCGCGGCCCCGATATAGGGCACCAGCACGGAAATCCCCACCAGAAATGCCAGCAGCAGAGAAAAGTTAAGATCCATGAACATAAAGGTCAGGTAAGACACGCCCCAGACCATCAGGATTTCCCAGAACTTGCCCCGGATGAAGTTGCCCAGCTGCACATCCACGCCCTGCCACACCCGGCTGGCAAGCCCCCGTTCCCGGGGCAGATGCCGCCGGATCCAGCCTATGAGCTTTTCCTTGTCCTTGAGAAAGAAAAACACCAGCAGCGGCATCAGCACAATATAGACCACCAGGGTGATGACCCCCACCACCGACGACACGGTCTGGCGCAGCATTCTGTCGGTGAACAGGCCTGCTTCCCGACGGATCTGGTTGAGCACGTTCTCGATCTCCACCTCGCTGAAAATGGAAGGGTACTTCTCCGGCAGGGACAGAATCAGGGTCTGGGATGCGCTGAGCATGGCCGGCACTTCCTGGAGCAGCTGGGTGGCCTGACGGGTCAGCACCGGCAGGAGCCAGAACAGCAGGGCCAGCAGCACCAGGAAAAATATCAGAAACACCGTGATCACCGCCAGCATCCGGGGCGTCCCCACCCGCTGCAGCGGCTGGACCAATCCTTCCAGCAGATACGCGATGATCAGGCTGGCGATCACCGGCACCAGGTGCCGGCCAGCCAGCAGCACCGTGGCCAGGCCCACCACCAGAAACACCGCCAGAATCACCACCTGCGGGTCTGAAAAATATCGTCTGACCCAGTCTTTGATTACGCCCATGACAAACCTCAATCATTTAAAATCGAACGCTCAGTATATCCTGTTTTCATTTCTTTTTCCATCATTTTCCTGCACGGATTTCCGTGATGATTTGCCGATACACAAGAAGTGAATATAATTTTTGATTCTTTGACCAAATATCATTACAATATGGAAATTTCACCGTTCAAGACATGATGCTGCTGAAAGGACGGCACCTGAAATGAAAATATTGATTCTCAACGGAAGTCCCCGGAAAAACGGCACCGTGGCCACACTGCTCAAAGCGGTGGCGGAACCGCTGTCCACCCCGCATGAAACCGAATGGATCGATGTGTGCCGACTCGACATGAAATTCTGCACCGCCTGCATGGCCTGCCGGGACAAAGGAACCTGCGTCCTGCCGGAAGATGACGCGCACCGGGTGGGCCAAAAGATTCAACAGGCCGATGCCCTGATCATCGGCACACCGACCCACTGGGGCAACATGTGCGCACCGCTCAAACTTCTTTTCGACCGCAACGTGCCGGTATTCATGGGGGAAAGCCCCAAAGGGATGCCGCAACCCAGACAGAAAGGCAAACGCGCCGTCATCGTGACGGCCTGCACCACCCCCTGGCCTTTCAATGTCATTCTTCCGGAAAGCAGGGGCGCGATCCGGGCGGTCAAGGAAGTCCTGCACTACGGCGGTTACAAGCTCGTGGGCACGATAACAAAACCCGGCACCAAAAAAGCAAAAGAAATCTCTTCGTCTTTAAAAGAAAAAGCGGAGCGGTTGGGAGAAAAACTCATGCAGTGATGAACTTCCAGCAACAGTATTGAATGTTTAGGCCTCTGGGAACACCTGAACAACCCGGATTTTAATTCCATCGAATTCGATGTAATTGCCTTCGATCACCCGTATGGCCGAATTGGTGATGGAGTTGGACATATGAAAACAGAAGTGCGATCCATGTCTGAAATCAACCGTCAAGCAACGCATATTCTTTTCAAGGAAATGGGAGTCGTGGAAACGATCCGTTTTCTGAATCAATTTTCAACAGGTCGAGGCGACTATACAAAAGACCGGAGCAAATGGCTGGATAAAATAACCATGGATGAAGCGATCGCTCAAATGAAATCATTAAATGATTGAGATTGACAATATCAGATATGCGTAATACATTGTAAGACATGAAAACGACATCAATTACAATAAGACTTGATCGGGACCTGGAAGGTCTTTTAGCCGAAGCAAGCAGGAGATCTGGAAAAAATCGGAGTGAAATAGCCAGAGAAGCTTTAAGGCGGCAACTCAATATTGAGAAATTCGAATCCTTGAGAAAGCGAATTATGCCTTTTGCCGAAGCCCGGGGGTATTTAACTGATGAAGATGTCATGTCACAGATTTCATGAACGTGTTTTTGGATACAAATGTTCTGGTCAGTGCATTGGCAACCCGTGGTCTGTGCTCGGATGTTTTAAGGGAAACGCTGTCATTCCATCAATTGGTCATATCATTGCCGTTACTATCGGAGCTGGAAAGGATACTCCGGGACAAAATCAAGCTCCCGGACAATCTGATTGCTGAATCACTCGATTTTTTAAAACAGACCGGTCTAATGTCTGATCCCATGGAAAGACCCATCCCGGAATTAAAAGACAAAGATGATGTCCCTATCATCAATTCAGCTCTGAATGGCGGTGTTGAATTGTTTGTAACGGGCGATAAAGAAGTCCTTAGTCTTAAAATTGTGGATCAAATGATGATAGTGGACCCAAGATCATTCTGGGAGCAACTCAAATCCCGCCAAATGCAGTAAGACCGATAAGCACCCGACAGATTGATTGTACACATGGAAATTATCGAATTATCTGTCTTATTGAACGGAAAACAGGTGGACAATGAGAGCTGACAAGCAAATCCAGCGCAAGGTTGAAATTGCCATGGAACCGGTGGAACTGTATAAAATACTGAAGTTTGAAAACCTGGCGGCCAGCGGCGGGGAAGCCAAGTTCCGGATCCAGGATGGCCAGGTGCGGGTGAACGGGCAGATAGAAACCCGGAAACGAAGAAAAATCAGGCACGGGGATGTGATCGAAACCCCGGAGGCGATTCTGACAATTGTCAAATCAGGCCATTTAAACTCAGACCATTAGAATATGGGGAGTGATCAGACATGTTTTTAGTGACCGCAAAACAGATGCAGGAGATGGACCGGTATACCATCGAGGAATTCGGCATTCCCGGACGGGTGCTCATGGAGAATGCCGGAAGGGGGGCCGTGGATTTTTTCATGGAACAGTTTGAACCCACCCCGGCCACACGGGTGGCGGTGGTGGCGGGCCGGGGCAACAACGGCGGAGACGGCTGGGTCATGGCCCGGTATCTGATGGAAAAACAGATCCCGGTGACCGTATATCTGCTGTCTGAACGGGACAAGGTCACCGGGGATGCCCGGGCCAACATGGAACTGGTGGAAACGCTGCTGCCCCATTCCCCCGGGTGCGCCATAAAAGAAATCATTGACGTTAAAGGGCTGGAAAAGGCCAGAGTCGGTCTGATCCACCAGGACCTGTTTGTGGACGCCATATTCGGCACCGGGCTGAATTCCGATGTCCGGGGGATTTTCCGGGAAGTGATCACCTGCATCAACCAGACCGGAAAACCGGTGTTTGCCGTGGACATCCCTTCAGGGATCAACGCGGACACCGGGACGGTGTGCGGGGTCAGTATCAAGGCGGCGGCCACGGCCACATTCGCCTTTGCCAAAATCGGCCATATCCTGTATCCGGGAAATGACTACACGGGCCGGCTCCGGGTCATTGATATCGGTATTCCGTCCTTCACGGCCCGGGATCAGGACATCCGGTTCCAGGTCCTGGAGAAAAGCGCCATCCGGGACCTGTTTCCGGCACGGCCCTTTAACAGCCACAAGGGCAGTTTCGGCCATCTGCTGATCCTGTCCGGATCCCCGGGAAAAACCGGGGCTGCGGTCCTGTGCGCCAATGCGGCCAAACGGATCGGCACCGGCCTGGTGACCCTGGGGGTGCCGGAACGCATCAACTCCGTGGTGGAACCCATGGTGGTGGAGCCCATGACCGTGCCGCTGCCGGAAACCGGATCCGGCACTCTGTCCGCAGCGGGTCTGGACGATATCCTTGTCCTGGCCGGGACCCGGCAGGCCCTGGCTTTAGGGCCCGGCCTGGGCACGGACACGGATATCAAAAAACTGGTGACCGCCCTGGTGAAAAAATGTCCCCTTCCCCTGATCATGGATGCGGATGCCGTCAACAGTGTGGCTGAAAATCCGGACATTCTCCTGTCCCGGACATCCCCGGCGGTATTGACGCCCCATCCCGGAGAGATGGCCCGGCTGGCCGGGATATCCGCATCCGAGGTCCAGGCGGACCGGCCCGGCACGGCACGGCGGTTTGCCGAAAAATTCAACGTGATCCTGGTGCTCAAAGGGGCCCAGACCCTGATCGCCCTGCCGGACGGCCGCCTCTTTCTGTGCCCGGCAGGAAATCCGGGCATGGCCACCGGCGGCATGGGGGATGTGCTCACCGGCATGATCGCGGGCCTGGCCGCCCAGGGATTTTCTTTAGAAAACGCCGCATTGGCCGGGGTGTTCATCCACGGCATGTGCGGGGATCTCCTGGCGGACAGGGTCGGCGGGTTCGGGTTTCTGGCCGGTGACATGGTTCAGGCCGATTCCGGAAGTGATCCACAGACATCTGACATGACACATCAGATCATCACTCAAACCGACGCCCAGACCCGGGACCTGGGATTTCGTATGGGTCAGGCCATCATCCGGCCCCTGTCCATTGCCCTGACCGGGGACCTGGGATGCGGCAAGACCACCTTTGTCAAAGGGCTGGCCCGGGGCCTGGGCGTGGACAACCGATATCCCGTCACCAGCCCGAGCTTCACCCTGATCAATGAATATCCGGCGGCCCATCACCTGCGGCTGTGTCATCTGGATCTGTACCGGCTGGCATCGGTGGAGGAACTGGCGCATATCGGGTTTGACGATCTGACCGGTACCGATGCCGTCATTGTGGTGGAATGGCCGGACCTGCTCAAAGACGACCGGTTTGCCTTCGACCTGGAGCTGACCTTTGAATTTGATTTGAATTATCACCGGATCATCTCTTTTTTTGCCTATGGACAGACCGGCACAAACATGCTAAGCACCATATTTTCATGAATTGAGCAACCCAATTTCAGGAGTTTTCAATGGCACTCAGAGTACAGAAATACGGGGGCACATCCGTGGCGGATATCCAGCGGATATCCCGGGTGGCGGACCGGGTGGTCAAGGCCCATGAGGGCGGGGACCAGATGGTGGTGGTGCTCTCGGCCATGGCCGGCGTGACCGACAATCTCATTTCCCTGGCCAGTCAGGCATCAGACACGCCGGATAAACGGGAACTGGATGTCCTGCTGGCCACCGGTGAACAGACCACCGCCGCATTGATGGCCATGATCCTCAAATCCCGGGGATACAGAGCCAAATCCTTTCTGGGATTCCAGGCCGGGATCCACACGGACCAGACCCCGGGCAAGGCCCGGATCCTGGACATTGACGGCCAGAAAGTCAAACATGCCCTGAATCAGGGCTATATCTGCGTGGTGGCCGGGTTCCAGGGGGCTGATGACAACGGCGACATCACCACCCTGGGCCGGGGCGGGTCCGACACATCCGCCGTGGCCATTGCCGCGTCCCTGAAAGCAGATGTCTGTGAAATTTTCACGGATGTGGACGGCGTATACACCACAGATCCCAGGATCTGTGCCAAGGCAAAAAAAATCAAGCGGATCTCCTATGAAGAGATGCTGGAAATGGCCGTGCTGGGAGCCAAGGTGCTCCAGATCCGGTCCGTGGACTTTGCCAAAAAATACAATATTCCTTTGCATGTCAGATCATCATTCAATGAGGAGGAGGGAACCATGGTCGTCAATGAAAGCGCGGATATGGAAAGCGCGGTGGTATCAGGCATTACATGCGATATGAACGAAGCCCGGATCACGCTGAAACGGGTCCCGGACCAGCCCGGCATTTCCGCAAAAATTTTCGGGCCCCTGGCCGATGCGGAGATCATGGTTGACATGATCATCCAGAACACCCGCACCGGCGGAGAAACCGACCTGACCTTCACCGTGACCAAGGATGACTTTGACCGGGCAGTGGAAATCTCAGAGGCGGTGGCCAAGGAAGTGGGGGCCGAAGAAGTGCTGACCGCCAAAGACATCGCAAAAGTGTCGGTGATCGGGCTGGGCATGAAAAGCCATTCCGGTGTGGCCGCCACCATGTTCAAGGCCCTGGCCGAGGAAAACATCAATATCCGGCTCATTTCCACATCGGAAATCCGGATCTCCTGCGTCATTCTGGCCAAATACGCGGAACTGGCCGTCCGTGCCCTGCACACCGCATTCGGCCTGGACAGAGAAGATTAGACCGGCGGTTTGTTTTCCAGGGCGGAGTCAATTTCATCGATCACTTTTTGAGCCGCCGCAGCCGGATCATCCGCATCCCGGATGGGGCGACCGATCACCAGCAGATCACTGCCCCGGGCAATCGCCTGTGCCGGGGTGGTGATCCGTTTCTGGTCATCCCCCGGGGTCAGGCTCCAGCCGGGTCGGATCCCGGGCGTGACCGCCAGAAAATCCTCTCCAAACCGGGCCTTGATGCCTGCGGCTTCCTGTCCGGAGCACACCACCCCGGCACAGCCGGCATCTTTGGCCATACCGGCCCGAAGCATCACCAGTGCTGACGGATCCGCTGAAAACCGATCTGAAAATCCGCCTTTGGCCAGCGTATCCCCATCATTGTCCGTCAGCAGGGTCACCCCCAGCACCCCCACCTTTCCCTGTCCGCCCTGGACCGCCATCTCCAGCATTTGCACAGAGGAACAGGTGTGCACCGTGACCAGATCCACCCCCAGGTCCGCCACCCGGGCCATGGCCCTGAACACTGTCGCGCTGATGTCATGCAGCTTCAAATCCAGAAAAATTTTCGCCCCGCTCAGATCCCGGACCATTTTCACCACCGCCGGACCCTGGTGAATGAACAGCTCCAGCCCGATCTTGAACATGCCCACACATTCCCCCAGCTGTCTGACCAGCGCCTGCGCCTCCCCCATCGACGCCACATCCAGCGGAAATACAATATACTCTCTGCCTGCCTTTTTCATGGTTTTCCCTTTTATTTTCCCTTTTATCTGTCATGCTTTTCCGGACAAAATACACGGATCAGATATTAGGCGGAAAAACCCTGAATTGTCAACCAGCCGACAATTCCCGAGAAAGGGATCCCACCATGTCTCATTTCACAGCTGAGCCCCCGGTGGGTGTCTTGCTGCCGGACTGTCGGAGCCCCCAAGGATTCCAGGCCGGCAGCAAGACACCCCACCGGGGGCGGCATCGGAGCCAATACCGCAAAACACCGGATCCGGCCACAACCCGCAATTTTTGCACTTAACAGTTCATTTTCCCGATGCAACATGATACCATGAGTCCCCTGAAACCAAGGAGGACCATGGAAACCCGAAAAAAATACACCCTGACCATGCTGGTGGAAAACGAACCCGGCGTCACAGCCCGCATCACCGGTCTGTTTGCCGGAAGAGGCTACAACATCGAAACCATCTGCGGCGCCCCGACCGCCAACCCGAAAATGTCCCGGATCACCATCACCACCCTGGCCAGCCCTCAACTGCTGGCCCAGTGCATGAAACAGATCCAGCGGCTGGTCAATGTGATCAAGCTCAGGGACATGACCGGTGAAGAAGCGGTCAAGCGGGAAATGGCCCTGGTCTGTGTCAAGGCCCGTCCTGCAGACCAAAAACAGATCAAGCAGATCATCTCCGATTTCCAGGGCAGAATCCTGGACACAGGACAGGCGCATCTCATCTTCGAGGTGACCGGCGATGAAATGACCGTGGATATCATGCTGGCGCAGCTGGCCCCGTTCGGGATCAAAAAACTGGCCCGCTCCGGGGTCCTGGCCCTGTACCGGGAACCCTGATCCACAACGGCAAATGTCCGTATTTTCATTTAACTGTTGAAATATGGGAATCATCAGTGGTATTACATCCAAAAATCATGAAATATTACAAACAGATACCCAGGTAAATCCATGTCCTCTACCGACAAGCACCAACAGCTCAGACACCTTCCCGGGGTGGACCATCTGCTGGACAAAGCCCGTGAAGATGAGCGGTTTACAGCCGTTCCCAGATCGGTGATCACTCGGGCCGCCCGGACGGTGCTGGACCATCTGCGCCGGCAGATCCTGGACGACGGGAATCCGGATTTCGACGAGACCGCCATCCTGTCGGATATCGACCGCCGGTGCCGGCAGATTCTTGCACCCAATCTGGTTTCTTTGATCAATGCCACCGGCGTGGTGCTTCATACCAATCTGGGGCGGGCCCTGCTGAGCAAACAGGCCCTGGAAAACATTCAAACCATAGCCGGGGCGTATTCCAATCTGGAATTGAACATTTCCACGGGCAAGCGGGGACTGCGCTACACCGCCGTGGAATCATTGATCTGCGAACTCACCGGGGCCCAGGCGGCCATGGCCGTGAACAACAATGCCGGGGCCGTGCTTCTGGCCCTGAACACCCTGGCCGAAGGCACCGAAGTGGTGGTCTCCCGGGGCGAGCTGGTGGAGATCGGCGGGTCGTTCCGGGTGCCGGATGTGATGAGCAAAAGCGGCTGCCGTCTCAGAGAGGTGGGCACCACCAACCGAACCCATCTGAAAGACTATGCCGGCGCCATTACGGCAACATACCGGCATGCTGCTCAAAGTGCATGCCTCCAATTACCGCATCCAGGGATTCACCGCCAGTGTCGGGCTCGAAGACCTGGTGGCACTGGGAAAAACCCATGGAATTCCGGTGATGGAAGACCTGGGATCCGGCACCCTGGTGGATTTCTCAGCCTATGGACTGCCTGTGGAACCACCGGTATCCCGGTCCGTGACCGCGGGTGTTGATATCGTGACCTTCAGCGGAGACAAACTGCTGGGCGGCCCCCAGGCCGGGATCATTGTGGGCCAAAAACAGGCCATCGAAAAAATCAGGGCCAATCCGTTGACCCGGGCCCTGCGCATCGACAAACTGACCCTGGCAGCCCTGGAAGCCACCCTGCGGCTCTACCGGGATGAACAGGGTGCCGTCAGAGACATCCCCACGTTGCGGATGCTGACCATGACTTATGAAGACACCCGCCGGAAGGCGGACGTGCTCTACGAACAGGTGAAAAAAGTCTGCGGCCCCGAAGACACCGTGGCATGCGTGGACATGAAATCCCGGCCGGGCGGCGGATCTTTTCCGGATCTGGAACTGCCCACCCGGTGTGTCACCCTGATTCCCGCAACCATGTCCGTGGCGGCGCTGGAGCGCCGTATGCGCCTGTCCACCCCGGCCATCATCGGCAGAATTGAAAACAACCGGTACATCATGGACCCCCGAACCATTTTACCCGGACAGGAAACGCTTATTTCATCAACCCTTGAAACCATATTGAGACCCTCATGACACCCAGATTTGCATCCAGGGAATTTCATTTTCTCAAACCGGATTCAGAGACAACACCTCCCATCCAGGCACCGGACACTTATTTTTCTGACCTGGTGCACCGGGAAACAGCCGCATTCACGGCATTTGAACAACGTCTGTTATCGGCGGACATCCCTGAAAAAAAATTTGTCTGTGCCGTGATTCAGGTGGCGGAAACCGCTTCTGAAGACACAAAGGAAAAAGCCAGAGGTGTTTTTGAATCCTGGTTTTCCTCTATGTCAGACAACCAGAGAGGCATCTGGGAAACTTTAGACAACCGGGCGTTTGTCCTGGTTTTCTGGGATTATGACACCCGGAAAAAAGCCATGAGCCTGCTGAAATCTTTGAAAACCAAGATCACCCGGGCATTGAAAACAGACCTGCTGGCAGGCGTTGCCTGGTTTCCTTTTCAGAACTGCTCCCGGTCCGAGGTGTTTGCCAATGCCTTGAAAGCCATCGATCATGCCGCTTTCTTCGGTTTCGGCCACACGCAGCATTTTGACGGGATTTCCCTGAATATCAGCGGAGACCGCCTCTATCAGCTGGAGCAGTATGACGCGGCCATTCAGGAATATGAAAAAGGGCTCAGTTCTGGCCCCCAGGGATATCAATCTCATGAACAGCCTGGGGGTCTGCTACGGGGTCACCGGGGAGGTGGAAAAGGCAAAGGCGTGCTTTGAAGCGGCCCTGGACATCAATCCCAAAGAGATCATGGTGCTCTATAACCTGGGATTGACCTGCCAGGTACTGGAAGACGCGGACAAAGCCATATTTTTTCTGCGCAAGGCCCACGGTATAGACGGCCGCATATTCGAGGTGGAACTGCTGCTGGGCCATCTGTTGTTTCAGACACAGAAATTTGAGGCGGCCCTGCCCCATCTGGAAACCGCCTCCCAGGTGAACCCAAAATCCAGTATGGCATTTCGTATCATGGGGGAGATATATCTCAAACATGAGGCACCGGATCAGGCAGAATCCGCTTTCAATACAGCGGTCAAGCTTAACCCCCTGGATCCCGCGTCCCTGTCCGGATATGCACTGGCCATGACAATGAAAAACCGCAATTTGAAAATCGCGTTGACCTTTGCTGAAAAAAGTGTGGCCCTGGCGCCGGAAAACAAGGTGTTTCAAGACCGTCTGGTCCGGGTGCAACAGACTTTGGATGGAAATGACGTCGATAATCAATCCCAGAAACTGGCCTGATCGAAAAAATTGAACCTCTGTGATTTGAAGGGGAATCTTTTCCCCTTCCCTTGAAAAACCGGTGGAAACACCTTATATTGTGTTTTTCAAAACGTCAAAACAATGAGGTGTCTTCCATGCCGATATATGAATATCAATGCAATGCCTGTCAAAAAGAATTCGAAGCGCTGGTGCTGGGCAGTGACACACCGGCGTGCCCGGCGTGCAGCAGCCGGGACCTGGCCCGGTTGATGTCCAGATGCGGGTTTGTGTCCAAATCCGCCGGTCCCGGGGGTGAAACCCAGGTGACATCGTCATCTGCGTCTTCCGCGTGCGGCAGCTGTTCCGCCGGCAGCTGTGCCAGCTGCGGCATGGGATAACCCATGCCCGAAGAAATACGAATCGGCACCCGGGGCAGCCAGCTGGCCCTGTGGCAGGCCCGTCATGTCAAAGACCTGATCTCAGACGCGTTTCCCGATGTTCAAGTCACCATTACCGTGATCAAAACCACCGGAGACCGGATTACGGACCGGCCCCTGGCCCTGGTGGGCGGCAAAGGCCTGTTTGTCAAGGAAATCGAAACCGCCCTGCTCAGCCATGAGATTGATCTGGCGGTTCACAGCATGAAGGACATGCCCGGTGAACTCCCCCCGGGATTGACCATCGGGGCGGTCCCCTGTCGTGAAAATCCCTTTGATGTCATGATCTCCCGGCAGGGCCTGGGGTTGTCCGACTATCCGCCGGAAACCATTGTGGGGACCTCGAGCCTGCGCCGGGCCTCTCAGCTCAAATATCTGCGGCCGGATCTGGAGATCCGCTCCATCCGGGGAAACCTGGACACCCGGCTGCGAAAACTGATGTCTGGTGAATTTGATGCCATCGTGCTGGCTGCCGCCGGCCTGCTGCGTCTGGGCCAGGCGGACAAAATCACCGAATATCTGGATGAGACGGTCATGGTTCCAGCCGTGGGTCAGGGGGCGCTGTGCATTGAAACCCGGCAAAACGATCCCTCAGTCGCCCGAATCATGGAAAAACTGGACCATGCCCCGACCCGTGTATGTGTTGAAGGAGAACGCGCTTTTTTGAAGCAGATTGAAGGATCCTGCCACATCCCGGTGGCGTGTCACGGACAAATGGTCACAGACCAGGTTCATCTCACGGCAGTGGTAGCCTCGGAGGACGGCCGGCATTTGATCAGAGAAAAAACCATCTCCCCTGTCACCGATGTTGTCGCCCGGGGACGGGATCTGGCACGGACCGTGCTGGAAAAAGGCGGCAGACAGATTCTGGAGGCCATAGAAACCCATGACAAAAAAGCCCGGTAACATTCAAGCCGGTAAAGTATATCTCATTGGAGCCGGTCCCGGGGATCCGGGTCTTCTCACGCTCAAGGCAAAATCCTGTATCGAGCAGGCGGATGTGGTGGTGTATGACTATCTGGCATCCCCTTCTTTTCTGTCGTATGCATCCAAAGAGGCCCAGTGCATCTATGTGGGGAAAAAAGGGGGGGATCACACCCTGACCCAGGATAAAATCAACCAGCTGCTTGTGGAAAAGGCGAACCAGGGACTGAACGTGGCACGGCTGAAAGGGGGCGACCCCTTCGTGTTCGGCAGAGGGGCGGAAGAGGCCCAGGAGCTGCTGGCCTCAGGAGTCCAGTACGAAGTCATCCCCGGCGTGACATCCGCCATATCCGCACCTGCCTATGCCGGTATTCCGGTCACCCACAGGGATCATACCTCGTTTGTCTCGTTTATCACGGGCCATGAAGATCCCACCCGGAAAGACTCCCGCATGCAGTGGGATCTGTTTGCAAAATCCGATGCCACCCTGGTGTTTCTCATGGGGGTGAAGAACCTGGCAAACATTGTCACGCAGTTGATGGATCACGGCAAATCCGCGGACACACCGGTGGCCCTGGTACGGTGGGGCACCACACCGCAGCAGCAGACCGTCACCGGCACCCTGGCAACCATTGTGGAAATTGTTCAGCAGGCGCAATTGAAATCTCCGGCCATCATTGTGGTCGGATCGGTGGTGAACCTGCGAAAGGAGCTGGCCTGGTTCGACAAAACACCGCTGTTCGGGAAAAGAATCGTCATCACCCGGGCCCGGGCTCAGGCCTCGAACCTGGTAGCCGACCTGACACGACTGGGTGCCCATTGCATTGAAATTCCCACCATCCGGATCGAGCCGCCGGCCGACAATACCCCGCTCATCGATGCGGTTCATCGAATCAAAGAATATGACTGGCTGATATTTACCTCGGTGAACGGGGTGAAATACTTCTTTGACACCCTGTTTGGTCTGGGCAAAGATGTCCGGATTCTGGGGCATTTGAATTTCGCCTGCATCGGGCCTGTGACCAAGCAGCGGCTGGCGGATTACGGCATCATCAGCGACATCCTTCCGGACACCTATCGAGCGGAATCCGTGGTCGAGGCCTTTTCAACGGCAGGTATCAGCGGCAAGTCCGTACTTCTGCCCCGGGCGAAAAAAGCGAGAACCATTCTGCCCGAAGAACTCGCCAAAATGGGTGCAAACGTCGATGAGGTCACAGCCTATGTCACTGTTCTGGAACAGGATGCCGGTGCCGAACTCAACCATCTGCTGGAAAAAGGACAGATCGATGCCGTGACCTTTACCAGTTCCTCCACCGTGACCAACTTCATGTCTCTTCTGCCTTCGAACAAATCAGTCGATCTGATGAAGGATGTGACCCTCGCCAGCATCGGCCCCATCACGTCGGACACGATCAGAACCTTTGGATTGAAACCGACGGTCGAAGCAGACGCTTATACGATTGACGGACTGGTGAGTGCGTTACTGACCCATTATGCACCAGGAGAGAACGCATGAATGCCGGGGGCCGTTCCATCAACTATCTGCGGATATCGGTTACCGACCGATGCAATTTCCGGTGTCAGTACTGTGTGCCGGCAGCCCCGTTCTCCGTGATTCCCCACGATCAGATCGCCAGTTATGAAGAAATTCTGAAAATCGCCCGGCTGGCCTGTGACATGGGCATTACCAAGGTCCGCATCACCGGTGGAGAACCGTTTGTGAGAAAGGACATTCTTTCTTTTATCAAACAACTGTGTGCCATCGACACCTTGACAGATATCTCCATTACCACCAATGGATCGCTGGTGACCCGGGAAAAAATCCAGGCACTCATGGATATGGGAATTCGCCGTCTCAACTTCAGTCTGGACACGCTGGATCCGACCCGTTTTAAAGCCATCACCCGTCGTGACCGGTTTCACCAGGTATGGAAAGCCATCATGACGGCCCATGAGCTGGGTATGGCACCCATTAAAATCAACACCGTGGTAATGCGGGGCATCAATGATGATGAGGTGGCTGCCATTGCCGGGCTGACCCGTGATTTTCCCTTCCATGTCCGGTTTATCGAGTATATGCCCATGGGGGAATCCCATATGGAAAAACAGCAGCAGGTGTTGACTGCAGAGATCCGTGAACGGATCGAATCTGAGCTGGGTCCCCTGAAACAGATGCCCCGCCGATCCAATGACGGGCCGTCCAAAAATTATCAACTGGCCGGTGCTGCGGGTGTGGTGGGATTCATCACGCCCATCTCTTCTCATTTCTGCAGTGAATGCAACCGTCTCAGACTGACCTCCCGGGGATATCTGCGCCCCTGTCTGCTCAACGATTACGAAAAAGACATTCTGACCCCTCTGCGGGAAGGCGCAACCGAAGACCAGCTAAAAGAGATCATTCGATCTTCTCTCAAACACAAGCCAATGTTTCATTCTCTGGGCAGCCGGCGCCCCAGGGACATCCCCGTCAGTCACATGACCTCCATTGGAGGATAAAAATGCATCTGAAAAAAGCAAGAATCCCCTGAAAATCACTTTCAGGGGATTCTTTGGTATGGTGTTACAGGCCGATTTCGGCCATGACTCGTTTACAACGGTTCCGGTTGAACTAATCCATGATCAATTCTATCTGAACCATCGGCGCCACATCCCCTTTTCGGGGACCCAGCTTGGTAATTCTGGTATAACCGCCCTGCCGGGAAGCAAATTTTTCCGACATTTCATCGAAAAGTCTGTGGACCACGTCTTTTTCCTGGATCACCGCCAGGGCCTGCCGTCTGGCATGAAGATCACCCCGTTTGGCCAGTGTGACCATATTGTCGGCAATGATACGCAACCCCTTGGCCTTGGCTTCTGTGGTCTTGATGCTGCTGTGCTTGAACAGGGACGTCACCATGTTTCTAAACATCGCCTTTCGGTGACTTGAGGTTCTGTTCAGTTTTAATACGGATTTTCTATGTTTCATGGCGATTATTCTCCTTGCTGATTATTCTCTTCTTCCGGTGGGGGTTCGAAACCTTCGAGGTCCATACCCAGGGAAAGGTCCATGGAAGCCAGAACTTCCTTGATTTCATTCAACGATTTTCTACCGAAGTTCTTGGTTTTGAGCATTTCATTATCGGTTTTCTGAACCAGTTGGTAAATGGTGTGAATCTTGGCGTTTTTCAGACAATTGGAGCTTCTGACGGACAGTTCCAGTTCATCCACGGAACGATAAATATTTTCGTTGAATCTGCTGTCACTCTCTTCACCATTGTCTTCGGAAAAATCCGGCTCTTTTTCCTCATCAAAATTGATGAACGAATTCATCTGTTCCTTGAGAATCTTTGCGGCGTAAGCCACAGCATTTTCCGGAAGCACGCTCCCGTCTGTCCAGATTTCCAGTGTCAACTTATCATAGTCGGTCTTCTGGCCGATACGCGATGTGCCGACCACATATTTCACTCGCTTGATTGGAGAAAAGACCGCATCTATGGGGATGGTGCCGATGGGCGCATCCTCATCCTTGTTGGCGGATGCCAGCGCGTATCCCTTACCTGTTTTGACCACCATGGTCATGTTCAGGACGCCGTTTTTGGAAACGCTGGCAATATGCTGTTCCGGGTTTAAAATTTCAACCTTGCCGTCGGGACTGACGATATCCGCGCCAGTCACCTTTTTTTCTCCCCTGGCACTGAGCGTCAGAATTCGGTCTTCCACATCATGGGCTTTCAGTTTCAGCTCCTTGAGGTTCAATATAATTTCAGACACATCCTCACGGACATCTGAAATGACGCTGTACTCGTGCAAAGCATCTTCGAATTTGACCGAAACAATTGCCGCGCCGTAGATGGATGAAAGAATAATCCGCCGCAGGGAGTTCCCGATGGTGATGCCGTATCCCCTTTCCAGCGGTTCACACACAAATTTTCCATATGTGGAAGTTGTGGTGACGTCAAGGGTTTCCGGCTTGATCATCTCCCGCCAGTTGACATATGCTATTTTTTCAGATGACATTTAAATCTCCTGAATCTTTATTTGGATCCATCGTGTTTTCAGTTTCAGAATGGATCTTATTTTGAATACAGCTCGACTATCAACTGTTCCTGAATCGGCAATGTGATGTCTTCTCTGGCCGGAATATTGACCACGACCCCTTGAAATTTTTCCTTATCGATTTCAAGCCATTGAGGGATGCCGCGTCTGACAATGGCGTCCAGAGAATCTGATATGGCCTGAATCTTTTTGCTCTTTTCCCGAAGGGCGACAATATCCCCTTTTTTAACCTGATAAGAAGGAATATCCACTTTTTTTCCGTTCACGGTGAAATGGCCGTGCCGAACCAGATGTCTGCCCTGGTTTCTCGAATTGACAAACCCCATCCTGAAAACCGCATTGTCCAGCCGGGTTTCCAGAAAACTCAACAAATTGGTACCGGTAATACCTTTTTGTCTGTCAGCCCGTTTAAATGTGATGCGGAACTGCTTCTCCGACAGACCGTAAATTCTGCGGACTTTTTGTTTTTCCCTCAGCTGCAGTCCGTAGTCAGACACTTTCTGCCGTTTCTGCCCATGTTCTCCCGGGGGATATCCCCGCCGGTCAAAACTGCATTTATCTGAAAAACACCGGTCGCCTTTCAGAAAAAGCTTGATATTTTCGCGTCTGCACTGACGGCAGACAGATCCTGTATAACGTGACAACGTGTTCCTCCTTTATCAATCCAGTGTGGACTTATACTCTTCTTCGTTTGGGCGGACGGCATCCATTGTGAGGTACCGGGGTAACATCCTTGATCATGGAAATATTGAATCCCAGAGCATGCAACGCCCTCAGGGCGGATTCTCTGCCGGGACCGGGGCCTTTCACGAAAACCCCCACATTTTTCATTCCATGTTCCATGGCTTTGGTTCCGGCATCTTCAGCCACCAGTTTGGCCGCAAACGGGGTGCTTTTTCTGGATCCCTTGAAACCCTGCATTCCCGCACTTGCCCATGAGATCGTATTTCCGTTTTCATCGGCAATGGTCACAATGGTATTGTTGAACGTGGACTGAATATGCACGATCCCGGTGGAAATGTTCTTTTTTACCCGTTTTTTGGTAATGGTCTTTTTCGACTTTTTTGCCATAGTATTCTAAACCCTAATTATATAGATTAATGCTATTTTTTCTTTTTAACGGCGGCTCTTTTCGGGCCTTTCCGGGTTCTGGCATTGGTGGACGTACGCTGACCATGACAGGGAAGCCCTTTTCTATGGCGCAGTCCACGGTAACACCCCAAATCCATCAGTCGTTTGATATTCATGGAAACGTCGGTCCGAAGTTCCCCTTCAACCTTGTAACCCTCGTCAATGGCCTTTCGAATATCGTTGACCTGTTCTTCAGTCAGACTGCCCGCCTTGATTGTCGGATCGATCCCTGATTTGTCAAGAATCTGTCTGGATCTGCTGGGACCGATACCGTAAATGTAGGTCAGCGCAATCCATGCGTGCTTGTCTTTTGGTAAGTCTACTCCTGCAATACGTGCCAAATTTCCGTCCCCCTATCCCTGCCGCTGTTTATGGCGCTTGTTAACACAAATGACCCGGATGACCCCACGTCGTTTAATGATCTTGCAGTCTCTGCATATTTTTTTTACAGATGCTCTTACTTTCATCTATCTACTCCTAATCTGATTTTCCCGTTATTTAAAGCGGTATGTAATTCTTCCCCGGCTCAGATCATAGGGGGAAATTTCTACAGTGACCCTGTCTCCAGGCAAAATTTTTATAAAATGCATGCGCATTTTTCCTGAAATATGCGCCAAAAGGACATGTTTGTTTTCCAGTTCGACTTTGAACATGGCATTTGGCAGGGTTTCAAGCACTTTCCCGTCAACCTTGATGGGTTCTTCTTTTGCCATAATCTTAAATTCATCTCCTTTTGATATGCAAGGTTAAGATCTGCCCTTGATCCGCCTGGCACCGGATCGTCCCAGAAAGCCATCATAATTGCCTGTAATCAGATGGGATTCGATCTGTGATATCGTATCGATGGAAACCCCGACCACAATCAGCAATGCCGTACCGCCGAAATAAAACGGTACATTGAACTTATCCATGAGCATGGTGGGGAGCACGCACACGGCAGAAACATATATGGCACCCGCCAGCGTGATCCGTGTCAATACCTTGTCAATATATTCAGACGTCCGTTTTCCCGGCCGGATACCTGGTATGTATCCCCCGTTCTTTTTCATGTTGTCTGCCACATCATCCGGATTGAACTGCACGGCTGTGTAAAAGAAACAGAAAAAAATGATGAACCCCACGTACAGTATGTAATACCAGATCGTGCCCGGGCTGAACATGGCTGCAACGGTCTGCAGCAAGGGCATGGTGGCAAACTGGGCGATGGTGGTGGGGAACATGATGATGGACGAGGCGAAAATGGGCGGAATCACGCCGGCCGTATTGATTTTCAACGGCAGGTGAGACGTCTGGCCGCCGAACATCTTACGTCCTACCACCCGTTTGGCATAATGCACCGGGATCCGCCGCTGAGCCTGTTCCATGAAGATGATGCAGGACACCACCGCCACCATGATCACCAGCAGGACGATGATAAAGAAAATACCCATTTCACCGGTGCTCATCAACCGGACGGTATTGCCGATGGCAGACGGCATGGCTGCGACGATACCGGCAAAGATGATCAATGAAATCCCGTTTCCAATGCCTCTTTCGGTAATCTGTTCCCCCAGCCACATAATGAATGCGGTACCTGCGGTCAGCGTGATGATAGTCACCAGCCGGAATCCCCAACCGGGATCCGGGACGATGGCAGCACCGGCCGGAGAAGTCATGGATTCCAGCCCCACACTGATACCGAAGCCCTGAATGATACTCAGCACCACCGTTCCATACCGGGTGTATTGTGTTTTTTTCTTACGCCCCGCATCTCCTTCTTTTTTCAGCTGCGCCAGATGGGGAACCACCACGGTCATCAATTCCAAAATAATGGAGGCGCTGATGTAAGGCATGATACCCAGGGCAAAAATGGACAATCGTTCCAGTGCGCCGCCCGAAAACATGTTGAACATGGAAAAAAGGGTGCCGGAAGCCGCTGCAAAAAAAGAGGCCAGGGCCGTGGCATCGATTCCCGGGGTGGGCACATGCACGCCGACCCGGTAGACAAACAGCAGTCCAAGTGTAATCAGAATCTTGCGTTTGAGATCAGGCAGCTTCAGCATGTTCTGGTAGCTGTTTTGTATCATCCTTTTACTGTCCTCATGTGATAGTGCTTATTCAACGCTGCCGCCGGCAGCTTCGATTTTTTCCCGGGCGGTGCCAGATACCAGCAGCTCTTTCAGCACCAGTTTCTTTGTCACCTCACCGGTGCCCAGAATCTTAATACCGTCCACCCGGCCTTTGACCAGATTCGCCTGATAGAGCACCTCAGGATCGATAGTGACGCCCTCTTCAAACCGTTCCAGATCCTTGACATTCAAAACTGCAAGGTTTTTTTTGAAAATATTTGTAAACCCCCGTTTGGGCAGCCGCCGATAAATGGGCATCTGCCCCCCCTCGAATCCCGGCCTTACATTTCCGCCTGCACGGGCTTTTAGCCCTTTATGGCCACGGGTGGACGTCTTTCCCATACCGGAGCCGGGGCCCCTGCCCACGCGTTTTCTGTTTTTTCTGCTTCCCGGCGCCGGTGCCAGATCATGAAGCTGCATGTTATACCTCCTCTACTTTCAACAGGTGGGACACTTTTTTTATCTGTCCCAGAATGACCGGGTCATTTTTGTGTTCCACGGTCTGGTTCATCCGTTTGATGCCCAGCGATCGAATGATCCGGGCGTGTTTGGCCGGACGCCCTATCGTACTTCGAATCTGCGTAATTTTCAATTTATCAGCCATTGCAATCCCCTTTGGTACGTCAAGTCAAAAAAATCAAATTTCTTCAGGTTTCAAGCCCCGTCTTCTGGCCACATCCTCTTTCAGACAGAGAGATTGCAGTCCGGCCATGGTTGCCCTGACGATATTCTGAGTATTGTGGGTGCCGATGCATTTGGTCAGTATATCTGTCACACCCGCCACTTCAAGAACCGCACGAATGCCCCCGCCGGCAATCAGACCGGTACCGGGAGATGCCGGTTTCAGCAACACCCGTCCGGCGCCGGCTTTTCCCACTACTTCAAAGGGAACCGTTCCGTTCAGCAAAGAAATTTTAACCATATTCCGTTTGGCTCTTTCCATACCTTTCCGGATGGCTTCAGGTACTTCCGTGGCTTTTCCGAGGCCGTATCCAACACTGCCTTCACCGTCGCCGACCACCACCAGGGCACTGAAACTGAAATTCCGGCCGCCTTTGACCACTTTGGCAACCCGGTTGATTTTGACGACTTTATCAATTAGTCCATTGTCTTCCATTTGCTGTCTAGCCAAGGGTTTCCTCCTTAATTAGAATTCCAGACCAGCTTCACGAGCCCCGTCTGAGAGTGCTTTGATACGTCCATGATACAGAAAGCCATTCCGGTCCAGAACCACCTTTTTAATCCCTTTATCCAGGGCTTTTTTACCCAAAAGAGCACCCACTGCCTTGGCAATTTCCTGTTTTTTACCAGCGACGGGCTGCTGCTTGTATACCTTATCCAGGGTTGAGGCGGACACCAGGGTTTCTCCTTTGGTGTCATCGATAATCTGGGCATAAATGTGGCTGGAACTTCTGAAAACACTGAGTCTGGGGCGATCCAATGCCCCGTAGATGCGCTTTCTGATTCTTTTTTTACGCTTGAGCCTTGCCATAGTTTTTAGTGATGTATTTGCCATAATATCTATTCCCAGGTTTTAGTTTTTACCCGCAGTCTTGCCTGCTTTTCTTATGATTCGTTCATCCACGTACATGATCCCCTTCCCCTTGTAGGGCTCAGGAGGTCTGATATCTCTGATGTTGGCCGCGGTCTGACCCAGCAGCTCCTTATCAATCGCTGAAAGGGTGATTTTGGTGTTGTTTTCCACCATGGCATTGACGCCATCAGGAAGCGCATATTCCACCGGATTGGAATATCCCACATTGAGAACCAGATTGTTTCCCCTGGTTTCCGCCCGGTAGCCGATGCCCGCCAGTACCAGTTGCTTTTCATAGCCGCTGCTGACACCTGTCACCATATTTGCTATCAAAGAACGGTACAATCCCTGCAACGCCACTTTTTTCTTGTCATTGTCATCGGTTTTAAATTCCAGTACCGAATCTTTTTTCTCAATTGTAACTGCCGGATGCATCTGACGTTCAAGATTGCCTTTAGGCCCCTTCACCTGAACGATATTCCCGTTCAGGGTGACCTGGACCTTGTCAGGAAGCTGAACCGGCTTTTTTCCTATACGTGACATATTTCATAACTCCTGACTTACCAAACATTACAAAGAACTTCACCGCCGACATTCGCTTCCCTGGCCTGCTTGTCGGTCATCACCCCTTTTGAGGTGGAAACGACGGCGACCCCCAGACCATTCATAACCGGCTCAATTTCCAATGCCTTACGGTACACCCTGCAGGACGGTTTACTGACCCGTTCGATTCCGTAAATGGTCGGCTTACCTTCCTTGACATATTTCAGATAAACACGGATTTTGCCCTGCTTGTCATCTTCAAGAAATTTGTAGTTCCTGATATATCCCTGTTCCTTCAGCACCCGCACCATTTCAATTTTCACTTTTGATCCGGGGATATCCACTTTGGCAAACCCTGCTTTCCCACCATTCCTGATAATGGTCAGCATGTCTGCAATGGGATCACTCACTGCCATGTTGAATCTCCTTGAAATTTCGCTGAATATACTCTACCGCGAATTGATTACACCCATTTTCTGTTACCAGCTGGACTTGGTCACCCCGGGAAGCTTGCCTTCGGAAGCAAGGGTTCTGAAACAAATTCTGCAAATCCCCGCCTTCCGGATGAAACCTCTCGGCCTGCCGCACAACGGACATCGGTTATACCCACGCACAGAAAATTTGGGTTTTCTCTTTGCCTTTGCAATTAACGCTTTCTTGGCCAAACGTTCCTCCTTCAGATATCTAATTTTTAAAAGGCATTCCCAGATACCGCAGGAACTCTCTGCCTTCTTCATCAGTTTTGGCCGTGGTGACGACCGTGACATTCAAGCCCTTGATGCTGTCCGTTTTATCATAATCGATTTCCGGAAAAATGATATGTTCGGTAATCCCCAGGCTGTAATTCCCTCGGCCATCAAACGCTTTTGCAGAAATACCCCTGAAGTCCCTGACACGCGGTAACGCAATATTGACCAGGCGCTCGAAAAAGTCATACATTTTTTCACGTCGCAGGGTCACTTTGCATCCGATAGGCAGGTCCGCCCGAAGCTTGAAATTGGCAATGGGTTTTTTCGCCCGGGTCACTACCGGTTTCTGGCCGGCAATCAATGCCAGTTCCTGTGCAGCCGATTCGATAATTTTCGGATTTCTGACGGCTTCACCCAATCCCATGTTCAACACGATCTTTTCTAATTTCGGTACTTGAAATCCATTCGTATAATTAAATCGTTCCTTTAATTGGGGAATGATTTCTGTGTTGTACTTTTCCTTTAGCGTGGTCATTTGCTCTCTCCGGATCTGATCTTAAGCATCGATCTGCTCATTGCATTTTTTACAAACACGAACCCGTTTTCCATTTTCCAGTTTTTTGGCACCAATCCGGGTCGGGTTCACGCAGGCATTGCACATCAGCATGAGATTGGACACGTGAATAGGCATGTTTTTTTCCACGATCCCCCCCTGCGGGTTCGCCTGTGTGGGTTTTTGATGGACCTTCACCACATTGATGTTTTCAACGACAACGCGGTTCGTCTTTTTGATCACTCTAAGGACCTTACCGATTTTATCCTTGTCTTTGCCGGTAAGAACCTTTACCTTGTCATCTTTCTTTATTCTGATTTTTCCGGTTTCCATTTATTTATGCTCCAATCACCCGGTTTTTACAAAACGTCCGGAGCCAGAGAAACGATTTTCATGAATCGTTTTGCCCTCAGCTCTCGTGCCACCGGTCCGAAAATACGGGTTCCCACAGGTTCATTATTTTTGGACAGGACCACAGCCGAATTGTCATCAAACCGAATTGCTGAACCGTCAGGTCTGAAAATTTCCTTTCTGGTCCTGACAATCACAGCCGGGACAATGTCTCCTTTTTTTACTTTGGCATTGGGAATGGCTTCCTTGACTGATACGATAATGATGTCTCCAATGCTGGCATATCTTCTCTTGGACCCACCCAACACCTTGATACAGTACAATTCCTTTGCGCCGGAATTGTCTGCAACCGTCAGTCTTGTTTCCGTTTGAATCATTTTTCAACTCCTTGAAATTAAACGGCTTTTTTAGTGATCTGGGTCACCCTGAACCGTTTCAGCTTACTCAGGGGGCGGGTTTCAACGATCTGCACTTCATCCCCGATTCGACATTCATTTTTTTCATCATGGGCATGGTATTTTTTATACTGCCTGACATATTTTTTGTACATTTTATGCTGAATATACCGTTCGACCTGGACAATCACGGACTTATCCATTTTATCTGAAATCACCAGTCCCTTGAGTTCTTTCTTTTTGCCTTTATGCATATTTTCCATTTTTTTCACTCTCAACCAATGTTCACATTCATCTGTCTGGATACGGTATAAAGCCGGGCAATGTCTTTTTTGACTTCAGACAGTTTTGCCGTGTTTTCGAGCTGGCCGATGTCATTCTGAAAGCGGAGATTGAAAAGTTCCTTTTTCATCTCCAACAGTCTTTCTTTCATCTGGGTTTCATCCATTTCCTTGATTTCACCGGTTTTCAACATGGTTAATTCCTTTCCACAAAACGGGTTTTCACGGAAAGTTTGCGGGCGGCCAGGCGCAGTGCCTCCTTGGCCGTCTCCCGGTTAATGCCTTCCATTTCATACAGAATCTTTCCGGGTTTCACCCGGGCCACCCAGGCATCGGTCGCACCTTTTCCTTTACCCATCCGGACTTCAGCCGGTTTCTTAGTCACCGGATGATCCGGAAAAAAACGAATCCAGCTTTTACCGGCTCTTTTTGCATATCGGGTCAAGGCCACCCTGGCAGCCTCGATCTGTCTGGCATTCACATAGCCACATTCAACCGCCTGAAGCCCATAGTCACCAAAACAAAGCGTGTTGCCCCGTGTCGGGGTTCCCTTGGTTCTGCCCCGGAACTGTTTGCGGTATTTTACATTTTTTGGACTGAGCATTTGCTTGTTCTCCTAAATAGCCTCTACTAATTTGTCGCCATCACCTGTTCACCGGGGTTCACCACTTCACCCTTGAAGATAAAGGTCTTGATGCCGATGGTCCCGTATGTGGTCTTGGCTTCGATGAAGCCGTAATCCACATCTGCGCGAAGGGTGTGAAGAGGAATTCGCCCTTCCTTGTACCATTCCGTTCTGGCCATTTCAGCGCCTCCCAGTCGACCGGAACAGATAATTTTGATGCCTTTGGCACCAAACCGCATCGCAGAGGTGACACTGCGCTTCATGGCCCGCCTGAATGCAATCCGCCTTTCGAGCTGCTGAGCAATGTTTTCAGCGACCAGCTGTGCGTCAATTTCAGGTCTGCGCACTTCCTTGATATCGATTAGCACATCAGGCTTGAGAATTTTTTCAAGTTCCTTTTTGAGCAGAGCGATCTCAGATCCCTTTTTACCGATAATAATACCGGGTCTGGCCGCGTAGACTCTCAGCCGGATCTGCTTTGAAAACCGTTCAATTTCAATTTTAGAGATCCCTGCATGGTATAATTTGCTTTTGAGAAATTTTCGAACTTTGAAATCTTCCTCGACAAATTCCGCATACTCTTTGTCTGCATACCATCTGGAATCCCATGTCCTGATGATGCCTAATCTTAATCCGGTCGGATGTACTTTCTGGCCCAAGCTAACTTCCTCCTCTTAGTCGATCTGAGCGACTATTACAGTTAAATGACTGGTACGTTTTAAAATTCGGCTGGCTCTTCCTCTGGCTCTCGCACGAAACCGTTTCAAAGAGGGCCCCTGATCGACAATGATATTTTTTACAATCAGTTTATCCACGTCCAGCTCGTTGTTATGCGCTGCATTGGCCACAGCGGATTCCAGGGTCTTGTAAATAATTCCCGCCGCTTTCAGAGGCATGAATTTCAATGTTGTCAACGCCTGTTCCGCACTCCTGCCTTTCACCTCGGTGATGGGCAGCCGAAGCTTGGACGGTGATATCCTTGCGAATTTCATACTTGCTTTTACTTCCATGTCACACCTTATCCCTTATAATCAAGTGGAGCCATTGATCTTACCGTCTGGCTTTTTTGTCTCCGGCATGACCCCAAAATGTTCTTGTGGGTGAAAACTCACCCAGTTTGTGACCCACCATATTTTCAGATACAAAAACAGGAATGAATTTTTTTCCATTATGAACGGCAAACGTGATCCCGACCATTTCCGGTAATATGGTCGACCGTCTTGACCATGTTTTTATCACTTTGTTGCTGTTGGATTTTTTTGCGTCCAACACTTTTTTCAAAAGCGGCGGTGCAATATATGGTCCTTTTTTCAATGATCGTGGCATAATTTATCACCTATTATTTTCTCTTAGCCCTTCTTTTAACGATATACTGATCCGTTCTCGCATTATTCCTGGTTCTCTTTCCTTTGGTCTGTACACCCCAGGGCGTACATGGCTGGCGCCCACCCGAGGAACGGCCCTCGCCACCACCCATGGGATGATCCACCGGGTTCATGGCGACTCCGCGAACAGACGGCCGTCTGCCCAGCCATCGCGCCCGTCCTGCTTTGCCCAGACTCACGTCTCCGTGCTTTTCGTTGCCGACCCGGCCCACGGTGGCTTTGCATTTCAAATGAATCATTCGCACTTCACCGGAAGGCAGCAGCACCTGGGCGTAATTACCTTCCTTTGCCATAAGCCTGGCAAACGCACCGGCGCTTCTGACAATCTGGCCGCCTTTGGCCTGTTTGAGTTCAATATTATGGATCCGGGTGCCGGTGGGTATTTTTTCCAGCGGCATACAATTGCCCGGTTTGATATCCGCATCCGGTCCGGTTTCCAGAATATCCCCCACTTTCACTTCCAATGGAGCAAGAATATAGCGCTTTTCCCCATCCGCATATACCAGCAGTGCTATCCGCGCACTTCGATTGGGATCATATTCAATAGCCGACACTTTGGCCGGTATACCGTCTTTATCCCGTTTGAAATCAATAATTCGATACTGTTTTTTAGTGCCGCCGCCCCGGTGTCTGTTAGTGATTCGTCCGTTGTTGTTCCGCCCGGCGTTTTTACTAATCTTTTTGGAAAGGCGTCTTTCAGGTTTCGACTTGGTAATCTCGTCAAAAGAAAGGAATTCCTGGGAACGTCTTCCGGGAGATGTCGGTTTGGCCTTAATAATCGTTGACATAAATTTACCTCTTTAAACACCTTCAAAAAAATCGATTCGTTGACCTGGCATCAGCGTCACAATAGCTTTTTTCCAGTCTTTGCGCTTGCCGATGATGCGGCCCCGCTGTTTGACTTTGCCTTTGACCTGAACGGTTCTGACCTGTTTCACCTTGGTGTTGAAGTTTTTTTCAACCGCATCCTTGATCTCAAGCCGGTTTGCCTTTTTGTCAACCTTCAGGGTCACCTGATTGTTCAATTCCTTTTGAAGGGTCGTTTTTTCAGTAACCACAGGTCCTCTGATGATATCGTACTGTTTCATCTCAACTCAACCTCCCCTGAATATTTTGAATGCTGGATTCAACCAGAAGCAGATTCCTGTATTTCAAAATATCATACACATTCAGACCTGCGGTCTTGATCACCTTGATCTGCGGGATGTTCCGGGATGACATTTCCAGGAATGTATCATCCTGTGCATCTGAAACGATCAACAGGTTGTTCAGTTTCAGTGCATCCAGCACAGAGGCCAGTTGCTTGGTCCGAATCTGATCCAGTTTGAAATCATCGATGACAAAAAGAGTTTTTTCTTCCCACTTGCTGCTCAAGGCCATTTTCAAAGCCAGTTTTCTCACCTTTTTCGGTACCTTGAATGCATAGGATCTCGGCGAGGGACCGAAAATAATTCCGCCGCCTTTTCTCAATGGTGACTTGACGCTTCCCGCCCGGGCATTTCCGGTGCCTTTCTGCCTGAAAAGCTTTCTTGTGCTGCCTTTAACCATTGCCCGTGTCTTGGACGCAGCTGTCCCCGCCCGCCTTGATGCGAGCTGGGATCGGACTACATCGTGAAGAACACTTGTCTTGACCGGAACGCTGAATATTTCATCAGGAAGCTGAATTTCAGACACTCTTTCACCTGCACTGTTCAATACATCTACAGCTGCCATAATCTTCCTCTTAAATTTTGATCAGCTATGCATCACTGCGATTGTTTTGCAATACCCATAGCCGCAATATCAACCGGTTCAACACGCAACCGGTTACATTCAATTATTTACTGTTTGTTGGTCTTATAAAGTTTGATAATCCCGGTTTTGGGGCCTGGAACCGCTCCCTTCAAAAGCAGGAGGTTGTCTTGGGGCTTGATATCCACAACGGTCAAATTTTTAACCGTTTCTGTATCAACACCCATATGCCCCGGCATGCGTTTGCCCCGGATGACCTTGGCCGGCCATGCACTGTTCCCGATGGAACCGGGTTTCCGGTGATTTCTGTTACCGTGGGTTTCAGGACCCCGGCTGAATCCATGCCGTTTGATCGTTCCCTGAAATCCCCGTCCTTTGGTCGTCCCTGTAACAGTGACTTTATCACCTATGGAAAAGATATCCAGATCGACGATTGCGCCCGGTTCAAGATCTTCTACCGATTCGGCCCGGAACTCTTTCAAGACACGATAACCTTTGTCTGTGGCTTTTTTCAAATGACCGGAAATGGGCTTGTTCAATTTTTCAGCCGGTGTTTCATCAAACCCGAGCTGAATTGCCTTATACCCATCTTTTTCCTGTGTTTTCACCTGCGTTACCACACAGGGACCCACCTGTACGACGGTAACAGGAACAAGCCTTCCGTCTGGTGCAAAGGAACTGGTCATTCCAATTTTTTTTCCAATTAATCCGTTCATTTCTGGTTCCTGTTAGCGATCTATAACTTGATTTCCACATCAACGCCCGGAGACAGATCCAGCTTCATCAAGGCGTCAACCGTCTGTTGCGTGGGCTCCAAAATATCCAGCATTCTTTTATGGGTCCGAATCTCAAACTGTTCCCGTGATTTTTTGTTCACATGGGGTGAGCGCAAAACCGTAAACTTGTTGATTCGGGTTGGAAGGGGAACCGGCCCCACGACTCTGGCGCCGGTTTTCCTTGCTGTATCAACAATATCCATAGAGGACTGGTCCAGCAGCTTATGGTCATAAGCTTTGAGCCGAATTCTGATTTTTGTGTTCAGCATGATTGCGTTCTTTCACCCTTATTCAAAGATTTCAGCGATGACGCCGGCACCCACGGTCCGTCCGCCTTCACGCACGGCAAACCGCAGCTCTTTTTCCATGGCGATGGGTGCAATCAGCTCGACATTGATGGTGGCATTGTCGCCCGGCATGATCATCTCCACCCCTTCTTCCAGGGTCAGCACGCCGGTCACATCCGTGGTTCTGAAGAAAAACTGGGGCCGGTATCCGGTAAAAAACGGTGTGTGACGTCCCCCCTCTTCCTTGCTCAATGCATACATCTCCGCCTTGAACTTGGTATGGGGGGTAATGGTGCCGGGTTTGGCCACGACCTGGCCTCTTTCCACCTGGTCCCGTTTGGTACCGCGCAACAGCAGACCCACATTGTCTCCGGCCTGTCCCTGATCCAGCAGCTTTCTGAACATTTCAACGCCGGTACATACGGTCTTGGCCGTATCACGGATCCCCACCAGCTCGATCTCATCTCCGGGCTTGATCACACCGCGATCGATACGGCCGGTCACCACCGTACCCCGACCGGAAATGGAGAACACATCCTCGATGGGCATCAGAAACGGTTTGTCCATATCCCGTTCAGGCTCGGGCACATAGGAATCCAACGTGCTGAGCAGTTCAAAAATCGGCTTGGCTTCGTCACTGTCCGGATCGTCACTCTCAAGGGCCTTCAAGGCAGATCCACGAATGATCGGGGTATCATCCCGGGAAAATCATAGGAGGTCAAAAGTTCCTGAAGCTCCATCTCCACCAGCTCGATCAGCTCTTCATCATCCACCATGTCGCATTTGTTCAAAAACACCACGATCTGGGGCACGCCGACCTGACGGGCCAGAAGGATATGCTCCCGGGTCTGGGGCATGGGACCGTCATCAGCGGACACCACCAGAATCGCCCCGTCCATCTGGGCCGCTCCGGTGATCATGTTCTTGATATAGTCGGCATGGCCCGGGCAGTCCACATGCGCATAATGACGGGCATCGGTTTCATATTCCACATGGGCGGTGGCAATGGTGATCCCCCGTTCTCTTTCTTCGGGCGCCTTGTCAATCTCGTCGAATGGAACGTATGTGCCGTGCCCTCTCAAACCGGAATGCTTGGTGATTGCAGCGGTCAGCGTCGTCTTCCCATGGTCGATGTGACCGATGGTTCCAATGTTTACATGCGGCTTCTTCCGCTCAAATTTCTCCTTAGCCATCTTTTTTATTCCTCCATTGGAATGTTTTTAAGGATTCTTGAATTTTTTACCACCTGAAATGCGCAAATGCTTTATTGGCCTCTGCCATTTTGTGAGTATCTTCTTTCTTTTTAATGGCGCCGCCCCGCTGATTGTACGCATCCATAAGCTCGGCAGCCAGCTTTTTTTCAAACCCTTTTTCAGAGCGTCCCCGGCTGTAGTTGATCAACCATCTGAAAGCCAGAGCGGTCTGTCGGGCCGGATTGATATCCGTGGGCACCTGATAGGTGGACCCACCGATTCTTCGGGATTTGACTTCCACAGCCGGACGAATATTATCCAGCGCTTTTTTAAATACGTCCAGAGCCGGCTCTCCCACTTTTTCTTCGGCCATCAACAAGGCACTGGTCACCACTTTCCGGGCCGCATTTTTTTTTCCGTTTCTCATCACGCAGTTCACGAATTTTGCCGCAAGCTTTTGCTCCTGCGTGGCATTTTTCATCAAATTTTCACTTATGATATGTTTCTGTGCCATGTATCATGTCCATTTTTTAGTCTAAATTGAGTTACTTGGGCCTTTTGGCACCGTATTTGGAACGGCCCTGCCGTCTGTCATCCACACCCAGGGTATCCAGCGCCCCCCTGACGATATGATAACGAACACCCGGAAGGTCTTTGACCCTGCCACCCCGCACCAGAACCACGGAGTGTTCCTGAAGGTTGTGCCCCATGCCCGGGATATACGCCGCCACTTCCATGCCGGTCGTCAATCTGACTCTTGCCACTTTTCTCAAGGCGGAGTTCGGCTTTTTAGGCGTTGATGTATACACCCTGGTACAAACTCCCCGTTTCTGAGGCCCACCCTTCAAAGCGGGCGTACTTACCTTTTTCTCAGCTTTTTTTCTGCTCTTTCTAACCAACTGATTAATGGTCGGCATAATCTTTTCAACGCTCCTTATACATTCAATACATCGCCTTACACGACAAAATATTTAATATTACTTACAAAAATTTAAACTGTCAAGCAATTTTTGATTTTACATCAGACGCTGGCTGCTTCACCCAGGGCCACCTCCACATTGCGGTACCCGGGAAATCCGGTGCCGGCAGGGATCAGACGTCCCATGATTACATTTTCCTTTAACCCCTTGAGCCCATCGTATTTGGCCTCGATTGCGGCCAGGGTCAACACTTTGGTGGTTTCCTGAAACGATGCCGCAGACAGGAAACTGTCTGTGGACAACGATGCCTTGGTAATCCCCAGAATCAAAGGTTCCCCTTTGGCTGGCTCGCCACCCTTCATGGCCGTTTCCCGGTTGGTCTCCTCGAACGCCACCCGGTCCACCTGCTCGTCAGGAATAAAATTGGTATCTCCGGTGGATACCACCTTGACCCGCCGCATCATCTGGCGGATCACCACCTCGATATGCTTGTCATTGATTCGAACCCCCTGGAGGCGGTATACTTCCTGCACCTCGTCCACCAGATATTTGGCCAGCGCCACTTCTCCCTTGATGTTCATAATGTCCTGGGGATTGGCACTACCGGCGATCAGGGGGTCCCCCGCCTTGACAAAATCTCCGTCGTATACGGTGACATGCTGCCCCTTGGGGATGCCATATTCTTTTTTTTCTCCCACATCCGACGGGGTTATCGTCACTTTCTGCCGGCCCTTGGTTCCCTTGGACACGCTGACCGAGCCGTCGATTTCTGTTAAAATAGTGGGGTCCTTGGGTTTCCTCACCTCGAAGAGCTCCGCCACACGGGGCAGACCACCGGTGATGTCCTTGGTCTTGGTGGTGGCGCGGGGCAGCTTGGCGATGACATCACCGGCCAGCACATGGTCATCTTCTTCAACGGTAAGAATGGCATTGACCGGTAGAAAATACCGGGCCGCTGCATTGGAAGAGGGCAGCTTGACGGCTTTTCCGCTTGAATCCCGCAGCGTGATGCGGGGACGGGTTTCAGGGTCCTTGCCCTCGGCAATGGTCCGGCTGACCTTTCCTGTCACCGGATCGATCTGTTCCTGGACGGTATTTCCGATCTCAATGTCCGCAAACCGGATCCGGCCGGACACCTCCGTGATGATGGGCGTGGTGAACGGATCCCAGGAGGCGATAATTTCTCCGGGTTCTATGGGCTGGCCGTCTCTGACCTGAAGGGTGGCTCCGTAAATCACGTTTTCCTTGGCCCTTTCCCGGCCGTCTTCTCCCACGATGGTGATCCCGCCGCCCTTGCGGTTCATGACAATGACTTCATTGCCGGCCGTGGTGACGGTCTGAAGATTTTCATTGTATTTGAGAATCCCGCCGACCCGGGCTTTGACCTCCGCCACTTCCACCTTTCTGGAGGCGGTACCGCCGATATGAAAGGTCCGCATGGTCAGCTGGGTACCGGGTTCGCCGATGGACTGGGCCGCCACGATACCGATGGCCTGACCGATCTCCACGGTGTCACCGTGGGCCAGATCCCGGCCGTAGCATTTTGAACAGACCCCGTATTTGGAATTACAGGTCAGTACCGAACGGATTTTCACCTTCTGAACACCGGCATTTTCGATCTTTGCCACATGGGCTTCGGTCAGTTCCGTGTCAATGCCCACAATAAAATCATCGGAATAGGGATCTTTGACATCTTCCTGCAGCACCCGTCCTAAAATACGCTCACCCAGGGTCTGGATCACTTCCCCGCCTTCGTACAGGGCCTCCACCTCGATCCCGTTGATGGTACCGCAGTCCTCTTCGATGATGGTACAGTCCTGTCCCACATCTGCCAGACGCCGGGTCAGATACCCGGAGTTGGCTGTTTTCAGGGCCGTATCCGCCAGACCTTTCCGGGCCCCATGGGTGGAAATAAAATACTGCAGCACGGTCAACCCTTCACGGAAACAGGCGGTGATCGGGTTCTCGATGATCTCACCGGAGGGTTTGGCCATCAGGCCCCGCATCCCGGCAAGCTGGCGCATCTGATCCTTGGAGCCCCGGGCGCCGGAATCCGCCATGACATACACGGCATTCAAGCCCTCGAGTGCTTCGATATTCTCGGCACCGGTGGGGTTTTTCATTACCTCCATCATGGCATTGGCTATATCATCGGTGGCCTGGGCCCAGATATCGACCACTTTGTTGTATTTTTCTCCCTGGGTGATCAACCCTTCCGCATACTGATTTTTAATCTCCAGGACATTTTTTTCCGCGGCAGCGACGATATCCCATTTTTGTTCGGGTATGATCATATCGTCCACACAGATGGACAGACCGCCCAGGGTGGAATATTTGTATCCGATATCCTTGAGCCGGTCGGACAGTACCACGGTTTCCTTCAACCCGATATTCCGGTAAGCATAATCAATGAGATTGACAATGGAACCCTTGTCCATCAGTTTGTTCACCAGTTTGAACGGCAATGTGGTTTTCCGCTCATCCACCTTGAAAATGGTGAACCGGTCCCCCACCACCCGAACATCTGTGAACTGGCCCTGTTTCAACCCGAACAGCTGTTCCACCACCACATCCGACACCTGAAACAGGTTTTTGAACTCCTTGCGGGTGAGCAGCCCGGTTTTACCAAACGTCTTTTTTATCTCTTCATCGGCATATTTGTTCAACACCTCATCAAACGATCTGCCGACCTTCAGCTCAGACAGGGCCTCTTCACAGGATTCCAAAGTTTCGGTGCGGATCCGGCTCAAAGACAGCAGGGTATCACCGGGAATGGTTTCCCACAGCAGAATCCGGCCCGTGGTGGTATCGTAAACCTCTCCTTCGATCCGCACTTTTATTTTGGCATGAAGGGCCAGTGCGCCGGCATCGAATGCGTATCTGACTTCATCGATGGAGGAAAAGACACTGCCCGATCCCTTCTGATTCGCCACAGCCCGGGTCATGTAATAGATACCCAGCACGATATCCTGGGTGGGCACGATAATGGGCTGACCATTGGCCGGTGACAGAATATTGTTGGTGGAAAGCATCATCACCCGGGCCTCAAGCAAAGCCTCCAGAGACAACGGCACATGCACCGCCATCTGGTCCCCGTCAAAATCCGCGTTAAATGCCGGACAGACCAGGGGATGGAGCTGAATGGCTTTTCCTTCGATCAGCACCGGTTCAAACGCTTGAAAACCGAGTCGATGCAGGGTGGGCGCCCGGTTGAGCATCACCGGGTACTCTTTGACCACCGACTCCAGTGCATCCCAGACTTCATTTTCCTCCTTTTCCACCATTTTCTTGGCACTTTTCACCGTGGAAACCAGGCCTTTTTGTTCCAGGTAGTTATAGATAAACGGTTTGAAAAGTTCCAAAGCCATCTTTTTGGGAATTCCGCACTGATGAAGCCGCAGTTCAGATCCCACCGTGATCACGGTACGGCCGGAATAATCCACCCTTTTTCCCAGAAGGTTCTGGCGGAACCGGCCCTGTTTGCCTTTCAGGGTGTCACTCAACGATTTGAGGGGGCGCTTGTTGGTTCCCGTGACCACCCGGCCGTGCCGGCCGTTGTCAAACAGCACGTCCACCGACTCCTGAAGCATGCGTTTTTCGTTTCTGACAATGATATCGGGTGCATTCAGATCCACCAGCCGTTTGAGACGATTGTTCCGGTTCAGGACCCTGCGGTAAAGATCATTGAGATCGGAGGTGGCGAAACGGCCCCCTTCCAGCGGGACCAGGGGCCGGAGATCCGGCGGCAGAATGGGACAGGCCGTCATGATCATGCGGGACGGTTCGATGCCGGATGTCAGAAACGCGGAAATCACCTTGAGCCGTTTGGCCATTTTCTGCTGTTTGGCCACGGACTTGGTCAGGCTGATCTCCTCTTTGAGGGTATCATGGATGCCCTGAAGGTCCAGTTCATCCAACAGTTTCAAAATCGACTCAGCCCCGATTCCCGCCACGAACCCCTCTTCACCGAAGGTTTCAATGGCCTCATAATACTGATCATCCGACAAAAGCTGATATTTTTTCAACCCGGAATCTTTGGGATCCATCACGATATAGGAATCAAAATACAGGACCTTTTCCAGACTTTTCAAGGTCAGGTCCAGGGCATTGCCGATCTTGGAAGGCAGGCTTTTCAGAAACCAGATATGAGACACCGGAGAGGCCAGCTCGATATGGGCCATGCGCTCCCGCCGCACCTTGGACTGAATCACCTCCACTCCGCATTTTTCACACACCACCCCCCGGTGTTTCATGCGCTTGTATTTGCCGCAGTTACACTCGTAATCCTTGGTGGGGCCAAACACCTTGGCGCAGAACAGTCCGTCCCGCTCCGGCTTGAAGGTCCGGTAGTTGATGGTTTCCGGTTTTTTGATCTCACCGTGGGACCACTCTCTGATCTGGTCGGAAGAGGCAAGGCTGATCTGAACCCCCTGATACACCTTGGGATCTTTCGGTTTTGCGAAGAAATCGTATATATTGTCCAATGCTTTCTCCTTATTTGCTGCCTTCTATAAGATTCATATCCAAACCCAGACTGTTGAGTTCCTTGATCAAAACCCGGAAGGATTCAGGCATGCCCGGTTCCAGCACGCTCTGGCCTTTGACGATCTTTTCGTACATGCGGGTTCTGCCCACCATGTCATCGGATTTGACGGTGAGAAACTCCTGAAGCGCATGGGCCGCACCATAGGCTTCCATGGCCCAGACTTCCATTTCACCCAGCCGCTGCCCCCCGAACTGGGCCTTGCCGCCCAGGGGCTGCTGGGTGACCAGAGAATAGGGGCCGATGGACCGTGCATGCAGTTTGTCATCCACCAGATGGTGCAGTTTGAGCATATACATGGTGCCTACCGTGACCATGGTATGAAAGGGCTCCCCGGTTCTGCCGTCGTAAAGAACCGACTGGCCGGACCGCTGATACTCGGACATTTCCAGCAGATCCTTGATTTCATCTTCCGTGGCACCGTCAAATACCGGCGTGGCTGTATGAACACCATTCCGATAAAGAGATGCAAAATCCAGCAGCTCCCGGTCATTCATGGCATCGATCCGGTTGGCCAGAACATCTTCAATGTCATCGGCCTTTTGCTTGTCTGTCAGGGAAAACACGCTCCGCACTTTGGACCTGAGATCTTCCAGCCGTTTTTCCTCGATCATCTCATTGATCTGCTGTCCCAGACCAAAGGCTGCCTGACCCAGATGAATTTCCAGTATCTGTCCCACGTTCATACGGGACGGGACACCCAGGGGATTGAGCACCATGTCCACGGGCCGGCCATCGGCAAAATAAGGCAGGTCCTCCACCCGCAGAATCCGGGACACCACGCCCTTATTCCCATGCCGGCCGGCCATTTTATCTCCAACGGACAATACCCGTTCCATGGCCACGCTGATTTTGATCAGTTTCAAAACCCCGGGAGGCAGATCATCTCCTTTTTCAAACCGGGACACCTGACGGTTGAAATGTTCTTTGGCCTTTTTGATCTGATCCTGTGCCTGTTCCAGAATCTGCTGGGCTCTTTCCGTTGCCACGGCATCTTCCACAGACAAATGCACCAGCGAAGATACCGGAATTTTTTCCAGTACACCGGGAACAATGGACTCTCCTTTTTTGATCCGGACCTTTGCGTTTTTTTCCAGATCGGAAAGCACTTTCTGTCCGGTCAGAAGCGATTCAACTTTTTCTCTGGCCACCTGGGAAATAATACTGATCTCATCGTCGCGGTCTTTTTCGAGGCGCTCGATTTCCTCGTCCTCGATGAGCCGGGTCCGATCATCCTTTGGCAGACCTCTTCTGGAAAAGACTTTGGCATCGATCACTTTGCCGCTGACACCCGGTGGCACCGTCAGAGAGGTATCTTTGACATCCCCGGCCTTTTCCCCGAAGATGGCCCGCAGCAGTTTTTCTTCCGGAGACAGCTGGGTTTCCCCTTTGGGGGTGATCTTTCCCACCAGAATGTCCCCCGGGTTCACTTCCGCCCCCAGGCGGATAATACCGCTTTCATCCAGATCCTTCAGGGCCTCTTCACCCACATTGGGAATATCCCGGGTAATTTCCTCTTTTCCCAGTTTGGTATCCCGGGCCAGAACTTCAAATTCCTCGACATGCACCGATGTATAGACCCCGTCTTTGACCAGACGTTCACTCACCAGAATGGAGTCCTCATAATTGTATCCATCCCAGGGCATGAAGGCCACCGTGACATTTTTTCCCAGCGCCAGTTCCCCCATTTCCGTGGACGGCCCGTCCGCGATCACCTGACCTTTTTTGACCTTTTCCCCTCTCTCCACAATGGGACGATGATTGAAACAGGTGTTTTGATTGGAACGGACAAATTTGGTACAATTATATATGGATACGGCCTTGTCAAACCCTTTGTTTTCATCATCGTCATTTCTCACCACGATGCGTTTGGCATCCACATCCACCACAGTGCCGTCATAATCCGCCACAATGGTGACGCCTGAATCTCTGGCCACCACACTTTCCATGCCTGTGCCCACCAGCGGGGCTTCGCTTCGGATCAAGGGAACGGCCTGCCGCTGCATGTTAGAGCCCATGAGCGCCCGGTTGGCATCATCGTTTTCCAGGAACGGAATCAGGGCGGCAGATACAGACACCAGCTGATTGGGTGAGACGTCCATATATTTGACCACATCCGGAGGTACCAGCTCAAACTCACCTGCCACCCGGGCGGACACACGGGGGTTGATAAACCGGCCTTCCGTGTCCAGCGGCGCATTGGCCTGGGCAATGGGGTGGTCTTTTTCCTCGAACGCACTCAAATGGCGAATGGCTTTACTGGCAACGGAATCGTTCACCTGACGAAACGGCGTTTCGATAAATCCGAAATCATTGACCCGGGCATAGGTGCAAAGGGATACGATCAAACCGATGTTCGGGCCTTCCGGCGTTTCAATGGGACAGATCCGGCCGTAGTGAGACGGATGCACGTCCCGGACTTCGAACCCGGCCCGTTCCCGGGTCAGGCCGCCCGGTCCCAGAGCGGACAACCGTCTTTTATGCGTTGTTTCGGACAGCGGGTTGGTCTGATCCATGAACTGGGACAACTGAGAAGTGCCGAAAAACTCCCTGACCACGGCTGACACCGGTTTGGGATTCACCAGATCGTGGGGCATCATGGCATCCACTTCCTGCATGCTCATTTTTTCCTTGATGGCCCGTTCCATGCGGATGAGTCCGATCCGGTAATGGTTTTCCAGCAGTTCTCCCACGGCCCGGACCCGCCGGTTCCCCAGGTGATCGATATCATCCACCTGTCCCTGGGTATCTTTGAGCTCGATCAGTGTCGCCGCCGTCAGCAGGACATCCTCTTTCCGAAGGGTTTTCACGTCCAGCATGGTGTCCACCCCCAGACGCAGGTTCATTTTCAGACGGCCGACCTTGGACAGATCATAGTATGCCTGACGAAAAAACAGATGATCGATAAAATCCTGTGCCACCTCAATGGTAGCCGGGTTCCCGGGACGCAGCCGGCGATAGATGTCCATTAACGCCACTTCCCTGGAGTTCACTTTGTCGCTGACCAGGGTTTTTCTCATGGCATCGGAACTCCGGGAATCCACATGCAGGATATGAAAATCGGAGATCCCGTTCTTTTCGAGAATCTCAAACGTATCTTCTTCGATCATCTCGCCGGCCTTGAACCGCACCTCATCGGTTTCCGGGTCATGAATGTCTCTGGCAAACGCTTTGTTCAGAAGGTCCTCGATCGAAATGGGAACAAAGGTCAACCCTTCGTCGGCCAGCTGTTTCAAGGCCCGTTTTGTAAAGATTCTTCCCTGTTTTACGACCACTTCCCCGGTTTCAGGGGAAATGACATCAAAACTGGCCCGCTGGCGGACCAGATTGTCAGGAACAAACTCCTTAAAAAACGAGCCTTCCTTTTTAACGATACGTTCTTTTTTGTAAAAGAAATCCAGAATATCCTCACTGGCATAACCGAAGGCCTTGAACAGAATGGATACCGGAAATTTTCTGCGCCGATCGATACGGATATTGATGATATCCTTGGCATCGATTTCCATATCGATCCAGGACCCTCTCACCGGAATAATTCTGGCGTTGTAAATAATTTTACCTGTCGAATAGTTTTTTCCCTTGTCATGATCAAAAAACACACCGGAGGACCGGTGCAGCTGACTGACGACAGCCCGCTCCGTCCCATTGATGATAAATGTCCCCTGCCGGGTCATCAAAGGGATGGTGCCGAAATAGATCTCCTGTTCCTTGATATCACGGATGGTGGCATTCCCCGTGTCCTTGTCATGATCATAAACAACCAGCCGGACCCGGATATTCACGGGAATATCATAGGTCATCCCCCTGCTGATACACTCTTTCATGGAGTGTTTGGATTCGCCGAAAGAATAGGACACATACTCCAGAGACGCGGTATCGGTAAAATCCTTGATGGGAAAAACCGATTTGAACACGGCATGCAGCCCTTTTTCTTCCCGTTCAGCAGGCACAGTTTCACGTTGTAAAAAGCTTTCGAAAGAATTACGCTGCATTCCGATCAGATCCGGAATGTCAATGATTTTCCGCTTGCTGCCGAATTCTTTTCGTATACGCTTGTTGGTCAAAAGACTATCGGTCATGTTATCTCCCAGAAGTGAGTTTTTCCAACCGTAAAAGCGGAGACACGACCCTATTGTCATGCCCCCGCACAGAAATGATGCTTAAAACGAGCCGTTGTGTAAGCGTTTCAGGAATTATTTAACAGCAACCTGAGCGCCGGCTCCTTCAAGCTGTTCTTTGATTTTATCCGCTTCATCCTTGGGAACACCTTCTTTAACAGGTTTGGGCGCCTCTTCAACCAAAGCTTTGGCTTCTTTGAGACCCAGTCCGGTGATGGCACGGACCTCCTTGATCACGTTAATTTTCTTGTCACCCACTGCCTCGAGAATGACATCAAATTCCGTTTTTTCCTCTTCCGCAGCAGCTGCCTCACCGGCAGCCGGCATGGCTCCGCCGGCAAAAGCGACCGGGGCCGCTGCACTCACGCCAAACTTGTCTTCAAGTTCTTTTATCAGTTCCGACAGCTCAAGAACCGTCATATTGGCAATAAATTCAATAACATCATCTTTTGTGATATCAGCCATTTTTATCTCCTAAGTCGTTTTTGAAACACTTCTTTTTTGACTATTTAAGGTTGAGAATCATTGTTTTCAGAAATATCCTATGCTGCTTCTTTCTGCTCTTTGATACCATTCAGCGCATTGACCAGTCCTCTGGGAACACCAGCCAGAACATTGACAAATGATGTGGGCACGGCGTTGAGGGTATACACCAATCTGGTCAGCAGCTCTTCTTTGGACGGCATTTTGGCCAGGGCCTTGATTTCTTCCAAGTCGAGAAGTCTGCCCCCGAACACAGCCGATTTGATCTCCAGTTTTTCATTGTCTTTGGCAAAATCGATCAGGATTTTGCAAGGTGCCACCGGGTCGGTAGAAGACGTGACAATTGCTGTGGGGCCCTTGTAGAAATCCGCCAGCATCGCCGCATCCGTATCCCGGGATGCCAGGTTCAGCATCGTGTTTTTTACCACTTCCATGGCGGCTTCGGACTGTCTGAGTTCATATCGAAGCCGGGTGATGGTCTGAACATCAAGCCCCTTATAATCGATCAGAATGGTGATCTGCGCTTCTGCCAACTGGGTTGCCAGTCGAGCGACCAACTCTTTTTTCTGGGAGAGATTCAACATTTTTTTACACCTCCTTTCTTTTTGAGTTCGAAGGTGCCAACAAAACCAAAACAAAAAAAACATTTTGTGTCTCGGCAGGCCGGCAATCCGATTATGCACATCTGGTGCACCTACTGTCTCTGACAGCTGGTTCTTTTAAAGTGAACCGTCTTGTACTATTTGATCAACGTGGGATCCACTTTAATTCCCGGTCCCATGGTTGAAGAGATACTGATGGTTTTCAGATAGGTTCCTTTACTGGCAGCCGGTTTTAATGAAACGATTTTATCGAGAAACGCTTTCACGTTTTCAGCCAGTTTTTCAGGCCCAAAGGAAATTTTTCCTACAGGCGCATGAACGACACCCGCTTTTTCGACCCGAAAATCGATCTTTCCCGCCTTCAGTTCGTTGATGGCCTTTTCCAGTTCAAAGGTGACGGTTCCGGTTTTCGCATTGGGCATCAATCCCCGGGGACCGAGAACTCGACCCAGCTTGCCGACGGTACCCATCATATCCGGCGTGGCAATGGCTTTGTCAAAACCGAACCACCCCTCTTTGATCTTTTCCACAATGTCATCGGTGGCAATGTAATCCGCACCGGCATCCAGCGCTTCCTGTTCTTTTTCCCCTTTGGCGAAAACCAGGACCTTGACTTCCTTGCCAAGTCCATTGGGCAGAACCACGGTACCCCTTACCATCTGGTCTGCGTGACGGGGATCCACACCCAGTCTTACTGCCACATCCACTGTTTCATCAAATTTCACGTGGCTTGTGGCCACAGCGAGTGTCATGGCTTCCAATGGATCGTATTGCAGGGTGCGATCGACCTTTTTCAGCGCTTCCGTTTGTTTTTTACTCCGCTTTGGCATTTTTTTCACTCTTATACTATAAAGTTAAACGACTTCAATCCCCATGCTTCTTGCAGTGCCTTCAATAATCTTAACGGCAGCATCGAGATCTGAGGCATTCAGGTCTTCTTTTTTGGTTTCTGCAATACCTACCACCTGATCACGGGTCACTTTTCCCACTTTGGTTCGATTCGGCTCACCCGATCCCTTGGGTATACCGGCAGCAGCCAGAAGCATCCTGGAAGCCGGCGGTGTTTTTGTAATAAAGCTGAAGGACCGATCCTTGTAAACCGTAATAACCACCGGAATAATAGATCCTGCATCGTTGGCTGTCCTGGCATTGAACGCTTTGCAGAAATCCATGATATTCACCCCGTGCTGACCCAGGGCCGGCCCGATGGGTGGAGATGGATTGGCTTTTCCGGCTTCCACCTGAAGCTTTATTTGTGTCATTATTTTTTTTGCCATGTTTAAATACTCCTGAAACTCACTGTTTAACCGTCAATTAGATCTTTGAAACCTGAATAAACTTCAGTTCCACAGGGGTGGGCCGTCCGAAAATACTGACCAGCACCTTAACTTTCTCCTTGTCCGGTGACACATCTTCTACGGTTCCATTGAAATTGGAAAACGGACCATCGATGACTTTTACATCATCCCCGGGTTCAAAATAAAACTTGGGCTGCGGCTTGTCTTTCCCAATCTGCATTTTTTCGATAATATTTTGGGCTTCCTGGTCACTGATCGGGGCCGGCTTGTTTTTTCCACCCAGAAAACCGGTCACTTTCGGGGTTGACGTGATCATGTGCCATGTCTCATTGTCCAGATGCATCCTGACCAGGATATACCCCGGGTAAAATTTGCGGGAGGATTCCTTTTTCTTCCCATTGACCAGTTCCACCACATTTTCCGTCGGGATCAGTATTTCTCCGAACTTTTCCGGATATCTGGATGTCTCGATTTTTTCCTCAAGGGCTTTTTTCACTTTTTGTTCATGGCCCGAGTAAACATGAACCACATACCATTTCAGAGACATGTCACCATCCTCACACTAGGTTAAAACGACCTGGACAAGTCTGGAAAGGCTGTAATCAAAAAAACCGAGGAAAACAGCCAGTATAAAAACAAAAATGATCACAACGATCGTGGTCCCGGTCGTTTGTTTGCGGGTAGGCCATGTCACCTTTTTCAATTCAACCTTGACTTCTCTCAAAAATTCGGTTGCGGTACCGACAAAATTTTCTTTTTTATCTTTTGACGCAACCGATTGACCTTCCGGTTTTGATTTCGGGAGATTGGGTACGGCCGTTTGCCGGGCCGATGAAACGTTTTCATCGGCAGTCACAGATTTTTTCGCCTCTTTCTTTTTCTTTTTTTCAACGGCTGGTTTTTTTTTCTGTAATCGTGACATATCTCTCCCAGGCAATGAAAACTGCCCACATGAAAATTTTCACATTAAATAATGGCAGGCCAGGAGGGAATCGAACCCCCAACACCCGGATTTGGAGTCCGGTGCTCTGCCAATTGGAGCTACTGGCCTGTAAACATGCAGCTTATTTAATTTTGGTTTCTTTATGCACCAAATGTTTATTGCAGAATCGGCAGTATTTTTTTATTTCAATCTTGTCCGGCGTCTTCCGCTTGTTTTTGGTGGTCGTATAATTTTTACGCTTGCACTCCGTGCATGCCAGGGCTATCAACACTCTATCCACAATAATTGTACCTTTTAAGTTTATTCAAAGATTTCAGCGATGACGCCGGCACCCACGGTCCGTCCGCCTTCACGCACGGCAAACCGCAGCTCTTTTTCCATGGCGATGGGTGCAATCAGCTCGACATTGATGGTGGCATTGTCGCCCGGCATGATCATCTCCACCCCTTCTTCCAGGGTCAGCACGCCGGTCACATCCGTGGTTCTGAAGAAAAACTGGGGCCGGTATCCGGTAAAAAACGGTGTGTGACGTCCCCCCTCTTCCTTGCTCAATGCATACATCTCCGCCTTGAACTTGGTATGGGGGGTAATGGTGCCGGGTTTGGCCACGACCTGGCCTCTTTCCACCTGGTCCCGTTTGGTACCGCGCAACAGCAGACCCACATTGTCTCCGGCCTGTCCCTGATCCAAAAGCTTTCTGAACATTTCAACGCCGGTACATACGGTCTTGGCCGTATCACGGATCCCCACCAGCTCGATCTCATCTCCGGGCTTGATCACACCGCGATCGATACGGCCGGTCACCACCGTACCCCGACCGGAAATGGAGAACACATCCTCGATGGGCATCAGAAACGGTTTGTCCATATCCCGTTCAGGCTCGGGCACATAGGAATCCAACGTGCTGAGCAGTTCAAAAATCGGCTTGGCTTCGTCACTGTCCGGATCGTCACTCTCAAGGGCCTTCAAGGCAGATCCACGAATGATCGGGGTATCATCCCCGGGAAAATCATAGGAGGTCAAAAGTTCCTGAAGCTCCATCTCCACCAGCTCGATCAGCTCTTCATCATCCACCATGTCGCATTTGTTCAAAAACACCACGATCTGGGGCACGCCGACCTGACGGGCCAGAAGGATATGCTCCCGGGTCTGGGGCATGGGACCGTCATCAGCGGACACCACCAGAATCGCCCCGTCCATCTGGGCCGCTCCGGTGATCATGTTCTTGATATAATCGGCATGGCCCGGGCAGTCCACATGCGCATAATGACGGGCATCGGTTTCATATTCCACATGGGCGGTGGCAATGGTGATCCCCCGTTCTCTTTCTTCGGGCGCCTTGTCAATCTCGTCGAATGGAACGTATGTGCCGTGCCCTCTCAATCCGGCATGCTTGGTGATTGCAGCGGTCAGCGTCGTCTTCCCATGGTCGATGTGACCGATGGTTCCAATGTTTACATGCGGCTTCTTCCGCTCAAATTTCTCTTTGGCCATTCTAAATCCCTCCTGCCAGTTAATATGGAGCCCATGACCAGAATCGAACTGGTGAACCTCTTCCTTACCAAGGAAGCGCTCTACCGACTGAGCTACATGGGCATCATACGGCAATTGTAAATTAACCCTGACTCGCACTCCACAACGCGGGGATCATCGATGGCTGGAGCGGGAGACGAGGCTCGAACTCGCGACATTCAGCTTGGAAGGCTGAAGCTCTACCAACTGAGCTACTCCCGCAAACGATAACTCAAACAACCAGACCGCTCTGGCTGTCATGTAGTAACGATCGCTATCAAGATCTCCTACATCTTTTGTGGTGGTGGGGGGAGGATTTGAACCTCCGAAGGCTGAGCCGTCAGATTTACAGTCTGATCCCTTTGACCACTCGGGAACCCCACCTTATCACTGGAGCCGATACCCCGAATCGAACGGAGGACATTCTCATTACAAGTGAGATGCTCTACCAACTGAGCTATATCGGCCAGTTTTTAAGTGAATTTAATCACAACAAAAAGACCGAAGGACTATAGCAAAGTGTTTCAGGTTTATCAAGCGTTAATTTCAAAAATCATTTTGTTGCGGTGACGGATCAGCACCCGCCCCACATCAAAGTCAATCTCGCCTTTATAAGTTAAAACTGTTTTTTTTTCAAGCGTTATTAAAAAAAAAATGAACATTTTGCAGCAATTCACTGTTTATATGCGTTTGGCTATTGACAGGATGGCCATAATTTACTAATTGTTCTGCAAATTCAACGCTTTTGGATTTCAAGGGGGATAGTCGATGAAGCTTTTGAAACTTGTGGCAGTTATTTTTCTGGTATTTATTTTCACCGGATGTCAACAGACATACAGGCAGAATACCATAACGCCGGTCCAGGGAGATGTCAGTGATCATTCCTTGCTGAAAAAGGAATCTGATACTGATATCCGGAAACCAAAGACGACAGTCGCTAAAACATCTGCATCAGGTTCGGCTTTGAAACCTCTTGTTGAAAGTCCTGAATCCCAGTTTATCGAGCAGATTAAAGTCGATCAGGCCCTGGAACTGTGCAATCTTGCCCAGGAGATGTGGGAACAGGGGAGGCTGGAAGAAGCGCTTTCCCATCTGGATGACGCCTATGCCCTCATCCTTGACATCAATACGGATGCGGCTCTTGAAATCAGCCAGCAGAAAGAGGATATCCGGTTCATGATCTCCAAACGGATACTGGAAATCTACGCGTCCCGGCAGGTGGTGGTGGCTGGCTCACATGATGAAATCCCCATCACTCTCAATGACCATGTCCAATATGAAATAAAGCGGTTGACCGGCCCGGAAAAACGATTTTTCACCAATTCTCTGGAACGGTCCAGCCGTTTCCGTCCTTATATATTGACCCAATTAAAGGCGGCGGGGCTTCCAGAAGAACTGTCCTGGCTGCCGTTGATCGAAAGCGGTTATCAACTCAGGGCGTTATCCTCTGCCAGGGCGTTAGGGCTGTGGCAGTTCATTCCATCCACCGGGTATAAATTCGGTCTCACCCGGAATCAGTATGTGGATGAACGAATGGATCCTGAGAAAAGCACCCTGGCCGCCATTGCCTATCTCAAGGAACTCCACAATCTTTTCGGTGACTGGACAACCGTGCTGGCTGCCTACAACTGCGGAGAAGGCCGGGTGTTGAGAACCATCCGCAACCAGCGACTGAATTATCTGGATAATTTCTGGGACCTTTATCAGAATCTGCCAAAAGAGACCGCCCGCTATGTTCCCCGGTTTCTGGCGACCCTGCATATCATACAGAATTTAGACACTTACGGCATTACCGTTGACAATCCATTGCACCCCATCCCTTATAAAACCTTTGAAGTCAATAAACAGATCCGCCTGACAGATATTGCCAGAGAAATTGCCGTTCCCGCAGATGAGCTCAAGGCATTGAATCCGGAACTGCGCCATGACATTCTCCCTCCGGAAACATACCAATTGAAAATTCCGGAGAACAAATCAGACCTGTTTTTGGCGAAACTGGATAAAATACAGACCGCGCACGCCACACCGCAACTGGTCGGATATCACAAAATCCGGAGAGGTGAAACCCTGTCCAGCATCGCCACACGCTATGGTACCACAGTGAACACCATTGCCCGTGCCAACAATATCTCCCGAACCCACCGGATCATTGCCGGCAATGTGATCAAGGTCCCCTCCTCAACAACGACTTCTCAGGGCGGGAAAACCAGTGCCGCTACAACAAAAAAACAGACCCCGGTTCGCTACAAGGTGCAAAAAGGCGACAGCCTCTGGGTCATCGCCAGAAAATTTTCAACCACCACCAAAGAAATCATGACGGCAAACAATCTGTCCAACGCAACGCTCCACATCGGCCAGGTTCTGACCGTAACGCCGTCAAAAAAATCATCGACCTCACCCGCCTATTACTATGTAAAATCCGGGGACAGCCCTTTTTTGATTGCTAAAAAACACAAGATGAGTTTAAATCGGCTGCTGGCATTGAACCGACTGAGCAAGACCTGCAAAATTTTTCCAGGTCAGAAACTTGTTGTTGAGTAATTTTAACCGCCCCCGTAGCTCAGTGGATAGAGCATAGGATTCCTAATCCTTGTGCGCAGGTTCGATTCCTGCCGGGGGCACCATGAACGGTCAACCCCCCATGCCAGAAATCCAGACATTGGCCGACAACCGCCCCGTTGGGTTTGCCAAACCGGAACTGCTCGCACCGGCCGGGAACTTTGAAAAGCTTGAAATCGCCATCCATTACGGTGCGGATGCGGTTTACCTGGCAGGCAAGGATTTCAGTCTGAGAAACTATTCAGGTAATTTCACAAACCAACAACTGGAACAGGCGGTGTCGCTGGCCCATGCACACAACGTAAAGGTATATGTGGCCTGTAACATATACGCCCGCAACCAAGAACATGAAGGAATCGGCCAGTTTCTTGAAACCATTGGTAGCATTGGCGCGGATGCAATTATCATATCAGACCCTGGTATCATCCGGCAGGCACAGCAGATCATTCCCCATATCCCGATTCACCTGAGCACCCAGGCCAATACCACCAGTTACAGCAGTGCGCTTTTCTGGCAGTCGGTGGGGGTCAAACGGGTCAATCTTGCCAGGGAACTGTCTTTAGCGGAAGTGACGCAGATCTGCCGGCATGCGAACATGGAGACCGAAATATTTGTTCATGGGGCCATGTGCATTTCCTATTCCGGCCGATGCCTGTTGAGCACGTTTTTGACCAGCCGGGACAGCAACCGGGGATTGTGCAGCCATCCGTGCCGGTGGCGGTATTCACTGGTGGAGGAACTTCGGCCGGATGAGTTTTATCCGGTCACTGAAGATCCAAGGGGGACCTATGTATTCAATTCCAAGGACCTGTGCATGATCGGGCATCTGCCCGAACTGATTGAAAGCGGGGTGAACTCGTTTAAAATCGAAGGCCGGATGAAAGGCATCCATTACCTGGCAACCGTGGTCAAAACCTATCGGGATGCCATAGATACCTATGCGGCCGATCCCCGAAACTATGCTTTGAATCCCCGGTGGGAGCAGGAACTGTCGCAGGTGTATCACCGAAAATACTGCACAGGGTTCTTTTTTGGAAAACCGGAAGAGATCGCTCCCAATTTCAAAGATGTCCACCAGGGACAGATTCACCGTTTCATCGGGAAAATTCTGGCATGCCGCAATCACACGCACCATCTGGTGGAGATCCGGAACAAACTTTGCCGTACAGATCAGGTGGCTGTGCTGGCTCCCGGCAAACCGGTCAGAAACACCGATATCCTGGGGTTATACGATGAAAACGGCGCCGCCATCGATCAGGCACAGCCCAATACCCTGGCCTTACTGAAACTGGCCCACTGTTTTTCCAAAAACGATATTCTTTGCAAAATCTGATGAATACCCATTACCAAGGTCAAGACAAATGATTCGAAAAGCCGTACTGGATGACGTGAACACGATCCATGCCTTACTCCAGCTCTATAACAAGCGGGGAGAACTTCTGGCCCGACCGTTGAGCAAACTCTACGATCACCTGCGTGATTTCTGGGTGTATGAAGATCCGTCATCCCATGAGGTGACCGCCTGCTGCGCGCTTCAGTTCTGCTGGGAGAACCTGGCGGAAATCCGCTCACTGGCCGTAGCCCCTGAGCATACGGGTCACGGCATCGGCACCATGCTCACGGAACGGGCGATTCAGGAAGCGTTTTATTTCAAGATCAAAGATCTGTTCACCCTGACCTATCGACCCAGTTTTTTTCAGCGGTTTGGATTCTCGGTGATAGATAAGAATGAACTGCCCGTCAAAATCTGGTCCGACTGCATGGGATGTGTCCATTTTCCCAACTGTAATGAAACCGCCATGCTGAAAAAACTCGATCCCCGGCGATCCTGATGCGGGTCAAGATCCGTCAGTGGTATAGATCATCTTGTAAGGAATCGGCGCCCGCTGCAGGACTGCGGGCTTGGGCCAGATATGCTCTTCAGCCACGGTGAGCCAGTTGGCGTCCGGCTTGACCTCCCGCAGCCGCCCCCCCTCTGAGGGCAGGGCATGGGAAGTGTAATCGTACCGGACATTCAGGATGCACACCACACTTTTGCGCTGGCGGGCCACCACATAGTTTTTGGTAAAACTGTTCCGGGACATCTCCCCCAGTTCCGCCAGCGCTTTGACCCGGTCATCGGCAATCTCCACCAGCACGGCTTTGGAAACCCCTTTTTCATCGATACGCAACAGGCCTCTGGATTCACTGGACGCCACATACACCGTGGTAATCCCCTCCAGCCGCCGGAAATACTGGGCCGCCACCGCAGCGGCCGTCCGTCTGCCGCCGGCCATCACCGGGACCCCGTAATATTCAAACAGCTTTTTCTGAAGATCTTCCGCGTATTTGTCGCCTTTCTCATACAGGTCTTTGGAAATATACCGCAAATATTTGGCCAGATCTTCGGCGGCATCGGCAATGGGCCAGTCCACCCGAACATGGAAATGGGTCAGGGCGTACTGGATTCGGGTCTGACGGGAACGTTGGATCAGCAGGGCATAATCCACGGGCAGCAGGGACCGGAGCAGGGCAAAAAACTGATCGGTTTCAAAATACTTGATGTTGCGGTTGAAATTCTCCACATTGGGAAAATATTTGTGGTGCAGCAGATTGGTCTTGGTGGTTTTGTTGGCATCAAAATACCGGATGTATTTTTTATGTCTGTCTTCAATGGCATCTTCGCAGAAGATGATCAGAAAGGAATTCTGGGCGTCAAACTCAGTGGAAGGGATTCTGGCCCGGGGTTTGAGTTCCCTCAGTTCCACAAAGGGATACGGCGTTTTCATGCGCAGAAAATTGTTGTACGATCCCACCAGGGAATATCCGATGACAAACTGATCCAGTTCATCTCTGAGCACCTCATAATAGGATCTTCTCAGCCGGTCTTCCCGGCTCAGACATTCCCTTTTTTTACAGAATTCAACCATCCATTTTCCACCTTTTTGTTTAACTGTTTACCCCAGTGCGCGGACGCCCGGCAACGGCTTGCCCTCCATCAGATGCAGAAAGGCGCCCCCGCCGGTCGATACATAGGACACCTGATCGGTTACCCCGCATTCTCTGGCGGCCAGGCCGGTATCCCCGCCGCCCACGACACTGAAAGCACCGGCACGGGCAATCCCTTTTGCAACACTACAGGTGCCGGCCATGAACGGCGGCATCTCAAACACGCCCATGGGGCCGTTCCATACGATGGTTTTCGCTTTGGCAATCACCTGGTTGAACCTTTCAGCGGTTTGAGGTCCGATATCCATCACCATCCACCCGTCCGGCACCGCATCCAGGGCCACGGTCTGGGTGCGTGCGGTTTCTGCAAAGGCATCCGCCACCACCAGGTCCTCGGGCAGGTATACGTCAATATTCTTTTCCTGGGCTTTTTTGAGAATTCTTTGGGCCGTGTCTTTGAGGTCCGCTTCAATCAGTGATGCTTTGGTGTCTATCCCCTGGCTGAACAGAAAGGTGTTGGCCATGGCACCGCCGATGATCATCTGATCCACGGTGTTCAGCAGATTCTCCAGCGCCGCCAGTTTTCCGGACACCTTGGCGCCCCCGATCACCGCCACCAATGGTCTTTCAGGGCTTTCAAACGCATCGGCAAAGGCGTTCATCTCCCTTTCCAGCAGAAACCCGGCCGCCGCCTCCGGTACATGGGCCACAATCCCGGTCACCGATGCCTGATCCCGGTGGGATACGGCAAACGCGTTGTTCACATAGACATCGCACAACCCGGCCAGTTGCCGGGCAAACGCATCATCATTGGCTTTTTCCTGTTTGTGGAACCTCAGGTTTTCCAGCAACAGGATATCTCCGTTTTTCAAGGCCGCCACCTGATCCGACACATCCGGACCGATACAGTCGGAAGCAAACGCCACTTCTTTTTCCAGCAGCCCGGACAGATGGTCTGCCACCGGTGCCAGGCTGAGCCGTTTTTCATATCCCCCCTTGGGGCGGCCCAGGTGGGAAGCCAGAATGATCTTTGCCTGTTTTTCTATCAGATACCGGATCAGATCCAGTGTCTGACGGATTCTGTTGTCATCGGTGATCCGACCCTGATCATCCATGGGCAGATTATAATCCACCCGGACAAATACCCGCTTGCCTTCAACCGTGATATCTTTAACCGATTTCATTCACTCCTCCTTTTTCCCCCTGGCTTGAAGACGCCGGTGCACCTGCTTTTTTCTGGACCAGCGTTCAAAAAAATTCATCATACCGGCCTGATCGCTGCGGTCGATCAACTCTTCCTCCACTTTGACCCCGTCTTTGGAGGCCAGGGCCTGCTTCAAACACCGGGTTTTGACCGGACAATGGAAAAAGCAGGACTTTGGTGTCTGTCTCAACCCGTTTTCCTGCATGGGAAACACTTTTTCCAGCTCACCGAAACACGGCGGCAGTTTATCCTCTTCCATGGTCATTTGTTTCGTTGAACTCCTTTTGAAACCGGGCCATCAGTCCCTGGGCCGCAAAACTGTAGATCCCCTGACTGCCCACAATTAGATGCTCATGCACGGTAATCCCCACAACGCCCAGCGCGAACAGCAGTTTTCGGGTAATATCTTTATCACTGGCCGACGGAGTCACATCGCCGGACGGATGATTATGGGCAAAAATCATGGCGGCCGCCTGGTGCTGAAGTGCTTTGATCACCACTTCCCGGGGGTAGACCGCACTGGCGCTCAATGAGCCGGAAAACAGGATCTCCGATGCCAGCACCCGGTTTTTGGCATCCAGAAAAATACCCACAAAATGTTCCCGGCCCTTGAACCCGATGGTATGGTTCAGATAGTCCACCAGATCATCCGGATTGTTCACCACATCCCGCTCGATGACCTTTGTCTCCAGATACCGGTCCGCCACCGCCTTGATCAGCCGGATACTCAGGCTGTTCACCGGCCCGACACCGGACACCCGGCACAGATCGTCCACATTTGCCTCCAGCACGGCCTGAAAGCTCTTGAATTCTTTGAGCAGGGCCTTGGCCGTATCCTTGCAGTCCTTCCTGGGCGTGTTCAAGGTCAGCAGCAGCTCGATCACCTCATAGTCATGGAACCCTGAAAGCCCGCCGGAAAGAAATCTTTCACGCAACCGTTTCCGGTGTCCCGTGCCTTTATGAGTCGCTTTGCTCCGGGAGGTCTCCGTTGTCTGACTGGATGTCGGAATCAAGGTCGTCTGCGTCTCCATTTTCGTCAAAAAGCCGGGCAATGCCGATCAGCTTCTCGCCGGCTCCCAGATTGATCAGTTTCACGCCCTGGGTGTTGCGGGAAATAATATTGATGCCGCCGATATCCGTGCGGATCAGTTTTCCCTTGTCGGTCACCATCATGAGTTCGTCCGTATCATCCACCAGGGCCAAAGACACCATCTTGCCGTTCCGCTTGGAAGTCTTGATGGAAAACACGCCCATGCCGCCCCGGTTCTGAATCTTATACTCTTCCACCGCCGTGCGCTTGCCATAGCCGTTTTCCGTGACCGTCAACAGGGTCTGCTGCCCGGCCAGCACTTCCATCCCCACCACCTGGGCATCCGGTGGAATCCGCATGCCCCGGACCCCCATGGACCCTCTGGCCGTGGCCCGGACATCGGCCTCATGGAACCGGATCACCTTGCCGCCGTCCGATCCCAGAAACACATTCATGTCTCCGTCCGTGATCCGCGCCGCAATCAGTTCGTCATCCGGCGCCAGCTTCACGCCGATCAATCCGCCGGTTCTCGGCCGTGAATAGGCCATGAGATCGGTTTTCTTGACCCGTCCTTTCCGGGTGGTCATGATCACATGCCAGTTTTCCACAAATTCGGTCACGGTCAAAAGCGTGGCCAGGGTCTCTCCGTCATCGAACTGAAGCAGATTCACAATGGCCTTGCCCAGACTGGACCGGCCGGCCATGGGCAGTTCATACACCTTGGCTTGATAGACCTTGCCGAAATTGGTGATAAACAGGACCGTGGCATGGGTGGAGGCCACAAACAAATGCTCCACAAAATCATCGGATTTGGTTCCCATGGCGGTCTTGCCTTTGCCGCCCCGGAGCTGGCTGGTATACAGGCTGACCGGATTGCGCTTGATATATCCGGACCGGGTGACCGTGACCACCATGTCCTCTTCGGCGATCAGATCTTCAATACTGATATCTGCGGTGCTCTCCACAATCTTTGTCCGGCGGTCGTCACCGAATTCATCCACCAGATCCGTGATTTCATCTTTGATCAACCCCTTGACCAACTGGTCACTGCCCAGAATTTCTCTGTACCAGGCGATATCTTTAAGCAGGGCATCATATTCCGTGATGATTTTTTCCTGTTCCAGGCCGGTGAGCCGCTGGAGCCGCATATCCAGAATGGCCTGGGCCTGGACCGGCGTCAGCTCAAAAGTGGTGATCAAACCGGTTTTGGCCTCTTCCGGAGATCGGGACGCCCGGATCAGGGCCACCACCTCATCCAGGTGGTCCAGAGCGATTTTCAATCCTTCCAGAATATGGGCCCGTTCTTCCGCTTTTCTCAGATCGAACCGGGTCCGCCGGATGATGACATCCCTTCGGTGTTCGATGAAATGCTGCAGAATATCCTTGAGGGTCAGCAGTTCCGGCCGGTTGTTCACCACCGCCAGAAAAATGATGCCGAACGAAGTCTGAAGATTGGTGTGCTTGTACAGCTGATTGATCACCACTTCGGCAATCTGGTCCCGCTTGAGCCCTATGGCGACGCGCATGCCCTGACGGTCGGATTCATCCCGCACGAATGAGGCCCCGGTGATGACCTTGTCCCGCATGAGCTCGGCAATTTTTTCCACCAGCTTGGCCTTGTTCACCTGGTAGGGCAGTTCCGTGACCACAATGGTTTCCTGGCCGGTCTTTTTGTTCTCCTCCACCTCGACTTTGGCCCTCAGGGTGATGATACCCCGACCCGTGCTGTATGCCTCATGAATTCCCTGGGTGCCGTAGATATGCCCGTAAGTGGGAAAATCCGGACCGGGGATATACTGCATCAATTCCTCAATACTCAGACTGGGCGCATCGATCAAAGCCTTGATGCCGTCCGCCACCTCCCGGATATTGTGGGGCGGGATATTGGTGGTCATACCCACGGCGATTCCGGATGATCCGTTCACCAGCAGCGCTGGAAACCGGGTGGGCATAACGGCCGGTTCGTCTAAGGTTTCATCGTAGTTGGGGATGAAATCCACGGTTTCCTTTTCCAGGTCCGCCAGCATCTGGTGGGCCAGTTTGCGCATGCGGATTTCCGTGTACCGCATGGCTGCCGGAGAATCCCCGTCCACAGACCCGAAGTTGCCCTGCCCGTCCACCAGCATGTACCGCAGCGAAAAATCCTGGGCCATACGCACAATGGTGTCATATACAGCAGAATCCCCGTGGGGATGGTATTTACCGATGACATCCCCCACGATACGCGCGGATTTCTTGTACGGCTTGTTCCAGTCGTTACGCAGCTGCTGCATGGCATACAGGACCCGCCGGTGAACAGGCTTGAGCCCGTCCCGCACATCCGGCAGGGCCCGGCCGATGATGACGCTCATGGCATATTCGAGATAAGATTGTTTCATCTCCTTCTCGATGCTGGTCAGATTGCTCTCTTTCTGGATCATTTACTTTTTACTCCGAAAATTGATTGTTTTTCTGTTTTGCCGGTTCCACCATGGATTGAAAGCTGGAAAAATATATATCCGACAGCGTGAGGAACAGGGTGGCGATCAGCGGCCCGTAAATAATGCCCATCAGGCCGTACACATTGAGACCGCCGATAATGGCGAAAAAAACCAGGAGCGGGTGCATGGCCACCCGGCCTCCCACCAGCCTGGGTTTGTAAATATATTCAACTCCCCAGGAAAGTATGCCGTAAAACACCAGAATTCCGATCCCCGTGATCACTGAGCTTTTAAGCATAAAAAAAACGGCTGTGGGCACCAGGACAATGCCGATCCCCACAATGGGCAGAAATGCCATAAACCCCATGATCAGTCCCCAGAGAACCGGAGAGTTCAGCCCCAGAAACCAGAACAGCAACCCGCCGGCCACGCCTTGGATCAACCCGCCCAATCCGTTGACGATCAATACGGCCCCGGCCATTTCATGAAATTGTGTGAACAGTTTTCTGTCATGTTCATCCGGCAGCGGAGACAGGTCCCGCAGATATTGAATCAATCGGTTTCCATCCACAAACAAGTAAAAAATGACAATCAGCATCAGACAGAAATAAAAGACCAGATTCAGCAGATTGGATGTGATATACCGGGCCTGCTGGAACAAGGTCAGACCCAGCATTTTTCCCAGCTCGGATACCGGGGCTAACAGTTCCTGCCAGGTAACGGTTTTCTGAATTCCGGCCCGTGCCAGCAGATCATTGAGCCGATCCAGGGCTCGGGTGTTTTCAAGCGCCTCTATCAACTGGTTTGAAAACACCACATCTCTGGCCATATTATAAAGTCCCAGCGCTTCTCTGGACAGGACTCCCACAAACAAGACCACCGGGATGAACACCACAAAAAAGATGACAATGCAGGTGGCGATCGATGCCGTCCGATGAGAAACCTTTTCGGCAAACCGGTTGAAAACCGGTTGAAAAACACCGGTGATCACGCCTGCGATAACAAGGGTAGCGATGAACGGGGTGACCAGTTTTCCCAGCAGCAGAATGGATATACAGAACAGAGCCAGAAAAAACCAAAACACCGCTCTTTGAATAAGGGTCTGTTCCAAGATACCAACCTTCGGGATATCAGCTGCTGAAAACGCCTAAAACCGCTGTTACCAGAAGTATTTCAAACACAACCACGTGAACGAAACTGTCAAAAAAATGGTAAACAATCCCTCCGCCGACAATCGCCGGAACTGCCGTGTAGATGAGTATGCCCAGTTTTCTTGGAATATCCATGAAAAACACATCCTTTCAGGTCATGATGGGGTTAAAACCGGTATGCCGCCCGGCCATAACCCCATGTTGATTCAACTGCAGAAGTTATCGGAAATTATTATCATTTTTGCCATTTCAAGTAAAGGAAAACTTACTTTTCAATGATCATGGCCATACCCATGCCGCCGCCGATACACATGGATATCAGGCCGGTACCATAACCCTTGCGCTTCATCTGGTGGATGGCGGTGACCATCTGCCTGGCACCGGTGCATCCAATGGGGTGACCGATGGAAATACCCGACCCCAGTTCATTGGGTGTTTCCACATCGATATTCAACTCGCGCATGCATCCGATGGCCTGGGCAGCAAACGCCTCGTTCAGCTCGATCAGATCGATGTCCTTGATGGTCATGCCGGTCTGTTTCAGCACTTTTTTCACAGCCGGCACCGGACCCAGTCCCATATAGGCGGGGTCCAGGCCGCCCGAGGCAAACGCCTTGATTCTGGCCAGTTTTTCCAGGCCCAGTTCATCGGCTTTTTCCTCGGTCATGAGCAACACGGCCGCAGCCGCATCATTGATGCCGGATGCATTGCCTGCGGTGACGCTGCCGTCTTTCTTGAAAGCCGGACGCAGTTTGGCCAGTTTTTCCATGCTGGTGGCCATGGGCCGCTCATCCTTGTCCACCACGATCTCCCCTTTGCGGGAGGCAATGGTCACCGGCACGATCTCTTGGGCAAAAGTGCCGTCCTGGACTGCAGTCAGGGCCCTGTTGTGGCTCAGCAGGGCCAGCTGATCCTGCTCTTCTCTGGAAATACCGTAGGTTGCCACGATGTTTTCCGCGGTCAGGCCCATGTGGTACCCGTAAAAAATTTCATACAGCCCGTCGAACACCATCAGGTCATGCACCGGTCCCTGGCCGGTCAGTTCCATGCGGTGACCCCACCGGGCTTTCAGCAATGCCATGGGCGCGTTGCTCATGCTTTCCTGACCACCTGCCAGCACCACGTCCGCACTGCCGGCCATGATGGCCTGGGCACCCAAAGCAATCGCCTTCAAACCGGAACCGCAGATCTTGTTGATGGTCATGGCCGGTGTGAACCGGGGAAGGCCGGCATGGATCATGGCCTGACGGGCCGTGTTCTGCCCCTGGCCCGCCTGGAGCACATTGCCCATGATCACTTCATCCACAAACAGCTCCTTCAACCCCTGGTCATAATCATACCCTTTTTTTTCGATATCGATCATTCCCTGATCCTTGAGGGATTCCGGGCCGTATGCGGCCTGTTCATCCGTCACCCCCGGGCGCAGCCCCGCCCGTTTGAGCACCTCTTTCATGACACAGGAGCCCAGATCCCTTACAGACACAGCCTTCAAAGAGCCGCCAAACGATCCCACAGGTGTTCTAACACCACTGACAATTACCACATTCTTCATTGTATACCTCCACGCGTATTCAGTTGTTTTTGTCACCCTGCTGTCAGCAGAGAGCCTTTTCATGTTCTTCAAACCATAGTTACATTATAACTGCACATTTCCATCCCAAGGTCCATAGCAGACAGCCGCACAAAAAACAAGAGATTATGACGGTACCGGACAATTGACAAATATGTTTTTTTACGCAAGACTGTTCAGTCTGTAGTGAACTGAACACTCATCCAAGGATCTGAATGCGTATGGATACACATGTGGTGGTGGCCGGATGGGGCCAGGTAACCCAGCCCAAAGAGACGGACAATCCCCGGGATGTTCCGGGTCTCATGATTCAGGCGGCCCGGCGGGCCGGCCGGACCCTGGCGGATCCATCCATACTTTCAAAGCTGGACGGTATCCTGGTGGTGAGACCGCTCAGTGCCCACTGTCCGGACGCACCGGCCCGGCTGGCCACAGCCCTGGGGGCCACGCCCGGATTTACCGATCTGTCGGACATCGGCGGCAATTCCCCCCAGACCCTGATTAACCTGGCAGGGTCTCTGATCGCAAAAAACCGGCTGGAACGGGTCCTGGTGGTGGGGGCTGAGGCCTATGTGACAAGAAACCCCGGCACTTCCCGGCTCGACAGCGCCCTGATGAAAGGCGTTCCGCATGACTATGCCGGAGACGATGCCAGCGGCACCCTTCCCCTGGAAACCCGGCATGGCATCCAGCATCCCATGCAGGGATTTCCGTTGTTCGAAACCGCCCTGTGGCATGCATCCGGTCTGACGCTGCCGGATTATCTGAATCGAGTCGGCCGCATGTGGTCGCAATTCAGCCGGGTGGCGGCCGGCCATCCATTTGCCTGGAGTAAAACACCCAGAACCGCAAAAGAGATCGTCACGCCGGCACCGGACAACCGGCCGGTGGCGTTTCCCTATACAAAGTTCATGAACGCGTTCATCACCGTGGATCAGGCTGCAGCCGTGATTCTCATGTCGGAAAAGGCGTCCCGGAAAGTCCGGAAAAAGGATCAGCCGCCGGTGTATTTTGCCGGAGGCGGATATGCCAGGGACCGGCAGCGGTTCATGGTGCAAAAGAGCGACTTCACGGTGAGTGTACCCATGCAAACCGTTATGGAAAAGGCTCTGGATCGATCCGGTTTCTTTCTGGACGATATGGACTGCTTTGACTTGTATTCGTGTTTCCCCTGTGCCGTGTCCATTGCCAAAAAAATGGCCGGCCTGACCGATGATGATTCCCGGCCCCTGACCCTGACCGGCGGACTGGGTTTTTTCGGGGGCCCTGGCAACAACTACAACCTGCATGCCGTGGCCACCCTGGCGGAACAGATCGCTGAGGGGCGGTACCGTACCGGTATGGTCACCGCCCTGGGATGGTTCATGCACAAGCATGCCGCCGGTATTTACAGCAGCCGCCGGCCTGAAAAAAGCCTGGCAGGCACGGCTGAAGCAGATCATGCCGACCCCCTGGCCGGACCTGGGCCGGTGCCTGTCGATGAGACCCCTTCCGGCAAAGGGGTGATCGATACCTATACCGTGGTCTATCACCCGGACCACACCCCGGCTTACGGGGTCATCTACGGCCGGACCAATCAGGGAAACCGGTTTGTGGCCAATACGGTGAATGATCCGGATGTCTTTACGGCCCTGACCGGCCGCGACTTGGTGGGACACACCGTGCGCCTGGTAAACGACACCGCGACAAAAATCACCACCGCGTATCTTTGAACCGGGGAAAGGATTACTCGCCGGCAGGTTTATTCCGACCGCTCCGCAAAGCGATCCAGGCCTCCAGCCGCTGCTTGACAATTTTTTCATACCCCCGGTCCGTGGGGCAATACAACCGCTGCCCGTCCAGGGATTCCGGCAGGTAGGACTGGGGAGCAAACCCGCCTTCATGGTCATGGGCATATCGGTATCCCTTGCCATACCCCATCTCTTTCATCAAACCGGTGACCGGGTTCCGGATATGCAGGGGCACGGGCTGATATCCGTTTTTTTCCACCAGATCGGTCACCTGTTTCTGGGCCGCGTAAACGGCATTGCTTTTAGGTGCCGTGGCCAGGTACACCGCCGCCTGAAAAAGAGATCCGTCCCCTTCGGGCCGGCCCAGCAGCCGGAAGGATTCTCCGGCATTCAACGCCATGGTCAAGGCCCCGGGGTCTGCCATGCCCACATCTTCGGTGGCAAACCGGACCATGCGCCGAATCAGGTAATACGGATCATCCCCGGCCGCCAGCATGCGCTGGAGCCAGTAGATGGCCGCATCCGGATCACTGCCCCGCATGCTTTTGATGAACGCGGAAATCAGGTTGTAATGCTCTTCGCCCGCCTTGTCATACAACAGGGCTTTTTTTCCCAGCACGGCTTCCAGATCTGCCAGGGAAATGGTTACCTTATCGCTCAAATGAAAGGCTGCCGCTTCCAGGGCGGTCAATCCCATGCGGGCATCGCCGTCCGCACTTTGGGCCAGATAAGTGAGCGCGTCTTTTTCAAACCGGTTCGCATCCCATCCCAGGCCATGGACCGGGTCGGTGAGGGCCCGCATGAGAATGGCATCGATATGGCGGGGTTCCAGGCCTTTGAGGGCAAACACACGGCACCGGGACACCAGGGCCGGAATCACTTCAAAGGAGGGATTTTCCGTGGTGGCCCCCACCAGGGTGATCAGACCGGTTTCCACATGGTGTAAAAAAGCGTCCTGCTGGGCCTTGTTGAACCGGTGAATCTCATCCACGAACAGCAGGGTCCGTTTTTTGAACAACGCCCGTTTTTCCCTTGCCGTGTCAATGATCTGCCGGACCTCTTTCACCCCGGACAGCACCGCGGAGATCCGGATGAATTCACATCGGGTTTCATTGGCAATGATGTTTGCCAGGGTGGTTTTTCCACATCCGGGCGGACCCCACAGGATCATGGAAAACACCCGGTCATTCTGAATGGCCCTTTCCAGGAGGCTGCCCGGGGCGATGAGGTGATCCTGGCCTTTGAGCTCGGACAATTGTCTGGGCCGCATGCGGTCGGCCAGTGGCGCTGTTTTGTCCGCATGCGAATCTGAATGGTCGTCAAACAGGTCCATCAGCCCCCCGTTTTCCTGTCCCGCTGCCGCTTTTTCTGGCTCTGGTCCTTGCGCTGTTTTTCACGCTTCACGGTGATTCGTTGCTTTTTTTCAGCGATCCGCTGTTTTTCCCGGGTATTGCCCGAAAAATCGAGGCGGCCGGTTTTTTCCCGGAAATACAGACGGATGGGTGTCAGGTGCAGCGGGATCATCTGGCGCAGCTGGTTGACCAGATACCGCTGGTAAGAAAAATGAACCGCTTTGGGATAATTGACAAAACAGACAAAACAGGGCGGCCGGGTGGCCACCTGGGTGGCATAGAAAAATTTGAGACGGCGGCCCTTGTGCAGGGACGGCTCCTCCCGCTGCACCGCATCCGCGATGATCCGGTTCAACGTCCCGGTGTTGATACGGAACCGATATTCTTCAAACACCTTGGCAGCCATATCTAAAATCCTATGGCACCGCTGACCGGTCAGGGCGGAAATGGTCATGGCCGGGGCATAAGACAGAAACTTGGCCATCTGCCGAAGGTCTGCAATATAGGCTTTTTCCCCTTTTTCCGCCTTATCCACCCGATCCCACTTGTTGAGCAGAAAAATGGCACCACACCCTTTTTTTTCCGCATACCCGGCAATGGTGATATCCTGATCGGTGATGCCTTCCGCCGCATCAATGAGAATCAATGCCACATGGCAGTCATCCATGCTTTTGAGAGATTTGAGAATGGACACTTTTTCCAACTTCCGGGTGACCCGGCCCTTGCGCCGGATCCCGGCCGTATCCACCAGAACAAACTGTTGTTCTTTGCGGGTAACGGTCAGTTCAATGGCGTCCCGGGTGGTGCCGGCCTGATCATTGACCACCACCCGGGGGGATCCGAACAACCGGTTGGCCAGGCTGGATTTTCCCACATTGGGCCGCCCCACAATGGCGATGCGGACCGGTTCCTGTGCCGGCGGTTCTTCCTGTGAACCGGCATCGGGAAATCCGGCGGTCAGGTCATCCAGAAAATCATCCATACCGATGCCGTGTTCTGCGGACACCGCGTAAAACATTTCGATCCCCAGAGAATAGAATTCCCCCAGGTTCACCTGCTGGCGCTGATGTTCAATTTTGTTCACCACGTAAAACACCGGTTTTCCGGATCTTCGCAGCATGGCTGCCATGTCCCGGTCATACGGAGACAACCCGGCCCGGCCGTCAAAAATTAACACCAGCACATCCGCCTGCGCCACGGCAAGGCTGAGCTGTTCCCTGATCTGAAGGGCAAACGGATCATCATCCCCGGTCAAAAACCCGCCGGTATCAATGACGGTAAACGGTTTGTCGTTCCAACTGGCTTCCCCGTAATGCCGGTCCCGGGTCACCCCGGGCAGGTCATCCACCAGAGCCTGCCGGCCCCGGACCAGCCGGTTGAACAGCGTTGACTTACCCACATTGGGCCGGCCCACCAGGGCCACCACGGGTTTCATATTCATCTCCTAAAATTGTTGAAACACCACAGATCCGCTTTCATCAATATACACCATGTCACCCCCATTAACAAAACAAGGCTTTCAGCATTTTGCTGAAAGCCTTGAGTATGTTCAGGTGGCGTCCCCAAGGGGATTCGAACCCCTGTCGCCGGCGTGAAAGGCCGGTGTCCTGGACCGGGCTAGACGATGGGGACGCATCAGGTTTTCTGGTTTTTGGTGCTCTGGTTATGTGGTGGGCCGTGCTGGGCTCGAACCAGCGACTCTCTGCTTAAAAGGCAGATACTCTGCCAACTGAGTTAACGGCCCGAGGGGCACTCCCAAAAAACACAGGCGAATTTATATGTTTTTCCTGGCATTGTCAACTCTTTTTTTGATGTTTTAAAAATTAACCGGTTTTATAAATCGGACCGGGAATCCGAAAAAAGACACCCGCCACATAAAATGAATATCATTCTAAAATTTTAGAATAAATAAATCATTTATTCTTGACATATTGAAAAATTCTAAATATTATTTTGAAATTATTTGCAAACAGCTCACTTACATCAATGGAAGAACACCATGGATAAAATCGATTTGCAGATCCTGGAAATTCTACAGAAAAAAGCGCGGATTCCCAATGTCGAGGTTGCCAGAACCATCGGCATGGCCCCGTCCGCCGTTCTGGAACGTATAAAAAAACTGGAGGCGTCCGGGGTGATCCAGGGATATGAGGTCCGGCTGAATCCGGATATGTTTCAATGCGCCATGGTGGCTTTTGTCGAAATCAACGTATCAGATCCGGCCTGCTTTCCCGACATCGGCCGGGCGCTGGCCGACATCGATCAGGTCCAGGAGGTTCACTACCTGTCCGGCCAGGACTGCCTCATGGTCAAACTCAGGGCCAAAGACAACAGGGAGCTGGAGACCCTTCTTTCAAACCGTATCAACAATCTCCATGATGTGTCTGCCACCCGGACCCATATCGTCCTGTCCACGTTCAAAGAAAGTGCAAAAATTGTCATCAACCCCATTTCGTGACGCCCTGCAATGATTACGACTCAGTTATTCAAGGAAATCGATCATGCCCATGTCAGACGCTTTTAAAGACCGGCTGTCCCGGATACTGCCGGATATTGCCGATACCTTCGGGACTCCGTTTCATATTTATGATGAAACCGGAATCTGTGACACCTGCGACCAGCTGAATACCGCATTCGCCCCTCTGGAAGGATTCAGGGAATATTTTGCGGTCAAGGCCCTGCCAAACCCGGCCATCATGACCCTGCTCAGGCAAAAGGGATTCGGCTTTGACTGCAGTTCCGTTCCGGAACTGGTGCTGGCCAGAAAAGTCGGATCAGCGGGTGAAGATATCATGTTCACTTCCAACAACACCCGGACAAAAGAGTTTCAGACCGCCATGGATCAGGGAGGCGCGATTCTCAATCTGGATGATCTCTCTCTGATCCGGAAGTTGCCCCGGGTCCCGGAACAGATCTGCTTCCGCTACAACCCCGGCCCTGAGAGATCCGGCAATCACATCATCGGCAACCCGGTGGAAGCCAAATACGGGCTTACACGAAAACAACTTTACACGGCCTATGAGACCGCCATTAAGATGGGTGTCAAACGATTGGGAATTCATACCATGCTGGCTTCCAATGAATTGAATCACACCTATATGGTAGAGACCGCGGAAATGCTTTTGAATGTCATTTCCGAACTTCACCGGAAACTGTCGATTCGGTTTGAATTCATTAACATCGGGGGAGGGCTGGGCATCCCTTATTCCCCGGAGGATGCCCCCTTTGACCTTGCCGCCATGGCCCGCGGCATTGGGCGGTTGCTGGCGGAATTCAAAAGAATCAACACCTGGGTTCCCAGGCTGTATATGGAAAGTGGGCGGTATATCACAGGGCCCCACGGTGCCCTGGTCACCACCGTCATCAACCACAAACATATTTACAGAAATTATGTGGGGGTGGATGCGTCCATGTCTGCGTTGATGCGACCGGGAATATATGGGTCCTATCACCATGTTCACATCCATGGCAAAGAGCACCTGCCTGTATCCGGTCCGGTGGACGTGATCGGAGGACTTTGCGAAAACAACGATAAATTTGCCGTTCAGCGGTATTTGCCTGAAACCCGGGAAGGGGATCTGCTGATCATTCATGATACCGGTGCCCACGGCCAGTCCATGGGCTTCAACTACAACGGGCATTTACGCCCCAAAGAACTGCTGCTGAAAAAAGACGGCAGCGTGGCCCTGATCCGGCGGGCCGAAACCATGGCTGATTATTTCGCCACCCTGGAATTTGAGCCCCGAGTCCTGCCGGCACCATGACCGCAAACAGATACCGGTTATCAGAATTCAAAACAAGGAGGGATCATGTCACACTGTATGGTTCTTGTTACCTGTAAAGACCAAGCTGAGGCCCGTTCACTGGCATCGATGATCGTACATGACAAACTGGCGGCCTGTGTGCAGATGAATCCGGTGGTCAGCGTCTACACCTGGAAGGGCCGGGTGCAGACCGAAGCGGAAACGCGGCTGACCATCAAAACCCGGACCGCCCTGTATCCGGCTCTGGAAGCATTTATCCTCAAACATCACTCCTATGAGGTTCCCCAGATTCTTCAGGTACCGATTACCGGGGGCCTGCCCGAATTTCTCGACTGGATCGACCAGACCACTGTCGCATGAGACATTCCGGACGATCAGACTAATCCACAGAGACCGGCATTTTTTCTGTACTTTGCCACAAAAGTATTTCATAATGTCTGGCATCAAATCCAACGTCTTTTAACAGGAGAAAAAATTCATGGATCTCAGGGATGTGTGCCCGGAAAAACTCCTTACCCCGGAAGAAAGTGTCAAAAAAATAAAAAACGGGAGCCGGGTATTTATCGGTACGGGCTGTGGCGAACCCCAGCGGCTGATCAAAGCAATGGTGGAAAACCAGAGCGCTCAGGATATCATCGTGTACCAGATGCTGTCCTCTTCCCTGTCAAAATATATTCATGATGAAAAATTTTTGTCCCGGTTCTCCATCAAGCTGTTTTTCATCTCCGTGCTCATGCGCCAGTCCGCATTTGAAGGAAAAATCGATTACATCCCGGTATATCTGTCCCAGATTCCCAAAATTTTCGAACATCGGGAAATCGGTCTGGATGTGGCCCTGATCCAGGTGTGCCCGCCGGACAAACATGGGTATTGTTCCCTTGGTATATCCGTGGACATCACACTCTCGGGAATGAAAAATGCGGATCTGGTCATCGCACAGATCAACCCACAGATGCCCAGAACCTGGGGGGATTCCGTGGTGCATATCGATGAAATCGATTTTCTGGTGGAATATGAGGAACCGATACTGGAATCCCTGCCCAGCCAGAAAAACCAGAAAGTCATCGAGCGCATCGGGCATTACGTCAACATGCTGGTGGATGACGGCGCCACCCTGCAGATCGGGTTCGGGCATCTGCCCGACGCCGTGGTGCCTTATCTGGCAGACAAAAAAGACCTGGGCATCCACACCCAGGTCATCACCGACGGACTGTTGCCATTGTTTCATAAAAAAGTGATCACCAACAGAAAGAAAAATTATCTGCCGGATCGGGTGGTCGCCTCGTTGTGCATGGGTTCCAAAGAGCTATACGATTATGTGGACAACAACCCCATGTTCTATTTCAAATCATCGGAATTTGTGAATGACCCCAACGTCATAGCGAAAAACGACCGGCTGATCTCTATCAGTTCGGCTTTGGAGGTGGACCTTACCGGCCAGGTGTGCACCGATTCCAAGGGATATCTGTTTTACAGCGGCATCGGGGATCAGGTGGATTTCATCCGGGGATCCGCCATGTCGGAAGGCGGGTTTTCCATTATCATCATTCCGTCCACAGCTCAGAACGATACCGTGTCCCGCATTGTGCCCCACTTGAGTGAAGGGGCCGGCGTGGCCACCACCAGAGGCGACATCGACATCATAGTCACCGAATACGGGATTGCGGAAATGCGGCGCAAAAGCATTTATCAGCGGGTCATGGAGCTGGCCCAGATCGCCCATCCCAAATTCAGAAAGGAGTTGATCGAGGAAGCCAAGAAACGCCACTATATCTTCCCGGATCAGGTGCCGCCCACCAGCCAGGACCTGATGTTTCTGGATTCCTATCAGTATTCCCTGAAACTGGACAACGGAAAAGATATCAATTTCCGTCCCCTGCTGCCGTCCGATGAATTCGAATCCCGTCACTTTTACTACTCTTTGCAGGAAGATTCCATCTACTACCGGTTTTTCAACAAACGCAAGGTATTTTCCAGAGAAATGCTCCAGCAGCAATGGGCTGAGGTGGATTACCGCCGGAACATGACCCTGATCGGGGTCATGCAGGCCGGGCAGCGCAAACAGATCGTGGCCATCGGCTCCTATGCCGAGGCCACGGAAAATGCCGCAGAGGTCGCTTTTCTGGTGAAAGAGGACTTCCACGGCATGGGTATCGGATCCTTTCTGCTAAAAACCCTTGAAGAGATCGCAAAAGAAAACAATTACACCAGTTTCATTGCCACAGTGCTTGCGGAAAACCGCAAAATGCTCAAAGTGTTCCAAAAACGGTACCCCAACGCCAAATTCGTTCGATCCGGCAGCGGAGAGATCGAAGTGGAAATGCCCTTTGAATAAAGGGAACCGCTATTTCCGGTTTTTGGAACTCAATTCCGGAAAATCCCAGTAAAAGTATTCCTGAAACTGGCCGGATCCCGCCGGATCCGATTTGGACGCCGTCATTTCCCGCAGTTCGATGCGCCGGATTTTGCCGGAAATGGTCTTGGGCACTTCGGTCACAAACTCGATGATTCTGGGAATCTTGAATTTCGCCAGGATATTGGTGGTGTGCTTGAACAATTCCAGGGCCAGTTCCCGGTTGCCCTCGAATCCGGGATTCAGGATGACATACGCTTTGACAAGCTGATATCTCTGGGGATCCGGTGCCCCTACCACGGCTGTTTCTGCGACGGCCGGATGCTCGATCAGGGCGCTTTCCACCTCAAAGGGACCGATACGGAAATCCGATGATTTGATCACATCATCGGCCCTTCCCACAAACCACCAGTATCCATCCGCATCAAACGACGCCCGGTCTCCGGTATAATAGAAATTATCCACAAACACGGAACTCATTTTCTCCGGATTGCCGATATATTCGGAGAACAGACCGATACCCCGCCATCTGTCCAGCTTGACCACAATATGCCCCACCGTATCCGGGGTGGTGATCTCATTGCCTTCATCATCGGCCAGGGCCACATCATACATGAATGACGGGATACCGAATGAGCCGGACCGCATTTTATCGGCCATCCAGGGCGGATTCCCGATCATGGCGGTGGATTCGGTCTGTCCGTAGAAATCACGAATCCGGGTGCCGGTATGTTTTTCCCACCGGTTGATCACGTCCGGGTTCAACGGCTCACCTGCGGATACAGACTGGCGCAGTCCGGTCAACCGGATGCCGGACAGATCCGAATTCACAAACATCCGCCAGGCTGTGGGCGGGGCACAGAACGTGGTCACCTGATGTGTTTCCAGGGCCTTGAGATACAGTCCCGGATCGAGTGCGGAAAAGGAAAACGCGGTCACGGTGGCCCCCACATTGAACGGCACGAAAAAAGAGGACCAGGACCATTTGGCCCAGCCGGGCGCACTCAGATTGTGATGAATGTCCTCAGGTTTGACACCGATGATGACGCTGGTGGACAGATGGCCCAGGGGATATGACACGGCCGTATGTCCCACGCGTTTGGGAAGTCCGGTGGTGCCGGAGGTGAAAAAGCAGAACAAAATGTCATCGGACCGGGTGGGGGCGGCCGGTGCGGCCACGGGTTGCCGGAAAATCTCATCAAACCCGGTCCAGCCCTCTCTGTTACCCAGCACCAATTTGATTTTGGGATGAATACCGGTCTGTTCGGCCGCCTGATCGATGAACTCGGCACTGGCTTCATCCGCCAGCACCACATCCGGCGGATAGGTTTCAAACCGGTATTCCATTTCCCTGGGGGTCATGGTCGTGGCCGTGGGCACCGCCACGATACCGGCTTTGATGCATGCCAGGCCGGCAAACCACATCTCGGGGACAACAGGGGCCATCATATACATGTTCTGTTTATGCCCCACCCCGTTTTCAGACAGAAAATTCACCAGCTGGTTGGCTTTGTGTATCATTTCCAGATAAGTGAACGACCGGGTGTCACCGGTGTGGATATCATGCCAGATCAACGCGGTTTTCTCAGGATGTTTTTTCACATGAAAATCTTCGAAAATCTGTTCCGCCCAGTTGAACTGATCCGGAAGCAGCTTCTGGTTCAACGTGTTGAAAAAGGATCTGGCCCTGTCTTCTTTCCGGGAATCGTCCGCCATCTGGTTGATGCGGATCAATTCCTGATAAAGTTCTTTCATACCGGTAAACACTCCTTGCAATCCAGTTAAATGTTATATATAGCATCAGCCCGAAACAACCTGCTTCATCGCACATGGCCATGACCCTTGTCAAGGCTTTGATAAAAGTTACAACCAAAATTATACGGAAGGGACGATATCTTGTGACAACCAGCGATTTCACCCTGATCATGGCCCCCTTGCAGGGATTTACGGATGTGACGTTCAGAAATGTGTATGCCGCGCATTTTTCCGGTGTGGATGAAGCCCTTGCCCCATTCATCTCCACCATGGGACAGCAGCGCATCAAACCGGCCCGGATCAGGGACGTGGACCCGAAATTCAACCAGACCCTGCCGGTTACCCCCCAGATCCTGGGCAATGCGGCAGAAGACTTCATCTGCCTGGCCCGGCACCTGGCCGACATGGGACACGCGCTGATCAACTGGAACCTGGGATGCCCCCATTCCAAGATCGCCAAAAAAAAGCGGGGATCCGGCCTGTTGATGTTTCCGGAAACCATTGACAGGCTTCTGGAAACCATTGTTGCGCAGATGCCGGTGCCGTTGTCGGTGAAGATCCGCCTGGGCCGGAAGGATAAAAAAGAAATCCATGACCTGATCCAGGTATTGAACCGGCACTCCCTGGATCATGTGATCCTGCACCCCCGCACAGGGGTTCAGATGTATGATGGAGAGGCGGATCTTGACGCGTTCGAGGCGGCCATGGAAGCCTGTGTTCACCCGTTTGTGTACAACGGGGATATTACGGACATGACATCATTCTCACGGGTGAGGCACCGATTTCCCGATATCCGCCGGTTCATGATCGGCCGGGGCATTCTGTCCAATCCCTTTCTGCCCGAGGAGATCAAAGGGAAGCTGTCAGACCCGGCCCGGCGTCTGTCACGGCTTCAACGGTTTCACGACGATCTGACGGCCGCCTATGCAGACCGGTTTTCCGGTCCCGGGCATCTGATCGGCCGGATGAAAGGATTCTGGCATTACCTGGGACCTTCTTTCAAGGATCACGACAAACAGATAAAAAAAATTCTGCGCGCCCCTTCCCTTGAGGCCTATTTCGCCCATGTGGCGGAGTTATTTGACACCGGTCCGCTGTTTTGCCCCTGATCCCGCGGCCTTACCAAAGCAATCACTGGTCTGTTCGATCTACGGATCCGTCATCTCCCTGGGCACTTGTTTTGTCAGGCTTTGACGGCGGGCGGTTTTCCATTATGTCTGTGTGCTGCTCCATGCCGGACTTCTTGCCTGTCAACTGACAGGCATCTCTCATTCAGGTGGAAATTCCCATTTTTGGCAGAACATAAATCTGAAGCAGCAGATAGACGCCGATAAAACCAAGGATCCAAAGCATTTCTTTCATGACACCTCCCTTAAATAAATACTCAAAACAGACTATAATCATCAACAGAACCGGATTCAACCCATATCCCTGTTTCCTGGAATCCGGCCCGCCGGACATGGTTGAACGGGTTGACATTAAAACGGCCGGGTGCCGTTCTTGCCTGATGAACGAATCAAACAAAGAACAGACTTGCAAAACAATTATTTATGTATATGATAGTGACTGATTCGATACTGATGTTACCGTTTTTACCCTAATAAACCTACGGGAGAAATTCAATGACCAGAAAAGTACAGAACATTCTTTTTGCTTCCGACCTGTCTGTGGACATGAAACCGGTTTTTGAACATGCCGTTGCCATGGCCACTTACACCGGCGCCAACCTGATTGTTCTTCACGTGATGGAGGAAGCCAGTCCGTCCGCTCAAAGACAGGTGCAAATGGCATTCGGCGAAAATCTTTACAAGGAGATCAGGGCCAAGCACAAAACCGGCGCCCAGGACCTGCTCATCGGGAAGAACGTGGATGCGCTGAGAATCCGTCAGGCCATTGCCGGATTTTTCGAAGACCGGGAAAAAACACCAGCCGACGAAGCGTCTCCAATCAAAAAAATCCTGGTGGCGGAAGGGCAATCCATTGCAGATGAAATTGTGTCCACAGCCGTTGAGGAAGACTGCGCGTTCATCGTCATGGGGTGCAGACAGCAGGGACTGGTGGCAAAGGCCATGGGGGACAAACTGGTCCGCAAAGTATTGAAACGGTCCTCTGTTCCCGTATTCGTGGTTCCCCGCGACAGACAATAATTTCAGATCGTACCCGTGGTTTTACCTTTCTCGCTTCCCCGGGAAAACGTCACCGCAACACCGATGGCAGCCAGGAGGGTTCCGGCTGCCATCACATGCCTGAATCCGGCCATGAACGCCGGCGCCATGGCGGGGATATAACTGTCCATTCCTTTCCCCTGAAATGTCAGAAACGCTGAAAATATCGTTCCGGCCAGAGCGACCCCGAAAACCATGCCTACGGTCCGGGCCGTAGCGACAGCCCCCGAGGCGATTCCCCGCTGATGCACGGCCACAGCGCCCATGATGGCGGTATTGTTGGGAGAAACAAACAACGCCGTGCCGATACCAGCCAAAGCCATGCGCCAGACAATGGCAAAAATATCCGGTTTTGGAGACAGGAAAATCAAAAAGAACAAGGACAGACACATAAACGCCATGCCCAGCGTACACAGCAGCCTGGAGCCCAGCCGGTCGGCCAGGATACCGGATACCGGAGAGATAATCAATAAAAACAGAAACGGAACAATCATGATGATCCCGGTTTTCGAGGCAGTGAATCCAGCGGGGTAGGTAAGATAGAACGGCATCATGAAAACCAGGAGAAAAAGACTGGCAAAAAGAATGGCCGTTGATATCAATGGAAGGATGAACAGCCGAATCTTCATCAATCCCAGATCCAGCAGCGGGTAATCGGCATGCGTTTCATTCAGGACAAATCCCAGACCGCTTGTAACGGCGATCGCCAAACCCAGCCCGGTTTTTAAAGAAATTATCCCCCAGTCCGGAAGCCTTGTCAGGGTCACAATCAGGCTGCACAAAAAAAGGCTCAAAAACAGGCTGCCGGCTTTATCCAGCGGTTCCCGGCTTCCGTTTCCGGCAGGCAGGTCTCTGAGTACCAGGATCCCGGCCACTACCGCCATCACCCCGATGGGAATATTGATATAAAAAATCAGTCGCCATGAAAAATATGCCAGAATCATCCCGCCTGCCAGAGGGCCCAGGGTCAGGCCCGCAGCCACCACCGCCCCCATCATGCCCAGTGCCTTGCCCCGTTCCGTTTGAGGGAACGCATCCACCACCAGGGCCGGAGAACAGGCCATGAGCATGGACGCCCCGATTCCCTGCAACATTCTTGCACTCACCAGCATCCAGGAAGTCCCTGCCTGGCCGCACAAAAAGGACCCCGCAGTGAACACCAGAAATCCGATCACATATATCTGCCGGCGGCCCCGGATATCCGACAGCCTGCCAAAGGTCAACAGCAGCGAAGACACGGTGAGCAGATACACCACTACCACCCACTGCACGGTCCGTACATCCGAAGACAGATCTTCCATGATATACGGCAGGGCCACATTCACGATACTGGAGTCCAGGGTGGACATGAAAATCGAAACACCCACCAGCATGAATACCTGCCATTTTTTGTTACCGGCACCCAAAGTCATTCCCTGTCCATTGTTTTGATTCATCCAGGAATATGGTATATTGTTCCGGAAAAAAAAACAAAAGAAAAGGAGCCCCATGGCAACCGTCAACGATGTGATTTTGATCTATCTGGAAGATGCACCCATATCCTTTGCAAGGGTTGAGAGCATTCTGCCGGATCCCAAAAAAGGCTGGTTTCAGATCAAACTGCTCATGCTTCAGATTCCTTTGCAGACCGTGACCTGGATCTTGAAAGACGCGTATATCAATGGAGAGGAATTCCAGATGAACGGCAAGCGCATGCGCCTGGAAACGATTCATGCGCCCAAAGAAACACCGGCGTTTTCCCGAAATCCTGATACGAACCAGAAAGAAACAGATGTTTCAAAAACAGACAATATTATTTCCTTTGCAGATCTGAAAAAAAATCATGACCCTCCCGCAGACTGAGACTTGTTTCGGTGTTCAGCCGAGCCGGATGCCGGCATGGCAAATCGGACCTGTGAACATCCGGGGAAAAACATTTCTGGCCCCTCTGGCCGGCGTCACCAGCCTGCCGTTTCGACGCCTGGTAAAGGAATGCGGCACTGCGGTCGTCTGTTCGGAGATGATCAGTGCCAAAGGCCTGTTTTACAATTCAGAAAAAACCCTTTCCCTGCTGGCATCCTGTCCGGAAGAACGGCCGCTGTCCGTCCAGATTTTCGGGGCTGAACCCGATATCATGGCCCGGGCTGCGGCGGAGATTACCAGCATGGGTATTGCAGACATTCTTGACATCAATTTCGGATGCAGTGTGAAAAAAGTTATCAAGCAGGGGGCCGGAGCTGCTTTGATGAATGATCTGCCGATGAGCCGAAGAATCATTCAGGCGGTCCGGCGGGCCACATCCCTGGCACTGACCATCAAAATACGATCCGGGTGGGATCCCTCCGGCTCTCAAGCGTTCGCCCTGGTTGACATGGCTGAAAAAGAAGGGGTGGATGCGGTTGTTTTCCATCCCCGGACAGCCACCCAGGGATTCAAAGGGTATGCAGACCGGGAGCTGATCCGGGGGCTGAAGGACCAGACCACTTTGCCGGTGATCGGGAACGGCGATATTCTTACCCCGGCGGATGCATTGGAAATGCTGAATCAGACCGGATGCGATGCGGTCATGATCGGCCGGGGTGCCATGACCAACCCGTTTCTTCCCGGGCAGGTGGAAACCCTGATTTCCCAAGGCGTCAGCCACCCTGTCACCGCATCAGACATCTTCAGAAAAATGGAACGGCTCATTCAGCTGTACGTCGGACATTTCGGAGAAATGGCCGCATGCCGCATGCTTCGGGGCCGGCTTCCCTGGTTTGTCAAAGCAATGCCCGGGTGCACCGGGATTCGGGCATCGCTTTCCCGGATCCCCTCCACGAATCAGGCGGTTGAGCTGATCCGGGATTATGAATATCGCCTCAGTTTGTAAATCCCGTTCATTCAAGCGAAATCCAGTCTGTCGTCGCTGAAAAATCGCAGAAAGATCTTGACAAAACAACAAAAAAAGGGGATATATAAAGTGCATTTAGAATAAATGCCCATATTCGGAAAAAATTCCGGGTCGATTTCTAAAAAACCAATGATGATGTTTACTTGCGAAAATCCGGCCATTTCCATGGCCGGCACAAATGTTCAAGGAGAATATGAATTAAATGAATGATTTTCTACACAGCCTGCGCAACGGACAGGCCGATAAACCGCGGGCGCCCAAGACACGCAAAACCTATGACAACTCTTATCAATACAACAACGCACCCAGGTACAACTCCTACAGCAATGGCTATCAAAACCATAGAAATCCCAACATCAAGCGGCAGCCCATTCCCCCGGGTCCCATGGGAAACCAGCTGCCGCCCGAGGATCCCGGGATCACGCTGCTGGCGGATGCCATTGAAAACCTGACCCATCATGTTGAAATCCTGATCAAAAATCAGGAATACATGTCCAGCATTCAGGAACGCACCGCAGATATGATCGAACGCCAGGCCTTTGCCATCGAGCATATTGTCAGCCATCTGCGCATGGGCCATGCCCCTTTGCAGGAATCCGGTGTAACACCGGACCCCCGTTATGATGCCGTGCAGGAAGCGGAGCCGGAGCCGGCACAGGGCACATCTCCGGAAACGTCTATGGACACCATGCCTCCCCGGACAGGCAGTCTTTCATCCCGGTATCCCGAGACCACCGGGCCAGCCGCCCATGGCAGCGAAATGAAATCCAAACGCCGGGTGATCAGAAAACGCAGAAAAACCTCTGCTGAAAAAACCTCACAAGCACCCGTCTCAGACAGCACCTCGCTGCTTCCCCGGGAAGAAATCATAAACATCATCCAAACCATGAGAGATGAGGGAGCGACCTACGATCAAATCGCCAAACACCTGGTGGATCTGGGGCAGCCCACATTCTCAGGACGCGGCGAATGGCATGCGCAGACCATTCACCGGTTGTGCAGCAGAAAATAATATTTTTCCGTCCAAGCTGAACCGCAAGGCATCGATTTCCGATCATCGATTTTTGATGCCTTGTGCTTTTAAGGCGCCGGTTTGAGCCGTTGCAGATACACATCCCACTCCCAGGGCAGCATCTGCTGTTTTTTCGAGTTGCAGTCTTTGCAGCAGGGCACCAGATTGAACTTTTCCGACCGCCCTCCCCGGATCAATGGAATGAGATGGTCCATGGTCAAATCTGACGGCAGAAACCGTTGGCCGCAGTAATGGCAGATACCTTTGTCGCATTTGCGCTTCCACCACTGGGTGTGTCTCAATTTTCTGGCTTTGGCCCGCTCTTTTTTCAAAAACAGGTCATCTATGAAAAAATCCGGTTCCATCGCTCGTTTCAATACCCGAATTCGTTGAGTATCCGCTGATTGCTCACCCAGTCTTTGGTAACCTTTACAAAGAGCTTGAGCAGCACTTTTCTTCCCAGCATTTTTTCCATGTCCTGCCGGGCACGGGTGCCGATGGCAGACAGCATGGCCCCTTTTTTTCCGATGACGATGCCTTTTTGCGAATCCCTTACCACATGAATGCTGGCATGAATCACAATGTATTTTTTTTCCACCTCAAAGGCATCCACGGTCACGGCCGATGAATAGGGAATTTCCATGCCGGTGAGACGGAACACTTTTTCCCGGATGATCTCTTTGACCAGAAATTTCTCGGTGACGTCCGTGAAGGTGTCTTCCGGATACAGACGGGGCCCTGACGGCAGATGAGTTTCCACTTCACCCATCAACCGGTCCACCTGGATGTTCTGCCGTGCGGATATCGGGACGACGGCTGCAAATTCAAACACCGGCGCCAGCGCTTTTGTCCGCTCGAACACGGTTTGCCTGCCCGCCAGATCGATCTTGTTCAGAACCAGAATCACCGGCTTGCCCGCCTGTTTCAACCGGGACAGAATCATGTTTTCCGCCGCATGGTTGCAGGAGACCGTATCCACCAAGAACAATACCAGATCCACATCCCCCACGGCCTGCAACGCCTGGTCCACGATCCGCTGATTGAGCAGGGTCCCGCTTTTGTGGATGCCGGGAGTGTCCACAAACACAATCTGGGATCCGGGCCGGTTCACGATACCCAGAATCCGGTCTCTTGTTGTCTGGGGTTTTTTCGAAGTAATGGAAATTTTCTGTCCCAGCACCTGATTGAGCAGTGTGGATTTGCCCGCATTGGGCGCCCCGATGATGGCGGCAAAACCGGATCGGAAGTCTTGTTCCATCAGTCGGTTTCCTCCCCGCCCTGTTCATGCCATGAGATCAGGTTGTCGATTTCATCCATTATGGTTTCTCTCCCCACCCGGGTTTTGGCGGAAAACACGATCACTTCACCGGCGGTCCGGTTCATTTGAGAACTGATGAGTGCGGCCCGTTTCTGCTGCCGGGTTTTTGACAGTTTGTCCGCTTTGGTGAGCACCACCAGATACGGCATGTCATGGGACATCAGCCATTGGGCCAGATTGCGCTCTTCTTCCTGGGGATCCCGGCGGATATCGATGATCAGCACCAGACCCAGCAGATTGGGGCGATGCGTCAGATAGGCGTCCACCATGGGCTGCCACGCGGCCCGGATCTTCTTGGATACTTTGGCATACCCGTATCCGGGAAGATCCACAAAAGACACGGCATCATTGACCAGAAAAAAATTGATCAGCTGGGTGCACCCGGGCCGGGAACTGGTTTTTACCAGATCTTTGCGCTGGATCAGGGTATTGATCATGGAGCTTTTCCCCACATTGGACCTTCCGGCAAACGCGATTTCAGGCACTGCGTAATCGGGATACTGATCCGGTTTCACCGCGCTTTTCACGAATTGAACGTCACGGATCTTCATGACTTTGTCGCAAGATAGGCAGCCATCCGGTCCATCCCCCGGGTCAGGTTATCCATGGAATTGGCATAGGAGAATCTGAGATATCCTTCCCCGTTGGCCCCGAAATCGATCCCGGGTGTCACCCCGATGTGGGCCTTTTCCAGAATATCGAATGCCAGGGCATAGGAATCTGTGGAAATATGCTTCACATTCACAAAAATATAAAACGCCCCCGTGGGAGGCACCTTGACGGCAAGCCCCATGTCATCGAGCCGCTGCAGCATGTACAGCCGCCGCCGGTTGTAGACTTCTCTCATCTGGCGGGTATCCTCACAGGCTTCTTCAAGGGCCGCCACCCCGGCCAGCTGGGTCAAGGAATTGGCACAGATGAAAAAATTCTGCTGAAGCACCTGCAGGGCCCGGATAAATTCAAAGGGTGCGATCAGATATCCCAGGCGCAGGCCGGTCATGGCAAACAGTTTGGAAAACCCGTTGAGCACAAACGCGTGGGGGGTGAATTCCAGAATGGAATGCTCTTTTCCCTCATACACCAGACCATGGTAGATCTCATCGGAAATGATGCTCACCCCGTGTTTTTCCGCCACCGCCACGATCTGTTTCATCCGGTCTTCCGGAATCACGTTCCCGGTAGGATTGGACGGGGAATTGATAAAAATTGCTCTGGTTTTCGGCGTGATCTTTGCCTCGATCGCCTCCGGAGTGAACACGAATCCCTCATCCTCAAACACCTTGACAAACACCGGTACGCCCTGAACAAAATGGATGAAATTGGCATAACACGCATAATGGGGGTCCGACACAATGATTTCATCACCGGGGTTCACCAGGGCGGAAAACAGCAGCAGCATGGCCGGGGATGTCCCGGAGGTCACCAGAATCTGTCCCGGATCCACAAAAGTGCCATAGGTGGTTTTGTGATATTGGGCGATGGCCTCGCGCAGCCGGATGTCGCCCAGGCTGTGGGTATAGCTGGTGGCGTGGCAGTCCAGGGCCGCCCGGGTCGCCCGGTTCACACATTCGGGCACATCAAAGTCCGGCTCTCCAATCTCCATGTGAATCACATCGATACCGGCCGCCTCCATTTGATGAATCTTCTCCATCACATCCATGACAATGAAAGGCTTGATCTGGTCACACCGTGTGGCAGGTTTCATGCTACAGCACCTTATTGAGGGGATATTCGATAATGCCTTCCGCCCCCTGCTTGAGCAGCTGGGGAATCAGGTCTCTGACATACCTGGTATCGATGATGCTCTCCACCGAAAACCAGTCGGACTGGTACAGAGAGGCGATGGTGGGGGCATTCAGACTGGGCAGCAGAGAAACGATTTTAGCGATTTTCTTTTCCGGCACATTCATTTTGATGCCTACCATCCGGTCCGCCACCAGCGCCCCCTGAAGCAGCAGGGCGATCTGTTCGATCTTCTCTCTTTTGGCGGGTGCCTCCCAGGCCTTTTTGTTGGCGATCAGCTGGGTGTTGGTTGTCATGACCTCGTGGATCACCCGCAGGTTGTGGGCCCGGATCGTACTTTCGGTTTCCGTGATCTCCACGATGGCATCGGCCAGGCCGGACACGATTTTGGCTTCAGTGGCACCCCAGGAAAACTTGACCGTAACATTGATATTGCGCTCCTTGAAAAACCGCCGGGTGAACTTCACCAGTTCCGTGGAAATGGTTTTGCCCTCCAGATCCTCAAGGGTTTGAATCGGGGACTCACTGGCCACGGCCACCACCCACCGGGCCGGCCGGGCACTGACCTTGGAATAGACCAGATCCGTCACCACATGGACATCCGACTCATGTTCCGCCACCCAGTCCAGCCCGGTCAATCCGGCATCGATGACTCCGGTGTCCACATTGATGGACATCTCCTGGGCCCGGCACAGGGCGCATTCGATGTCGTCATCGTCGATGTCGGGAAAATAGCTCCTGCCTTCCACATTGATCTTCCATCCAGACCGTCGGAACAGGTCAATTGTCGCATTCTGAAGGCTTCCTTTGGGGATGCCCAGTTTAAGTATTTTTTCCATCATTCATATACCTTTTCAGGATCAAACGTCTGAGATTCGACGATCTTGAGTTCATTTCCATCAACGGCCCTGTAAAAACAGCTTTTATATCCCTTGTGACAGGCGCCGTGACCTGTCTGCTCCACTTTCAGAACCACGGTGTCCAGATCGCAGTCCACCCGGATCTCTTTGACATACTGCACATGTCCCGAAGATTCCCCTTTGGTCCACAATCCGTTGCGCGAACGACTGAAATAGGTCGCTTTTTTTGTCTCAACCGTTTTGTCGAATGCCGCCCGGTTCATATAGGCCAGCATCAGTATCTCACCGGTGACGTCATCCTGAACAACAGCAGGAATCAGTCCTCCGCATTTTTCAAAATCAAGCTGGATCATGGGTTGATTCATTTCCTTTTTTTATCATGTTAACCCAAACTTTATTTTTTAGCTAAAATTCCATAAAAAGTCAATTTTTAAACGATCCGAATTTTCACCGGGGTGTTGTTCATGAACAAAGGGATGTTCGTCCTGGTTGATGTTCTGCAAAAAAAACGGTATGATCCGCACACTGATTTTTCGGTTTAAGTCATCGCCTCACAGGGAGGGGGTCTGCCGAAACCAGAAAAAACGGACAAACCCTTTGATACAGGTTGTCATGCCATTATGACCAACAAGAAAACCAGATCCGAGATCCTGAAAAAAAGAAAAAAAAAAGAAACCCGCTGGATGCTCTCTTTCATTAAGTGGGCCAGTATTTTTGTTTTCATATCCATCCTGCTGACCGCCGGAGGACTGGCCGGACTCTATGTCTATCTGAGCCAGGATCTGCCCAAAATCAACTCATTGGAAGATTATCAACCGGCCACGGTTTCCTATGTATTTTCCGATGACGGCAGAAAAATCGGTGAATTTTACAATGAGCGCCGGATTGTCATCCCGTTGTCCGAGATGCCGGACAACCTGATCAACGCATTTCTGGCAGCTGAGGATTCCAGGTTCCGGGAACATCCAGGCATTGACATTCAGTCTATTTTCAGGGCGTTTATCAAAAACTTTCAGGCCGGGGCCATCACCCAGGGAGGCAGTACCATCACCCAGCAGGTCACCAAGTCGTTTCTGCTGACTCCGGAACGGACCTATGAACGGAAAATCAAGGAAGCCATTCTGGCCTACCGGATTGAAAAAAAATTCACCAAGGATGAAATTTTATTTTTATACCTGAACCAGATCTATCTGGGCAACGGGGCCTATGGCGTGGAAGCGGCAGCGGAAAATTACTTTGGCAAACAGGCCAGAGATCTGAATCTGGCAGAATGCGCCATGCTCGCAGGCCTTCCCCAGGCACCCAGCCGGTATTCTCCGTTTCAATTTCCGGATCGGGCCAAACAGCGTCAGATCTATACGCTGAATCGAATGAAGGAAGAAGAAATGGTTTCCAATGTGGACGTCACCGAAGCCATTGACACGCCTTTGGATATCAAACCCCGGAAAAACTGGTTCATTGAGCAAGTGCCCTTCTATACCGAGCATGTCAGACGCTATGTCGAAAAAAAATACGGTGCCGATGCCCTCTACAACCAGGGGCTCGAGATCCATACCGCCGTGAACATCGAATACCAGAAAATGGGACAAACGGCTGTCCAAAAAGGCCTGGTGGATCTGGACCGGCGCATGGGATACCGGGGACCGTCCGGACAGATTCCGGTTTCCGAGATCGAAACATTCTGCGCCAGTGAGGCGGAAAAAATTCAGGAAAGCCTGCTGAATCAGGGAGATATTCATACCGGCGTGGTCCTGGAGGTGAACGATCAAAACAAACAGGTCGGGGTTCGGGTCGGCAATTTTTCAGGCATCATCCAGCTGGACACCATGACATGGGCCCGCCGGCCGAATCCGAAAATCGCTTATTATGAATCCAAAGTGACAGCCCCGTCTCAGGTGTTGAAACCCGGAGATATCATTCAGGTCCAGGTCAAAACCCCGTCAAAAACCGGAACGGATTATGAGTTCACCCTGTTCCAGGAACCTGTGGCCCAGGCCGCCCTGTTGAGCATCGAGGCGGAAACCGGCCATGTCAAAGCCATGATCGGCGGACGGGATTTCAGAGACAGTCAGTTCAACCGGGCCTATCAATCCCGGCGCCAGCCCGGTTCCGCGTTCAAGCCCATCATTTACGCTGCAGCATTGGACAAGGGATACACCCCTGCCACAGTGATCATGGATTCGCCTTTGGTATATGAGGACGCTAAAAGAGACTTCATCTGGAAGCCCCAGAACTATGCTAAAACCTTTTACGGGCCTACCCTGTTCAGGCAGGCCCTGGTGCATTCCAGAAATGTGGTCACCATCAAAATTCTTCAGGATATCGGGATTCCCTATGCGATCGATTATGCCAGAAAACTGGGCATCACTTCTGAGATCAGCGAAAACCTGTCCATTGCCCTGGGATCTTCCGGTGTGTCACTGCTCGAACTGGTCAATGCCTATGCCGTGTTTTCCAATCTCGGTTATTTTATCGAACCGGTGTTTATCACCAAAATTTTCGATCGTCACGGGAATCTTCTGGAAACTTCCCAGCTGGCGCGAAAAAAAGTCATCGACATGAGCACCGCCTTCATCATGACCCACCTGTTGAAAAGTGTGGTAACCTCCGGCACCGGGCAGCGGGTCAAGGCGTTGAACCGGCCGGTGGCCGGAAAGACCGGCACCACCAACAACCTTTATGATGCGTGGTTTTTGGGATACACCCCGAGATACACCACCGGGGTCTGGGTGGGACTGGATCAGGGAGAATCCCTGGGAAAAGGGGAGACCGGTTCCAGAACCGCCAGCCCCATATGGCTGGATTTTATGCAGCAGGCCCTGGAAGGAAAACCCGTCAGAACATTTACTGTGCCGGACGGCGTGGTATTTACCAAAATCGATGCAAAAACCGGCTTGCTGCCCATCGATGAATCAAAAGAAACCATCTTCGAATGCTTCAAGGAAGGGACGGTGCCCACAAAACATACGCCGAAACCCGACTCGATCATGGACTTGGACGATCTGTTCAAACAGGGAATTTAACGATGTCGATCTGACCCGGCCCTACCGCCGGATCACCCTGCACGCGAAAATCGATTTTTGGAAATCTGTTTTTCAACCTCAGCAGGTTGCCGTTCCGGTGTCCGCGCAACCGGGCTTCCCCGGAAGGGTGAACCCGCAACCGGATCATTCCTGAACCCTGAACCGACCCGAGCGCCTGGATTTTCTGTACCACCGTCTGGTACATCATCCTTGAATGAACCAGATGACCGAACGCCGGATGACAGGGTCCGGCCAGAACCGACGCCATCTCGAAAGCAGACACCTGAACCCCCATGCGGATCACCGTCACACCGGCCTGAGTGAAAATCCGGTACGCTCGGCTGGTCACCTCCACAGCCTGATCCAGGGTCAGGGGCTGGTAGGTCCCGTTGTGATACCATCGGGCCAGCAGGGTGTTTTTCAAAACCAGGGCCGGGTAAATCCGGGCGGTCGACGGATGCATTTTTGCCAGTATCTGTGATGTCTGGATCACCCCGTCCAGGCTGTCTCCGGGAAGCCCTGCCATGATCTGGACTCCGGCGTTGATTTTAAACGCCCTCAGCAGGTCCATGGCCCGGCAGGTATCCTCCCGGGTATGTCCCCGTTTCACCCGTGCCAAAACCCGGTCATCCATGGATTGCACACCCAGCTCCACCAGGCGGATCGGGTAATGCGCAATCTGTTCCATCCGGTTTTTCGTCACGGTATCGGGCCGTGTGGAAAACCGGATACCGTGAACAACCCCGCTGTCGAGGAACGGCTGGACACTTTCCATCAGATCTGTGATCCGCCCGGATGCCAGACCCAGAAAATTGCCCCCGAAAAACGCCACTTCCACCCGGGACCGGGGCATGGAACGGTCCAGGTATGTCTGGATGATTTCAGCCACACGACCGGCATCCGGCACCTGTGATGTTTCACCGGTCAATACGGTCTGGTTGCAGAAAGCACACTGATGAGGACATCCTGAATGGGGGATGAACACCGGAATGACCAGGGGAGAACCGGTCATGAGGTCAACAGATCTTGAGCCGCTTCAGGGCTTTCCCGGCGGCATCCTGCTCCGCTGCTTTTTTGGATTTACCCAATCCCCGGGTCTGGACATGGGCCAGCTCCAGGCTGACTTCAAAGGTTTTGTCATGGTCCGGGCCGAATTCCTTTGTTACGATATAGACCGGGGCCTGGGAAAACACCTCCTGGGCATATTCCTGAATACTGCTTTTGTAGTCCACGGTATGATCGCTTGCCAGAACCTGATCCACGGCCTGTTCAAACAGGCGCTGAACCAGGTCGCAGGCGACATCGAATCCGGCATCCAGAAATACGGCCGCCACCACCGCTTCAAAGGTATCGGAAAGAATGGAACTCTTATCCGCCCCTCCGGATCCGGCTTCGCCCTTTCCCAGCCGGACGAAGCGGCCCAGATCGATGGACCGGGCCATATCCGCCAGGGACGGTTCGCTCACCAGGGTCGACCGGAGCCTGGACAGGTCCCCTTCCTTTTTGGCCGGGCTTCGCTGCATGAGAATATGTCCCACGCACAGCCCAAGAACCGCATCTCCCAAAAATTCCAGCCGTTCGTTGTCTGAATCGCACACCAACTGATTTTCGTTCATAAAAGACCGATGACAAAGGGCTGTCTGAAGCAGGGACCGGTCAACGAACCGATGGCCCAGATTGGATTCCAGAATGTCCAGCCGGTCGTGAAGATTGCGCATGGCAGTCACCCGGTCGGTCAATGCCTTGAAACAGGTATAGGGCACCCGGATATTGTTCTTTCCCCTGCCCAGGCACACCCCTTTGTTGAAACTGCCGTGAAAATCCGAACCGCCGGTGATCAGCAGTTTCATTTTTTTGGCCAGGGTTTTGAAACAAGCGGTCTTCCGGGCGTCATGATCGGTATAGAACACTTCAATTCCCTGGAGCCCGTACCCCACCAGGGTGTCCACGAATCGTTCCAGGTCCTGGGTCGTGTTGAACGACAGCAGGCCGGGATGGGCCAGAACCGGAACGCCTCCGGCATCCAGCAGCGCCTGAATGGCCTGGTCACAGGACATTTTGTACTTTTCCACGTATGCGGGACACCCGTTCCCCAGAAACGTGTCAAACGCTTCCTCAAACGAGGTCACAAACCCTTTGTTCACCATCATTTCAGCAATATGGGGCCGCCCTATCTGACGGGTCTTGAAATGTCGTGTCAATTCGTCCATGGTGATATCCAGCCCCAGGTGCTGCAGCTGCCGGACAATTTTTGGATTTCTTTGTTTCCGGGCGATTTTCGCCTCTGCCAGTACCCGGTTCAACTGCCGGTCATACAGGGAAAATCCATATCCCAGAAGATGGACACTTCCGATCATGTCAAACCCTTTGGGCGGCGAACAGGATATTTCCACCCCGGAAAGAAAATCCACCGGAAAGGCGTGCAGGTGGTCCAGGATGTCGAAAATCCCGTCAATGGTATCATGATCGGTCAGAGAAATCGCCCGCACGCCCGTATCCCGGGCAAGACACAGAATCTCATACGGAGACAAAGATCCATCCGAAGCCGTGGAATGTATGTGAAGATCAATCAACAGCCGAACCGCTCAAAGCCCGAGGGCATTTTCCATGTCCTCTTCCCGGGTCTTGCATTCAATGCACTGGGTGGTTACCGGCCGGGCTTTCAACCGCTCGATAGTGATCTCTTCCTCACAGGTTTCACACTGGCCGAAGGTTCCGTTATCGATCCGCTCCAGGGCTTTTTTGATTTTCTTTATCAATTTGTGTTCCCGATCACGAATCCGCAGTTCAAAGCTTCTTTCCGCTTCATGGGATGCCCGATCCGTGGGATCGGCAAAATTCTCCTTGGGCTGGGTCATGCCCGTCACCGTACTGTCGGCATGTTTCAGCAGTTCATTGAGCCGGTCGGTCAACAAATTACGAAAATATTCCAGATCTTCTTGTTTCATGATGTTCATCTTTCAATTAAAGGTCAAAGGTCCAGAAACATTAAATTGGGTATTATATCAGAACCCGCTCACTTGTAAAGATTTTATTGGTTTTCCAGCATATCCAGATTGAACAGCTGCCTGGCCACATTCAGATACAGGGAATCATCCCGGTGGCCGCCGGTATGCTTCAAAAACATGATGGGGTCGTGCATCACCCGGGATGCAATAGCCTGGGTCATCCGCCGGATGGCATCCTTGTCCGATTCCGGCAGATGGGACAGATGCGACAGGGTCTTGTCGCATTCCATGTCCACAATGGCCGTCATTTTATCGTTCAGCGCTTTGATGGTGGGCACGATGGCCAGACTGTCCAGCCATTGTCTGAACTTGATCACGGCCTCGGACACAAACCGTTCCGCCTTGACGGTCTCCTGCTCCCGCTGCTTAACGTTGGATGACACCACGGTTTTGAGATCATCGATGTCATATACATACACATTGGACAACTCATTGATTTTCGGATCGATGTCTCTGGGCACGGCAATGTCGATAAAAAACAGGGTCCGGTACTTGCGTTTTTTCATGGCCTTCCTGACCTGATCCGCTGTGATGACATACTCGGCAGCGCCGGTGGAGGAGATGATGATGTCCACGTCGGTCAACGCATCCACCCGTTCTTCAAACCCTAAGGCCCGGCCGTTGAACCGTTCGGCCAGTGAGACGGCATTTTCAAATGTCCGGTTGGACACCCGGATCTGCTTGACATCATGGGAAATCAAATGTTCCACCGCCAGTTCCGCCATCTCTCCGGCCCCTAAAAGCATCACGGTTTTGGTGGACAGCTCGCTGAAAATTTTGTTGGCCAGCTCGATGGCCGCATAACTGATGGATACGGCATTGTCTCCAATCCCGGTTTCCTTGCGGACTTTCTTGGCCACGGAAAAAGACTTGTGCATCATCCGGTTGAGCAGCACCCTGGATGTGCCGGCTTTCACGGCCATGCGGTACGCCTGTTTGATCTGTCCCAGAATCTGGGGTTCTCCCACCATCATGGAATCCAGACTGGATGCCACCCGGAACAGATGGCGGATCGCCTCATCTTTTCGAAGGATATACAATGCAGGCACAAATTCAGACGGAGACACCTGTTTACAGCCGGAAAGAAAGGTGACCAGGGCATCCACGGTACCGCTCCGGGTAGCCACATACAAAATTTCGGTCCGGTTGCAGGTGGAAAAAATCAGTATCTCCTTGATACCCGGGTGCTGCTTGAGGGTTTCCAGAGCAGCCAGGATTTCCTCTTCGGAAAAAGACAGTTTTTCCCGGAGTGCTACCGGTGCGGTCTTATGATTGATACCAATGAGTATGATATTAGGCATGGGTTTTCCGCTATTTGGTGAATTCCTGGTGATGCCCGCCCAGAAACAGATTGACGCCCAGAAAAGTAAACACGATGATGCCGAATCCCACAATGGTCATGATGGCGGATTTTCTTCCCCGCCAGCCCGCATACAGCCGAAGATGGAGCAATACGGCATAAACAAGCCAGGCCCCCATGGAAAAGAGTTCCTTGAAATCCCAGCTCCAGAACTGCCCCCACAATACTTTGGCATACACAAACCCGGTGACCAGACCCAGTGTCAGCAGAAAAAATCCCGTGGTAATACAGGCATGACTGACAGTATCCAGAAAGTCCAGCGACGGCAGACGCTTGAAAAAGAACCCCGGATTCCTGTCCTTGATGCCTTTTTCCTGAAGCAGGTACAAAATTCCGGCACCGCAGGCCAGCCCCAACATGGCATCCCCGGCGAAAATCAAGATGATGTGACAATAAAACCAGATCCCTTTTAAGGCTTGGTTGGGCGGTGCCTGCGTATCGGGCAGCAGCAGTGCGGCCAGCATGGTGAGCGATAAAATCATGGCGGCGAACAACCCCAGCATCTTGAGGTTGAATTTGTAGCGTACATACAGAAACATGACACCGAAGGCCAGGGCCGCCATGGAAAGGTTTTGAACCAGGTTTTGAACCGGCAGACTTCTGATTGCCGCGCCCGAGGCCGCCATTGCTGCAAAATGAACCCCCACGCCCATGGCAATCAGGTAAAAAGAAATCTTCTGAATCTGTTCTTTCTGGCGGACCAGAAACAACAGATATCCGGCCAGGCTTGACACATAAAACAGAAACGCGATCTGCAGCAGGGTATTTCCGGTTTGTATTGCCATACACAGCTCCTGATTATTGCGGTATCAGATCCTTGACTTCAAATCCGCTGCCAAGCAGTTCATACAGGATCGCATCCACGGCATGAATATCATTTGCCGCCAGCAGACCCGGCAGGTTTTTTTTCATCATGGCCCTGAAAATCTGTTGATGATCATCCGGATCATGTCCCGATGCCAGCAGTTTTTCACGGACCGCTCCCATAAGTTCCAGAAATGCGGCATATTCCGGGCCATAGGCCTGGTCCAGATCCATACGTATTTTTCTGGCCAGGGCCGGACTGGCACCGCTGGTGGATACTGCACAGATCAGATCTCCACGGCTCATGACCGCCGGCAGAATAAAATCACCCTGATCTGGCGCATCCGCACTGTTACACAGAATCCGTGCCTTTTGGGCTTCCGCCAGAATCCATTGGTTCACCGCTGTATCCGACGTGGCGGCAAACACCAGAAAAACGCCTTCAAGGTCTTTGGGATCAAAAAACCGGTGCTCTCTTTGAATTCCGGGCATCGCTGCCAGCTGATCACCGAACTCAGGGGACACCACCGTGACCCAAGCACCGGCAGACACCAGGGTCGCCGTCTTTCTTGCTCCGACCCGTCCGCCTCCGACCACCAGACATGGCCGGTCTTTGACGTTGAGAAAAATCGGATAATATTTCATCTTTTCCCCTGGATTGACCCCTTGTCTGTGTAAAACAGATACTATATATTGACAGTACTTTTTTTTCAATAACAATTCATGAAGGAAAAACCATGATCATTGATACGCATACCCACCTGTTTCCTGATTCTTTTTTACAGGACCGGTCCCGGCTTTTTGATAATGAACCGGAATTCACACTGCTGTATAACAATCCCAGGGCGCTGATGGCCACCGCTGACCAGTTGATCAACGCCATGGATGATCACGGGGTGGACATTGCCTGCGCCAGCGGCTTTCCCTGGCGGAATCCGGATCATGCCAAAAGAAACAATGACTATATCATCGATTGTGTGCAAAGGTGGCCGGACCGGCTCCGGGGGCTGGCCTGTTTTGACGCGGCATGGCAGGGGGCTGCGGATGAAGCGGTGCGCTGTATCGATGCCGGTCTGTCCGGTGTGGGAGAACTGGCCTTTTACCTGTCAGGAATCGATGACAGTGCGCTGGACATGCTCACGGATGTCATGGCGGCACTGCGGGAAAAAGGCAGTCTGCCGTGTATGATCCACACCAATGAACCCGTGGGGCATGCCTATCCCGGCAAAACCCCGGTCACGCTGGAGCAGATTCAGAAACTGGCAGCCACGTTTCCTGACAACCGCATCATTCTGGCCCACTGGGGCGGGGGTATCTTCTTTTACCACATCATGAAAAAACAGCTCAAGCAGACCCTGAAAAATATCTGGTACGACACGGCTGCCTCTCCGTTTCTCTACGATCCGGCAGTCTATGACATGGCGGTCCAGGCAGGGGTGCTGGACAAGGTGCTGCTGGGAACAGATTTCCCGCTGCTGCCCCCGGACCGGTACTTTCGGGATCTGGATGCCTCGAATCTGAACAAACAGGAAAAACAGGCCATTTTAGGAGACAATGCCGCCATGTTCTATGCCTGAGACGGCAGACGGATATGAAAGGTGGTGCCTTTGTTTTTAACCGAGGACACCGTGATCTGCCCGTTATGGTAATGGATGATATGCTTCACAATGGCAAGCCCAAGCCCGGTGCCCCCTTCCTGACGGCTCCGGCCCTTGTCCACCCGGTAAAACCGGTTGAAAATTTTGGGCAGATGCTCGGCTGCGATACCGGTCCCTGAATCGATGACATCGATCTCGATATCTGTTCCCGGATTGCGGGCCACAATGGCCACCCGGGCGTTTTCAGGGCTGTATTTCACGGCATTTTCCACCAGATTGACAATGGCCTGTTCAATCAGGATTGGATCCACCCGAACGGTCAGATCCTCGGGACAGGCCATCTGAACCTGAATCTGTTTCGCTTCCGCCAGGGGACCACAGGTGGTGACGGCACTTTGAATCAAATCGGACAAACGGGTTTCATCAAACCGGACCCCGGTCCCCTCCAACCGCTCCAGATGGGACAGGGCCAACAGATCGTTGACCAGATCGATCATCCGGTTGACATTTTTTTCCAGAATCCTCAAAAACCCGGGCCGGTCTTCCGAAGTTGTGTCCGGCATTGCCTGAAGGGTCTCGATAAACCCCTTGAGCGTGGTCAGCGGGGTTTTGAGTTCATGGGACACATTGGCGGCAAAATCCTTGTGCATCTTTTCAAGACGCCGGATCCGGGTGATGTCATGAAAAATGATCAGCGTGCCGATCCGTTGGTCCCGGCTGTCCCATAACGCGCTGGAATGAACATTGAGAATCTGCTCCTTGTCCTGATGAATCCGGATGTCATCTTCCACTGGCTCATGGGTGGAAAGCGCGGTGTGGATGAACGTCTGGAGTTCATAGTTTCTGGCCACTTCCAGAACACTCTTGTTTTTCAACTCAGGTGCGGGAAAACTGAAGATCTCTGCCGCCGCGTCATTGACGGTGATGATCTTTTCCTGGTTATCAATGGCGATCACACCTTCCTGCATACTGGCATGCACGGCCTCGAGTTCCCGCTGCCGGTCCAGAGCCTCCTGGATCTGGTGTGCCAGATTTTCCGCCATCTGGTTCATGGATCGGGCCACCGCTGACAGCTCTTCCGTATCCGGCACGGGCAGCCGGTTGCTCAGATCCCCCCTGGCAAACGCCTGAGCCCCTTTTTTGATTTCTTCCAGGGGCTGAATGATTTTCCGGGTCACATACCAGCAAACCCCGGCTGCGGCAATGACGGTGAATATCAGAAACAGGAGCAACTTGTTCCGGGTCGACTGGATATTTTTTTCAATGGCGGAGACAGACACTGCGGTTCGAATCACCGCCGAGACCCCTTCCGGCCCTTCCACGGGCAGGGCGATATACATCATGTCCTGATCCAGTGTGCGGCTGCCCCGGATTGCCATGCCTTGCCGACCGGAAAAAGCGGTCTTTATTTCCGGCCGGTTTCGGTGATTCTCCATGGTGGCAACCCGTGCAAAGGAATCAGCGATCACCCGGCCCGAAGGCGCGACAATGGTTATCCGGGTCTGAATCGCTGTCCCCACTTCTTTACAAAGCGCGTTCAGTTTCTGCTCCTGAACCGGTTTCTCAGACAGCATGCCGGCAATCTTGAGTTCAATCAGCCGGGCTCTCACGATCAGTTCCTTTTCGGTGTTCTCAAGAAAAAACCGCCGGGAATGACGATTGAAATACCAGGCCTCCACAGAAAGAGACACGATAATGATCACCAGAAAAAAGGGGAATATCTGCCAGATCAGTTTTTGTTTTTTCATGATGATTCTCTGAACCGGTATCCAACCCCCCGAACGGTTTCAATACAGTCGGCATGGGCTTTCAATTTTTTTCTCAGTCCCACGATAATCACATCGATGCTTCGTTCCGTCACTGCATAATTCTCCCCGTGAATGGCATCCATGATCTGGCCCCGGGTGAAGACCCAGCCCTTCTTGTCCGCCAGAAAAGAGAGCAGTTCGAATTCAGACAATGTCAGGTCGACGGGCTGCCCCTGAATGGTGACCACATGCCTGGCCCGGTCGATGACCATATCCCCGATCTGACGGATACCGGATGCAGTCTCTTTTTCACCTGTTTTTCTCCGGCGCCGCAGAATGGCGCGAATCCGGGCCACCAGCTCCCGGGGGCTGAACGGTTTGGAAATATAGTCATTGGCCCCGAGTTCAAGGCCGGTAACCACATCGGATTCCTCTCCTTTGGCCGTAACCATGACAATCGGGATACCAGATGTCTGATCATTTTTTTTCAGATACCGGGTGACGTCCAGACCGTCGATGCCCGGCAGCATCAAATCCAGAACGATCAGATCCGGCAACGACTGTCTGGCCGTCTTGATGGCCTGTTCTCCCGTACCGGCAGTCAGAATGACATATCCTTCGGTTTTCAGATTGTACTTGATCAGCTCGATGATATCTTCTTCATCATCCACGATCAAAATGGTTTCCCTGGCCATCTGTTTTCCATTCCTGTTGAATTCGGTGTTTGAAAAATCATATCCTCATCAGGTGTGGCGGATAATATCCCCTTCGATCAGATAGATCACCTCTTCGGCAATGTTGGTGGTATGGTCCCCGATCCGTTCGATATGCCGGGAAATCAGGTACATATTGATAATTTCCGCCACCATGTCGGGATGGGCCAGAATATCCGCCTTCATGGTCCGATAGGCATCATCTCTCATGGTATTGACCGCTTCGTCCATTTCAAGAACATGATAGGCGGTCGCCACATCCATGCCCACCAGGGCGTCCAGACTCAGCTTCAGCATATTGACCGCCTGATCCGCCATGGCTGAGTAATCATATTTAAATTTGCCGGGGTCACCGGCCGAGGTAATGAAGCGCCGGGCAATATTTCCCGCATAATCCGCGATCCGCTCCAGATCATTGTTGATCTTGATCACCGCAACAATCAGACGCAGATCCGTGGCCACCGGCTGATACAGGGCCAGTATCTTGAGACACTCCTCTTCCACTTCGATTTCCCGCTCATCCACTTCATAATCCGAGTCGATGATCCACTTTGCCAGATCCAGGTCTTTGGTGCGGACCGCCTGAATGGATTTTCTGACCCGGTCCTCCACCAGCGCACCCAGCGAGAGGATTTCTCTTTTTATCTTGTCCATTGCCCGGTGCAAATGGTTTGCCATACCGCCTCCTTGAATACAAAAAAATGTGTTGCGGAAAATAAGGGTTCCGCCTCCATGCATCATCAAAACATGTTCCCGCCGGAATTGTTTTTCTATCTTTTTTTTGCTAGAATTGTATTAGCACATTGTTATCCAACCATTAAATCAGATGAAAAATATTTGTCAACACTTGCTTCACCGGTCATTTCAGGTTAAAAAAGGTCGTCACATTTTAAAAAGATGCCGGAATCAGGAGACCTCATGAAAAAAGATACCCATAATTTCATTCATGCCTATCAAGGACTGGGCGCCTTTGGCATGGACAGAGAAACCGACGAACAGACCATCATGTTCTATCTGCAGAAATTTTCCGAAGACACGTTCATGCAAACCCTTGTCCCCCGGCTGTCCGACGCGGAACTGGAAAAAATTTATCAGTGCATCCATGAATTTCTCAAACAGCACATTTCTGAGGACGAATACCATGAACTGTTTTTAAAAGACCGTTAAAAAGGCAGGTTTTCAGATCCATGACATTCACTGACAACCTTGTTTTCAACCATGCGGGTTTCTGATGGACTTTATCATTGACGGATTCATCAAGGCCTTTTTTCTGCTGATCCATCTGGATCCGGCCACGATGTCCGCCATATCCGCCACACTCAAGGTGTCCACCATTGCCATCCTCATCAGTCTGGCCCTCGGGCTGCCGTTGGGATTTGCTCTGGGATATTTCACTTTTCCCGGCAAACGCCATATCAAGACCCTGGTGGACACCCTTCTGGCTTTGCCCACGGTCTGCATCGGCTTGATCATCTACGCCCTGATCTCCAGCCAGGGGCCTTTAGGGGAATGGAATCTGCTGTTCACCCTCACCGGCATTGCCATGGGTCTGACCGTGCTGGCACTGCCCATTGTCATCGCCATCACCGCCGCCACTGTGGAAAATATCGATCCGGAGCTGAAACTGACCCTGGTGTCCCTGGGCGCAGGCAGACACCACATTGTGCGAACCTGCCTGTGGGAGGTGCGGTACGGAATTCTGGCCGGGGTGGTCACCGCCTTTGGCCGGGTGTTCACCGAAGTGGGCATCGCCATGATGGTGGGCGGCAATATCAAATACCATACCCGCACCATGACCACCGCCATTGCCCTTGAAACCAACAAGGGGCAGTTTGCCGACGGCATCGCCTTAGGGATTGTTCTCATCATTATCGCCCTGTGTGTCAACTTCTGCCTGTCTTTTCTGAGGAAGCAATGACCCTGGCGCCCCCCATCTACCGCCTGGAAAAAATAACCCATTTCTATGGGGGCAAACAGGTGCTGGACATTGCAGATCTGGAAATCCCGCAAGGATCCATCACCGGACTGATGGGACCCAACGGCTCCGGAAAAAGCACCCTGCTCAAGATTCTGGCCTTTGCCATGCGCCCGACATCCGGCCGGGTCCGGTTCAACGGCACCCCCCGGTATCCGTTTTCATCGGAAATTTCCGGAAAAGTCACCCTGGTCACCCAGAAACCCTACCTGCTCAAGCGGTCGGTGTTTGACAATATCGCCTACGGCCTGAAACTGCGTCATACACCCCGGAACCTGAAGCCGCGTGTACAACGTGCCATGGCAGAGGTGGGGCTGGACTTTGACCGGTTCGCCTTCCGCCAGTGGCATGAACTGTCCGGGGGCGAAGCCCAGCGGGTGGCCCTGGCGGCCCGTCTGATTTTAAAACCCGAAGTCCTGCTGCTGGATGAACCCGTGGCCAGTGTGGATGCCCAAAGTGCGGCTTTGATCCGGAGGGCGTCTCTGGCGGCCCGGGAAAACCGCGGTACCACCCTGATCATTACCAGCCATGATCTGCCCTGGCTGTTCACATGCAGTGACACCCAGCTGACCATCAACAACGGGGCCCTGTTTGCCACGGGCCGGGAAATCGTCATTCCCGGCCCCTATGGCCGGAAAGAGCGCGACCCGAAGGCATGGACCCGGCAGCTGGATGACGGCCAGATCATTGTGCTGCCGGCAGCCGCTTCTCCTGAAAAAACCGCCGTGATTCAGCGTAAACACATCCGGCTGACCCGTCCTGAAGAAACCGGTGCCACCTCAGACAACCGAATTCTGGGGACCGTGCAGTCCATGTACATAACCGGACAGCCGAACGAGGTCATGGCCACCATTGATGCGGGAGGGGTGTCCTTCATGCTGGGCATGACCTCCGGCCGGTCCGCCCGGCTGGATCTTCAGCCGGGCATCCGTATCACGCTGGAATTTTCCTCCGCCGACATTTTCTGGCAGTGACACACCCGAAAGGGGTCTGGATCCTCTCTTTTTTTTTATTTCATCACCAGAAAATACATGCGGCCTCTCACGTTCATGTGACCGGCCGCAAACCGGGCATATTCATCACTGCCGCAGAACAGATCAGCCCGGCCCGGCCCGCGGATCGCGCCCCCGGTATCCTGGTTCATCACAAACAGGGACACCGGTTGCCAGGATTCGGGATTCCCTGCATTTTCCGGTGCGTTCAAAACGGTGGTAAAGTTGTCCGGCAGCCGGGTTTCAATGAAGCCCGGCGCCCCTTTGGGAAAGATCCGATAATCCGTGGCCATGGAACGCAGCGGGGTCAATGTCACGTTGATGTTGCCAAATGGTCCGCCGATACCGATTCTGAAAAATACCATGCTGTCGTTGTAATGAAGCACCTCATCCATCCGATGGGGATTGGCTTCCAGCCACTGTCGGATGGCCTGCATGGACATCTGTTCTTGAGCGATCTCCTGGGTGTCGATCAGGTAGCGGCCGATGGCGCGGTAGGCATTGCCGTTGGTGCCGGCATACTGGATTCGAACGATCTCGTCCTCCGGCGTCCGGATCCGCCCGGACCCCTGAATCTCCAGAAAAAACCGGTCCACCCGGTTTTCCAGCCAGGCCACCGGCGGGGCCTGCAGATAAAAATCACGCTTCTCGTTGATCTGCTTCCGGGAAAAATACGGCACCACCTGATTGCCGTTCACCCGTCCCCTGAGCCGGTCGTGCCCCTGATACCGGTCGGAAAATTTTGCCAGATCGATCTCCACAAGATCTTCAGGAACCGGATACAATGGATACTGAAACCGCGCATCCGGAATCAGACTGCCGCTGTAGGTGGGCTCGAAATATCCGGTGAACAGCACCTGGTTTTTGTCATTGGCCGTGCTGGCATACACATGAAACCGGTCCCGGACAAACCGGTTCACATCCGATGCCGGCGGATCGGTATTCAGAAAGGCCTGAAGGATTTCCAGGGATTCAACCATATGCCCCACCGTGTATTGGTCCGGGCCGAACTCGATCATCCGGGATTTGGGCAAGCGGTTATAATATATCAAACTCTGGTCCAACGCCTTCAGAAACCCGGAAAAATGCAGGCTGTCCGAAAAATCAGGATACCGGTCGCTTGACAGTTTTTCCAAGGCTGGCTTTTGGACCTCGATCTGGTCTTTATCGGTCAGGATGCCGCATCCGGCTGTACTTATCAGCCAAGCGGCAAAAAGGATTTTCCCCAGCTGCCGGAACAGCCTTTGAAAGGGCACGACAGGGGTCTGTTTATTCTTTTTCACGTATGGACCTTTCTTTGGACAAATTTCCCCCTGTGGTCTCCGGCGGATCAATGGGTGTGAGTTCCGGCATTTTCTGGGATGCCGGTCCGAAACGCCCCAGTTCCCGGGCCGGGGGAATGACCTGTTTTTCCATGACCTTCACCGTCCGGTTGAAGCTTGCCGCACAGGTGTCAATGTCTTTTCCCAGGCGGTTCATACTCTCCGCCATGGCACACAACCGCTTATACAGCGTCATTCCGGATGTTCGGATCTTTTCCGCGTTTTCAATGCCTTCTTTCTGCTGCCAGGCATAGGCCACCGCTTTCAACAGGGCGATCAAAGTGGTGGGCGTGGCCAGGATCACCCCTTTTTCCACACCCTGCTCGATAAGATCCGGCTGTCGGCTCAATGCAGCGGAAAAAAAATTCTCTCCGGGAATAAACAAAACCACAAATTCCGGGGACGGGGAAAACGCGGCCGCATAGTCCTTGGAAGCCAGCTGACCGATATGGGCAGCCACCTGGCGGGCATGATCGGTCATGCGGGCCTTTTTTTCCGCTTCATTGTCTGTTTCCAGGGCATCCAGATATGCCATGAGCGGCACTTTGGCATCCACCACAATATGGCGGCCCGACGGCAGGGTCACCACCATGTCCGGCCGCAAAGCCCCTTTTCCCGATCCTTTGACCGGCTGCTCCTGAAAATCGCAATACCGGGCCATGCCGGCCAGCTCCGCCACCTTTCTCAAAGTGATCTCCCCCCAGCGGCCCCGAACATGGGGCAGGCGAAGGGCCTTGACCAGGTTGCCTGTTTCCATATGCAGCTGATGCTGGACCCGTCCCATCTGGGCCAGCTGTTCAAAGATCGCACCATTGGCCCGTTCTCTGGATGCTTCCATGGCCTGAAGCCGTGTTTCATACTGGTCTAAGGCCTGCTTCACCGGGTCCATGGTCTGGCGAAGCGCCTCCCCCTGGACGGAAAAATCTTTTTTCGCTTCCCGGACATAGCCCTTGAAATACCGGTCCGCCATCTCCATGAACCGGTTGGCATGCTGATACAAGGCCTGATCCGACACCTGTTTCATCCGGTTGGCGGCCATGGCCCCGGTGATGCGGACCAGAACGGCGCACACCAGCACGCCTATGACCACACCGGCCCCCAGAAACCCCAGGTTCTCCAGGGAGATCATCATATGTGTCACACCGGGGAATTCCTGTTTTCAGGGACATCCGCCGCCTGCCAGGTGCCGCTCTTGCCCCCGGATTTTGAAATCAGGCGGATGCGGGAGATGACCATACCCTTGTCATAGGATTTACACATGTCATAAATGGTGAGCCCGGCCACGGAAACTGCGGTCAGCGCCTCCATCTCCACCCCGGTGCGTCCGGCCAAAGACACCGTGGCCTGAATCCGGACGGCATGGGCCTCCGGCTGGAAAAAGAAATCGATGCCTGCATGGGTGATGTTCAACGGATGACACATGGGGACAAGGTCCGCGGTTTTCTTGGCGGCCATGATCCCGGCAATGCGGGCGGTTTCCAGGACATTGCCCTTTTTCACCTTTTCGTCCATGATCCGGGCCAGGGTTTCCGGCTGCATGGCAATCATCCCTTCCGCCACCGCCGTTCTCTGGGTCTCGTCCTTGTGTCCCACATCCACCATGCGCACTCGGCCCTGGTTGTCCAGGTGGGTAAATTCAGCCATATCTATTTTCCTTATGAACAGATCGGTTATTGAAAAAACTGGGTTTTCCGGGTCGCATCCGCCTTGATCTGATTGAGGGTATCGGTCAGGGCCGCAATCACATTTTCCCGGATGTTGCCGGCCAGCACCAGAAACATCACATCATCCCCCACCTTCAGCGGTTTGTTTTCCTGGATATACACCTGAATATCCAGAATACCCGGCCGGGCACGCTCCTTTGCCAGAATTTCTTCGAGCCGGTCATGATCCACTTCAATCGTAAGCCCGGTCACAGGCTTTCCGTCCCTGGAGGTTTCCCGGACCACCCCGTTATGCGCCAGAATCATGCCGGCTTCTGAAAACCGGGGATGGGCCTTGACCTTCGCCACCATGTCCGCCAGGGTCACGGGCTCCTCTTTTCTGTTCTTTTCAATCATCCATCTTTCCTTTCATTATGCTGGGGTCAGGCCTTGCCTTTTTGACGTTTTTGATAAAACGTCAAAAAGGCAAGGCCTGACCCCATTATTTCAGGGCCATCTGGCGGGCTTTTTCAAGATCCGCCGGCGTATTCACATTGAAAATAAAGCCCATGTCCGGGTCCAGTTTTTTCAGCACTGACACAGGCACTTCCCGGACATGCTTTTTTTTATAAAATTTCTTGATCTTGAATACACTGTTTTTCAGGCTTTCTTCGATCAGGGGGAGACAGTCCCTGGAATACAGGGCAGACAGCGGTTCCAGTCCGTCGTTTGTTCTGGGAATGACCACATGATCCCCGGGTCTGACCCGGTCCACCAGATGCCGGATCACGGCTTCGCTGGCAAAGGGAATGTCACAGGCGGTCACATAAGCATACGGATAGGAGGCATAGAACAGACCGGCATGCAGTCCCGCCAGCACACACCGGGCCGGAATGATGTCGGTCACCACCATCATGTCCAGGCCCATGAACTCCTCGGGTTCATTCACCACGATGATGGTTTCCTTGAACAGTTTGGAAGAAAGCATGCACAGCCTTTCCAGTATGCTCACCTCCCCCACCCGGTGGAAGGTCTTTTTTTTTCCCGGCAGCCGGCTGTTTTTCCCACCAGCCAGAATCACCCCGGTACAGTCCAGTTTCATCGGCAGTTATCCTTGGCAATGATCATCCATGCGGATGCATTATATCCGACCTGCCCTGAAAATCAAGGTATTGCTCCTTAACGGAAAAGGTGGTACATTTTTTTTAGGAACTAACCCCTTTGTATGAAAGGCAGTTCATGAAACAGACACGACCCGTTCTCAATGCCCAGGATTTCAAACGCATTCTCTCAAGGATCGCTTACGAAATCATTGAAAAGCACCAGGGGGCTGAGAATCTGGCTCTGGTGGGAATTCAGACCCGGGGAGATTTTCTGGCCCACCGTCTGGCAGACCGGATCCGGAAAATTGAGAATGTCACTTTGCCCGTGGGCAGCATGGATATCAACATGTACCGGGATGACTGGACAAAAATCAGTCACCAGCCGGTGGTCCGGCCGTCGGACATTCCGTTTGACGTGGACGACACCAGTATCGTTCTGGTGGATGACGTGCTGTACACCGGCAGAACCATCCGGGCCGCCATGGAAGCGCTCATGGATTTCGGCCGTCCCGCCCGCATCGAACTGGCCGTCCTCGTGGACAGAGGTCACCGGGAACTGCCCATCCAGGCGGATTACAAAGGCATTTTTGTGGACACGGACCACCAGGACACCATCCAGGTGCATGTGTCCGAACACGATGATCAGGATCTGGTATTCAGGGAAATCCATTCATGAGCACTGAAGAACACAGGAAAAAAGCGGTCCGGCAGATCCGGATCGCAGTGATCAGCATCTCCACCACAAGGACGCTGGCAGATGACAAAAGCGGCATCTGGATCAAAAACCATGCAAAAAAAGAGGGACATGAAGTGATGGTTCATCAGGTTGTCAAAGATGATATCACGGATATCCGGAACCTGATGACCCATGTGGTGGAAAAAATTGCGCCCCATGCCGTCATCATGACCGGGGGCACCGGCCTCAGCCCCAAAGATGTGACCATTGAAGCGGTTCAGCCCTTTTTCGACAAGACGCTCACCGCGTTCGGCCCGGTGTTTTCGCAGCTCTCTTTTGAAGAGATCGACGCCGCTGCCATCGGGTCCCGGGCCACGGCCGGCATCATTAAAAACATTCTGGTATTCTGCATCCCCGGCAGTCTCAAAGCCTGCAAACTGGCCTGCAACGAATTGATTTTCCCTGAACTCGGACACCTGCTCAAACACATGAGGGACAACTGATGACAACAGAACTGGACCAATTCATTTCAGAATGGAAAGACAACGATACCCGGATCAAGCAGGCATTTGGAGAACTGCTGACCCACCTGAACACCCTGGACAGCACCCGGCTGGAATTCGTGGCCCGTCCCACGGTCAGTTATTCGGTCCGTCCAAAGCATGATCTTCAGAAAAAACGGACTCTGTATGCCATGGTGGATGTCATTGATGATGATCCGGACAACCGGTGGCTCTCGGTCTGTTTTTACGGAGAAATGATCACGGATCCCGAAGAAAAAGGGGATCTGATTCCCGAAGGGCTTTTAGGGGAGGATGGGTACTGCTTTGATCTGGATGAATACGATGCAAAAGACCTGGACTACCTGAAACTTCGGCTCACCGAAGCCCACGCCAACGCACCGGAATAAAAAATCATCCGGGACGGGGTTCCGAACGGAATCCCGCCCCGGATGGAACCAGCAGACCGCACCGGCTACACGGAAAACCGGATATTAAGGATATCCCCGTCCTTGACCGGGTAGGTTTTTCCTTCCACAAAAAACCGCCCGGCTTTTTTCAGATCTGCTTCAGATCCGAAAGATATCAACTCTTCATAAGAAAACACTTCCGCCCGGATGAACCCTCTTTCCAGATCCGAATGAATGACCCCGGCGGCCCGGGGTGCCGTACTTCCCTGGCGCACCAGCCACTGGCGAACCTCGTCCTTGCCCACGGTGAAAAAGGAGATCAGGTTCAACGATCTCAGACACAGGCGGGTGAGCATTTCAAGGGCGGTTTCTTCGATCCCCAGGGCCTCCAGAAATTCCTGTTTTTCCTCTGGCGTGTCCAGCAACGCGATTTCCGCTTCCACTTTGGCCGACACCAGCATCGCCTCGATGGCCTGGGCCTGACAGGCCGGTTCAAACCGGGACAAAAGGTCCTGGTTTCCCAGATCGTCCTCAGCCACGTTCACGGCAATCACCATTTTTTTCCGGGTGATGAACGGATAGCTGCGGATCATTTTGTCTTCGTCCAACGAGAGATCCATCAGCCGCAAAGGGGTTTCCTGCTCCAGATGTTCCTGTATGCGCTGCATCAGTGCCAGTTCCTTCTGCCGGGTTTCGTCCTTGATTTTTTTCACCTCATCGGTCAGCCGCTGAATCCGTTTTTCCGCAAAAATCTGATCGTGCATGAGCAGTTCGGCATTCACGGTTTCAAAATCCCGCCACGCGTTCACCGATCCGGCAGAGTGATACACCGCATCATCTTCAAAGGCCCGGATCACATGACAGATGGCATCCATGTCTGCGATGTCTCTGAAGATCTCTCCTGCGGCAATGGTCTCGGCTTCCAGTTTGGGCAGCAGCACCAGATCCAGACGGGCCCGAACCTGTTTTTTGGGTTCATACATCTTCACCAGGGTATCAAACCGGGAGTCCAGGATATCTGCGGCGCCGGGCACGGGCTTGTTCGCCTTTGCCGGGTCCACGGCCGCATTTCCCGTCAAAATCTGAAACAGGGTTTTCTTGCCTGTCTGGGGCAGGCCGATAATGCCGACTTTCATGGGATTGGGGGGTTCCTTGAGATTGTTTGCGTTTAAAACCGGCCCTGAACAAACCTGTTCAGGGCAGATGAATCCGTCGTTTTTCCGGGTTGGTGTGGGGCCGGTACAGCACGGCCACATGCCCCACCATGCCGGCAACCGCCGCGTTGGTTCGCCGGGAAATCTCATCCAGCAGCCCGGCCTTGATCTCCTTGTCCTTGTGATCCACAAACTTGATCTTGATCAGTTCCGCCCCGTCCAGGGCGGTCTCGATCTCATCCACCAGGGCCTGTGTCACACCTTTGCCGCCCACGAACGCCCCGGGATTTAAATGATGGGCCAGGCCCCGCAGATATTTGCGCTGGCTGCCGGTCAACTGCATCACCATCGGTATTTCCTTTATCTATAATTCTTAAAACCGTCTTTATATCACAGGTCTGCATGTTTGAACAGACCGCAGAAAATCCCGAATTGAATTTTTAAAATTTTCCTTGTGTATATTGCCGATAAATTCTATAAGATACTCTGATTTTAACAGGATCTGAGTATAAACAGGACATTAATCAGTTAGGAGGTTTTATGACAACTTTGGTATTTGGCCACAAAAATCCAGATACAGATTCTGTCTGTGCCGCCATTGCACTGGCAGATCTCAAGAAAAAACTGGGTGAGGATATCGCCCCGGCGGTTCAGGGAGAACTCAACCCGGAATCCAAGTTCGTTCTGGAAAAATTCGGCGTTGCCGCTCCAAAAGTGGTGACCAGCTATGCAGGCAAGGATGTGTATCTGGTGGATCATTCCGATCTGGCCCAGAGCCCGGATGACTTGAAAGAAGCCAATATTCTGGGGATCGTGGACCACCACAAACTCGGGGATGTGACCACGGGTCAGCCCCTGGAATGCTGGATCTGGCCGGTGGGCTGCACCTGCACCGTCGTCTCCCGCATGTACAAATACCTGGGCGTGGAGATCCCCAAGGATATCGCCGGCATCATGCTGTGCGCCATCCTGTCCGACACCGTGATCTTCAAATCCACCACCTGTACGGATGAAGACAAAGCCGTTTGCGCAGAACTCTCTGAACTCTGCGGAGAATCCAATCTGGAAGCCCTGGGTATCGAGATGTTCAAGGTCAAATCCGCTGTGGAAGGCACCCCGATCCGGGAACTGGTATTCCGGGATTACAAGGATTTCAACATGAGCGGCAAGGGCGTGGGTGTGGGCCAGCTGGAGTTGGTGGACCTGTCCATCGTGGACGGCATCAAAGCGGACCTGGAAAAAGACATCCGGGACCTGAAAGCGGAAAAAGGCCATCATTCAGTTCTGTTGATGCTCACCGACATCATGAAAGAAGGCACGGAGCTGCTGGTGGCATCTGATGATGAATCTGTGGTGGAAAAAGCGTTCGGCGTGGCGCCCAAAGACGGCAAAGCCTGGCTGCCCGGCATCATGAGCCGGAAAAAACAGATTGTACCGGATCTGGAAAAAGCGTTCAGCTGATATTTAAAAAAACATATATCAGGCCTGAATAACAAAGGGGCCGGCATCTCATGGTTCAGATGCCGGCCCCTTTTTGTTTTCGTTCCCGGCGTTTCTATCTGACATCCGCCGGGACGATCATTTGTCAGCCCGTTTGTTTTTCATAGCAGATCAACCCGCACTGCAGGCACCGGTCCGCTTCCTTGCGGGCATTTTTTTCGGAAAACCCGGTGGCCGCAGCCATGGGCTGAGCCAGATCATCCCAGACGGTTTTCGGCGTGGTTTCCACCTGTTTGATCTCAGTGACATTCTGAATCCGGCTGTGTTTTGTAATCAACAGGTCAGGATCCTGAAATTCCAGGCCATACATGTAATGATGAACCGCTGCCGCCGCTTTCCGGCCGCCATTGATGGCAGCCACTGCGGACGGATATTCGGAGATCACATCCTGTTTTGACAGCAGGCCGATCTGGAACGGGACATCCGGTTTCTTGGGCAGTTCAAGTCCTTCCCATTTCAAGGCGCCTCCGGCAATCATTTCACCGGTCTCATCGGTTTCTTTGACCGGCACAAACACCAGTTCCGGAAACCGCCCGGCCCCGATGATCAATGTGTCTGATGCGATCTCCTGTTTTTCACCGGAAACCAGATTCACCGCCTCAACCCCGGTTAAGGCCTCTTCCTGGCCCGTCACTTTTGTGATACCGTTATTATACACCACTGTCACGGCCTGAGCCGCTTCATCATCCAGGCTTGTCAGATCCACATCCGGATCATCTTCCGGTTTTCTGGACACCACGGTCACGGTTTCAACCCCTTTTTCCAGCAGGGTTTCGACAGCTTTTGCCAGATATTTACCGCCCCCGGCGATCACGGCATGTTTGCCGCAATCCACTTGAATTTTATCGTCCCGGCCGCTGCGCACCAGGTCGATGAGCAGATGGGCCCCGGGAAACAGCGGCATGGGGTTGTCCCCTTCGTTTCTGGCCATGCGCGAATCCCATCCGCCCGTGGCAATGAACACGGCATCAAACCCTTCTCCTGCCAAAAGATGCGGAATGGTGATGTCGGTTCCCACGGACACACCGGTTTTAAAGGTGACCCCCAGATCCTCAATCCCCTGGATATCCCAGTCCAGGAGATCCATGGTCAGGCGGTCTCTGGCGATGGCGGTCCGCAGAATACCTCCCAGCACTTCGGTTTTTTCGAAAACCGTGGGCGCATGGCCCAGACGGGCCGTGAAATATGCGGCAGATAGACCTTCCACGCCGCCACCGATCACCGCCACGGTCTTGTCCGTGGCCGGGGCTTTATACGGCTGAATCCGTTCAGACTGTTTTCTTTCATAATCACAGACAAACCGTTTCAGATCGTTGATGGCAACGGTTTCATCCTGAAGCAGCCGACGGCAGTCAAACTCACACAGCTGCGGACAGATCCGGGAAATGACCGTGGGAAACGGCATTCTTTCCTTGATCACCGCCAGAGAACCGGCATAATCCCCTTCCTGGATCAATCCCACATACTTTCTGATATCAAGCCCGGACGGGCAGGCCCGCTGGCAGGGTGTGGTGCAGTCCTGAACCGTGTACTCACGAATGATGCGCCGGGTCACCGATGTGAGCCGGATGATATTTTTGGGGCAGATCCGTTCACAGGCCCCGCACCCGGTGCAGTTTTCCTCATTCACCACGGGCAGTCCGTCCGGCCCCATGGAAAGCGCGTTGAAATTACAGGCGGTCACGCAGGTACCCAGTCCCAGGCATCCGATATGACAGACCTTCATCCCGCCCAAAAGCATGGCAGCGGCCCGGCAGTCTCTGATTCCCTGATATTCATAGTTGAGATCGGCTTTGGCATTGCCGTAATAACACCCCGGGGCCGCAAACTCCGGTTCCTTGTCGGTCACCGATACCCCCATGATGGCGGCAATGGCCTGGGCCACATCATCACCGGCCGCCACACAGGAATTGACACTGGCTTTTCCAGATACAATGGCCTGGGCATTGGCGGTGCACCCGGGCAGGCCGCAGCCGCCGCAGTTGGCACCGGGCAGCACATCATCGATCGCCAGAACCTTGGGATCTTCATAAACATAAAACGCCTTGGACGCGATCACCAGGGCCGTACCGATGACCACCCCCAGTCCCCCCATCATCAGAATCGATTGAATCATGCCGTATCCTCTATGGTTTTTTGTGTTGTTTTCCGATACCGGTCCGGTTGCGCCGGAATAATCCTGTACTGTATAACCATCTGCAAACCAAAATGTCAACCATATCCCTGAATTTGAATGTATTTTTTGGCCCTGGCCCCCATTTCAGGCTTCCGGCAGAAGCAGGGCCTTCACAGCGGACAGATACGGTTCCAGGCCGCGTAGAAAAATATCGTTGTGACCGGCACCGGCAATTGGTATCAGTTTTTTTTCAGATGACGGGCAGGCGGAAAACAGGGCCTGGCCATGGGAAAAGGGAATCAGCTGATCCTGTTCCCCGTGGATGATCAATGCCGGGCCGGTCCACTGCCGGATCTTTTCCTGGTTGTCCAGTTCCGGCGCCATGCGGATACCCCGGGCCGCCGGATCGATTCCCAGCACCCTGAGCAGGCTCTCAATACCGGCAAACCCGCTTTCCACGATCAGGTTTTCCACCTCGGAATGCCGGGTCGCTGCCAGCTCGATGGCGGAGGCACTGCCCAAAGACCGGCCCATGACCGTCAGGGATCCGGTGAATTCGTGGTCCCGGCACCACTGTGTCACAAAATCCAGGATCCGGTGCCCGTCCGCCATCATGTCCGATATCGTGGGAGACCCGGTGGACCGGCCATATCCCCGGTAATCCACCACAAAAAAATTGATGCCCATGCGGGTGTACAAAGGGCCCAGATCATCATAATCGGAAACGATCTCTCCGTTGCCGTGAAAAAATAAAATGGTGGGGGCCTCTTTGCCGGCCACATGAAAGCAGGCCCCGATGTGAACATCGTCGGCCACCGGAATCAGAATGTCATTGTGGCCTGCCGGCCGCATCGACGCTCTGGGATGAAAAATATACGCCAGAATCCCGGGGTGATCCAGGGCTTTGTAATCGGAAAAACCACTGTCTGTCATGGCATCTTCTCCTCAAACCTTGTTCTGTTATCCATCTTGATCTGTGATCTATTCAGATCCATGCGACCCTATATATTGTTTTTTTCCAGCAGACCCGCCACTGCGGGAATCCGTGACAGCCGGTTCAGGAGTTTGGCCAGGCGGTACCGGACCGCAACCCTGAACACTTGCGGCACCGCCAGTATCCGGAGCAGCAGGTGGGCCGGGCGGTGAAACGGCTTTCGATTGGCTGCCGTATTGAACAGGGATACCATCAGGGCATCATGGTCCTGATCTTCTTTGTGCAGGCGCAGGGTGCTGCGCTTCAGCAGAACCTGGTCCACGTAATCGGCGCTGATATGCCCGTCCTCCAGAACCTTTTCATACAGCGGGGTGCCCGGATAATACATCAGTTTGTGGTCATAGATTTTCACGGGCCGTTCGATGGGATGGTCCGGAATCCGCTTGAGCATCTCCAGGTAGAACCGCAGCACGGCATGTTTGTCCGCCAGGGTGTCATAAGGGTTGTCCGAGATCACGTCGATCATCACACGGATGCCTCTTTTCATGACCATTTCCAGCTTGCCCAGATACGCCTGCCGGTCCAGGGGACGAAGAAAAATCTCTCTGCTGATCCGGGGGCTGCCGGACTGGAGCCCGATTTTCAGGTACCGCAGGTCCAGGCCGCTGTTCACCAGGATATCCAGCTTTTTTTCAGTGATCTGGCGGGTGTTTGCCTGAATATAGAATACCGGCAGACGAATCTGATCCATGTACTGCGCCAGAAACCGTGTCATCCGATCTTCGGAATTGAGGAAAAAATCATCATCATCGATAATGATCCGCCTCAAGTGGGGAATATGGGTTTTAGCCCACACCAGTTCCGCGATGACCCGGTCCACATCGATTTTGCGCACATACGGGCCTTTGCTCTCAAACACCTGCTTCAAGCGGCTGTTCAGGCAGTAGGCACAGCCATACGGGCATCCCCGGACCAGCAGCACACTGTAGGTGGACAAGGTGGCCGGCACTGTGTCTGTCATGGACACCAGGCCGGATTGTGTCAGCACATATCCGTTTTCCAGGTCCACCCGGGGGAGGGGCAGGTCATTGACATCCAGCATGGGCGGCAGGTCATTGACCACGAGACTGCCGTCAGACGCCACAAATCCCAGACCCGGGATCTGATCGACCGGTCTCTCTTCCAGCAGCTGTTCCATCACGGTTTCCCCTTCTCCGGCGCACACCAGGTCAGCCTCTGCCAGAAACGATACTGGATCGGCAATCACGGGCGGGCCGCCCCAGATCACCGGGGCCGTGATCCGGTCTTTCAGATACCGGGTGATCTGGCGGCACCGGGGTACCAGATGGGTGGTCAGAACCGTGACACCCACCAGATCGCAGTCCTGGCAGAATTCGCCCAGAATCTCCAGGGCCTGTGCCGGCATCGGCTCAAATACCGCCTCTTTGCGGCTTTCATAATGGATGACCGACACCCGGAATCCCCGGGATGTCAGATACGCCCCCAGATGCCTGACACTGAAATTTTCGATGTGGGCATTGTTGATGAGCACGGCATGTTTCATGATCCAGTGATGTACCAGAAGCCGCCAAATTTCTCAACCCAATATCACGGCCGGCTTATTGACACCGTAGCAGACCAATGGTGCAATCATCGCTTGCAGTCTTGATGCAACAAAGATACAATCTGGTCATATTCACCCCGGCAATACACTATATAAGGAGAACAGATCATGGGCAAAGCACGTGACACGCAGAAAACTGTTAAAAAAAAGGCGGAAAAAACCCTGAAAGAAAAACGGAATGAAAAAAAAGAGAAAAAAAAACAAAAAGGATAGGACCCGCTGCCACTTGACGGTCAGGGGACAAACCACTGGTTTCCCATCAACGCCCTGGCTTCGGAGGTGAGCGGAATCAGATCGCTTTTGTCCAGAAGATCCAGGTTGAATTTCCGGTTCAACGCGGCAAAATGCCTCAATCCGAACGCGATCTTGTTGAGATAGGAAAACACCCCGATGGCCCCCGGGGGAAACCCATTCGCCCGTGTGCCGTAAAGGGCGCGCAGATCCGGCAGGTCACAGAAGATCTCCTCGATGGTGGCCCCATAGGGTTTGAATCGTTCCGGCACCTGCCCTTTCTTGATCTGTTCCCCGATGGTTTCCGCGGTCATGGCAGCGGCCATGGACGCCCGGCACAACCCGATCCCCAGTACATGGCCCTCCCCGTATGCCAGACCTTTAAAGACCTGATCCTCGCTGGCAAACCCGCCGGTCATCACCATGGCCGGCAGGCGCAAACCTTCCGATTTGAGACGGTTACAGATGCGCACCACCCCATCTTCCAGGCAGATGGTGGGCAATGACCATTCGTTCATCATTTTTGACGGGCTGTAACCGGAACCGCCGCCGGCCCCGTCAAAGGTGATCATGTCCACGTTTGCCTGACACCCGATGCGGATCACCCGCTCGATATCGGCCCGGTCATATCCTGCCATCTTGAAATAAATATTTTTTGCCCCCATATCCCTTAACATGTCGATATGGTCCATCAGGGACGCTTCCGTCCACAACGGCAGCCGGCCGTAGATATAGAAATTGGGACATACCCCGTCGTCATACGCTTGTTGAACCAGAGGATCACCGGGATCCGGATGCACCAGATTTCCCTGCTGCTGTTTGACCCGCGCGGTCTCAAGATCCTTCACCCGGATGGCCGGCTGGGTGCCCTTGGCCCCCTGCCCGAATTTGATCTCTATGGCGTTGACCCCGTATTTTTTGATGGCGATTTTCGGCACCCCCATCAGGTCGTCATCCACATTGCATTGCAGGACAATCTGCCCGAACCCCCTGTCAAACCGGCGAAAGCAGTCCAGGGTTTTTTCCAGCAGCGGAAAATCGGTGACCTGACCCTGATCGATGGTCAGATCCGGCTCGTTGTTTCGGGCATGCTCCCCGATCACGCAGGTCACCCCGGCCATGGCGGCGCCGGCAAAATAATCCTGCCAGTTCAGCTTGATCAACGCCGGCAGAATGACCGGCATGGCCATCTTCACGGTGTTGAAAACCCCGTAACTGCGCGCCAGGTCCACATTGAATATCGTGGCCTGATCCGGGGTTTCAGAAACACCCCGGGCCCCGAACACCCGGCCGTTGATATTGAAATGGGAAAAATCGACGGGGTAATCTTTTTCCGAGGCGATCTGATTGTTCCCCGTGGTGGTGGGATACACGGTCTGGGCCCCGAGCACCGCGGCCTGGGCGATCTCGCAGGTACCGCTGCAATCTTGTGTGCAGAACGAGCACATGCCCGACTGGGGGGAAATGAACGTACTGCGGTTTCTGGCAAATGTGAAACCGGAACTTAATTTCGGTGAATAGGTCATAAGAATCCTCAGCTTGTGCGCAATGATTGAATGGCAGAATGCATGTGTCTGATGGTTGAAGGAGTGGTGCCGCAGCACCCGCCGATGATCTCAACCCCCAGTTCCCGGATTTGTATCATGTTTTTCACAAACAGGTCATCGGACTCCGGATAAAACACCTGGTTGTCGGCTGTGGCGTGGGGCATTCCGGCATTGGGCTGGATCATCACCGGGATATCGATACATTTTCTAATCTGTGCCGCCAGCCGCACCATGTCCGTGCTGCCCAGAGAACAGTTGGCTCCCACCGCTGCCACGCCCTGATCCGCCAGGGTTTTCATGCTGTGTTCCGGTGCATTTCCGAAAATGGTGAAAAAGCCTTTCGGGGTTTCTTTGAACGTCAGGGTACAGAACACGGGTTTGTCTGACACGGACTGAATGGCCTGAACCGTGCACAACCCGGCTTTGAGATCAAACACGGTTTCCACCAGAAACAGGTCCACCCCTTCTTCATCCAGTATTCGTGCCTGGCAGGCAAAATCGTCCTTCATCTTTTCAAAGGAAACCAACCCGGCAGGTGCCAGCATCTCTCCGATGGCCCCCATGTCCGCAGCCACATACCGGCCCGGGCCGCACACCGACTTTGCCAGGCCCACTCCTTCCCGGTTGATACGTTCAAACTCCCTGTCCGCCCCCATTTTTTTCAGCTTGTGCTGGGATGCCCCATAGGTATTGGCCGTGACCACATCGGCCCCGGCTTCAAAGTAATCGGCATGAACCTGCCGGATGATTTCCGGATGTTTGATATTCCAGGATTCCGTCGCTTCATTGCCGGCCAGTCCGTGGCGGATCAGCATCGATCCCATGGCCCCGTCCATCAGCAATCCGTGTCTGTCGATTTTTTCAATAATATCCATATTATCACTTAATTGATAACGTGTTTTATTCATTATTTTTCCACAACTCAACCACATTGCACCTATCATGAATTCTGCAAAAGCTCAACGATCTTATTGGTATCAAAAAGACGTAGTATTACCGTCGGGAACAGACTGCGTTATGAAATGACGAAAATCCTGAACTTTGCTTGACAAAACGTCTCCGGGTGTCCTGATGAAGGTGTTCCGGGTGTGATTTCAGCGGATTTGCCGCAGGAGGGTATCAAATCCAATTTCCGTTTCAACGGCATATTCGGATATGGTTGTGACTCTGCTAAATCAGGATTTCAATTCGTTACTGATTTTTCGGATGGTATCAAGCAGCAGAGGAATTTTTCTTTTGCATGTAAAATACACTGTTTCAGCATTAACGTTGGCATAATGATGTGTAATAATATCTCTCATCCCTTTTGCCTTTTTCCAGTCAACTTCTGGATAGCGTGATAACAATTTTTCTTCAGTAATTTTATCAAATTTTTTCAATGACTCCCCGATAACGATAAGCATCATGCAGATGGCATCCATTTTTTCCATCCCAAAGGCATCCCTGGTAAAATCATCTGGGGTATTGATTCTTTGAAAACGAAAAATGATCTTTTCGGCAGCATCTTCGATTTGGCGAAGAACCTCCAAAATCAGGTCATTATCAGGCATACACCGCCTCATGATCAATTCTGCTTTTTAAAAAAGGGTTCATCGAGTCTGTGTAAGCGACAATATCAATCGATTTGTTCAGTTTTTTCTCCAAATCCTGTTTTATGCCTGCAAGCATGAAAAAATCGGGTTCAGCAATACAAATCACGATATCGATATCGCTATCATCTCCTGAATCGCCACGAGCCACGGAACCAAAAATGCCAATGGTCAGGATATGATATTGACTGGCAACTTCATTTTTATAGTCACGTAATATTTCAATGATATCTTTTCTGCCCATCGTTTTTTCCCACAGCCTCCACCTTTTCAGCGAGTATTCTCTTTGTTTATAACACAGCCATATCAAAGCTGAAATACAATTTTCATTGCAGCGTTTTGAATCCTATCATTCAATTGTTCCGGACATAGTATCGCGGCATTTTGATCAGCCGTTTTTTGACATTGGCATGGCATGGTTCCAATCGAAAAATCATACCTTGCAATATCGGATATTTATTCCGAAATAACAAGGTATATACAGCAAACGGGGCTTCTGGCCGGCCCATCCTGAACAGCACCCCCTCCCCGGCCCTTTGCCAGACCCGGATCAAAGATATCCCTGCCTCAGGACACGATCTTTCCGGGCAAAATTCACGGCTTTCCGGCGGATTGAATCGTCCATGGCATCGGGGGTGGTGCAGGAATCGATAAACAATGTGCCGGCATTGCCGGTTTCCAGCATTTTGGGACCTCGATCATGCCGCATCTGGCAATGGATTCAGGGGCAGAAAAAACGTGAAGGTCGTGCCCCGGCGTTTGACCGATTCCACATTGATGGTGCCCTGGTGCTGGGCGATGATGTTTCGTGCGATGAACAGGCCGAATCCGGTGCCTTTAACCTGCTTTGAAGAAAAGAACAGATCAAAGATTTTGGTCTTGGTTTCCACGTCCATGCCGCAGCCGTCATCCTGGATACTGATCACCAGCTGATCGTCTTTTTCTTCGATGGTCAGGCAAATGACGTGACCGGCCTGGTCTTTGTCTTCCACACAGGCGTCCACGGCATTGTCCAGAATATTTACCAGCGCGGACATCATGGAGGCGGGGTCCAGGTTCAAGGTCGCCGGGGCGTTGTCTGATACCACCTGGAAATCGATGGGGTGGCTGGCCAGTTTCATTTTCATGGTTTCCCGAATATCTGTGACAAACTGATCTAAGGGCACGGGCTGGATATTCATGGACCGTTCCTTGGAATACAACAGGATGTCCATGATCATCTGCTTGATCTTTTCCACGGCCTGGGACAGCAGATCCAGACCTTCGGAGATATCATCGGGATTGTTTTTTTTCAGACCGGACCGGGCCACATACAGTCCGCCGTCCAGGTTGGTGAGCATGCCTTTGATGTTATGGGAGACCGTGCCCAGCATCAGGCCCAGAGAGGACAGGTGATCGGAAAGTTTGGATTTTTCCAGCACCAGCAGTTCCAGTTTCTGGGTGTATTCCACCAGTTTCTGCTGGGCAATGAGGTGATCGGCCGCCTTGTTCACGGCCAGTTCCAGAATGTCCACGTTCACGGGTTTGGTGATAAAATCCGCGGCCCCGAATTTCAGGCTGGCAATGGTGAGGTCCATGTCCCCGTGGCCTGTGATCATGATGACCGGCGTGTCCGGAGACCTTCGTTTCACCTGTTTGAGCAGGTCGATGCCGCCCATGACCGGCATTTTGATGTCCGTGATCACAATGGCCGGGCGATGCGCATCAAACAGTTCCAGGGCCTGTTTTCCATCCGGGGCCAGCAGCACGTGGTGCCCCATGTCCATGAGCGCGATTTCAAGCACCTCTCTGATATCTTCTTCATCGTCCACGATCAGAATGGTGAATGATGTCCTGTCCATGAACGCCTCCTTTCAGGTATATTCAATGTCCTCGTCCGTTTCTTCGGGAACCGGAAAAACCAGGGTGAATTTTGCACCGCCGTCCTGACTTGGGCTCACCTGGATATCTCCCTGGCAGTCCTTGACGATACCATAGGAGATGGACAGGCCCAGGCCCGTGCCCTTGCCCACTTCCTTGGTGGTGAAAAACGGTTCGAACAGACGGTCTTTGGCCTCTTTTCTAATCCCGATGCCGGTGTCGCTCACCTGAACAACCACCTTGTCATCGGCCAAAAAGGTGTGGATGACAATCCGGTCCGTGCCGTCATCTCCGGTTCCCCGGGCGTCCCATTTGGCTTCGATGGCATCCTTGGCATTCATCACCAGGTTGATGAACACCTGTTCCAGGCGGTCCGGATCGGCCATGATCTCGGGCAACGCGTCGTTTTTCTCCCATAATACCTGGATTCCCCGGATTTTCAACTGTTGATTGAGCATGTCAAAGGTCTGCTGGATCACGTCATTGATTCTTGTCCTCACCAGGCGGACATCTGATTTTCTGGCGAACTGGCGCATGTGCTGAATGATTTTGTCGGCCCGATCCACATTGATGTCGATTTTTCCGATCAGTTTGTGGAAAATCTCTTCTGAGATGGGCGCCTGACTATGGATCTTTTTCAGGCAGAAACTGGCGGAAGATTTGATGACGGACAACGGCTGGTTCAACTCATGGGCGATGCCCGTGGACATCTCTCCCAGAGTGGCCATTTTACTGGCATGGAGCAGGTGCTGTTCGGTTTCCAGCCGCTGGGTGATGTCATTGATGGTGATCAGAAACACGTTCTGACCGGAGTATTCCGCCGGGGCCACCCACATGTCCACATCGATTTTTCTGCCGTCCGCCTTGATATGCTTGACCTTGGAAATCTCTTTTCTGGATTTCACCTGCCGGATCATGTCCGCCTGATCCTCCTGGGGGAAAAAATCACTGAACAATTTTCCCGTCAGGGTTTTCCCGCCCGTATGATACAGTTCCATGGCTTTGATATTGCAGTCCAGAATCTCGAGCGTCTCCTGATCCACCACAAACACGGGGTTGAAAATGTTATTGAAAATGGCATGGTATTTTTCTTCGGATTTTTTCAGGTCCTGCTCCAGGTGCCTGCGTTCCGTGATATCGATACTCATTTCCATGCCTGCCACAATGTCGCCCTTTTCATCCCGCATGGGGGCTGTGATGAATATCCAGTGCTTTTTCCGGCCATTGCGGCCGAGGCCTTCGGACTCCCCATAATGGGATTGACCGTCGGCAAAGGTTTTTTCCACGGGGCAGTCCGGGCATCGATGGTCCAGCCCTTTATAGGCCCGGTAGCAGTAATCTCCGGGCTTCGGATCGAACCGTTCCTTGAACGCCCGGTTGTACTGGATCAGCCGGAAATTTTTGTCCTGCACGGCGATCATGCAGGGCGCATTGTCAAACAATGACTGATACTCATTTTTCTGTTTTTTCAACGCCGCCTGATGGGCCCCGATCTTTTTGCCCATCTGCCGGATCGCTTTGCCCAGGGGCTGAATTTCATGGGCCTGGCCGATATCGATGTCTGCCTCGTAATCGCCGTCGGCAATGCGGCGGGTACCTTCCACCAGTCTGATAATGGGTTTTTTCACAAAAAACAAGGTCGTCAAAAAGATGATGACCGACGTGATCAGAATCGTGAAAAACGCCAGGGTGAGCACGCCCTGCTCCATTTTCACCACCTGGGCGTCGGTCTCCTTCAAAGATACCACCACGTCCAGAGCGCCTAAAATGGTCTGATCCTCGGAATGGAAATGGCAGTCGCTGGAGGCGCACCCCGGGGCATTGCGGATGGGCTGAACAACCCCTAGAAGCCGGTGACCTTCCGGGGATTGACAGATCCGGGTCCGCTCTTCCAGGGAAATATCCGAGGGCGGCGGGTCCAGTTTGTGGCAGATATCACAGGCCACGGCCTTGATATCCACGTACTGCTCCACCTCCCGGGGCTGATTGGTGAATTTGATCTGGCCTTCCTTGTTGTAGATGCGGATGTTTTCGATTCCCGGCTGGCGGGCAATATTGTTGATGATCTGGTTGATGTCGTCCCGGGAGTTGAGCATCATGGCATAGTGGGTGCCCAGTTTGATGGAATTGCTCAGCCGGTCCGTGGATGCGATATGGGTTTCCATGTTCCGGGCCTTGAAATTTCTGACATTCACAAAGGCCCACAAAGAGATGGACAGAACAACGGTCAGGCTGACAATGAAAATGAGCCGGAACACCAGGCTGTGCCGGAAATATTCCAACAGACGATTCATGGCACCACCCGGGACAGCACGGGTTTGATGTCGGACAGATTCATGTCGCAGCCCAGAGCTTTAGCAGGCATCCCCAAAGCCAGCCCCAGAAACTGCGGCAGATACACGACCGGCACCGACCGGGACTGGAATCGCTCCAGGTTCATCTGGCACATGGGACACACGGTCACCACGGCATGGGCCGTCTTTGCCTGGTCCAGAATCCGGCCCACCAGTTCTTTTCCCACCTGTGGTTTGGTGGTGGCGGTGGAGGCCCCGCAGCACACGGCGCCCATGTCCCATGCCAGCACATCGGCACCGGTGGCCCGGATCAGGGCATCCATGGACCGGGGCTGTTCCGGGTCATCGAATTCCACATAGGGCCGCAGGCACTGACACCCGTAATAAGGGGCGATCACCAGGTCTTTCATACGGTTTTCAGACAGCTGCGCCACCCGGTCCACGGCCCCGTCCCGGGTCAGTACATCCAGCAGGTGCCGGACCCGCACGGATGCATTGACGGCCAGCCCGTCCTCCGCCAGCACCTGGTTTACCTGAGCACGCAGGGGGTTGTTTTCCCACAGATCCTGCCGGGCTTTTTTCAGGTTCAGATAACACGCACTGCACGGCACCAGCACATCCTGGCCCGTCTCTGTTTTTTCCGCCAGGGCCAGGTTCCGGGCCGGCAGAACCACGGAAAGAAACTGGTCCACGCACTGGGCGGCGGTGGCGCCGCAGCAGGTCCAGTCCGGTATTTCCGTCAGACGGTCTCCCAGGGCCTCAAACAATGCCCGGCAGGAAATGTCATACTCCTGGGCCGTGCCTTCCAGAGAGCAGCCCGGATAATAGAGATAATCCATATCATTGCTCCTGTTGCTTTGCCCGGTCAAACAAAGGTGCCAGTCTGCCCGGTCCCCGGGAGGGAAGATGCGGGTGCAGTTTGTGTTTTGCCATGAGTTTGATGCCCATACCGGTGTAAGACATGGGAACCCGGGGGTCTTTGACCGCCAGAAAATACCGGGCCATCAGTTCGGTTTCCCGGACCCGGCCATATTGGCGGATATTGTCCATAAACGCCTTGTAAAACAGGGTGGACCGTCTGAACCGGGGCAGGTCCAGACCGAACGCCACCTGCTTGAGCTCGGCCATGGCACCGGTCAACGGCAGTCCCCGGGGACAGCGCAGGGTACACACATAACAGCTGGCGCACAGCATGAATGTCTGGCTCGAGAACACCATGTCCACCCGGTCCATCAGCACGGCCCGCCACATCCGCCGGGGGGTCATGTCCATGAATCCGGCATTGGGGCAGGAGCTCGAACAGGTCCCGCACTGGATGCAGGTGGCCATCTGTTCCTTGACCTGTGCCAAATGCCGGGTCAGGTCCGGCCGGGCCGCCAGTTTTTCCTGTATGTCTGTCTGAAGCATACTCTCTCCTTTATCAAGGCTGGTTTAACGCGGCATGGATGGTGTCCATCATGGGTGCCAGAGACCGGCCCGCCACCACGGCGGCCCCGGAGGGACAGGCAGCCGCACAGATCCCGCATCCCTGGCAGGCCAGGGGATCCACCTTGAGTGTGCGGGTTTCCGGGTCAACAAACCGGGCGTTGAACGGACACGCATCGATACAGATCCGACACAGGCTGCAGAAAGCGCTCCTTACCCGGGCCGTGTCTTTTCCCGGGAAAAATGTTTCCCGGGACAGCAGGGAAACGGCTTTGGCTGCGGCAGCCCGGGCAGACGCCAGTGTCAGGGCCAGATTTCCCGGCTCCAGACAGATGCCGCAGGCCAGGACCCGCGGATCTATGGCTTCCACGGGCCGCCACTTGATATCGGCCTGATCAAAGAATCCGGACCCGTCCAGATCCGCCCCGAACATCCGGGCCAGATTTCGGGACAGGCCGGGCTGGATGCCTGTGGCCAGAACCACATAATCCGCGGGCATTTCCATGGCCCGTCCCAGAATCGGGTCTGTCCAGGTCACCCGGCAACCGGTATCATCGGCTGCCAGTTCCGGCGTATTGCCGGGTTCATACGGCACAAACACCACACCGGCTTTTCTGGCCTCCGTATACACGGCTTCGCTCAACCCCGGTGTCATCATGTCCCGGTAAAATATCACCACCCGGGAGTCCGGATGATCGGCTTTCAACCGCAGGGCCTGGTCCAGGGACCGGGGGCAGCAGGTCCGGGAACAGTATTCCCGGCCGGGTTCCCGGCTGCCCTGGCATTGAAACATGGCCACCTGGAGCGGCGACCCCGTATCGATGGCATCCTGATCCAGGGCCTGCTGAAACTGCTGCTGGGTATAGATGCCGGGGCCTTTATCCGGCACAGGCAGGTTTGGTGCCGCCTCCGCCCCGCCCACGGCCAGCACCACCACCCCGTGCCGGACCTGAAGACCGGGCGGCTTGCCACGGGAAGATCGATTCGATGGAGACCCTTTTTCCGCAAGTGGTTCCGGCCTGTCCGCATTCGTGGTCTCCGGTGTGTCCGCGACCGCTGTGTCCTTGACCGGTGTCAACCGGGTCACCCACTGTCCGGGGCGGCCCATGGTATCGGCCACACGGGTGCGGGTATGAATCCGGATGCGGTCATGGGCCTGCACTGCGGCCGTCTGCTCTTCCAGAAACGACCCGGCCCCTTCGACGGCTGTTTGCAGCCAGACCAGGTTTCCCCCGAGATGATCGGTTTTTTCCACCAGGTCCACGTCAAATCCCTGGTCTGCAATCGCCAGGGCCGCTGCCATGCCGGCAATTCCTCCGCCGATCACCAGGGCCCCGGGAAAAAGGGAGACCCCGGCAGGTCGAAGACCGGATGATTCTGCTTTTTCCGGATTCTGAACTGTCTGTCGGCCGGCCGATGCCATCACCTGCATGGCGGACAGGGCTGCGGCCGATGCCCCGGTCACGGAATCGTGAATGTCTTTAGGGCCGGTGGTGCCGCCGCAGACAAATATCCCGGACCGGCTGGTGTGTCCGGGTAAAAACGGCTCGGGCCGGACAAACCCCCAGTCATCCGTGGTCAGCTCCTGATCTTTGGCAAAACCGCTCAGGAACGCATCCGGGTGCTGTCCCGGGGCCAGAACCACCAGGTCGAACAACGATTGCCTGCGATCACCGGACGGATCCAGCCACACCACCGGAATTTCCGTATCACTTTCTTTAAGGCCCGGGGCCAGTGAATGGACCCGGGCCCGAACAAACCGGACCCCCGCTTTTTTTGCCTGCCGGGCATAATCATCCGATGCCTTGCCCCATGTGCGCAGATCCATATAAAACACACAGGCCTCGGTCACCTGAGGATACATGGTTTTCGCCAGCAGGCTCTGTTTGACGGAAATCATGCAGCAGGTTGAAGAACAAAACGGGGTACCGGTCTGGATGTCTCTTGAGCCCACGCATTGAAACCAGGCAATACGCGTCACGGGCCGGCCGGTCACAGGATGCACCAGATCCATGCCGCCCGGGCCGGCATGACTGAGCATTCTTTCAAATTCCAGATTGGTGACCACGCCGGGAATTTGGCCGTATCCATAGGGATTGATGCCCGGATTCGGCTGAAAAAAAGTGGCGCCGGACGCCAGTATCACGGCATCCACGGTGTCTTTCCGGGCGTTTTCCGCCACCGCATCCTTGAATATGCGGTCCACCATCTGAAGCACGGCATCCGGATCAAACGGCTTGACCAGGTAATCCAGGGCCCCTTGTTTCATGGCTTCCACCGCCGTATCCACAGCCGCATACGCCGTCATCATCACCACGGCCAGGTCCGGCTGAATCTCCTTTGCCCGGGTCAAAAGGGTCACCCCGTCCATACCCGGCATTTTGATATCCGTGAGCATCACCTTGAAAGACCCCTCTGCCAGAAGATTCAGGGCCTGGGCCGCGGAATCCGCCGTCTGAACCGGGTATCCTTCTTCGCTGAGCCACTCTTTCATGGAATCCCGAACGATTTTTTCATCATCCACCACCAGCACCGGGCAGTCATCCCTTCCGCCATCGGTCTGAGAAAGAAAAGACACGGAAAAATTTCCGGGTTCTCCTGTCAGGGAAATCAGGTCCGTGGACACACAGATCTCGATATTGTCATGGGAAAGGCCCCGGCGCAGGCACTGCTGATCCAACCGGTCCCGTTCCATCATTGGCAGCATCCGGCACATGCCGCAGGTGGATGTGGGAAACTGGGTGTCCAGCTGGGACAACAGTCCCCCCACCCGGTCCGACTGTTCCAGCAGCAGGACCTGATAGCCTGCCTGGGCCAGATCCAGAGACGCCCGGATCCCTGAAATTCCGCCGCCGATCACCAGGGTTTTGCCGATTTGTTCTGTCATGTGGCCTCCTTGTTCCCCATCCCCACAATGTCGGTGAATTCAGATTCCTGAAAAACGGACAGGGGCAGCGGTTCCGCATCATCCCTGCCTGGTACGTAATCAAAGGCTTTCCGGGCGTTCCGGGTGACACTGATGAACAGGTCGGACACCGGAATATGGCTGGGACAGGCCAGGGTGCACTGGCCGCACCCCACACAGGTGCAGCCGATATGGGCCAGCCGTGTCAGATGGAAAAACACGGTATCATTGGGCATGGACACCTGGCCCCATTTGTCGGCCCAGGAAAGATACTGGGTCGGGGCGTACACCACGGCATCGGTGTTGAACACACACTCCTTGCAGTAACAGACCGGGCAAACGCTTCTACAGTTATAGCAGTTGACGCAGGCACTGAAAAACCGGTTCAAAGATTCAATGCTGCCGGTCTGTGTGAGCATTTCCTCGTCCATGGCCTGAAACGCTTCGGTGCGGTCCTTCTCCAGATCCGCCAGCAAAGCCTTGCGCCGTTCCGGTTCCTGTCCCTCGCTCAGGTCCATTTCGGCCAGCAGTTTTTCTCCTTTTTCCGTGTCGGCCCGCAATGTGATCTCCCGGTCCAGATCCCCACCCAGCAGCATCACGGACACATCCGCGTTCACCGGATACGGGGTGTCGCACACCTGGCAGGCCCGGGACACCGGCCATGCATCCACCCGGGTCACCGGTTTTTGATACACGGTCTGAATCCATTTTTCCACATCATCGGACATCTCATTTCCCTGGCCGGCCCAGTCGTCATAATCTTTGCGGGACAGTGCCATGGGGCAGTCCATGCCGATAATGATCACCTCTTCCCTGGCCCCCTGTCTGAGTTTGGTCAGTTCCACAAACGCCCTGATCTCGCAGGGCCGAAGCCACGCGACAATGGTTGATCCGGCCCGGGTCCGGGTCAGCCGGGACATCATGGGCCCGGCATTGACGAAAAACCCCGGACTCAAGGGAACCGTGCGGTCCAGCCGGTCATAAGAAGTGATCAGGCAGGGTTTGACATACGGGGAGTCCGACATTCGAGACGGCACCAATACCGCATCCGCTGCCCCGGTTTTCAACATGCCGGAAAAAAAGTCCTGAAGTGTCCGGGTGATGGAATGGTCTTTTGTTTGAATGGATGCAATCATAACGTCTCCTGTGGTTTTAGGACTATGGGTGTCATCTGTCAGATCACCGGCTGCAGACGGGCCTGACACGGTCCCAGCCCCTTGATCTCTTCCACGAACCGGGTCATGGTCTTTGCAAACTCGATGCCGTCACTGGCCCCGATCCAGGTGAGCCGCAGCCTTTCCGCGTCAATGCCGAACCGGGGCAGAATCTGCTTGAGCAGCTTGATCCTGCGCCGGGCTTTGTAGTTGCCGTTGATATAGTGGCAGTCCCCGGGGTGACACCCGGACACCAGCACGGCATCGGCCCCTTCTAAAAACGCCTTTATCACGTACTGGGGATCCACCATTCCCGTACACATGACCCGCACCAGCCTTACATTGTCCGGATATGTCAAACGGGAGGTGCCGGCCAGGTCTGCGGCCGTATAGGTGCACCAGTTGCACACAAATGCAACCGCCACGGGTTCGAACGCATCCGCGTTCAAAGACGGGGTATTCGAAGGTGATTCCTGCTCTGGTTCCATAACAGTCTGGGTCATGGGGGGTTTCCTCCTGCAAAAAACATTGATTCACATTTGACCGGCATCTTAGAGATCCGCCAGTACGCCGCTGATTTCGGCAAACATCTGTTTCCGGGTAAAGTGCCGGCTCACGGCCGCACCGCTGGGACAGGCACTGGAACAGGAACCGCATCCCTTGCAGACCGCCTCGTTGACCACGGACACCTGCCGGTCTTCATCAAATTCAATGGCCCCATAAGGACACAGGTTCAGGCACAGCTGGCATCCGGCACAGATATCCGGATCGATACTGGCCACGGTGGGAGAAATCTCCACCTGGCCACGGGCGGCCAGAGACAATGATTTGGCCGCAGCCCCGGATGCCTGGGACACGGTGTCGGGGATGTCCATGGGTTTCTGGCAGCATCCGCTCAAAAACACGCCTTCCGTGGCCGTGTTCACGGGCCCGAGCTTGGGATGTTCCTCCAGAAAAAAACCGTCCGACCCCTGGTTGAGTCCCAGGACCCGGCCGATCTCTCCCGCATCCTGCCGGGCCTGTATGGCCGTGCACAAAACCACCATATCCACGGGCACTTCGATCACCTCTCCCATCAGGGTATCTTCCGCCACGGCCACCAGTTTTTCCGAATCTCCGTCAAACCCGGGTTGATGCGTGATCTGGGCCACCTTGCCCCGGATAAAAATCGTGCCTTCCTGCTGGCACCGGTTGTAAAACTCTTCATATCCTTTGCCGAAACAGCGCATATCAATATAAAAATCATACACCTTGGTGTCATGGCCCACTTTTTCCTTGATCAGGTGCGTGTATTTCAACGCATACATGCAGCAGACCCGGGAACAGTATTCATGAAAATTCACATCCCGGCTGCCCACACAATGAACAATGGCCACGGATTTGGGCTCTTTTGTGAACTGCCGGTCGTGATCCCGCAACAGAATCTGTCCGCCGGTGGGGCCGGTGGCATTGCTTAAGCGCTCGAACTCCAGGGCCGTATATACATTGGGATATCTGCCGTAACCGAACCGGGTCATGGCGGACGGGTCCAGGGTGTCATATCCGGTGGCCAGAATGATGCTGCCCACCTTGATCTGATACTGCCGCGCTGTCATATCATGGTCGATGGCATCGCGTTCACAGACCGCCACACAGGCCTTGCACTCGCAGCAGATTCCGCAGTTGAGACACCGGCCCGCCTCTGCCAGTGCCTGGTCCGGCGTGAGGCAGGATTCCACCTCATCAAATCCCTGGATCCGCCGGTCCGGGTCCATCCACACGGGCTCGGCCCGGGGAACAGACCCCGGGGGTTCCGGTGTCAAACCCGACGATGATCTGTCTTCAGAAACGGGGCCGGTTGAATCAGGTGATTCCGAATCAGCCATTTCTTCGTCCGCCCGGGACTCAAACCGGTCCGGATGCTCAATGAACTCATGGATATGCCGGGCCGCGGCCCGGCCCTGGCCGATGGCCTGCACCACCGTGGCCGGACCCAGGACCAGGTCCCCGCCGGCAAACACACCGGGCTCTCCGGTCTGAAACGTGACCTCATTGACTTTGGCCCGGTTTTTTCCTGTAATCTCGATCCCGGGCAGACCATCCATGCCCAGATCATCCGGATACTGGCCAATGGCCGGGATCAGGGTATCGCAGGGCAGGGTGAATTCCGATCCTTCCACGGGCACGGGCCGCCGCCGTCCGGAATCATCCGGCGGTCCCAGTTCATTTTTCACGCACACCACCCGGGTGATTTTTCCCTGATCCCCTTCCAGTTTTACGGGATTGGCCAGTTCCAGAATGGTGATGCCCTCTTGAAGCGCCCCTTGAATTTCATCGGCATAGGCCGGCATCTCCTGCCGGGTGCGACGGTAGACCAGGGTGACCTCGCATCCGGGAATCCGCCGGGCGCACCGGGCCGCATCCATGGCTACATTGCCGCCGCCCACCACCAGGACGTTGCCGTGACACGGCGTGTCTTCCCCCAGATTGATCTGTTTCAAAAAATGGGTCGCATCCATGACACCGGACAGGGTGTCTTCGCCTTCCAGGCCCAGTTTCATGGAACGATGGGCCCCGGTGGCCAGGTACACGGCACAAAATCCCTGTTGTTTCAGTCCGGGCAGGTCCATTTCTTTTCCCAGACAGGTATGGAGAACCAGATCGATGCCATGGTCCAGAATGTACTGGATTTCCTGATCCAGAATTTCTCTGGGCAGACGATATGCGGGAATCCCGGTGCGGAGCATGCCTCCGGCCCGGCCCGATGCCTCGAACACCGTGACCGGGTATCCTTTGCGCCGCAGGAAATACGCGGCCGTCAACCCGGCCGGTCCGGCACCGATCACCGCGATTTTCTCTTCTTTCTCTTCCAGGTCACCCCTGTCAGGGATCGGCCGGGCACCCGGTCCGGCCATGTCCGCGATATAGCGCTTGAGCAGCCGGATGGCCACGGGCCGGTCTGTTTCCCCCCGGGCACAGGCGGTTTCACAGGGATGGGGACACACCCGGCCCAGGACCCCGGGAAACGGGGCCTTTTCCATGATCAATGCCAGGGCCTCATCATATTTTTCCTGTTTTGCCAGCTGCACATACCCCTGGACATTGATCCCGGCCGGACAGGTCCGGGTACAGGGGGCGGTCTGGGTTTTTTCGATCTGGAACGTAATGGGAATGGCCTGGGGAAAACTGCGGCCGATGGCCTTGCGGTCGGACAGCCCCATGTCCCAGGCACTGGGAATGGACACGGGACACACCGTGGCGCAATCACCGCACCCCGTGCACAGATCCGCGTTCACATACCGGGGTTTTTCCGTGATATTCAAGGTGTAATTGCCGATAAATCCCGTCACCTCCGTCACCCGGCTGAAGGTGTGCAGCTCGATATTTGAATTCTGGGCCACTTCCACCATCTTGGGGGTTCCGATACACGCCGCACAGTCCAGGGTGGGAAAGGTCTTGTCAAACTGGAGCATATGGCCCCCGATGGTGCTGTCTTTTTCAATAAGATGTACCGTAAGGCCGGCGTTACCGATATCGATGGCCGCCTGCATCCCGGCGATGCCCCCGCCGATGACGGCCACATCCGGATACACCTCGGACAACCCCGTTGTCAGCGGCTGATGACAGGTCACCCGGCTCACGGCCGCCGCCACCAGGCGCCGGGCCTTGCGGGTGGCCCGGTCCCGGTCTTTTGTCACCCAGGACACCTGTTCTCTGACCGATGCCATGTTGAAATAATAGGGATTGATCCCGGCCCGTCGGCAGGTTTCCATAAAGGTTTTGCCATGCAGCCTCGGGGAACAGGAGGCCACCACCACGCGGTTCAGACCATATTCTTCAACGTCTGTTTCAATCATGGCCTGGCCCGGTTCGGAACACATGAATTTGTAGTCCCTTGAAATGACCACATGGGGCAGAGATCCGGCCCATTCACTGACATCTTCCACATCCACTTTTCCGGCGATGTTCACGCCGCAGTGACAGATGTAAACCCCTATACGTAATGGCATGGTGTCAGGTATCATGAATTGGTTTCCTTGTTTTCTGTGTGTTTATCCGCCACGGGCAGCAGGATGGTGAAACAGGCCCCCTGCCCCCTGGCACTGTCCACGGCAATGGTGCCGTTGTGGTGCTCGATGATGCCATATACCGTGGACAATCCCAGACCCACGCCGTGGCCATCCTGTTTGGTGGTGAAAAACGGTTCAAAAATGCGCGGCAGGTCTTCAGACGGAATGCCTTTGCCGGTGTCTGCCACCTGAATGCGCACCTGATGATCTGCATCGTCGATCTGTGCTGTCAGGGAAATACGGCCGGCAGGCCGGTCCGATGAAGAAGAATCATCCTTACCGCCGGAATCGGATTTGGATCCCGTCTCGATGGCGTCAATGGCATTGAAGATCAGATTGATCAGACACTGTTGCAGTTGATTGAAATCGCCTGACACTTTCGGGATTTTCGGATCACAGGTAATTTCCAGGAAAATGCCCGCCAGTTCCAGTCTGTGCTGACACAGCATCCGGCTGTACTCTATGAGCTCGCAGATATCCACCGGCCCGAATTGAAGACTGGATTTTCTGGAAAACTGGAGCAGGCCGGAGACCAGATCCGAGCAGCGCCGGGTTTCCTGATACACAACGGTCAGATAGCTTTGGAACCGGCTCCGCCGGCTGTCATCCCAGTCCGGTTTATCGGCCAGCCGGATCATCAGCTGGAGATAGTTCAGAATCCCGGACAGCGGGTTATTGATCTCGTGGACCATGCTGGCGGCCAGACGGCCCAGGGACATCATTTTTTCCTGATGCAGAATCTTTTCCTGGTTCAGGACCGTCTGTTCCAGAAGCCGGGTATAATCCGCCAGTTCCTTCTGGTTCTGATACCGCTCCATGGCCCGTTTCAGGGCCAGGTGCAGCGTGGTGTCATCCACGGGCTTGGTGATGAAATCAGAGGCATCATGCTGCAGTGCGGCAATCGCTTTCTTGATATCTGCAAACCCGGTAGTGACGATTACCTGGGTTTGCGGCCGGATGCGCCGGGCCTGTTTCAACACGTCCAGGCCGCTCATACCCGGCATTTTAATATCCGTGATCAGGATCTGGGGCCCATGGGATGCCAGCAGTTTGAGTCCGGATTCACCGTCAGGCGCGGATAGGGTCTTGTAACCGGCATCTTCCAGGCTGATGACCATGATTTCACGGACGTCGGGTTCATCGTCGATCACCAGGATCGTCCATGAATTTTTGGGGTGCAACGGCCTGTTTTCTTGTGTTCCGACACGGGCAGATCCCGTATCCGCCGGACGCTTGCTGGGATCTGACATCAAGACTCCTTCCTTGGCTCAGGATCTATCTTTTATGTTATAATGAATTATTATGTTATAGCAAGCATTATGCCAGAAAATTTATGTCTGACACATGCTTTGCTGAATCCTGCTATTCAGACGATTCACGGGCTTTATTATAGATACCTGCTGATAAAGGCACACATGCACTGATTCAGAAACGATACCTCGGGTTGCACAAGTGCAACGCTTATTGCGCATTTTTACATCCAATGTCTGGAAACCAGCGTAACCATGAATGGCAACTTGCTGATATTACGCCCAAACCCTGTTTAATATGTCAAAAATTTCTGAATGGCACAGGCTTTGCTTTGTGAGGATGGGTGTTGAACGGATCAGAAGAACAGACAAAGGACTTAAGGAAAGACCATGATATATACGGTACTGGCGGTAAAAGACAAACAGACATTCACGCAGCTGGCTCAGGAGCTGCAACGGTATCCGGTGGATATTCACTGGACAGATACCGGAAAAGCCGTCCTCGATATCCTGTCACAGGCCATGGATCAGGGGAAGACCGTCGATCTGGTGATCACGGATGAGACCCTGACAGACATGTCCGGCCGGGATCTGGTGGAACAGGTGATCATGAAAAGTCCCAGGACCAATTGCGCTGCGGCCAGCACATTATCTTCAGAACAGTTTCATGAAGCCTATGAAGGGCTGGGCGTGCTCATGCAGCTGCCCATGACCCCGGATGCCGAATCCGGAAAAAAACTGGTGAACATCCTGAAAAAACTGAACATCCTGAAACAATGAGGTATCATAAATGATCATCAGCATAGCCAGCGGAAAAGGCGGTACCGGTAAGACCACCGTGGCCGCCAATCTGGCCGCTTCGTTGGAACAGCCGGTCACGGTGCTCGATTGTGATGTGGAAGAACCCAACCTGCATTTGTTTTTGCACCCGCACATCGTTTCACAGGAAAACGTGATTGCCCCGGTGCCAAAAATCGATCTGGACCGGTGCACGTTCTGCAAAAAATGCATGGACATCTGCCGGTTCAACGCCATTGCCGTGGCAGGCAAATCAGTGGTGACCTTTCCTGAATTATGTCACTCCTGCGGGGGATGCACCGTCATCTGCCCGGAAAACGCCGTCACCGAAAAAGAACGGATTCTGGGAACCGTGGAAACCGGTACCGGGCCGCTGCCGGACATGTCTTTCGGACAGGGGCTGCTGGATATCGGCCAGGTCATGGTCCCGCCCGTGATCCGCCAGGTAAAATCCCACCGGGCCCCGGATCAAGGCATCACTTTGATCGACGCGCCGCCCGGTACGTCATGTCCGGTCATTGCCGCCATGAAAGACACCGATTTTGTCATTTTGGTGACAGAACCCACCCCGTTCGGTCTCAATGACCTGAAACTGGCTGTGGAAACCGTCCGGATGATGAATATTCCCCACGGCCTGATCATCAACCGGGCAGGGATGGGAGATGACGCCGTATATGCCTATGCCAAAGAAAAGGACCTGCCGGTGCTCATGGAGATCCCCTATGACAAGGCCATTGCCGAAGCCTATTCCAGAGGTGATCTGATCATCTCACAGCAAACAGACTACAAGGAAAAATTTCAAACCCTTTATGAAAACATCTGCCGCCTGGCAGGTCAAAAAAAGTGTGCCCCATGAAAGAACTGGTGATATTGAGTGGAAAAGGCGGCACCGGCAAAACCAGCCTGACCGCCGCATTTGCAGGACTTAAGTCCTCGTTGATGCTTTGTGATGCGGATGTGGATGCCGCCGACCTGCACCTGATTATGGCCCCGGACATTCAGGAAACCCATGATTTTGTGGGCGGCAATGAGGCGGTCATCGACCCGGAACGATGTACCGGCTGCGGTACGTGCCTGGAACTGTGCCGGTTCGATGCCATCGATGAAAACCAGGGAGCATATACAGTGGATACCTTGAACTGTGAAGGCTGCGGGGTCTGTGTGGACATGTGCCCGGAATCCGCCATTGATTTCCCTCAGAAAACCTGCGGTCAATGGTTTGTTTCCAAAACCCGATTCGGCCCCATGGTCCATGCCAGGTTGGGAATCGCCGAGGAAAATTCCGGGCGCCTGGTGGCTCTGGTGCGGGAACAGGCCCGCAAACGGGCCAGAGACGCGCACATCGACCTGATTCTCACCGACGGTCCTCCGGGCATCGGATGCCCGGTGATTGCCAGCATCGGACAGTCCAGCGCGATTCTCGTGGTGGCGGAACCCACCGTGTCCGGCATCCATGACATGAAACGGGTGGCGGAACTGGCGGCCCATTTCAAGATCCCGGTGATGGTGTGCATCAATAAATTTGATCTGAACCTGGACCAGACCCGGGCGATCGAAACCATTGCTCAGGATAAGAATATCAAGGTGGCAGGAAAAATTCCGTTTGATCCCGCTTTTACCAAAGCGATGATCCAGATTCAGACCCTGCTGGAATATGACGGAACCAGCCCGGCCGCCGAAGCGGTCAGAAACATCTGGAAAACGGTAATGGCGCATCCTGCCATGAAACTGGAACGATTGATGTAATCAAACAACCCATAAACAACCCCTATATCAGTTTGAAGGAGTGTATATGAAAAACGGAAGAATCGCGATTCCCTCCAATGGCGAGGGCGGACTCAAAGGCACCCGGTCGGGTCATTTCGGACATTGCGACGTGTTTACCTTTGTGGATGTGGAAGACGGAAAGATCACAGGAGTTTCCACGCTGGACAACCAGGAACATGTTCAGGGAGGCTGCATGGTGCCGGTGAATCTGCTGGCCGAACACCGGGTCAACGCCCTGATCGTGGGCGGCATCGGCATGCGGCCCCTCATGGGATTCCGCCAGGTCGGTATCGATGTCTATCATGATGACCAGCGGCCCGACATCGAGCCCGTGGTCATGGATCTCATTGCCGGCAAACTGCCGGAAATCACCAACGACCAGGTTTGCGGCGGTGGCGGCGGCCAATAAGGAGGGATCATGAAACTTGCCATTACAGCCACGGGCACGGATCTGTCCGCGGACGTGGACCCGCGTTTCGGCCGGGCCGCCTATATCCTGGTGGTGGATTCCGACACCCTGGCGGTGGAGGTCATTGACAACGCCGCCAACAAGGATGCGTTCAAAGGGGCCGGCATTCAGGCGGCCGCCGCAGTGTCCGACAAGGGCGCAGAAGTCCTTTTGACCGGATTCTGCGGTCCCAATGCATTCAAAACCCTGGATGCCGCAGGCGTCAAAGTGGCCAACGATGTCAGCGGCACGGTTCAATCCGCGGTGGAACGGTTCAAGGCCGGAGAATATACTTTTTCGTCCGCCCCCAATGCCGAAGGCCACTGGTAAACACAGGACCCGGCCCAGTTTCAGCTGACCCGGCAGAACCACGGATTTCACATTTGTCTGGAACCCCGGGATGGTGGCATCTTATTACCCTCCTATCTTACCCCTTAAAAACAAGGTGTCACCATCCCGGGGTTCCAGAACCGGTTGACTTTCATATCATGCGTAAATATAATAAAAATTTTTTCAGGAACCACACAACATGACCCTTTTAGATATTTGCCCGATAGAAACGTGGGAAGCGCTGGAAATCGACCTGTATGAAAAATTCAATCTTCAGGGATCCGTGTTCAACCCCGAAGGGGTGCGCATCACCAGTGTAAAAAATTTTTCCAACCCGCTTTGCCCCGCCATCAAGGCTGAGGAAAAAGGCCAGACATTCATCTGTTCGGCGGCCCACATGAACATGACCGCCATGGTGAAGCAATCAGGCAACCCCCAGGTGGAAGAATGCGACGCCGGTTTGACCAAACTGGTGGTGCCTATTTTTTACAAAGATGAATTCGTGGGCGTGGCCGGCGGATGCGGACTGCTGTCTCAGGGAGAATCCGTGGACAGCTTTGCCGTATCAAAAATTGCCGACATGGATGAAGCAGAGGTATCGCAACTGGGCGCAGAGATTCCAACCATCTCCGAGGAAACCATTTCTCAGGCGATTGATTTCATCCAGGAACGGATTCAGCAGATTCTGACTTCCTGCGATTCAAACAACTGACATCCCCATGACGGACACGGCCTTTGCCAGGCGGGTCAAACGCCGTGTCAGCGCCAGAATCCAAGAATTTTTCGCCGTGTGCCCGCCCGGGCTCAGGCAGGTTTGCGCCAGGGAATTGACCGGCCTGGATGCCCGGATACGTGATATTCAGGTCGTGCCCGGCGGTGTGACCTTTTATGCCAGAATCATGGATGCCTGTCTGGCCAACATCTGGCTTGGTTCCCCATCCCGCATTCTCATGCGCCTGGCCCGGTTCAGGGCCACCCGATTTTCAATCCTGGAAAAAAAACTGTCGGATATTGACTGGGACCTGTTTCTGCCCGCCGGCACAGTGCCGGCCATTCAGGTGAGCACACGCACCTCCCGGCTGTACCATTCCGATGCCATTGCCGACAGATGCCGTCCCATAGTCCGGGCCGCCCTGGGCATCGGACAGATCAAAGACAACTTGTTTGATCCGGAACGTGTCCCACAGACCATCATGATCCGGGCTGAAAATGACCGGTTTGACATCTCCCTGGATATGTCCGGTCCCCCATTGTTCAAACGGGGTATCAAAACACAGGTGACGGCTGCCCCGTTGCGGGAGAATCTGGCCTTTGCCATCCTGAACGCCGCCGGATTCACCGAAAAGGATGTGCTCATGGATCCCATGTGCGGATCCGGCACCTTTGCCATTGAAGGGGCCATGATTCAGGCCCGCATGCCGCCTGGATTCTACCGCGGATTTGCCTTTGAAACCTGGCCCGGTGTGAGCCCGGCAGGGATTGCCCATGCCAGAACCCGGGCCGCACGGCAGTTTTCAAAAGTCCAATCCATATTCGCCTTTGATGTCGATCCAACAGCCATCTTTGCAGCGGTCACCAATTTATCCGGGCATGACTTTCTGTCCCCGGTACAGGCATTACAGCTGGATTTTTTCGACCTGCTGCCGGACCGGTTCACGAGCCAAAAAGGGGTGATCGCGCTGAACCCGCCCTATGGCAGACGCTTGAAAAATCCCGGGGATACCACGGCCTTTTACCGGGAAATCACCCGAAAGCTGACCGCTGATTTCAAAGGATGGCGGGTGGGTCTGATTTTTCCGGGCAAACAGTTCGGCCATCTGAATTTCCTCAATCTCAAACCGTTCCCGTTTTTTCACGGTGGTCTGAACCTGGCGGCCGGCATCGGCACGATTTGAAACACGATGCTTCAAAATCCAATGGAAATTACACGCAAACTATGATTAAATGACCATATGAAACACGTTGTTTTTCTCATGCTGTTTGCGATCTCAGCGGTTTTGACCTGCCCTGGTTCATCTGTTGCAACCGGTCCTGTGGACAACCGGATATGGGCAACCCTGCTCAAAAAGCATGTCACAGACGGCCGGGTGGATTATGACGGGTTCAAGCAGGATGAAGCCGAACTGGATCGATACCTGGCTATTTTAAGCGCAACAGATCCGGCAGACCTGTCTCACCAGCACCAGTTCGCTTTTTACATCAACGCCTATAACGCGTTTACCGTCAAGCTGATTCTGACCCGGTACCCGGGCATCAACTCCATCAAGGAAATCAGCAGCTTCTTTTCCAATCCCTGGAACAAAAAATTCATCCCCCTCAACGGATTCAAGGTGAGTCTGGACCATATCGAACATGACATACTCAGAAACCGGTTCAAAGACCCCAGAATTCATTTTGCCATCAACTGTGCGGCCCGAAGCTGCCCCCCTCTTTCAAACATGCCTTATGAGGGAGATACCCTGGAGACCCGTTTGGAAGAACAGACACGGCAGTTCATCAACCATTTCGGCAATATATTTCTCAAAGACAACACCTTGTTTGTCAGCCGCATTTTCAAATGGTTTGAAGATGATTTCTCAGGCAATCCGCTGGGGTTCATCCGGCAATACGCGGACAATTCCCTGAAACAGGCACTGGAAAATGCGGCTGCCCGAGGTGACATTCATCTTGAATATCTTCACTACGACTGGACCCTCAACCGATAGACACCGGTGTCGGATCCGGATGATATTCAGTAGGAATAATACGATTCATCCATGACCTCGGATCGGCTTTCCACCCGGACACCGGCAGGGCCTTGCACCGGACAGACATGCTCACAGATACCGCATCCGATACACCGCTGTGTCACCACATAGGGCAGTTTCAATTGAACAACCTGTCCTGTGCGGTCATGAATCTCAACAGTTTCGAGCTTGATGGCTTTGTCATGCACCGGGCAGTGTTCTTCACACACAAGACAGGGGGTCTGATCCGCGTAAGGGATGCAGCGGTTTTTGTCAAACCGGGCCATGCCCATCACAAAGGCCTGTTTTTCAGCCAGATCCAATGGCTGCAGCGCCCTGGTCGGGCATACCTGGATACACAGCGTGCAGTTGAATTCACAATAGCCCAGGCGGGGCACCAGCACAGGCGTGAACATCGGCGCAACCCCCTGTTCCAGAAACAGGGGCTGAAGCGCATTGTTGAGACACACTTTCATACAGGCACCGCACCGCACGCAGGCCGCCAGAAAATCGGTTTCCGGCAGGGCCCCGGGTGGACGGATCACACGATGGTCCGGCAGGCTTGACACGGCATTGGTCCATGTCAGTACCGGCAGCGCGGCCCCGGCCAGTCCGGCGGCCAGCACCTGGCGCCGCCGGATGTCCATGCCCGGGGCGGACCGGGGTCCCGTGAAACGGAACGTGGTGATGTCCCGGGGACAGAATACCAGGCAGTCCAGGCACAAGGTACACTCTTCGGTGCGGACCCGCCCGTGGCTGTCCACCGCATCCATGAGACAGGCCGACCGGCACAGGTCACAGTCACTGCAAACCTTCTGAGGAATCCGTTTGAATGGCGACACCTTCGCCACCAGTGCCAGCAATGCCCCCAGCGGACACAGGTTTCTGCACCAGAACCGCGGACCGGCCAACTCCAGAAAAAAAACAGCGGCCAGAAGCAGAAATGACATCATTGACAGGAAAAACAATTGCTGCGCGTAAGGAAGGACCACCGCCTTGAGGAAATCGTACACCGGTTCCGTGACACCGGACAGCCAGACCGGCCCGTTCAGATAGATCCAGTCGAACATGCCGGTGACCAGAAAATGAATCACCGGATCAATGCTGAAGGTCATGCCCCGGACCAGCAGAGAAAACGGATCGAAAAATCCGGTCAACTGCATCGTAAACATGGATGCGACCAGCACGAGTATCAGAATGGCATATTTGAGGAATCGAAACGATGCCGCCCGCGGTTTCCCGGGCTGAACCACGCGGCCCCACAGATCGATCAACGTGCCCAGGGGACAGACCCATCCGCAGAAAACCCGTCCCAAAACCCAGGTCACAGCGATCACGATCAAGGCGGGCCACAGGAGTGTCACCACCGTACGGGTCGCCAAAGTGACACTGGCAGCCACCAGGGGATCCAGACGGAACCAGAGATTCACGGCCCAGGGAATGGTATCCGCCCCGGTATATTCGGTGATCCGGAACAGCCACAGAAACAGGGCCAGGCAGATCAGCTGAACTGCGATCCTGGCCCGTCTGAGCCGGATTCTGGTGGTTCGGCTCAACGCGGTGGGATCAGACTTGCCTGCAACATGGATGCGGTCACCCATCAGACGTCAGATATCTGTATCCGGCATTCAGACAGATCCATCCGGCCCAGGCCCCGCTCAAACGCTTCCACGGTGGAACGGATATCCCCGGGTTTCAGGTCGAACAGGGTCGTGGCCCAGGCATCCACCGCCACGGGATCCGTGCCGGCCACCAGGGTGTCCATGATTTTCACATCTGACAGGCTGCCGCCGGACGGCCCGTTGCGTAACAAGATCCGGGTGGCATCCACCAGTGTCAGGTCCGGCCGGATCACCAGATTCAGGTCCGCGATGCGGGGACTCAAATCCATGTGCAGTCGTCCCCGATGCCCGCCGATAACCCCCATGGCGTTCTTCAGACCCAGCGTCAGCCCGGCGGACCCGTGATGCTTGGCCACCGGCACATTGATATAGCAGTCCGCTGCCAGCGCATCCCGGTAAAAAGACCATTCCCGCAGGGACCGGCCGTTCTTGATCTTCACCGGAACAAACTTGCGGTCATCCATGTATTCACACACCACCCGGCGGTCTTTCATGGCATCCAGTGCCGGTTTGATCCCGCTGTTCTGATAACACCGCCGCTTTTCATTACAGGGCCGGTCAAACACCAAAATTTTTCCCGCCCCCGCTTCCAGGGCCAGAGAGGCCAGAGATGTCACCACGTCCGGATGGGTGTTGGCCCCCTGGGCCACAGACCGGTCCCACCCGATATTGGGTTTGATCACCACGGTGTCCCCTGCTGATACAAACTGCTGCATGCCTCCCATGGCATCCACCAGATGACGGACCATGGCGGGGATATCCTTTCCTTTTGCCACAAAAATATCTGAAACATCCGGCAACTGTGCCCCGGCCAGATTGCCGGTAAAATCAAATACCGGCGGAACGGTCAGCAGCCCGGCAGACCACAGAGTCACCTGTTTCAAAAACGATCTTCTGTCCATTCAATTCCTCCTTGCCCCTGTTTCAATGGCTTGCCAATCCCATCGAAATCATGTATGAATAAGATCCATGGCTGCACCAAACAAAACGTTTCCCTATAAGACCCGTATTTCCCTGAAACTGTTCTGCAGTTCTGTGATTTCCATATTGATTTTCACCATTCCGCTGTTTTTTCTGGTCAATCAATCGTTAAAAGATCTGGGCCAGTTCGCTGATACGGCCAACACCCGGCAGATCAAACAGATGGCCAATCAGTTTCTGGCAGCCATGGCCCTTGAAAAAGCCCGAAAATACGATGAAATATTTTTACACTGTCAAACAACGGTGACATTTCTGGGGATGAAGGCCGGTGAAACCTACCGTCAACCGGCGGCAAAAAATGCCTCTTGGTCAGCGCTTCCAGCCATGACCCCCAGCCCTGTCAATTCCATATTTTACACGCCTGAATCCGAACCCCTTATCACGGCTTTCTGGGGTGAAAAGACCATCCCTCCGGCCATCGCATCGGAAATCACGGCCCTGGCACAGATGGATCCTTATCTGGTCATGGCCAAAAACAATATCCACCACGCCATGGCCGCCCATATCATCACCCGAACCGGAATCGGAAAATATTATACCTTAAATGCAGATATGCGGCAAGCGTGTTTCAACCTGCCGGATCCTGCTGAATTCGACATCCGTGACGGGGAGCCCATGACCACCTTTACCCGGCAGGCCGGTTCTGATTTCGCATTTCGATGGACCCGGCTTTACAAGGACGATGTGGCAGACGGGCTGATGATGACCGGGGTCGCCCCCATTCTGGATGAAACCGGTGGTTTCAGAGGAATTACCGGCATGGACATTCCCTTGAACAACCTGATTCAGGATCTGGACATGGACCACCCTTTTTTTTCAGATCCGGATGGCCTCCCCGGCGATTTTTTTGCATTTCTCATGGATTCACACGGCCGATTGATCTCCTTTCCTTTTTCCAGCCTGCCCCGGTTCGGACTGGACGTGGATATCGGGCATTTCAAACAGTCAGATGACATCCTGTCCCTGAACCTTATGGATTCCCGCCTGCCTGAGGTTGAACAGACCGTCCGGCACATTCTGGATTCAGAATCCTACCAGAACACACTGGCCGTGAAAGACCAGTCTTTTGTTCTGGCGTCCCGCCGTCTGGCGCAGACCGGATGGCACATCGTGCTGGTAAGCAATGAAAAAAATCTGCTCAATTCCATCCGGCAGACACGCCTTGTCATGGATGCCAATCTGTCAGACATCCTGAAGAGTTTTCTGATATATGCCGGTGTCGTATTTCTCGTGGCTTTGGGCTGCAACTATCTGGGGGTCCGCCGTTTTGTCCGGCCGCTTCAGCATCTAACCCGTCTGACACGCCGGATATCCCGGGAAGATTATTCGGAAAAAGCGCCGGAAGACCGCAACGATGAAATCGGGGAACTGTCCAGGGCCTTCAATGAAATGATCCGCCGCCTGCAACTGTCCCAGCAAAGAGAACAATCCCATATTCAGGCATTGTCCAGGCAGGCCGTCCGGCTCAAGGAACTCAATGAGCACCTGGTCTACTCAGATGAAAGCGAACGGAAAATGATTGCCTCGGACCTGCATGACAGTGTTGCCCAGACACTGGGCATGGGAATCTCCCGGACCAAGGATCTCATCGAATCCGATGAACCGCCCCGGCCGGATCAGATCACGGAAATTCAAACCATTCTGGAACAGGCGGTGCGGCAGATCAGAACACTGATATATAAACTGTCTCCTCCGATTCTGGATGATTTTGATATCGATATCGCCATCGGGGCTTTGATCGAGGAAACCAATGCCCGGGAAGGCACGGCATACCATTATATCAATCATGTCACCGACCCTGTTCCATTGCCCCATTCACTGAAGATCACCCTGTACCGGGGGGTGAATGAACTGCTGACCAACATTCAGAAACATGCCGGCACCCCGAACGCCACCATCCAGTTGTGGATCAGCGGTCCGGACATCTGTCTGCAGGTGGAGGACTCAGGAAGCGGCATGGACGTTCCGTCATTGACACCGTCGAAGGAGAGGGGATTCGGTCTGTACAGCCTGTCGGAACGAATTCAGAACTTCGGCGGCACTTTGACCATCACATCCGCCATCGGCAAAGGAACGAAAATCGTGCTGACAGCACCCGCAAATCAAACGGAATCCCATACACATGAAGAAAAAAACCATCATCATCGTGGATGACCACCGGGTGTTTCACCACGGTATCAGCCAGGCCCTGGATGCCACCGGAGAATTTCGCGTGACATCCCGGGCCGTGACCGGAGCCCAGGCCGTTTCCCTGGCCGAAAAAACCGCTCCGGACCTCATTCTCATGGATATCAGCATGCCGGATCTCAACGGCATGGAAGCGACCCGGAGAATTCTGGCCGTCAATCCGGATATCCGTATTCTGGCCCTGTCCATGCATACTGAAAAAATTTATGTCAAAGGCATGCTCAACGCCGGCGCATCCGGGTATGTGCTCAAATCCTGCTCTTTCAAAGAACTGATGACCGCCATCAGAACGATTTTGGCCGGCCATGTGTATGTGAGTCCGGAAATCGCCCATCTGCTGGTGAACGATTCACCGGATCGGTTGACCCGTCTGTCCGACAGGGAAAAACAGGTGCTGATATACATCGCCGAGGGCCACAACTCCAGGGAAATCGCTGACATCCTGCATCTGAGCGTGAAAACCATCGATGTCTATCGCAGGAATCTCAAATCCAAACTGGGCATCCAGAGCGTCGCCGGTCTGACCCGATACGCCATTGCCAAAGATTTGATTCCACCCGAACCCTGAGCCTGAATCACCGCACGCTGTCATACTTAGGCAGAACACCGCCTTTTGAAAAAACAACCTGCCACAGCTGATTGCTGCGGGCCCTGAACGTCCCGGCACAGGCCAGCAGGTAATAGGTCCACATGCGGAAAAACCGGTCATCATACGCATGCCTGATTTTTTCCCAGTGCGTCACAAAATTGTCATACCAGGCCATCAGTGTGGGGTCATAGTCAGGACCGAAACTGTGCCAGTCCTCCAGCACAAAGAACGGCTCGGCTGCCTCTGCAATCTGAGGACCGGACGGTATCATGGAGTTGGGAAATATATAGGTGGAGATCCAGGGATCGCTGCTGCGCACGGACCGGTTCCCGGCGATGGTATGCAGCAGAAACAGGCCCCGATCCTTCAGACACCGGTTCACCACGCCCATGAAGGTTTTGTAGCGGGCGACCCCCACATGCTCGAACATGCCCACCGATACGATGCGATCAAAGGGTTCATTCAGATCCCGGTAATCCACCAGCCGGATATCCACGGGCAATCCGTTGCACCGCTCTTTGGCCAGTGTCACCTGTTCTTGGGACACCGTAACCCCCACCACGCTCACCTGATATGTCCGGGCCATATATGCGGCCAGGCCACCCCATCCGCAACCGATATCCAGCACCCGCATCCCGGGAGACAACTGCAGTTTCCGGCAGATCAGTTCCATCTTGGATTCCTGGGCCGCTTCCAGGGTATCGGCGTTTTTCCAGTATCCGCAGGAATAGTTCATGGATTTATCCAGCATCAGGGAAAACAGTTCATTGCCGATATCATAATGCCGTTTACCGATCTCGAACGCCCTGAATTTTCCCGGAGACGCCGTTACCATGGCCTTGAACCGGCACCATAGGGCACGAAGCGACTTTTTCGTCTTTTCATCGAGCCGGGCACGAAGAATTTTATCGAAAAACTGATCGAGCCGGGGGCATTCCCACCACCCGTCCATGTAACTTTCACCCAGAGCCATGGAGCCGCCGGCCATCAGCCGTTTAAAAAAAAGATCTTTATTCACCTGAATGTCCCAGGGGCGGGAACCGTTGATTTCCACGCCGGCAGAGGTGAACAGATCGACAACCACTTGCTGAGAAGATGTATGGTTCATATCACTGCCTCCCTTGATAGATCATCCCTGTATCGGGTCCATATATCATATCACAGCTTCCAGGGGGCATAAAAGAAAAAAAACGGTCTTTTTACCTGAACTCAGAGTGTGATCACTTGGGTGGCCAGCTGCATGGCAGTGACAATGTCCAGCATATTGGTGGTCTCCCCCACCTGTTTTTCATTGAGCAGGTCAAAATGGGACAGGCAGGTCCCGCAGACCCATATGGAAATGTTCTGCTTTTCATATGCACGCAGCGTTTCCAAAACCGGGGAGCCCTCGATGGTCAATTTGACCCCGTTATTGACCAGCACCAGCCGCCACAGATCGTTTCCCATCTCCCCCAGGGTATTGATAAAACTGATCATCAGTTTTTGTCCCAGGTCATCATCTCCAAATCCCATGCGGTCCGTGGCAATCAGTACCAGTATTTTCTGACTTTTTTCCCTGCCGTCTGTCACCGGATCTGCCGGCGCACTTTCCGCCGTTGCGGTGGAACCGGGTTCATCTTCTGTTTTCAAGGTATGACTGGCTGAGATGGTGAACAAATTTTCATGCCCGGTCGTGGTGGTCTCATATCCCCGGGTTCCCAGAAACCGGGACACATTTTCCCCTGAGGCTTCATTGTCCACCTGTACGGTCAATCGTAAAGGCCGGTCTTTATCCACCGCCTGCTTGGTCATCATTACAGGCTGGGGACAGGCCAGTCCCCGGGCATCAATATTCATTGTCATTGCTGTTCCTATGTATCGTTGTTTGTTTCATTGCTGTCTGGCGCCGCGTTTTTCAAACCACCTCGATTTTTCCCGGATGGTTGTCTGATACCTCTCCGATCACCGCCGCGATGGATATCCCCTGATCATGCAACGCGCTCATTAGATCATGAACCCGGTTTTCAGGACATCCCATCAGCAGGCCACCCGATGTCTGCGGATCGAACAGAAGGTCTCGAAGGGCCGGACGGATATGGCCGCCCACAGATACCATGCCCCCCCGGAATTGACGGTTCCGGAATGCTCCCCCCGGCACCAGGCCCATTTCGGCAAATTCCAGTGCGCCGGATATCAATGGAACCTGGTCGCTGAAAATACGGACCCCGTTCTGGGTGCCGGCGATCATCTCCGCCAGGTGTCCCAGCAGCCCGAACCCGGTGACATCGGTGCAGGCGGAAATGGGAAACCGGGTCATGGTTTTGGCAGCATCCCGGTTTAATGTGGCCATCAGCTCTGTAATCTCCTGTATCTGGTCCCGGGAAGCCAGGCCGGCTTTGACCGCCGTGTTCATGACACCGGTGCCCAGCGGCTTGGTGAGAATCAGCCGGTCACCGGGTTTCAGACCCTGATTGGTCAGAATCTTGTCCGGATGGACAAACCCGGTGACAGACAGGCCATACTTGAGTTCATCATCTTCCACACTGTGTCCGCCCAGCAGTACGGTACCGGATTCTTCCAGTATGCGGATCCCGCCGGCCAGAATTTTTTTCAAGACCGCCATGTCCATGGATTTCAAAGGAAACGCCACCAGATTCAGGGCGGTTTTGGGAATACCGCCCATGGCATAGACATCGGACAACGCGTTGGCAGCGGCAATGCGCCCGAAATCATAAGGGTCATCCACAATCGGGGTAAAAAAATCCACTGTCTGGATCAGGGCCAGATCATCACTGATTTTGTATACGCCGGCATCATCCGCCGTTCCCATGCCCACCAGCACATTTTGATCCGTGGGCACAGGCAGGTCAGCCAAAGCCGCCGCCAGGTCCCCCGGCGGAAGTTTTGCCGCTCACCCGGCACCCTTGACACACTGGGTCAACCGGATCGGTTCCACTCCCTTGTTCAATATCTGATTCATCGTCTCTCCTTAAAAAAAATTGAATCAATCAAATCGATTCATTGTCTGCGATTCATTGTCTGTCATTTAAAACTGATATTATTTCTTATTTCTGCTTTCAAATCAAATTCAAAATTTCTGTGGCAGCCGCCTGTGTATATAGAAAATATCAATACCTTTGAAACCCTGTTTCAGGCGCAAACTCAATGAGCCGGGATTACAGAACCAGTCGCTCCAGTTCATGGAAAGCCGGAGCCGGGCATGGATGGAGCAGGATCTGTCCATGGAAGAGATCGCCATCCGCAGAAAAAAGCCTTGAAAAAGGAACGGGAACAAGAACTCAGAATCACCCGGCTTGAAACTGGTTTTTAAGGCGGCATGTGTTGCATTGGAAAATGCCTGATGTCAGGAGTTCTGAAATTGTTATGTTGCATTTTTTTTACAAAGTGATAGTATTACAAATAACCTACTTTATTTAAAGGAAAATTTGATTTACATGTCCAAAAAAGTCATATGTGACCAATGGTTAAATGCGACCTAATTTATTTTTTTTTAATGCCGTTGATATCAAATTTTTTACGGCCTGACATCCTTGCTGATCAACAGGATGGCGATTGTAGGAAGTCTCGGCACGTTAATTGAATTATCTCTGCCTATGAAGAAAATCAACACACGGATAGAAATCATCCATTAATAGGCATTAATAACTATGAATGGGAAAGAATCCTTGAACTTTGATAAAAATCCATGGCCTGACTGTTTGAGGAGACACCATGACTAACAAAAAAAGCAGCAAATCGAAATCGGCCGTCACTCCTGCTGATGCCAGGGAAACCGGCCATGAACAGGTTAAAAATCCGCCACAGCTTGTTGAAAAATCTGCCGATGTTCCGGCGGTAATCGCTTCCAGCGGCTTTCCCATCGTTGGTATCGGCGCATCCGCCGGTGGCCTGGCAGCTTTCGAGGCCTTTTTTTCCGGTATGCCCGACCTTGGTGATCCGGGTATGGCCTTTGTCATTGTGCAGCACCTGGCCCCGGATCACAAGAGCATTCTCACCGATCTGATCCGGCGCTACACCCGCATGCAGGTCTTTGAGGTGGAAGACGGCATGGCAGTTACGCCGAACCAAGCCTACATCATCCCGCCGGGCAGAGACATGGCCTTCTTGAACGGTACACTGCAACTGCTGGAGCCTGCGGCCCCGCGCGGTCAGCGTATGCCCATTGATTTCTTCTTTCGCTCCCTGGCCCAGGACCAGCGTGAGCGGGCCATCGGTGTCGTGCTCTCAGGCACGGGCAGCGATGGGACCCTGGGTGTCCGCGCCATCAAAGGCGAGGGTGGCATGGTCATGGCCCAAAATCCCGCGTCCACGGAATACGACGGCATGCCGCGCAACGCCATTGCCACGGGGCTGGTGGATTTTGAACTTCCCCCGGCAGAGATGCCGGCCCAGATCATCGCTTATGTGGACCACGCCTTCGGCCATCCACCCAAAGTCGCTCCAACCACCTCCAAAACCGAAAACGCATTGAAAAAAATATTCATTCTCCTGCGCAGCCAGGTGGGCCATGATTTTTCCCAGTACAAGCCCTCCACCATCCAGCGGCGCATTGATCGGCGCATGGCCGTCAACCAGATCGGAACCATGGACGGCTATGTCAAATTCCTTCAGACGACACCCGCCGAAACGGAAGCGCTGTTCCAGGACATGCTGATCGGGGTGACCAATTTCTTCCGCGACCCGGAAGCCTTTGCTGCCTTAACGGAACAGGTCGTTCCCAAGCTCTTTGCCGGACGGCCGGCAGGCGCTTCGATCCGCGTCTGGGTGCCGGGCTGCTCTACCGGCGAGGAAGCTTATTCCCTGGCCATTCTCCTGCAGGAGCACCTGGAAAAACACCGGCAGAGCTTCAACCTCCAGGTTTTTGCCACCGACATCGACAACCGGGCCGTGGCCGTGGCCCGCGCCGGCATCTATCCGGCCAGTATCGGTGTCGATATTACGCCGGAACGGCTGGCACGTTTTTTCGTGCCCGAACCCGGCGGCACGGACCAAACTCCACAAACCTACCGCATTCACAAGAAAATCCGGGACATATTGGTTTTCTCGGAGCAGAACGTTATCAAGGACCCGCCCTTTTCCAGGCTCGATCTGATCAGCTGCCGCAATCTGCTGATCTATATGAACGGTGACCTGCAAAAGAAATTGATTCCCTTGTTTCACTATGCACTCAATCCGGGCGGTTTTCTCTTTTTGGGCACGTCCGAGACAGTGGGTGAACACGGACACCTCTTTAACGGACTGGACCGCAAGGCAAAAATCTTCGAGCGCAAAAAAGATTCTCACGGCACGCCCCGCACAGCCCCGGGCCAATTCCTGCCACCCATGACCGGGGCCATGGAAGAACCGTCGGTTCCATCGATTACACGAACAACGATATCAGCAAAACCGTCGCTGCGCGAGCTGACCGAAACGGCGCTGTTGCAGGAAGTGGTTCCGGCCGGCGCACTGGTCACTGCCAATGGTGATATTCTCTATCTGCACGGCCGAACCGGCATGTTTCTGGAACTGGCCCCGGGTGAGGCCGGTGTGAACAATATCCTCAAAATGGCCCGTGAAGGGCTCAAACACGATTTGGCCGTGGCCCTGCACAAGGCTGCTGAAACCCATGAAACTGTTCGTTCTCCCGGCCTTCGTGTCAAGACCAACGGCGATTTTTGTACGCTCAATCTGACCGTCCGCCCGGTGGCTCCGGGCATGGCCGCACCGGCACAGGGCAGGGCCGCCACAGCGACCGAGACGTCCCTGTTCCTGGTCATTTTGCAGGACATGCCGGTATCAGATGCGGTTATCGCCAATTCAAGCGGTGTTGAAACCGATACTTCCGACGAGGATGTTGATGCACGCATCCTAGCGCTCAAGCAGGAATTGCGTAACAAGGAAGAGTATCTTCAGACCATCAATGAGGAGCTGGAAACCTCGAACGAGGAACTCAAATCTTCCAATGAAGAAATGCAGTCCGTGAACGAAGAATTGCAATCCACCAACGAGGAGCTGGAAACCTCCAAAGAGGAACTGCAATCGACCAACGAAGAACTGGCCACGGTCAACTCCGAACTGCAAACAAAAGTGAGCGATCTGTCCCGGGCCAACAACGACATGAACAACCTGCTGGCCGGCACGGGCATCGCCACAGTGTTCGTGGATTATCAGTTGCACATCCTGCGTTTCACTCCCGCCGCCACCCGCCTCATCAACCTGATCTCAACCGACGTGGGACGTCCCGTGGGGCACATCGCCTCCAACTTCAAGAACTATGACCACTTCCCCAAGGATGTGCAGGCTGTGCTGGACACCCTGATCTCCAAAAAGGCACAGGTGCAGACAAAGGACGGCAAGTGGTACAGCATGTCCATTCAACCTTACCGCACGCTTGAAAACGTCATCGAGGGCGCGGTGATCACCTTTGTGGATATCACGGAAACCCGGCAGACGGATGAGGCGTATCGCACACTCGAACAAAAATATAATGCATTGTACGAAAAGTATAGAACGCTCGCTGCGGATAAGAATAAAAAGGGAGGGATAATTTATGTAGCGGGTTTGATTATGTTGTGAGATTTTATTCCGTTTAATTCAAAAAAGATTATCAAATCTTTCTTTTTATTCGTATAATTCAAGGTCAACATCATAGAAAAGCCTGGAGCGCCAACTCCAGGCTTTGATTGTGAACTTCCTCAGATAGCCGGAAAGCCCACACAAACTATTCTATTTCTACACCATCTTCCGTCTGTCTGCAAGACCGGAGGATGTCTTGAATTGTATTTACTCGTAATTACATGTCGTTGGTGTGATTTCCCCTTTTGTTTTTGTCGGGCGTGCTGGAGAGGCCACGCCTACTGTAGTGATTTTTGTCGTAAAGCCGGGAACCTCAAGAATAGAAGAGAAGCCCAGAGAAGATATCGGCAGACGGATAAAGGAAAAAAGCAACACCGGGAAGCAGAAAACCGCCGCCGATACCGCCAAATCGTCTCCAATTCAAAAAAGATGGATGATACACCTTCAACACAGCTACCGGTCTGGTGTACGACAATAATATTGTGGACCCGGCATCTTTATTTTGGCCTTCAAATCAAACCATATTGCAGATCTTGCGGTGTCTTGGGTCAACTTGTCACAGAATTTTCCAGGCGGGGGTATGGGTAATTGACCAATCGGGAGGTGCGGCATGATAAAAAAACAAATTATAAACGATTCAAGGGTGCGCTGTATCAAAGGAGGGTTCAGTTTTATTCCCCATCGGTTTCTTACAGGTGGTTTCTGGCAGGCATTGCGCCCTGATGAGCTTTTATTGTACTTTTTTCTGGTCCTGGCCGGTGACCGAAGCGGGCTGAGTTTTTACAGCTACGATAAAATATGTACCTTGCTTAAAATGTCATTGAACCAATACATTAACGCCCGGGACGGACTGCTGAAAAAGGATTTGATTGCCTTTGACGGCACAATTTATCAAGTACTTTCATTACCGGTTAAATCCATACCGGTCCGTGCAAAAAAGCCACCTTCTCGAAAAACCGGTCAAGCGGAATCGGTTGGAAAAATTCTGGACAAATTACTCATGGAGACAAGCCATGGCTGAACTGACACCAGAAAAGCCAATTGCCGATGATATGGAGCGGGTATGTCGGGAATATCTGGATTATATTTTGAAAATTCACCAAAGCGGTCCAACACAGATCAATTCTATAAAAAGGGTCATTACAACCTTTGGCAGCTATCTACAAAAATCCGGGGTAGAACTGATCCGCATCAACATAGAACATGTAGATGAATTTATGGCGATGTTCAATGCACCGTACGCAAAAACCACCCAGCGCCTTTACAGATCTTTTCTGCGGTGTTTTTTGCGCTATCTGTATAATGAACGTAACTTGATCAGGCAAAATCTGGCAGACCTTTTGATCAGTCCGGCAACGTTTGGCAGAGTCAAACCACCGCAGTTCTTAAGGCCCGGTGAAGTTCGTCAGCTGTTTGAACGTTTGCCCCACGCCACGGCTTGTGAACTCCGAACCTATGCCCAGGTTCATCTGGCTTATTATCTTGGATTGCGGCCCATTGAAATCAGTCGGATCACACTGGATGATATTTCTTTTTGCAAAGGACTACTGCGTTTGGAAGACAGGAAAAACACCCATCCTATTCAACTGCCGCTCCCCGAGGATACCCTGAAAGCAATAACCGCCTATATCGTCGGTGGCCGTCCCAAAAGCCACCATCGGTCTCTTTTTTTAATTTTTTCGCCGGAACCCAAGCCCATGAGTGCCAATCTAACCGGATTTTATTTGACAAAGGCCCTGCGGGATGCAGGGCTTCCAGGTACAGCCTATTGGCTGCGGCATACCTTTGCACAAAACATGCTGGAAGCAGGAGCCAGCATTTTTGAAATCAAAGAAATGATGGGACATGACACGATTGAATCCACAAAAATCTATTTGAGTATCCATGTGTCATTGATGCGGAGGGTATTGTTTGATGAAACCGTTTGAAAGTGTTTTGAACAGTGAACTGGAAGATTTTATTGCCTATCGAAAGGGGCTGGGGTTCAGTGGAGACCAAGTCAGATCCCGGCTTATGAGCTTTGATAAATATGTAAAGAAGCAGGCAGATCCTTCAAGTATTTGGAAACCTCATTTTTATTTGAACTTCAGAAAAGAAATTGGGAATGAACCATCTACTGTAGATAACACCCTGTCTGCTGTTCGATGCTTTTTTGAGTATCTGAAAAGAAAAGACCATCGCCTCAACAATCCGCTAAAGGATTTTCCCGGTCTTCACCGGCGGCCTTTTATCCCTTTTGTATTTTCACCGGAACAGGTTGATATGTTACTGGATGTGATTTGTGGGCGGATCAGGCGGCACACACAAAGGGCTTTTCTTAAAGATTTCAGTGAGTATCTGGTGATACTGCTTCTGGCTCGCTGCGGACTGAGGATCAGCGAACCCCTGCGCTTGAAACTGGCGGATTATCGGCCGGATGAAAAAACAATTTATATTGAGAAAACCAAATTCAGAAAAGACCGTTTGATACCGGTACCCCTATCCGTTGCAAGGCAAATTGACAATTACCTGTCATGTCGGGCTGCTCTGATTGAAAATGATATCAATCCCTACCTGTTCATAGCAGGCCTGCAAAAAAGGCTTGGAGTCGAGCGCATTCGCTTTGTCTTCCACAGTGCCGTGCGGCAAATCGGCATCGACAGCCCCAGGAAAGTCATCGGAGACACCACTTTTGGAAACCCCACCCCGCACAGCCTCAGACATTCTTTCGCCATCTACACGCTGAAGACTGCCATTGCCCGGAAACAGTCTCCCCGGAATGTGCTGCCGGTGCTCGCCGCTTATATGGGGCATGTGAATTATCAATACACGATGCATTATTTGAAAGTGGTGGATGCAAAAAGCAGGACACGCTTTCTCAAGTTTGCCGAGCGCCGGTGGGAATCATGAGATTGAGCAGTTGTATTTTTAAATTTTTCGATCAATACCTGCCTCAGATCAAAGGATGCAGCCCGAATACGATAAAAAGTTACCGGGATACCTTTTCGCTGTTTTTACCTTTTGCCGCCCGGTACCACAGGATAAAAACAGAGTCCCTGAAATTTGAGCATCTGACAACGGATTTGATTTTGAATTTTCTCAACCAGCTGGAATCCGATCGTTCCAACACGGCCAAAACCCGAAATCAGCGCCTGGCTGTCTTGAAGTCCTTTGCCAGAATGATCCGTTTTATCTCTCCTGAACAGCAGAGGCAGACGGATGCTATCCTTGCCATACCCCAGAAACGCAGCCAGCGAAAGTTGATCGGATTTTTGTATCCCCAGGAAATCGACAAAATTTTCAATGCGGTCAAGCTTGAAAAAAAGGACGGGTTCCGGAACTATACCCTTTTACATCTTTTATATGATACCGGAGCCAGGGCAACAGAAATCGCCACACTTCAACTGGATTACTTTGATTATGAAAACAAAACCCTGGCTGTCCTCGGAAAGGGAACAGATACCGGCAGATTGAACTGCTTCCAAAAACAACTGAACTTGTTCATCAGTATATTGCAGGGTACCGCAGTCACCCCACGCCCGTTTTTAAAAAAAATATGTTCATCAACCAAAGAGGATCTGCAATGACACGCCATGGTATCAACCGCATCTGCAAAAGATGCCTTGAACAAACTTTGACATCCAAACGACTGTCTCTTATGCATCCTGTCCATAGCTTCCGGCACTCGTGCGCCGTCCGGATGATCTCTGAAGGCAAACCCCTGTCTGAAATCAAAAATCGTCTGGGACATGCCAGTGTTCAATCCACAATGGTTTATCTGCAATTGGATCTGAATCAGAAAAAGCAAATACAGGAAGATTTTATCCACTTCACACGGCAGCAACTTAAATCCGATCCCAAAATAGATGAACTGATCCAATGGGAAAACAAGCAAAATGTTCTTGAATGGCTGGACAGCCTTTGAGAATCCTCAAGGGTGGTCGAAGGCACCCTGAAGTACGGCCAGGAGTAAAATGTTATGTTGCATTTTTATTTACAAAATTGTAGCATCTCTCAGTAACCTGTTGTATTTAAAGAAGATTTTAATTTACATGGCCAAGGCTGGCAAAGGCACGTTTCTCAAGGCTCAGGGGCAACGATGACATCACCGACCGCAAGCAGGCGGAAGAGGCCCTGCAGGAGAAAAGCAAATTTTTGCAAAACATTATTGACACCACCTCTGACCTTGTTGCCGTGACTGATATGGAAGGTAACTTTACATTCCTCGGTCCTTCCCACAGGTTTCTGGGATACGATCCGGATTTACTTGTCGGCAGGAACGTCATGGAACTTGTCCACCCGGATGATTACCAGGAAACTGCAACCGCTTTTGCAGAGTTTTTAGCCAACAGGGAAGATGGCCGAAAGGTCGAGTACAGGTATCGCAGGGCCGATGGAGACTATCTCTGGTTTGAGACGGTCGGGAAATTCATTCTTGATGATGCCGGCAATCCAAAGGAAATCCTGTTCGTATCAAGGGATTTTACAGCACGCAAACGGGCCGAGGAAGAATTGAAACGGATTGAATGGATGCTGTCCAGGAAGCCGAATTCGAGCATCCAAGCCCAGGCAGAAAATCACGACCAGGGATATGGTGACCTGACCAAATTGAATCGTGATGGCATTATCCTGAAATCCATTGGTCACGAACGGTTGAAAAGCTTTGCCGGCGACTACCTGGATCTGCTCGGGACTTCCTCTGCAATCTACGAGATAAACGGCGATTATGCCTTCGGGATTTTTGCTTCAGGCTGGTGCCGAATGATGGACAGGGCTTCGCGTAACCTTTGCAACACCCCTGACAATGTCGAAGCGCTCAACTCCGGCCGGTGGTTGTGCCATGAATCCTGCTGGACGGACTGCGCCAAAGAGGCTATTGCCAAACGCGCGGAAGTGGAGATCGAGTGCAATGGAGGCATTCGAATGTACGCTGTTCCCATTTTTGCCGGCGGGAATGTAATCGGGGTGATCAACTTCGGGTATGGAGATCCACCAAAAGATCCTGAAAAACTCAGGATGCTGGCTGATATCTACCATCTCAACTACGACGACCTTCTCCGCGAAGCCACGGCATATGATTCCCGGCCTTCCTATATTATTGAGATGGCCAAAAACCGTCTCAACAGCACAGCCAAACTTATCGGTTCAATGGTTGAGACAAAGCAAGCCATGGAGGGCCTGCGGAAAAGTGAAAATTATATCAGCAGTATCTTCAGAAGCGCTCCAGTGGGTATTGGTTCCGTTGTCAGCCGTGTATTGCAGAAAGTAAACAGCCGTCTGTGTGAGATGACTGGATATGATGAAACAGAGCTGATCGGCCAAAGCGCCCGGATGCTGTATCCCGGTGATGAAGATTTTGAATTTGTGGGCCGGGGAAAATATGCCCAGATAGCTGATGACCACGCTACGGGCATGGTGGAAACCCGCTGGCAGAAAAAAAACGGCACGATCATCGATATCCTTCTGAGCTCTACACCAGTGAACCTGCAAGACCATTCAAAAGGAGTCACGTTCACCGCCGTGGATATCACCGAGCGCAAACAGGCCGAAGCGGAAAAAGAAAAACTTCAGGCCCAGCTTACCCAGGCCCAGAAAATGGAATCCGTGGGCCGGCTGGCCGGCGGGGTGGCCCATGACTTCAACAACATGCTGGGGGTGATTCTGGGACATACAGAACTGGCGCTGACGAAGACGGATGAAGATAACGACCTGGTTTCCAACCTGAAAGAAATTCAAAAGGCAGCGAAGCGTTCGGCAAATACCACAAAGCAGCTGCTGGCTTTTGCCAGAAAAGATATCATTTCTCCCAAACAGATTGATTTGAACGATACTGTGGAGAGTATTCTCAATATGCTGCGCCGGCTTATCGGAGAAGATCTCGACCTTGTCTGGCAGCCGGGTGCCCATCTGTGGCCGGTGAAAATGGACCCGACCCAGATAGACCAGATCCTTGCCAATCTATGTGTGAATGCCAGAGATGCCATTTCCGGGGTGGGCAAACTCACCATTGAAACCGGAAAGAAAACATTTGATCAAGAATACTGCAACGACCATCCCGGCTTTATCCCCGGTGATTTTGTACTGCTGGCAGTCAGCGACAATGGCAGCGGCATGGACAAGGAAACCCTGGACAATCTGTTCGAGCCATTTTTCACCACCAAAGAAGTGGGAAAAGGTACCGGGCTCGGCCTGGCAACTGTTTATGGCACCGTCAAGCAGAACAACGGCTTTATCAATGTATACAGCGAACCCGGTCAAGGGTCCACCTTCAAAATTTACCTGCCCCGGTTGGTTGACGATGAACAAATTGACAAGGCCATTCCTGAGAAAAAAGCATCCGCCGGTGGCACTGAAACCATTCTGCTGGTGGAAGATGAACCCACCATTTTGAAGAATGACCCGGATGATGCTGGAGAGGAAAGGATATTCAGTTTTGACGGCTGCCACACCTGATGAGGCAATAGACTTGGCAAAAGCCCATGCAGATAAAATTCATCTTCTCATGACGGATGTGGTCATGCCGGAAATGAACGGCCGGGACCTGGCTGGACAAATCACCGCACTTTATCCTGATATAGGACTGCTGTTCATGTCCGGATATACATCCAATGTCATTGCCCATCATGGGGTCCTGGATAACGGAGTGGCATTTATTCAAAAGCCGTTTTCAATGGCGGACATGACGGCGAAGGTGCGGGAGGTTTTGGATAAATTATGCTGATCGTTGCCAATGGAGAGAGACAATGAAAGAGCTGCTCAGCGAAACTGATATTATGGATGACAGTGAAAAAATAATCGAAGATTTCGAATTACTGGATCTTTTTGATATCACTGAATTAAAGCACATAAACGAATCATTTGCCGATGCATGCGGAGTAGCATCCACTCTGGTGGATAAAACGGGTGAGCCTATTACACCGCCGGCGAATCACAGCCCTGTATGCACTATTATTCGAAGCACATCTTTAGGGAAGGAACGGTGCCGTCGCTCTGCCGTGATGCTGGGGAACAAATCAATAGAGCTGGGACGTCCCTATTCCTGTTCCTGTTATGGGATCGGTTTTGTCGATGCCAGCGCACCCATTGTTGTGAAAGGAAACCATCTTGGCAACTGGCTGATCGGACAAGGGAATCTTTCTGATGTCAACGAAAGAAGGGTTGAGGAATACGCCCGGGAAATCGGGGCAGACGAAACAATGATGCTCAAAGCCTTCAGGGATATGCCGAACATGCCCAGAAAGGAATTTGACAAAAAAGTCGAATTCCTCTGGTACGTCACGCAACAGCTTTGTGAACACGCCTATTTGAATTTCAAACTGTCCAGATCACTTTTTCTGATTCAAAAATCTCAGAATGAACTTCGGCAACACAAATCAGACCTTGAGCATATTGTCGAGGACCGTACGAATCATCTCAAGAGTGCCATGGAAAAAATCAGGCATTTTTCCATTACGGACAATTTGACGGGTTGCTATAACAGGCTTTATCTCTCGGAGAACCTTGACAGGGAGGTGAGCCGCTCGTTGAGGTACAAACGCAGCATATCATTGGCAATGTTCGATATCGATCGGTTTAAAAGTGTGAATGACACCTATGGTCATCAATGCGGTGATAGGATACTGGTGGAATTGGTCAACAGGGTAACATCCGGCACGCGGGAAAAAGTGGACTGGCTTGTCAGATACGGGGGCGACGAATTTCTTCTGGTGATGCCTGAGGCCGGGGAAAAACAGGCCTTTCAGACCTGCCAAAGGACAAGAAAACTTGTGGAAGAAATGCAGATAGAGTGGGAGGGCCGTGTGATACCCATCACTGTGAGCATCGGTTTTACCTGTTTCAATCCCGTTGAAGCGGCCATGTCGGTTGATGTGGAACAGCTTGTAAAAGCCGCCGACGAAGCGCTCTACAAAGCAAAACAAACGGGCAGGAACAAGGTGGCGGCAAACTTCATAAGAATTGATTGAGTGATGGCTGAAAAACCAATCTATGAAAAATTGGAAACACGGGTTCAGGAACTGAAAACAGGCTATACGCAGCTTGAAAAAAAACTGCACGAAGCCGAGTTGTTTTCAGAAGAAATAATGACGTACATGAGCGAAGGCTTTGTCCAGACTGATATCCGGGGAACTATCATATTCATCAATCAGCGTTTGTCAGAAATGCTTGGATATCTGCCCGAACAGATCATCGGAAAATACTGGCTGGATATAGTACCGGCCGAACAACAGGCCATTGCACAGGAAGCAGAAGCCAGGCGTGTTCTGGGACATACCGACCGGTATGAAATTATTCTGCGCCACAAAGATGGTCATAGATTCCCGGTAATGATCGGTGCCGGACCTCGGTTCGACAAACAAAGCGGTGAATTTATCGGTACCATGGGTGTTGTGACTGACATTACCGACCAGAAAAAGGCAGAGAAACAAATTGCTGAGGCATTGTCCTGGTATCAGGAAATTTTCGAAGGTTCAAAAGACGCTATATTCATCAGCGATGAAAACGCACGGTTTGTTTCCATCAACAGTGCGGCCTGTAATTTGACCGGTTATGATCGGGAAGAGCTGAGAGCCATGCGAATTCCTGATCTGCACGATAAGATGGATCTGGACGCTTTTAACACTTTCCATGGCCGAATTATCGGGGGAGACCACGTAGACTCGGAGGCCAGAATTCTACGCAGGGATGGAAGAAAAGTTGATGCCGAGTTCAACAATAAACGCATCACCGTTTCGGGTAAGCATTACATGCATACAACTGCCCGCGACATCACCGAACGTAAGCTGACAGAGGAGGCACTACGGGAAAGTGAAGCGCGATTCCGATCTATATATGAGCATACGGCAGTCGGTTTAGCGCAGGTTTCCCTTGATTTCAAAATAATGAGCGCCAATGAGGCTTATTGCAATATGTTGGGATATCAGGAAAAAGATCTCGTTGGAAAGCATCTGAAAGAAATTACCCATCCTGAAGTTATTGAAGAAAATATTCAAAAGCAAGAAAATCTGGCTTCAGGTAAAATTGATCATTACCGCATGGAGAAAAAATTTATCCATAAAAAAGGACAAACAGTTCATGCCATCCTTGATGCAAATCTGATAAGAGATGTTTCGGGTAACGCTATCTATTTTCTTGGAAGCGTGGTGGACATCACCGAGCGCAAGCAAGCTGGGAAGGAGCGCGATAAGCTCCAGTCTCAACTCCTCCAGGCCCAGAAAATGGAATCGGTGGGCCGCCTGGCCGGTGGTGTGGCCCATGACTTCAACAACATGTTGGGAGTTATTCTGGGCCATACAGAACTGGCACTGTTGAAAACGGATGAAGATAACGACCTGGTTTCCGACCTGAAAGAAATTCAAAAAGCAGCAAAGCGTTCGGCAAATACCACAAAGCAGCTGCTGGCTTTTGCCAGAAAAGATATCATTTCTCCCAAACAGATTGATTTGAACGATACTGTGGAGAGTATGCTCAATATGCTGCGCCGGCTCATCGGTGAAGACATCGACCTGGTATGGCAGCCGGCTGCCCATCTGTGGCCGGTGAAAATGGACCCGTCACAGATCGACCAGATTCTTGCCAATCTGTGTGTGAATGCCAGGGATGCCATTTCCGGGGTGGGCAAACTCACCATTGAAACCGGAAGGAAAACATTTGATGTAGAATACTGCAACGACCATCCCGGCTTTATCCCCGGTGATTTTGTGCTGCTGGCGGTCAGTGACAATGGCAGCGGCATGGACAAGGAAACTCTGGAAAATCTGTTCGAGCCGTTTTTCACCACCAAGGAAGTGGGCAAAGGCACCGGCCTGGGACTTGCGACCGTATATGGCATTGTCAAACAGAACAACGGCTTCATCAATGTTTACAGCGAACCCGGCCAGGGTTCCACTTTCAAGATTTATCTGCCCCGGTTGGTTACCGATGAAGACGTAGACAAGGCCGTTCCTGAGAAAAAAGCAGCCGCCGGAGGAACAGAAACCATTCTGCTGGTGGAAGATGAACCCACCATTTTGAGGATGACCCGGATGATGCTGGAAAGGAAAGGGTATTCGGTTTTGCCGGCTGCCACACCTGGTGAGGCGATAGACCTGGCCAAAACACATGCAGATAAAATAGATCTTCTCATGACCGATGTGGTCATGCCGGAGATGAACGGCCGTGACCTGGCAGGGCAGATCACCGCGCTTTACCCCGACATCCGGCTTTTGTTCATGTCCGGGTATACCGCCAATGTCATTGCCCATCAGGGGGTGCTGGATGACGGGGTGGCATTCATCCAGAAGCCGTTTTCAATGGCGGAGATGACAGAAAAGGTGCGGGAAATTTTGGATACAGCCTCGGACAAAGCTTAAAAAAGCAGCCATATATAGCCATTGGTCATATATGATCTTGTTTTTATGACTGTTCATGGCAACCAGATAATATCTTTGCAACTTAATTTATTATACAAAATCAGTTAGATATGAGAACCACTCCTGAATGTTTCAACCCTGGCACGAAGATTGAATTTAAATTGAATTTGCAAGAAGAAAACGTTTTAACCCATAATCGAGCCCATGAACTGTTAAGAAGGAGATAAAAGATGCCCAATACTGTCGAAAGGTCACAGAGCGCTCACATAATGAAAAGGCTCAAGGAGGAAACAAAAGACTATCACGCCAAACTCGAATCCCTTCCGTACTTCAATGCGTTAATCGAGCACAAGCTACCTTTGGACTGCTATGTTAATCAGCTCAGGGCATTAGCAATAATCCACGGGATTCTGGAAAACGAAATTGCCGCGTCAGAAAACAGCACACTATTGGATGTTTGGAATGATGATCTTAGAAAACTTCCCCTTTTGGAGGAAGATTTGTCTTTTTTTGAACCTCGTGTCATTCTGGATGCAGATTCTCCGGTTGAAGCTGCTCTGAACATGACAAAGAAAATACGCCTGCGGCAAATCGAAAATCCGTTGACGCTGCTTGGTTATCTGTATGTTTTTGAAGGCTCGACACTTGGCAACAGCATGCACCGGCCGGATATCTCCAAAACGTTTCACCTGGTCGATTTCAAAGGCTGCCGTTATTACGCCAGCTACCATGATCAAGTTCAATCCCATTGGAAACAGTTTTCCGACAAAATGAATCGTGCACTGAATGATTCGTCTGTTCACAATGCCATCATCGAGGCCGCACATGAGGCGTTTTCCGGTCTTGAGGATCTTTACACGGCACTTTATCCTCTGCAGGCGTCCCAAATGAAATATCACGTGACCCGGATCAATCCTGAGGCCGGCAACCATCCTATTCCTGAGGACGAAAGAGAAATTCAAGCCGCATTAAGGGCCAGTGACCGCGGATGGGCCGAATTCGGTTACTACGAACAGCGCTTCGGAGAACGCGGCAAGCGTTTCTCCGACAGCGACACCTGTTGGTTGGTAACGCTGACCCGCCTGGACCAAAAAATTCTTCAACAACAGATCGACTGGTTATGCAGAGTGCTCGCCACACGCGGGATGCCAACCATAATGATGGAGCAGACATTGGGCTTTCTTACAGAGGAACTCAGCGCCGCCGTACCCGAGAAAAGAGCCACTTACGAAAAACTGGACATATCGGCAGCGCACCTCAAAAAGGCAAGGGACGGTCGGATTTTGGCAAAAACATTTCAATCCTTGGCCGATGAGTTTGAGCAGTCTGTTGGAAACGACTTGGCCGTGACATACCGTAATACCGGCATGCTGCTGGTTTCGGCGGTTTCTGACGAAGCAAACGGCATCGATGGTACAATTGATGCGCTGTGTGGATGGCTGACAGATACAGAAAGATTTTCTGCCGAGTGGATACGCGCCGTGAAAAAAACTGTCGACAAGGCGAAAAATCAGCTAAACAAATAACCAAAAGTTCACCAAGGCATAACGGAGGTGATACCATGATCAGTGAAAGCTTATATGAGAACTATCTTAGCGTTTTGCTTGCTGGAAAGCGTTCGGAATGCAACCAAATAGTCCAAGAGCTTTCTCGATTCGGACATCGATTTGAAACATCTTTACAACCAGTTGTTTCAACGCAGCATGTACAAGGTAGGTGAGTTGTGGGAAACCAACCATATCTCGGTTGCCAACGAGCACTTAGCGACTTCTATCACAGAGGGCCTTTTGAACCTGTGCTATCCCGCTGTCTTTGGAACCGAACGTATCGGGAAAACAGCTGTGATTTCCTGCAGTGCCAACGAGTTTCACCAGGTAGGCGGCAAGATGGTGGCCGATATCCTGGAACTCAACGGATGGGATGGCTATTTTTTAGGGGCCAACACGCCACCGGAGGATATGGCACAGTTCATCCAGGAAAAACAGCCGGACCTTGTGGGACTTTCATTAAGTATTCTGTCCAACATAGATCAGTTGAAAACGTCAATAGAAGCCGTCAAGGGCGATTTTCCGAACATGGATCTGATCATCGGCGGGCAGGCATTCAGATGGGGCGATACGGATATCGTTAAGCGCTATGGCGGTACCGAATACATACCAACGTTGGATGAACTTGAAAAACTAATAAAAGCGTTTTGAAATGATTGATCACAGTTCTCTTCGTGACGAAGCTTTTGCTTACTTCAATAGCCGGGCAACCAATCTTTTGTTTGTCCTCGACTGAAGATGGCAGGATTATTGAAGCAAACGTCTATGCAAGCACGTTAACGGGAAAGAATTTGGTTGAACTGAAAATTCAAGATGGTGATTATTGATTTCACAAGCCAGTTTGAATCTGGCAGCGCTTGTGTCTGATCCATCCAAAGAGCATTTATTCAGAATATTGCCAATGCCGGAGGATTACCCCAAAGTTTTTATTTCACCTTTAAACCTGTCGCCGATCGCATCCTGGCTTTTGGCCGCCTGGATGCGGAAGAGCTTGAGTCGGTGCGTAAAGAAATGCTGGCAGTGAACCAGGATCTGAACAATCTGACCCGTGAACTTCATAAGGAAAATGTACAACTGGTTCAAAAGGAAAAAGCCCTTACTCAAAGCCTCTCTGATCTTAAACTGGCTCAGGCTAAACTTGTAGAGTCTGAGAAAATGGCTTCTTTAGGTCGGTTAGTGGCTGGATTTTCCCATGAAATAAATACACCGATAGGCATCGCCTTGACTGCATCATCAAGCATCACGAATTCTTCACAATACAACTGAGCAGATGCTGATACAGCAGGAAGTGGACAGAAGAACTCTGATTTCAGGCAGTTCGAGCCATTCCAGATGTTTTCAAAACTGGTTTTATCAAGTCTTCACCGATACCGCGGACCTGAGTTCCAAGTTCCAAAAGGACATCCATTGACCAAGTACGCCAAATCATCTCTCTTTCAGACTTACAACGATACTATGACGGATGCCTCGAACCAGCACTGCGAATAAAAATTAGAAATACATCACAAAAGCAGATTTTGACAGCCACTAGAACACGTCAGCCTGTCCGGGAACCCGGAGTATTTTTCAGATCATATCCAATCTGTTTGAAAATAGCGTGATTCGACGGCTTTGAGACTGGAAAGCGCAAGGGTTAAACTGGTGTCACAATGATCCAAAAAGAAAACGATGAGATTCTTATTCGCTATTCAGATACGGGAAAGGGCATGTCCGGTGAAATTGTCGAAAAGATTTTTGAACCTTTTTATACCACATTGAGAGCCAGAGGTGGTACCGGGCTTGGAATGTATATCTGCCACAACGTCGCATTCTGGCCAGCCGGATGACAGGAACCATTCCAGTGCACTCAGGTGTTCAGGGTAGAGGGGACAGACTTTGCACATTACTGTTCCCATTACAAAGGAAGAAAGCTCATGAAGCTGATAAGATCACAGGATAAAGAAAGATTGACAGGTAAAATTAAAAAACAAGTGCAGACATCGCCTCGCAGCAAAGATATGACGGTCTCTCCAAAACCGCAGCACCCGTTAACTGGTTTGGACTTTAATACCTGGAAAATGCTTATCGTGGATGATGAGCCGGATGTCCATGAAATTACACGTATTGCGCTCAAAGGATTCAGTTTTGATGGCAAAAAGCTAGAATTAATCAGTGCTTACTCTGCCGAACAGGCGAAAGAAATTCTTCAAAGCAATCAAAATTTTTCAGCGGCAATGATTGACGTGGTAATGGAAACGAGGTAGGCGGGGTCGATTGGCGTTGTATCCAGGGGATGAGATGGGACTTTCCACATGCGTCCAATGCATCCGCACGGGTGAGTCCTGGAAAAGCGCCGGAAAAATTTGTAATTGATAATTTTGATATCGACGATTACAAGGAAAAAACCGACCTTACAACATTAAAAATGTATACTATGTCGCGCAGTTCAGTAAAATCGTACCGTGATATTTTGACAATCGAATTGAGCAGGTTGGAGCTCGAACAAAAGGTGAAAGAACGCACGAGGAGCGGTGCAAAGGCGAATCGAAGAGCTGGTTGAAATTCCATTAAATCCGATTCTCTGATGACTCAATTGCAGACGAAGACGATGCGTCACAGCAGTCGCAAAAACATTCGGGAAGACAATCTGGCAAAGTCAAGAAAAACCGCTGATCTCAATGATGATGTTATTGATGCGGACTCATTTCAAGGAAAGAAATGATCACCGACGGACATGGAACTGCAAGGTGAGACTGTTTCCAGATGAATCGGGACGAACCGACAGCAGTGGCGTTCAGAACAGAGCGATCTCGTTTGCCGATTGTAGGCGGAGAATGAAATTTTTTCACCATTTGTCCTGATACTGATAGAAAAGGAAGCCTGAATATTGCTGAAATCGTTAGATCAAACGTATCGGAAATGTCTGTGAAGACTGGAGGAAACGGTTTATGGAAGGGTAGTGTAAGCATTGGGGTCGCGGTCCTTTGCCCGTAAGACATTGTGGAAATACGACTAGCCCTTATCAAAACGGCGGATGAGGGGGTCTATGCAGCCAAAAGAGCTGGAAAAAACTGTGTAAGAACTCAAAAAACATAAAGAAAGTTTTGATTCATGAAGCTGAAAAGATCACCAAATAGAAAAAAAAATTCAGATGACATTAAAAAAGAGGGGAAGGGAAGCGTTGGCAGCTTCGATTTGACAGATTCTGCAACGAATCCAAAAAATCCTGCCGTTGATTTGGATATCAATAATTGGCAGGGTGCTTCTTGTAGCCGATGAGCCGTGATGTTCATCTGAAATGATCACGCATTGCGCTGAAGGGGATTCAAACTTTGATGGCAAAAATCTCGAATTAACCAGTGCTTGTTTGCAGTAACATGGCGAAAGAAATTCTTCAAATGGATCAGAATCTTAGCAGCGAGCGGTGATTGACGTGGTAATGGAAACAGAGGAGGCGGGGTTGGATCTGGTTCGTTTTATCAGGGAAGAAATGGGACTTTCCCACATTCGTCTAATTATCCGCACGGGCCAACCCGGGAAATTTCCTGAACATTTTGTGATAGACAATTATGATATTGATGATTACAAGGAAAAATCAGATCTGACATCTATAAAAATGTATACTATGTTCCGCAGCTCAATAAAATCTTATCGTGATATTTTAAACATTGAAAGGAAACGAACAAAAGAACTGCATAAAGCCAATAAGAAATTAGAAACAGTGGTTTCTGATCTTCAGAAAGCGCTTCAGAATGTAAAGCAGTTAAGCGGCCTGCTTCCAATTTGCTCCTATTGCAAAAAAATACGTGACGATAAAGGATATTGGCAGGAGGTTCGAAGCATACATCCATAAATATTCTGAAGCCAAGTTCAGCCATGGTATTTGCCAGGACTGTGCCAAAATACATTATCCTGATTTTGCCATTTATGATGATTGAGTGGAGTCAATGATAATTATCTTATGTTGCGAGTTGCCCCTGAGCCTTGAGAAACGTGCCTTTGCCAGCCTTGGCCATGTAAATTAAAATCTTTTTTAAATACAACAGGTTACTGGAGATGCTACAATTTTGTAAATAAAAATGCAACATAACATTTTACTCCTGGCCGTACTTCAGGGTGCCTTCGACCACCCTTGAGGATTCTCAAAGGCTGTCCAGCCATTCAAGAACATTTTGCTTGTTTTCCCATTGGATCAGTTCATCTATTTTGGGATCGGATTTAAGTTGCTGCCGTGTGAACGTGGATAAAATCTTCCTGTATTTGCTTTTTCTGATTCAGATCCAATTGCAGATAAACCATTGTGGATTGAACACTGGCATGTCCCAGACGATTTTTGATTTCAGACAGGGGTTTGCCCTCAGAGATCATCCGGACGGCGCACGAGTGCCGGAAGCTATGGACAGGATGCATAAGAGACAGTCGTTTGGATGTCAAAGTTTGTTCAAGGCATCTTTTGCAGATGCGGTTGATACCATGGCGTGTCAGTGCAGATCCTCTTTGGTTGATGAACAAATTTTTTTTAAAAACGGGCGTGGGGTGACTGCGGTACCCTGCAATATACTGATGAACAAGTTCAGTTGTTTTTGGAAGCAGTTCAATCTGCCGGTATCTGTTCCCCTTTCCGAGGACAGCCAGGGTTTTGTTTTCATAATCAAAGTAATCCAGTTGAAGTGTGGCGATTTCTGTTGCCCTGGCTCCGGTATCATATAAAAGATGTAAAAGGGTATAGTTCCGGAACCCGTCCTTTTTCTCAAGCTTGACCGCATTGAAAATTTTGTTGATTTCCTGAGGATACAAAAATCCGATCAACTTCCGCTGGCTGCGTTTCTGAGGTATGGCAAGGATAGCCTCCGTCAGCCGCTGTTGTTCAGGAGAGATAAAACGGATCATTCTGGCAAAGGACTTCAAGACAGCCAGTCGCTGATTTCGGGTTTTGGCCGTGTTGGAACGATCGGATTCCAGCTGGTTGAGAAAATTCAAAATCAAATCCGTTGTCAGATGTTCAAATTTCAGGGACTCTGTTTTTATCCTGTGATACCGGGCGGCAAAAGGTAAAAACAGCGAAAAGGTATCCCGGTAACTTTTTATCGTATTCGGGCTGCATCCTTTGATCTGAGGCAGGTATTGATCGAAAAATTTAATAATACAACTGCTCAATCTCATGATTCGCCATCCGGCGCTCGGCAAACTTGAGAAGGCGTGTCCTGCTTTTTGCATCCACCACTTTCAAATAATGCATCGTGTATTGATAATTCACATGCCCCATATAAGCGGCGAGCACCGGCAGCACATTCCGGGGAGACTGTTTCCGGGCAATGGCAGTTTTTAGCGTGTAGATTGCGAAAGAATGTCTGAGGCTGTGCGGGGTGGGGTTTCCAAAAGTGGTGTCTCCGATGACTTTCCTGGGGCTGTCGATGCCGATTTGCAGCACGGCACTGTGGAAGACAAAGCGAATGCGCTCGACTCCAAGCCTTTTTTGCAGGCCTGCTATGAACAGGTAGGGATTGATATCATTTTCAATCAGAGCAGCCCGACATGACAGGTAATTGTCAATTTGCCTTGCAACGGATAGGGGTACCGGTATCAAACGGTCTTTTCTGAATTTGGTTTTCTCAATATAAATTGTTTTTTCATCCGGCCGATAATCCGCCAGTTTCAAACGCAGGGGTTCGCTGATCCTCAGTCCGCAGCGAGCCAGAAGCAGTATCACCAGATACTCACTGAAATCTTTAAGAAAAGCCCTTTGTGTGTGCCGCCTGATCCGCCCACAAATCACATCCAGTAACATATCAACCTGTTCCGGTGAAAATACAAAAGGAATAAAAGGCCGCCGGTGAAGACCGGGAAAATCCTTTAGCGGATTGTTGAGGCGATGGTCTTTTCTTTTCAGATACTCAAAAAAGCATCGAACAGCAGACAGGGTGTTATCTACAGTAGATGGTTCATTTCCAATTTCTTTTCTGAAGTTCAAATAAAAATGAGGTTTCCAAATACTTGAAGGATCTGCCTGCTTCTTTACATATTTATCAAAGCTCATAAGCCGGGATCTGACTTGGTCTCCACTGAACCCCAGCCCCTTTCGATAGGCAATAAAATCTTCCAGTTCACTGTTCAAAACACTTTCAAACGGTTTCATCAAACAATACCCTCCGCATCAATGACACATGGATACTCAAATAGATTTTTGTTGATTCAATCGTGTCATGTCCCATCATTTCTTTGATTTCAAAAATGCTGGCTCCTGCTTCAAGCATGTTTTGTGCAAAGGTATGCCGCAGCCAATAGGCTGTACCTGGAAGCCCTGCATCCCGCAGGGCCTTTGTCAAATAAAATCCGGTTAGATTGGCACTCATGGGCTTGGGGTCCGGCGAAAAAATTAAAAAAAGAGGCCGATGGTGGCTTTTGGGACGGCCTCCGACGATATAGGCGGTTATTGCTTTCAGGGTATCCTCGGGGAGCGGCAGTTGAATAGGATGGGTGTTTTTCCTGTCTTCCAAACGCAGTAGTCCTTTGCAAAAAGAAATATCATCCAGTGTGATCCGACTGATTTCAATGGGCCGCAATCCAAGATAATAAGCCAGATGAACCTGGGCATAGGTTCGGAGTTCACAAGCTGTGGCGTGGGGCAAACGTTCAAACAGCTGACGAACTTCACCGGGCCTTAAGAACTGCGGTGGTTTGACTCTGCCAAACGTTGCCGGACTGATCAAAAGGTCTGGCCAGATTTTGCCTGATCAAGTTACGTTCATTATACAGATAGCGCAAAAAACAACGCAGAAAAGATCTGTAAAGGCGCTGGGTAGTTTTTGCGTACGGTGCATTGAACATCGCCATAAATTCATCTACATGTTCTATGTTGATGCGGATCAGTTCTACCCCGGATTTTTGTAGATAGCTGCCAAAGGTTGTAATGACCCTTTTTATAGAATTGATCTGTGTTGGACCGCTTTGGTGAATTTTCAAAATATAATCCAGATATTCCCGGCATACCTGATCCATATCATCGGCAATTGGCTTTTCTGGTATCAGTTCAGCCATGGCTTGTCTCCATGAGTAATTTATTCAGAACTTTTCCAACCGATTCCGCTTGACCGGTTTTTCGAGAAGGTGGCTTTTTTGCACGGACCGGTATGGATTTAACCGGTAATGAAAGTACTTGATAAATTGTGCCGTCAAAGGCAATCAAATCCTTTTTCAGCAGTCCGTCCCGGGCGTTAATGTATTGGTTCAATGACATTTTAAGCAAGGTACATATTTTATCATAGCTGTAAAAACTCAGCCCGTTTCGGTCACCGGCCAGGACCAGAAAAAAGTACAACAAAAGCTCATCAGGGCTCAATGCCTGCCAGAAACCACCCGTAAGAAACCGATGGGGAATAAAACTGAACCCTCCTTTGATACACCGCACCCTTGAATCGGTTAGAATTTGTTTTTTTATCATGTCGCACCTCCCGATTGGTCAATTACCCATACCCCCGCCTGGGAAATTCTGTGACAAGTTGACCCACGGCACCGCAAAATCTGCAATATGGTTTGATTTGAAGGCCAAAAACAAGATGCCGGGTCCACATTATTATTGTCGTACACCAGGCCGGCAGCGGTGTGGAAGGTGTATCATCCATCTTTTTTGGTTCGGAGGCTTTTTTACGGTATCGGCGGCGGTTTTCTGCTTCCCGGTGTTGCTTTTTCCCTTTATCCGTCTGCCGGTATCTTCTCTGGGCTTCTCTTCTATTTTTGAGATTCCCGGCTTTACGACAAAAATCACTACAGTAGACGTGGCCTCTCCAGCACGTCCGACAGCAATAAAATGGAAATTCACACCAATGACATGTAATTAAAATTAAATACAAGGCATCCTCCGGTCTTGCAGACAGACGGAAGATGGTGTAGAAAGAAGATAGTTTGTGTGGGCTTTCCGGCTATCTGCGGAAGTTCACAATCAAAGCCTGGAGTTGCCGCTCCAGGCTTTTTTATGGTTTTGATATTGAATTATACGAATAAAAAGAAAGGTTTGATAATCTTTTTTGAATAAAAACGGAATAAAAACGGAATAAAATCTCACAACATAATCAAACCCGCTACATAAATTATCCCTGCGTGAGTTTTCACGACCCGAACAAATAATGGATACCATTAATATTAAATACCTGATATGGTCAATTTGGACAGAAACAATGGGCAAGACTACTTGAACCTGGCAGGGTTGAATTTCGAATTTAATTTCTTTTACGATACAAATTTATCCGGATATTAAAAGGGTATGATATGGCTGAAAAACCCACCTATGAAGAACTGGAAAGACGGGTTCAAGAACTGAAAACAGACTATACACAGCTTGAAAAAAAACTGCACGAAGCCGAGTTGTTTTCAGAAGAAATAATGACGTACATGAGCGAAGGTTTTGTCCAGACTGATATCCGGGGGAATATCCTATTCATCAATCAGCGTTTGTCAGAAATGCTTGGATATCTGCCCGAACAGATCATCGGAAAATGCTGGCTGGATATAGTACCGGCCGAACAACAGGCCATTGCACAGGAAGCAGAAGCCAGGCGTCTTCAGGGACATACCGACCGGTATGAAATTATTCTGCGCCGCAAAGATGGTCATAGATTCCCGGTAATGATCGGTGCCGGACCGCGGTTCGACAAAGAAAGCAATGAATTTATCGGTACCATGGGTGTTGTGTCTGACATCACCGAGCGCAAGTTGACGGAAGAGGCGCTGCGGGAAAGCGAAGCGCGTTTTAAAGCACTTCATAATGCTTCTTTCGGGGGAATTGCCATCCATGACCAGGGGGTTATTCTGGAATGTAATCAGGGTCTTTCGGAGATGACTGGTTATGAATATTCCGAGCTTATTGGTATGAACGGACTTCTGCTGATTGCCGAAAAATCCCGTGAAACAGTAATGAATAATATCCGGACCGGTTATGAAAAACCGTATGAAGCATTCGGACTGCGCAAAAATGGGGAAGAATTTCCCATTCAACTGGAAGCCCGCAACGTGCCTTACAAAGGGAAACAGGTTCGAACTGTAGAATTCAGAGACATTACCGAGAGAAAACGGGCAGAGGAGGAATTAAAGCGAAGTGAGGAAAATTACAGACTGCTTGTGGAAAATCAGACGGATCTTGTAGTCAAAGTTGACATGGATGGCCGGTTTTTATTTGTCAGCCCCTCCTATTGCCGGATGTTCGATAAAAAGGAAACCGAAATTTTGGGAAAGCACTTCATGCCTCTGGTACACGAAGATGACAGAGAACCAACTGCGAAAGCAATGGAAGCTCTTTTTTCACCGCCACATACGGCCTATATTGAACAGCGAGCCATGACCAAAGAGGGCTGGCGTTGGTTAGCATGGGCGGATACGGCTGTCCTCGATAAAGCAGGAAGCGTCAAAGAGATCATTGGTGTAGGACGCGACATCACCGAACCTAAACGGACCGAAGAAGCACTGAAATCAAATTATGCGCTGCTTCAGATTGCCGGTGAAACGGCCTTATTCGGTGGTTGGAGCGTTGATTTGGAAAACAATATCTGCACGTGGTCGGATGCTGTGGCAGATATTCATGATGTGCCCCGCGGTTATGCACCGCCTGTGCAGGAAGCCATAAACTTCTACGCTCCGGAATGGCGGGAAAAGATCACACAGTGCTTCAACGCCTGTGCCAAAGATGGTATTTCCTACGATGAAGAAATGGAGATCATCACCCAAAAAGGAAAACGTGTCTGGGTGCGAACAACTGCCAAAGCATTAAAAAATACAAACGGCAGGATCATCAAAGTGCAGGGCTCTTTTCAGGACATCACCGAGCGTAAGCAGGCGGAAAAACTGCTGATAAAAAAAGAGGCGCTGTTTCGGGGATTATTTGATCATATGACCAGCGGTTCTGCTGTTTATGAAGTCAGAAATGACGGATCAAAGGGGACGGATTACATTATTCGGGATATTTAACCGGAAAAGCCTTGAAATGGAAGGAAAAAAACTGGAAGAGGTAATGGGCAGAAGTCTTTTTGACCTGAGGCCCAATATTGACGACTACGGATTGATTCCCACCATGAAAAAGTATGGAAACCGGCAGCCCTGCGTATTTCGCAACCAGGATATACCAGGATGAGAATTTTTCAAATTTTATGAAAATCATATTTTCAGATTACCCTCAGGAGAGGTAGTGACCATCTACAGTGATGTCACCGATCAAAAGAATCAGGAAAAGGAGCTGAAGGAAAGTGAGGAAAAATTTCGGTTGATGGCAGAAAATATGTCGGACGTTATCACTTTGATGGACTTGAACCTTCGATTTACCTATGTCAGCCCGTCCATAAAGCAGCTTGCAGGTTTCAGTGTTGACAGAGGCGTTGGCATTCTCGATTGAAGATATGTTGCCTCCGGATTCTCTTCGAAGAAATCCTGACCATGATCAAAGAGGAGATCAAGGCCGAAACCACTGGAAAAAATGATCCCGACAGATCCCGGATAATCTGAATATAAACAATACAAAAAGGATACATCCATCGTATGGGTGGAATCCATATGCAATTCCTGCGGGCCAATGGATCAGAACGCCAGCGGGTTTCTTGTCATCAGCCGAAACATCGCCGAACGCATAACAGGCGGAGCTGGAAAAAGAAAAGCTTCAGGCACAGCTCAACCAGGCCCAGAAAATGGAGTCTGTGGGCCGGCTGGCCGGCGGTGTGGCCCATGACTTCAACAACATGCTGGGGGTGATTCTGGGACATACGGAACTGGCATTGTTGCAGGCAGATGAAAAACACGATCTGTATTCCGACCTGAAAGAAATTCAAAAGGCTGCTCAGCGGTCGGCTGATATCACAAAGCAGCTGCTGGCTTTTGCCAGAAAACAGACCATTTCCCCCAGACAGACTGGATTTGAACGATACTGTGGAAAGCATGCTGAATATGCTGCGCCGGCTCATCGGAGAAGACATCGACCTGGTCTGGCAGCCGGATGCCCATCTGTGGCCAGTGAAAATGGACCCATCCCAGATCGACCAGATCCTTGCCAATCTGTGTGTGAATGCCAGGGATGCCATTTCCGGGGTGGGCAAACTCACCATAGAAACCGGAAAGAAAACATTTGATGAAGCATACTGCAACGAACATCCGGGCTTTATCCCCGGTGATTTTGTACTGCTGGCGGTCAGCGACAATGGCTGCGGCATGGACAAGGACACTCTGGAAAATCTGTTCGAACCGTTTTTCACCACCAAGGAAGTGGGCAAAGGCACCGGCCTGGGTCTTGCGACCATATATGGCATTGTCAAACAGAACAACGGCTTCATCAATGTATACAGCGAACCCGGCCAGGGTTCCACATTCAAAATTTACCTGCCCCGGTTGGTTGCCGATGAAGACGCTAGACAAGGCCGTTCCTGAGAAAAAAGCAGCTGCCGGAGGGCACTGAAACCATTCTGCTGGTGGAAGATGAACCCACCATTCTCAGAATGACCCGAATGATGCTGGAAAGGAAAGGGTTATTCCGTGCTGTCCGCAGCCACACCTGGCTGAGGCCGTAGACCTGGCAAAAACCCATTCAGATAAAATTCATCTGCTCATGACGGATGTGGTCATGCCGGAGATGAACGGCCGGGACCTGGCAGGACAAATCACCGCTCTTTATCCGGACATCCGGCTTTTGTTCATGTCCGGATATACCGCCAATGTCATTGCCCATCACGGGGTGCTGGATGACGGAGTGGCATTTATCCAGAAGCCGTTTTCAATGGCGGACATGACGGCGAAGGTTCGGGAGGTTTTGGATAAAGCATCAAATGAAACCGATGGGGATGAATGACTTTGGCCGCCGATATGAAATATGGGCCTTTTGCTTGGATTAAAAGGATGCAGGGCCTGAATAGTCGCGATTTCTTGAGGGATATGTTTTTTAATTTCAAAGGAAGTATTATATGATCCAAAATCTTTTTATGATTTTTGTTCTTGTCGGATTATATTTCACGACATTTGTTAATTATCTTCTTTTCCACAGTCTCGCTGAAATATTCAGCATCGTAGTGGCATGTTCCTTTTTTATGATTACCTGGAATTCGAAAAAATATATAAAGAATCAGTATATCCTATTTATTGGGATTGCTTATCTGTTTATTGCCCTGTTGGATCTTCTTCATACTTTGGCATATAAAGGCATGCCGATTTTTACCGATTATGATTACTATGCAAACCAATTATGGATTGGTGCCAGATATTTGGAAAGCATCACTCTCATTGTCGCCTTCTATGTCATGAATTCGGATAGAAATCCAAAGCCTGAAGTATTATTTGCGACCTACTTCATCATAACCACACTGATTGTATTAAGCGTGTTTGTCTGGAAAGTTTTTCCAGTGTGTTTTGTAGAAGGTGTCGGGCTTACCCCCTTCAAAAAAATCAGTGAGTATATAATCTGTTCAATTTTATTGGCCGGGATATTTATTCTCAATAAAAACAAAAATAAATTTGACCCGAAGATCTACAGAAATGTGCTTTTTTCTATCATATTTACCATTATATCGGAGCTCTCCTTCACCTTTTATATCAATAATTATGGATTTTCAAACTTGGTCGGGCATTATTTCAAAATCTTTTCCTTTTATTTGATTTACAGAGCCATAATTGAAACTGGAATACGTCAACCATATAAATTGATCTTCAAGGAACTTGATACCATCAACAAAAATTTAAAAAATGAAATCAATGCCCGAATCAAAGTTGAAGAAGATCGTGAAAGGACAATCCTGCAACTTCAAAAAGCTTTGTCAGAAATAAAAACATTAAGCGGTCTGCTACCTATTTGCTCTCATTGCAAGAAAATTCGTGATGATAGAGGATATTGGAATCAGCTTGAAGATTATATCCATGAACATTCGGACGTAAAATTCAGTCATGGTATATGCCGGGAATGTGCCAAAAAACATTATCCTGATTTTGATATTTATGATGATTGATTGGAGTCAAGGATTATCCTAAGCATGAATCTTCACGGCCCGAAAAAATAATGGATACCATTAATATTCAATACCTGCTATGGTCCGTTAACACAGGAAAGATTGGGCAAGTTATTGTTGAATTGTCGAAGAGTTTAGTATTAGACATAATGCTGAATTTTGACAATGAGGCATCCAATGGGAACCGACTCATTGGGTAAAAAGTTCATTACCGGCAAGGAGATAGTTATGTCAGAAGAAAAAGATGTATGGTTTGGGACTCCGTCACAAGTGGTTAATCTTGGAACATTCATATTTATGGGGTTGTTTTTTTGGCTTGGGTTCCCGCTTCTTATCATTCTTTGGAAGTGGTTGGTCATAAAAAACACCAAATATGAGCTGACCAACGAGCGGCTAAGAACCCGATACGGGGTTTTGAATAAGAAAACTGACGAGTTGGAGCTCTATAGAATCCGTGATTACAAATTGGATCAGCCATTTTTTCTCAGAATGTTTTCCTTGGGAAATATAATTCTCGAAACATCAGACCGATCTCATCCTCAGGTAACGCTCAAAGCGATCCCTAATGGTGAGAAGTTAGGTGAGAAAATTCGTACTTAATGTAGAGGCATGTCGTGTCAAAAAGCGTGTGCGCGAAGTCGATTTCGAGTAGATGGCGGACATGTCGACATTTGATATTATTGTACTAATTGTGGAGGCGGCCTGCTTTTGCTCGGCGGTTTCTCAGGCTATGCGCTTTTTGCGCGTGCGCTGAAAATATCAGACAAGTTTGGAGATGAGACAAACGTTGGAACACTTTGGGGTTTGTTTATCCTTGGCTTGTCAGCAGGCTTGTTGTTGATCTGGTGGGCTTTGCCGTAAAAGCCTACACATTGGTGGACCTTGTGAAAGCGTTTAAAGTTTTAAAGTCAGCGGAAATGGGCTTTGAGAAAGACAGAATCAAAATCACTGGACTGGCTGATTACTTGATAGAATTGGAGCGGCGTTCGAACCAAGAATGAGTACATAATGTACTTTTTCTTGAAATTCAATACAAGGTGGAAACAGCGGGGTAAAATCCCTGAAAATGGCTGGGAATTAAATCCTTGGTCCCAACAAGGCGACTAATCATGAAAATGTTTGTCCTTAAATCGATTTGTATATAAGCCTTTACTTTAATGATGTTGCAAAAAAGTTTTTATGAAACGAATATTGCTCTAAAACAAAATATGGTTATCAGAAAAACAATAACAGCCTCTAAATATTTAATTATTTTTCCAATCTTTTGAATGCGATATATTTTTGCCTCTTCTGGATAAAATGAATTTGATTCAGGGTTTTTTAAAACTACTGATATGGCATAACCAAATAACATTGTAAAAAGATAACCAATAAAGAGATATCGGAAATCACGCACAGCTCCATCCACACACCGATCCCGCCATCGCGAGAATATCCGCAAAAAAATCGGCTTGAAAAACAAAAAAGTAAATCTTCGGTCCTTTCTTCTGACCCTGGAATAATGCCTATTTTAAATAGGCGATACATTGGTTTTTTTGTGCCTTTCTGTGTTGTTGACGCAAGAGCCGATTCCCTTTAGAATAATAATAATTTTTAATAAGGAGGAGTCATGGACCTTTTGAAAAAAAGGAACGGCATTTCCCCTCCGGGGAAGATTTCAATACTGATTTTAATGAGCCGCTTGAATTTTCCGACATTCCGGATTCAAGGGCCCCCGTAAAAATTTCCAATGAGAACAATGAACCAAATCGCAAAGAAATAATTAGAAATTTGATGAGAGAAGGCCTGATTTTTTTCAAACAAAACACGCGCCTCGAACAAGAACTCAAATCTGCCAAAAAAGCCGAGGCAGATCTAAGAATGAAACTGGCCAAAAAATCTCATGAGTGCCAGAGACTGGAACAGAAAGTAGCGCTGTTGAAATGTGCCTTGGATGCTCAGCGTGAATAGCCGTTTCATCCGGTTTATGCTCATCCTGATCAGCGTCATTTATAATGCGGACGCGAATTTTAATTGTCGTTAAAGGAAAAAAATATTTGTCGTTGATCATTTATGCCCCCTTATATGATTCAATTCTTGCGCCATATAAAAATTTTATGGCTTCAATAGCTTCAGGGGCACAATTGTCTCTTATATAGAAATTGAGATTTTCGATAACCATTTCACTGAAATTTTCTGCCATATCTCTATTTTTTTTCTGAAGCTGTGAGTAGTAGCGAAACGACCATAATGAAAGGCAGCAAGAGCTATATTCGAATTCAAGCCTTGTCCTTTTTTCTTCATTATCCGGGTTGAATGAATCTTGTAGGAGGCTCAAGTTCACCCGATTCGTGAAATTTTGTTCGTGGGATGCCCAGACTACACCTTCCGCCAACTGCCTCAAAGAAATTTTCTTTTTCCTGCTAAATAGTCCCATTACAGTTATTTCCCTCTATTTTCAATAATGGTTTTTCCAAGATCATCACAACAGATTTCGGTAATTCCCAGCTATTCGATCCGTTTGTATAAACGAAACAAGGACACAGATATGTTACTTATAGTCCGTAGACCGATAGTCGTCAAGGCGAATATATTAAGGCATCATGTACATTGATTGCCAGAATATTAAAGCCGCTTTTGGTGAAAAACTCCGCTCGCACAGGATATTAAAAAATCTGTCTCAAGAGAAATTGGCTGAGATTGCAGATCTGGATAGAACATATATCAGCAGCGTTGAGCTGGGAAAAAGGAACATCAGTATAGTGAATATCTGTCGCCTGTCATTAGCCCTCAAAATCGAAATTTCTGATTTTTTCGACTAATCACAATCAAAATCCTAAATCTATTTTGGATTCTTGTCAAATGTTTGCCGTCGAAGGTATACGACAATTCCAAGATTGAGTACATTTTGTACTAATTCTTGGCACCCTCCTCAGCGGGTTGTTAAATTTATTCACGTGAGTAGAAAGGGAGCAGTCTAAATTCTATTGGCACCCCCCGCCTGGGGTTGGAGGGGAGGGGCCTTGGCCTTTCATCCCGGTTTTCGGGGCGAATTTGACATGAACACTGGAAAGCCAGAAACCGAATTAAATTGCCGACACAGGAATTTCAGCTCTCTGTCTAAGTAGGGTAACTTGAGGTTTAAAAAACAGAAACCACATTAAAAACCACATTAAATTTTGCGAAATAAAAAATCCCGATGAGTAACCTCACCGGGATTATATTGTCGTTGTTGGCTCCCCAGCACGGACTTGAACCGCGGACCCATTGGTTAACAGCCAATTGCTCTGCCAACTGAGCTACTGGGGAGCATGTCTCAATTAAGACTCGACGTTTATATAGGATCGTCCGGATCTTGTCAAGGCAAAAAACAAAAAATTGACAGGCCTTTTTGGAAAAGGTAATAATGCGTGAATCATCACCGGATACTATCATATGAAACAGTTAACACCGAATAAGGCACGCCATGATTACTGAACACGGCACAGTCACCCGGGCCAACCCGGAGGTGGCCCAGATAAAAACAAACCGGGCAGCCGCCTGCGAAGGCTGTGCCGGCAAAGACAGCTGCGGCACCATTCACCGGGGACAGGAGATCCTCTTTGAAGTTCCCAACACACTGGGGGTTCGAGAAGGCGATTCCGTTCTGATCGGGATGCAGACAAAATCCGCACTGCTGCTGACCTTTCTGGTGTATATCGTTCCCATTCTCTGCCTGGTCGCCGGTGCCCTGACAGGGGATGCCCTGGGGCCTTTTTTAGGAATCAATGCCTCTTTTTTTGCCATGGTGCTGGGATTCTCATTTTTTGGCCTGGCCTTTTTTATTCTTTACAAAAAATCGGCGGCAATGAATCAGAAAAACGAATTCAGACCCGTGTTGATCCGCAAGACCGGGTCGACTTCACCCCCCGCCTGCAAGCCGTCTTCAAATTAATTTTTTTTCTTGCCAACCCAGCTGCAATATACTATATACGCTGCCAGTTGTGGGTTTGTCTCATAAACGCTAACCCTTAGACCGGAAGATTGACATATGACATCACAACCACACCTGAAATTTGCGGTCTTGATCATGGCTGTTTTTCTGATCACGGGGCTCGTCTCTTACGCTGCCTTTTCCCCTCCCGCTCCAGCCGATCCTGTCCGTCTAATGTTTCAAAATGATGCCGGTAAAGTTCTGTTCACTCACCAGACACACACGGAGGAATATTATCTGGATTGTCTGGACTGTCATCACAACATCGATGATGACGAAACATACAATTGCAGTGACTGCCACGAAGAGACCGGAGACGACTGGATGCCGTCAAGAACGGATTCCCTTCACGAGACATGCATTGGATGTCATGCAGATTACGGTGCAGGACCGGTCGATTGCAGTGCATGCCATGTGCTTTGAATCCGGTAGCCTGCCGCTTTGCCCTGCGTCAGTCATGACAACCGCTTTTTGAAACAAGGACATAACTCATGATTAAACGATCTTTCTTTGCGCTATCCAAACCCAGGCTGACCTGTGACCTGCTGGAAACCGATCCTGAAGCGCCCCTGAAAATGGATGTACCCGGCCTTTTGACCCTGCTGTTACCCGAACCCATTGACGGCAAACGGACGGCTTTGATCAAAAAAGGCGATTTTGTCAAAAAAGGCCAGAAACTGCTTCTGTATGAAAATGATACCCACTATGCGGTGTCACCGGTATCCGGCACCATCAAATCCATAGACACCTTTACGGTGGACGAAGTCAGTGCTCTGCGCACCCGCATCACCATAGAAAAGGATGACCGGAATACTGAACACGTCGGATACACGGACATGGCTGAAGACCTGTCCTTTGCCGCCCGGCATCTGAAGCAGCTTCCCGGAGCCCCGCCGTTTGACGGTCTGGCCCGAAACGGGGTGCAGATCAACACCCTGGTCATCACGGCGACGGATACGGACCTGCTGAGCACCACGTCCCAGTACATGGGTACGGCTTATGTCGATGAACTGCAGAAAGGTGCGCAGCTTCTCAAACGCATCACAAACCTGTCCAAGGTGTATCTGCTGATCCCCGGCTATCTGCTTGACCGGGCCCAGGTTGACGGTGTCACAGTCTTGCCGGCAAGTCTGAACTACCCGGATACCCTGCCGGCCATGATCATGAAAAACCATCTGGAAAAAATTCTGCCGGCCGGAAAGACACCTGAAGACATGGGAATCTGCTTTATCCGGGCCGAAGCAGTGGTGTCTCTTGCCCGGGCCTTTGAAGCCAAAGCCCCGGTGTTTGAAAAATGTATCACCCTTATTGACAAAAACGGGGCCCGCCACCGGATCGAAGCGGTGATCGGCACCCCGTTGAGCAGCATCTTCAACCAGCTGGGAATCCTGGTCGATGAGCAGGACCGCATTGTCATCGGCGGCGCCATGCAGGGATTTGCCACGTTCACTGTCCACCACCCGGTGACCCCGGATATGGACAGCATTCTGGTCCAGGACAGAGGCGAGATCATTGCCCTGTCAGACACCAACTGCATCAACTGCGGCAAGTGTGTTCAGATCTGTCCGGCCGACATTCCGGTCAATCTGCTGGTGCGGTTTCTGCAGGCAGCCCAATATGAGACCGCAGCGGATAAATACGATCTCGAGTCCTGCATTGACTGCGGATTATGCGCCTTTGTCTGCACCTCACGGATTGCATTGTCCCAGTATATCCGGCTGGGAAAACACGAACTGCGAAAAATGAGAATCGACGCATAAAGGGAGACTGTCCATGAACCACAAGAAACTCACCGTTTCCCATGCCCCTTTCTGGCATGACGGAGACAGTCTGTTCAAAAAAAATCTCAATTTTATCATCGCCCTGTTGCCGGCAGCCATCTTCGGGGTCCTGCAATTCGGTGCCCCGGCCCTGGGGGTTCTGGCACTGTCCGTATCCTGTGCCATGCTCTGGGAACTGATCATCAATGCGGTGTCCAAAAAACCGTTTACCATCGGGGACCTGGATGCGGCTCTGATCGGACTGCTGTTCGGCATGATGCTGCCGGCGGTCACCCCCTGGTGGCTGGTGGTGGTCGGCACGTTTGTGGCGGTGTTCATGGGAAAGATGATCTTCGGCGGCATCGGCGCCAGCCCCTTTAATCCGGCACTGCTTGGCATGGCAATCCTGATGCTCTCCTGGAACATGTTCTTTGATTTCGACACCGCCTATGTGAACTATGATTTTGATTTCACCGCTCTGGCACCACTGGCCGCCGTCAAATTTCAGGGTGCCGCCACAGACCTGTTCCCGTTGAGCGCACTTTTCATGGGCCGGGAAGTCGGCGCCGTCGGTGCCGTTTTCAGCCTGGGGCTCATCATCGGAGGCATTTACCTGATTCTGAGGGGATATACCCGCTGGGAACTGTCGGTCTCCTTTATTGCCGGTATTCTGGTGACCGCGTTTCTTTTCCGTCTGGTCAATCCGGAGAGTTACGCCGGTCCCTGGTTTCATCTGTTTTCCGGATACACCATGCTGGGTGCGTTTTTTCTGATCACGGAAAGTGCTTCTTCTCCGGTTCAACGGATTCCCATGCTGATCTATGGATTTCTGGCGGGATTCATGATCATTTTGATGCGGAATATCGGCTCGTATGCAGATGGCACGATTCTGGCCATTCTGCTGGTGAATGCGGTGAACCCTCTTCTGGACAATATCAGGCCCACTGCCCTGGGAAAGGATATGAGCAATGCGTGAAATGCTGAGCATGATTGTGGTTTTGACGGTACTTGCGTCTGTCTCCGGTGGTCTTCTGGCGGCGGTCAAGTCCGGGACGGAATTGAGAATTGAAGAACAGATTTTAAAATTTCAGAAAGCCCCGGCCATTGAATCTCTTTTTACTGATGTGACCAATGATCCCTTAAAAGAGCGATTCAATCTTGAAACGCAAGGACGAACCATCCAGATCTTTCCCGGAAAACTTTCGGACGGCTCCAGGGCAGTTGCCTTTGAAACCGCCGGGAAAGGCGGATATGGCGGGGATGTCGGTCTGATGGTGGCCTTCAACCTGGACGCAGACCAGCTGTTGGGGGCCAGAGTCACCACCCATGCGGAAACACCGGGCCTGGGTGCCCGTGCCAAGGATGATCTGACCTTTGTTTCCCAGTTCAGCAACAAGCCGGTGGATACCAACCTGGCCCTGAAAGCAGACAACGGCGCCATCGATGCCATGTCCGGTGCAACAGTCACCTCCAGAGCGGTCACCAGGGCCGCTATTCAGGCGCAGACGCTGTACAACGACCTGAAACCTGAAATCATGAAACAGCTTCAATAGGCAACATAAGGAGATAAACACACATGGCACAATCCTTGGCAAAAGAATTTACAAAAGGGCTATGGGCTGAGATACCTCCTTTCAGGCTGGTGCTGGGACTCTGCCCGACACTGGCGGTGACCAAAACCGTTGAAAACGGCATTGGTATGGGGCTTGCCACCACTTTTGTTCTGGTGTTCTCGAACCTGCTGGTATCCACACTGCGGAACCTCATTCCCCCCAAAGTCCGCATTGCCTGTTATATTATCATTATTGCCACCTTTGTCACCATTGTGGAACTGGTCATGCAGGCCTTTACCTATCCATTGTTTTTGACGCTGGGTATCTTTATCCCGCTGATCGTGGTCAACTGTATCGTACTGGGCCGGGCAGAAGCCTTTGCCAGCAAAAACACCCCGGTGCTGGCGGTTGCAGACGGGCTCGGCATCGGCATCGGATTCACCCTTTCCCTTGCCACCATAGGGGCTGTGCGTGAACTGATCGGGGCCGGCACCATCACCATCTGGGGGGGAAACCCACTGTTTGCAGTGGGGGGCTGGTATCATCCCTTCTCCTTTATGGTGGAGGCCCCCGGCGCTTTTGTGGTACTGGGACTGATGCTGGCAGGCATGAACCTGATCGGTAAGAAATAAGGAGCACATCAATGGAACTTTTTGAACTTGCCATCGGCAGTATTTTCATCAACAATATCATTCTGGTCCAGTTCCTGGGGACATGCCCCTTTATCGGCACCTCCAAAAAAATGGAAACCGCCGTGGGTATGGCCATGGCCGTTGTCTTTGTTTTGGTCATGGCCGGCATGATCACCTGGTCCGTGGACACCTTCCTGCTCAAAGCCCTGGATATGGAATATCTGCGGACCATTGCCTTTATTCTGGTCATCGCCTCTCTGGTCCAGTTTGTGGAAATGTTTCTGAAAAAAAGCGTTCCCGGCCTGTATGCGGGACTGGGAATTTTTCTGCCCCTGATCACCACCAACTGTGCCGTCATGGGTACCTGTCTGCTGAATATCGGCAATGAATATGATTTTACCAGCGCCCTGGTGTCTGCATTTTCCTATGCCCTTGGTTTCGGCCTGGCATTGATCCTGTTTGCCGGTGTCCGGGAACGGATCAATCTGGGACCGGTGCCTAAACCGCTGCAGGACACCTCTATCGGACTGATTACCGCCGGTATTATCGCCCTGACCTTTAGCTCTTTCAGGGGCATGGTTTAAGCGGTTCCGGAGGCGGTATCAGGCGGTTGAAAACCGGTATAAAAATCCTGCTGGGAGGCGTACTCCTGGCAGGATTGTTTTTTTCCATCACGGCGATATGGGTGTGGCATGTGCTGTTTACCCCGCTTTCAGCCGATCACAGAGAGATCCTTTTTACCATTGAACCGGGGCAGTCCTTTGGACAGGTCGCAGAGGGGCTCGAAGCCCGGGGCCTGATTCCCGACGCCTTTTTATTTCGTGTTTATGCCCTGTATCAAAAGGCCGCCACCCGCATTCCAGCCGGCGAACACCTCTTGTCCACGCCGGCATCACCGGCTCAGATTCTGGATCAGCTGTTGAAAGGCCGGATCAAGCTGTACCGGCTGACGGTACCGGAAGGGCTGAACATGGAAGAAACCGCAACCGTGGTGGCCAAAACCGGATTGTGTGACGCTGAAAGTTTTATGGCCCTGTGCCGGGATCCGGACCTCATCACAGACCTTGACATCCCTTCCCACACCCTGGAAGGATTTTTGTTTCCTGACACCTATTTTTTTCCGAAAACCACCACCTGCCGCCAGGTAATCCAAAAAATGGTGGCCACGTTTTTTTCCGTGTTCACACCCCGGTGGCGGGCACGGGCCGATGATATGGGATTCACCGTTCAACAGATCGTCACCCTGGCATCCATGATTGAAAAGGAAGCCGGGGTCCCATCGGAACGGGCATTGATCTCATCGGTCTTTCACAACCGCCTGAAAAAAGGGATGCGCCTGCAAAGTGATCCCACCGTGATTTACGGAGACCCGGAATTTGAAGGCCGGATCCGGACAAGGCATCTGCAAAGAAAAACCGAATACAACACCTATCAGATGCACGGCCTTCCCAAAGGCCCCATTGCCAATCCGGGGGAGAAAGCCATTGAAGCGGCCCTGTTTCCGGAAGACAGTGATTTCCTGTATTTTGTGTCCAGAAACGACAAAACCCACTATTTTTCAAAAACCCTGGCCGAGCATAATCAGGCCGTCAGAAAATACCAGCTGAACCAGTAATCCAAAAAAATGCTGACATGATTGATCCGGTATTCCGGCCTGTCAGAAAAACTGCGCGTCAATCACTGAACTGGCGAAGATACACGATCACCGCTCCGGACCTGGATTTTTTTTTTCGTTCCCAGGTAAAGCCCAGAACAATATCCTGGGCTTTCAATTGGGCCAGCAGGTCTTCGATGGTATCCGGCAGCACCGGACCCAGCTCGGAATGCCGTCCTCTGCCCACGATGATCCGCACGGTGAAATATCCCTGCTGTTTGCATGCGGTGAGAAAAGACCGGGCTTTCAACTGGGCGCCCAGGGCGGTGAACCCATGCAGGTCCAGATCCTTTTCCGGAGGCGGATACCGCTTGATTCTTTTATGGTAGGGCATGGGTTTGGGGGCAACCGATTTTTTCTTTTGAGGGGGTCTGGACAGATAAGATTCCAGCAAAGCGGTAAAATCCTGTGCCGGCGTATCTGTTGTTTCCGGTTGACATGATTTTTCGGAGGTCCCGGCATATGAATCTGAAAACACCTTGTCCACCACCGGCAGCCCGTGACGATTCACCGGCGGGGTGGTGTTCCCGGGCACGGACAAACGGGGTTTGACGGATTTTCGGGTGAACGCCCTTAACAGGTCTTCATCCGAACCCAGCAGGCGCGGCTTATATTTCTTTTTCTTTCCCATACAGATGCCTGATTTTATGCTATCTTCTTCATTTTTTCAAGAGGACGTCCCCTGTTTCTGTGTTTGACTTTACCCCCCCTTCCTGCTATTGTCTGGCTCATGAAAATCGGGACCATTGTTGAATATATTGATCAACAGAAAATCATAACAGCAGTAATAGTCAGCGAAAAAAAAGACAAGCTCAAATTACTCAATGAAAACAGCCGGGAAGTCAGCCTTTCTGAAAAACGACTGACCCATGTGTCACAGGTCTGCTTAGACACCACCCAGCCCAGAAATCATCTGATCAACCAGCTGAAAACCACGGCAAACACCCGCAGGGAATTGTCCGAACAGATCGATATTCCCGAAATCTGGGAGATTCTTCACGAAGAATCTGAAGATATCGATCTGGCCGCCATGACGGTTTTCTGCTTTGACCCGCCCTTATGTTGTGACCACGAGGCCGCGGTCATCCGCACGGTTTTCAATGACCGCCTGTATTTCAAGTTCAACCAGAACTGTTTTTCCCCGTTTACATCGGAACAGGTGGAAGCCAAAAAGCGCCAGATCAGAGAAGCGGAAAAAAGAGACCGCCTGATTCAAAAAGCGGTGGCCTGGCTGACTGCCATGCAGAACGACACGCAGACTCAGGATAAAGCAGATCCAGAGGTCATGGCATGCCTTAAAGATTATTATCTGTTCGGAAACGACAGTGATCATGCATCCCTGGCCAGACAGATGCTCAAAAATGCCGGTCTGACGACCCCGGACTCCCTGTTTCAATTTTTTGTCCGATCCGGCGTCTGGGATGTGGATGAAAACGTCAATCTCCTGTCCATGGGTATTCCCACCCGATTTTCCCCGGAAGTGACCACTGCCTCTCGAAACATGTCGCTCACCGGTTCCCGGGTTTTTCAGGACCAGGGCCGGAAAGACCTGACCCAGGTCCCGCTGATCACCATCGACGGCCAGTCCACCATGGATTACGACGATGCCATCAGCCTTGAAAACACGGACCAGGGATACCGCCTGGGAATCCATATCATCGATGTGGGGGCCTACATTAAATCCGGAGATCCCATCGATCTGGCGGCCCGGGAGCGGGCCAGCTCCATTTACATGCCCGACGACAAGCTGCCCATGCTGCCGGCTGATTTATCCGATGACCTGTGCAGCCTCAGGCAGGGAGAAGTCCGGCCGGCCATCTCCACCCTGATCCAGATGAGCCGGTTTTTTGAAATTCAGGATGTCCAGATTGTCCCCAGCATCATTCAGGTACATCACCAGATGAGCTATACCGAAGCCAACCTGTTGAACGGCAAGGACGACCCCATCACCAGCCTCCACAAGATCGCCACCCTGCTGAGGGAAAAACGCCTCAAAGCCGGTGCAATCCAGATCACGCTGCCCGAAGTCAATATCTGGCTGGAAGATAACGGGGAAATCCGATATGCCAAGGTGGACCGGGAAAATCCTTCCCGGATGCTGGTGTCGGAAATGATGATTTTTGCCAATTCCCTGATGGCCAAATTTCTGGCTGACCACCAGATTCCGGGGTGTTCCGGTCCCAGCCCCCGCCCAGCCAGCGGCTGTTCAAGGGGATTGAAACCGCGCTTCTGCCCAACCTCATGCAGCGCAAGCATTTGAGCCGGGCCGTCATCAGTACCGATCCCCAGGCACACTCCGGCCTGGGTGTCAAGGCCTATGCCACAGCCACCTCTCCCATCCGCCGCTATCATGACCTGCTCACCCAGCGTCAGATCAAGGCGGTGCTGGGATTGAACCCGGCCTATTCAAAAAAAGATCTGGAAGAGATCCTTCAGGCGGTATCCGTTCCCATGGCCAATGCCGGACGTGTTCAGGGGGCCAGAAAACGCTACTGGCTGCTCAGACTTCTGGAAACCATGCGGGGCGAGAGCCTCGATGCGCTGGTCCTGGAATGTCACCGGGATCATTTCAACATCCTGCTCAAGGAATTCATGCTGGAGGCCCGGCTTCCGGCGTCCGGACTGAAACTCAAACAGGGAGACGCCATTCAGGTCACGGTGCAGCATGTGGACGCCCGGCGTGATCAGCTCTCCCTGTTCTGTGTTTAATGCTTGAAGCTCCGCTGACCCGTGAATACCATGGCGGCGTCATGGTCGTTGCAGGCCTGGATGGATTGATAATCATTCAGAGACCCGCCGGGCTGAATCACGGCCTTGACCCCTTGTGACAACCCCACATCGATACCGTCCCGGAACGGAAAAAACGCATCCGACACCATGGCCGCTCCGATCAGCCCGCCTTTTTGCTCTGCCACCTGCGCATCGATTTCCCGTTTTTTTTCTTCATCCGTCAAATCCGCATAGGACTGGTCGTACCGTTCAAAGCAGTACCGGTCCGCGAGTTTGCGGTACGCCTTGTCCACGGCGATCTGAGCCACGCCCACCCGGTCCTGCTCACCGGTACCGATCCCCACGGTCACATTGTCCTTGACATAGATCACGGAGTTGGAGGTGATGCCCGATTCCACCAGCCACCCGAACAGCATGTCCTCATATTCCCGGTCCGTGGGCTCCCGGTTAACTGTCCAGGTCTGTCCCTGATAGTCCGACGCCGCCGGTATCAGGTCGTTTCGGGTCAGGGTTTTGGGCACAAAGGACCACTGGGCCACAATCCCGCCGTCCATCAAACTTTTGAAGTCCACCACCCGCTCTCCGATAAACGCCTGGAGCCGGTCCATGGCCTGGATGCGGATCACCCGAAGGTTTTTCCTGGTTCCCAGGATCTCCAGGGTCCCGTCCTCGAATTCCGGGGCCACCACCACCTCGGCATACTGGGCGGCAATGGCCTGGGCCGTTGCCTTGTCCACGGCCCGGTTCAACCCGATGCACCCCCCGAATGCCGCCACCCGGTCCGCCATATACGCCCCTGCATAGGCCTTTTCCAGAGAATCGGCCCGGGCCGCGCCGCAGGGATTGTTGTGTTTGACGATCACGGCACACGGAGTGTCGGTGAAATACCGCAGGATATTCAGACAGTTGTCCGCATCGGTCAGATTGGTTTTGCCCGGGTGTTTGCCGGACTGAAGCAGCGCGATATCCGACACCAGGTGCTGCCCCGGCTGGATGGTTTTTGCCTCTCCCAAAACCAGATTGCCGTTGATCAGACGGTACAGGGCCGCTTCCTGGCCGGGATTCTCCCCGTACCGAAGGCCTTTTTGCACCCCGTCAATCACCCATGACACCTTTTCGTAAAACAGTGTCTGTCTGCTGTCCCCTTCCACAAAGGCGATTTCCATACGGGAGGGAAAATGGTCATCCATAATGGTTTTATACATCTTTTTCAGATCATCGGACATGGTTCAGGCTCCTGTGTTATAACATGAATCAAGGGCCGCACCGGCCCGGCCGGCCAGATAATCGGCAATGGCCCGGTCATAGACGGCCGTATGGTCAAAGGCCCGGGCCGCCAGTTCAAACCGGTCGGCCAGTGTCAGACATCCCTGTCCGGCCTTGAGTGTTTCAAGAAGGTCCGGATATTGTGCAGGGTCTGTCACCGATGCCACCCGGATAAAATTTTTGGCAGCGGCCCGGATCATTGTGGGGCCCCCGATATCGATATTCCCCCGGGCATTTTCCAGATTGATGCCTTTCTTTGCAATGGTTTGAGAAAAGGGATACAGATTGACCACCACCATGTCGATGGGCAGGGCGCCCGTCCGGGCCAGATCCGCCTGATGGGCGTCATTGTAGGTTTCTGTCAGCAATCCCAGATAGATCTTGAAATCCAGGGTTTTCACAAGCCCCCCCTGGGTTTCGGGCTGACCGGTATAATCGGACACCTGTTTCAGATGACGGTCCGCCTCAGCACCCAGGATCTCCCGGATCCGGCCGAAGGTTCCGCCGGTGGATAAAATGACCAGCTCCGGATTCACCCCCACCATGCCCGGAATCAAGGTTTCCAGCCCGGTTTTGTCTGACACGCTCACCAGCATGGTGTTGACCTTCACCCGGTCATCCACCTGTTCCACCACATTTTTCGCCATTGTGCCGTCCTTTCGTTTGTCTCATAAAATCGTGATGTTACATACCACGCATACCCCACTGCGTCAAGCAGTGCCTCCTCGTTTCCGCCACGGTTAACGCCACGCCCGGCGTATCCGTTTATCTGCACAGTGGAGCCCCGGGCGGGTGCCTTGCTGACGGACTGTCGGAGCCCGACCAGGGATTCCAGGCCGGCATAAGGCACCCCCGCCCGGGGCGGCCCTCTGCCTCACATTTTGTTTTGACATTTCCCCGGGTATGGATGACAATAACGGCATCAGCATCACCCCATTCACAGGAGGCCCCATGATTCCACTGAAAATGAAAGCCCTGCTGGAAAAAGCGCTGCCTGAAACAGCCCGGCAGAATCGGCTGATCGCCGACGGCTCGTTCCGGTATATGGAGTTCGGCCCCCTGGACGTGGACCGGCTCCAGCGTCTGGGAATCCGGGTGGATCGACTGGGACCGAGATTGTTGGCCTGCATGTGGGATGAGGAGAGCCCGTTGGAGATCGGCGGGTTTCTGGTGGTGGACAACCTGGCCATGGGGCAGCCTTCCATGGGCGGCACCCGCATGCTGCCGGACATCACCCCGGATATCGTCCACAACCTGGCAAGGGGCATGACATTGAAAAACGCGGCCGCAGCCCTGCCCTTCGGGGGCGGTAAATCCGGCATTGTCTGTTCTGAGAATCTCTCCCCGGCCGACAGGCAGGCCGTCATCACGGGGTTTGGCCGCCTCTTGAAACGATACCACAAAATCTACATCCCCGGGCCGGATGTGGGCACCAATGACGCGGACATGAAAATATTCGCCATTGAAAACGGGCTCAACAATGTGGTGTCCAAGCCGGCCGACATGGGCGGCAACCGCATCGATGAACTGGGCGGAGCCGCCAACGGCGTGGTGGTGGCATTCAAAACCCTGGTGGACCATCTGCCCCGGCTTCAAACCCTGCCACAGTTTAGGAACCTGACCCTTCCCGGGCCGGAGGACCGGTCCATCCTCATCCAGGGATTCGGCGCGGTAGGCGCGCATGTGGCCCGGATTTTCCATGAATATGATCCGGACGGGGCACCGGTTATCAAAGGCGTCAGCGATGCCCACGGGTTTCTGATCAATGACGGCGGTCTGCCCTGGCGACACCTGTTTGACCTGTGGAAACAGTTCGGTGAAGTGACCCGGCGTTATTTTCATGATACCATCCTCCATGGCACAGACACCGCCGACCACCGCACCATCTATTCCAGCTGCACGGACAACCTGCTCAGAGAATCCGGGTTCTGTCTGATACCGGCATCTCCGGTATCCAACTACCTGGATGTGGATCCGGGCTCGAATCCGTCCATGACCGTGGACCGGATGGGACACTGGCAAATGATCGTGGAAGGGGCCAACACCTATTCTCCGGATCCGGCGAAAAAAGCCGCCCGGCGGCGCATGGAACGGCATGTATACCGGGACAGAGGGATCCTCATCGCCACCGACTACCTGGTCAATTCCGGCGGCGTGATCTATGCGGCCCACGAACGCATGATCCCCACCCCGGACCACCTGCTGATTCCCAAAGAAATCCTGGGCAACCCGGAAAAAATCGATGCCTGGCTGCACAAAAATCATGCGGCGTTTGCCGAATTGTCTGAAATCCGGCGGAAAACGGCCGTGGAAAAACTGGAATCCGTGATCCGAAAAAATATGGAAGAACTCATCGACGGCCTGTGCAGGGATGCGGACAGCCTGCCCTGTGAGGTGGCGGAATCCATCAGCATTCAACGCATCGCTTCCATGGAAAAAACCAGAACCGCCAAAGATGTCATGCAGGATGCCCCCACCATCGCCGTGGACAGGCAGATCACGGATGCGGCCAGACTGCTGGTCAAATCCCCGGTGTCCATTGTCAATGTGGTGTCTGAAAAAGGCAAACTTATCGGCATTGTCACCAACTGGGACATTACCCGGGCCATGGCATCCCATCTGCCCATGGATGCGCCCTTGACCCGGGTGATGACAACAGATGTGATCTACACAGGCCCTGACACCCCGATTCTGGACTGTGTCAGAATGCTGGAACACCATGAAATTTCGGCCATGCCCATAGTGGAAAACAACCGGGTGATCGGCGTGATTTCCGGTGATATTCTGGCAAAACAGACCCTGTTCCGGCTGCTCCAGACCATGGATTGAACAACGGCCCCCCTGTCCCATGAGACTTTTTCTGATTATTTTAGCCCAGTTTCTGTCCGGTTCCATCTGGTTCGCCGCCAATGCCGCGTTTGCGGGTCAGGCATTTCTGCTGTCTGCGGTTCAGGCCGGATTTATTGCCGGCACCCTGAGCTTTGCCTATCTGAACCTGTCGGACCGGTTCTCACCGGCCCGGGTCTTTTTTGTCTGCGCCCTGTCAGGAGCGGTTTTCAATATAGGCGGAACATTGCTGCCCCCTTCCCGGGAACTGCTGCTGGCATCCCGGTTTTTATGCGGCATCTCTCTGGCCGGCATCTATCCGGTGGGCATGAAAATCGCCGCCTCCTGGTATCCCGACACACTGGGCCGGGCCTTAGGCTTTCTGGTGGGCGCCCTGGTGCTGGCATCCGGTTTTCCCTATCTGATCAAAGCCCTCAGCTGGCAGGGAGACCCGGGGGTGATCCTGTGGGTCACCAGCCTTTCCTGTCTGGCCGGCGGGCTGATTCAGCTGTTTTTTGTAGGAGACGGTCCGTATCTGCCCAAAGGGTCCCCCTTTGATCCCAAAGTGATCCGCCATGTGTTTGCCAATCCCTGGTTCAGGTCATCGGCCCTGGGATATTTCGGGCATATGTGGGAACTGTATGCGGTCTGGGCCGCCGTACCGCTTCTGTTTTTGATCATGGTGCCACAGCATGCGGACCTGTGGGCGTTTGCTTTTTTCGGGGCCGGGTTTACAGGATGTGCCATCGGGGGCATGCTGTCCTTGAAATGGGGAAGCCGGAATGTGGCCGGTACCGCGTTGATCATATCCGCAGTCTGCTGCCTGATCTCTCCGGCCCTTGTTTTTCTGCCGCGCTCTCTGGCCCTGGCCATCATTCTTCTATGGGGTCTGGCCGTGGTGGCGGATTCGCCGCAGTTTTCCTCTTTGAACACCCGGTTTGCACCGGCCGGATATGTGGGATCCGCATTGACACTGGTCAACTGCATCGGATTCACCATCACCATTTTCTCCATCGAACTGGTGACGTTCTGGATCCGTCACTGGGGCATTCACACCGCGTTTCTCTGCCTGGCACCCGGCCCCATACTGGGCTGGGTCTGGTTGAATCGAAAAATCCCGGGTTGAGTTTTCATACAAAATTGCGTATGACTGATAAAAAAAATACATCCAAGGAGGTTTTCATGCCAGCTGACGTTTTTTTTATGGACCTGACCGCAACATCCCGGGAAAACCTGCCCGGAAAACTGGGCCGGCTCTTGAAAAAAGCCGGAATCAAAAACATATTGACCAAAAACGATCATACCGCCGTCAAACTTCATTTTGGAGAACAGGGCAATACCGCCTTTATCCGGCCGGTCTTTATCCGGAAAATCATCGAAACCATCCGGACCACCGGGGCACAGCCGTTTCTCACTGATGCCAACACCCTGTATGTGGGCACCCGGTCCAATGCCGTGTCCCATATCAAAACCGCCATCGAGAACGGATTTGCCTACTCGGCCATGGACAATGCCCCCATCATCATTGCCGACGGACTTTTCGGCAAAAGCGAAACCCCGGTGCCCGTGAAACTGAAAAACTGCGAGCAGGTGTATATCGGATCTGAAATCGTTCATGCATCCGCTTTGGTATCGGTGGCCCACTTTAAAGGGCATGAGCTGAGCGGGTTCGGCGGTACCATCAAAAACATCGGTATGGGGTCTGCCTCCCGCAGAGGCAAACTGGACCAGCACTCCAATGTGTCCCCCAAAATCAAACGCAAAACCTGTATCGGGTGTGGTGAATGCGCGGCCCACTGCCCGGGAGAGGCCATTTTCCTGGAAGACAAAAAAGCGTATATCAACAAGGAAAAATGCATCGGCTGCGCGGAATGCATTGTCCGGTGCCCCACCGGGTCCATCAACATCAACTGGAACCAGACCATTCCGGTGTTCATGGAAAAAATGGTGGAATATACCTATGGGATTGTGAAAAACAAGCCGGGCAAATGCCTGTTCGTCAATTTCATCACCGACATCGCCCCCAAATGCGACTGCCTGTCCTATACGGAATCCCCCATTGTCAGCAATATCGGGGTGGCGGCATCCTTAGATCCGGTGGCCATCGACCAGGCCAGCGTGGACCTGGTGAACCAGCAGCAGGGGTTGCCGCATACCGAACTCAAGACCTGCCTGGCGCCGGGAGAAGACAAGTTCAGGGGCCTGTATCCGGAGGTGGACTGGTCCCATCAGCTGGCATACGCCGAACAGATCGGTCTGGGGACCCGGGACTACAAACTGGTGAAACTGAAAACCCTGGCGTACAAGAAATCGTGAGGGCGTGATCCGTCATGCTGCTTCGACCCGCCCGGGGTGGTGTCCTGTATCCGGCCTGAGATCCACAGGCTCTGACAGTCCGGATACCAGGACACCACCCCGGGGCTGACGGTTCAACAGGATCTTTCAGATTCGGCAGCATGATTTCCTGAAACTTGGGAACTGCCATAGGGGTTATTCCTTATCATTTGAATTTTGGCATGTCATATTTTTTTGCGATGGTCTTTCGTTCTTTTTCGGAAAGCGTTATCATGTATCGGTTCCAGCCGGGGCACCAGTTTGTGTGCCACCGCCATAACCGGCCGAGTATTGATTGCGGATTGTCATCATATTTTTTGCGAAACCGGCAGGTACTGCAATTTTGTTGTGCCATTTGCACTCTCCTTATCTTTTCACAGGCACACCGGGTGGCAGCCCATTACGTTTTCATTCACCAATATCATAGATTCCGTTAATTTGAAGTGCTGTTTTTAATGCCTGTTCCAGAAAGACCAGCTTATTGAGAGATAATTTGCCGATATAGTATGTTAATATGGCTTTGGGGATACTTATCAGTTCATCACAATGAATGGCGCTATCGTGCTTGAGGCCTTCATCAATACCGACAGGCACCTGGGTTGAAAGGCCTTCATAAGATGTGTAAACAGGCGCGCAGATCACTGTTGAAAATCTGGACTCAATCAGAACCTGACGGCTGACCACGACAAATGACCGATATTTTTTTGGATCACGGGAAGTGGGTCGTTTGACTCTATACAGATCACCCCGCCTCATATCGGGACCTGATAGCCAAGCACATCCTCCGCCTCCTCATTGAGTGTATCTGCATGCTTGTTGATAATTTCAAGATCACGCAGCTCCGCCTCTTTTTTTTCCAGATGATCGATAAAAACGCGGGCAGCCGTCTCCAAAAAATCCGATCGGCTTTTGTATCCCGCCATATGGGCATCAATGGCCCTCAGTATTTCCTGGGACAATGTAATAGATGTCTTGGTTTTCATACTACCTTTATACCGCCACACATACCTTGTGTCAATTGAAAATAATGGTAATTCCATGCACGGCCGAGCCCCGGGCGGGGGTGCCTTACTGACGGACTGTCGGAGCCCGACCAGGGATTCCAGGCCGGCAGTAAGGTGCCCCCGCCCGGGGCGGCGTCCCTGTCTGACTGATGTTATTTTCGATACACACGATCCAGTGGCAGATTTTTCCATCGATCACTGGATAATCGGCCCCGGGTCTGGCATAATGCCCGGGTTGCCGACAAACCCAATCAAAGGAACGTTTCGATGGATGTCCCGGATGCCGCCCTGCTGCCGTATGTGATGAACCTGATATATGTCCTGACAGGGGTGGCCATACTCTATGTATTGATCACCCTGTTTTTGACCTGGCTGGTGCAGCAGATTCCCAGAAACCCGGTCAAGGATGCCCCCCGGTGGGGAACCGTGACCGACACGATGATTCCGGCCGTGGACGGCGGTCGGCTGGAGGTATGGCGCATCGATCCTGACGGGCCATCCCGGGGCATTGTGGTGTTTGCCCATGGATGGGGCAGAAACCGGGACCGGATGGTGAAACGGGCCCGGATTTTTGCCGGGTGGGGGTTTACCACCGTGATGCACAGTGCCCGGGACCATGGCAATTCCAGCCCCAAACAATGCATGAACGCGGTGCGGTTTGCCCAGGATATTGAATCGGTTATCCACTGGGTGGGCGAACCGGTACTTTTGTACGGGCATTCCGCCGGGTCCGCCGGGGCCATCATTGCCGCGGCCAGGCATCCGTCCATGGTGCGGCTGCTGTTTCTGGAAGCCTCCTATGCCCATACCCGTGACGCCTTATTGAGTTTATACCGCTGGTTCAATCCGGATTTCGGCAAATTGTTCGGCCCTGTGATCGTTCTGTGGATGAACATTCTATACCGGGGCGCAACCCGAACTTACAGCCCCGCCCGGATCGCTCCGCAGATCCCCATGCCGGTCATGATCATCCACGGAGAAAAAGACCGGCGGTTTCCAGTGTCTTTTGCCATGGCCCTCAAAGACTGTTTTGTCCACCGCCGGGTGGCGTGTTATATCGCCAAAGGGGCCGGCCACAGCGGGGCCAGTCAAACACCTGGATTTCGGCCGGCAGTAAAATCTTTCATCGATACATACCTGGACGATAAACGATAAAGGTTGACTGAAATCCTTTAAATATCGTATTGTCTCCAAATATTAACCCAAGACGTAAAGGAGTGACTCAGGATGAAAAAATGGACCCTGTTTATGCTGATCTTTTCATTGATGTTACTGGGATTTTCAGCAGGTAGTGTTGGTGCGGAAGACAAAAAATTGAAGGCTGGATTTATTTATGTGGGACCGGTGGGAGATTACGGCTGGTCCCATGCCCATGATATGGGAAGAAAAGCGGCTGAAGAAAAATTTGACTGGCTGGAAACCATATATGTGGAATCGGTGTCGGAAGCGGACAGCGACCGGATCATCGACCGCCTGATCCAGCAGCAGAAGTGTGATGTGGTGTTCACCACCAGCTTCGGGTTCATGGACTCGACCGTCAAGGCGGGCACACGGTATCCGGACAAGCTGTTCATGCACTGCTCCGGGTTCAAGCGGTCAGACAATGTGGGCACCTATTTCGGGGACCTGTACCAGATGTACTACCTGAACGGGATCATGGCCGGAGCCCTGACCAAAACCGACAAAATCGGTTATGTGGCGGCGTTTCCCATTCCTGAGCTGGTTCGCCACATCGATGCGTATGCCCTGGGGGTCAAGGCCGCCAACCCGGATGCCAAGGTTCATGTCAAATGGATCTATGCCTGGTACGGACCGGACAAAGCCAGGGAAGCCGCGGAATCCCTGATTGCCGAAGGGTGCGACACTTTGGCCTTTACCGAAGACACACCGGCGGTCATCGAGGTGGGTCAGGAACACACGGAAAAAGGCAAACAGATCTACACGTTCAGCCACTATTCCGCCATGCAGCCCTATGGGGAGGATTCCGTGGTATCGGGTCAGCTCATGGACTGGGGCGGCATGTATGTCAAAATCCTGGGCGACATTCAGGACGGCACCTGGACCAATGAGGATGTCTGGTGGCTGGCAAAGGAAGGGGCCGCCATCCTGGGAGGCAATGAGACCGATCCCATCAACCCGAAATTCGTGGATGACCTGAAACAGGCCATGATCAATACCGAAGAATATGGTGAGATATCTGCGTATGATCTGGTAATGAAACGCTATGACCAGATGAAACAGGGCGTGGATGTGTTTGATCCGTTTACCGGTCCCATCTCCGACAACAAGGGCAATCTTCAGATTCCGGCCGGCGAGCGGGCCTCCAAAGACGATTTGTTGAGCATCATGTATTATGTGGACAATGTGGAAGGCACCATCCCCCAATAATCCCGATCTTTCGGCAGGCCGGAGATGCAGATTCCGGCCTGCCGCAACCGCTTCTTTATGAAAAAAATACAGCGCCTTGAAATGGATGGCATCAGCAAATCCTTTCACGGCATACCCGCCAATCAGGACATTCAATTGTCTGTGGCATCCGGAGAGATTCTGGGGCTGCTCGGAGAAAACGGCGCCGGCAAGACCACGTTGATGAATATTCTTTATGGATTGTATCAACCGGATGCCGGGCAGATCAAAATCAATGGGCAGCCGGTGCAGCTCACCTCTCCGCTGGATTCGATTCTTCACGGCATCGGCATGGTTCACCAGCATTTCATGCTGATTCAGAATCACTCGGTCATTGAAAACATTGCACTGGGGTACAAAGACACCCCGTTTTTTTTCCCGAAAATCAAGCTCCGGGAAAAAATCCAGCAGTTTTCCCGGCAGTTTGATTTTACCATCGATCTGAACAAAAAAATCTGGCAGCTGTCCGCCGGAGAACAGCAGCGGGTGGAGATCATCAAAGCCCTTTTGAACGGCGCGGATCTGCTGATTTTAGATGAGCCGACGTCCGTGTTGACGCCCAGGGAAATCGAAGAATTGATCACGATTCTCCGGCGCATGAAACAGGACGGCCACAGTGTGATTTTCATTTCCCACAAGCTCAACGAGATCATGACCATCTGCGACCGGGTCACGGTCCTCAGAAAAGGCAGGATCGTGGGCAATGCCGACACAAGGGATACCGACAAAAAAACCCTGGCCCGGATGATGGTGGGCCGGGATGTGGTATTCAACATCAACAAGGAGCCTCTCACCCGGGGAAAGCCGATACTGAAAGCAAACCGGATCCATGTGACCGGAGACATGGGATTACCGGCGGTCAAGGCAATCAGTTTCGATCTGTACGAAAATGAAATTTTCGGCATTGCCGGGGTGGCGGGCAACGGCCAGCGGGAACTGGCGGAAGCCATCACAGGAATCCGCAGAATCGATCAGGGGTCGGTGACCATCAACGGCAAAGACATCACCAACCTGTCCCCCCGGCACATTTATGACCATGGGGTATCCCATGTCCCGGAGGAACGGATCCGCTTCGGCATCGCCCCGGGACTGTTTCTGTATGACAATGCCATCTTGAAACAGCATCACCTGAAAAAATTTTCCAGCCGGTATTTTCTCAGATACAACCAGGTAAAAACCCACGCCAGAAATATCATCACTGAATTCAACGTGGCGACCCATACCATTGACAACCAGATCCGGAACCTGTCCGGCGGCAACATCCAGAAGCTTATTCTGGGCCGGGAGATCAGTGAACAGCCCCGGCTGCTGGTGGCATCTCACCCCACCTATGGTCTGGATGTGGGGGCCACGGAATTTTTGCGGCACCATCTGCTCAAACTGCGGTCCCAGGGCAGCAGTGTGCTGCTTTTTTCCGAAGATCTGGAAGAGATTTTTGAACTCTGTGACCGGATCGCTGTCATTTTTGCCGGCGAGTTCATGGGAATTTTTGATTCCGATGATGATCGTTTATGTGACATCGGCCTGATGATGGCCGGATCCAAACGATTCTGATTTTTAACCTGAAGAGTTTTTCATGATACATATCACATCCACAGACAGATACCGGATCACCCGATGGCGGGTTGTGATGACCAATGTTTTTTCGCTGGCCGCGGGCCTGGTGGTCATCAGCGTCATCTTTGTCATTGCCGGTGTCAACCCGCTGTTCGCCATTTCTGAAATTTTTCAGGGGTCTTTTGGTTCCGTCTACGGATTCAAGGAGACCATCACCAAAGCCATCCCGCTGATTCTCATCGGCGCCGGCCTGACCCTGGCTTTTCGTGCCAGGTTCTGGAACATCGGCGCCGAAGGCCAGCTGCTTATGGGGGCCATTTTTGCCACCTGGACCGGTCTGACTTTCGGAAACACCCTGCCCGCCTGGGGCATCATCCCTCTGATGTTTGCCGCCGGTTTTCTGGGCGGTGCGCTGTGGGGCATCATTCCAGCCATACTGAAAATCAAATATGCCATCAACGAAGTGATCTCCACGTTGATGCTCAATTATATCTGCGCCCACATTCTGACCATGCTCATTGTGGGTCCCTGGAGAGGGGGAACCCGGTTCGGATTTCCGGGCACCGACACCCTGCCGGAAGCCGCGATTCTCAGCGTGATTCCCGGATCCCGGATCCATTATGTCACACTGATTCTGGCCCTGGTCTGTGCCGCCGTGCTCACACTTCTCATTTACCGCACCCGGTTCGGATATGAAGCCCGGGTGGTGGGGGAAAACCCGGATGCCGGTAAATACGCGGGCATCGATTTTCTGAAAACCACCCTGATCCTCATGGCCGTTTCCGGCGGACTGGCAGGCATGGCCGGTGTCGGGGAAGTCGCCGGGATTCATCACTATCTGGGGTATCCGGATTCCATGTCCTCGGGATACGGGTTCACCGCCATCATCGTGGCATGGCTGGCCAAACTCAATCCATTGTACACCATCATATCCGGCATCTTTTTTGCGGGAATTCTGGTGGGGGGCGACGCCATACAGATTTCTTTAGGGCTGCCGGCCGCCACCGTGAATATCGTCAACGGCACCCTGCTGATATTTCTGATCATGGGTGATTATTTTCTGAATCATAAAATTTCCATCACATTTAAAACCCGATAGGAACCCCGGCCATGGAAGACATCATCATATCAACACTTCAGCGTACCCTGGTGGCGGGCACACCGCTGCTTTTGGCCACCACCGGGGAAATTATCTGTGAACGAAGCGGGATCCTCAATCTGGGCGTGGAAGGGGTCATGGCCCTGGGCGCGGTCACCGCCTTTATCGTCACCATGACCACCGGGTCCCCCTGGCTGGGGGTTCTGGCGGCCCTGATCGCCGGCATGGTCATTTCCATCATCCATGCGGTGGCATCCGTGACCCTCCAGGCCAACCAGGTGGTGTCGGGCCTGGCATTGACCATGCTGGGGCTGGGCCTGTCCGGCATGGTGGGAAAACCCTATGTGGGCAAACCGTTGACCATTAAAATGGATGATCTCTCCATACCGGTTTTGTCGGACATTCCTTACGTCGGCCAGGCAATATTCAATCAAAGTCCGTTTTTTTTCCTGGCCATCGGTCTGGCAGTGGGGGCCTGGTTTCTGCTGGAACGGACCCGTCTGGGCATCCAGATCCGGTCTACCGGAGAAAACCCGAAAGCCACTGAAACCCAGGGGGTGAACGTTTTTTTAATCCGGTATGTATCAGTGATCATCGGCGGCGGGTTCTCGGCTTTGGCCGGGGCACACCTGTCCATTTCCTATTCCAGATCCTGGATCGAGGGCATGACCGCCGGAAGAGGATGGATTGCCATCGCTTTGACCATTTTCGCATTGTGGAACCCGGGCCGGGCCATCTGGGCCGCTTTTTTGTTCGGCGGGATTTTTGTGGTTCAATACCTGATGCAGCCGCTGGGTATATCGCCCAATTTTCTGGCCATGCTCCCGTATATCGCCACGTTGCTGATCCTGCTGATCATCAGCCTGAAAGATCCCAGAAAACTCAATGCCCCGGCCATGCTTTCCACCCCGTATAAAAGGGGAGAACGATGATATTTGTTTTGTGTTTTGGTTTTTTCTGCTAAACTGGTGTAAAAAAAATTGGAAAATCCAAAACCAGGCAGCACCGAATTTATGAAACGCTTTATTGCAATACTGGCGATATTTTTTCTAACGGTCACGGGGTTACCGTCAAAGACATTCGCCATCTCCATACCGGACGAACTCAAGCTGGCCGATGAGTTCATGCAGATGATCGATCAGCAGCAGGTCATTCTCAATGATCCTGTGGCCGGCCATCTGATCGATGCCGTGGGCCGGCATATCCTGGCGCAACTGCCGCCCCAGCCGTTCAACTATGCCTTTTACCTGATTGACGACGGCACGTTCAATGCCTTTGCCAGCCCCGGGGCCAACATATTTGTCCATCGGGGGCTGATCACGGCCCTTTCCAGCATTGATGAACTGGCCGGTATTCTGGCCCATGAAATCGCCCATGCCGTCAGCCGGCATGTATCCCAGTCCATTGACCGGTCCAAACTGGTGAATATCGGCACCATGGCCGGGGTGATCGCCGGCATCATCGTGGGGTCGGCCGGCGGGGGCGGGGATGCGGCCCAGGCCCTGACCATGGGATCCATGGCTGCCGGATATTCCTCCATGCTCACCTATACCCGGGGAAATGAAACCGAGGCGGACCAGAAGGCCTTTACACTGCTTCAGCAAACCTGCTTTTCTCCGGAAGGGCTTCTGGACAGCCTGAACAGGCTGAGGGCTGCGGATTACATGGGCATCGAAGGCATACCCGATTATTTCAAGACCCACCCCGGTAGCGGGTCACGCATCGCCCATCTGTCCGGTCTGCTGTCAGACTATACCCATGTGTCCCCTGCGGATTCCTGCCTGGAAACTTACAATTATGACATGGTCAAATATCGGATCATGGGATTATACGAACCGGTCAAAGACAGCATCCGGACCATTGAATCAAAAATTGCCGGCGATCCGTCCAACCCGGCACTGTATTATGGACTGGGGCTTTTGTACGCCAGGGAAAACCGGCGGGAACAGGCCATTGCCCAGTTACAGAAAGCCCTTTCGTTCAATCTCATGGATCCGCTGATTCTCCTGGAACTCGGAAGGATCTATACCCTTGACGGCCAGTATGACAAAGCCTTGAACATTCTACCGGGCATTCAGTCCGACCCGGTTCTGGGAACGTCTGCCAGATATCACCTGGCCGTTGCCCAGCTGGAATCCGGGGACCTGATATCCGCCAGGCAGAATTTGATACGCGTGACCGACACCTCTGCGAAATCTTTTCCCAGGGCCTATTTTCACCTGGGCGCCATCATGTCCCAGGAAAACAGAACCGCCCTGTCTCACTATTATCTGGGAATTTATTATGACCTGATCAAGGATTCCAAAAATGCGGTCCGTCACCTGAAACGGGCTGTGGATGAGGGCCTGGATGATCCGGACAAAAAAACGGCGGCAGAAGAACGGTTGAAAAAAATCTCCACCGCCCGTCGGCCCTCCTGATATTGCGCATATTCAGACCCTGTCAAACCGTTCAAATTTCATGCTGAATGTTCCCCGGCCCTGGGTGGCGGAGCGAAGGGCTGTGGAATACCCGAACATCCTGGACAGCGGCACCACCGCATGAATGATCTGGATATTGGCTTTCGGGGCGATGGATTCCACTTTACCGCCCCGGGCATTGAGATCGGCAATGGCATCCCCCATATAGGTGTCGGGCACAAACACCTCCACCTGCATAATCGGTTCCAGAAGCGCCAGGGACGCATTTTCCAGGGTCTCTTTACATGCCATGGATGCACACACGGAAAATCCCAGTTCCGTGGTCTTTCCTTCCTCACATGCGCCGCCCTGAAGTATCACCTCCAGATCGACCAGCGGATACCCTTTAAGGTATCCGCCCTCCAGGCTTTCCCGGATTCCCTGTTCAATGGCGGGCACAAACTGAGGCGGAATCTGGTCTTCCGGGGCTTTGCTGGTGAAAACAACCCCGGCGCCCCGGTCCAGGGGCTTGAGCTGAATCCTGACTTTCGCATAATGGGGCTTGCCGGAAATCTCCCGCTCAAACACAGCCTCACCTGTGGCCGGCGCCGTCACCACTTCTCTGTAAACCACCTGGGGATTGCCCACATTCACCTGGGTATTGAACTCTTTGAGCATCCTGGAAATAATGATCTCCAGGTGCAGTTCCCCCATGCCCGACAAAATGGTCTGACCGGTTTCCTCATCCTTAGCTACCTTGAGGGTCGGATCCTCGATCATGAACTTTTCCAGAACCATGTCCAGTTTTTCCTGATCCGCATGGGTTTTGGGCTCGATGGCAATGGAAATGACCGGATCTTCATACTTCATTTTTTCCAGAAACACCGGATGCTCCACTGAACACAGGGTATCTCCGGTGCCGGAGTCCTTCAATCCCACAATACCCACGATATTCCCGGCTGAGGCTTCTTTGAGCCGTTCCCGCTTGTTGGCGTGCATTAAGAGAATCCGGGACAGTTTTTCCTTTTTCTTGAGTACCGGATTGTATACATCAGATCCGGCTTCGATCTTTCCGGAATAGATCCTGGCAAAAGACAGTTTCCGGCCTTCGATCATGGACACCTTGAAAATCAGGGCCGCCAGGGGACCGTTTTTTTCCGGGGGAAAATCCAGAGGGTCTCCGGTTTCAGGATGTACCCCTCTCACCGGCGGCACATCTAAAGGACTGGGAAGAAAATTCTGAATCGCGTCGAGCAACGGCTGAATGCCTTTGTTCTTCAAAGCGCTGCCGCACAGCACCGGGACCAGTTTCCGGCTCACGGTGGCTTTCCGGACGCCTTCGATCAGATCGGCCCGGGTAATTTCCTCCTCTGCCAGGTACTTTTCCATAATGGCGTCATCCTGTTCCGCCACCGATTCCAGCAGTTTCTCTCTGTATTCCAGGGCTTGATCCGCATATTCAGAAGGAATCTCATCCACCACATATTTGGCGCCCAAACTCTCGTCATCCCAGCGGATCTGCTTCATGTCGATCAGATCGATCACACCGTCGAACCGGTCTTCCGCGCCCATGGGTATCTGAAGCACCACCGGGTTGGCCGCCAGTTTTTCTCTGATGGAATCCACCGTCCCGAAAAAATCAGCCCCGGTCCGGTCCATTTTGTTGATAAACGCCATTCTGGGGACCCGGTACCGGTCTGCCTGGCGCCACACGGTTTCCGACTGGGGCTCCACACCGCCCACCGCACAGAACACACCGATGGCACCATCGAGCACCCGCAGGGCCCGTTCCACTTCCACCGTGAAATCCACATGTCCCGGGGTGTCGATGATCTGGATGACGGACTGCTGCCACTGACAGGTGGTCACGGCCGAGGTAATGGTAATTCCCCGCTCCTGTTCATCCTGCATCCAGTCCATGACCGCCTCTCCGTCATGCACTTCACCGAGTTTGTGGGATTTTCCGGTATAATACAGGATGCGTTCGGTGACAGTGGTCTTGCCCGCATCGATGTGGGCCATGATTCCGATATTTCTGATATTTAACAGGGTCTTTTTCTGGGTCATATTCTTATCAGCATCTTTGGTTGATTGATTGTGAAATTGTGCCGGCAACGGCGATAAATCAAATGGTATTTGATACAGTATTGCCTGTGCAGTGTCAAGAAAATAGCTTGCAAAACCCGGGCTGTTTTTATAAAATTAAGATTCTTGACCAGACTGCATATCCTGGATATCCCTGAACGATCAGTGACAATACTTTTATGGAGGCGCCGAACCGGATGATTCCCGGATTTGAAAAAATTATAGAGGAACGAATCAAAAAAGCACAGGAAGACGGGGTGTTTGACAACCTCGAAGGCAAAGGAAAACCTTTTGTTCTGGAACAGGGACATCCCGCACCGGACGATTGCCGTCTGGCTTACAAGATCTTGAAAAATGCGGGGTACCTTCCCCCTGAAATCGAGCTCAAGAAAAAAATCACCCAGGCCGAACTGCTGCTTGAAGCAACCGATACCGCTTCTGCTCAGCACCGGGAGATAACAAAAAAACTCAACTATCTGTTAACCAAACTTGATTTTCTCCGGGGCGGCATATCGCCCCTGATAACCGACCAATACCAGGAAAATATCATCAGAAAATTATCATGAAGTTAAAAAACACCGACAAAGAAGGCGTGTTCAAAAACATCTTCATCGCTTATTTCATTTTGCTGTTCCATGTGGTGCTTCTGGCGGGTATTGCCGTTTTCGTGGTCCTGATCAAGGGATTTTTTGAATATCTGCCCTGGATCATGGCCGGCGCCGGTCTGCTGATCGCGCTTTGCGCATGGCTGGTGATCCGGCAGATGCGTAAACATTCCCAACAGATCCAGGATATCATGTCCAATGAACAGCTGAAAAACCGGAATGTGGAAATCAGCTTCATGGGGGGTCTGGCCTCCTTTAAAATCAATTCCAAAGAGCAGGATACCGGCCGGCTGCTGGCATCTCCCGAACCGGACGGTCATCCTTCCGCAGATATCCGTCTGATCGAAACCGATGGGGACCGGGCGGAACGAAAAATGAATCAGTTGAATGCATTATATGAAAAAGACCTGATCACCAAAGAGGAATTTGACAAGGCAAGACAATCCATCATCCAGGGATAAGGAAATGCGTATGAAAAAAATCAGACTCGCCCTTCTGGCCGGCGGCATCTCTTCGGAACGTTCGGTGTCACTGAACAGCGGCAATCAGGTATTTGATGCCCTTGACAAGCATAAATACGACATCGCGCGCTATGACCCTAAAACCGATCTCCCGCAGCTGGTCATGGACGCGCCCGACATCGATGCGGCCCTGATCATTCTCCACGGGCCTTACGGAGAGGACGGCACGGTCCAGGGACTGCTGGATCTGCTGGACATCCCCTACCAGGGGGCCGGGGTCCTGGGATCGGCCGTGGCCATGAACAAACTGCTGTCCAAGCGCCTGTACCAGCATGCGGATATCCCCACCCCGGATTTCAGCTCCCTGACAGCCGCAGGCGACGCGGACATTCCCCGGCTGGTCCGGAAACTGGGCCTGCCACTGGTGGTGAAGCCCGTCTGTGCCGGATCCAGTGTGGGCATGACCATCGTCAAAAACGAATCAGACATGGATCAGGCCATTCAGGACGGATTTGCCCATGATGACACCGTGATTGTGGAAGCGTATGTCAAGGGGATCGAGCTGACCTGCGGCGTTCTGGGCAATGAAAGCCTTGAAGCCCTGCCGGTGATTGAAATCATTCCCGGCCAGGGCCATGAATATTTTGATTTCAATGCCAAATATGTGGCCGGCGAGACCGAAGAGATCTGCCCGGCCCGTATCGATGAACAGACCACCCGAAAAGTTCAGGACCTGGCGGTCAGCGCCCATCAGGCCCTTTTTCTCAAAGGCTATTCCCGCACCGACATGATCCTTGCCGGCAGCGATCTGTTTGTTCTGGAAACCAACACCATTCCCGGCATGACCGCTACCAGCCTGTACCCCCAGTCGGCGGCGGCCGCCGGATATTCGTTCTCCCGGCTGCTGGACACACTGATTCAACTGGCCATTGACGAACATACAAATAAAACCAAAAGGAGAGATCAATGAGAATTCTTGTAGTTGGCAGCGGCGGCCGCCAGCATACACTGGTATGGAAAATCAGCCAGAGCCCCATGGTTGAAAAAATCTACTGCGCCCCCGGCAATGCCGGGACCCGGGATCTGGCGGAACCGGTCCCCATCGATGCCGAGGATATCCAGTCCCTGGCGGATTTTGCCCAGGACAATGAGATCGATCTGACCGTGGTGGGACCGGAAGGCCCCCTGGTCAAAGGAATTGCCGATCTCTTCGAAGAACGGGGCCTGGCCGTGTTCGGCCCAAGCAAAGCAGCGGCCCGGCTCGAAGGCAGCAAGGTGTTTTCCAAAAATCACATGAACAAGTACAACATCCCCTGCGCCAGGGGGAAAGCGTTCACCGACCCTTCCAAAGCCAAGGCCTATGCCCGCTTTATCGGCGCGCCCTGCGTGGTCAAGGCCGACGGCCTGGCCGCAGGCAAAGGCGTGATCATCTGCGGGTCTCTGGAGGAAGCGGACAAGGCCATTGACGACATGATCATGGAAAAACAGTTCGGGGATGCCGGTGCCACCGTGGTGGTGGAAGAGTGCCTGCAGGGAGAGGAAGCCTCGTTCATCGCGTTTACCGACGGCAAGACCGTGCTGCCTTTGCCCGAATCCCAGGACCACAAGCGGGCACTGGACAATGACGAGGGCCTGAACACCGGCGGTATGGGGGCCTATTCCCCGGCCCCGGTCCTGGATCACATGCTGCGCACCAAAGCCATGAACGAGGTGATGATCCCGGCGGTTCAGGGAATGGCCAAAGAAGGCACCCCGTTCAAGGGGGTTCTGTATGCCGGACTCATGGTGGACAAGGACAAAATAAAGGTTCTGGAGTTCAACACCCGTCTGGGGGACCCGGAAGCCCAGCCCATTCTCATGCGCCTGAAAAATGACATCGTCCCTTTGATGGAAGCCTGCTGCAACGGCACCCTGCACCAGCACACCATCCAGATCGATCCCCGGGCAGCGGTGTGCGTGGTGGTGGCTTCCGGCGGATATCCGGGTGCTTACGAAAAAGGCCATGCCATCCAGGGGCTTACCGCGGCCGGTGAGGTGAAAGACACCATGGTGTTTCATGCCGGCACCGCGATGAAAGGGGATCAGGTGACCACTTCCGGCGGCCGTGTCCTGGGGGTCACCAGTCTGGGAGACACGGTGCAGCAGGCCATTGACACTGCCTATGAAGCGTGTGCAAAGATTTCATTCTCCGGCCATTTCTTTCGGAAGGATATCGGGGCCAAGGCGGTGAAACGTTTGGCCGTTCCCCCCAAAGTCGGGGTGATCATGGGATCGGATTCCGATTTCGGTGTCATGGAAAAAGCGTTGGCCATTTTAAAACAGTTTGACATCCCCCATTACGTAACCGTGGCATCGGCCCACCGGACCCCGGACCAGGCGGCCCGACTGGCGTCCAAAGCAAAAGAAGACGGCATCCAGGTGCTGATCTGCGGGGCCGGTCACGCCGCCCACCTGGCCGGCGTGATCGCGGCCCATACCACGTTGCCCGTGCTGGGGGTGCCCATTGATTCCTCAGCCCTTCAAGGCCTGGATGCGTTGCTGGCCACCGTACAGATGCCCCCGGGCATTCCCGTATCCACCATGGCCATCGGCAAATCCGGGGCTCATAATGCCGGCATCTTCGCGGCCCAGATCATCGGTCTGTCTGATCCGGCAGTGGCGGAAAAACTGGTGGCGTTCAAAAAGGACATGGCCGCCAAGGTACAAAAAAAGGCGGCATCCTTTGCCTGAAATCCAGCCGCAGAAACAATTGCGGGTGATCCGGGTCCATCCGGATCACCCGTCACCCGACACCATCCACAGGGCCGCGGAAATCATCAAAGATCAAGGAGTGGTGGTCTTTCCCACCCAATGCCTGTATGGCATGGCTGCCGATGCCCGCGATCCGGCAGCCATAAAAAAAATATTCCACATCAAAAAAAGACCGGAAAACAACCCGCTTCTGGTTCTGGTTCACTCTATGGCCGATCTGGAAAACATGGTGGCACGCATTCCGGATGCGGCACAAAAGCTGATGCAGGCGTTCTGGCCCGGCAGCCTGACCCTGGTCTTTGAAGCCAGATCGGATATCAGTGATCTGCTGACCGCGGGCACCGGCAAAATCGGCATCCGGATACCCGCCCATCCCGTGGCCCGGGCCCTGGTCAAGGCCGCCGGACGTCCCGTCACCGGCACCAGTGCCAATCTGTCGGGCACCCCGGGTTGCAGCTGTATCCAGGCCCTGCCCCATGAACTGATCCAGAGCGTGGACCTGGTGCTCGATGCCGGCCATCTCCAAGGCGGCAGCGGTTCCACCGTCCTGGACATCACCTGTAATCCTTTCCGGGTATTTCGGGAAGGGAGAATCCCATCCAGTACCATCCATCAGATGCTGGCATCATGAAAAAGTCTGCCCATAAAATTTTCCCATTTTCCTGGAACTGATTTAAAATTTATTGACAAATCAGAGGTTTTTCTTTATTTAAAGATTTTCATGCCGGAGTGGTGGAATTGGTAGACGCAGAGGACTCAAAATCCTCCGGGCTTCATGCCCTTGCGAGTTCGAGTCTCGCCTCCGGCACCAATCAAAATAACGGATACAAAATAAATCAACACCCTGCCACCCAAGCATGCGCAGGGTTCGGGATAAATACCCCGCACATTGCACAGAATGATTTTTTCAAGAAGATTGTCTTGCTTTTTTATTTCCGTTGTCATATGAAGAAGATTATATCTTCAAAAGGAGATCAAAATGAAAAAGATTCTGCCGGTCATGTTGCTTGTTCTGTTCACTGCCACTTCTGCTTTTTGTGGTCAATTTGAGGATGTTTTAAAGATGGCCGAACAAGGCGATGCTGCTGCTCAGTCCAAACTCGGGGAAATTTATGCAAAAGGCATTGATGTTCCTCAAGACCACAAAAAGGCCGCGTACTGGTATAAAAAGGCTGCGGAACAGGGGTATGCTGATGCGCAACATAATCTTGGGTTCATGTATGCCGAAGGCCAGGGTATTCCACAAAATTTCAAACTTGCTTATGTCTGGTCCAGTTTAGCGGCTGCACAAGGAAAAGGCATCAACAACAGAGATGTGGTTGCCAAAATGTTAACACCTGAACAGCTATCCGAAGCACAAGACCTGGCTGCAACACTGCAATCCCAAATAGAAACTCAAACAGAAACAACAGAATAGTTTTCGCATATTTTAAAAAACCCCCGGGATCTCTGTGTCTGATTATTTCGGGTGCCAGCTGGGCAGGCAATGCTGCCAACTTCCGCCGAATTCAAAAAGCCTGGTTCGACTGTGCGGTGTATTCTTTGGCCTCTTTTGGCGCTTTATCATTCAACCGGCTTTGGACAAAATACACTACCAATCAAACAATCAAAAAAATTCCGACTTTCGCTTCAGCCCGAAAATTGAATTTTCTGGTCACGTCAAGTCATATTTTGACTTTTCCACAATCCTGTAGTGTGATATGCAGTAACCGAATAAAACAATCTATTTTACAAGGGGTATTTATATTTTTTATCAGATATTGTAGTATTCACAAATTTGAATAAAAAGGATTCACCTGCAGCATAAAGCAAAGGTAAGGAGGGAGAAGAATGGAAGATCGGTTGAGTGAGATGCTTTCACCTTATAAGGGAAAACGGGATGCATTGATCCCGATTTTACAGAAAGTACAGGCGGAACTCGGATACCTGCCGGATGATGCCATGTGTGAAATCGCCAGAACCACAGGACTGCCTGAAAGCAGAGTGTTTGCAGTGGCCTCTTTTTATGCCCAGTTCCGGTTCACCCCCAGGGGCAAGCATTCCTTTATGGTATGCCGGGGAACCGCCTGCCATGTCCGGGGTGCGGAAAAAATCCTGGAAGAGACAGAAAGGGCTTTGGGTATTGTTGAAGGAGAAACCACTGAAGACCAGGAATATACCCTGGAAACCGTGGCCTGCATCGGTTGCTGCGCCCTGGCCCCCTGTGTGATGATCGATGAGGATGTTGAAGCCAAGCTGACCCCCAAAATGGTTTCGGAAATAATCGACAGGAGGAAAGCGAAATGACCTTTGCTGAGATACAGGAACAGGCCAAAAAAGAATGGGATGAGCTGCTGAACGGACAAAAACCTCAAATTGCCGTTGGCACGGCCACCTGTGGCAGATCTGCCGGCGCAATGGCCGTGGTCAAGGCCTTCGAGGATGGGCTGGCCGAAAAAAAAGTGGATGCCAGTATTCGTGAAGTCGGGTGTATCGGTCCTTGTTATGCCGAACCCCTGGTGAACATTGACAAACCCGGCAAGCCCACCCTCTGTTTTAAAAATGTCAATCCCGACATGGTGACGGAAATCATCGATGCCTATCTTTTAGGGGATGATCCGCTACCCCAGTATACATTGGGCACATTGGGACAGGGCGAAATCAAGGGCGTGACAAAAATTCTGGACACCCCTTCCTTCAAACCCCAGGAACGCCGGGTGTTCCGCCTCTGTGGCATCATCGATCCCACCAATATCAATCATTACATTGCCAACCAGGGATATGAGGGACTTCACAAGGCCCTGAGCACCATGACCCAGCAGGATGTGGTGGATGTCATGAAAGCATCCGGCCTGCGGGGCCGGGGCGGCGGTGGATTTCCCGCCGGTCGGAAATGGGAGGCCGGACTGGCCGCCAAAGGTACCCCCAAATATGTGGTGTGTAATGCGGACGAAGGCGATCCAGGGGCGTTCATGGACCGGGCTGTGATCGAAGGCGATCCGCATTCGGTTCTGGAAGGAATGATCATCGCCGGGTACACCATTGGCGCGGAAACCGGATATATTTATGTACGGGCGGAATATCCCCTGGCCATCAGACGTCTGGAACGGGCCATTGCCCAGGCCCATGAAAAGGGATTTCTGGGAAAAAATATCATGGGCACGGATTTCAACTTTGAAATCAAAATCTTTCCCGGTGCCGGGGCTTTTGTATGCGGAGAGTCCACAGCACTCACCTTGTCCATCGAGGGCAAACGGGGCATGCCCCGGGTGGCACCCCGTCCCAGAACTACGGAAATCGGTCTGTATGACAAACCCACCTTGCTCAACAACGTGAAATCCTTTTCATCCGCGCCCATGATCATCACCAAAGGTGCGGAATGGTTTGCCAGCGTCGGCACTGAAAAAAGCACGGGTACGGCCATTTTTGCTTTGACCGGCAAGGTGAACAACTGCGGGCTCATCGAAGTGCCCATGGGAATTACGCTCAGGGAAATCATCTATGACATCGGTGGCGGCGTCTCGGACGGCGGCACGTTCAAGGCGGTCCAGACCGGTGGTCCTTCGGGCGGTTGTCTGCCGGCATCTCTGCTGGATACCCCTATCGATTATGATTCCCTGGACGAAGCCGGATCCATCATGGGTTCCGGCGGCATGGTGGTCATGGATGAAAAAACCTGTATGGTGGACGTGGCCCGGTATTTCCTGGATTTCACGGTGATTGAATCCTGCGGCCAATGCGTACCGTGCCGGCTGGGGACCAAAGAACTGCTGGAAGTGCTCAAGGAAATCTGTGCAGGAAAGGGCCGAAAACAAGACCTGGATCTGCTGTATGAACTGAGCCTGGCCATCCATGCCGGATCCATCTGCGGTCTGGGACAGACGGCCGCCAACCCGGTGCTTACCACCCTGCGGTATTTCATGGATGAATATGAAGCCCATATTCTTGAAAAACGCTGTCCGGCCAAAGTATGCAAATCGTTGATTTCCTTTGTCATTCAAGAAGACAAATGCGTGGGATGCGGCATATGCGCCAAATCCTGCCCTGTGAACGCCATTTCCGGAGAAAAGAAAAAAGTGCATGTCATTGATCAGTCCATCTGCGTCCAATGCGGGGTCTGCCAGGAAAAATGTCCGGCCAAGTTCAGTGCCGTGGATTGTGTATCTCCCAGAATCAAAGCCGAGGTTCCGGAAAAAGTATAACTGTATTAATTCCACTTTTATAACAGCTGTTATCAGGGGCTGACAAGAAGACCGGAACCAGAAAAATTTCAGACGCCGCCCCCTTGTAAAAGCCGGAAGGCCCGGCATGAATCATGTCATGCCGGGCCTTGGAGAGAACTCGGTTTTAAAAAGAATGCCGCGTATCTTGCGTTAGGCTGCCGGTTTGATGTTAATGGCGCACACCTTGAGTTCCGGAATCTTGGCCACCGGGTCCAGTTTGGCATGGGTCAGTCTGTTGGCTGCGGCCTGGGCAAAGTGAAACGGCATGAAAATGGTCCCGTCCACCGCCATGTGCGATACTTTGAGTTTGGCGCTGACCTGACCCCTGCGGGAAGATACATCCACCAGATCCCCGGTATTCAGTCCCAGTTTTCTGGCGTCATTGTGGGAAATTTCCACAAAACATTCCGGAGACAGCACATTCAACCCTTCGGTCCGGCCGGTCATGGTCCGGGTATGATACTGGTACAGCACCCGTCCGGTGGTCAGTATATAGGGATAGTCTTCATCTGTCGGCTCCGCCGGCGGCTGGTGCTCGATGGCATGAAACAGGCCCTTGCCCCGGGTGAACTGGGTGGTGTGCAGAATCGGGGTGCCGGGATGGCTCTCATCCGGACAGGGCCAGTGAATACCCTGCTTTTCAATGCGATCCCAGGTGATACCCCGGTAGGACGGGGTCACGGCACAGATCTCTTCATAGATCTCTCGGCTGCTGTCATACTTCATGTCATAGCCCATGCGCTGCGCGATCTCACAGAAGATCTCCCAGTCCAGTCGCGCCCCTTCAGGGGGTTCCACCGCTTTTCTCACCCGCTGCACCCGGCGTTCCGTATTGGCAAAGGTGCCGTCTTTTTCCGCCCAGCAGCAGGCCGGCAAGACCACATCCGCCAGGGCCGTGGTTTCGGTTTCAAAAATATCCTGCACCACCAGAAAATCCAGATTGGCCAGTGCTTTTTCCGCATGGTTCAAATCCGGATCAGACACCATGGGATTTTCACCCATGATATACAGGGATTTGAATTCTCCTTCATAGGCCTTTTCGATCATTTCCGTCACGGGCAGGCCGGGTTTGGCCGGCATGTCAAGCACATTCCAGGCGGCTTCGTACCCTTTTCTGGCCTCATCATTGCTCACCGCCTGGTACGCGGTGAACACATTGGGAAGCCCGCCCATATCACAGGCTCCCTGGACATTGTTCTGACCCCGCAACGGATTGACCCCGCCGCCGGGTTTTCCTAAATGCCCGCACAGCATGGACAGGTTGGCCAGAGATTTGACATTGTCCGTGCCGCAGGCGTGCTGGGTGATACCCATGCAATAGCAGATGGACGCGGCCGGGGCTTTGGCAAACTCACGTGCCACCTCGATGATGTCCTGGGCCGAAATACCCGTGATTTCTTCGACCCGTTCAGGTGTATAGGAAGCCACGACCTCTTTAAGCGCTTCAAAATTTTCCGTTCGGTCCGCAATAAAAGTTTTGTCGTGCAGGTCTTCTTTGATTATCACATGCATCAGTCCGTTGATCCAGGCGATATCGGTTCCCGGATTCGGACGCAGCCACTTTGTGGCATGATTGGCCAGATTGACAAACCGGGGATCGATCACCACCAGTTTCTTGCCTTTCAAGACGGCCCGTTTGATAAAGGTGGACAGGACCGGGTGATTTTCCGTGGTATTGGATCCGGTCACCAGGATCAGGTCCGATGTCTCGATGTCCGCGATGGTGTTTGTCATGGCACCGCTTCCAAATGCTGCAGCCAGACCGGCTACGGTGGAGCTGTGTCACAGTCGCGCACAATGATCGATATTGTTCGTCTTGAGCACGGCCCGGGTGAATTTCTGGGCGATGTAATTGTCTTCATTGGTGGCCCGGGCAGAGGTGAGCACGCCCATGGCATCCGACCCGTGCTTCTCTTTGATTTCAGTGAGTTTTTCCGCCACCAGATCCAGGGCTTCATCCCAGGAGGCCGGTACCTGTTTACCGTCTTTTTTGATCAAAGGGGTGGTCAACCGGTCCGACGCGCCGACAAATTCAAATCCATACCGGCCTTTGACACAGAGCATGCCGTTGTTGGGAGGCAGGTTGCGCTCCGGCCCGTCGATTTTCACGATTTTATTGTTCTGAACATGTAAATCCATCTGGCATCCCACCCCGCAGAACGAACAGGTGGTCCGCACGGTGTTGGTGGGAACAAACCGGTCATCCCGGAATGCTTTGGTGGGGATCAAGGCCCCTACCGGGCAGACCTGAACACATTCGCCGCAGAACACACAGCTGGATGACATCAATGTGGTGCCGGTGCCGGCGATAATTTTTTCATTGGTGCCCCGGAACCCGTAATCAATGGCCTGGTTCACCTGAAGTTCGTTGCAGGCGGCCACGCACCTTCCACACAGGATGCACCGGGACATATCCCGGATAATAAAAGGATTGTCCTTTTCTATGGGTACTTTTACAGGCTCTCTGTGACGACCGCTGACCCGGCCTTTGACCTGATATCGATACGCCAGGGCCTGAAGCTCGCAATCCCCCCACACCGGACAGAGTTCCTCTTTCTGGTCATTTTCCATGGCCTCGATCTGAAAATCGGTCCAGGATTCATCTTCAGATGATCCGATATCACAATTGTGATTTCCCGAATCCAGCATCAGGCCAATGTAAAATCTGCGATATTCAACAATTTCCGGGGATTCCGTATGAACCACCATGCCGCTTTTGGCCGGTGAACTGCATGATGACACCAGTTTTTTTCCCCAGGATTCTTCCAGCTCTACAATACAGACACGGCAGGCCCCTGTCGCGCGGGTGCCTTTCAGATGGCAGAGATTGGGGATATCGATATTATTTTCCTGTGCAACGTCCAGAATGGTCTGGCCGGGTCTAAATTGATAGACGTGACCATTGATGGTAATGCTGTTCTGATCCATGGTGAACCCTTCCTTAATTTTTTACTTTCCGGTCATCCCTTATTCAGACTCTAAACAATCTCATCGCATGTATCACAGTCCCCTGTTGATGTCAATAACCCGCCGGGATCGTGTCCGCCGGGAATGACAAACCCGTCCGATGAATATTCCGGCCCCGCTGGTTTCTGCTTGAATCTGCGCCATCACGTCCTTGCTTTCCTTAAAATTGTCCTTGACATCCGGGGATTGAATTTTTAGCTTGAATCGTTTATTTTTTAGACTTACCAAGACTTACAAGTGGAGATATCATGCCGGAACAGGAAACCTGCCCTCATTCATCCGATTATCCCATGCCGCTGTCTTCCCGGGTAACGGTACTGGGCAATCACTACATCAACCTGTTTCTGGTACAGGGTGACCGGAAAACCGCCCTGTTTGAGGTTGGCATCTCCGGGGTGGTGGACACGGTAATCCAGCAGCTGGAACACCTGGGGAAGGTGCCGGATTTTCTGATCGTCAGCCATCCTCATACCGATCACATTACCGGACTGACCGGACTGATGGAACGATTTCCAGCCGCACAGGTGGTGGCCGGAGCCGGAGCTGATAAATTCATCAGCCATCCAAAAGCCGGCCCCCTCATGCTGGCAGAAGATGCGTTCATGTCCAAAGGGCTTGCCGCAAGAGGCATCACACCGGGACGGGCGCCCATCGAAACCATTCCGGACCTGTCAGACGCCCGGGAAGTGTCAGACACCGTTGTGCTGGATCTGGAGGGAGTTGCTCTGAAACTGTTTCCGGTCAAAGGACATTCTCCGGGAAATATTCTGGGACGGATGGAAGATGTCCTGTTCTGTTCGGACAGTCTGGGGTTCCATTTTCCCGGCAAAGGGTTCTGGCCCCTGTTTTTCACGGGCGCCAAAGAATACCTGGACACGCAGGCACAGATCCAGGCCATGGCACCGGCAATTGTGTGTCCGGGTCATCAGGGTCCATTGCAACACCAGGCAGCCCCCGCAGGGATCCAGGCCGGCATCGATGCGGCCCGTCATTTCATCGAGCGGGTCACCCGGACATCATTGACGGATCGGGAACTGGAAGCCCGGCTGTTCGAAGAAAGCTACCGGGATGAATTCACCCTGTACACCAGAGAAAATATCGCCAACTGCAACCGGCTGCTGATCAAACGGGCCCGGCAGATGGCGGCCTGACCCAGGAGACTGCCAGATGACAGACACCCGCTTTTCAGACCGGATCCGCCCGCTGCGGGACGAAATCGACCGCATCGACTCGCAGATTCTGACCCTTCTGGCCAAACGCCAGGAACAGGTGGGACAGGTAGCGGCCCTGAAAAAAAAATGCGATATGCCCGTGTACCATCCTGCCAGAGAAGAGGACATGATCTCCCGCCTCAGAACCCAGGCAATGGAAAAAGGGCTGGATCCGGATGTCACGGAAAATCTGTTCCGGGTTATCATCAGACAATCCCGGGTCAAGCAGACCTTTTCCATGCAGTACAAGGGGGTCCGGCCCGGCGCCGGGGTATTGATCATCGGCGGCGCCGGACAAATGGGGGCCATGTTCGCCTCCCTGTTTGAAAAATCCGGATACCGGGTCGGCATTCTCACGGAATCGGACTGGGACGATGCGGCCCGGTTGTGTGACGGCATCGATCTGGCCCTGGTATCGGTGCCCATTGAACACACCGTGACAGTCATCGAGAAAATCGCTCCATTCCTGCCGGCCAACGCACTTCTGGCAGACCTGACCTCCATAAAAAAAGCCCCGGTGACCGCCATGTGCAAAAGCCACACCGGACCGGTTCTGGGTCTGCATCCCCTGTTCGGTCCGACCACCTCATCTCTGGACAAACAGATCATCGTGTATTCGCCCGGCAGAGACATGGCCGCCGGTCACTGGCTGGTGGAACAACTGAACCTGTGGGGGGCCATTCCGGTGCAGGCCGCTCCTGAAGAACATGATGACATTATGGAAATCGTCCAGGCCCTGCGGCACTTTGCCACCTTCTGCTTCGGCCGGTTTTTGTTTGAAAAACAGGTGAAAGTCCAGCGCACCCTGGAGTTTTCCAGCCCCATCTACCGCCTGGAACTGGGCATGGTGGGACGGCTGTTCGCCCAGGATTCGGGGCTGTACGCCCAGATTATTTTCGCCACAAAAGAACGGCGGGAACTTTTGCAAGAGTTTGTCCGCTCGTTGAGCCAGCATATCGACATGCTTGAAAACAAAGATATTCCCGCATTCATCCGTCAGTTCAACGATATTACCGCGTGGTTCGGTCCGTTCAGCGACCAGGCGCTGCGGGAATCCACCTTTCTCATCGACCGGCTCATCGAACGGTTCTAATAATTGGTAAGCTTGATCTCGATTCGCCGGTTTTTGCGGTAGGCTTCCGGGGTATCTGCCGGATCGATGGGATGATATTTGCTGAACCCGGCGGCGGCCATACGGTTTTCCGGAATTTTCTGACGGCTCAGAAACCGCACCACAGAAAGGGCCCTGGCTGTGGACAGTTCCCAGTTGGACGCAAAAAATTCATTGTTGATGGGGATTTTATCGCTGTGGCCGTCAATCTGGAGAATCCAGTCGATATCGTCGGGAATCTTCTGGGCGACGGTCAGCAGGGTTTCGGCCAGGGCTTCCAGATGGACTTTGCCCGCATCCCCGAGATCGGCGGACCCGGAGGCGAAAAACAGCTCCGCCTGAAACACGAACCGGTCCCCCCGGATCTGTATGGCCGGGTTGTCCCCCAGAATCTGTTTGAGGCGGCCGAAAAACTCGGACCGGTACTGGGTCAATTCATGCACTTTTCTGGCCAGAGCAATGTTCAATTGTTTGCCCAGGTCTTCGATCTGTTCGTCTTTTTTCTCTGCTTCCTTTTCTGTCTGAGCCAGGGCGGTTTTGATCACCTCCAGCTGCTCACTGAGCCGGGAAATCTGATCGGTGAGCAGGGCCACCTCAGCCCTTGCCGATGCAGACAGCTGCCGCTCCTTTTCAATGCTTTCCTTCTGGGATGCCAGGACCGCGGACAAGGCCTGGATCCGGATCTCCTGTTCCTCGATCTTTTCCTGGGCCAGCAGCGTGGTTTCAGTCTGATCCGCCAGCCGGGCCGCCAGGCGCATGGACCGGTCTCTGAGCACCCCCAGTTCCCGGTCCCGGGATGCCATGGCCGCCGCCAGATCCCCCACTTCCTGTTCCAGCTGTTCTCTGACCTGCCTCAGGGCGGATATGTCCTCGTTAAGACTGGCAATGGTGAGCATCTGCCGTTTTAACGTTTTCTCATCCATTTCGGCCCGGGTCTGATAATCCGCCACCTGGGACATAAGCACTTCCTTGTCTTCGGACAAGGCGATAATGGTATCGGACAAACGTGCCACCCGGGCTTCCAGTTGTCCGGATTTTTCCTTTTCAACCCCCAGCAGTTCCGCCAGCTGGTTCACCTGGGCGTGAAGTTTTGCCAGTTCACTCTCCTGGCCCTTCAGCACTTCACTGAGCAGAAACTGGGCCACTATAAAAATCATCAGAACAAAAATCACCACCATCAACAGGGCAGACAGCACATCCACATATCCGGGCCAGGCTGTGATGGGGCTTGCGTTTCGCCGCGCTCTGGATAACATATCCGCTCCTGTCAGGCTTGGGATTCCGGCGGGGAGTCCGGATTTTTATTCTGCTGCTGTTTGAGCAGTGCCGCCATGGCCTGGTTGTTTTTCTGCATCTGGTTGATCAGCACCCGCAGGTTGGTATCAAGGTTTTTGAACATCTCGATCGAAGCCCCCGGGCCGGTCTGGGGCAGATCATCCACATCCACCAGCCGGGTGACCCCGGACAGCCACTCTTCCATCTCATTGAAAAACCGGTTCTGGGCATGACCGGCCTGAATATCGATAAATCCCAGCACCAGACTGCCGCCCAGGCCGAACAGGGAGGATGAAAAAGCGGTGCCCATTCCCTGGAGCGGAGTTTCCAGCCCCTGTTTCAACCGGTCGAACAACTGGGCGTAATCCCCGGTGCCCACTTCCAGGCCGCTGATGACCTGGCCCACGGTGCCGATGGTCTGCAACAGCCCCCAGAACGTACCCAGAAGCCCCAGAAACACCAGCAGCCCGATCATGTACTTGGAAATCTCACGGGCTTCATCCAGATGCCCCCGGATTCCATCCAGCACCGTGCTCAGAGATCCGGCCGACAGCCGGAACCGGTCCCGGTGAATCTCTTCCAGGTGTTTGGCCAAAGGAGACAGCAACGTGGGCGGCGCCACCGTGGAAAGCCCGGGATCTCCGGTGCGGAATTTCTTGATCCAGTTGATCTCAGGCTCCAGACGCAGAATCTGGAACACGTTGATGGCAATGCCCACACACAGGGCCGCGAGGATCAGCAGGTTGAATCCCCAGTTGGCCATGAACGCGGCCTTGAGCGGGGACGCCAGCAGGGCGCAGACCCCGGCCACCACCAACAGGTAGACAAAGGTGAGAAACAGATAATGCCGCGGATTGGTCATGTGATGCCTCCTTGAATGCCTGATGCGGGTTTGGTCTCAAATTTCATGAAAATCCGGTACCCCCGGTTGTATGCAAATGATGGCAGATTGTCAAGGAACGGATCATGTGTCTTTTCCATACTGTTTGAGTTTGTTCAGCAGGGTTTTGCGTGTAATGCCAAGGCGCCGGGCGGTTTCGCTCTTGTTGCCGTCGGCTGCGGCCAGGGTGGATAAAATCGCTTGTTTTTCAATCCGGGATAACGGTGTATTTTCCAGGCTGCCGGCGGCCGGGCCGGTGGGTGAATCCTCAGATTCGTCTTCCGGCCCGAACGGCAGGTCCGTCCGGGTGATGTAGTCGGTCCGGGCCAGCACCACGGCCCGTTCCACCGCATTCATCAACTCTCTGACATTTCCGGGCCAGGCATACCGGATCATGGCATCCATGGCATCCGGTGCCACCCCCTTGATCTCCCGCCGGTTTTTTTCGGAAAACCGGGTCAGAAAATGCAGGACCAGCTCCGGGATATCTTCGGGCCGCTTCCTTAAGGGCGGGATGTTCACTGTCACCACGTTCAGGCGGAAAAACAGATCCTGCCGGAATGCCCCCTCTTCCGCCATGGCTTTCAGGTCCCGGTTGGTGGCCGCGATCACCCGCACATCCACAAAAATGTTTTCATCGCTGCCCACAGGCGTGATCTCTTTTTCCTGGAGCACCCGCAGCAGTTTGACCTGCATGGGCAGGCTCATCTCCCCGATTTCATCCAGCAGGATACTGCCTTTGTGGGCCAGAAGAAATTTTCCTTTCCGTTTTCTGTCCGCGCCGGTGAACGCGCCTCTGGCATGGCCGAACAGCTCCGACTCCAGCAGGGTCGGGGTGATGGCCGCACAGTTGATCCGGACAAATGACTGGTCTTTGCGGGGACTGTTCTCATGCAGGGCTGCCGCCACCAGTTCCTTGCCCGTGCCCGATTCTCCGGTCACCAGCACATTGGCGTCCGTGGGCGCCACCATGTCCAGGGTGTCCAGCAGCGCGGCCATGGCCGGACTGTTTCCCAGAATATTGTGCCGAAAAGAATCGGATTTGAGGCGCTCCTTGAGCTGCCGGTTTTCCGACTGCAGAAAAATCCGTTCCAAAATCCGCTCGATGGTCAGTTTCAGCCGATCGAAATCCAGCGGTTTGGTCAAATAGTCATAGGCACCGATTTTCAAGGCCTCCACCGCCGTGTCCACCGATGAATACGCGGTCATCATGACCACGGGCAGAGACGGGTTGTATGCCAGGATCTGTGACAGGGCCGCCATGCCCGACATCCGCTTCATTTTCATGTCCAGCAGTACGATATCGAAACTGCGGGATTTCACCTGTTCCACCCCGGTATCCCCGTCATCGGCCAAAACCACCGCATACCCCCAGTCCGATATCAGGGTCCTGAGCATCCGGGCATGGGCCGGATCATCATCCACCACCAGTATCTTATATGTCATTTGCCTCTTCCTTTCCCTGCGTGCTCAGCCGGATATAAAATGTGGTTCCCTGATCCCTGGCGCTTTCCACCCGGATGTCTCCGCCCAGGGTTTCCACCAGCCGGTGGACAATGGACAGGCCCAAGCCGGTGCCGTCCGGCCGGGTGGTGAAATAGGGATCGAAGATTTCCGACAATACCTGTTCATCCATGCCGCAGCCGTCATCAGCCACCCGGATTTCCAGATCTTCGCCAGGCGATATATCGGTGACCGTGACAGAAAGAGTGCCGCCGTCATCCATGGCCGCCAGGCTGTTCATGTACAGGTTGAGCAGAATCTGGTTCATCCGGTCCGGGTCCGTGTAAAACCGGGACCGGGCCGAACCGATATCCGTGTGCACGGCAATGCCCTTTCTTTCCAGGTCATGGGCCACCAGTTTCAATGAGTGGGATATCATCTCCCGGATTTCCACCTCTTTTTTTTCCACGGCCACGGGCTTGGCAAACTCCAGCAGCTGGGTGACGGACCGGTTGATCCGTTCCACCTCCTGGACCATGACCCGTGCGGTCTTTTGATCATCCGGATAATCGGCATACCGCTTTTCAAAATAAGTGGCAAACCCTTTGATGGAACTCAACGGGTTTCTGATTTCATGGGCCACCCCGGCGGCCAGTTTGCCGATGGCGGCCAGATGCCGGGTGGTTTCCACCTCTTTTTTGAGTTTTTCGGACAATGCTTTGACGCTCACCAGCCGTGCCCGGGTGGAGCGATACGCCTGAAACACCATCAGACTGATCACACCGGCACACCCCAGGAAAAAAAACACCACCCCCTGCCCCACGGCTTGACGCAGCAGCCGGGCCTGGGCTGATTCCATCCGGTCCATGGACAGCCCCACCAGGATCAATGCATCTGCGCCGGGTATATCATTTTCCTCTCCAACGTTTTCCATTTCCAAAAGCGGTCTTTCCCACCCCTTCATCCGGGGACCACCCTGCATGCGCATGGGATGTCTCATCATCGGGCTTTCCATGGGAGTGAACCGTTTGTACACCTCAAACACCTTTTCATCATCCATTTGTACATATCGATGAAATACCGGCCCCGGTTCTCCTTCTGAGTTATTCATACCCGGCACATTCGTCAGGGTCCCTCCCACCCGGTCCGGATCACTGTGGGCCAGAATAGTGCCGTCTTCCGAAACAATCATGATATGCACCACATCCGGCTGTATCGCAGTCTCCTGGAGCAAAGCCTGAATCCGGCGCATGCCCCAGTGCATGGTCATCATACCGGTACGGGTTCCGGCCTCAAAGGTCCGGATCAGCGAAATTGCCTTGACCGTCTGCTGGTCGGTCATATGGGATTTGAGTTTTTTCATCCGATCCAGGGTCAGAATCGTGAAAATAGGTGTCAGCACCAGGATCACGCCTGCGAGCATCAATGGTGAAATCAGCCTGGAAACCGAATGGGGAATCAATTTTTTCATGTCTTTTTTCCGGATACATTTTTTTAATCTTCATAAGGGACAAGCAAAATCCGCTCCATTTTCAATATATTTCCACCGTTTTGTTTTACACAGGCCCGGGACAGGCGTTCCTGTATCGTGCACATCCGGAGACAGGTGTATAAAAAATACCCGCCTGTATCCTGTATCCGGGTAGAAACGATACAGTCATGCATCCGGTCAGCCTGTGCACACTCCCCTTTGAAAAAAGAAAAGCCCTTTTATTTCAATAAATTATAATTATATTTTTCAATATGGCACATGCATTGCAATATTCAATTGCCAAACCACGCGGATTTCAGAATGAAAGAATACCGCAAACAGTTGATCAATACAACAACGTACCAGAAAGGAGACATCATCATGAAAAAGACATTAATACTGATCACCGCACTGATCACGGTCGGATTTTTAGCCACCCACGCATTTTCCTGGGGACCGGGCACAGGCAGAGGCATGGGCGGTTACGGAACCGGCGCCAACTGCCCCGGCATGGATCGAAACGCCTATACCGACCTGTCTGACGATCAGAAACAGGAACTGACGACCCTGCGCCAGAAATTCATCGACGACACCTATGAACTGCGGGTGGCCATGATGCAGAAACACAATGAAGCCCGCCTGCTCATGGAGACCTCTCAGCCGGACCGGGCCGAACTGAGCCGGCTGAACACGGAAATTTCCGATTTGATGAAACAGGTCCAGGAAAGCCGGATCGATTTCATGCTGGCCACCAAAAAAGTGGCCCCTGAGCTCCGGCTCGGCCAGGGCATGGGACAAAAATCCCACCAAAGATACAGTAAAGGGAACTGCCCGAAAAGCGGGCAGGGGTATGGTCAGAAAAAAGGGGACGGCAGCGGCAGATACTAAACCCGGCAACCGTCGTGGTTCCGGGCCGTGATATCTGATCATGGCCCGGAACCCCTTTTTGAAATAATTTCAACTCATGTGACACGTCCCTGAAAGACCGGAAAGACCGGAAATACCGGCATTTCAGGGACGTGTTTTTTCAGGGTCATCTTTTTTCCGCAGTCACCGGATTTTCCAGGGTCCCGATCCCCTGGATACGGGTTTGAAGATGATCGCCCGGCAGCAGGTATACCGGGGGTTTTCGGGCATACCCCACCCCTTCCGGGGTGCCGGTGAGAATCAGGGTTCCCGGTGCCAGGGTGGTGGATTCAGACAGAAATGCGATCAACTGGGCCACGGAAAAAATCATGTCCCGGGTATTGCTTTGCTGCATGGTTTGGCCGTTGAGAACGCTTTCAACCGCCAGGTTCTGAGAATCAGTGATTTCATCCGCCGTGACCAGCACCGGACCCAGGGGACAGAAGGTATCAAAACTCTTGCCCCGGACCCATTGCCCGCCCCCGGCATGTTTCTGCCACCGTCGGGCAGACACGTCATTGGCACAGGTATATCCCAGCACATAATCCAGGGCCTCATCCTCGGTCACGTTTCTGGCTTTTTTTCCGATCACCACCCCCAGTTCCGCTTCAAAATCCACTTCCGGTGTATCCAGACAGGAAGTGGGAATCACGATGTCGCTGTGGTGGGGGGTCACGGCCCCGGGGTTTTTCATGAACACCACCGGATATTTGGGCAGCTCCATACCGGTTTCCTTTGCATGGCCCCGGTAGTTGAGGCCGATGCAGAAGATGGCCGTCGGCACCACCGGGATCTCTATTTTTGCCACCTCCCTGCGTTGTCCGGTATCTGTCAGTCTGCCGTACGGATCGCCCTCCACCACTGATGCGCTGGTGCCGTCATAATCACACCCGATGTACAGGTGGTTGTCCGTGCCTGTGAATCGTATGATCTGCATGCTTTTATTTCTCCTGAACTTGAGATAAACTGTTGCTCATGACAACGCCTTTACCACAAAACCCGGACAAAATGAAACGCATTTTTGCCGGGCTGACCTCCCGGTCGGCGGATCTGATTCTGCTGATACTGGCCTCCCAGAACATCCGTGCCAGAAAGACCATGGGCACCAGCGGCATCGATATTTCAACCTTCCCAGACCAGGCGGATGAGGCAACTGCCCAGGTGACCGCCTATTTCAAAGAAAACAAGTTTGATTCCGGACCGGCATCTTCTTTGTCGGCAATGCCGGCCGGATTTACCTCTCTGACGGTTTTCATGATCATGGGGCTGCTGGCAGCCATCCATATAGGTATCGAGGTGACCGGCACCCGGTGGGAACATGTCCTGGCCTATGGGTCATCGGGCATGTACATTTTGCAGGGAGACACCTTCCGGGCGGTCACGGCCCTGTTTCTGCACTCAGATACAGCCCATCTGCTGGGCAACCTGGCAGGCATATTTTTCTTTGCCGGGCCTCTGATCCGTTTGTCCGGTTACGGTTCCGGGCCGCTGTTCCTGCTGTTTGCCGGTACCAGCGGCAACCTGATCAATGCCGGGTTCCGCGGCACGGCCCTGTTGTCCATCGGCGCGTCCACCGCGGTCATGGCTGCCGCCGGCGGGCTGGCGGCCTTCCAGATGATGCGCAAAGGCCCGTTGCGCAGGCGGGACCGGATCCTGCCCCTCATCGCCGGGGCCACGTTGATGGCATTTTTAAGCCATGGCGAAAACACCGATGTCTGGGCCCATGTGTTCGGGTTTTTCTGCGGCATTGTCACCGGTATTGTTTTTTTCCCCTTGCTCACGGTCTGCCGGTTCCGGCTCAGGGAACCGTTGGCCCTGGCCGTCACCCTGGTCATCCTGATTTCGGCGGTATCCGCCAACCTGATCAAATAAAACAAACCTGCGGTAAAACCACTTTACACCATCTTGCATTATTGATACAGATTCCATATCTTTCGCCACTTTCAAAAAAGGAGCGTCGCATGGAAAACAAGCTGCATTACGGATGGATCGTCATCCTCATGGGACTTTTGACCGCGGTGGCGGCCCACGGATTCGGCCGGATGGCCTATACCCTGCTGCTGCCGGCCATGAAGGACGGGCTCTCTTTTGACTACACCCAGCTGGGACTTCTGGGCACGGGCAATTTCATCGGGTATCTGTCCATGGCCATCATCGGCGGATTTCTGGCGGCCCGGTTCGGCACCCGTGCCGTGATCACCGCAGCGCTGGCTCTCATGGGGGTGACCATGATCCTCACCGGCCTGGCTCAGTCCTTTGGGTTCGCTTTTGCCATGCGGCTTTTCACAGGCCTTGGCAACGGGGCCGCCTATGTGCCGGCCATGGCACTGGGATCGGCCTGGTTCGCCATCCACAAACGCGGGTTCGCCACCGGCATCGTGTCCGGCGGCATCGGCCTGGGCACGTTTCTGTCCGGCCTGATCGTCCCGTTCATCCTCAAATCCTACAATGCAGACGGGTGGCGTTATTCCTGGTATATTTTAGGCGTTCTGGTACTTTTCGTGGCCGTGCTGGTGGGGATATTTCTAAGAAACCAGCCGGCGGACAAGGGCCTGACCCCCGTGGGACAAAATCAGGCCCCGGATACGGCAGCGCCGCCCCCCAAAGTCTCGTCCCTGGACTGGGGCACTGTGTATAAAATGAAATCTTTGTGGTTTCTGGGGGTGGTGTATTTTTTTTACGGCATGTCCTATATCATTTACATGGTATTTTTTGCGGCTTACCTGGTGAATGAAATGGGCTACAGCCAGGCCTGGGCCGGCGGGCTGTGGGCCATGGTAGGGGGGCTGAGCATTTTCTGCGGCGTGATCTGGGGCTCTGTTTCCGACAAAATCGGCCGGGGAAAAGGGGCGGCCCTGGCCTATCTGGTGCTGGGAACCTCGTATCTGGTCTATGCCCTGGTCAAGGTGGAGGCCGGATTTTACATTTCCGCGGTTTTGTTCGGGCTTACCGCCTGGAGCATTCCCACCATCATGGCGGCCGCAGCCGGGGATTTCGTGGGACCAAGGTACGCCCCGGCCGGCCTGGGATTCATCACCTTGTTTTTCGGCATCGGTCAGTCCATCGGCCCGGCCCTGGGCGGGTATCTGGCAGACACCACCCAGTCTCTGACCACCCCGTTTCTGGTGGCCGGGGCCATCTCCCTCACCGGGATGGTTTTTTCCCTTTACCTGAAAAAACCGGCCACCGACCAGTAACCATCAAATAACACCCCTGGTCTGTGAGCCCCCGACCAATAATGAAAACATAGGCTTAAAACTTAACACTTAAAACTTTCATTTAAATCATCAGGATCTGCAATCATGCCTGACACGATCTGTGACAAAAAAGTGCTGGATCTTATTCAGAAAGATGCCTTTGCCCATCACCTGGGGGCCACGGTACAGGTCGTGGCACCTGGCCACAGCCGGGTGTCTCTGACCGTCACCGACGTGATGACCAATTTCCACGGCACCACCCACGGCGGGGTGATCTTTGCCATCAGCGACATGGCCTTTGCCGCGGCCTGCAATTCCCACGGCCGGGTGGCCGTGGCCCTGAACGTGAGCATCTGCTACCTGAAACCCAGCTTTCCGGGCGACCGCCTGGTGGCCGAGGCCAAAGAACTTCACAACGGCCGCCGCACCTCTTTGTATGACATCACCGTGACCAATGAAGACACCGGTACGCTCATCGCCAGAAGCCAGGACCAGGCATTCCGGAAAAATGACCGGCTGGTACCGGAATAACATCAATCCATGTGCTTGAGCCCGTGCGCCGCTTTAAACTCATGCCATTCATCATGATCCAGATAACCGTTTTCATCCAGATCTATGGCATTGAAAACCGCTTCATTGTCTGATTCATCTGCAAAATACGCATTGAACTCTTCGCGGGTTACCTGGTCATTCTGGTCTTTGTCCATATCTGGAAAGTGGGCGTTGAATTTTGACGGCTCAGGCAGCGCTTTGTCATGATATTTTTTCTTATGGTGCATTCCCATCCCCTGATGCATTTCTTTGAACTGATGCCATTCCTCACGGCTCAAACTGCCGTCTTTATCACTGTCAAGGCGGTCAAAGCCCTGCTGGTCAGTGGATGGAAACACCTGATTGAATTCCGTGAAGCTCAGGCTGTCATCACCATCTGTGTCCATATCTGAAAAATGCCGATCAAACTTGTCGTGCCCGCCCGACTTCTGGTAATTATCTTGGTTATGGGACGAGGCATAAACCGCTGAAACCGCCACAGTGGATGCCATCATAAAAAAACCAGCCATTATTACTAAAATCTTGAAACGTACCATCATATCATCTCCTCAGTTCGTTATCTGGTTGACCATTGAGCCGGTATTTTTTTCCGGCTGAAAGAAACAATAATCACAAACCCGCACAATGCAACGGAACACAGGAATAAGAGATTGCTACCTTTTTTTTCTGCCAACCCATCTACCAACCATCTACCACCCCATACGACCCATCCGGCCTTTCAATCCTCTTTTACCTGGATTTTCTTCCGCAACTAACTTTGAATCACTCAATAAGTGTCGGACAGAGACCTGAGGTTCTTTCAAAGATTTAGCGAACAGTGTCTTCCCAATCTCCGGAAAATGTTGAAAACCAAACGCATACCTTAGACATCCTCTGGTTTCATTTCAAAACCTCCCAATGACCGAAACCTGGCTCAGTCAGCCAAGCGCCAACACATGATCTCGTATCAGCATTTTTGCAGGATGTAAAGAAATTTCAAGGAATCAATCATGGCGAGAATTATAGAAGACCAACTGACCCTTTTTGCCTGTAACTCTATCCATCACTGATGGTCTACCTTGAACCGCTCACTTTCAATGCAGGCAAACAGGGCAGGCAGTTGAACATGTCATTCAGACAGTGATTTCAAATGTCCGCTACATCAGGCTGATTAACTACCTTTATGTCAGGATAATTTCGAGCACTTTATTGATTACCTGGTCCAACTTGGTTTTCTTGATGTTACCAGCCCGATATAGAATGATATGTGTGTCGGCTGTGAACAGCCGGTTGGGCCTGATATTGCTTGAGTGTCTCAGACGTCCGGACAGAAAGTCGTTATCATCAACTGGGACAGCATAGCTGTCAGATACATTTTTGCTCGTGATCTGGCACAGGATGAGATCATCCCCTTCAAGGGTGGCGAGAACCAGAGCGGGACGCCGCTTTGACTGACTCAGATCAGAAAAAGGGAATGGAATCACGACCACATCCCCCTTCACAAATTTTGCCATGCCTCATCCTCTTCCGGTTTCAGCCAATCTTTTCTCAAGGATGATTCGCTGATTATCGCAGTATCGAATTTGTCTCGAACATTCTTTGTCTTCAGAAAATGAAGGAATTCAAGTACTTCAGAGAGGAGTGATTCAGGGGTTTGCTCAATCTCATTTATGAGTTTTTCTTTTGTGTTCATGGGGTTTCCCCTCTTTTATAAATTTTTTGGTCCTTTCGCTCGATTTTATATATACAGCAATTCTTTTTATTTGAACATTGTTGATTGCTTTAAAATCCGTCCTGAATCGTCGACCCGCCGGTCAAAAGCTTTTTGTTTCAAACCGGGCATCATAGTATCTGAACCATTCAGAAATTCCAGAAACGATCCAAAAATCCGGTACCGTTCCACCTGTGCCAGTGTCTCCAGGAATTGCCGCTCCACGTCCATGCCATCGGGACAGGCCATTCGCGTTGAAACCATGGGACCGAAACGCAGCTGGCCGCCGTCTATCTCGAAGCTGCCGGCCCTTGCCGGACTGCAGAGCAGCCATCCCATGATCACCAGAGCACAGGCAATGAATTTTTACCGGTTGCGTATGCATTTCCAGTGGCTGATATCAATCCTCGGGTTCTTCTGGAATCTGTGCCCCATGCCATATTACGGAATCCAGATCATATCCTTTACCCGCTTCGATTTCTTTGTCCCCTTTTGCCAACAGGCGCAGGATCTCTTTTTCCTGTTCAAGTTTTTCATAGGCATCAACACCAATGATAACCGCAGTGGCCCTTCCTCTCTGGGTAATAATTAAAGGCTCATCGTTTTCTTTCAATTGTTTTAAAAGGTGGGCCGCATCCCGCCTTAAATCACTTACCGGAACAATATTTGATAATTTTCCCATGTTGTACCTCCTGATGTGTTTTCAAGAGTACCATTAAAAATATCACACTGCAAGTGACTTGTTTCTCACCAGGCGATGTTGCTTATTCCGTTTATTCTCCGGCTTCGATACCTGTCACGGTGTAGCCGGCATCCGTGATGGTTTGGGTCACCAGATCCTTGTCAACGGGCTGGTTTGATTCCACCACCGCCTGTTTCTGATCCAGGTTGACCTGGGTGGACGAAATTCCTTCAAGGGCGTTGAGGCTGTCGGTGACACTTTTGGCGCAGTGCATGCAGCTCATGCCGTCAATGTTGATGATGGTTTTCATGGATATCTCCTTTGTTTCATTTGTTTCAGGGTTGGTCGATTGCTCTGGAACCCGGGGTTCCAGGGTTGGTTTGAAATTTTTCAGGCGCAGGGCATTGGTCACCACGGACACAGAACTCAAGGCCATGGCGGCGGCGGCAAACATGGGATTCAGGGTGGGGCCGCCGAACAGGTGGAACAGTCCGGCCGCCAGGGGAATGCCGGCGGAATTGTAGAAAAACGCCCAGAACAGGTTCTGTTTGATATTTCGCAAGGTGGCCCGGCTCAAGTCGATGGCGTTGACCACGCCTGCCAGGCTGTTTTGCATCAGAACAATGCCTGCTGATTCCATGGCCACATCCGTGCCCGAACCGATGGCGAACCCCAGATCCGCCTGGGCCAGGGCCGGGGCGTCATTGATCCCGTCCCCCACCATGGCCACCCGGCGGCCGTCCGCCTGGAGCTGTTTCACCTGGTTCGCCTTGTCTCCGGGCATGACCTGGGCCACCACCTGATCGATATTCACCTGTTTGGCAATTGCCTGGGCGGTCAGCTCGTTGTCCCCGGTCAACATCACGGTGGTCAGGCCCATTTTCTGGAGCCTTGCAATGGCCGCTGCCGAATCCGGCTTGACCACATCCGCCACGGCAATGATACCGGCCGGTTTTTTGTCCACTGCCAGATACATGACGGTTTTTCCCTGGCTGGACAGATCATCGGCCTGGGGCAGATCGGTTTCCATCACCTGGTTTTCCTTCATGAACGCAAGATTGCCGAACATCAGATCTTTTTTGTCCACCGTCACGGTGATGCCTCTGCCGGGAACCGCGGAAAATCCCTTTGCCGGCAACACAGACAATCCCTGTTTTTCACTCTCCGCCACCACGGCTTGGCCCAGGGAATGTTCAGACCCTTTTTCAGCCGACGCTGCCAGCTGAAGAATCTGATGTTCCTCAAACCCGTTGAGCGCCTGGATATCGGTGACCCTGGGTTTGCCCTCGGTGATGGTGCCGGTTTTGTCCAGGACAATCGTGTCGATGCGGCCGGCCGTCTCAAGGGGCTGTCCTCCCTTGATCAGAATCCCCAAGGATGCGCCCCGGCCGGTGCCCACCATGATGGCCGTAGGGGTGGCCAGACCCAGGGCACAGGGGCAGGCGATCACCAGAACAGCGATAAATATTCTCAGAGAAAAGGTGACCCCGGCCCCGCTGACAAGCCAGGCCCCGGCTGATAGCAAGGCGATGCCGATGACCACGGGCACAAAATAGCTGGAAATGATATCCGCCATCCGGGCAATGGGGGCTTTGCTGCCCTGGGCCTCTTCCACCAGCCGGATAATCCGGGCCAGGGCCGTGTCTTTGCCCACCTTGTCCGCCCGGTACCGGATGGTGCCGTTCTGGTTCATACTGGCACCGGTCACGGTATCGCCTTCATTTTTTTCGACAGGAATACTCTCTCCGGTGAGCATGGATTCATCCACCGAGGTATGCCCGTCCATGACCGTGCCGTCCACGGCGATTTTCTCTCCGGGCCTGGCAATCAGCTCATCTCCGACTGCCACATCTTCGATGGGAATCACCGCTTCTTTCCCGTCCCGGATGACAGTGGCGGTCTTGGGCGCCAGTCCCATGAGTTCTTTGATGGCGCCGGACGTCCGCCCCTTGCTCACGGTTTCCATGTATTTGCCCACCTTGATCAGGGCAATGATCACCCCGGCGGTTTCATAATACAGGTTCATCACATATTCGGTCCGGCCCAGGAAAATCAGGACCGTGTTGACGGCACTGTAGGTGATGGCGGCCGTGGTGCCGATGGCAATCAAAGAATCCATGTTGGGGTGGCCCTTGAACAGGGCCGGGAATCCCCGGGTGTAAAAGTGGAACCCGGCCAGAACAATGGGCAGGGTCAGCATCAGCTGGACCAGGGCAAACGTGCCCGGACTATGTCCGGGGCTGATGAATGACGGAAGGGGAATCCCCACCATTTCCGCCATGGCCACAAATACCAGAGGAATGGCAAATCCAATGGAAATGATCAGGCGAAGATATTCCTGTTTGCGTTCTTTTTCTTTTTTCAATTCATCTTCGTCCGGACCGCTGTTTTCATCCACGGCGGCCATGCTGTATCCTGCCGACTTCACGGCACCGATGATGTCCGTTTCTTCTGTGCCGCCGGGTTCATATGTCACCTGGGCCTTTTCCGTTGCCAGATTGACCGATGCCGACGCAACACCGGAAACATCCCTGATGGCATTTTCCACCCGCCTGACACAGGCGGCACAGGTCATTCCGTCTATTTTAAACTGTTTTGTCTCCATATTCATGGATGATTCACTCCTTTCCCGTGGTGCCATAATCTCTTTGACTCACTGTTTTGTGCCGCCGGGTCATATCCGTTTGCTCAGCAGTTGCATCAGTTCGTCGATCTTTTCCTGGATATCTTTTTGATCCTCCGAGGTCACCGCATGCATCAGGCAATGCTGCATATGGGTTTTCAACACCTCCTGTTCCACTCTGTGCAGGGCCGCCTTGACCGCCTTGAGCTGGGTCAGGATATCCACGCAGTAACGGCGGTTCTCAATCATTTTCTTGATGCCCTTGATCTGCCCCTCGATACGGTTGAGGCTGGGCAGCTGATCATTGTATTCGGGATGCATGGCAGCTCCTGTGTTTTTATTATGCTGATTTAAATACTATACCCTGGTAGGGTATTTGTCAAGGTAAAGGACCGGTCCCGCATTGGAATCATCAACTGGGACTATTCTGTCAAGTGTCGCCACCAGGGACCGGACGAACCGGCAATCTTTTCTTGACACAAACACAATTTTCATTCAAGAATCACGCCATAACCGTCAAACACAAGGATATCTTATGGCATTCGATCACCTTGCCCCACCCCATCCCATTCAGGCCTTGCCGGTCCGGATCATCATTCCGGTGGCCCTGACCATTCTTCTGTTTATCCTGACCATTTTTTTGTTTATTTTACCCACCATGGAATCGTTCATGATGGACGGTAAAAGAGAGACCACCCGGCATCTGACCGAAACCGCCTGGTCGGTGCTCGACTATTTCCACGATCAGGAAACATCAGGCAACTTGTCTGCCGATCAGGCAAAAAAAGCGGCCGTGGCGTTGCTGGAACAGCTGCGCTACGGGGATGATCACAAGGATTATTTCTGGATCAATGACACGACACCGACCATGATCATGCACCCCTACCGCCCGGACCTGGAAGGCCGGGATGTGTCCGAATTCACCGATCCGGCCGGCAATCCCCTGTTTGCCGACATGGTTAAAATCGCGAAAACTTCCGGCGCAGGGTTCGTGGACTATTTGTGGCAATGGAAGGAAGATACCACCCATATCGTTCCCAAAATCTCCCATGTCAAAGCGTTCGACCCCTGGGGATGGATCATCGGTACCGGCATTTATGTGGCGGATGTTCAGGCGGAAATCTCCGCGGTCACCCGGAAACTGACCCTGGCCTGTGCCGGCATCATGGGGGTGATGCTGCTTTTGTCCGGATATATCATCTGGGCCGCAGCCGCTTCCAGAAAGGAAAAACTGGCGGCCATGGCCCGTTCCGAACTTCAGGAAAAACAGCTGGTCCAGGCCGACAAAATGGCCTCCTTAGGCATCCTGGTGGCCGGGGTGGCCCATGAAGTGAACAACCCGGCCACCACATTGATGCTCAACGCCCCGAACCTGAAAAAATCGTTCGAAGCCTTTCTTCCGGTGCTGGATGATCACTTTGCCCGGCACCCGGACACCCGGGTCTGCAACATGGCGTATCCGGATCTGCGCACCCGCATTGAGCGCATGCTGGCCGCCATACTGGATTCATCCGCCCGGATCAAGCAGATCATCACCGATCTCAAGGATTTCTCCCGGCCGGCCGACACCCGGACCCTGTTTCCAGATCCTGAAATCGATGTGAACCAGGTCGTGAAAAAAGCCATGGATCTGACCCAACCCACCTTAAAAAAAATAACGCCCCATGTCTCTGCGAATTACGGCAGTCTTCTGCCGGCAGTGGCCGGAGATTTCCAGAAACTGGTCCAGGTGGTGATCAACCTGCTGATGAATGCGGGTCAGGCCCTGGAAAACAAGGACCAGTCCATCACGGTCGTCACCTCTGCCAACCGGCACAAAAATATCGTTACCATCGAGGTGATTGACACCGGTCCGGGCGTGCCGCCGGACATGCTGGAAAAAATCATCGATCCGTTTTATACCACCCGAAGGGATGACGGGGGGACCGGCCTGGGACTGTTCATTTCCGAAAAAATCGTATCCGACATGCAGGGCGTGCTGGAACTGGCTTCAGAACCCGGACAGGGACTTTGTGCCAGGATCGTCTTGCCCTGCACGGAAAAATAATTTATAAAAAACACATGGAACCCTCGACAATGGACAAACCGATCCTGGTGGTGGATGATGAGCCCGAAATTTTAATGGCCGTAGATACCACTTTGCGCATGGCCGGGTTTGACCACATTGTCACCATCAACGATGCCAGGGATGTGATCCGCCATATGGAGAGGGAAATTCCAGGCCTGATCCTGCTGGATCTGAACATGCCGCACATCAACGGGGGCCGGCTGCTCAAAATTATCCGCAAGACCTGGCCCAGAATTCCGGTGATCGTGCTCACCGGCACCATCGAGGTGGACACGGCTGTTCAATGCATGAAAATCGGTGCCATGGATTATGTGCTCAAACCGGTGGAGGAAGAGCGGCTTGTCACGGCAGTCAAACAGGCCCTGGCCATGGAAGAAACCGGAATCACCGACAAAAAACCGCTGCATCAGGACCTGTTCGCCCAGATCAAGAATCCGTCCGCCTTTCGCCAGATCATCACCCAGGACAAAAAAATGCATTCCATCTTCCATTATGTGGAAGCCATTGCCCCGTCATTGCAGCCGGTGCTGGTCTGCGGTGAAACCGGGGTGGGAAAGGAACTGGTCGGCCAGTGCATCCATGATCTGAGCGGGCGCAAAGGCAAACTGGTGGTGGTGAATGTGGCCGGCCTGGATGACAATGTGTTTTCCGACACCTTGTTCGGACATGTGCCCGGGGCCTTTACCGGTGCGGACAAGGCCCGGTCCGGACTGATCGAACAGGCGGCCGGCGGCACCCTGCTGCTCGATGAAATCGGGGACCTGGCCCTCACTTCCCAGGTCAAGCTGCTGCGCCTGCTCCAGGAAGGGGATTATCTGGCCCTGGGGTCGGACAAAACCCGGCATTCCGATGCCCGGATCATCGCGTCCACCAACCAGGATCTCTGGGCCCTGGAAAAACAGGGAAAATTCCGCCGGGACCTGATTTACCGGCTGTCCACCCATACCCTGACCCTGCCGCCGCTCAGAGAAAGGCTTCTGGATCTGCCCCTGCTGCTGGACCGGTTCGTGTGCCAGGCAGCCGCGGAACTGGACAAACCCATACCGGATATCCCCAAAACCCTGATCGAACAGATGGAAACCTATCCGTTCAAGGGCAATATCCGGGAATTGAAATCCATGGTCCATGATGCCGTATCCAGATATGAGAAAGGCCCTATTACCGCGGATCTGTTCAAGGGCCTGAATGCCTCGGTACAAGACGATACTGCAGACACCATACCCCATGGTCTGGAAAACGACAAGGGACTGCCGACCCTCAAGGAAGCCTCCAATCTTCTGGTTGAAAAGGCCATGGAACAGGCCGGCGGCAACCAGTCCGCCGCCGCCAGAATTCTGGGCATTTCCCAGCAGGCACTGAGCAAACGCCTTCAGAAAATTCGAAAATAGACTCACAACCTGGGTTGTATCCACAACTTTTATTGTAATTTCCCTGCCATCCATTGCCGCTGACCTATCTTTCCATCCTTTTGCAATTTTTTACAACTTTTGTTGTAAACAGGGCGGAAATGCCCGCCTTGAATCTATCTAATTTTTTCTCATAAAATCAAATAGTTAAGTAATCATATCGCATGGCACACGGTTTGCATTTATATGAATCAACAAAAACATGAACCCGTTCAGGGCACCAATTGAAACCGGTTCCTCAACATTTTCCAAAAAGGAGTGTACAAATGAAAGAGGTCAAAAACATTGGATGGCGCGTCACATTTGCCGGCCTGGGCATCAACCTGGCCCTGGGTATTCTGTACACCTGGAGTATTTTCAAGGAATCCATCAAAGAATCCATTGTGGCCGGGGACGGCCGTTTCGACTGGAATCTGGCCGCGTTGAACGATCCGTATGCGGTGTGCTGTCTGGTGTTCGCCTTTGCCATGATCCTGGCCGGCCGGGTTCAGGACAAGACCGGCCCGAAGATGACGGCCATCCTGGGCGGTGTGCTCACCGGTTCCGGCCTGATTCTCATTGCATTTTCCTCATCATGGATCGTCTGGATCCTGGGATTCGGCGTTCTCACGGGCGCGGGCCTGGGCTTTGGATATGCATCTGCCACACCGCCGGCCATCAAATGGTTTCCCCCGGCCAAAACCGGCATGATCGCCGGGGTTGTGGTGGCGGGATTCGGCCTGGCATCCGTATATATTGCGCCTTTGGGCACCTGGCTGATCTCCCGGTTCGGACTGAGCCAGTCCATGCTGATTTTCGGGGTGGCGTTTCTGGTGGTGGTCTGTGTACTGGCCCAGTTTCTGATCAATCCCCCGGCCGGATATGTGCATCCGGATGCCCGGGCCACGGCCACACGAGCGGCCGCACCGGCGGGCATTGATTTTTCTCCGTCAGAGATGATGAAAACCGGCACGTTTTTCAAGCTGTGGCTCATGTTCTGCGTGGGCTCCGGGGCCGGGCTGATGATCATCGGCAGCGTGGCCGGCATGGCCAAGTCCGGCATGGGAAATCTGGCCTGGATCGTGGTGGCGCTGATGGCCGTGGGAAATGCATCCGGCCGGATCATCGCCGGCATGGTATCTGACCGCATCGGCCGGGCCAATACCCTGTTCATCATGCTCAGTTTTCAGGCGATCATTATTTTTTCCCTGATGTTCATCGCACCGGGTCAGGTGATCCTGCTGGTGCTGGCCGCCACATTCATCGGATTCAATTACGGCACCAACCTGTCTTTGTTTCCATCCGTGACCAAGGATTTTTTCGGACTGAAAAATTTCGGTGTCAACTATGGGCTGGTGTTTTCCGCCTGGGGTGTGGGCGGATTCATCTTCCCCCGGGTGTCCCAGATGATCGTGGCCCAGACCGGCAGCCCCCAGATGGCCTATATCCTGGCTGCGGCCCTGCTGTTGACCGGTGCGATGCTCGCCCTGATGACCAAGGCCCCGCAAACAAAGCCCGACACCCCGTTTCTGGGAATCCCGGTGCCGGAAAAAAACTGATGCTGCGTATCATTTGCTGACCTATATCTGAAAAGGAGACCCGATTATGAGCGAATTTTTGTTTCATGCTTCCGACGAATTTCGAAAAAACGCCTGGATCAAATCCATGGATGAATATCAGGCCATGTACCAGCAGTCCATTGAAGACCCGGACACTTTCTGGGCCGGTATGGCGAAGAACTTTTCCTGGGAAAAAAAATGGGACAAGGTGCGGGAGTACAATTATCACCTGTCCAAAGGCCCCATCTCCATCAAATGGTTTATCAACGGCAAGACCAATATCTGCTACAACTGCCTGGACCGGCACCTGCCGGAACGACAGGACCAGACCGCCCTGATCTGGGAAGGCAACAGTGTGGGAGAAGATCTGACCATCTCCTATGGGCAGCTCCATGAAAAAGTGTGCCGGTTTGCCAATGCCCTCAAGGAAAAAGGCGTGGGCAAAGGGGACCGGGTGGCCATCTACATGCCCATGATCCCGGAACTGGCCGCCACCATGCTGGCCTGTGCCAGAATCGGGGCCATCCACTCCATCGTGTTCGGCGGATTTTCCGCCGAGGCCCTGGCCGACCGGATCGAAGACAGCCTGTGCAAAGTCCTGGTGACCACGGACGGGGTGATGCGGGGATCCAAGTCGGTCCCTCTGAAAACTGCGGCAGACCGGGCCCTGACCCTGTGCAAAGAAAGGGGACACCAGGTGCAAACCTGTTTTGTGGTGAAACGCACGGGCGATGACATCCCCATGAATCCGGACCGGGATGTGTGGTGGCACGAGGCCGCTGATGCCCAGGCACCCGACTGTCCCGTGGAATGGATGGATGCGGAAGACCCGCTGTTCATCCTGTACACATCTGGCTCCACGGGCAAACCCAAGGGGGTTCAGCACAATGTGGGCGGGTACATGGTGTATACCGGCACCACGTTCAAGTATATCTTTGACTACCATGAGGGCGACATCTACTGGTGCACGGCCGATATCGGCTGGGTCACGGGCCATTCCTACATTGTATACGGGCCTTTGTCCCAGGGTGCCACCTCCCTGATGTTCGAAGGGGTGCCCACCTACCCGGACCCGGGGCGGTTCTGGGCCACCGTGGACAAGTGGAAAGTGAACCAGTTCTACACCGCGCCCACGGCCATCCGGGCCCTCATGGCCCAGGGAGAGGAATGGGTGGAAAAATATGATCTCTCCTCCCTGCGGCTGCTGGGATCGGTGGGAGAACCCATCAACCCGGAAGCCTGGCGCTGGTACCACACCCATGTGGGCAAAGGTCGCTGCCCCATTGTGGACACCTGGTGGCAGACCGAGACCGGGGGCATCATGATCTCGCCGCTGCCCTATGCCATCGACCAGAAACCCGGATCCGCCACCCTGCCGTTTTTCGGGGTCCAGCCTGTGCTGCTCAACGAACAGGGAGAGGAACTGGCAGGAGCCTGCGACGGGATTCTGGCCATCAAGGAACCCTGGCCCGGCCAGATGCGCACGGTGTATAACGATCACGACCGGTTCGGCAAGGTCTATTTCCAGATGTTTGACGGATACTATTTTGCCGGAGACGGGTGCCGCAGGGATGAGGACGGGTATTTCTGGATCACCGGACGGGTGGATGACGTGATTAACGTATCCGGCCACCGCATGGGCACCGCCGAGGTGGAATCCGCCCTGGTGAGCCATCCCCAGGTGGCGGAAGCCGCCGTGATCGGGTTTCCCCATGACATCAAGGGTCAGGGCATCTATGCGTTTGTCACCCTCAATGTCAGTGTCACGCCTTCCCCGGAACTGCTCAAGGAATTGAAAGTCCATGTCAGAGAAGAGATCGGTCCCATTGCCACCCCGGACATCATCAATTTTGCGGCCGGCCTTCCCAAAACCCGGTCCGGCAAAATCATGCGCCGGATCCTGCGTAAAATCGCCACCAATGAATACGACCAGCTCGGGGACATCTCCACGCTGGCGGATTCCGATGTGGTAGGCACCCTGATCGACAGCCACAAGGCTTTGGTCAAATAGTCACGGATCCATGCCGGACAGCAGTTCCGGCATGGATTTTCCCGGGAGCGGTTCACGAACCGCTCCCGGCAGATCCTCCCCTGTCTCTTTTTTTGAAAAAAATGCCGCGGATTTGACATTTCCCGTCACCTGGGTAATGATTCGCATACCATGAACGACCATCCAGACAGGCATCACCGCCGAACCATTCATATACCGGACCATATACCGGGAAATGGACAACCGCCTATCATTGTCCAGACCCTGAAACTGTCTGATATTCAGGCCAGGGTGTTTTCCCCGGGACTCAAACCGGATGGACCATCCATGAGAAGCCGGATATTTGAAGCCCGGATGTTTGATGTTCCTTTTTTATCTGACGATGAACTGATCCGGGTCAACCGGTTCAAGGCCCTGAAAAAACAAATGGAATGGATCTGCGGACGGTTTGCCCTGAAAACCCTTGCCAAAGATATTCTGGATTCGGCCATATCGCTGGATCAGATCCGGATTGACTATCGGGAAAAAGGGGCGCCTTATCTGACACAGTTTCCGGAAATTCCCATTTCTTTATCCCACAGCGGGGACTACACCGCCGCAGCCATCACACTGGATACCAAAATGACATTGGGGATTGATATTGAAAAAATCGGAACCATGCCGGATCAGGGATTTATGAAAACCGCATTCACAAAAGATGAGATCCGGCACATGCCGGCCGGGGCCCGGGCGGTTTTCTACAACTGGACCCTGAAAGAAGCATTTTTAAAGTTTCTGGGACTGGGATTCAATGAAAGCCTGCACCATGTGGCGGTCATCAAGGATCGTATCTATCATTGCGAAAAAATCCAGATCGTTCACACCTGGTCATGTTTTCCAGATGACCGGTATGTAATGAGCCTGGTATACGGCAGAAAAAAATGAACCGGGAAGCCACCCGGAGAAAGCTTCCCGGTTCAGGTCAAGGGCATGTCAAAGGAGGATCAACATCTCCGGGGTTTGACCTGTTGAACCCGTTATGCCGTCTTGATCTCGATCTGACGCGGTTTGGCTTTTTCTGACTTGGGCATGTGAAGGGTCAGCACGCCGTTTTTCAGCTCCGCTTTGACGTTTTCCACATCAATGGTCTGGGGGACTGAAAAATTTCGGACGAATTCCACATTGCCGAACTCCTCCCATGAAGCCACGCCGCCGGTTTCCAGTTTTCTGATCCCTGACAGGGCCAGGCGGCCGTTGTCGATGTTCACGGAAACCTCTTCCTTTGTCACACCCGGCATATCCGCAACCAAAAGGATTTCGTCTTCATTTTCGTAAATATCCACCGCCGGGGCGGCTTCATACAGTTCTCTGGTTTTTTCTATATTCCGATCGTCTCTTTTTGCGATTTCAGTATTTTTATCCATGATTCGCCTCCATTGTTATGATGGTTCACCTTGCCGAAGACAATAAAACAAATAATTTAACTGATACTAATCTGCCTGGGTTTGGCTGCCTCGGATTTGGGCAGGGTCAGATACAGAACGCCGTCTTTCAATGTCGCCTCCACCCGGGCGCTGTCCACATCATCGGGCAGTGTGAAACTGCGGGAAAACGTACCGTTCAGTCTTTCTGTCTTGTGTACTTTGTATCCATCGGGCACGTTATGGTCTCTTTTGCCCGAAATTTCCAGATAATTGCCCTGGATTTTGATGTCCAAAGCATCTTTGTCCATGCCGGGCACTTCCAGTCTCATTTCAAAGGCATCGCCGCTCTGGTACAGGTTGGCCCGAAGAAACCCGTCTTCCATCAGCCATGTGCTCCTGTAAGGCCGGTTGTAATCGGTTGACATATTGTCCAGCCGCTGCCGGAGCAGGTCCATGGTACCGAATAATCTGTCGATATCACTGAATCTCGTAAACATAATGCATCCTCCTGTTTTCATGGGGTTGGTTTGTCGGTTCGTTCGATTGCGAACCCCGCCTGTTTGAACACAAATTTAGTTATCAAAAATTCTATGTCAATATATGTAAATTATTTTTTTATAAAATTTTATTTAGTAATATAACCGTTATTCGATGACCCGTTCGACTGAAGTTCAATCTGCCTGATGTCTTAGGCGGGCAGAGATTTCCGGGGGATGTGTGCCTGAACTAATAATTTTTTTATTGACAAAACAATGGAGATTTTTTTAATATCAGAGGTCAAGTCACAGAGAACAATGTTACATCAGGAGGTGGTCCGATGCCTCGGGATTATTACCTTATACTGGGCATTGCCTCGGATGCCAGTCAGACAGATATCAAGGACGCTTATCGACGGCTTGCCAAAACATACCACCCGGATCATTATAAAGGGAACAGCGGGCCGTTTCAGGATATTCAGGAAGCCTACGATGTCCTGTCAGATTCGAACCGCCGCAGGGCCCATGACGCACAGATGCAGACCCGCCGCCCCGTCCGGCGGGAACCGGCTTTTTCAGGCCCTCTGGAAACCATGGTCCCGGAACCGCGGGCAGAGTCATTTTTCCGGCCGGCCCCTCATCGGCGTATTGATCCGTACCCTCCTGCCTCAAATCAACAGGTGTTTATCCGTTTCCGATTCGGCAGATAAAAATCCGGTGTGATCGAAAATATAGCCCACAGATCGGCGGCTTTTAAAGAATTGCGGATTTTTGGGATTTTTCTCGAAATATTTTCTGAACCGGACCATAAAATTATCCACCGTTCTTGTAGAGGTGTCCCGGGAATACCCCCATCCGGCATTCAGCAACTCTTCTCTGGACAAAGGTTTTCCTCTGTTCGCAATAAAAATTTTGAGAAGAGTGATCTCCTGCTCCGTCAGTGTGATCTCACCGGCCATGCACCTTGCCTTGAACGTGACAAAATCCACATGATTGTCCCCAAACCGGTACTGGTCCCCATCGAACAGGCCCACTGCCGGTTTTTCCCTTGTTCTTGCCGGTTCATACCAGGATGTTTTCTGAATCAGGCGATCCACCCGCAGCAGAAATTCCTCCAGATCAAACGGCTTTGCCAGGTAATCGTCCACGCCGTAGCGCAGCCCTTTGACTTTGTCCGTGGTGTCTCCTCTTGCCGACAGAATCAGCACCGGGATCTTTTCATCTTCCTGGCGGATGGTTTTTAAAATAGAAAACCCGTCAACCATGGGCAGCATGATATCCAGAACGATCAGGTCCGGCTGCCAGGCCCGCCATTGGGCCAGGCCGTCGATACCGTCCGGTGCCAACGATACGGCATATCCGGCAAGAGACAGGTTGAGCCGGAGCCCTTCAGCGATGCGCGCTTCATCTTCTATGACCAGAATACGTTTTTTTTCAGGCGCTTCCATATATTTTTCTCCCTGACATTGGCAATGGCGTTTCTGGGAATGGTAATGGTGAATTTGGCACCGCACCCTTTGCCTTCACTGGATACAGACACCCGCCACCCGTGAATCCGTGCGATGCTGGAAACCAGATACAGCCCCAGCCCGGAGCCGGATACACGCTGCCTGTTTTCCCGGTCGGACTGGTAAAACTTTCGGAAAATCTTTCGGGTCTCCTGCCGATCCACCCCGATCCCGTTGTCAATGAAATCAATGGTCACCTTCTGAATATGGGATTTGAAGACAACCGTCAATTGTGGACGGTCCGATGTATTGTACTTAATGGCATTGGACACGATATTCATGAGCAGCATTTCAAACAGAAACAGATTCACCGGATATTCAAATCGGCCTCCGGATGGATTGGATATCTGAATATCACACTCCCTGAAAAGGGAATCATTTTTCCGGCAGAATGTTTCCACCACTTCCACCAGACTTTGGCGTGTCACCTCGGAATCAAAATTCTGGCTTTCGATACGGGCCATGTTCAATATCCGGTTGATGTTGTCCGTCAGCCGGTTGATATCTTCCAGCATGTTTTCGCTGTACCGTTTAATATCTTCGGATTTCAATGGATGTCGGACAAATGTTTCCAGGTAAAGCCGCAGGGAGGTGACCGGGGTTTTGAGTTCATGGGTAAAATTGTAAATAAAATTGTGCTGAAGCCGAAACAGGTTCACGGTCTTTTGATAATAGATGAACGCCAGCAGAATACCGGCCAGGACCACGGCGATCAGCAGGCTGAGCACCAGGATGGTCATCCCGGTCTTGGACGGAAAAATCATCTCCGGATCGATATGAAACTTCACGATCACCGTTTCAAGGGCCGACCGGATCTCCATATACAGACTGATGGTCAGTACCAGAAACGTGGCTAAAGCGATGATGGAACAGGTAAAGATAAATACCGGATGAAGGTACCACCGGGACGGGTTCAGAATCTGCATAAATCGGACCTGTTGTTTTGGGTTTCATGACAGCCGGCCGGTGTCTGTTATTTTCCCGGACCGGTTGACATTTCATTTCAGAACGTTAAACTATAATCAATTGAAACAAAAAAACAGGACAAACACAATACCTGAGGAACAAAGGAGCATCATCATGGCCGAAGACAAAGAAAAAAAAGATTATTGTGACGCAAAAGAGCAGAAAAAGGTGGTGGAAAAAATGAGTGACTGCGACAAATCCTCTGATAATGACAAAGACCGAGATGAATGTTACACCAATGTCGTCAAAGATGATGATGGGTGCATGTCATAGTATTGAACCATATTGCTTGATATCAGCTTTCCTTAGCGGCCTGCCGGCGTGTTTTATTTCCCGGCGGGCTGTTCTTTTTTAGCGTTTTTCTTCAAAATGTCAGATCATCAAACACCACAGGCAGATGTTCTTTCAACTCCTTGAGCAGCGGAACCATCAGTGCCCGGATCTGGGGATGGGCTTTTTTCGTGCACCGCAGCCCAAAAATATGGCGCCATTCCCGAATGTTCCCTTTGACCACGATTTCGGTTTTCAGTGAATTGGGCAGCACCTCCCTGGCCTGTTCCGGCCGCCACCCGCTCTCTAAAAGCGCCAGATACCGGGTTTCCACATCCGCCATGGCCTTTTGCCAGATGGTCTGCTGGGCCGGGGTAGAGTCCTCCCACCAGCAGGGCCGGATAAATTCCATTTTCCCATCATACCGCACATACCGGGTGGATTCCTGGGCAAAGGAGCACAACCGGTGCCGCACCAGCTCATGGGTCACCCCCCGGTTGGTGACAAACCGGACAATGATGTCCCCGAACTCGATCATGGCATGGTGGCCCCGGTCCCGCATGCGGACCACAAACCCGGCTGCGGAATCGGGCGTGATCTTGTCTTCGGATTTATAACAGGTGCGCCCGGCCGCCTCGATGACCTGAAGCAGGTCGTCCGGCAGACTGATGATCTCATGGCCCTGGTCGATGATTTGCATAAAATGTCCCCCCTCCTTCAACTTATCACCCTATGAACATACCATATCGTGGCCCAAAAAACAGGTGAAATTTATATATTGCCGGCACATAGTCCCGGATGCTTTCAAGATCCGGACCGTCTTATCTCAGGAGAACTTTGGGTAAGGAATACGGGGTATGCCGGAATTTATTTTGACCGGAAAGCACAATTTCTTTATAGTAACCAATCGGGGTTGCTGACCGGTGATATTTTTGCCGCAATGACGGCATGCCCTGCCGGGCACAACAACGCATGAAAAATTTAGTCCCGCAACCTGAGACCGGAAGGACGGCCGTTTAATGAATCCCCTGGATCATATCCCTGAAAATATCCGCCGCACGGCTGCCCAATGCCGCCACTATGCCATGTGTAAAATCGACTACCTGGAAACCGGGCTCTGCCCGCCGGCAAAAAAAACACCCTACGTCGGCTATTTCCCCCAGGGCCGGATGGATCTGTGTGATGCCCTTGCCAAAGACCTGATTCCTGTCACCGAAGCGGCAGTGGAGATCATTTCATCGTGCACCCTGTGCGGATCCTGCGACAGGCAATGCCATTTTGTGACCGGGATGCGGCCCATGAAGGTCATGCAGGCTTTAAAAGCGTTCCTTGACGCGTTCCGGGAAAAGGAGGAAAAGCGGTTATAATCCCGGAAGATGAGCCGCTGAAGGCTTTGAAAACCATTGTGGGTGAAAAATGGGCCACCAATGACCCGGCCCATTTGATAGCCTATGCAAACGACCCTTTTCCCCTGGCCGACCTGCAGATGCCCGGGTATGTGGTACTGCCCGGCAGTGCGGATGAACTGGTAAAAATCGTCAGGTTTGCGGACAAGGCCCGTATCCCGGCAGTGGTCCGGGGAAACGGGGGCAGTGTTTTCGGATTTGTCTTTACCCCCGGCATTGTCATCGATGTCAACCGGATGAAAAACATCCAGCTGGACCCGGACAACTGGACAGCTGTCATCGAACCAGGCGTCACCTCTTTTGAACTGCAAAAAGCTGCGGCCGAACAGGGGTATCGGGTGAATACGGCGGAACCGGCGGCAACGGTATGCGGCAACATCGTCTGTACGGGATTGTTTTCCACCTGGGCCAATGTCTACGGCGTGGGGGCAGATCATATCGTTGATATGACATTTGTGGACAGGCACGGTACGGTTTTCAGCATCAATGACAAAAATGCACCCAATGTGTTCGGTTTTGAAGAAGCCGTGCTTCCGTCTCCGGGCATCTGTACCGGGGCCCGGGTGAGGATGCATCCGGTCACCGATGACGAGGAAGGCCTGCTGGTACCGTTTACCACCCTTGCCGATGCGGTTTCCTTTGCCAAAGACATCAGCCGCCGCCGCATCGGACTTGCCGTGGGCATACTGGGCGGGCATTACCTGTCCACTTTCATCTCTCCCACCCGCACCCTTGCAGAGCAGACCCGGGATGTTTTCAGCGGCATTCTTGAAATGACCTGTGTGGTTTCCGTCATAGGCGACAAATATGCCCGCAGCAGCATCCGGCAGATGGTTCCCTGTGTCATAGACAGCAGCACCTTGCGGATGTTTATGCTCGGGCTGCCCCAGCTGGTCAGATCCGATCTGGCGGACATCGTCCAGGGACTGGAAAGTGACCGGCCGGCCTATGAAACTGTTTTCAGCGAAGAAATGCTGCCGGTGCTGGAAGAGATTCTTTCCCCGTCTCCTGAAACCATTGCCGCTGCTGTGGATGAAGATCTCCGGGATTTCTACGAAGATCTGTACAGCCGTCCCCACATGACCGATATGGTCTGGCTGGCCATGTTTCGAATTGTCAGCGCACGCATGTCCAGGCACAAGCACATGTTCGCCTTCCTCATTTATGTCCCCCTGGAACCGGTGGATGTGATCCAGGAACTTGTCACCTCTTTTGGGCAAATTGCCGAAAAACACGGCATCGAACATGATCTGGGGTTTATCACCCCCCTGGATCTGGGCAAACGCGGTATTCTGGAATATGACTATTATATCGACCACACCGACAGCACGGAATCAGAAAAAATCCGGCTGGCCATGGCAGACATCGAACCCATGGTGGACAAACTGAGCAGCACCTGCAAAGGGGTGACGTTTCTCAAATATATTTTTTCCCAGGGATGCGCCAGAAAAGAAAATTTTTTGTATACCTGAATGCAGCCCAAAAAGGGTGCCGCATTTTTGCATGTCCTTTTTTGCATCAGAATGGAGGAGATATCAGAGCGACAGACAATGAAATAACCGGCCGACGGCAGTCGAAAAACACCTGTTTCCTGTTGACAGGGGCCACAGGATTTCTGGGTATCCATCTTGCTGAAATGCTCTCCCAGCAAGAATATACAGTCATTATCCTGGCCCGGTCCCGGGACAATACAGCACCAAAAGAGCGCATACAGGAATTGTTTGACTGGCTGGGCTCGGATGGGATTCCATCTTGTGTACAAGTAGTAGCAGCAGACCTGAACCGTTCCGACCTCGGCCTGTCCTGGACCGACTATCACAGGCTGGCTTCCCGGGTCGACGAAATCATTCACTGCGCCTCTGACACCTCCTTTTCAGAACGCAAACGCGAACAGATTGAAAAAGCCAATGTAAAAAACCTTCACCACCTCCTGGATTTTGCGGCCAAAAGCCGGTGCTGTTTTTTTCACTTTATCAGTACCGCCTACGCTGCCGGAAAAAAACATGGGATATGCCCTGAAACACTTGTGGACACCCGGTCGTTTTTCAATGTATATGAAGAAACCAAACACCGTGCTGAAATGACAGCTGCTGCACGCTGCCGCCGGGAAGGCATCCGCCTGAACATATACCGGCCGTCCATCGTGTACGGCAATTCCCGAACCGGCAAGACACTCAGATTCAATGCCATGTACTACCCGGTGAAAATTCTGGTATTTTTAAAAAACCTCTACCATCAAAAACACCAGGAACAAACCCGGGAAAGTGCTGAGAAAATGGGCATTTCTTTTGGTCCAGATGGTGCGGCCCATATGCCCATAAAGATTGAAGCCGCTCCATTTGGGGGCATCAATCTGATCCCGGTGGATTTTTTTACCGCAGCTTTTTCGGCCATCATGGAAACCGCACTGGACGGTGGCGTATTTCACATCACCAATAACACCATCACATCTGTTTCCGATTTTATCCACTATACCCAAACCTATTTTCATATCACCGGCATACAGGCCGTACCGGCAGAAGATTTTCCCCCGGTACACAAACCAGGCTGGAAATCCTGTTCAGCCGCTACACGGAAATCTACAGGCAGTACATGCAGGACGAACGTATTTTTGACAACACCGGCGCAGCCGCTATTCTGAACCCAAAAGGCATATCATGCCCGGATTTCGATTACCGCATTTTTTCCCGGTGCATGCAGTATGCCGAGGCCGCAAACTGGGGAACCCCTTCTTAAATGGGAAAGCCGCACCATATCCTTCCCAAAATGACACCGGCCGCCGACAAAAAAAAGTGGTGGTACAATACTTTGATGCCATCGGCAAAAGGTACGACCTGGCCGACACCCTCATGAGTTTCGGTCTTCATTTCTTTTGGCGGAGGGCTGCCCTGAAGCATCTTACCATCAAGACAGGATACCGGATCCTGGATCTTTGCGGCGGGGCCGGGGAGTTCGCCCGCAGGATAGCCGGCACCGCAACCACAGGGATGCCTGTGGTCTGCGACCTGAGCCGGTCCATGCTGGCAGCCGGAAAAAACAAAAGCGCTGAAAAACCATCTGAAAACCCCATCCAATGGGTGCAGTCAGACGCGGAACAGCTGGGGTTTGCAGATAAATCCTTTGACGCGGTTATCGTGGGATACGGCATCCGGAACCTGTCGGATCTTCCCCGGGGGCTGCAGGAAATACACCGGGTTCTGATCCCCGGCGGAAAACTGGTGATCATGGAATTTTCCATACCGAAAAGCCGCTGGATCAGGGCTCTCTACCACTGGTATTCTTTCAAAATCATGCCGACCTTCGGCAAGGTGATCACCGGTGAAGATGCCCCGTTTATATACCTTGCCGAATCCATCCGGTCTTTTCCTCCCCCGGAAAGAGTCCAGGGTATACTTGCATCCGCAGGATTTATCCGGGTGACCTTTCAGCGGCTGTCAAACGGTCTGGTCACGGTTTATTCAGCAACAAGACAGGAAAACGGGATGCCCCGGGGGAAAGACAAAATCGATTTGCCGCTTGATTTTATCGGAGAGAAAGCTTGAAATAATGAGGGCTAATGCATGACTCGGTTGGACGTTACGGTATGGATCAACTATTATTCTGCATTCAGAGCCATTTTACTTCGACTTTCTACTTCAATGGACAGTTTTAAACCGACACTATGAAGAACAGAACTCAGGCTTTTTAATTTTGGATTGCCTTGTATTGAAAGAATTCGATAAAGGTTTTCACGGTTAAGTTTTGTTTCCCGTGCTATCTCAGAAATCCCCTTTGCGTTTGCAACGTCTTTTAATGCCATTAAAAACACTTCCTGAGATCCATCCTCCAATGCTGCATTTAAATATTCTGCAGCCTCAGCCGGATCACGAAGATCTTCTTTAAGACTATTTTCATACTTTTCCAAGACTTTCATTTCGTTCTCCTTTGGAAATCATCCCAATATGCCTGAGCCAACTGAATATCTTTTGATTGTGATTTTTTTTGACCTCCACACAGCACAATCACAATCTTCCTATCCGAATTTTCCGAAATAAACCCGATAGCCCGGGCCATAATCCACTCGCAATTCACTCACACCTTTGCCAACAGGTTTGCAATCGCCAAAGTTCCCGAGCCTTACACGATTCAACCGGACTCTTATTCTTGCACGTGCGGATCGATCTTTCAATGAAATAAGCCATTTATGGAAGGGGTTTTCTCCATCTTCAGTCAAATATTCGAAAAGTTCTATTTTTGAATCAAAATCATCCACAATGGAATTGTAGCTTTAAAGCAATAAATGTCAATATTTTTCCCATTTAATCCGGCATTTTCCGTGTTGCCAGCACATACGTTTTGATGCCCAAAAGTTCTTTGTCAGATGTTTTTGCCAGGCCTTTTTCCACCCAGGCCAGGGCCTGATCCAGGTTTCCGGCGGACAGCCAGGCCCGGGAGATGGTTTTGATTCTTTCCAGGACCTGGTTTTCCGACAGGGTGTCCCGATGCTGTGCCAGCCAGGCTTCATACTGCCGGGCCGCGGAGTCCGGGATATTGCAGGAAAGGTACAGGTCTGCCACAAGCCGGGATTCTTCCCGGGTCAAAGGGGTCAGATAGGAGTAGCTCAGCATGGCGGCCAGGGCCTTTTCAAACCGGTTGTCCGTCAGGTGGACATGGGCCAGGGCCTTCCACCAGCCCGGATCTTCCGGATGGGTGCGGGTGAGATACCGGGCATATGCCAGGGCCTTTTGTTTCATCTCTAAAGAGAGGTACTGGTACAGCAGCATCTCCTGCCACTGCCGCCGGGAGTCCCCGGTTGTCTCTTTTGCCAGCTCTTCCAGCCACGGCAGGGCTTCCCTATATTTCTCCAGGGCAAACAGGATATTGACCAGGGTCTGTTTCCATTCCAGGGTGACCGCTTCGGGATGGGCCGCCATGAGGCGCTCGAACAGGGTCAGGGCAGCATCCGGCCGGCCGGCCTGAAAATCACAGGCAGCTGCATAAAACAGGTGGATGGCCTTCTTTTCCTCACTGGTGTCATACCCCTTTTCAAAGGCCCGGGCCGCCTCGGACATCTGCCCCTGTTCATACCGGCACCGGGCCAGGTTGAGCCAGGCCTCGGACAGGTCGGGCTGTTTTTCCACGGCCCGCTGAAATGCTGCTGCCGCCGCCCCGGTCTGCCCCAGCTCGGTGTGACAGAAGCCGGTCAGAAAATCGATATAAAAATGGACCTCTTTTCCCTGTTTTTCCGAATACCGGGTCAATACGGCCAGGGCCTGGTCTGCTTTGCCTTCCGCCATCAGGGACTGGGCCTTGTTCACTGCCATGCCCGCACCCAGGGGCATGTTTTCTTTGCCTGCTGTGGCTGCCAGGGTCTGGGCCGGTCCTGAAAAAGCCATCATCAGCACCATCATCAGCACCCCCCATACCTGCCGGCGGCACCGGATTTTTCCATTTCCCTGCTTAATGTGTCGGATCATGCCTACTCCAGTTGAAATTTGATGGTGGTCTGTGCCAGGGCCGCTACCGGGATGCCCTGGACCCGGCCGGGCTGGAACCGCCACCGGGACACACAGTCGATGACGCTCTGGTCAAACACCTCTTCCGGTTCCGCATCCAGAATTTTGATATCCTGTACCAACCCTTCGGCTGTGACCAGAAACTGCACCCGCACCTGTCCTTCAATGCCCCGCCGGGCTGCATGCAGCGGATACACCGGTGCCACCTTGGCCAAAGGGATCAGGCCGGCATCCAGTTCATGGGCCAGGTACCGGTCCTTGAGCCGGGGCGCGTCCATGGCAAAAGATTCCAGGGGCGGCATCTCCAGGGAATGGGACATGGGAGGCAGCTTCGGATTCAGGGCAAAGGGCAGGGACGGCTTCGGGGCCGGCGGTTTGGGCATCTGTTTCTGCACCGGTTCGGGGGCCGCGGTTTGTCTCGGTTTCGGCGGCTCCGGTTCCGGGGGCTTCTCTTTTTGCGGCGGGGTTTCGGGCCGTTTGACCCGCACCACCTGAATGGCCTGAACCGGTTCCTGCCGTTCCAGGTTTTCCGGCACGGCCCGGATCATTTCCGGCATCACGCCAAACAAAAACAGGTTCAAGGCCGCAGCCAGCACCACGGCCAGGATCCAGCCGGCCCAGCTTCCCGGACCGGACCGGGCCGGTATGACGTTATTCCGGGCCACAGGTTCAGTCCCCTCCGGGCAGGCCGGCGGCAATGGCCACGTTTTCAGCCCCGGCCAGTTTGCAGGCATCCATGACATCGATCACCAGACCGGTGGTGCTGTCTTTGTCCGCCACAATCACCACGGCCGCCTCGGGATTTTCCGCCATGGCCCGTTCCACATTGGCCCGCACAGCCCGCACATCGATCTCCCGGCGGTCCAGGTGCACTGTCCCCTCTTTGGTCACACCGATGAGAATGGTATTGGGGGCCGTGGTCACGGCCGTGGTTGCCGTGGGCCGGTTGATATCCACCCCGGTTTCCTTGACAAATGAGGTGGTCACCAAAAAAAAGATCAGCAGAATGAACACCATGTCGATGAGCGGGGCAATATTGAGTTCCAGGGTCTGTTTCTGGGCCCGCCTGGCGGCCGTTATATTGAGCATGTTGTAATCCTTATATGTACCGCCGCAGGTACATGCCTGTGGCAGAGATCCGGTTTTTCAGGTTCCGGGACCGACGGGTGAGCCACCCGGCCATGTAAAGCCCGGGAATGGCCACCATCAGTCCGGTCTGGGTGGTGATCAGGGCCACGGAAATCCCGGCGGCCATGGCCCTTGCATTGCCGGTGCCGAACACCGTGATCACCTCAAAGGTGTGCATCATGCCCACCACCGTGCCCAGCAGCCCCAGCAGCGGGGCCACGGCCGACAGCACCCGGATGGCGGCCAGGTACCGGTCCAAAGAAGCGCACAGCCCCATTACCGTCTCATCCAGGATATACCCGTCCAGGTCCCGGTCATGGGTACGCCGGGCCAGAAACTGCCGGACCAGAAGGCTGTTGGCCCCTTTGTACCGGTCTTCGGGCCGCTGGTTCAGCCGCACCAGCTCCCCGGCCCGGGTCCGGGAGATATTTTTCACATACAGGGTGCGCATGAACCAGACCCGGTTGAAAATCAGCACCCACATCACCAGGGACACCGCCAGGATGGGCACCATGACCAGCCCTCCGGACCGGATATAGGCGGCCAGGTTGTCAAACAGCGGCAGCATCCCTGCCAGAAGATCATGGTTCAGCATGATTTACGGCCTGCAGCATTCATTTCTGGCTTTGAACACCATGTTCACGAACGCCACCGCTTTTTCCTCCATCTGACCGATCTGGGTTTCCACCCGCCGGGACAGCAACGTGTGAAACAGCATGATCGGGATGGCCACGGTCAGCCCCAGCATGGTGGTGACCAGTGCTTCGGAAATCCCGCCGGACATCATTTTCGGATCCCCTGCTCCGTAGTAGGTGATCACGTGAAAGGTGTTGATCATGCCGGTGACCGTACCCAGCAGCCCCAGCAGCGGGGCAATGGCCGCCAGCATCCCCAAAGTGGACACGAACCGCTCGATGGCGGGTATTTTTCCCAGTATCGCTTCCTGAAGGGCGTTTTCCATATCCTGTCGGGATTGGTCCCTGAATGCCAGGGCCGTAAGCAGGATGTCGGGGATCCATTTGTTTTTCCGGGACCGGCACAGGGCCTCACACCCTTCCCAGTCCCCGGCAGCCACCAGGGCACGGAGTTTGTCCATGAACGGTTCGGATTTCATCTGTTTGCGGAAGAAAAACACCAGCCGCTCCAGCAGGATGAGCAGGGCCAGCCCCAGGATGCCCAGGATGGGCCACACAATGGGCCCGCCCTTTGGGATCTGATCTGCCAGGTCCAGCTCCAGGGTATACTGCCGCAGGGCCGTACCCCGGGAGATATCCACCGGCACATCCGGCCGTTCCCCGGCCAGGTAGCCTTCGATCCTCCGGACAGTGGCGGCTTCCGGCAGCCGGGACAGGGCAAAGAACCGCTGGCCGGCATCGGAATACAGCAAAAAACCAACCTCCGGCTGTTGGGTATCAGCCTGTTCCAGCACATAAATTCCGGTAAAATTTCCCAGCATCAGGATCCGGGCCTCCCGGTCCAGGCCCTGGCGGTCGACAATGGGGCCGTTTACAATCCGGACCTGTCCCGGAAACGGAAATCTCATGAAACCAGGCATCTGCCATGGCACGGATATCGGTCATGGAGGGAAACCGCTCCGCCTGGAGCACCGGATTCAGAAACCCGTGCCGGTTGTCGGACAACGCGCTCTGGGGGCTTTGCAGCAGCAGCCCTTCCAGATCTTTGGCCGCGCTGCGGATAAATCCTGACAATTCCCGGTTTTCCGCCCGGGACTGGGCCAGTTCTTCATTCAATGCCTCTTTAGCCGCCTGCCGCTCCCGGATCAGCTGTGCCAGTGCCTGGTTGTCCGTTTCCAGGGTTTTGTTCCGGCTTTTCAGGTCCTGGATGGCTGCTGTCAGGGCATCCTTGTCCTGTTTGATCTGCCGGGTCCGCGCCTGTGCCTCTGCCCGGGCCCGGGCCAGTTCTTCTCTGGCTTTTTCCTCCATCTGTGCCCGTTTTTCCGCCTGCACGGCAAAGGACTGGCGCATATCATCCGCCAGTACCCCGGCCGGGTTCAGGCAGATCAGACCGACCAGGCAGGCCAGACAAATCAGCAATGGTATCCGTGGATTCATAAGGTTCATATCCGCCTCCTTCACGGGGTTGCCAGCCGGCCCAGAGGCAGGTCCAGAATGCCGGCGGTCCGCCGTTTCAAAGCGATCTCCACGGCTGCCGCCACCTCCGGGACAAACCGGTCATCCAGGCGACGCCACCGCTGCTCTCCCACATCGAACACAGCCGCTTCCTGGCCATCCAGGGACAGATAATACAGGCTGATGCGGCCCAGCCGGAAAATCTGCCCGGACACCCGGCGTTCTCCCAGCAGGATCCGATCGCGATACACCTCGATGGTATTGCCGTACTCCGCCTCGATGCTCAATGCCTCCATGGTCTTGCGGAATTTCTCCGCCACCGGCAGCTCGGGATCATCCATCAGGACGGCCAGTTTTTCCAGGCGCGTACGTCGCTCCTCCGGCAGAAACGGGATATCATCGGCCACAAACCGGGTCAGATCCGCCTGCAATTCAGCCAGAAACGGCAGCAGCTCCTCCCGGACCTTCCGGGTCTGGATCTTTTCCTGCTCCAGCTGGTCAACCGCCTGCCCGAGTGCGGCGGATGTGTCTGACAATCGTTTGTTTTGCGCTTCCAGAATCTCGTTTTCCGCCGTGAGCCGGTCATACTCGGCCGCCAGTTTAGCCCGCCGGGCATCCCATTGCTCCTGCTCCTTCTGGGATGCCTGGCGCACATCAATGGCGGTTCGTTACATGTTTTTCCACAACCGCGGCCGTGTCCGCCAGCGCCGGTTCCCAAAAAAGGAACCCCGCCAGAAGTATTCCCACGGCCGGCAGCATCTTCCGCCCGACCGCCCCGCTTTTTTCATCCATCATCATATCTGCATCTCCTGCGCTGAATCATCCACAAACAAAAAAACCACAAAGGTATCCATTTGACAACTGGGAAAACCTTCGTGGTTTTATTGAATCCTTCTTGGCTGCGTTACGTACCCGCCTGATTTACAATATTCAGGGGCTGCCTGTCAACACCAAAACCAGAACCATCGCGTTGGCCGCCACCATTTCTTGGAATCCAGATCTTTCCTGACCGCACCATCCGGTTCTTGAACGAACATAAAATCGGCTTGACAAAAGTCTGTTTTTTCCTTAGTTTGTTGTAAAATATGCAATAGAAATTGCATCACTTGAACTTGAACCAGATTTATTACATTTAACACCAGGGCCAAGAAGGTCGGACAGAATAACCAGACTGTCCAGAAATTCTTGGCCTTTTTTTGTTATTAAACAGCGCGGAGCCTGTGAATGCCGCAAATAACCTAAAATAAACACTCATCAGGTCCCTGAAGCCGAAAACCCTGAAGGGGGTTACCGGCATCCAGGACCATCTGAAGGAGAAATATTATGCCAATGCCAAACGGATATTACCCAATTTATAACCCCCTCTATAAAATTCCCGGTGTGTTCGATCTGCACAAACGGGGCCGTTTCAAGGACCGGCCTTTTGTCACAAGAAATTGGGATTACCGGGTGGGATTTGCCGGGTCCGAGAGCGAGGCACAACGGATCTGTGATGTCATGGAAACGGTTTTACGTCCGCTTCACCAGGAACTGGCCGCATGACAACAAGCAGCGGAAACCAGCAGATGATTGAACAACCCCAAAAAACCATATGTATCATTGACGGCCACGGTGGGGGCATTGGTGCCGCCATCATCAAGTATATCCGGCAGTACCATGAAAACCGGTTCAACCTGGTGGCGCTGGGGACCAATGCCATTGCCACTTCAGGCATGCTCCGGGCCGGTGCCCACAAGGGCGCATCCGGAATGCCCTGGTTCTGAACGTTGAAACAGCGGATCTCATCATCGGACCCATATCCATTACCTGGCCCAATGCCAGCCTGGGAGAGATCACCCCCCGGATGGCCGGGGCCGTTATGGAGAGTCCGGCACCCAAAATTCTGCTGCCCCTTCACCGGGAAAACGTTCATCTGATGCATTTTTCCGACAAGGAACCCTTGCCCCACCAGGCCATGGCCATTGCAGAAACAAAAATTATGGAGGTATTGCATCATGTGTGAAGCAAGCGCATATATGATCCAGGATGGAAAAGAGACCCTGATTCTGGAATCGGTGGATATCGTTGAGCCCCTGGATGACGGCGGGTTTATGTTGAGAAACATTTTCGGAGACCAGGCCATCATCAATGCCCGGATTCACGAAATGGAACTGGTGAATCACCGTATTCTTTTTCCGATGAAAAAACAGGCGGCCCGATACCTTGACATGGAGTGCCTGGCCATGATCGCCATGGTGCTGGCGGAACAGCTGGCCGGAAAAACCAACCCGGACATGGCCATGCTGGCCTGATGTTACATTTCCACTTGATTACAATTATACGATCAAATACAATGTGAATCATACAGATTGATATGGAACAGCTCCACCGGGAGTTGGATCTTGAAATCTTAGATAAGGAGGAGACCATCATGGAAGGCGACCACAAACACACGCATGAACATCAACATGAGCACACCCATGTGCACAAGCATCCGCATGCGCATGAAGACAAGACGCACAGCCATGAACACGAGCACGTTCATTCACATGAACATGACCATGAACACCGTCACCCGCACACCCATGACGGACAAACGGATGACCACGGGCATGAACATGCCGAAAACCACGGACCGCATGATCACCCACATGCGGACCATAACAAAGAATCTCATAACCATAAACACAAATAAAAGAGAGACCATGTCCGCACAAACCATTGTAAAAACAGAACTGTTTCAAAAATGCCTTGATTTTCACGGCCATCTCTGCCCCGGCATTTCATTCGGGTATCAGGCCGCCATGGCCGGAATGGACTGGCTGACAGAACAGCGGGCCGAAGATGAGGAAATTGTTGCCATCGTGGAAACCGATGCCTGCTGCTCAGATGCGGTTCAGGTGATTACCGGGTGCACATTCGGCAAAGGCAACTTTATCTACCATGATTATGGCAAAATGGCCTTTACCTTTATCAGCCGGCGGACCGGAAAAGGTATCCGCGTTTCCCGCAAGCATGCCCCTGAACCCTCCCCGGACAACCGTCACCAGGAACTGATGAATCTTGTCAGAAGCGGGCAGGCCTCGGAAGAGGATCAAGCAGAGTTCAAAAAACACCATGAGGCAAAATCCATGGAGATTCTCGACCAAACCCCTGACACCCTTTTTGACATCAGGGAAGTCAAGATCCCCATGCCGCCCAAGGCACGTATGGAGCCATCAGTATTGTGTGACAGATGCAAGGAACCCACCATGGGATCAAAGCTCGAACCCCTGGATGGACAGTCTCTTTGCCGGGGATGCCTGGCGGAAAAAAACCCGCACTGAAACAAAAATCCGTTCAAGCGGAAAGGCTGACCGGAAGTGCGCTGTCACGCGCACAATGAATCATTAACACTTGACAGGGAATTTTTTTTCACATAGATTGGCCCAAAATCTGCAATCGAAATTGCAGCGGGCAGAACCAGAAATTATTTGAATTATTAAAACCAAGGCCAGGAAGGTCGGACAGGAGAATATCCCTGTCCAGATGTTCCTGGCCTTTTTGTTTTTGATATGAATGAACGCACCATCAGAAGCAGCTTATTTCCGACAGATACGCCGGAAAATCTTGCTGCTGGCCGTATTTGGCGGATTGATCCTGATCGTAGGGATATTCGGGCTCACCCATGGGTCCTATGATATCACCCTGACAGATATTTTGCGGGCCATGACCGGGGGCGGGGATGACACGGTCCGGCTGGTTGTTGCCGATATTCGCCTGCCCCGGATTGTGGCCGCTATTGTCTGCGGCTGGGGCATGGCACTGTCCGGCCTGGGCATCCAGTCGTTGCTGAAAAACCCCCTGGGGTCTCCGGCTACCCTGGGGATCAGCCAGGGGGCCGCCTTTGGTGCGGCCCTGTCCGTGGTGGTGATGGGGTCCCAGCTGGTGTCTGTCACGGTATACGCCTTTGCCGGCGCCATGGGGGCCACGTTCATCATTCTGGTCCTGGCCCGGCTCAAGCAGCTGTCGGCAGAGGCGGTCATCCTGGCCGGGGTGGCCCTGTCTTCCCTGTTCGGTTCCGCCACCATACTGATGCAGTACCTGGCCACGGAAACCGAACTGGCCATGGTGGTTTTCTGGACCTTCGGGGATGTCGCCCGCTCCACCTGGCAGGAAATCAGGATCCTCGGAATCACGGTGGTCCTGATGTCCGGGTTTTTCATCTGCCTGAGATGGAACCCTCAATGCCATGGCATCGGGGGAGGAAACCGCCCGGGGCTTGGGCGTCCGGGTCGAACGCCTGCGGATGCTGGGAATGACTGCGGCAGCCCTGATGGCGGCCCTGGTGACGGCCTTTCACGGGGTGATCGCCTTTGTGGGACTGATCGCCCCCCACATGGCCAGACGACTGGCAGGAGAGGAGCATGGCCTGCTGATCCCCTATACCGCTGTTCTGGGCTCACTGCTGCTGCTGACAGCCGACACCCTGGGCCGGGTCCTGGCCGGTTCAGGGTCCCTGCCCGTGGGCGTGGTTACCTCTTTTTTGGGCGCCCCCATGTTCCTGTATCTGCTGGTCAGGGGATACAATAATGAAGCTTGCGGCGGACGGCATCTCTTTCTCTACAAGAGCGATCCTGTGCTGGCGGATGTGACCTTTTCCCTGGAAAAAGGACAGGTCCTGTGTGTCTTAGGAAAAAACGGGGCAGGCAAATCCACCTTGCTCAAATGCCTCAACCGCATACTGGTGCCGGCCGGCGGAACGGTCCGGCTGGACGGAAACAGCCTGGCAGACATGCCCCGGAAAAACGTGGCAAAACAGATGGGATATGTGCCCCAGCGCCATGGGGAATCCCGGCTGACGGTTTTCCAGACCGTACTCATGGGCCGCCGGCCCCACATGAAATGGGCCATGACCGACAAGGACCATGACATTGCCGAACAGATCATCGACCGGCTGGGACTGAATCGCCTGGCCATGCGGCCGGTGGCCAGCCTGAGCGGGGGAGAACAGCAGAAGGTGATCATTGCCAGGGCCCTGGCCCAGTCTCCCCGGATGCTGCTGCTGGATGAACCCACCAGCAGCCTGGATCTGAAAAACCAGCTGGAGGTGATGGGGCTGGTCCGGCAGGTGGTGGATACCCAGGGATTGTCGGCCATTGTGGCCATCCATGACCTGAATACGGCCGTGCGGTTTGGTGACAGTTTCCTGTTTCTTCAGAACCACTGTATTCAGGCGGTTACCGGAAGGAACAACATCGATGCCGGCATTATCCGCCAGGTGTACGGGGTCCGGGTGGCCAGTCGCTGAGATCGAAGGACATACCGTGGTGGTGCCCCTGTAATGTGTGGTGTCAGGACCTGGTGGCAGGACACCTATTATATTGGAGAATAAAATGAAAAAAATAAGCTGTATGATTCTGATTGTCTTGTTTGCCTGCGGGCTATGGCAGGAACGGGCAATGGCCCAAACCGTGACGGTGACCGATATGGCCGGCCGGCAGGTCACCGCGCCCTTTGATCCGGAACGGATCATCTGCATCGGCCCCGGGGCCCTGCGCCTGATCGTATATCTTCAGGCCCGGGACAAAGTGGCGGGGGTGGAGGAGATGGAAAAGCGCAACCCCGGGGGCCGGCCCTACTGGATCGCAAACCCGCAGTTGTGGACACTGCCCCGGTGCGGTCCGGGCGGACCGGCCGGCATCAACAAAAAACCGGACATGGAAGCCGTGTTGTCCGTCAGGCCCGACGTGATATTCTTGACCTATATGGAGGCCGGTTTGGCCGATCAGGTGCAGCAGACCCTGAACATCCCGGTGGTGGTCCTCAGTTACGGAACCTTTGCCACCTTTGACGAGGCGGTGTACGATTCCCTGGCCATTGCCGGCCGGGTCCTGAACCGGGAAGAAAGGGCAACTGCGGTGCTCTCTTATATCGAATCGTTGAAACAGGACCTGCACGACCGGACTGCTGATATCCCGAAGGGCGACAGGCCCCGGACCTATGTGGGAGGAATCGGCTTCCGGGGTGCCCACGGCATTGAAAGTACGGAACAGCAGTATATCCCTTTTACATGGGTCCATGCCGCCAATGCGGCGGACCAGGTTACCGCCAGCGTCGGCAGCCATGTGTTCATGAACCGGGAAACCCTGTTGAAACTGAATCCGGATATCATTTTCATCGACGGCGGCGGCACAGCTTTAGTGGCGGCCGGATTTCCAGGAGAACCGGATTTCTACAACGCCCTGACCGCATTCCGCACCGGCCGGGTCTACACCCTGCTGCCCTTCAACTGGTACACCACCAACATCGACACGGCCCTGGCCGATGCCTATGCCGTGGGAAAAATTTTGTATCCGGACCGGTTTGCGGATGTGAACCCGGAAGTGGTTGCCGATGACATCTACCGATTTCTGGTGGGACAGCCGGTCTATGATGCCATGAAAAAACAGTACGGCACCATCGGGCAAAAAGCCCGGTTCATAGACCGGACCCAAGGAAAAGACAATATTCAATGACAATCAAATCAGGAGAATGAACATGAATCCAATGAAAACGGTATTCGGATTTCCAGCCGCCTCCTGTTAGGCATTTTGCTGACAGCCCTGCCTGCCATGGCGGATGACAATCAAAAACCCGTCACCTACCTCGATGAGATCACGGTGGTGGCACCGCCCATTATCCAGGGCAATGAAACCGACCGGTACGGGTCGCAAAAAACAACCGTGACCGAAGACCAGATGCGGGACCTGAACGCCCAGGATTTGGGAACGGCCCTGCGGCGGTCCCCGGGGGTGAACATCTCCCGGTACAACATGGTGGGATCATTCGGCGGGGCCTCGGGCGGGGCGGTCTTCATTCGGGGGATGGGCTCCAGCCGGCCCGGGGCTGAAATCAAAACCCTGGTGGACGGCATTCCCATGTACATGAGTGTCTGGAACCACCCGCTGCTGGACCTGATGGGCATTGATCCGGCCTTTGCCGTGGAAACCTACAAAAGCCCCCAGCCTCACATATTCGGCAATGCCTTTGGCGTGGTCAACATCGGTCCCCAAAAGACGGACCACAGAGGGATATGTGACAAAAGTCGAAGCCGCCGGCGGCAGCCATGACACCTATATGGCCAAATTCGACCATGGCGGAAAAAAAGACCGGTTCGATTACTATATCGGGGGCGCATACCGCTCTTCAGACGGGCACCGGGATCATTCCGACGGGGAGCTCACCAATGGATACGGCCGTATCGGATATGATATCACCGACCACTTGCACCTGTCCTATTTCGGGCTTGTGAATGACAATTATGCCAATGACCCGGGGGCAAAAGGGGCGGATCCGGCCCTGCGGGAAGGCCGGTATGAAACCGGAACCTGGCTGTCCGTGCTCACCCTGGAAAACAGTTTCGACACCGCACAGGGACATGTCAAACTCTACCGCAATGACGGCAAAGGGGACTGGCTGAATCAGCCCACCTCCACCCCGGATGTGCGAGAGGACCTGTTCAATGATTTTTTGTTTTACGGGATCAAAGCCCGGCAGGCTTTCCAGCCCTGGCATGGCGGAGAGGTAATTGCCGGCCTGGACTGGGATGTCACCGAAGGCGAGTATGACAAAACATTGTCCAACGGCACTCAGGACCGGTGGGACGGCCATGATTTCACCCTTTTTTCGCCCTATGCGGCCATCAGCCACCGGATTGATACTGCCAATGGATTGTATGTCATTCCATCCGCCGGTATCCGCTATTATGACAACTCGGATTTTGATGCCCAATGGGCCCCCCATGCCGGGCTGACCGCCGGGCGGGGAAATACCGCCCTGCACCTGGGATATTCCCGTGGGGTGGTGTATCCGGGCCTGGATGTGGTGGTGTTCTCGGAAAAAGTGATCCCGCCGCTGGGACAAAGCTGGAAAGACCTGGAAGCGGAAACCGCAGATCATTATGAAATCGGCCTGCAGCACCGGTTCGGTACCCTGGCTGCCGTGGATGTCACTTTTTTCCAGGATGAGGGGAAAAACCGGTATGTGATCGATCCGCCGCCCCGTTTCCGCCGGTGTACGACAACATTGAATGCGTACCGGATCAGGGGCCTTGAAACCAGTCTGAGCCTGTTCCCTGTCAAACAGATCTCCCTGTTTGCCGGGTTGACGGTTCTGGACACCGACCCATCCGACCTGCCCTATGCACCGGACCTGACCGTCAGCGCCGGCATGAACTGGCGCTTTCTGGACCATTTCACACTGAACCTGGACTGCCAGTACCTCGACAGCATGTTCGTGGATTCCCAGGCCCGCAAAAAAGATGCGGAGAACACCGCCACAGTGGACAATTACTTTCTGGTGAATGCCAAACTGGGATACTCGCTCAAAGCGCTGATACCGGGGATTGACGGCGAGGTGTACCTGGCCGTCGAAAATCTCACGGACACGGATTACGAATACCTGCCCGACTACCCCATGCCCGGCACCACAGGCATGCTGGGTCTCAGGCTGGTTTTTTAACACCCGTTTATCCGGACAGACGGACTGACTCTATAGCGGGATGACTCAATGATTGATAGAATAACAGAAGAATTGCCCCAAAGACATACTGAACTGCTGGAAAAACGATGACATCCAGATCCGAATTTTTTGATCAAAGGGCCGAAAACTGGGAACAGGCCCACTACCCCGGCCCGGTGAGAGAGCGGCTGCAAGACCTGATACAGACCTTCGGGGTGACCCACGGAGAGACCATACTCGATGTGGGCACCGGGCCGGGCATCCTGATTCCCTATCTGCTGCCCCTGGCCGGCATTTCGGGCCGGGTGTTCGCCTTTGACCTGTCGTTTCCCATGATCAGGCAGGCCCGCCGGAAAACCCGGCCGGACAATGATCTAGTGGTCCAGGCGGATGCCTTAGAGATACCGTTCGGCACAGGTGTATTTCACCGGGTAATCTGTTTTGCCGCTTTTCCGCATTTTGCGGACCCGGCCGTTGCCCTCCGGGAAATGGGCCGGGTCCTCAAGCCCGGGGGAAACCTGGTCATCGCCCATTTGATGAGCCGCCGGGAACTGGCGGCTCATCACGCGTCCCGTGCCGGGGTAGAAAAAGATGTCCTGCCCGATGCAGTGCAGATGGCCGATCTGTTTCTGGCGGCGGGGTTTCAAATACCGGAAATCACGGATATACCCGGACGGTATACAGCCTTGGCACGAAAATGCTGATATCGTTCTGTCCCATAAATATAGTTCCCACTCATTGATATCCCAACCTGCACGTGTTATTATACGTATATATTAAAGGAGGTGCTTCCAAATGCAAAAGAAACTTACAGTGACCATAGACAAAGAGGTCTACGAAGGTCTGCGTACAGTCATTGGGCCACGAAAAATAAGTCATTTTATTGAAGAACTGGTACGGCCTCATGTTTTAAAAAAGATATGTACTGCCGCTTATAAAGAGATGGCTGCTGATCAAATAAGGGAATCTGAAGCCCTTGAGTGGGCTGAAGGCACAATTGGAGATTTTGGCGATGAAAAGAGGTGAAATATGGTGGATTAATTTCGAACCTTCCATCGGAGGTGAAATCCGCAAACAGAGGCCGGCCGTCATTGTAAGCAATGATGCCGCCAATCATTATCTTAACAGTGTTCAAATTGTGCCTTTAACGAGCAGTGTCGATAAACTTTATCCAAGTGAAGCCTATGTGACGTTCCGAGGTAAAAAAGCAAAGGCGATGGCAGATCAGCTCACTACTGTGAGCAAGCAACGTTTAATAAATCCAGCCGGATCGGTCTCTTCTATTGAGATGGAAACTATTGGCAAAGCGATTACGACTCAACTCGACCTATAAGGCAGAACAAATGAAGGACAGGATATCGGTATTTCCCCCGGCGTCATCGCCGGGGCACAAGGAGAATACAAATGCAACCCAATGAAAACAACTGGCCTGAAATGCAGCTCACCCCCATCGGTATGGTGAAAAGCGATATCAAAACCCCCATGCTCACCGCCGGTGACTCCGACCTCGAACTTCAGGACCAGATGGAACAAATCCGGGAATATCACCGAAAGGTCCAGGCTTGCGTGTGTGAACTGACCATTTTTCCCCAATGGGAAGAACTTCTGGACGGTATCGAAGGCTTTTCCCATGTGCTGGTGCTTTACTGGCCTCACTTGATCGACCCGGAAAGAAGAACGCTGCGCAAAGTGCATCCCATGGGACGCAAGGATCTGCCCCGGCAGGGCATTTTTGCCACATGCAGCCCGGCCCGGCCCAATCCGGTCCTGGTCTCCGCGGTCCCGCTTCTTGAACGTCACGGGAACACCCTGAAGGTCAAAGGTCTGGAAGCCGTGGACGGCAGCCCGGTCATCGATATCAAGCCGTACGCGGCATCTTATTATGGTGCGGAAAATGCCACGGTTCCCGAATGGATGGCCCAGCTGCACAGGGAGATGGATGCAAAAATGTAAACATGAGTATATGTCCAAAATCACTCCTTCCGTAAGCTGCCATTTTGTTAGCTTAATAGAGACTAACACTTTTGGGGGCTGGCCGGGGGCACCGCAAAAGATGGGCCGGGACGATGCCGCCGGCCCCTAATTGTTTGTCATGGTCTGGTCACTGGCCCTGGAAGGCAAAAATGATCAAGACCGGCAAAATGGGCAGAAATCTCACCAAAATTTCTTGACATATTTTCACGCAGGGACTATGTAAGTCCACAAATAACCGGCAGCAGAAGCTGTCTGACCAAAAATATTGAATACCCGCTTGGTTGCGGCAGCCGGCACAAGGCCGGCATCATAACAGACGTAAAAAGGCCACGAAGGTCATGTTCCCGAAAAAAGGGAGATGCCTTGGTGGCCTTTTTTTATGGGCACATGATGTTATGACCGTTTGATCAATGATTTGAATGAGTTGAAAAAGGAGAAATTCAAGATGAAACACATGCGATGGATGACAATGATTGTACTGGGACTGGCGGTGCTGATACCTCCGCTGATTGCAGGGGCACAGCAAGAATCCAAAGAGGCGTATCGGCTGGACACGGTGGTGGTGTCCGCCACCCGGACCGAGATGCCGTCAATTGACGTTCCCCAGAGCGTGACGGTCCTGACCAGTGAAGAGCTGATGGCCTCCCCGTTCGACCGGGTGGAGGACATCCTGCGCAGTGTGCCGGGCATGTATAATTTCCGGCATTATGCCGTGCAGACCAATGGCATCGTACAGCCCAATGAAAATGAGAGGCGTGGGCAACAACCGGGTCCTGTTTCTGGTGGACGGGGTACCCCAGAATGACAATTTCAACAATGCCATTGCCTGGGTGGCCTGGGGCCATATTCCCAAGCATGTCATCGAGCGTATTGAAATCGTCCGGGGGCCGGCCTCGGCCCTCTACGGGTCACAAGGCCTGGGCGGGGTGGTCCATATCATCACCAAAAATCCGTCCAGAGATCCCAAGACCCTCATCGACGTCCAGGCCGGCACGGCCGACACCTTTGGCGGCACGGCTCTCCACAGCCAGACGGTCAACGACCTGGGGTTCCTGATCGCAGGCGGATATGAGACCAGCGACGGATTCTACATGGTGGACAACCCCGCGGCCTATGAGATCAAGCGCTACCGGGATGCGGGCAAGGTGATGGGCAAGGTGAATTATGATCTGACACCGGATTCGGATCTCTCCCTGTCCGCCCTGTACTATGACCATGAAACCGGCAAAGGCCGGCAGTTCTTCTATGATGAACTGACCCTGGACCAGTACTGGCTCAATTACACCGGCAAGGTCGGCGGCACGGATGTCAAGGGCCTGGTGTACCTGAACCGTGCCGACAAGACCGCGTTCCAGGACTCGGCCGGAGACAACTTTGCCACGCTCCTGCGCCAGGAAGAGATGCCGGCCACGGTCTGGGGGGCGGACCTTCAGACAACCCTGGCTTTGGGCGACACCACGGGCCTGACCCTGGGAGCGGCGTTCAAACAGGCCTCCTGGGACTATGACGACATCTATGTCGCGAGCACACGCAAGGTCGGCGCGGACGGCAGCCAGCAGTTTGTCTCCCCGTTTGCCAACCTGGATCTGCGGTTTCTGGAAGAGCGGGTGATCGTCAATCTCGGTGCCCGGTATGACTGGGTCGAGACATCGGACGGTGCCAACTGGGACACTACCGGCAGTGCAGGCAAGCCGGCTTATGACAACACCTTTGATTCCAGTTCCGAGGGCAGTTTTTCTCCCACAGCCGGCATCACCTGGCACCTGGATGACAAAACCACGGTGCGGGCCTCCGGCGGCAAGGGGTTCCGGGCACCCAGCCTGTTCGAGATGTACAAGGTCCATGTCCGGGGCGGGGGCACCTATTACCGGGAAGCCAACCCCGATCTTGGAGCCGAAGAGATCTGGTCCTATGACATCGGGGTGGAACGGTTTCTCACCGACACCCTGTGGGGCCGGTTGACCTTCTACCAGTCCTTTGCCAAAGACTACATCGGGGACCGCGTTACCGGCAAAGTCCCGTTTGCCGGCGGGACCAAAACCCGGGTTGAACGTATTCTGGACAATATCAGCGAGGTGGATATCCACGGGGTTGAAGCGGAACTGGAATGGTATCCCACCCAAACTCTGACCCTGTTCGCCAATTATGCCTACAATGTGTCTGAAATTAAAGAAGATGACAACAACGCGGCCCTGGAGGGCAATTACCTGTCCAACGATCCCCGGCACAACGCCCATTTCGGGTTCCGGTACACCAATCCAAAGATCGTGAACCTGTCCGTGACGGCCAATTATTATGGTGACATCTATTTTGACAATGAAAACACCCTCAATGAAAACGGGTATTTTACCGTGGATGCATCCGTGTCACGAAAACTGATGGATCATGTCACCGCCTATGTAAATGCGGAAAATATTTTTGATGAAGAATATGCCATGTTCCGCAGCCAGGGCCGGGAAGATACCATTTCGCCGGGGCTGATCGCCACCACCGGCATCCGCCTGGATTTCTAGCACAAAATCCTTATGGTTCATAACGTGCCGACACCAGACAATCCGGATATCGATTATATCCGGTATTTTGCGTTTTTTGTGTTTGAAAGATAGTGGCGGGTACCAGAAAACAAATAACCGGGAAAATATTTTTAAAAATGGTTGACTTTAATTTTAAATCCTGTATTATACACAATTGTTTCTATCTTTCCGGTATTTGTCAAGATTCATTCTGTGATTTATTCCTTAAGGTTCGAAGCGATTTATTTTTATTTTATTTTTTTAGGAGAAAGCCAACATGGCCAACGGTACAGTAAAATGGTTTAACGACGCAAAAGGGTTTGGATTTATTGAGCAGGAAGACGGTGGAAAAGATGTGTTCGTGCATCACTCAGGCATCAATGCCATGGGTTTCAAATCCCTCAACGAGGGAGACCGGGTTTCCTTTGACATCTCTGAAGGCCAGCGTGGACCCGCTGCGACGAATGTAACCGTGGAATAATCACCACGCTTATATAGTCTGACCCAAAGCCCCTGGATGGTTCGCCGTCCAGGGGCTTTTTTTGTTTACAGGGCAACGGCTCTGTCTAAAGCGGCTCCCGCATTGGTTACTTCCCCATCATTGCCTTTTACCCAAAACATGCTTATTATTTAGTAACCTTTTTAGAAAAGGACACAAAAAAATGACATATACGCACATGACATCCTTGATAAAATATATGATGATATCACTGTTCATGGTGTTCCCGGCAATTTCCGCCGATGCCCGAACCGGTGAAGACGCGGAAATGACAGTGATATTTCGGACACGGCCCTGGCGCCCATTGACCGCAACCAGCCGGCAGTTTTTGAGACCGCCTCTTTCGGCCTGGGGTGATTCTGGGGTATTGAATCCCGGTTCGGGATTATCGAAGGCGTGATCAGAACCCGGGTGGGCTATGCCGGAGGAAGCACCAATGCCCCGACCTATCGGCATATCGGTAACCATACCGAAACCGTGCAGGTAGATTTTGATCCGGAAAAGATCACCTTCCGCCGGTTGCTGGATATTTTATGGGACAGGCACACCTATACCCGGCAGACAACCATCACCCAATATAAAAATGCCGTGTTCTACCAAAACGAAGAACAGCGGCTACAGGCTGTAGCCTCCAAACAGGCCCTAGAACATCGCACCGGCCGGGAAGTGCAGACCGATATCCTGCCGGTGGAGTCTTTCACCCTTGCCGAGGATTACCACCAAAAATACCTGTTAAAACATTCCGGCCTGAAATCTTTTCTCAATCGATTTCATGCTCACGGGATCGACATCGTGAATTCAACAGCCACCGCCCGTCTCAACGGGTATGCCGGAGGCAACGGCACCCGGGAACAGCTGTTACGCGAGATTCACCTGCTGGGACTGGATGATACAGAAAAGAAGGTGCTGGAAAAACTGGTGAGCGGATAACATTTACAAAGGAAGATATCATGCAGGAAAAGTGGCACTATCAAAACTATGAGATCCAGGAAGGATTAAAGCCTGGAAGTCAGACGTTTCAGTATTTTTTCAAGGTTCTCGAAAATGGCGAAAAAAAATGTAATTACTGTGTCTGGATTTCAGATGATACGCTGGAAAAATTTGCGCCGTCCCGGGAATTTGATGCGGTGGTTGCCTCGCGAAAAGAGGCCTGGCACGCCTGGGTTAAGGAAAAAATTGATGCCCAGGACTTTCGGAACCGGGCATTGAAAGTTGACAACCAAGGCTCGCAGGAGATCAACCTGTCCGAGATGTCCGACCATATCAGCCCTGATTGAAAATTCAGGTTTGTATCGGTTTTGCTGCCGGACAGCCTGACCCAAAACCTGGATGTGACCCTTTCCAGAAACATCTTTTATGTTCCGTTCGGGTCCGGAGACCGGCCGGCAAAATGGGCCTGCCAGGTTGCCGGAGATATGACTGAACTGCCGGGTCTGGGTTTTTCAATGAGCAGATGATCACCCGTGAGCAGAACCGCTGACGGCTCTGATGCCAGAAGCGCCCACAGATGGGAATCTTGAAGGTCCGGCGAGATGTGTTCATTGTCGGCAGGAGGATCCCGCCAGATGGCATTGCTAGTGATTTCTGTCAAAATCTGCCCGATTTCCGGTTCTGTCAGACCATGAAGCCGGACCAGTTTGGGTCTCAGCAATATCTGCCGGTATTCATCGAGCAGCGCCGGCGAAAGAAGAAAAAGCAGCCTTCCATTGATCATGCCGTTCAGAATCTGTGCCGTGGGGCTTTCTTTCCTGGAAGTGATCAGCCCTGCTGCAACCACATTGGTATCGATGATAAAGACCGGAGGCTTCATCGGTTGCGGTATGCGTGGGTTTCTTCAACCGCAAGGCGGATTGCTTCTTCATCACTGCAACCAGCCCTGATACGGGCCTGTTCCACCAGTTGCCTTGCGTGAGTCATCGATTTAATACCCCGGAGAACAAGGCTTTCCTCGATAATTTTCCCGATGCTGCGTCCCTGGCGGGCAGCCGTTTCTTTAAGTGCCTGGTGTAGATCGTCATCAAGGGTGATGGTGAGCCGGCTCATGGGTACCTCCAATCACAGATATTTTTTCATTCTTCAATATGCACAATAACACCAAAACATCACACAGTCAATACAATCCAAAATTAAATGACTTTTGACACATACCGGAATCCGGGTTCAAACGCCGGTCCATTGACAATCCTCCAACAAGCAGATGATTCATAAAAAAAATTTACCCGTGATCATAAAAATGGTATAACCCCGCAGTATATCGGATAACGATGCTGTCGGATAACGATACACATCAAATCCCGTGCCGCTTTTGCGACCAGACATTCAGAATTCGGGAGCAACATGACCATGCCGGATACGGACAAACTGGAACAGATACAGCAGTTTCTCACAGATACCGGGTGGGTATCCCCTCCTTTTTCTGTGACATTTCTGGCGGCCGGGGAATACAATGCCAACTATCTGATGGCATCGGGTGCCCGGCAGTATGTGCTGCGCATCAACCACGGCAGCCAGCTGGGTCTGGGAGATGATCAGATCGCTTACGAATACCAGGTGCTCACGGCCCTGGCGGATTCCGGGGTCACCCCGAAACCCCTGGCCTGCCATCCCCGGCCCGACCCCCTGGGAGGCGGTGCCCTGCTCATGGAATTCATCCCTGGCGAGCCCCTGGATTACTGCCGGGACCTGGAAAAAGCAGCCCACGTCTTTGCCCGGATTCACACGGTTCCTGTGCCGGACAGCCTGATCGTTCAGGCAGACCCGGTCACCGCCATTGCACAAGAAAGCCATGGCCTGCTCCACCGGTTTGCCGATCATCCCCTGAAAAAGGAACAGGAACAGATTTTGTCCTACCACGACACTGTCCAAGCTCTGGCGAAGGAAACCCGGCCCCTGTTTGAAGCGGAACCCTTGTGTCTGGTGAACACGGAAGTGAACTCCGGCAATTTTCTCATCAGTCCGGACCGGGCCTGCCTGGTGGACTGGGAAAAGGCCGTGATTTCCTGCCGGTACCAGGATCTGGGCCACTTCATGGTGCCCACCACCACGTTGTGGAAAACCGATACCGTTCTGAGCCGGGAAGACCGGCACCTTTTTCTTGCCTGTTACCACCAGCAGGCCTGCCCGGACATACCGTTGGATGAGGTGGTGGAAAAATCCCGGGTGATGGAAAAAACCATCCTGCTGCGGGCCCTGTCCTGGTGTTTCATGGCCTGGTATGAATACACGCAGACAGACCGGCCCATCCAGAACCCGGACACCTTTGCCAAAATACAGCAGTATCTGTCGGATATCCCATGGATCTTGAACTGCGTCAAATAAGCAAGCGGTTTAAAAACCAGACCGTTCTGGAAGAGATCACCTGTCATGTCGAATCCAGCGAACTGGTCTCCATCGTGGGACCCTCCGGTGCGGGCAAAACCACCCTGCTGAACATCATTGCCGGGCTGGAACCCCCGGACAAAGGGGATGTGCTCTTTTCCGAGGCCGTGAACAAACACCACCCCGTGATCATCGTTTTCCAGGACTATGTGCTGTTTCCCGCCATGACGGTGAGAGACAATGTCGGATTCGGCCTCAAGGCCCGGCACCTTGAAAAACAGCAGATCACAAAACAGGTGGACCAGATGCTGGATTATTTTCAGCTGGCCCCCCAGGCGGATCAATACCCGGCCCAGCTGTCCGCCGGCCAGAAACAGCGGGTGGCCATTGCCAGGGCCATGATCGTGAACCCGGCCGTGCTCCTGCTGGATGAACCCTTTGCCAACCTGGACCGGAACCTGAAAATGGAGACGGCCCGGTTCATCCGCACCACCCAGCAGGCATTCGGCATTCCCACCATCAGCGTGACCCATGACCTGGAAGAGGCGTTTGCCATGTCCGACCGCATCGGGGTGCTCCTGGACGGGCGGCTCCAGCAGTTCGACACCCCCAGGCAGGTGTATTTTCACTCGGCTACGCCCGCAGTGGCCCGGTTTCTGGGTCCCGTCAACGAGATTCCGCCGGTTCTGTTTCCCCTGTTACAGGTGGATAAGGCCGTTACCGGCCCGCTCAACGGCAGTTCCCTGCCGGCCCGGCCGGAAAACCTGGTCATCACGGCAGACCCGGACGGGTTCGGCTGCATCACTGACAAAACCTTTGCCGGCCACTACACCGTGTATGAAGTCACGGGCGGTCCCCACGTTTACACCATATACAGCCAGAACGACCGGTTTGACACAGATCAGCGGGTGTCTCTTCACTACCGGCCATTTTAAAGTGTAAGTTTTGACCCGTTTTTCCGACGGATCTTTTATACGTTTAACCTGAAAGGAGAAATTATGACCCTGCGATCGCACCGACCCTGTTTGCTGTTGATCCTGCTGATACTGTTTTTTACCCCTTTTGCCCAGCAGGCCCGGGCATCGGGCGACCTTCTGCCGGACACCCCGTTTGAACAGATCCGGGAACAGGCCCGGGGGACCCGGGTGAACTGGTACATGTATGGCGGATGGGCCCATGTCAATGCCTGGGTGGACACCTTTGTGGCCAGAGAGATGAAACAGCGGTATGACATCGATCTGAAGCGGGTGCCCATGGATGCCGGGGTGTTTGTCAACAAGCTGCTCAACGAAAAAGCCGCGGGAAAGGAAACCGGCACCATCGATCTGTTGTGGATCAACGGGGAAAACTTCAAGAACGCGAAACAGGCCGGCCTGCTGTTCGGCCCGTTTGCCAGCCGCCTGCCCCATGTGCAGCAGTATGTGGATCCGGGCAGTATCACCCATGATTTCGGATTTCCTGTGGAGGGATATGAAGCCCCTTTTGGCCGGGCCCAGTTCGTCTTTGAGTACGACGCCGCCCGGACGGACACCCCGCCGGACACGGTGGCGGCCCTCAAACAGTGGATCATGGCCCATCCCGGACAGTTCACCTATCCCCAGCCCCCGGATTTCACGGGATCCGCCTTTGTCCGCCATATTCTCTATGCGGTGTCCGGCGGGCACGACCCATACATGGCCGGGTGGGACCCGGACCTGTATGAGAAAAACGCGCCCTTGCTGTGGGACTGGCTCAACCAGATCAAGCCGTTTTTATGGCAGAAAGGCCGCACCTATCCCAGGGACAGCGCGGTCCTGGATACGCTGTTTGCCAGGGGAGAGGTGGCTTTGGGCATGTCCTATCATCCGCCCCATGCCCAGAACATGATCCTCGAAGGCAGTTATCCGGACACGGTCAGAACCTTTGCTTTGAAAGATGGATCCATTTTCAACACCCATTTCACGGCCATCCCTTTCAATGCCCCCAACAAGGCCGGCGCCATGGTGCTGGCGGATTTTCTGGTGTCCGTGGATGCCCAGATCTCTAAATTTCAACCGGAAAACTGGGGGGATTTCCCGGTCCTGGACATGAACCTGCTGACGCTGTCGGACCGGCAGCGGTTCGAGGCCGTGGACCTGGGACCCGCCACCCTGACACCGGATCAGCTGGCAAAAACCGCCGTACCGGAAATCCCGGCCCCCTTTCTGGAAGCCCTGGAACAGGACTGGAAAACCCATGTCCTGGACCGGTAAACGGACCGCTATTCTGATTCTGAAGCTCAGCCCCCTGATGCTGCCGTTTGTGGTGCTGTTCTGCGGGGGGGTGTTTCTGACAGTGTGCCAGTCGCTGGGGCTGTTCACGCCGCTGCCCCATACGGGCGGGCTGGTGGATGCGTATGCCGTGATCCTGTCCGACCCCTCGTTTTTCGCTTCAGCCGGATTTTCTTTCGGCGTGGCCCTGGCATCGGCGGCCGGGTCCGTGGCCGCCGCCACCTTTCTGGCCTACCGGGTGTGGCAGCTGCCAAAGAGAATGGCAGGGGCATCCCTGGTATACAAAATTCCGCTGATTCTGCCCCACATTGCCGTGGCATTCGTGGTCCTGGTTTTCTGGAGCCGTTCCGGGATACTGGCCTCCCTGGCGTATCACCTGGGCCTGATTCAGTCCATGCACGAATTTCCCAATGTGCTGTACTCCGGGTGGGGCATCGGCATGATCCTGGCCTATACCCTCAAGGGCACACCGTTTGCCATGCTTTTGATCCTGGCCTTGCTGGTGCGGTTCGATGTCCGGCAGATCCAGACCGCAGCCATGCTGGGGGCATCGAAACCGCGGATCTTTTTTGCCGTTGTGCTGCCCCGGCTGGCCCCGGCCCTGCACACCAGTTTCATCATCCTTTTTCTATACAGTTTCGGGGCCTTCGACATTCCCTATATCCTGAGCGAAAGCCGGCCCGGCATGCTCAGCCTTCATGTGTTCGACCTGTATTTCAAGCATGACCTGGCAAGACGTCCGGAAGCTATGGCCATCCTGACACTGATGTTCGGCTTTGCCGTGCTGTTCATCATTGCCTACTCCAGAACCGTCACCCGCCTGGAAAACGGGGTGCGAAAGCTGTGAAACGCTCCCGTCCGGCCGCCCATATCCTCTTTCTGGTGCTGCTTTCCGGGCTGTTCGCCCTGCCCGCCGGGATCCTGGTGCTGGTGAGCCTGGCCCCGGGATGGCGGTTTCCGGCTCTGTGGCCGGAACAGTTTTCTTTTGCCGGCATCGAGTTTCTGATCACCCACCGGGAACGGATTGTTGTTTCTCTGGCTTCTTCCTTTTTTTATTCTCTGGCCACGGTGTTCGTCACATTATGCATGTGCCTGACCCCGGCCGCCGCCTTTGCCAGGCAACGTTTTCCCGGAAAACGGCTGCTGGAAGCCCTGATACTCACCCCGGCCCTGGTGCCGCCCATGACCTTTGCCATGGGCCTGCATATGGTGTTCATCAAACTGTCTCTGGCCGACACCGCACCCGGTGTGATCCTGATCCTGGCTTTGTTCAGCTATCCCTATATGTTCCGGGCCCTGGTGGCGGGGTTTCAGACCATGGGAGATGGATACCGGGTGTGTGCCAGAAATCTGGGGGCCGGAAATATCGCCATCTTCCGGCAGGTGGAGCTGCCGTTGCTGGTGCCGGCCATGATCGCCGGCGGCAGTGTCGTGTTTCTGGTGGCGTTTTCCGAATATTTTCTGGTGTTTCTCATGGGCGGGGGCAATGTGCCTTCCTTTACCGGATTTCTGATGCCGCTGCTCGCCTCTTCCAACCGGTCCCTGGCCGCGATCCTGACCCTGATCTTTCTGTTGCTGCCCATACTCCTGTTCTTTATGCTGGACTGGGGCCTTATGCGCATCTACCGGAAAAAAGGCATGATCTGATTCTGCTGCCTTTTTTTGTTTACGATCTCATGGCAGCGATGAATTCTGCTCATAACAGCCCATGAAAACAATGCGTTATACATTTGTAAACAAAATATGGTAAGGGTTTAGTGCGCACGAAAGGGTCGATAATTCAAAAGTCAAGGAGAGTGAAAATGACACTGACATTCAACCATGAAACCTGTTCCGGATGCCGGGCCTGTGAACTGGTGTGTTCATTGCAGAACATGAAAATCATCAATCCGTCCAAAGCCATGCTGCGGGTCATGCCCAGGTTTCCCGAACCCGGCATTTTCGAGGTGGCCGTCTGCAACCAGTGCGGGGAATGTGCCGACGTCTGCCCCACCGGGGCGATCCATCTGGTCAAAGGCACCTGGCGCATTGACATGGAAAAATGCGACGGGTGCCTGGCCTGCGTGTCCGCCTGCCCGGAAAACGTGATGATGGTGAATGAGGACGGCATGCCCTACAAATGCATCAACTGCCGGCAGTGCGTGGAGGTGTGTCCCCGGGATGCACTCAGCTTCAACTAGAAAAACAAACACGGAGGATGATCATGTTATACGGATACGCAGGACACACCCTCAGGATCGATCTGAGTGACGGCAATATTGAAAAACACCCCTTGAAACAAGAATGGGTGGATGAATTCATCGGGGGCCGGGGGTTCACCGCCAAAATACTGTACGATGAAATCCCGCCCGGCACAGATCCCTTAGGACCGGACAACCGGTTTGTCATTGCCATGGGACCGTTGAGCGGCCTGTTTCTGCCGGCAGCCGGCAAAACCCATTTTGCCGCCAAATCCCCTGCCACGGGCGGATACGGTGACAGCAACATGGGGGGCCATTTCGGGGTGACCATGAAATACGCCGGATATGATGTCACCATTTTGACCGGCCGGGCCAAAGAACCGTCCTACATCTTCATTGACAATGACACTGTGGAGATCCGGCCGGCCGGCCACCTGTGGGGCAAAGGCTCCACTGCCGTGGAAGAGATATTGAAAAAAGATCTGGGACAGGAGTTCCAGATTCTCACCATCGGCGAGGCCGGGGAACGTATGGTCAATTTTGCCTGCATCTCCCATGATTTCGGGCGCCAGGCCGGCCGCACCGGCATCGGCGCCGTACTGGGATCCAAAAACATCAAGGCCATTGCCGTGCGCGGCACCCAAGACATCCCCGTGTTCGACCCCAAGGGCCTGCTCAAAAAAGGCAAGGCCACCTATGCCGCATGCCGGGAAAAACCCGGGTTCAAGGGCTGGACCCCGGAAGGCACCGCCGGCATCACCAACTGGTGCAATGACGTGGGGGCCCTGCCCACCCGCAACTTTGCCACCTCCCACTGTGACTATGCGGACAAAATCAACGGCAAAGCCATCCTGGACGAGCTGAAAATCACGGACAAAGGATGCTTTTCCTGCCCCATCCCCTGCGGCAAATACGGGCTGGCAAAGACCAAACTGGGCAGCAAATATGTGGAAGGCCCGGAATATGAAACCCTGGCTTTGGTGGGCAGCAACTGCGAACTGGCCGACATCCATGCCGTGGCCCATGTCAACTGGGTGTGCGACGAACTGGGGCTGGATACCTGCTCGGGCGGGGCTGTGGTCTCCTTTGCCCTGGAATGCTATGAAAAAGGCCTGATCTCACAAGAACAGATGGGCATGGACGTGAAATGGGGGGACCTGGATTCCATCGTCTATATTTTAGAAAAAATCGCCAAACGAGAAGGCATCGGCGATGTGCTGGCCAACGGGGTAAAGAAGGCCGCTGAAAAGATCGGGAACGACAGTTCAAAATTCGCCATCCATGTCAAAGGCCTGGAATGGACCGGGTATGAATCTCGAAACGCGCCGGGCATGATGCTGGGCTACATGACCGCGGATGTAGGGGCCCACCACAACCGGTGCTGGGTTTTGGGATCGGATGTGGCCAATGCCGTGGGCGGCGACAAAGATGCCAATGTCCATGACCTGATCTCCCAGGGAACGGATTTCAAGGTGCTCCCCAAGGCAGACCACAAAAATGTGGTGCCCCTGGTGCTCAGATCCCAGCACCTGCGGCCGGCATTCGACATCCTGGGCACCTGCCGGCTCCAGTACATGGAGATCGGCCTGGAAACCCAGTATTACGAGGAACTGTATTATCACGCCACCGGGAAAAAACTGGATTTCGACAAGGATCTGCTGCATCTGTCTGAAAAGATCTGGCATTTGAACCGGATGTTCAACAAGCGGGAGATCCCGGATTTCGGCAGAAAATACGATTATCCGCCCCCGCGCTTTTACGAAGAACCCATCCCATCGGGCCCCAACAAAGGCCACAAGGTGGAATTCGCCGTGATCGAAGAAATGCTGGATGCCTATTACGCGGCCCGGGGCTGGAATGAAAACGGGATCCCAACAAAAGAAACCCTGGAAAGATTCAACCTGGCGGTTGAATGATCACCCTCACCCTGAAACTATCGGAAAGCCTGCTGAGCATCTTCAGGGATATGGGCTGCCCGAAACAGGAAACCTGCCGGATCCGGGTGGAAACCGGCACTTCGGTCCGGCAGGTCCTGATCGACCAGGACATCAGCCCCCTGCTGGTGCCCATGGTTTTTCTGGACAACCGGAAAATATCGCTGGGCACTCCGCTGGAAACCGATGCTGTCCTGACTCTACACGGCCCCCTGGCCGGGGGGTGATGCCTTTCCCGGAAACTCCCGCCCCTTTCTTGACTTTCCAGGCAAAAACAAGCATTATTAAGTCAGAAAGGACGTCACCCGCGATGGAAGAAAAAATCACACAATACTTTGCAACCAAAAATGAAGTGGCTGCGGTGTACCTGTTCGGATCATTTGCATCGGAAAAACACCGCCCCACAAGTGACGTGGACCTGGCCATCCTGTTTTTACCGGAATACTTACCGTCAGCAGACCATCTCTGCCGCCAGTATCTGACTGATCTTGGCAGGCTTTTGAGAAAAGATATTCATCCAAATGTGATGAACCGGGCCGGAGAGGTGCTGCTCAAACAGATTCTCCAAAAAGGCAAACAACTTGTGGTGAAAAACCCGGCATATGTCCATGAATTCAACATGATCGCCATTTCCCGGATTGCGGATTTCGGTTTTTATCTGGAACGTATGCAGACCGGCCTGAAAAAAAACTTGCAGGAGAAAATTCATGGTTGACAAAGATGTGCTGTTTGCCAAAATCAGTTCGATGAACAAACATCTGGGCCCGGGTGAGAGAACAATCGTGACCGGATGTCCCTGGATCAGTTCCGGGAACGGCGGTATGCCCAGAATATTGCGCTTTTCAGATAGATGTTGATCTGGTCGTTGAGCACTTCGGTGTCCGGGAACAGCTCCAGGAGTTGACCGTCCGCCAGCTCTTTCAACACCGTGTACCGGGGCACGAATCCCACCCCTAAAGATGACCGGGCCGCATTGATAATCCCCCGGACACTGGAAATCCGGATCACAGATTCACACCCGAAATCCGCGTGGCCGGCCAGGGCATTGATGAAATTCTTCCACCAGAGCAGGTCTTTGTCAAAAGACAGCAGGCTGCACCGGGACAGATCGGCAATGGTTTGAATCCGGTGATCGTTTACATACGATCCAGTGGCGATCACCACATACTCTTCTCTCATCAACGGCACGCACACCAGGCTTTCATGCACATGAGGGATGCAGTCCACAATGATATCCAGGGCATCTGAAAACAGCGGCTCCAGCAGATACGGATCCAGGAAAAAATCAACGTGGATGTGGGGATGACGTTTCGAAAAGGGGCCATGCCCTTGATGAGTATGGATGAGCCGAATTCCGCCGGTGCCCCCAGGGTCAGGGAAATCCGGTGCCCTTTGCCGACTGCCAGGCGGTCCAGGGTATCATCGATCCGGTCGAAAATCCCGGCACACTGCTGAAACAGAAATTCCCCTTCCCGGGTGAGACGGAACTTTCTGCCGGACCGGTCCACCAGGTCATACCCCAGGTCGGCCTCCAGTTTTTTGATGGCATGGCTGACGGCGGACTGGGTCAGGCACAGGCGCTGGGCACACCCGGTGTAGCTGCCGGCTTTGGCCAGGGTGTAAAAGGTTTTGAGCTTGTTCAGATCCACCGGCATAGCGGTTCGTTATTCCGTGCGTTCGCGCTGTTCGGTCACACAATAGATGCCTTCGCCCTTGAGCGCCGGACGGAAGCACATGTTGTCCGACGTGCACAGGGCCGGGCGGGTATCGCCGTTTCGCCACCGGTTGATCAGATCCGGTTCCCGGATCAGGGGCCGGCACAGGGAGATATAATCGGTCGTGCCGGCGGCAACCAGGTCCCGGGCCTTGTCCAGGGAACGGATGCCGCCCACCAGGATTACGGGAATGGTCAAGGCCTTTTTAAATACAGCGGCCCCCTGCTCAAAGCAGGCTTCTTTTTCAGGCTTGTTGATCCCGGTCCGGCTCGGGGACAATGTTTTGCTGGTCAAAAACCCGCCGGACACCTCGATGGCATCGATGCCGGCATCAACAAGAAGTTGAGCGGTCCTGACAGAATCTTCCAGGATCAGGCCGCCTTCCACATCATCCCAGGCATTGATTTTCACCAGCACGGGATAATCCGGCCCCACAGCCTGCCGCACCGCAGCCACGGTCTCACACAAAGCCCGGCTGCGGTTTTCAATGGACCCGCCATAATCATCCTGCCGCCGGTTGTAAGCCGGAGACAGAAACTGACTGAACAGGTACCCATGGGCCGCATGGACCTGGACCCCGTCAAATCCAGCCGTCTTTGCCCGTTCAGCCGCCCGCACATAGGCGGTGACCAGGTGCTGGATATCTTCGGAGGTGAGTTCTTGCCGGGGCGTCTTTGCCAGCCCGTCAAACGCGGACACGGCCCGGGGCGGGTTCCGGGTCAGGGTTTCAGCGGCAAAGGTCCCGGCATGGGCCAGCTGGGCCACCATTTTTCCGCCAGCCTTATGCACGGCTTCGGTCATGGATGTCAGGCCATCGATCAGGTCATCCTTGTATATGCCCATCTGCTTAGGGCCGGCCTGACCTTCAGGCAGCACATAGGCATGACCGGAAATGATCAGGCCTACCCCGCCTTCTGCCAGGTGAGTGACGGTGTCGATCAGCCGGGAAGTCACCGCCCCGTCGTCAGAAGCCATTCCCTCCCAGGTGGCGGACCGGACAAACCGGTTGGCCAGTGTCATTTGGTTGATCTGCGTAGTATCGAATAAATCAGACATATGCTTTCCTGTATCCTTTTCTGGGTTCTATGTTCACGTCATATTAATAAAGCACATGCGCCGGCAGATCAAGACCTCTTTTGATCATCCCAAAAGACCTGGGCCGCAAAAATTGGATTTCACATCCCGGGCCGGCTGTGCTATGGTCCGTGACAAACTGAATCCGTCAACCGACACCGGTTTGATGCGCAGACAGGCTTTGGCGGACAGCGCCTGAACGATTGGAGACATATGAGCCCTTTGTTTGAAGAACTGGATTGTCAGCAGACCCGGCTGGGAGAATTGAGCCTGCGGCGGCGGCACCTGATGCAGCTGGCCGGCAGGGAAGTATACGAGGTCAAGCTGGGGGATCATTTCCTTATGTCCAGCCTGTTCCATGAAGCGGAAACAAAAATGGCACAGATCAGCCTGGCCATGACAACCAAAACGGATCTGAATGTGGTGGTGGGAGGTCTGGGACTGGGATATACGGCGGCGGCAGCCCTTGCAGATTCGCGTGTGAGTTCCTTAGTGGTGGTGGAGTATCTGGCACCCGTGATCCATTGGCACAAAACCCATCTGGTACCGCTTGGGAAACAGCTGTGCTCAGACCCCCGGTGCCGGATGATCCATGACGATTTTTTCGCCCGGAGCCGGGATATCGACCAGGAATTTGATCCGGACTTTCCCGGAAAAAAACAGGACATCATTCTTCTGGACATCGACCACACCCCGAACCGGGTCCTGTACCGCACCAACACCCGGTTTTATACACCCGAAGGCATGACGGAACTGGCCGGACACTTGATCCCGGGCGGGGTGTTCGCCCTGTGGTCGGATGATCCGCCGGAAAAAGATTTCACATCCCTGCTGGAAGAGGTGTTCCCGGAAGTGCATGCCCACACCATCCGTTTCAACAACCCGTTCACCGGAGGAATGGCTGAAAACGCCGTCTACACTGCCCGGACACAAAGACAGCATGAACAAACAGGCAACATGCCCGGCAAGGCATGACCGTTATACAAAAGGATTCACAATTTTTGTATTTGCAATCTGCTGACCATTGATCATATGGATATCAAGTTACTTGTAGAATTTTGCCAGCCTGTCCGCCGGGACCCCCAGATGATACATCAGCCGGATCTGCCAGTTGCGAAGGGTGCAGGCTGCGATCCCCTCCTTTTTCCACCGCCGGGAGGAGGTGACGGATTTTTGCTTCAGGATATGGATTCTGCCGTCTTTTTTCCTGATCCGGGTCATTAATTCCAGATCTTCCATGATGGGCATCTCCCTGAATCCGCCTATTCGGTGAAAATAGTCTTTCTTGAGAAATATGCTCTGATCCCCATAAGGAACGCGGGTCATCTTAGACCTGAGGTTGGCAGACCATTCTATGACCTTCAAAGGAAACCGGTCATCGTCAATCCCCAACGAAAACGCCCCGCCCACCAGGTCCGGATCTTTGGACAACAGGTTTGTTATCAATTCGGGCGCGTTCACGGGCAACCGGGTATCTGCATGCACAAACAGGAGAATCTCCCCTCCGGCCATGGCAGCCCCCCGGTTCATCTGTCTGGCCCGGCCCCTGCCGGAGCGGATCGTCTTGACCTGAGGCAGATCAACGGCAGCAAGGGTGTCTCCTTCCGGACTGCCGTCCACCACAATGATTTCATGGGCCGGTGCGGGGAAAACCGTCTGCACGGTATCAAGAAATGCATGGATGGTTTCTGCTTCCCGGAATACCGGCACTATGACGGAAATTTTCATCTCAAACGCCGCCTTATCTGGTTCCGTTGGTTGTGTGATTGACAAACAACCCGGTTTCCGCTGAAACAGCGGTCAGATCCGCCAGGGTATCGATGTCTCTCATGACTGCCAGCAGACAGGGTTTGCGCCGGGCTGCCGCGATTTTCTCCAGCGTCAAGCGCAGCACATCCGGCGTGCTCCAGGGGATAGCATCAAACATTCCAGGAAAAAAGCGACCCTGTGTCATGGCCACCAGGTAATACCCCCCGTCCAGGGCAGGCCCGATCACCACATCACACATTCCGGTCTTTTGTGCCGCTTCTTCAATCCTGGCACCTGCCAGATGGGGCAGGTCACTGCCGGTCAGAACCACCCGGTCATACCCAAGGGCAAAGCCCTGTTCAAAGGCATCCCGCATCTTTTGGCCCAGATCCGGTCCTTTTTGAACCATGTACTGAACCCCGGTGCCCAGCCATTTCCGGTAATCGGAAACCGGATGGTCCGGATGACAGCTGATCACCGTGTCAAAGCCTGTTGACCGGCAGGTGGCCATCAGGGTCCGGACAAATTCCCGGTAGAGTTCACAGGCCTTTTTCATGCCGATCTGATTGCCGAGCCGGGTTTTGACTGTTCCGGCCTGCGGATACTTGACCATGATAACAATGGCGGTCCGGTTAACCATGGTGCGTTTCCAGGCTGTCCGGCAGACCGTTTTCTTTCCCATGTCCCCCTGTTTAGTCATGGCACACCCATAAACCGTTCGCCTGTTTCTGTCAAGCCGATGTCCTGGATTGACATTATCGATACAACAACCCGTGCATCATTGAACTTTCGAATTGGACAGCGGGCCCGGTTCTGGTATAGTTCAATTGATGAAAAACCGGACACCACACATATCAGGAAAATACCATGATCAGTATCGACATCCCCGGTGCGGGGAAAAAAGAAATTCATCACCTGGTCTTTGATTATAACGGCACCATTGCCATCGACGGGGTGATCATCCCGGGGGTCAAAGAGGTGATCCGGGCATTGTCCGGCCGTGCCGCCTGCCATGTCATCACGGCGGACACCTTCGGGTTTGTCACCGAACAGGTATCAGACATCGACTGTGAAGTAGTGATCATTTCCCCCGGGGACCAGGCCCGGCAAAAGCAGCAGTTCATTGCCGCACTTGGCGCGGACCGCACCCTGTGCGTGGGCAACGGGGTCAACGATGTGCTGATGCTCAATGATGCCGCCATCGGCATTGCGGTGCTGCAGGAAGAGGGGTTGGCCACGGGCGCACTGGCTGCCGCCGATCTGGTGGTCAGACATATTCTGGACGTTTTTGCCCTGCTCAACACACCGGAACGGATCATGGCCACGCTGAGGAACTGATCGATTTTAAAGGGAACAACGGACATGCCGGCATGCCGGTGTCAATCCATACAGGTCACATCCACCGCCACGCTGAGCTGATGGCGCCCGCCCCCAAGAACCGTGCCTTTCACCGGGGTGACATCACTGTAATCCCTGCCCCATGCCAGGGTCAGGTGCTGATCACAAGGCATGACATTGTTGGTGGGATCCAGGTCCACCCACCCGATGCCGGGGATGTAGACGGCAAACCAGGCATGGGATGCTTCCGCGCCCTTCAGCCGTTCTTTCCCAGGGGGCGGCTGTGTGTGGAGATAGCCGCTCACATACCGGGCTGGCAGTCCCAGGGAACGCAGACATGCGATAGCGATGTGGGCGAAATCCTGGCACACTCCCCGTTTGATTTCAAAGGCCGCCGCCACCGGGGTGGTGGTGGTGGTCGCACCGGGATCGTATTTAAATTGGGTGAAAATCCGCTCTGTCAACCTTAAAGCTGCCTTAAGGACCGGTTCTCCCGCCGGGAACAGGTCCTGGGCCCACCGGGCCAGGTCTTCTGATACCGGAATCATGGGAGAGGGAAACACATACTGAAACGCATCCAGATCCTCCGGGGTGGCGTGCCGGCGGACAGCGGCAATGACCTGTTCCCAGGGGGCTGTCTCTTCGGGCACAGGTGCGGGAATCGGGATGAGCTCCACCCGGCTTTTGGCGGTTATTTCAAACAGAGTATGCGGCACCTGAACCGTGGTAGCGGTCACGCTGTTGCCGAAATAATCCTTGCGCTGCGACATGGCCGACGGAGCAGGCGAAAGAGTGAGGGTATGTTCCATGCAGTGCTGGACCGGTGTTTGTCTGGGTTTCAAAAACAGCTCATTATGGGAAAGGGAGGCGTTTAGCTTATATCGATACTGTGTGATATGTGAGATGTCATATTTCATGATTCTTTCCATCCCTGTGCCCCGTCTTTTACAACGAAACCATCCGTATCAAAAGAAATGCGCATCTGCTGCTCTGTCTCGATACGGCTCAGATAGTGCTGAGTGATCTGATCCCCCAACGCCTGAATCCCTTTTTTCAAACGCTTCAGAATTTGGTAAAGCTGAGGCAGCTCTCCTGCCTGGTTCATTGCCATGAGATTGGAAATGTCTGTGAGACGCAGCTGTGTGGTCAGATCCAGGGTGATCTTCTCCTCTTTTGTCCGAAAAGGCCGCAGGGTGTTTCCGGGAAGTGCCTCCACATGCTCGGACAGCCTTGCCATCTGAAACCCTGCGGATCTTGGGTTCAGCTCATCCAGGAGCAGCAGATCAACAATCGGCTCCTTCTGAAGAATGGTCCGGTAGCGGGTATGGTAGGTGATGGTGCTGTCCGCCACTTCCAGCAGGGCTTCCAGATCATGACTCCGGGACATTTTGCCGGATGGCACCGCATTTTCCCCGGAAAAAAACAGGCTCTGAAGCAGGGTGATGGTGTAATCCGCCCGTTCCAGCCGGCGGCCCATATCCATGAACCGCCATCCCATGCCCCTTGTCATGCTTTCAAGTGCCAGACCGGCAAAAGCCGATATGGTGAGGATCATTTCACTGACCAGTTCCTGGGCATCACTGATCTGATTGTTTTTTTGGAAAGACACCTTTGCCAGTTCATTTTCCATTCGTCCCAGGACATGCCATGAATCGTTGGAAAGCCGGTCCCTGACACTGGCGGCGACCCGCTTGACATGCTGCATCAAATTCCGGATGCTGCCGGAACGCTGGGTGCTGAACATGGCCGCCATCAGTTCGGTCTCGATGATTTGTGTGTTATAGGCGGCCTTTGGGCTCACAAACGAAGAAGAGACAATCTCAAGGTTGGCCATGATGCGGAGCAGAAACGGAAACTCCTGGATGATATCCAGACGGGTTTCACTGTTCAGGCGGTTGAGAACACTCCTGAGCACCCGGAGCACGCCTTCGGTCCGCTCCACATACCGTCCCAGCCAGAGCATGTTGTCCGCCACCCTGCTGGGAAGATCGCTGTCCCGGTGGATTTCCAGACTGTCCGTGAAATGGTGCATCATGCTTTCAAACGTGACCGGTTCATGGGAAAAGAACCAGGTGTCTTTGCTGCCGCCCTTCGCATCACTGCTGTCCATCAAAAAAATAGAACCATTTTCCGATACCCGGGTCAATGCCCCGGGCATCACTGACACATCATTTTCTGAATCGATCCCATACCCGGCAATGGAAAACAGACGATGGGCCGCATGCCGCTGTTTCAGCGCGCCTTTCTCCCACACCGGAAGGGTGCAGGTGGCTCCGGCATCCATGGCCACATAGTCATGAGGGGCGGATATGAGCCTGGCTGCAAGCTGCTCTCTTTTCCGCCGGCTCACCAGGCGGATATCCACGGCAGATTCACGGTCCATGCCAAAGGCGGAGGCAATAATCAAAGGCTGCGCATCATTTCCGGACATGCTTTTTTCCAGGCAGTCCCGCACAAAGGCCAGGTCTTCGGGCCGGCCGCACCAGAAGGTGGAAACATTTGGAAGAATAAGGTCCTCTTCCAGAAGTATCCGGCAGATTCCCGGCAGAAAAGGCATGAATCCGGGGGTTTCCAGAATCGTGCTGCCCAAAGGATTGCAAACAGCCACCCCGCCGGCCCGGACTGCCTGTACAAGACCTGCAATCCCTGTGACGGTCGGGTTGGTAAATACCAGGGGGTCGCAGGACATATCATCGATCCGCCGCAGAATCACATCCACCGGATGGAGGCCCTCGAGGGTCTTGAGAAACACCGCATCCCCGCGCACGGTCAGATCAGTGCTTTCCACAAGGGTCACACCCAGATATCTGGACAAAAATACCTGTTCAAAATAGGCCGGGCTGGCAGGCCCGGATGACAGCATGACCAGGGCCGGCTCACGTTTTCCCGATCCGGACATTGCCATGAGACAGTGGGTGAGGTGTTTGAAAAACGGTGCCAGCCGCAACACCTTGCCTGCGTGGAACATACGGGGGAAAATCCTGGACAGGATGATCCGGTTTTCCAGGGCATATCCGGCACCGGAAGGGGCCTGCGCCCCATGGGAGATCACCTGCCAGGCGCCGTCGGCACTCCGGCACAGGTTGGTGGCATAAAAGTGGAGCCTTGCTTTGCCGGCAACGTAAAGGCCATGGCACTGTCGCAGATAGCGGGGGTTGGCAAACAATAGTTCCGGCGGCAGATGGCCGTTTCTGATCAAGGCCTGGGAACCGTAGATGTCATCATACATCGCGGTGAGCAGGCGGGTTCTCTGGGCCACGCCCCGCTCCAGCAGGGCCCAGGCTTCCGGTGACACGGGAAACGGGATGGGATCCAGTTCCCATGGCCGCGCCATCCCCTCTGTTTGATCGAACACATTATAGGCCGCGCCATGCTCGTGCATCATCCGGCGGGCCTTTTGCCATCTTCGTTCCAGTTCCGGGGAGCCCAGACTGTTGAGATAGGTGACAAGCCCATGCCAGTGCGGGGAAAGCTGGTTTTCCTTTGTCAGGATACCACTGCACCAGGCAGAGGAAAATGCGGGATCGGAAAACACGGCACCGGGAAAAACAGGCGCCTGCATCAACGGCTTCTCCTCAGATCCAGGGTATGGGGAAACTGCCGGCTGACCCTTTGTTCAGGCATGTGCTCCAGCGTGCCCGGCGTATGTCCCATGCTGAAAAACCGGGACACCCGCCTGCCTTCGGCCTCGTAGGCATTGACGGGAAAGATGTCATAGCCCCGGCCCCCCGGATGGGAGACATGGTAGGTGCAGCCGCCGATGGCCCGTTTGTGCCAGGTGTCCACAATATCAAAGACCAGGGGCGCATGCACCCCGATGGTGGGATGCAGGCAGGAGGGCGGCTGCCATGCCCGGTACCGGACACCGGCCACGAACTCGCCGTTCACACCGGTGGGTTGCAGGGGCAGTGCCCGGCCGTTGCAGGTCACCATGTAACGGGAATCGTTCATATTTTTCACCCGCACCTGCATCTTTTCCAAAGAGGAGTCCACATACCGGGCTGTTCCACCGCCTCCAGGCTCTTCTCCGAGCACATGCCACGGTTCCATGGCGGTGCGCAGTTCCAGTTCGATGCCGGCGAGGACCACCTTTCCCACAAAGGGAAACCGGAACTCGAAATGGGGATGGAAATGGGCCGGTGTCAGGGGATACCCGTCACGGTTCAGTTCTTCGAGCACATCACAGAAATCCTGCCACACATAAAAGGGGAGCATGAACTGGTCATGGAGCCGGGTCCCCCAGTGAACCAGTTTTTCCTCACAGGGCGTTTTCCAGAATTTCACCATGAAGATGCGCAGCAACAGCTGCTGGGCCAGGCTCATGAACGCGTGGGGCGGCATCTCAAAAGACCGGAACTCCACAAGCCCCAGGCGGCCGGTGGCACTGTCCGGCGAGTAGAGTTTGTCGATGCAGAACTCGGCCCGGTGGGTGTTGCCGGTCAGGTCCGTGAGCAGATGCCGGAACAGGCGGTCCACCAGCCAGGGCGGACAGGAAATGTCATGGCCCCTGTTCCGGGAATGACCCGATGCGGTTTCATTTTGCAGGGCCTCAAACGCGATCTCAAGCTCATACAGGCTGTCATGCCGGGCTTCGTCCATCCGGGGGGCCTGGCTGGTGGGTCCCATGAACAGCCCTGAAAAAAGATAGGACAAAGAAGGATGGTTGTTCCAAAAGGTCAGAAAACTGCGCAGCAGATCCGGCCGTTGCAGCCATGGGCTCTCCTGAGGGCTCGGGCCGCCCAGGATAATATGGTTGCCCCCGCCCGTGCCGCTGTGGCGGCCGTCCAGCATGAACTTTTCCGTTCCCAGACCGGTTTGCCGGGCCGCTTCGTAGAGTTCCGTGGTCATGGTCACCATCTCTTTCCAGGAACGGACCGGATGGATGTTGACCTCCATGACGCCCGGATCCGGGGTGATGCTGAACCGGTTGATCCGGTGGTCAAAGGGCGGGGTGTAGCCCTCGATGATCACCGGCATGCCCGTGACGGCGGCGGCATCCTCGATGGCGGAAATCAGCTCGAAATAATGGGCCGCCTTGTCCATGGGGGGCATGAACACATAGAGTTTCCCCTCCCGGGGCTGGATGCACAGGGCGGTTCGGATCACCCAGGCTGCGGATTCTCCGGTCCGGGGCGCGGATCTATCCGATACCGGGGCCGGATCGTCAAAAGGCCGGGGCTGCCCCACCACATCATCGCGCAGCGCTTCTTCCGGCGCCCCGTCGATATGGGACTGGGATGCCCGTTCAGCCAGCAGGGCCGCAAGTTTTTCTTTGTCCGCCGGGGTGGTAAGCGGGTCGGCAAACGGGACTTTCGGCCCCATGGGGTCCTCGGCCGTCACATGGGGGTACTCCTTTGGCGCCACCCAGGGCAGCGCATCCAATGGCAGGCGCAGCCCCATGGGGGAATCCCCCGGGATCAGGAACAGATCACTGCTTCTCAGATGCCAGGGACCGCTCTTCCATGATCCTTTCTGCAGCGGCAGCACATAACCGGTCACCTCGCCCACGCCCCTTTCAAATACCCGGGCCATGCGCGCCCGGTCCTCGGCGTTCTTCAGCCGGGAGTCCTCCGGGGTGACGTTGACAGGCAGCCGCTGTTCTTTCCACAGCCAGTGGAACACATCCTCATAGGCCGGGATCACATATCTGTGATCCACCCCCAGGATCCGGGTGAGGGCTGTCATGAACCGCAGGGCCTGTGCCGGGCCGAACCCGTAATCCTGCGTTTCATCGGCAAACAGGGCATCGTCTTTCCACAGGGGGGTGCCGTCTTTGCGCCAGAAGCAGCTCAACGCCCACCGGGGCAAAGATTCTCCGGGATACCATTTGCCCTGGCCCAGGTGCATGAGACTGCCCGGGGCCCACAACGCCCGGAGCCGCTTGAGCAGGGCCATGGACAAAGGCTTTTTGGTGGGGCCCACCGCCGCGGTATTCCACTCCTCCCCTTCCATGTCCGTGGCAGATACAAAGGTGGGTTCCCCGCCCATGGTCAGGGTGATCTGCTCCTGTTCAATCTGTTCATCCACCTGATGGCCCAGGGCCTCGATCTCCTGCCAGATCTCTTCGGGATAGGGTTTGGTGGAGCGAGGGTCTTCATGAATCCGGGTAATTTTCATGTCATGGCTGAACGCCACCTCGCAAGGCTCCAACAGTCCGGTGACCGGGGCCGCACTTCTGGGATCCGGTGTGCAGGCCAACGGGATATGGCCCTCACTTGCCAGCAGGCCGGAGGTGGGATCCAGGCCGATCCACCCGGCACCGGGAAGGTACACCTCAGTCCAGGCATGAAGATCGGTGAAATCTTTTTCCGGACCGGACGGGCCTTCCAGGGATTTGACATCCGGGGCCAGCTGGATCAGATATCCGGACACGAACCGGGCTGCCAGGCCCATATGGCGCAGGATCTGCACCAGCAGCCAGGCCGAATCTCTGCAGGAACCGCTCAACTTGGTGAGGGTTTCCTCACCGCTCTGGACGTTGGGCTCCATGCGGATATTGTACCGGATGGTCTTTTCCAGGCCCTGGTTCAGCATGACCAGAAAGTCATTTGTGTCCATCTCGCTGCGGTCGATGGCAGCCAGATATTCTTTGAGCTTTTTTCCCGGCGGATCTACCTGGAGAAAGGGTTTGAGGTCCTTTGCCAGTTCCGGTTTGTAGGTAAAGGGGAACTTCTCGGCATGGGGCTCCAGAAAAAAATCGAACGGGTTGATGATAATCATCTCAGCTGTCAGATCCACCACAATGGAGAACTGGTCCGTTTTTTCAGAAAAATTCAGACGGGCAAGAAAATTGCTGAAGGGGTCCTGCTGCCAGTTGATGAAATGTTTTTCCGGTAAAATTTTCTGGGAATAGCTTAAGATGGGGGTGCGGCAGTGAGGGGCCGGCCGCAGCCGCACCACCTGGGCTCCCAGCTGGATTTTTCTGTCATACCGATAATCTGTTTTATGATAAAGCGCCACCTGGATGGCCATAGTCTGTTCTCCGTTTAAAAAAATTTTATTGGTATTCCGAAGGCAGCAGCACCCTGAAAAAAGCATCATGCATGTGGGCGCCCACGGTGTTGATTTTCACCTGGAGACCGTCCAGATACTCGTGCATTCCCGTGTCGATCACCTCATCGATATCTGAATAATCCAAATCCGCACACACCCTTCCCAGGCTTCTTTCCGCCAGGTTGGACACCGTCCCCACCGGGCTGCCCGATATTTTGTGCAGCGACTGTTCCGCTTTTTTCAGACAATACCGGATGGATCTGGGGAACTCACAATCAAACATGAGAAAATCACACACCTGCCGGGGGATGATCCGGTGAAACCGTTTGCGGTACATCTCCAGGGCGCTGGCGGATTTGAGTACCGCGGCCCACTGGATGGAGTCATAGGGACTGTTCACCTCCCCGCCCTTTGGCAGAAGCATGAAATACTTCACATCCAGGATTCTGGAGGTTTTGTCCGCCCGCTCCAGCATCAGGCCGGTCAGGGCGAACCGGAACGCCTCGCCGTGGGACATGGTGGAATAGAGCAGCCCGGTGAACATGTGTCCCCGCATGGTGATGATCTTGAAGAACTTGTGGGGATTGCGGTTGGGAAAATCGGTCGTGGCCGCATCCCGCAGTTCGATGTAAAAGCGGTTGATCTGTTCCCACATCTCCGAGGAGATGATCTCCCTCACGGACCGGGCGTTTTCCCGGGCAGCCTTCAAAGATGACAGGATGGAGTTGCCGTAATCCGGGTCCAGTGCCAGAAAGTGGATGACATTTCTGGATGAATAGTCGGTGCCGTATTTTTTTTCAAACAGATCATGGTCCCCGGTAGTCATGACAATGGGCTGCCACTGGCTGCCGGCTTCACTGGGAAAATCCAGGGTGAGATTGAGGTTCACGCTGATGAAACGGGCGATGTTCTCCGCCCTTTCAATGTAACGGGTCATCCAGTAGACTGAACTGGCAACACGACTAAGCATGGGCACCTCCTGTAGTGGTTTTCAGGTTCATGAACTGGGACTGGGAACCTGAATCCGGGCCATTCCGTGATTCCGGAGTGCGCTGCTGCTGTGAGCCCCCGGGTTGTCTGTCCGTCCCGGTGATTCCATCAGTACTGGCCGTATTTGTTTCTGCCGGGCCATCTTCAGCGGCATCGATAACCCAGGTGTCTTTTGTTCCCCCGCCCTGGCTAGAGTTGACCACCAGGGAGCCCTTTTTGAGTGCCACCCGGGTGAGCCCGCCGGGCAGCACATAAATCTCTTCGCCATACAGGATATACGGCCTCAGGTCCACATGCCGCCCCTCAATTTTGTCCCCCACAATGGTGGGCACCCTGGAAAGAGAGATGGTGGGCTGGGCAATATAGTTCCGGGGGTTTTTCCGGATCAGTCCTGCGAACGTTTCCCGTTCTTTTTCCGTGGCATGGGGGCCGATGAGCATGCCGTAGCCCCCGGATTCATTGGCTGCCTTCACCACCAGCTTTTCCAGGTTTTCCAGGACATGTGCCCGGTCTTTGTCATCTCTGCAGATAAAGGTGGGCACATTGGGCAGGATCGCATCCTCATCCAGATAGTATTTGATGATTTTGGGCACATAGGCATACACGGCCTTGTCATCGGCAATCCCGGTCCCCGGGGCATTGGCCATGGCCACCTTTCCTTTCCGGTAGACATCCATGATCCCGGGAACCCCCAGCATGGAGTCGGGCCGGAAAGCGGTGGGATCCATGAAATCATCATCCAGCCGCCGGTAGATCACATCGATGCGTTGAAGCCCCCTTGTGGTGCGCATATACACAAACCCGTCCGAAACCACCAGGTCCTGGCCCTCCACCAGCTCCACCCCCATCTGCTGGGCCAGAAATGAATGTTCAAAATAGGCGGAGTTGTACATCCCCGGGGTCAGGACCCCGATCTTCGGGGAAGGCACATTTTCAGGAACCAGGGACTCCAGGGTGGCCAGCAGCTTGTTGGGGTAATCATCCACCGGCCTGACCCGGGAATCGGCAAACACATAGGGAAAGGTGCGTTTGAGCACCTGCCGGTTTTCCAGCACATAGGACACTCCCGAAGGACAGCGCATGTTGTCTTCCAGCACATAAAACCGGCCGTCAATGTCCCGGATCAGGTCGGTGCCGGTGACATGGCACCACACGCCTTTGGGGGGATGAAGTCCTTCGCACTGTTTGCGGTAGGTGGCGCAGGACATCACCAGATCTTCAGGCACCACTTTGTCTTTGAGGATTTTTCTGTCATGGTACACATCATGGATAAACCGGTTCAGGGCATAAATCCGCTGTTTCAGTCCCCGCTCTATGACCTGCCAGTCTTTGCTGTTGATGATTCTGGGAATGATGTCAAAGGGCAGGATCTTTTCTGTGCCCTCTTCACTGCCGTAGACCGCAAAGGTGTTCCCCAGCTGAAGCAGTGCGGTTTCAGCGGACCGCTGTTTGTGCAGCAGATCCTTTTCCGGCAGGGACTCGATTTTATTGACCAGCAGTTCGGTGCCCGGGCGGGGCGTTCCGTCTTCATCGAACAGTTCGTCATAGAATCCCTGGGTCTGATAGTTTGAAAATTTCATGATACCTCCTCTCATGGGTTGGGGCAACCTCGTCGGGCATCCGTTAATGCTGCACCTGCCGGGCACGGACAACACGGTGGATGAACGCCAGTTTTTTCAATACCGGCGGAGAAAGGACAAACGGATAGGCATGATAATGGCCCATGCTCCGGTTCAGGCTGTTCAGGGCAAAGCTGACCGGCAGCCAGTGTGAAATAAGCACATCGAAATGCGCCTCCTGATAGGGATCAAGTTCCAGACTGACATCCAATGCGCGGTTTCCCTTCACCCCGGGATCGACCTGGATGCCGAAATGATGGGCTGTTTCAAGCGTATCCACGATATGCAGATAATGGGCCCAGGTTTCAGCCCAGTCCTCCCAGGGATGGCTGGCCGCATACTTACTGACAAACTGTTTCTGCCAGTCCCGGGGCGGGCCCTGCCGGTAATGCCGCTCCAGGGCCCGGGAATAATCCAGGGTCTCGTCGCCGAACAACTCCCGGCAGGGATTGATCCATTCCGTATTCCTGATCAGCCGGTTCCAGTAATAATGACCGCTTTCATGACGGAAATGCCCCAGAATGGTCCGGTAATGTTCATCCATGGCCGCCTGCATCTGTTCCCTGGCCACAGGGTCGGCTTCCGCGATATTGATGGTGATCAATCCCTCATCATGACCGGTGATCACTCTGCCGCGTTCACTGAAGGCAGGATCCTGATCAGCCAGAAAATCAAATCCAAGCCCGGCGGGATGGGTGCTGAGCGGCTCCACCGGAAGTTCCAGACGTAAAAGGGAGAACACCAGCCGGCGTTTTTCGATTTCCAGTCTGTGCCAGCGGGTCCGGTTGTCTTCTGTCTTCAGATTGGGAATGGTTCTGTTCAGACGGCAGGCCACGCAGAAAGGCTGTTCAGAATCCGTTGGCACCATCCAGTTGCAGACATTGTGATCCGCATAATTGGCACATTTGCGAAAGGCTGATTGCCGGTCCCGGCCCGGCAGCCGGTCACAATCATGATTATCGGGGATCAAGATGACCGCCAGGTGCATGGCACCCGTCAGAAAACCCAGGTGCGCCCCACAGCGCAGACAGGTCGTATTTTCAAAATACAAGAGATTTCCGCAGCAGTCACAGGTGAACAGCTTCATGGGACCCATTCCAGTCGATATCGGCAAAGCCCCTGAAGGAAATCCTTTTTGGGGTCAACACCGGCTTTACAATATCGCTTGATTATATGAATCAGAACCCGTTTCTGTCAACTTGAATATAAAACTGACTTTTAAACAGACCCTCCCGGTTGAAACGACTGTTCCAAGTATCGCAGTCGGTGGGATTGTCTGGTATTTACATTTTCTATGTTTTTGTCATGAATTCATTAATATTAACAATTTGACTCTTTGTAAGCCCCGTGTGTATTAAAACCCCGTTTTTCAGATTTCATCGGATTGATGAATCAGAATGTAACGGCAGTTAACCTGTTTTTAAGGAGTCACATCCATGACAAAAAATTTTTGGGCCACCCGCACGGGGATCATTGTGGTGGGGGCAGCCATCGGCGTTTTGGCCCCGCTGCTTCAAAAACTGGGTAACCCCGGCAACATGGGCATTTGCGTGGCCTGTTTTGAAAGGGATATCTCAGGAGCTTTGGGGTTTCACCGGGCCGCAGTCGTTCAATTCATGCGGCCTGAAATCATTGGATTTGTGTTGGGGTCTCTGGCAGCAGCGCTGGCGTTCAAGGATTTCCGTCCCAGAACCGGATCAGCCCCGTTTGTGAGATTTGTGCTGGGCGTGTTTGCCATGATCGGGGCTTTGGTATTTCTGGGATGCCCCTGGCGGGCGTTGCTCCGGCTGGCCGGCGGAGATCTGAATGCGATCCTGGGACTGGCCGGTCTGGTTTTCGGCATCTGGATCGGTACCCTGTTCCTGAAAAACGGGTACAACCTGGGCCGGACCCAGAAAACCCATACCGCCGCCGGCCTTCTCATGCCGGTGGTGATGTTGGGATTTCTGGTGTTGATGCTGATATTTCCGCAAATAGACGGAGAGCCCAAAAACGATATCCTGTTTTACAGCATCAAAGGACCGGGTGCCATGAGCGCGCCATTGCTCATTTCCATAGCCGCCGGTCTGGTGATCGGATTTCTGGCCCAGCGGAGCCGGTTCTGCACCATGGGGGCGTTCAGAGATTTGGTGCTGTTCCGCCAGATGCACCTGCTCACCGGTGTCATCACCCTGCTGGTGGTGGCAGGCATCGCCAATCTCGTGTTTGGTCAATTTAACATGGGGTTTGAAAAACAGCCCGTGGCCCACACCCTGCATCTGTGGAATTTTGCCGGTATGGCCCTGGCCGGTCTGGCGTTCGCCCTGGCCGGAGGATGCCCGGGACGGCAGCTGTTTCTGGCCGGTGAAGGAGACGGAGATGCCGCTGTATTTGTGTTCGGTATGATTGTCGGGGCAGGTTTTTCCCACAATTTCGGCCTGGCCAGCTCCCCTGCCGGGGTGGGACCCCACGGGATCGCTGCGGTCATTGTCGGATTCGTCGTCTGTCTGGCCATTGGCCTTTCAATGCGTAAACAATAATCAAGGAGACAACATCATGACAAAAACCATCGATGCCAGGGGATTGTCCTGTCCCCAGCCCGTGCTCATGTTTCTGGAGGCGGTGAAGTCTCCCGGAGATACTCAGTTTGAAGTGCTGGTGGACACGGAGGCTTCCAAGGAAAATGTATCCCGGGCAGCTGAAAGCCGGAACTGCCGGGTGACGGATATCCGGGAAACCGGAGATGAATATCATCTGTCCATTGTCAAATCCGATTAACCTACTCAGGATGGGACTTTTGTTCAAATTTTTAAAAAAAACACTCGGCAAGAAAGCATCAGAAAGAGACAAAAACGCGTTTCAGACGGATCACGGTATCCTGGTGTTTGAACATACCAGCGAGGTGATCCAGGCGGAAAACCTGCTCAAAAAAAACGGGTGGTATGTCCGGGTCATGGGACCGCCCCCGGAGATCCAGACCGGGTGCGACCTGGTGATCGTGTTTCCTCTGATCGCGCAGCTGGAGATTGTCCGGCTGCTCACCGCCAGCGGCAATGAACCGCTCAAGGTGGTGCCCGTGACCGACCCGCTGCTGGAACCGGTGAGCCTGTTCCAGGTCAAGGATTTCGGGGACTGGCTCATGGTCCGGGCCGCCAACATGAAAATCACGGTGGACAAACAGACCCGGATCATCGTCAATGTGTCCGGCGGCGGATGTCCGGATGTGCCCTGGCTGGCCGGGGTGATGGTGGGACAGCCGCTGGATGAGGCACCCGATCCCCTGGAAATCGGCCATACCCTGTGCGGGTATGCCCTGGGGCTGGCGGTCAAGGAGATGAAAACCCAATGCTTGCCATAGTGGGAACAGTACCGGACAATGAATTCGGCCTGGCCGAAGGGCCGGTGACACTGGCACACGGCCATCTGGTCCTGAACGGCAGACCCGTTCCGATCCACCGGGGAACCCCGGCCCTCATGGGGGCGGCCATCCAAACCCTGAGCGTATTCGGCCGGGACCCTGTCACAGGCTTTCTGGCCGGGGACACGGGCAAGGGCCACGGCAGCAGACAACTGTATGACCACCTGGTCACGGCCGCGTCCCTGTCCGACATCCACACCCTGGTGTTTCATTACCTGCAGCCGGACACGGACTGGCACAACCGGGTCCTGTTCAGGCTTCAGGACCTGGAAAACACCCCTATCCTCATCGCCGATGCCGGGTTCATGTATGCCGCCAAGATGAGCGGGGCGGCCCCGTCTTACGACCTGTTCACCCCGGATGCCGGAGAACTGGCGTTTCTGGCGGATGAAACCGCACCCCACCCGTTTTACACCCGAGGATTTATCCTGCACACGGACAATCCGGTCATGGAGCTGGTGGGCCGGGCCTATGCCCATGACAACGCGGCCCGGTATCTGCTGATAAAAGGCGCGGTAGATTATGTCATGAACCAACAGGGGGAACTGTTCCGGGTGGAAGGCCCGTCACACGAGGCCATGGAAGCCATCGGCGGCACGGGCGACACCCTGACCGGCATTGTCTCCGCCCTGATCAGCACGGGCATGGCGATTCCAGAAGCCGCGTTCGCCGCCGCCAGAGCCAACCGGGTGGCGGGACAGCTGGCCTCTCCGACCCCGGCCACGGGCATTGACGAAATTATCCGCCACATCCCCCGGGCCGTGGAAACGGTCCTGAATCAGACCCAGAAGATTACTCACTTATAGTCGCCGCACAATACAAAGGCATGAATGTCAGTTTCTGCTCCGGCAGTTTTTTGTAGGTCCCGCTGTAAAGCACAATTCCCTCCGGGCAATTGGTGTATTTTTCAAGCATCAGATGAAGACTTCTCAAACTTCCGCCTGAGCCGGATTTTTTTGTACATTGCCGGAAGAATATGGTTGGAATTATGCTGCTTTGTGCAGAATAATTTTTATATGCTTTGAAAACAGCTCGAAATCTTTGTCTGTCGTGAATATTGAAAATTTGTTTCTGTTGGCCATGGCGCAAATTAAAAAATCAGTATTTGAGCCTTGTATCCCTTTTGCGCGGCAGCGATTAAAATACCTGGCGGCTGTAACATAATCTTCGGTGAGGGCGGGGATATCGGGAAAGCTTTCAAGATGTTTTTGCAGTTTTTTGAACTGAGATTCACTGCGAATACCAGACAGGATCTCCTGCCGTATTGCCCCAATCATCTGTACGCGATGATCCTGAATCATGCGCCGTAATTCATGGACTGTGTTACTGGATTCCGGCTTGTCACGCCTTAATGCCAGGGACCATACACTGGTATCGGCTATGACCCTCATGAACGACGTCTCTGCTCTTTATAATCATATTCCGGATCGTATTCCACAGTTCCGAACATCGAGAGGATTTTTTCCTGCTCTAAGTTTTGTATATATTCAATTAACGCTTTTGAGACAGCGGCCTTTTTTGTTTTATGGCCTCCGACCCTGACCGCCTTTTGAATAAGTTCGTCATCGATTTGTAAGTTCGTCGCCATACCGATCACCTCCTTTAATTTCACACATGATATTACACATTAATTTGTGTGAATTCAAGATAATATTTTAGATTCCAACCAGGCTGCACAATACAAAGGCATGAATGTCAGTTTCTGCTCCGGCAGTTTTTTGTAGGTCCCGCTGTAAAGCACAATTCCCTCCGGGCAGTTTGTGTATTTTTCAAGCATCAGATGAAGGCTTTTCAAACTTCCGCCGGCGCCTGATTTCACTTCTACGGGATAAATCGTTCCCTGACGCACCGCCAGATAATCCACTTCGGCACTGCTGCTCCGGGCATCCCTTGCCCAGTAATAAAGTCCGGAGCCATCCTTTCTGGCCAGCATTTCCTGGGCGACAAACTGTTCTGCGAGGATGCCGCGATACATGGCCAAAAGATTTTCCTGTTTTAATTCCAATTCCACGGGAACCTGGCAGATGCGCTGTAACAACCCGACATCCAGCATGGCAGCCTTAAATTTCTTGTGATTGGCCGTGGCTCCCAAAGGCAACCCGGAGGGATCGCAGGCCGGAATTTTGTGAATGAGCTTTGCCTTTACCAGCAGATCGAATGCCTTATGATTCATCTGCCCGGAATGCCCCGCATTGAGGCGGGTATATTTCAACTGTTCGCCCGTACTTTTGGCGACATTCAGAAAGACCGCATCCAGGCAGGTGATATCAATTTTCGGCGTATATTTGGAAAAATCATCCCGAAACGAATCAAGAATTTCCGATTGAACAGTAAATGCCTCGATCATTGAGCCGGTATCACGAAACGTCTTGATACATTCAGGCATACCACCGACAAAAAAGTAGGTTTTCAATTCTTTGAGAATCTTTTTCTGGATTTCCGGATCAACCTCAGACGGAGATTTGCGCACAAAATCCGCCATTGGTTCTCTGCCCACAGCAAGGAGATATTCATAAAATGTCATGGGATACATGGTCAGATACTGGACCCGACCCACTGGGACGGATATTTCGCCGAAAGCAAACTCCAGCAGTGATCCGGCGGCGATAACATGCAGTTCGGGCATCTGCTCATAAAAGTACCGCAGGGCCATGATAGCCCGCGGGCAGGCCTGAATCTCATCAAAGAACAGCAGTGTCTTGCCGGGAATAATTCTGCCGGCTTCCAACTTGCGATTACCAAAATCAGGTACTGATATTACGATTTTAACGTAGAAAGTCAAAGTTATTTTTTATTCTTCAGCGTAAAAACTCAAGGAACTTCGATTTAACCCTCCTGCTTGTCTTCCTGGTATGGCATGCCATGCGGTCCCATAAGCAATAACCCGTCCGCACCCGTTGGAAGGGGGTTGTTCCGAAAGAATTCTTAAAACTGCTTTACCTGAGAAAAAACATCTGATATGGAATCAAATCAGATGTTTAAGCGGTATATAGATCTGGATCTGCTTCAAATTCTTTTGTTATCCAGTTTGTTATTGCAAAATCGTTGATATCCAGATCAGGTCAACAACTTGTTCTCTTTCGCCAAAAATAGATAACGTTTGACATTTAATGCGTACCGTTATAATTTATCAATGATGATAAAAAATTTTAAATGCAAGTATACACAAGCTCTTTACGAAGGAAAAAGCCCAAAGCAATTTAGAGCTTTTCGGGCGATAGCGGAACGAAAACTCCAAATGCTTGACAGTGCTGACGAACTCCTTGATTTATGGTCTCCGCCCGGTAATAGATTTGAAAAGTTAGGGGGAGACAGGCAAGGGCAGTATAGCATGAGAATCAATAAACAGTGGCGTGTCTGCTTTGCATGGTCTGACGGGCCTTACGATGTAGAGATAACAGACTACCATTAGAAGGAACAGATTATGAATGATATGCGAGCAATCCATCCTGGAGAAATAATCAAAGAAGAATATTTAAAACCATTAAATATGAGCGCTAATGCGCTGGCTGTTGCCTTGCGCGTACCAGCACCCAGGATAAATGATGTGATAAGACAAAAGAGGGGAGTCAGCATTGATACAGCTCTCAGGTTAGCTAAATACTTCAACACCACCGCACAATTTTGGATGAACCTGCAAGTCAGTTATGACCTCAAAATTGCCAAACAGAATATGGCAAAAATCGACAATGAGATTATCCCTTTGCAGGCTACTACCGCTTGAAAGAAACCGAGTATCAAGGTTGTTGTCAACCCTCTGTCTTTACAGGGCCGGGTATGATTTCAAACGTCTGTTCACCATCAGCGAATATTATGACCGTGACAGGCCGACTTTTTATAAAAAAATTCAAAGCGTTCGTGAAAACGACATGGATATGACGGGATGGCTGGACTATTTCATCACCGGCCTGGAAACCCAGATGATTGAAGTCAAAAAGCGCGGCGAACGGGTAATCCGAAGAGACGTTATGGTTCAAAAACACGGGTTAAATGAGCGGCAGGGCAAGGCCATGGAATTTCTATTAACCCATGGGAAGCTCACTATCAAAGACTTTGAAGTGCTTTGCCCTGAAGTTAACCGGCGCAGTCTGCAGCGTGACCTGAAAGCATTTTCCGAAAAAGGTTTGATCAAAGAAGCCGGAACCGGACCTACAGATCCAACCCGCCATTATATTTTATCACAGCTGTGACAAACTATGACACCAAGCTGTGACAAATGCTGTGACATTGGAAATTTGGTGCCCAGGGTCAAACCAGCGCCGGCCTCTCCCGGCCAACCGATAGCGCTGGGTAGGGCTTCACGGGGAATCCGGCTGCGTGCGCTCGATCCATCTGCCCTCCAAGGCCGCTACTTGGTCGGTTACTTGGTCGGTGATCCCCATTGGAATGGCTGGAAAAAACCACGCCAGACTGGTACACAATTTCCCGATGTTGCCTGTCTTTGCATGAATTTTTGCTATTCATGATCATCGTCCTGTTCCAGCATGGCGCGTCCTTTATCTGACAGAAAGTTGTGCTATTTTTCCAAGTTTTCCAACACGCCTGATCTTGGGGATATATGCCTCTTGCTTTTCCTGTCTGTCAACGTGTACATATGAACAGGCAATGTGAACACGTGTAACAAAAAATAAGGAAAAGAGCAGATGGCAGCAGATATTTACCGCAGATTACAGCAGCAGCTGGACCAGTACTCCATGGGATTTCCTGAAACAGCATCCGGGATCGAGATCAAAATTCTCCAGTACCTTTTCACAGAGCAGGAGGCGCAAATGTTCACCCGGCTCACCCCCATGCTGGAAACGGCACAGGCCGTCAGCGCCCGCACGGGGCAGCCCGAAGAGGCAGTGGCAGAGCAGCTTGACAGCATGGCAGACAAGGGACTGCTGTTTTGCCTGAAAAAGGGCGATCAGGTCCGGTACGGGGCCATTCCCTTTGTCCATGGGCTGTTCGAATTCCAGGTCAAAAAACTAAAACCGGAGTTTGCCGCCATGGCCCGGCAGTATTTTGAAGAGGCGTTTGACCGTGCCATGCAGAAAGGGGCGGAATATTTCCTGCGGACCATCCCGGTCCACCAGTCTGTTGACGTGACCCACCATGTGGCCAGCCATGAGGATGCCCTGGCTATTCTCAAGGAGAAACCCGCCATTGTGGTCACCGACTGTATCTGCCGCAAGACCGCCGCCCTGGTGGACCATGACTGCGGCAAACCCCTTGAGGCCTGTTTCATGTTCGGTTCCATGGGGCAGTATTACCTGGACCGGGGCATTGGAAGACAGATTTCCCTGCAAGAGGCGGAGAAAATCCTGGCGGACTGCAGGGAGGCCGGCCTCGTAACCCAGCCCGCCACCTCCCAGAACCCGGGCGGCATGTGCAATTGCTGCGGAGACTGCTGCGGGGTGCTCCGGGCCCTGAACAAGCATCCGAAACCGGTAGATCTTGTCTTTTCCAATTATTTTGCCCGGGTGGATGCCGATGCCTGCACCGGGTGTGAAACCTGCCTGGACAGATGCCAGATGGGGGCGCTATCGGTCGATGATGAGGACATTGCCCGGGTGGATTTGGACCGGTGCATCGGCTGCGGCCTGTGTGTGTCTGTCTGTCCTGTGGAGGCCTTGACCCTTGTGCCTAAATCCGGGGAAGACTACCGGACGCCGCCGGTGAGCATGACCGAGCAGATGATGCACCTGGCCCGGAAACGGGGGGTGATATGACCGGCATCCCGGGTTTCTTCCGCCTCTTCAGGCTGGAAAAAATTGCCGGCAGCAAAGGATCTCACAGGTCATTCAGATGTGTCCGGTATACCTGGGCCTGATGTAACAGTGACTGCTGATTTTCAGGTTTCATGCGTTTCCATGTGCGGTACATCATTCCAATCCTTGGATTTTTTTCAAGCAGTGATTGGTGGCGCACCAGAAAATCCCAGTACAGGCTGTTAAACGGGCAGGATCTCTCTCCGGTTTTACTTGCATGGCGGTAATAACAGTGTTCACAATAGTCGCTCATTTTATGGAGATAGTTTGCTGAGGAAATATATGGTTTCGTCGCCACGATGCCGCCATCTGCAAACTGGCTCATACCGAGCGTATTCACAATTTCAACCCACTGGACAGCATCGATGTAAATCCCCAGGTACCACCTTTCAACCCTGGCAGGATCCACACCCGCCAGAAGAGAAAAATTCCCGGTAACCATCAGGCGCTGTATGTGGTGCGCATAGGCTTGTTCAAGTGATTGGGTGATGGCCGCATGCATGCATGCCATCCGGGTTTTTCCTGTCCAATAGTAATCAGGCAGCGCGGTTTTATGATTGAAAAAATTCATGTTTTCATATTCCGGCATTTGATGCCAGTAAATGCCGCGCATGAACTCCCGCCAGCCGAGTATCTGTCTGACAAAGCCTTCGATTTGTTCAATTCCGGCACGCGGTTCTGCACCGTTAGAGGCGCTTTGCAATGCCGCATTGATGACTTCCATCGGATGCAGCATCTTGGTATTGAGTGCAAAAGACAGCCGTGAATGAAACAAAGACCAGCTCTCTGTGGTCATGGCATCCTGGTATGTTCCAAAATAAGGCAGACGAAACCTGACAAATTCATCGAGCATCAGACAAGCTTGTTTTCGATTCACCGGCCAGATGAAATGGTTTGGTTGTATTTTGCCTATCGTATCGATTCCTGCATTTTTGACCATCTGGACAATGGGTTTGACGTTGTTGTCAAATACTTTTGGAGAGGGGATCGGCACCAATCCGTCGTAGCGGTTGCGGTTGCTTTGATCGAAGTTCCATCTGCCTCCCGCTGGTTTACCCTTGTCCATCAGAATATGATGGGTTCGGCGCATGTTGCGGTAAAACGATTCCATGAGAAACCGCTTCTTACCTTTAAACATTCTTTTTACATCATTGCGGCCGCAGATAAAATGTTCTGTGTCTTTTGCTTCAGAAGGGATCGACAGTTTTGAGGCGATGGTTGCAAGCTCGGTGTCGAGACGATATTCATCCGGCAGCAAGTATTCGAACCGGGTGATTTTCTCTTCTTTGATAATCGCTTTGATGTTATCTTCAAAAGTCTGTCTGTTTTTTCCGTCGTTCAGACCCAGGTATTGGACCCTGTGGCCGGATTCTGAAAGCCATGCGGCAAAAGACCGCATGGCAGCAAAAAAACCGACGACTTTCTGAATGTGGTGCCTGACATAATCCGTTTCCTGACGGATTTCCATGAGCAGGTAGATAACCTTCGGGTCGACACTTCGGAACCAGCTGTGATGACTGTTCAGCTGGTCTCCCAATATCAAGCGCAGAATTCTGTCTTCAGCCATGTATATTATTTGCCTTTCTCTCCGGTGCTGCGCCAGATGGTAAATGATTGATACTGACCCGGGTGCCCGGGATCAGGCGGCATTATCCGGCCCCGGAATTCTCCCCTGATCAAACCAGCGCCGGGCCAGATAAATAAACGGTGTGTCCGCCACACCCACTACCCATTTCAACAGATAGGTGGTCCAGAAAATCTGCACCAGAATACTTAAAGGGAACACGCCCCAGAAAGCCAGGACCGTGAACACCGTGGAGTCGATGAACTGACTGACCATGGTGGAGGCGTTGTTGCGCAGCCATATCAGCCGGGTGGCGGGGAACCGCCTGCGCCAGAAATCATAGGCCCACACATCATGCATCTGGGAAACCAGATACGCCAGCAGGCTGGCACCGGCAATCCGGGGCATGAACCCGAAAATCACCCCCAGGCTGCCCTGGGCGAAATCATCCGGAGCCGGGGTGAAAAACAGGGCCAAATTCATGAGCACGGTCATGGCCACCAGGGAAAATAATCCGATGAACACGGCTTTTCGGGCCTGTTTTTTGCCGTACATTTCGGACAGAATATCGGTGACCAGAAAGGAAGAGGCATAGACAATGTTGCCCAACGTGGCGGTGACGCCGAACAGTTCCACCAGCTTGATCACCTGGATATTGGCCACGATGGCGGCCAGGGGAATCCAGGCGTAAAGCCCGGTTTTTCCGAAGAGTCGGTACGAAACAAGAATAAATCCAAAATTGACGACCAGCATGGCCGGCCAGAGCAGTTCGTTCAAGAAAAAAGTCTCCAGTTTTGTTGAGGCGGGTTGCTGTGACCGCCGTGGTTCATGGTAACTTCAGCAGGGTTGGCAATTTATCAGATTCCCGGGGCAAAATCAACACTCAAAAAAATCTTCCGTCCTCTTTCAATTATTGTAAAAGTGTATTACATAAATCAACTTAACCAAATCAAATTGATAATAAACATTGAGCTGCCGGCAACGATCCTGGCGGTTTCAACCAGAAGCTGGAGATACGCATGGGAAAAAACAAGAAAGAGGACACATTGATGGACAAGGTGGTTTCCCTGTCCAAACGCAGAGGCTTTGTATATCCGGGATCCGAGATCTACGGCGGTCTTGCCAATGCCTGGGATTTCGGACCGTTGGGTGTGGAACTGCTCAACAACCTGAAACAGGCCTGGTGGAAAAAATTTGTCATTGAAAGAACCGATATGGTGGGCCTGGATGCCGCCATTCTCATGAACCCGGAAACCTGGGTGGCTTCCGGCCACGTGGGCAGTTTTGCCGATCCTTTGATGGACTGCAAAAAATGCAAATCCCGGGAACGCGCTGACAAACTGGTGGAAAAATGGCAGTTTGACAACCAGTCCGACCTGGCCCCGGCCAACTGGGCCGGTGAAAAAACCCCGCCCCAGGACATGCTGGATTTCATCAATGACAAAAACATCACCTGTCCCTATTGCGGTGCGCTGGACTGGACATTGCCCAAAGCCTTCAACCTGATGTTCAAAACCAAGCAGGGCGTGGTGGAAGGGGAAGGCAAGGATATCTATCTGCGGCCGGAAACAGCCCAGGGTATTTTTGTGAATTTCAAAAACGTGCTGACCACCTCCCGCAAGAAAGTGCCCTTCGGCATCGCCCAGATCGGCAAGGCGTTCAGAAACGAGATCACCCCGGGCAACTTTGTGTTCAGAACCCGCGAGTTCGAGCAGATGGAGATCGAATTTTTCTGCAAACCCGGGACGGATATGCAATGGCATGAATTCTGGAAAACCTTTGCCATGGACTGGTACAAGGGCCTCAATGTCACCCCGGACAACCTGCGGCTCAGAGACCATGATGCGTCTGAGCTGTCCCACTATTCCAACGCCACCTCGGATATTGAATACCGGTATCCTTTCGGCTGGGGAGAGCTGTGCGGCATCGCCTCCAGAACCGATTACGACCTGAAACAGCACATGGAACACTCAGCCAAGGATTTGCAGTATTTTGACGAGGTGACCAAGGAAAAATTCGTCCCCTTTGTCATCGAACCCTCGCTGGGCGTCCAGCGCTCCGCCCTGGTGTTTCTGTGCGACGCCTATGAAGAACAGACCCTGGAAGACGGGGACACCCGGGTCGTACTGCACCTGCACAACCAGCTGGCGCCCGTCAAGATCGCGGTGCTGCCGCTGCAAAAGAAACTGGGGGATGAGGCACAGAAGGTCTTTACCCTGCTGGTGAGGGAACTGGGCCTGAACATCGATTTCGACATGGTGGGCAGCATCGGCAAACGATACCGCCGCCACGACGAAGCCGGCACCCCCTATTGCGTCACCTTTGACTTTGATTCTTTGGAAGATGAAGCCGTCACCATCCGGGACCGGGACACCATGGACCAGATCCGCATGAAAATTGCCGAACTGCCGGCATATTTCAGGGAAAAATTCAAATATTAAGCCCCAGGGGAAAATCGGTTTCAAGGCAACGGCATGTTCAGACTTGATATTTCGGAAAGATTTGCGTTCCCGGACATGTTCCAGATCCACTGGCACCCGCAGATGCCGCCGGCCATGAATGTGGCACAGGCCCTTGAATCGGAATGGAGCCGCTGCCGGCAAAAAATCGCCATACGACCGGGAGACCGCATTGCCGTAGGGGTGGGCAGCCGCAGCATCCCGGACCTGCCCGGAATTGTCGCCTCAGTGGTGACCCGGCTGAAAAACGCGGGTGCCGAACCGTTCATCCTCCCGGCCATGGGCTCCCACGGCGGGGGAACCCCACAAGGCCAGACCGCCGTACTGGCAGAACTGGGGGTTGTTGAACCGGTTGTCGGGGCGCCTGTCATGGCCACCATGGATGTGGTGTATCTGGGCCGGGTGGAGGGAATTCCCCTGTATATGAACCAGCTGGCTTATGAAGCGGACGGTCTGGTTCTCATCAACCGGGTCAAGCCGCACACCGACTTCACCGGCCCTGTTGAAAGCGGGGTGATCAAGATGCTGGTCATCGGCCTGGGCAACCAAAAAGGAGCGGACGGGTATCACAAAGCCGCAGTGGAAAAAGGATTTTCCCATGTGCTCATGACCATCGGCCGGCACCTTCTGAGTACGTCCCGGTTTCTGTTCGGCGTGGCCCTGGTGGAAAACCGGCACCATGCGGTGTGTGAGATCTGCCTGGGCACGGCTCAAGAGATGGAGCCCCTGGAGCGGCGGCTGCTGAAAACCGCCCGCACCTGCCTGCCCGCACTGCCCATGGATGCCATCGATCTGCTCATTGTGGACGAGATGGGCAAGGATATCAGCGGGGCCGGACTCGACCCCAACGTCATCGGCGGCAAAGGCACCTGCATCTGGAGCGATGACCGGCCTGTGCCGGACATCACCCGGATCTTTGTGCGGGATCTCACCAAGGCCACGGAAGGCAACGCCATGGGCCTGGGCAGACTCGATGTGGCCACCCGAAACCTGGTGGACAAAATCGACATGCAGACAACAGCGGTCAATGCCATCACCGCCTGCTGTCCGGAAGACTGCAAGATCCCGTTGACCCTGGCAACGGAAAAACAAGCCGTGGCTGCGGCATTGATGACGCTGCGGCCCTATACCATGGATGACCTGAAGGTGGTGCATATCAAAAACACCCGGGATCTGACCCGGATGTGCGTATCCAGGGGATGCCTGCCTGAACTGACCGTCAGAAAAGATATCAGCATCGTTTCCGGCGGATCTCCCATGGGATTTGACACGGCCGGGCGTATGGCCGCCCAAGAATGACTGTTGGATAACATGAAGGAAACCGACATGTCTGAATTTGATGTGACCCCTTTTGCCAGGGAATATGTGGCGGATATGCCGCCATATGTGCCGGGCAAACCCATTCTGGAAGTGCAGCAGGAATACGGTCTGGACAAGGTGGTCAAGCTGTCTTCCAATGAATGCCCGTTTGAGCTGCCCCCGGAACTGGGACAGGCGGTCGCAGCGGCGGTCACCGGGTGCAACCGGTACCCGGATGCTCTGTGCCGGCAGCTGCGGGAGCAGGTGGCAGACCACCTGGGCGTGGATGAATCCCATCTGATCTTCTGCAACGGGGCGGAGGAAGGGATCCGGCTCATTGCCCAGATTTTTCTGAACCAGGGGGAAAAAGCCATTATTCCCACCCCGATTTTCGATGCCTACAGCACCGCCACCCTGCTCATGGGCGCGCACCCCGTAAAGCTGCCCCTGAAACGCGACCGCATCGATCTGGAAGCCATCCTGTCGGTCTGTGAAACAGATGAGAAGATCAAACTCATCTGGCTGTGCTCCCCCTCCAATCCTACCGGGGATATTTTAAATAAACCGGAACTGGATGCGTTTCTGAAACAGCTTCCCCGGCACATCATGGTGGTGCTGGACGAAGCTTACAGAGAATTTGTCACCGATGACCGGGCAGTGCGCACGGAAGACTATCTGGACACCGATCCCCGGGTGGTGGGTTTGAGAACCTTTTCCAAGGCCTATGGCCTGGCCGGACTGCGGGTGGGATATATCGTGGCCCATCCCCGGGTGATCGGCCTGGTAAACAATGTCAAACTGCCGTTCAACGTGAATTCGGCGGCCATTGCCGCTGCCCGGTATATGCTGGGGGACGGCAGGTTTGCGAAAAAACATGTGGACCTGGCCGTGTCCGAGCGGACATTCATGAGAGAACAACTGCGCCGCCGGGGTCTGGAAGTGCCGGAATCACAGGCCAATTTTCTGTTTGTGAAACTGCCGGAAACCTCGCAGCTGGACGGGGTGACCCTGTTTCGGCGCCTGCTGCCCAAAGGCTTTGTGGTAAGGCCCGGCACCGCGTTCGGCGTGCCCGGATATTTCAGGATGTCCTTAGGCACCCGGGAAGACAACCTTTTATTTTTACAGGAATTTGACAGGGCCATGCCCTGAAACCCGAAAAAACCAATAACTGAAGGAGAAGTGAAATGAAAGTGATGACCTCTGTTTTATGCGGTATCCTGATGCTGGGACTGGCCACTGTGGCCGGTGCCAAAGACACCATTGTGGTGGGGACGTCTGCGGATTATCCGCCCTATGAGTACACGGATGACAAAGGTGAGTTCGTGGGCTTTGACATGGACCTGATCCGGGCCATCGGTGAAAAAATGGGCAAAAAGATCAAAATCGTGGACATGGGTTTCGACACCCTCATCGCCGGACTCCAGAACGAAAAAATCGATGCCGTGATCGCAGCCATGCAGGCCAGTGAAGAGCGCCGTCAGAAAGTGGATTTTTCCATTATCTACCATGATATCAAGGATGCGATCCTTGCAAAGGCGGATTCAGACATCGAATTGACATCCATCCATGACATCGCCGGCTACAAAGTGGCATCCCAGACCGGCACCATCCAGGAAAAATGGATCCAGGACAACCTGATCAAAACCGGCAAACTGCCTGAGGCAGACTATTTCTCCTATGAACGGGTGGACAATGCAGCCATGGACATCAAAGCCGGACGGGTGGACGTGCTGCACATCATTGCGGACCCGGCCATTGCCCTGGCCGAAAAAAACGACCTGAAAATCGCCTTGATCACTACGGAAGCGGTGTCCGCCGGACAGAGCATTGCCGTGACCAAGGGGAACAAGGAACTGCTGGATGCCATCAACCAGGCCATTGAAGAACTCAAGGCCGACGGCACCCTGCAGGCACTGATGGACAAATACAAACTGCTGTAGCATAACCGCATGACGCCATTTTTCACCATGCTGCAATTTCTGCTGCCGGGCCTGGGCGTGACCGTCTCGGTCACGCTTATCGCCCTGGGCCTGGGGGGATGTATCGGTGCCCTGATGGCAGTGTTCCGGGTATACGGCAATCCCGTGGTCAAAGGCCTGGCAGTTTCTTACAGCGTGGTAATCCGGGCCGTGCCCGTGGTGGTGATCATCTTTATTCTGTTTTTTGTTATTTCAGCGTTCATTGACCTGTCCCCGTTCATGTCCGGGGCCATTGCCCTGGGATTTGCCAGCGGCGCATACCAGACCGAAATCTTCCGGGGGGCGATTCTGTCCGTCCCCCGGGGACAGATGACTGCGGCCCGAGGCATCGGTATGTCCCGGACCAAAGCCATCCGCTGCATCATAATGCCCCAGGCGTTCCGGGTGGCCATCCCTTCGCTGATCAACGAAGTCACCCTGGTGCTCAAGGATTCTTCCCTGGTATTTGTCATCGGCGTGCCTGAACTGATGCGAAGGGCCCAGTATGCCAGTGCCAGCACCATGGAACCGCTGCTGGCGTTCGGTACGGCTGCCTGCTTTTACATCCTTTTGACCCTGACATTGAGCAAACTGCTGGAAACGGTTGAAAAACGGTTTGCCATCCAGTTTTAACCCGTCCATGGAAGACAAGAAAATGACCCGGTCCCTGCTGAGAATCGAAAACCTGTGCAAATCCTTTGGTGCCACGCCCGTGGTCACGGATGTCAGTTTTGATGTCAATCCGTCCGAGGTCATTGTGATCATCGGCAGCAGCGGGACCGGAAAAAGCACCCTGCTCCAGTGCCTGAACCTGCTGCACACGCCCACATCGGGGAAGATCTTTCTGGAAGATCAGGAGATTACGGCCCCCGGAGTGAACCAGGATCTGGTTCGGCGCCAGATGGGCATGGTGTTCCAGGAGTTCAACCTGTTCAACCATCTCACGGTTCTGGGAAATGTGGCCATCGGCATGACCAAAGTGCTGGGCATGCCGGCAAAAAACGCGGAAAAAAAAGCCTTGAACGAGCTTACACGGGTGGGACTGGCAGACCACTGGCACAAATATCCGGCCCAGCTTTCCGGAGGCCAGAAGCAGCGGGTGGGCATCGCCAGGGCACTTGGCATGGGTCCCAAGGTGATGCTGTTTGACGAACCCACCTCAGCCCTGGACCCGGAGCTTACCGGCGAGGTGCTGGTGGTGATGCAGAAACTGGCGGCCGAAGGCATGACCATGATCATTGTATCTCATGAAATGGGGTTTGCCAGGGATGCGGCAGACCGCGTCATTTTCATGGAAAACGGCCGGATCGAAGAACAGGGACCGCCGGATCGAATTTTCACCCATCCGGCATCCGAACGCACCAGAGAATTTCTGTCTATCATCACCACGGGCAACACCGATCAAGCCACGGGGAAGGCATCGCCGGACCGCCCATGACGGAATTTTTCGCATATGCGGTCATGGCACTGCCCGAACTGCTGCAGGGCACCGTGGTCACCCTGAAACTGACCGCCGGTGCCCTGGTCATCGGTCTGGCCATTGGATTGCCGCTTTCGCTGCTGCGGGTATACGGCCCGAAACTGATCCAGCCGGTCTGCTCCGCCTATCTGACGGTGTTCCGGGGCACACCGTTGCTGGTACAGCTGTTTGTGGTGTATTACGGGCTGCCGGAAATCGGGGTGTCTTTTTCCCGCATGGCCGCGGCCTTCATCACTCTGGGGTGCAACTCCGGGGCATACCAGTGCGAGTATTTCAGAGGGGCCATCCAGGCGGTGTCCGGCGGCCAGATGCAGGCGGCCCGGGGCATCGGCATGAGCCGGTTCCAGGGCATCCGGCACATTATCCTGCCCCAGGCGTTGCGCCTGGTGATTCCAGCCTGGTCCAACGAACTCATCGCCATGGTGAAATACACGGCCATCGTGTTTCTCATTGCGGTTCCGGACCTGATGAACAAAGCCAAAATCCTGTCCAGCCAGAACTTTACCCCCATCCAGACCTATATACTGGTGGCCCTGATCTACCTGGTGCTGGTGGGGTTCCTGAGCCTTATCCTGCACGGAATCCAGAAAAAACTGGCCGTGCCCGGCCTGGACGCCGGCATGGACGGGCGGTGATCTCCAAGGGGATGTGTAACGTATCATCGATAGCTTTGCAGAAAAAAATCAACTGTATATATGCAGATTCCCATAACTAAAAATATCCGCTGACATCTTTGAAAAAGATACCAGCTCAATGCGGATTGACCGGCTGAGCCACCAGGCGAACGCCAAGAGCTTCACACACCTTGTTAATCGTGTCAAATCGAGGCTTGGCATTTGGTTTAAGTGCTTTATACAAGGCTTCACGGGTGATTCCTGTCGATTTAGCAATCTCGCTCATACCGCGTGCCTTGGCAGCTACCCCTAAAGCGTGGGCCAACTCGGCAGCATCACCATCTTCAATCACCATAGTGATATAAGCAGCGATGTCCTCTTCGCTGTTAAGCTGCTGGGCCATATCAAAATCCGGCAGATCGGCAATTCTTTTTTTCATGTTTCAATCCTCCAAAGTGGCTTCCCGCTGCTTGGCTTTGGCAATGTCACTCTCCTGGCTGCCCTTGCCTCCTCCACCAAGCATGACAATCAGGGTTTCAGCTCTCATGGCGTAGTACATTCTCCAGCCTGGACCGAAATGTTCCCTCATTTCGAAAACGCCTTCACCCACTGATTTTACATCACCGAGGTTGCCACGCTGAGCCTTATCAAGACGGCGGCTTAAGCGAAGCCGTGTAATGCGGTCTTTTATGCTGTTCAGCCATTTATCAAATTCGGGTAATGTTTTTACCGTGTACATACAGAGAATGTAATCGATCGAATACAAAAAGTCAATTAAAATTCAAAACTCAATATTATTGATATGACCTGTCCTATGCCGATTTCAAAATAGCACGTTAACAGGGAGTACCAGAAAAAAGTCAACTCCTTTTTTCCATATATTTTCCAGACGCAACTATCCTATACCAACAAGGGTTGGTTTTTTCAACCTGAAACAGTTTTGAACGTTTTGAGGAATTAATGTTCAAGATTTCAGCGTAGCCGGTGGCAAGACCTGTCCTGAGATGTCCGAGGTTGGCATTCCGGTATGACAAGATCTCTTAAAATAAATTTTAGGATCAGAGCACCTTTGAGCCATAATGAATCGGACGGACAGGTCAGACACTCCTGTAAGTCATCAATGTCAATCGTTTTCAGTGATAAACACTGTGACAGATAGTCTGATGCCATCCTGTCCGCCGAAACCTTATCCCAATAATATTCTCTAATCACGTCAAGAAAGTTTCAGTGCAATTTAGAGATCAAGATTAACTTTATATAGTTTTTGCACAACATCTCGCCATTGTCCCAATGGCTGATCTTTGGCAAAAACTTTATCAAGCGCCGTCAGTTTACACCATTTTTGAGTCATATAAGGCCAAATCGATAGATAATAAAGGGCTCTATCTTTTTTATCAGCCTGTTCTGTTCGAAGGTTATCCGGCAAATAAATCTGCCAGGTTTTCATCATACACATTGTTATTCTCATTAATCTCCGGGCCATACCAAATTCTGCATTTTGACCTTGGCATTGACGCCTTTTAAAATCTTCCCTCAGATCTTCAGGCCCGTGACGTCCTATATGGTTTGATGCCTGGACCAGATAATCTTTAAGCATATGGTTATTTCTTTTACTCACACTGCCGACACGAGGTTCAGAATCTGGCCCACCGGACTGCTTTACGCGCGGAACGACACCGGCATATGAAGCAAGATTGGCAGATGATCCCTGGATAAACGGGTCTCCTATCTCTGAGCAGATACCAGCGGCCAGGACAATGCCAATCCCTTTAATGCTGGTCAAAAATGCGCCCTGGGTCTGACTGAGAACATGGGCAATTTCTTTTTCAAGGTGTTGAATACATTCAAGCAAACAGGAATAATGCTTTACGTGACAGGACAGTGATAATTGTAAAGTATACATATGTGGTTGGGGGGCTGAGAAAGCCTTGGCAGCATAGTTTTTTAGTTTGATGGCAGCATTGGCAGGATTTTTTGTACCAAAACGCTTTAATGCCTTTGTCAGGGGGTTGTGTTGTCGCCGAGTCATTTGGCGGGCGCTGAAACGATCTGACATTAAATATAGCGAACTCTTTGAAAAAGGCATGATACCGCTTCGTGTTTCATCAAGAAAACCAGGGAAAAGCTGATCCACAATGGCATGTATCCGGTTTTTAACCTCTGTTTTCATTTTAACCAGCTTTTTCCTATGGCGCACTATCGTTCGAAGATTTTTATAAATGCCCGATTGTGCCGGGCGGGTATTTGCTCTACGGCTAAGTAGCATGGAAGCGATACCCATCAAGTCCAACCGGTCAGTACTGGCCTGAAGATTCTCCCGTTGTTTTTTAGCCTCATGGGCATTTAGCACTGGCTACAAGCCATCCTTCAGAGCGAAGGGAATGAACGAAATTTTCAGAACAAGAACTGATATCTTCACCACCAAAAAAGACATGCTGTAATTTGATGCTCCGGTGGGCACAGGACCGCTTTACCTGGTCAACGAGATAGTCAAGACCTTCAGGAGAATTTTTAACCGGGAAGGGTTTGCGAAGAATATCGCCAAACCCATTGCAAAACATTGCCACATGATGCCTTTTAGCATAATCTATCGGTATGCACATGATTTTTGAATTGCTGCATGCACTTTCAAAAAGTGCATATAGTTCTTGACTCCGATTCTGATAAATGCTTCGCTTTTTCATGGTGAGGCTCCTCTTGTTTTGCAGCTGTTTTATTACAGGCTGCTCAAAGATTATACCACTGGAAAACCAGATGGTTCTTCAAACAGAGGAGCTTCACCCTTCTGTGAAATTGAAACTTTCAACTCCCCCGAGAATGGAGTCGGCGAGTTGAGAGAGCAAGCTTGAAAAGCTCACTCACCTCACCGACATCCATCTCGGTTTAAGGTACCGGATAGTCTGCTGGAAATTTCAACCCTAAAATCCAGGTCCAAACAAGAGGTAGTCCACACATCAAGGCTTAATTTGGTCGGTCCACATGCGAGTCTTATATAGAATTGAGTTGAATTTTGGGATTTTGAACCGACAACATTAAATGTTTTGGTTGCCATTCAAAAACCGGTATGTATTATCTTGTGAAAAAGTTAGAATTTTTGAGTATCTTAAAAATCTATGATAGTTGATTGTTGAGTTTTTTAGTCTGGACTTCCATGGAACTTTGTGAAATATAAAGTTGATGGGATTTTTGTAGATACCTTGAGTATCATTGATGTTTATGAGAATCAAGACTAGGGCAAGGATACTTGAACTTGGCAGGGTTGAATTTCGAATTTAATTTCTTTTACGATACAAATTTATCCGGATATTAAAAGGGTATGATATGGCTGAAAACCCCACCCATGAAGAATTGGAAAGACAGGTTCAGGAACTGAAAACAGACTATACGCAGCTTGAAAAAAAACTGCACGAAGCCGAGTCATTGACTGAAGAAATAATGACGTACATGACCGAAGGCCTTGTTCTGACAGATACCCGGGGGACTGTCATATTTATCAATCAGCGTTTGTCAGAAATGCTTGGATATCTGCCCGAACAGATCATCGGGAAATGCTGGCTGGATATAGTACCGGCCGAACAACAGGCCATTGCACAGGAAGCAGAAGCCAGACGTGCCAAGGGACATACCGACCGGTATGAAATTATTCTGCGCCGCAAAGATGGTCATAAATTCCCGGTAATGATCGGTGCCGGACCGCGGTTCGACAAACAAAGCAATGAATTTATCGGTATCATGGGTGTTGTGTCTGACATTACCGAGCGCAAGCTGGCGGAAGAGGCGCTCAGACATCGGCTGATTTACGAACAGATGCTTTCACGGATATCAACCATGGCGATACAGTACGAAGGGCTTGAGCGGTTTCTAAACGATTCCCTGGCAATTTTGGGTGAAACCCTTGATGTCAGCCGGGTCTATCTGTTCGAATACCATCATGAAACAGACAGCCTGGACAACACCGTTGAGTGGTGTGCTTCTGAAGAGGCTCCCCAGAAGGATGCCCTTCAGGGCTTGCCGGCGGCTGCCTTTCCCTGGTGGATGACGGTGCTCAAGGACGGGGGAACTATCTGCTTTTCAGACATTGAGGATATCCCCGACGAAGGAGCCAAGGAAATGCTCCGTCCCCAGGGTATTTGCTCCATTCTGGTTGTTCCTCTCTTCGTTGCCGATCGCTTCCATGGATTCATTGGCTTTGACGAGTGTCGGTTTTGTCGAGAATGGCCTGAAGAGGATGTGGAACTTCTTCTAGCGATCTCCAGGATCATCGCGGGAGCAGAATATAAGAGACAGGCCAATGAAACTTTAGAGAAAAAAATAGATGAACGTACACGTCATCTTCAAGATGCTCTTGAGAAAGTCAAAACATTAAGGAGCATGCTACCAATTTGCTCTTATTGCAAAAAGATTCGCGATGATCAGGGTTATTGGAATCAAATTGAAGAATATATCGGAAAACACTCTGATACCCAATTCAGTCATAGATATTTGCCAAGAACAATGTGCTAAAAAATATTACCCCAATATGAACCTATATGATGATTGAGCGCAGTCAATAATCATTATCCAAAACCAGAAATTTTCCATGGCCTTTTTATAAAGGATACCGACAGTATCTTTGTCCACAAGTTTAATAGGAATCTGTTCTCATTTTTGTAATCTTTAATCTTTCACAGTGTGGACTATGCCAAAAATGAAATCCCCCGATGTCTGACTGAGCGGGGTTGACTATTATTAATAGTGTTCGTCACCCAACCACTTCTAAGAATTCAGGGTTTTATTCGGACAATTTCAGGACAGCTTCTTCAACCTTTTCAGGCACCCGGTTTTTGAGGTTGGGAACTCGCCGGTTTTTTTTGCCAGGGCCTCGAGTCCACTGATCTTTATTTAATTATATTGTAATTATTTGATTTTGAAATATACTCAGAATCGATATGGAGAAAATTTCGAACAAAATTAATGGGCAGCCGAAGCTGCCCTGCTATTGAAAAATGAACCCCTTTTCAAACGCTTCAAAAACATCGAAACAGATGCGGCAGGATCTCACGGCCCTGCTGGGACCGGACCAGTGCCTGTTCGCCCTGGAAGACCGGTGGACCTATGCCTTTGATGCCGGAGCGGACCAGGCTGTGCCCCTGGCCGTGGTGTTCGCCCATACCCCGGCAGATGTCTGCAAGGTGATGCAGTATGCCGCAAACCGACGGATTTCGGTGGTGCCCAGAGGGGCCGGATCCGGCCTCACCGGCGGGGCCGTTCCCGCCATGGGCGGCATTGTCCTGGTGCTGGAGCGGATGAACCGGATACTGGAGATCGATACCGACAACCTGTGCGCCACCGTGGAAACCGGGGTGATCACGGGCACGCTCCAGAAGGCCGTGGAAAAAAAAGGACTGTTTTATCCGCCTGATCCGGCCAGTGCCGGGTTTTCCACCATCGGCGGCAATATTGCGGAAAACGCCGGCGGCATGCGGGCCGCCAAGTACGGGGTCACCAAGCAGTATGTTCTGGGCCTGGAAGTGGTGCTTCCGGACGGCCGGCTCGTCACACTCGGATCCAAATGCATCAAGGATGTGGTGGGCTATTCCATGACCGAGCTGTTTGTGGGATCGGAAGGCACTTTAGGGGTGATCACCAAAGCCATTGTCCGGCTGATGCCCCTGCCCGAAACCCTTAAGACCCTGGCCGTGAGTTTTCCGGACATCCAGACCGCCGGAAGGGTAGTGCCCATGTTGCTCAGAAGCGGGGTAACGCCCTGCACCCTGGAATTCATCGACCGGTTCTGCCTTGAGGCGGTCCGAAAAATCGGCCTTTCAGACCCTGTTGCTTCGTTGATCTCTCCGGACACCGGTGCCATGCTGCTCATCGAGCTGGACGGGGACGCTGATACAGTAGCCAAAGAGGCGGCAACGGTCCGGCAGATATGCGCTCAGTGCGGGGCGACCGGGGTTCATTTTGCCAGGGACACCAAAGAGCGGGAACAGCTCTGGGAGGTCCGCCGCAGCATCCACGGGGCACTGGCCGGCCTGTGCCCGCACTGGCTGGAAGAGGATATTGCCGTACCGCCGGCATCCATCCCTGAGATGCTGGAAAAACTGGCGGTCCTGGCACGGGAACAACACCTGCGGATTCTCTCTTTTGGTCATTTCGCCGACGGCAACATCCACCTGAGTATATCAGAAACGGCTGCCCCTTTGTCCCCAAAGCGGGCCGACGAAGTCACACAGCGGATATTTTCCCTGACAAAAGCCCTGGGCGGACGAATTGCCGCTGAACACGGCATCGGTTTGGCCAAAAAAGAATTTCTGGGAACCAATCTTGATGATGCCACCCTAAATCTGGCGTTTCAGATCAAAAAAATGCTGGATCCGCACGGCATCCTCAATCCGGGCAAGATTTTCCCTCAACACCGCTGGGACAAGGGATTTGAAAAACCTTAGTTAGGCCCATGATCCCGGCCGATTTTCAACACCTCTCTGGCGTACTGGATGCTTTGTTTGCAGGCGGCCATTTCTTTTTGCCTTGCCACTTCCAGAGAATCATCCCCCATGTCCCACTCGATTTCAAACGTGATGCGGTCCGTGGGCGACTGGTCACGGATGATCTGCAGGGTTTTGAAACAGTCGATATCGCCGTCCCCTAAGGCCACCCCGTGGAACCGGATGCCGAACTGGTCCCGAGTCAGCTTGTGGTCGCAAAAATGGTTGCAGAACGCATACGGGGCCAGTTTTTTCACGGCATATTCCGGGTTTTCCAGTACGCCCATGGAGTTGACCGTGTCCACACACGCCCCCACCAGGGGATGGTTGACCTGTCGGATCACCCAGAGGATCTCATCGGCAAAGGTTTCGGTATGGTTTTCCACGGCCAGCTTGATGCCGGTTTTTTCCAGCAGCGGCAGAACGGCCAGGATCTCGTCATAAACATCGCACAGCTGCCGCATGACCTGCGGGTGGAAACAGGAGCCATACAGGGGCCGGGGCCGCCGGATATCCAGGCTGAATTTGGCCAGGTCGGCCCCGATCTTATGGGTGATGTCGATCCCTTTTTCCAGGGTGTCGGTGAGCCGGGAATCAAACTCCTCGTCCCGGGAAAAATTATACTCCAGGTACAGGCCGTGATCCTGTGCCGCTTTTTTCACCGCTGCCAGGCGCGCGTCATCCTTGGTTTCCAGATCGCAGCCCGTGATGTGCAGCCCGTCCAGGCCCCATTCCACGGCCAGGTCCATGAGCTGAAGCAGATCGATCTCCTTGGGCCGGGGATCGGCCCGGATGCCCCAGTTCTGGCCCAGGCCCCACAGGTGAAGGGTATAGGTATGAAGTCCCAGTTTCATTCTTTTTTGCATGACATGCCTCCTGACGGGTTGTGATCAGTCAATTCCAGTATCCAGGCCGTTTTATATTGCAACGATCATACCAGAACCCTGTATGTTGCAGCATATCGACCTATTGTCCGGCCCTTCATACCTTTTTTGTGCCGGACAGATCAAATATTTTTTATTTCTGCGGGCCGGCCATCAAAATTATTTGATGGTTCCCTCTTGCCAAGCACCTTTAAAAACGATACGGTTTTGCCACAGGCTCAGGCAATCTTCAAAGGAGAAGCCATGACCGGGAAACACTTTCTGAAACACCATCCGGAACAGACTTCAGCGGCCGGGGATCCGCACTGGATTTTTCTGACCCCGGCCCAGGCCGTGGATGCCGTTGCCCTGGATTTTCAGACCTACGGTCCGCAACCGGATCTTTTCAGACGTATCGCCCCCCTGGTCCTGGGCACGCAATGCCGGATCGCCGGCCGGAACGAACAATCGGGCGGGGTGTCGGTATTGCGGGGAACCTTGTTTGATCCGGTGGAAGATCATCAGCTGGGGTTTTACCTGATTCATGTCCTGGAAACCGATCCCCCGGACCTGAACACCCTGGCCGATATCTGCCGGCAGGTGTTTCAGACACGGATCGTTGCCGGATATGACAGGGCCGGCACCATTTCAGGCATCTGGATTCGCTCCCAGATGGACCGGTTCATCTGCCGCCAGTGCGGACAATGCTGCCGCACGCTGGATTACGAAACCGGGTGTGAGGAATCCGATATCCGGCACTGGCGGGACAGGGGACGAACCGACATCCTGGCCTGGGTCCAGCAACGGAACACGGGGCCGAACGCATCGGGTCCGGCTTACCGGATCTGGGTGGATCCGGACACCGGAGAAACCGCCCGAACCTGCCCCTGGCTTGCGCCCTGCCCGGATCATTCAGACCGGTTTGTGTGCACCATTCATGACATCAAGCCCGAGGTCTGCCGGGAATATCCCTATACAACCAAGCACGCCGTCATGACCGGATGCAGCGGACGCTTTGCCGCCCGAACCCAAACACCCGGTTACAAAAAACCATGATCCGGAGAAATTGTATGCGATATCTGCTCATCATCTGTCTGCTGCTTTTTCCAATCACTGCATCAGGATTCAACTGGTCAGACACACCCAAAGAAAAAAAGGTGCTGTATGCCAATGCCGCCGGCCTGGCGGTCATCACCGGCTGGGGGATAGCGAACTGGGATTATTTTTCCACGGCACCGTCCGCCAAAAATGAAGGCTGGTTTGCCGGCCACACCAAAGAGGGCGGCGCCGACAAACTGGGCCATTTCTACGCCAGCTATGCCCTGTCTCATTTTCTGGGACATACATTTGAAACCTGGGGGTATTCTCAAAAACAGGGGCTCAAGCTGGGGGCGTTGTCCTCTTTTACCATCATGAACTGGATGGAACTGGGAGATTCCTTTTCCGACTATGGGTTTTCCTATGAAGATTTTGTCATGAACGCCCTGGGATGTGCCACGGCCTATTTTATTGGATCCCGGCCGGAACTGGATAAAAAAATCGACTTCAGAATAGAGTACCGGCCGCGTTTCGATACCGCGGATGTTTTTACAGACTATGAACGCCAGAAATTTCTGGTGGCACTCAAACTGGACGGGTTTGAGCAGGTCACCCACCCGCTGCTCAAATACCTGGAACTGCATCTGGGATATTACGCCCGGGGATTCTCATCCGATGGCACGCCCAAGCGGACGCTTTATGCAGGTATCGGGGTGAACGTTTCCCGGATACTGAACAGATTTTCATTGAACCGGCTGTCCACCCTGACCCGGTTTGTCCAGGTGCCTTATACATATAAAGCATTTGAAAACGATCGATAGCATATAATCCTTTGCCCCCTGATCGAAAAAACGGTATAATTCAGTATCATCAAAAACCTGATAAACCAAGGAGATCCCCATGTTCAAAATGTTCAAAAAAACCGTTCTCACATTGTTATTTTCCACACTGTTTTTCAGTGGATCGCTTTTTTCCCATACTGCCATGGTTCATGCCGAAGCGTTTTCAGCCGATACCATCACAGACATGCACACCGGCAGTGTCAACGGAAAAATTTATTTCAAAAATGCCCGGACGAACCGCAATGAAATGATGGGAATGATCAATATCATCAAGTACCCTGAAGTGTATCAGCTTTTTACGGGCACAAAAAAGTACCATGTATCAAATGTGACAGAACTTGAAACAGATGATCCCATGGCCGGGATCACTGATTTTGAAGCATGGGCAAAGGAAAATGACCTCAAAAAGACCGGAACCGAATCACTTGAGGGATTTGCCTGCGATATTTATGAAGGCACCATTGAAATCGATGAAGATACCGGAGAAACCGCGCCCATGAAAATCTGGCTTTCCAGAAAGCTGCAATATCCTTTGAAAACTCAAACCGAGATGCCGCCCCCGGTGGGCAGTATTGTCAGCGTGGTCAAAAATATCAAAACCGGCAAACAGCCGGCCCATCTGTTTGAAATCCCCAAGGGCTATACACAGGCCGACACCATGGAACAGGCCATGGGCATGCCGGATATGAGTCAGTTCTCCGAAGGGCAGATGCCCTCGGAAGAACAGATGGAAAATATGATGAAACAGGTTCAGGACATGATGAAAAACATGCAACAGGAATAACAACAAGGAGGCGTCATGAGAATCATACCGCAGAAGATCATGTGTGCCGTCGATTTCAGCGAGTTCACCAACCTGACCCTGTCCTATGGCCAGGCCCTGGCAAAAGAGTACGGTGCGCAACTCACCTTGTGCCATGTGGTGTCCAACATGGTGCTGATGTCCTCTGCCGGACAGGCCTATATCGCGTCTGAAAAAATCGAGGCGGAACGGCGGCAGGATGCGGCATCCCGGCTGGAAGAGATTGCCAAAACCCTGGATATGGATTGTGACACACTGGTATCCACGGGGCACCCGGCGGATGAACTGGCCCGGATCGCCGAAGAGACCGGCGTGGACATGGTGGTGGCCGCCACCCACGGGGGATCGGGCGTCAAACGGTTTCTGGTGGGTTCGGTCACGGAACGGCTGGTAAAGATCCTGACCTGTCCCGTGATGGTGCTCCACGGGGATGCGGAGCCCGATGTTCTGCCCGGAGACAGGAAAACGCTGTTGAACAAAATTCTGGTGGGGTGCGATTTTTCCCCGGACTCGGGTCTGGCGTTTCAGTACGGCCTGAGCCTGGCCCAGGAATTTGAAACCGAGCTGTTTCTCGCCCATGTGGTCCGGCCCACGGAACATGTGGAATTTTCCAGTGCCGATTATATCAAGGTCCAGGAAGGGGATTACATGGGCTGGAACCGGACCGATTACCTGGGACTGACCAAGCATGCCAACGAGCCGGATGAACAGCGAAAAGATGCGCTGATGCAACGCCTGGAACGGCAGCTGGAACGGATGGTGCCCGAGGAAAGCCGCCACTGGTGCACCCCTGTCACCGCAGTCCTGGAAGGAGAGCCTTACCAGGAACTGCTGTCATTTGCCAAAAAAAATCAGGTGGACCTGATCGTTTTAGGGGTCCGGGGTCACGGCCTGCTGGAGAAATTCCTGGTGGGGTCCACCACCGACCGGGTGATCAGCCGGTCGGACTGCCCGGTCCTGGCAGTCCGGCAGACCGATACCGGCACGGAATAAAAAAATCATGTCATTTTGGGGCAGGGCATGATATAAATGTCCAGACAACATAACAACGAATGAACATATAGTTATATCTTTGGAGTTAGATTATGTCTGGATTCACCCCGAACGCACGTGCCCTTCTCATCGGCAGCCTGCCCCTGGAGGACCATTCCAAAGCCCTGGACCTGGTGTTTGGGCACACCCCGGAGATCCCTTTGTGGGTGCAGCTGCCCCGATTCAAGGAAGAAGGCATGATCCGTCAGTTCATGGACGGGCTTCCGGGCGTGGCTGAAAAAGAAGACACCTGGTTTATCGATACAAAGGACCCGCAGTTTGACGAGAAATTTGTTCAATTTTTTGAGGACTATCTTTCCCTGTCCGGGCCGGACGCGGATTTTCAGGGATCCCGATTCGCCTTCACCCCCCTGACCGGCAAGGGTTTTTCCCATTTTCTGGAACGGGTGGACAAAGACCCCGGCCGGTTTGCCGCGCTCAAAGGCCAGGTCACCGGCCCCATCACCTTCTGCACGGCGGTCAAGGATGAAAGGAAGCGGGATATTTTCTACAATGACCAATTGCGGGATGCGGCAGTGAAGCGCCTGGCCATGAACGCCAGATGGCAGGCAAAAGAATTTGCCAAACGGGGCGCCACCCCCATTGTTTTTCTGGATGAACCGGCTTTGGCCGGGTTCGGCACCTCCGCCTACATCACCATCACAAGGGCTGACGTCCAGGCCTGTATCGATGAAATCGTCCAGGAGATCCACGCGGAAAACGGCCTGGCCGGGGTTCATGTGTGCGCCAACACCGAGTGGGACCTGCTGCTGGACACATCCATCGACATCATCTCATTTGACGCGTTTTCCTATTTTGACAAATTTATACTGTATCCCAGGACGATCAAAAAATTTTTAGACCGCGGCGGGATCCTGGCCTGGGGAATTGTGCCCACGGGTGATGCCGATCTGATCGCTCAACAGACCAGTGACGGGCTGACCGAAAAACTGGCCGGCCAGATCCGGCAGGTGACGGAACTGGGAATTCCTGAAAAAACCGTCATGGCCCAGTCCTTTGTGACCCCCAGCTGCGGCACCGGCTCTTTGGACCCGGCATCCGCCACCCGGGTCCTGGAGCTCACCAAAAGAGTGTCTGAAAAAATCCGGGCCCGCTAGAACCCAGACATCAGGTATTTTCCCGGGCCGCCTCGGCCCTGAAATCCCCGGTTTTTGGTTCACAGGTTTCAAAATACCGGGGATACGCCTGTTTCATGGCGGCCAGGGCCCGGTCCCAGGGCAGGTCTTCAAAGCTGCCGTGTTCGGTCACATACTCCATGTGCCGGTTGCCCAGATTGTCAAAGGGGTGAAAAATCGAGTCACAGGTCCCGTCAAATTCCAGGGGCTTGACATTGAACGCCTCGCACAGGCTTAAATTAAATGCCGGAGTGGCCTTGACCCATTTGCCGTCCAGATAAATTTCCGTAAACCCGTGCCAAACGAACAGATCGGTTTCCATCAACGCCTTGAGCCGCTCGGTGTTCAAATGGTTTTTCACATCTGCAAACCCCAGCCGGGCCGGAATCTTCTGACTTCGGAGGCAGGCGGCCAGCAGCACGGCCTTGGCCACGCAGTATCCTTGTTTTTTCGCCAGCACCGCACTGGCCTTGATGCGAGATTTCTTGGTTTCGATACTGTAAGGGTTGTACCGGATCAGGTCCCTCACCGCGTAGTACAGGCTGACAGCCCGCTCTTTGTCGGTGGTGCCGGTTCCGGCATGTTTTTTTGAAAATGCCACAATATCCGGATGATCCTTGTCGATAAAATAGGTGGCGGAAAGATAGGGGGACATAAAACACTCCTTTTTTCACTGTCAGCACGCCTGTGTTCGATGCGCTGAATCCCGGGTGAGGATTGAACAAAACTGCCGGGCGCTCTTCAGGTGGACAGCAGCACCTCGTCATTTTCAAAGGCTTTTTTCCGGATATCCGCAAACTTTTCAATCAGGGCTTCCCGGGTCAGGGATTGTTTTTCCTGTCCTTTGACATCCACGATGATCTCGCCGGCATCCATCATGATCAGGCGGTTGCCGAACTCGATGGCATGGTTCATGTTGTGGGTGACCATGAGCGTGGTCAAAGACCGTTCGTCAATGACCTGCCGGGTCTGTTCCATGACCATGGCCGCGTTGCTGGGATCCAGGGCGGCGGTGTGTTCGTCCAGAAGCAGGATATCCGGGCCGGACAGAACCGTCATCAACAGCGTCAGGGCCTGGCGCTGCCCCCCGGACAACGAGGAGACATTCACTTTCATGCGGGTCTCCAGCCCCATGTCCAGGGTCTTGACCCGGTCTGCGAATTTCCGGCGCATGGTCCGGTTCAGGCTGATTTTGGGCCACCGGAATCCCTTTTTGGCCGTGATCATCATATTGTCTTCAATGGTCATGGTGGACGCGGTACCGGCCAGGGGATCCTGAAAAATCCGGCCGATATGCATGGCCCGGCGGTACTCGGGCTCGAATGTCACCTGCCGGCCCTTGATCCGGATCTCGCCGGCACTGGGAAACACGGCGCCTGAGATCAGATTGAACAGCGTGGTTTTGCCGGCCCCGTTGCTGCCGATAATAGTGATGAAATCCCCGGAATCCACGGTCAGCGACAGATTGCGGATCACGGTTTTCGCACCGGGGGTCCCGGGATTGAACGTCTTGGTGACGGCATCCAGTTCGATCATGCATCCCCCTTTGCCCTGAGGCGTTTGTAATTGGAAACCGCCAGGGAAATGATGATCAGCAGCCCGGTGATCAGCTTCAGATCGTTGGGGGTCATGTTGATATAATACCCGTAGTAGCGGCCCAGGTACATGATGGCCTTGAACAGGATCGCTCCCAGGATCACCCTCAGGGTCAGTGCCCAGATCCGGTTGGACCGGAGCAGAAATTCCCCGAGCATGACCGAAGCCAGGCCTGACACCACGATGCCCTGGCCCAAATTCACATCGGCAAACCCCTGATACTGGGCAGCAAACGCGCCGGACAACGCCACCAGTCCGTTGGAAAGTCCCACGCCGATGAGCTTGAGCGTGGCCGGATTCACCCCCTGGACCCGGACCATCTGCTCATTGTTGCCAAGCGCCCCGAACACCAGACCCAGGTCGGTGAGAAAAAACAGGTCCAGGGCCAGTTTCAACCCCAGCAACACCAGGATGAAAAAGATCAGCGAGGCGATCTCCGGAGACACAATCCCTTCACAGGCGCTCTGGACCCGGGTAAGAAGGGTTTCCACCCGGAGCAGGGGCAGGTTGGCCCGGTTGGACAGAATCCGGATGTTCACCGAATAGAGCATGGTCATGGTGAGAATCCCGGCCAGCAAATGGGGCACCTTGAGTTTGTTGTGGATGGCCGCCGTGACAAACCCGGCCCCGACTCCGCCGCAAAACGCCAGCATCAGGCCGGACAGCGGATGAATCCCGGCATGGAGGCTGGTGGCCATGATCACCGCGCCCATGGGAAACGATCCATCCACGGTCAGGTCGGGAAAATCCAGAATCCGGAACGTGAAAAACACCCCCAGGGCCATGATGGCATAAATCAGGCCTTCGACGAAAATACCTTCAATCATTCAGATCGCCTGTTACCGGACCGTGAGTTTGCCGTTTTCAATCACTTTGTTGGCAGTCTCCAGAATCTCCTCGGGAATGGTCAGCCCCAGTTTTTCCGCCACATCCAGGTTGATCAGCAGGTCCACATCACCGGGTTCGGTCATGTAGACCGTGGGAATGTCAACCGGATCAGCCCCCTCCAGAATGTCCGCCGCCAGCCGCCCGGTGACCAGGCCCATCTTGTAATAGTCAAACCCCCATGCCGCCAGGACCTCGTTGGTCTCGGCCGAACTGGGGTCCGCGGACATGACCGGAATGTTGTGCCGCATAGCCACCTGGGTCACGGCCGCCAGCGCGGAAAACACGGTGTTGTCATTGCTCAGATAGATGCCGTCCACCCGGGATGCAATGGTCTGAACCGCCTGTTTTACCTCAGCGGAATTGGTCACCGTGGTTTCAACGAATTCAATGTCCAGATCCTTGCACACCTGTCGGGCGATTTCCGCCAGGGCCACGGCATTGGCCTCGCTGGAGCTGTAGACATGGCCCAGTTTCTCCAGCGGTTTGATCCGGTTGAGCAGCATGATCTGTTCTTTCACCGGGGTCATGTCAGAGGTGCCGGTCACCCCTTTTTCCCCTTTTTTGACCGATGCCACCAGTCCGGCCCCTTCAGGATCGGTCACCGCGCAGAACAGCACCGGCCGGTCCTTGATGGCGTTCACCAGGGCCTGGGCTGTCGGGGTGGCGATTCCCACGGCAATGTCCACGTTTTCGGACTTGAACTTCTGGGCGATGGAAGCGGCCGTGGACATCTCGCCGTTGGCATTCTGAAGATCGAACCGGGCCCGGGGAAACCGTTCTTTGACCCCGTCCTGCACCCCCTGCTCCAGGGCGTCCAGGGCCGGGTGGGCCACGATTTTGGAAATCCCGATCAATACATCGTCTTCGGCCTGGACCTGGGAAAATCCAGTCAGCCCCATTACGAGCCCCACAACAATCAAACTTATCAATTTTTTCATGGTTATTGTCCCCTGTTAAAAAAATAATTATACAAGCCGGTGGTTTACCAGCCACACAGAACCGGATCTCCGGTTATCATGCCACCGCTTGCAGCGTGTCTATTTTATAACGGTACCCGGAAAAAGCAAGGCACAAATCCCAGACCGAAAATTCTTTGGATATGCTATTGTCCTGCCTGCGTATCGGTCACCGGTTCCCATTGCTCAATGGCTTTTTTCAATTGCCGTTTCAACATGTCTTTTGCCGGCACCGACTGCTCAAACACCTCCTGGGCCCGGTAAAATTCCAACGCCCGGATATCGACCACCGGCACCGATATATACACGTCAGGTTCCCGGTGCCGGCGTTTTTCATTCATGATGGCCGCCTGCATGACCTTGACGGAATTGAAAACCGTTTCAAAATAACCCGGAATTCCGGATGACGGTTGTGTGCGTTCACCGGTAACATCGATACCGATGACAATATCACAATGGTCTGTCAAAAGGTCATACGGAACCGGATTGCACGTGCCGCCGTCGATCAGAACCCGGCCGTCCCGGCGCACCGGTTCAAACACCCCCGGAAGTGCCATACTCGCTTTGATGGCGGACATCAGATCACCGGATGTCAGCACCACCTGTTCTCTGCTCCACAGATCCCCGGCCACGACATGGATGGGGATATCCAGCTCTTCAAAGGCCTTTTTCTTCAGTGTCTCAGACATGAATGCCAGGAATCCGTCCGCACTGACCAGTCCGCCGTTTCCCAGTTCAATTTCCACAAAATCGATCCATTCCAGGGCGCGTCCGTTAAAAAGCCGGCTCAACGGCTCTTCCTGATCTGACAGCACAAACCGCTCCACAAGGCCCCGGATCTGGTTCCCGGACATGCCGGCCGCATACAGGGCGCCGACAATCGCTCCGATACTGCTTCCGGCAATGCAGGCCACCTGGATTCCCATGTCATCCAGCGCCTCAAGCATCAGAATATGGGCCAGGCCATTGGCCCCTCCGGCGCCCAGCGCGATCCCGATGGACGGCTGTCCGGGGTTCAACCCTTCAGTCCCGCCCTTGTTCCCCGTTTCCCCGGCCATGACCGTCCCTGACCCCTTCAGCAGAGAGACCCCCGGCAAAGACGCCGCCATCAGACCCAGAAACCGGCGCCTGGAGCAGATATATTCAGACATGGGCAAACTCCTTTTTCATTCTGCAGCTGTTTTAAAATGTCTATCCAGCCCGCCAAAAAACTGGAAACATGTGCTTCCTATCAATATTTCAAATATCTGTAAAGCTGTTTGAAGGACGCTTTGCCCGGTATCGGACATACAACATTTTTTCCAGTTATCGTGGATAAGTTTTGTCAATGATAGCTGCAAGATGGTTGAATCATAAGGCAAATATACATATTTTCCCCCATTTCCATAAATCCCCATCTTAATATAAGTTTAGTATTAAAATGATTAGGCAGGAATGCAGGACACTAAGCAATGCTGCATTACGTCAATTTCAACAATACCAAGGGCATTAGTCCTAAAAAAGCATAATTATGAAATCAATTATTTTTGATAACTCCGAGATGGCGAAAAAAATCAGGGAATTTGACTGGTCACAAACACCAGTCGGCGCTCTTGAAAATTGGCCTCAGAGCTTGCAACACCATGTCAATTCACTTTTAGCCACCCTTTTTCCTACTATCCTTTTCTGGGGCGCTAATCTCACTGTTTGCGCATATAACGACGCTTACCGTCCACTTCTCGGCAGAAAGTCCGAACCGCTTGGCCGATCATTCTTTGAAGTATGGCGGGAGGCGGAAGAAATTATCAAGCCCAAAATAGATCAGGCGCTTCAGGGGGAAGCCTGTTATTACAGAAATGCTCCGTTTATGCTCGTTCGCTTCGGAAAACCAGACCAGGCTTACTTTGACTATTGTTTTAGTCCCATTCGCGATGAAACGGGTTCCATAAAAGGTGTTTTGAATACGGCAGTGGAAGTCACCGAACGTAAAAAAGCCGAAGATGCACTGCAAAACCAGACCCAAACTTTGCAGCAAAAAGTGGCCGAAAGGACTGCGGAGGCGGAAAAGAGATCCTGGCAACTGCAGGCCCTGGCGGTGGCATTGATCGAGACCGAGCGCAGGGAGCGCGAGAGGATTTCAAACCTGTTGCACGAAAATTATCAACAAGATCTGACAGCGGTAAGGATGATACTCGAGATGATGCGCTCAATGGATGGAGGGCGAACAAAATTTGATGAAACAATTCTCCGCTGCAGGGATATATTGAATGAGGTTATTCAGAAAAGTCACAAGCTCTGCCATGACCTTAATCCGCCGGCCCTTCGAAGCACAGGGCTGCTAATGTGTCTGGACGGGTTGGTCGATGACATGCGGGAAAACTACGGGCTGGATGTGGAACTGAAACATAGCGCCGATGCCGAACCAGAATCCTATTCGGTGGCTTCCTTTTTGTATCAGGCGCTCAAGGAGCTGCTGTTAAATGTGCTCAAACACTCAGGTGCATCGACGGCCCAGATAAACATCCGTGAAAAAGACGGCTGGATTGTCGTGCAGGTTGCGGACTCTGGAAAGGGTGATGACCTTAATCAGGTGTACGCACGCAGAGGAATCGAACCGGGATTCGGGCTTTTCAGCATTGATGAGTGGGTAAGGTCTCTTGGCGGCCGGATGACCATTGAGACGATTCCCGGTGATGGATGGGTGACGACACTCACCGTTCCCAGGGCCGAGGCGGCAGGCAAAGCTGGCCAGAAACAGCAGAGAAGCCGAAACACAGCTTGGGAGTGATTTCAGGACCATCAGGACGAATCCTCCATACTGTCCAGTTCAAATAGGACGGAAAGGTTATCGTCTTCTTTGATGCTCTGGGAAGGCTGTGTCATGATCCGTTCGATATCCAGTTTGCCGGCGTGGGTCATGTACGTGACAACGGCTTCCGCCCTTTTGTCAGCCAAAGATTCCAGAACACCGGGATCAAGGGTTATCCGTTCAACCAGGACGGTAAAAAGTTTTTGTGCCAGTTTTCGGGCATCGACCGTTTTTTCTTTTTTGTCTTCAATTTCCTGGTCTTCATTGGATGGCACAGCAGCACGGATCTGCTCATACGCTTCCCTGCCGTACCGATCCACAAATATTTCGGTCAGCTTTGCCTGGGTATCCGGATTACCAAAGTCCATTGGTCCGGGATCCTCACCGGATTCCAGTTCAATGCCTGAGGCAGCTGCAAAATTGCGTCTGAATTTTTGTTTTTTCAGTGCTTGTCTATCGGCATCTGCATCATAACGCCCGGTAATGATGAGCTTCAACAAAGGGCGCTGCTGGAGCGCGGTAAGCAGTATATCCAGCTTTTCCTCTTCCGCAGGAGGAATACCGCCTGATCCCGGCTCAAAAAGAACTTCATTTAGCGTTTTTTCTTCGGCACCAAACAACGAGGCAAGGGCGCGGAAAGGCGAGGTAACGATCTTGCCCAGCAGATTGGTAACTGCCTGCCACATCACCTTGCTATAGCTGAACTCAGGGTCATCAAGACTGCCTGTGATGGGAAGGCTTATATCAATGATGCCCCTGGAGTCTTTGAGAAGCGCTATGGCCAGATCCAGGGGAAGGTCGACCGCATCCGGGCTTTCGGCCTTGTCTCCCAGCACCAGGCTATCGATCACAAACGCGTTGTGACTTTTCAGGCGACTGTCTTCGATCAAATATTTCAGGTCAAGAGAAAGTCTGCCGCTGTCAATCCTGCGGCCGGCAAACTTAGCCGAGTATGGCGCCAGGCTTGTCATTTCCAGGTTTTTGAATACAAAGGAAATATCGGTAAACTTTTTGGGGGCGAATAAATTGATCTCTCCTTCTATCTTGTTGGTTCCGTATTGATCAACGCGTCCTTCAAGGTTGACCCTGGTGCGGGTTCCCGGTGATGAGGATATGTTTGTCATAGAGCCATTGAGTTCATGGATCACGGTGTCAAACTCTGTTGGGAGACTGAAATCGGCGAAATGCAGCCTCCCTTTGTCCAGGCTGATCCGGTCGATGGTAATCGGAAAGGGATCCTGGACCTTGTCCGATATCGGTTCTGTCTGCTGAAGTTTTCGGGAGGATTTTTCTTTGGTCTTGAATGCATCAATTACATTCACTGTTTTGTCATCAGATATAATCAGCTCCCCTTTCAGTCCGGTAATGTTCAAGGAGTCCATTTTCAGGTCGTTGGGATGTATTCCAAGCGTTAATGCAGGGGTTTTGAGCAGTGTCCACCCGAGCATTGTTGCACGGGTGCTGTTTTCAATTACGTCCAGGCCGGTTATGCTCGCCTGTCCCTGGTACGTCATTTCTCCGGTGTTGTTTCGGTTAAATGTTCCGCTGGTGGACAGCAGGCCGGATGTGAGCGTCAGAGCCGCGGCCCGGGCCAGGTACGGCTGGATGATAGGCAGTGCAAGGTTTTCAACGGCTATGGTCGATTCAAGGGAAACCTCGGAAGGATCCATCAGGCCCGAAGCCTGCACAGCTCCGCCCTGGCTCACCTGCAGGGCCGCCTCAAAGGGAAAGGAAGATCTCCCGTCAAACTGTGAAAGGCTGAGGTCGATATCTTTCAGATCCAACAATGGCTTGCCCGGCTGCATTGTTTCGTCGGTTATGCGGGCTGCAAAATTTTTCAATGCAAAGGTATCGATAAAAATATTCCAGGGGCTGTTTTCCTTGGTGGAACTTTCATTTTGGCGGTCACTGGCGGCGAAACCTCCTGCAGCAAAAAGGCCGGCAAGATTAAGGGTTTTGTCTTTGTTGTGAATCACATCAATGGTCCCATCGGAAACTTCCAGATCAGATACGGACGCTGACCGGTCAGCCAGATCCAGGGACCCTTGTTTTACCGCAACGGTCCCCACCTGAACCGCAGGCTGTGACGTCCCGTCAAATCCCAGGGTGATGTTCTGAAGTGCAAGGGCAAGATCGTCCATTCGTACCCCTGGTTGTGGAAAATCAGTGGTGACATCGGCCCGGAAATTCAGATTGATAGCTTTCGTGGACAGGATCCGTGCCGGTGTCATGCTCTTATCACTGAAGGTCAGGCCGATTTCTTCCAGGTTGACACTGGAAACATCCAATGTCCACGGTTCGCCGGGTTGGGCTGATGCCCGGGGCGGTGTTGCAGGATTGGCACCGTTGCCGACACGAACAATCTTCTGAAGGTTGAAAATTCCGTCCCGGTCACTGTTGATACCCAGATGACCATCAGTAATGTCCAGACGCAAATTCCGGACCTTGCGTCCGATCATATCAATGCTTTCTGCGTCCACGTCCACCGCCGGCAGTTCGACAAAAGGGTCTTTGTTCTCCTCAAGCTGCAACTCCAAATCTTTCAACCGCAAGCGCAGATCGTTCAGGCTGGCGATGGCTGTGTCGCTTTCGAGATCGATCAGATAACGGGTTTCCAGAGTCATCTTACCCTGCGGCGGAAGGATGTTCAGCCTGGATCGGAAAAAAGACCAGGGCGTCTCAACCGGAACATGCCTGAAGGCAAGCTCTCCCTGGGAATGAAACGGGTGGAGGGTCATGTTTCCGGACCAGTTGAGGACTGTTCCGTCACCACCGGTTGCCGCCAGGGTATAATTGCCATCCTGTTCTGGAATAGTTGCAATATCGGAAAAATGAACCGTAAGGGGATAAAAAGACAACTTTGCCGGTTGCGGCTGACGGTTGTCAGTTACATCGATAATGGCATCGTTAATTTCCATGTTGAACAGCATCACCCGCAGGGGATTTTTTGACGTATCAGCAACCGGCTCCGGTTCGTCAACTCGGTTCCCCGCCAAACGCTGCAGATTGAGGCCGCCTTCTTTGGTGATGATTATATTCAAAAAAGCATTGTCCAGTATCACATCCCTGAACGTCAATGCCCAGCGGAACAGACTGCTTAGCTGAAAATTGACATGCAATCGCGCAAAACCGGCCAACGGTTCCCCGGAAGGTTCCCGTACCTTGAATTCCCGGACCTCCATCGCCAGGCTGTACGGATTTATAGAGACTTTTTCCAGGGTAACCTCGCTCTGTAAGCGGTCACTGAGCATACCCGGAAGCAAATGCCCGGCGAGAAAAGGAACCAACAAAAAACCGGTCAGCGTATACATAACAAGCAGCAAGGCAGCAATAATCGCAATCCTGCTTTTCACAACACCCATCATGCGTTCTTTGATCATTCTTGAAAAGAATATGTCTCTGGGTCAGCTTCTGGGTTCAATTTGACAATATTCTCACATTCCGCACTGTTGCATTTCAATGTCTCTTCAAATTCATCCGGAGAAAATTTTCGCTGTAATTGATTGATAATTCGAAGTGACGTATCATAGTGGCGCAACAATACAGTTGCTTTCTTATTTACAGCAGCCAACTCCTCTTCAACAGCATGTAACGCTTTTAAAGATTGATTTTTTTCCTGCTCATACTTTTCAATTCTTTGATTCATTTTTGTGAAAAGTGATGATTTCTCATCAAGTGCTGCAGTTTTAAGATGTTCTGCCTCATATTTGATTGGAAAATATGTTTTTTGAGCATCGGTAAGAAATTTTATATCTGTTTTCCAGAATCCATCCCAGTTCCAAAGAAGAGCAACAATAATTACTAACAGTGACAAACGGACCAAAATACCATCTATGTAATAAAAAGCACCTCTACTTTTGGGTGCAGTGGGATTTGATGATTTTTGAGTTTTCTCTTCAGTCATTTTTCCCTCCTCGAATAAACATAAATATTTTACCACAAACCCTTCAGTCAGAAAAAAGAAGGATTTGTAAGGCGTTAAGCACTTATTAAAAACATATAAAACCCTAAATTCGGTCGGAGTGCTCCCCGGTTAAAGAAAATGCCGCCGTTTTGGGTCAGTATATCATCCCGCTGACGTAAACCCCGGCGCCCACAAACAGGTCTGTGTCCGGAATCCGGTATATGTAGGTGATTTTTTTGTGGGGGTTGCTTTTGCCGGGCTTCGGCCACATGTATTCCACCCAGCCTTCGCCCCGGCTGCGGGCCAGGTTGACAAAATGCACGAAAAGGGCCTTGTCTGTGGGATCGGTCATCAGCAGCACATGGTCCTTTTTGGTCAGTTCGGGTCTGAAAGGATGGGCCAGCATTTTACCGTCCAGGTTCATGAGAAAGACATAAGAGTCCTTCCACACAAAAGGGCCCCGCTGGTCGCTGATTTTTTTGATGCCTTCCTCCAGGCCCCTGGAGTTAATAAGGGCTGCGGCTTCCCGGCACATTTCCACGCATTCTTCCTTGGTTGCCGATTCAGCGGCTGTGACCGGAAAAGCCAGGAGCACGGTAATCAGTATTGCTGCCAGGCAGTAAACAAAACGGGTCATGGGTTCACCTCCTTTGGTTTTTTTATTTGATCCAGGGCTTGCCAACCGGGAGCACATCGCGGCCAAAGACCTGGGCATAGATCACATGGGCCATCATGTACAGGGCCGAAGCAGCGCAGGCCATCAGCTCATAGCCGGCAATCACCGTGAACTGATCGTAGCCGAAATGGGCAATGTCGAGCAGGATAAACCCGATTAAAAGCAGGGTGAATGTCACGGCCATGGCCGAGTGAATCCGCATGGCCGGAATCCACATGATAAAGGTGTAAATGGTCCAGCAGATCAGAAACCAGCCCACATCCTCGGTGCTGGCATGGTAGACGTTGAAGTGGTTGAGCATGAAAATAATGCCCAAAGAGATCCAGAAGGCCCCGTAGGAGCAAAACGCGCTGAAGCCGAAATTGTTTCCCACATTGAATTCCAGGTACCCGGCAATGAGCTGTGCCAGTCCCCCGAAAATAAACGCAAGGGCCAGAACGGGGCCGACCCCGCACCAGCCGACATTGTGAAACTGAAGAATCAGGGTGGTAATGCCGAATCCGGCCAGTCCGACAACGGCTGGATTTCCTTTGGGCGCTTCTGCCTGGGCCATGTGTGTCCTCCTTGCTTTTGTTATTTTTTGGCAATGAAAGGATAAGAACTTGCTTTTATGTTGTCTGAACCATAGATAATCCTCCAAAATTTATATATTACCTGTATCAGGTTTAAACAAATTATGGCAAGAAAAAAAATCGCCCCATTCGTCAACCGCCGGAATCTGAGAGTCTCTTTCATGACAGTTTCTTTCACGGACATGAGCGCGTCGGCAGCTAATCCTGACAATTTTAATCAAACCGATATTTCCACAGTGTTTTTCAAAATATAAAAAGGTGATGCGCAGGTTCATCCGGTTCAACGATAATCATCCCTGCATGAGTTTTCTGAAGCTCAAAAAATTTATGATACCCATATTGTTCAAAACTTGATATGGTCATTCAACTGAGAGATGAAGATCCAATGACTCGACATGTTCAGGAAGTTGATCTGAATATGGTAACACCCGAAAGGGAAGAATCTACAAGGGTATTGGTTGTAAAGGAGCATCATGTGGTTAAACGCAGCCTGTCTTCTTGAATTTCACTCTTCGGTGCCAACCCCATTTTTACTGATGCTTCGTCCCCGTAGTGGTTGGCATCAGTGGATTGCACGCGAAGAGTATATTTTATCGCCCAGTGTACCGGCGTTAGAGTTCACAGATTCGTTCGGCAATCTGTGTCAACGATTGGTTGCGCCTGCCGGGCATTTTTCAGTTAGTACATCCGTTGATATCGAAACTGCGGAAGCATCCGACACGGCCCCTGGCGCACCGTTTATCGAAGTCCAGCACCTACCGGATGAAGTTCTGCCTTTCCTGTATCCAAGCCGTTATTGTGAATCGGATCGTTTTACGGAGATGGCTGCATCGGTCGCGACAGGCCGGGCTGCCGGATACGATCAATGCCATGCCATTGTAGATTATATCCGCGATTCGATACGGTATACGCCAGGTCTCGGACAGCAGATAATAAGTGCCTCTGAGGTAAACCAGCTTGGACACGGCGTCTGCCGGGACATGGCCCATTTGGGTATCGCTTGTTGCCGGGCGCTGTCAATACCTGCCCGCATGGTAGTGGGTTACCTTGAGACGCTTGAACCGATGGATCTGCACGCCTGGTTCGAGGCATATGTTGGAAATCGGTGGTACACATTCGATCCGACACGACCCGATCTGAAAGGGGGGCGTATCGCGATTGCTTTTGGCAGAGATGCTGCCGACGTTGCCATCTATACCCAATTCGGCAATCCGGTGGAACTGTTAAATATGAATGTCCAGGTTCAACGCTTACAAGGCCCTGCATACCGCGGTAGGGTTAATACTTGAGGATTTGTGCTATTTAGAAGATATTATAATCAGGAGAGTGTTCATGACAAAAAAAAACCCAGCTGCCTGGATCACCGGACTAATTGAAAATTTCTTAACCAAATCCCCCCTTAACAATCTACAAAATGAACACGGTGAACCGGCTTGGGAAGAGGCATTGGTAGGGTTTGCCTCAGGGGCTGATCCCCTGTTTCAAGAATTCAAGGAGTACATTGGTCCTTTTCACTGGACACCATTGGAAATCTATAATCAATTTCACCCGGGAAACAACGCAACTCCGGAAGATCTCACAGTTATATCCTGGATTTTGCCCCAGCGGAAAGCCGTGCGGGATATGAATCGCAAAGCAAGAAAATTCCCCGCTCAGGATTGGGCCAGGGTTCGCATTGAAGGGGAAAAATGCAATGCCGGACTCAGAACACATGTTGCCAGGACTCTAACCGATGCGGGTTATCCATCAGTGGCACCCATGCTTGCACCCAATTGGGCCTGGGTGAACTCTAAAAATTACGGGTATGCGTCATCCTGGTCTGAACGCCACGCAGCCTATGCTGCCGGTCTTGGTACGTTTGGACTTTGCGACGGGCTTATCACCCCTAAAGGGAAAGCCATGAGAGCCGGATCCGTTGTGGCAAAAATACAGGTAACCCCTTCGATCAGGTTTTATAATAACCACCGCGCCTGGTGCTCTTTTTTTGTTGATGGCTCCTGTGGCAAATGTATTGACCGTTGTCCGGTGCGGGCGCTTACTACTGCCGGCCACGACAAAGAAATCTGCCGCCAGCATCTGATCGCTTCCAGCGAGTATATAAAAAAAACATACAATTATGAAGGCTACGGCTGCGGTCTCTGCCAGGTGGGTGTCCCTTGTGAAACCCGCATACCTGTAAAAAAGGCTCGGGAAGCCTTCGAGAAGGGGACGCTTCCACCACCAACTCCCCCGCTTGCCTGAGTGGGATAACAGAAGGGCTCGGAGGGGAAGCGTGACCGGTCTCTTGAATGTCTTTTGCGGGGAACTGAAAAAATAAAAAAAGGAAGGTGCAGTATGAAAAAATCCATTGGCGCAAAAACAATCCTGTATCCCACACCGGTGCTGATCGTGGGAACCTATGACAAGGACGGCAAACCCAATGCCATGACCGCGGCCTGGGGCGGGATCTGCTGTTCCAGCCCGCCGTGCGTGACCGTGTCTTTGCGAAAAGCGACCTACAGCTACCAGTGTATCGTTGACAGCGGCGCCTATACGCTGAGCATCCCTTCAGAAACATTTGTGGAAGCCGCCGATTATCTGGGCATGGCATCCGGAAAAACCGAGGACAAGTTCAAAGCCGCCGGCCTGACCCCGGTCAAAAGTGATCAGGTCAATGCGCCCTATGTCAAGGAATTCCCCCTGGTTCTGGAGTGCAAATTGATACACACCCTGGAGATCGGGCTGCACACCCAGTTTGTCGGGGAAATTGTGGACATCAAGGCGGATGAATCGGTTTTGGCGGAAAACGGATTGCCTGTGATCGAGAAGGTGCGGCCGATTCTTTATGCCACTGCTGAAAAGGCGTATTTCAGTGTCGGCAGCAAAATCGGAGATGCCTTCTCCATCGGAAAGCGCCTCAGATAGACGAGCAGCAAATGCCTGATGCCGTCAATATATCATACACAATACTCATTTCGCCATGTCCTTATCAACAGTGTGCCACATGATCCAGACTCATCTGAATCAATGACACCACATGATCATCATTGATCGAGTAATACATGATTTTGCCTTCTCTTCTGTTCTTCACGATTTTCATGGTCCGCAAGATCCGCAGCTGATGAGACACGGCGGAATCCGACTGATTGCACAAAACCGCAATGTCACAGACACAGTGTTCGCGGTTCAACAGGGCCAGGACGATTTTCAGGCGGGTCGGGTCACTCAGGGCCTTGAAAATATCCACCATCCGGCAGATGTTTTCATCGGGTGGCAGCGACTGCTGTGTCTTTCTCACCTTTTTTTCATCAATGCATCTGACGCCACAGATATCCATTTAACACCTCTACATATGAACATTTTTTCATATGATAAATCGAACTGCGGGTACTGTCAACCCCGTGTCATTCATTCCCCCATAGCCTTGAGGGTCTACAGATCAGATCCAGGTTGACAAAATGGTGCAAAACCTGTTATTTGAGCCGTTCAATCTTTCTGAACAAATAAGGAACCCGTTATATGAAACAACACACCGCCAATGCTTCCGGTCCCTCGGATTTTCGGTTTGAACTGGCCAGATGGTCCATATTCGCCATTCTCATCCTCACCTATGTTTTGGTGTATTTTCACCGCATGGCACCGGGGGTGGTGTCGGAATTTCTCATGGCGGACTTCGGCATCAGCGGGGCCCGGCTGGGGTCTCTGGCCGCTATCTATTTTGCCGTGTATGCCGTCATGCAGATTCCGTCCGGCGTGATCGCCGATACCCTGGGCACCCGGACATCCATCATCTTCGGGAACCTGGTGGCCGGCACCGGCTCAATCCTGTTCGGCCTGGCGCCCGGTTTTGAAATCGCGCTGGCCGGCCGGTTTCTGGTGGGGCTCGGGGTGTCTGTGGTCTTTATCGCCATTATGAAGAACAACGCGGTCTGGTTCCATGAAAAAGTGTTCGGCATCATGAGCGGCCTGACCCTGTTTTTCGGCAATCTCGGAGGGGTGCTGGCGGCCGGCCCCCTGGCACAGGTGCTCACGGTGTTTCAATGGCGGACGGTTTTCACAGGGATCGGTGCCCTTTCTTTGATATTGGCCCTGGCCGGATTTCTGCTGGTCCGAAACAAGCCCCAAGACATGGGGTTTGATCCGCCCAACACCTATGGCGGCAAATTGGACATCCACACCCGCCACTGGGTGACCAATCTGAAAAGTGTGGCCATGAACCTGAAGATCTGGCCCGGATTCTGGGTCCAGCTGGGAATGATCGGCAGCAGTTATTCTTTTATGGGGCTATGGGGCATCCGGTATCTGCAGGATGTTCATCAACTGAGCCGGGCCGGTGCCGCCAATCTCATTACGGCCCAGCTGCTCAGCTTTGCCCTGGGGGCTTTGTTCTGGGGATGGATCTCCGATAGAATCGGCAGACGAAAACCGTTTCTGATTGCAGCGGCCGCCGCGTTCCTGCTGTCCTGGCCCATGCTGATGTACCTGCAATGGACCCCCGGGGTCAGCGGCTATCTTCTATTTGCCTTTATGGGGTTTGCCGCATCCGGGTTTGTCATCAGCTTTGCCTCGGCCAAGGAGATTGTCCATCCGAACCTGTCCGGCATGGGGGTCAGCGTGGTCAACAGCGGCTGTTTCGTAGGCACGGCCCTGGCCCAGCCCCTGGTGGGCTACATTGCGGACCTGACCTGGGACGGCACCATGTCGGCCGGGGTTCGGGTTTACAGTGCCGCCGACTACCAGAACGGGTTCTTCGCCATGGTCCTGCTCTGCATTCTGGCCCTGATTGCCGCATTCAGAGTCAGGGAAACCTATTGCCGGAACAGCTTCAAAGAATGAGATAACCCATGGTGAACTGGTCAAGCCCTTTGTTTCACCAGTGGATTCGTGATCAATGGCAGATCGATATTCACTGTGTCCGGACCGATATTGAAATTCAGGGCAGCCCGGAGCGGGCGTTGTCCCGGGTGGTGATGGAAGATACGCTTGGCCGCCGGTTTCTGGTGGAGCAGTTTGATCAAAAAAAATGGGCACTCCGGAACCGGGTGGCCCGGGCTGTTGATTTTTTATTCGCCCGGGGACTCACCCGGGTAGTGCCATACCAGAAATCAGTCCATGGAGAATTTCTGCCGTTTTTCAACGGGAGCTGCTTTCAAGTGTCTGTATTCCTTGATGGAACTTTCTTGAAACGGCCGGAGTATCTGTCATCATCCGCCATCGGGAAAAACACGGCCCGGTTCCTGGGCCGAATGGCCCGATCCGCCACGGGCCTGGAACGGCAAATCTCTTTTCCCCGGTTTTCCATCAAAAATTATATCCATGACCTGTTCAGAACCATGAAGATCCATGACCGCCCGGTTCACGACCGGTTTCTGCCCGTGCTGGATTTTCTGGAGACTGAATTCATGCCTGCCCATGATCGTCTGCCGCTTTGTTTCTGCCACGGGGATCTGCACCCGCTGAACATCATCTGGGACAGGGATGATATCCGGGCCGTGATCGACTGGGAATTTGCCGGCATCAAACCGGACCTCTACGATGCCGCCAATTTTGTGGGGTGTGCCGGCATCGAGAACCCCAACGGCCTTGGCATGGACATGGTCATGACCTTTGTGACCGAGCTGCACCGAACAAATGTGATCAGTGACATGGGGTGGCGGTTTTTTCCGGAATATGTCCTGGCCCTGCGCTTTGCCTGGCTGTCGGAATGGCTCCGGAAAAAGGATCACGAAATGATTGACCTCGAACATGCGTTCATGCAGATTCTGGTCGACCACATGCCGGACATCAAACAAGCGTTTGACCGCATGGCATGACCCGTCACACCGGCTTTGCGGGCACCGGTTCATGCCTTGCCCCCAGGCTGTTCAGAACAATGGCCCCGGAAACAATACAGCCGCCGATCACCGTCAGCAGGCTGGGCACTTCATGAATCCCGAAGATGGGCAGATACACCCAAATCACACCGCCCACCACCTCGAACAGGGACAGCAGGTTCAGTTCCGCCGCCGGAAAATATCCGGCTCCCATCGAAAACAGGATCAATCCGCCCCCCACCAGGGAGCCGTGCACCATGCTCAGCAGAATGTTTCGCAAAGGCATTGTCATGGCATCGTTTTGAACCAGCATGATCACGGCGGTGATCACGGCACACAGGATGCCGGCCAACGCCACCGTGGCGAACTGGGGCGTTTCCTTTCGCATCCGCAAAGAGATGGAAAACGTGGCAAACCCGCAGGCTGATGCAAATCCGGTGACGATCCCCAGCAGACTGCCCGCTTCCAGTCCTTCAATCACCATCACGGTGATTCCGATAAATGCGATGCCCATGGACACCCAGGTGATGGGACGAAGGGTTTCCTTGAGAAGAACAATCCCCATGAATGCCGCGATGAACGGGATGGTGGAAAACAAAAACAAGGTGTTGGCCGCCGTGGTCAGGGTGATGGACCAGATAAAAAAGATAAACGCCCCCACCAGGCCCAGGGCACCCACCGTCCCGGACACCCCGATTTTCTGAAAATTTCTAACAAACCCGTGCCGGTCTCTGACCATCAGATAGATGCATAAAATGGCCGCCACGGTCAGGCCCCTGAAAAACAGATACTGCCACCGGTAATCCTGGGGATCCACCATGTACCGGATGGTCAGGGCGCCGAACGACCAGAGGGTGCCGGCGGTCAGCACGGCGACCAATGCTTTTGAATGACCCATTGCCGCCATTACTTTTTCCGGACCGCTGCTGCGGCCTCCTGCATTGCTTCGCTGAATGTGGGGTGGCTGTGAACCATGCGGGCTATATCCTTTGCCGTCGTTCCGGATTCCATGGCCAGAACCCCTTCTGCAATCAGTTCCGAAGCCCTGGGACCGATAATATGCACGCCCAGGATGCGGTCGGATTTTTCATGGACAATCAGTTTGACAAATCCGTCCGTCTCCCCGAGACAGCGGGCCCGGCCCGTGCCTGAAAAAGGATAGGTACCGGTAAGAAACGGAATTTCCCTTTTTTTGGCATCTTCCTGGGTCATGCCGACACCGGCTGCTTCGGGTGAGGTATACATCGCGAAAGGAAGGGTGTCGTAATTGACTTCTCCGGGTAGGCCAGCCATGCATTCTGCCGCAGCCGCCCCTTCAGCCGACGCCTTGTGGGCCAGCATGGGACCTGCGATGATATCACCGATGGCATAGATCGACTCAACACTGGTGCGGTAAGCCGCATCCACGATAATCCGGCCGGTGTCCGGGTCTGTTTCCACCCCCAGATCTTCAAGTCCCAGGCCGTCCAGCCTCGGGCGACGGCCCACCGACACCAGCAGGCGGTCAAAGGAAAGGGTGTCTGACTTGTCTTTGGCTTTGACCGACACCTCAACCTGATTCTTTTTGACCGCCGCCTGTGTGACGGTGGTCTTCAGGCGGATATCCATGCCCTGGCTTTTGAGCAGCCGCATCAGGGTCCGTGCCACCTGGCCGTCCGCGCTGCCGGCGGCCTGGGGCAGCATCTCGATCACCGTCACTTCAGACCCGAGCCGCTGCCACACCGATCCCAGCTCAAGGCCCACATATCCGGCACCCACAATGCCCAGCCGCTTTGGCACGGCATCCAGTGCCAAAGCTTCGGTTGAACTGATGATGTGTTTGCCGTCAAAATCAAGGTCGGGCAGGCTGTTGGGCTCGCTGCCCGTGGCCACCAGAATATACCGGGCCGGCAGGATCAGTTCTCTGTCCCCGGCCCCGATGTTTCCGACCCGGGTGACATGAACCCGGTCCGGCGCTTCCACCCGGGCTGTGCCGTGGATAATCTCGATTTTGCTGCTTTCCAGAAGCTGCCGAAGGTTTTTGCTCAATTCTTCCACCACCTTGCTTTTACGCGACATCATGGCTTTCAGATCCAGCCGCACATCCTTGATCTCAATGCCGTGCGCCGCCATTTTGTGCCGGGCCTGGTGGTATCGTTCGCTTGAATCCAGCAGGGCTTTGCTCGGAATACATCCCGCGTTCAGGCAGACCCCGCCCAGGTTTTTTTCCTTTTCAACCAACACCGTATCAAATCCCAGCTGCACAGCGCGCAGGGCCGCCGTATAACCGCCCGGCCCCGATCCGATGACCACCACATCATAGGTGTTTTTCTGACTCATTATCATACCTCCAGCAACATGCGTTCCGGGTTTTCAACACAGGCCTTGATCTGTTTCAGACAGGTGACCGCCTCCCTGCCGTCCACGATGCGGTGGTCATAGCTCAACGCCACGTACATCATGGGCCGGATCACCACGTCATCATCCACCACCACAGGCCGTTTTTCAATTTTGTGCATGCCCAGGATGCCGCTCTGGGGCGAGTTGAGAATCGGGGTGCTTAAAAGAGAACCGTAAATACCGCCGTTGCTGATGGTAAAGGTGCCCCCTTCCAGATCTGCCAGTTCCAGCCGGTTGTTCTCAATTTTGTCCACAAACGTGACAATGGCTTTTTCAATGCCGGCGAAATCCAGCCGGTCTGCATGGCGGATCACCGGCACTACCAGGCCTTTGCCCGATCCAATGGCCACCCCCACATGATAGTAATGATGATAGACAATATCCCTGCCGTCCACAAAGGCATTGACCTGCGAACATTGTTTTAATCCTTCAATACAGGCTTTGATGAAAAAGGACATGAATCCCAGCGACACCTGGTGCTTTTCCTTGAACGGCGCTTTGTATGCCTGGCGCAGGGCCATGACCCGGCTCATGTCGATTTCATTGAACGTGGTCAGCATGGCCGTGTTCTGCCGGGCCTTGAGCAGGTGGTCCGCGATTTTACGGCGGATCGGGGTCATGGGTTTCCGGGTCACGGATTCATCCGGACCGGTTTTGCCTGATTCGGCTTTGTCTGAATCCGCTTTATCGGTTTTCGCTTTGTCTGGTGTGGCTTTGGCCGGCACAGGCGTATCCGGATCAGCCTTGTCCGGTTCAGGCGTCACCGGTTCATCCGCCCGGTCCCCGGAAGCCTCCAGGAAGAGTAGCACGTCACCCTTTGTGATTCTGCCGCCCGGTCCGCTGGGCGTGACATCGGACAGGTCGACCTGTTTTTCTTCTGCCAGGCGCCGGGCCGAAGGGGAGATGTTTTCGCCCGGCGCTGCGGCGTCTCGGCGTGTTTCTTCTGCTTTATCCCCTTTTTCTTTTTCCGGAATTTTTTTGTTTTCAGGACTGGATTTTTTCACACGCCCCGTGGTTTCTTCTTTTTCAATCACAGCGACAACCGTCCCGATGGCCACGGTCTCCCCTTCTTTGATCTTTATTTTGAGGGTGCCGCCGGTGTCTGCCGTCACCTCCAGGGTGACTTTATCAGTTTCAATGACAAAAAGGGGCTCGTCCGATTTAACGGTGTCACCGTCATTTTTCAACCATTGGACCAGAAGGGCCTCTGTTATGGATTCGCCAACATTTGGAACTTTAACGTCATGTGCCATGATCACTCCTTAAAAATGCGGTAAAAACGCGGCCGGGCGCAACACAGGCCGGATCAAAGCGTCAATGCCTTTTTTATAACCGCTGCCTGCTCCTGCTTGTAAATCCCTGAAAACCCTGTGGCAGGAGAGGCCTGTGCCGGTCTGGTTACACAGTGCACCCTGTCGTCCACCAGTTTTTCCAGCCGGGGCCGGATGAACTCAGCGCCCCCCATGTTGGCGGGTTCTTCCTGGACCCAGTACCACTGCCGGGTATCCTTGTACCGGGAAATCACTTGTTTCAGCGATTGCTCCGGAAACGGGTAGAACTGTTCCATCCGGAGGATGGCGATCTTTTCCCGGGCCGATTCAGATCGTTTCTGCACCAGTTCATAAAAAATTTTTCCGCTGCAAAACACCACGCGCTCGGGATTTTCGACCTTTTCAGGATCATCCAGAACTTCGCTGAAACCGCCCGACGTCAAGTCCTTTATTTCTGACACCGCCATGGGATGCCGCAGCAGGCTTTTGGGGGTCAGGATGACCAGGGGTTTCCGGAATGACCGGACCATCTGGCGCCGCAGCAGGTGAAAATACTGGGCCGGGGTGGTGGGGTTGCAGACCTGGATGTTGTCATTGGCGCACAACTGGAGAAAGCGCTCCGGCCGGGCGCTGGAATGCTCCGGTCCCAGTCCCTCGTATCCGTGGGGCAACAGCAGAACCAGACCGCACTGACGCCGCCATTTGGCTTCACCGGCAACAATATACAGATCAACAACCGCCTGGGCATTGTTTACAAAATCCCCGAACTGGGCTTCCCACAAAGTCAAAACCCCGGGGCTTGCCACGGCATATCCGTATTCAAATCCCAGGACCCCGGCTTCAGACAGGAAACTGTCATAGACCCTGTATTCCGACTGGTCTTTGGCAATATGGTTCAACGGAATCCACAGATCCCCGTTTTTTATGTTTCGGATCACGCTGTGGCGCTGGGAAAAGGTGCCGCGCCCGCTGTCCTGGCCGCTCAACCGGATAGGAACACCCTGGGACAGAAGGGATGCAAAGGCCAGTGCTTCCGCGGTGCCCCAGTCAATGTCTTTGCCCGTTGTTACCGTATCCAGGCCGTTTTTCCAGCACCCGGGCCAGTTTGTCGTATATGGCAAACCCTTCCGGCACGTTATACAGTTTCCGGGCATAGGTTTCCAGTTTTGATCTTTCCAAGGCGGTATCCGCGTTTTCATGGGAATAGCCGCCTGAAATGCCGTCCCATTCCGGATAAAACCGGGGCTCGGGAAACGTGCACGTATCTCTCCGGACATTGTCAAACGCGGTTTCCATGTCCTGTTTTGCCGCTGTTGATATCTCTTCGCGTTTTTCAGGAGAAATGATGTTCTCCTCGATCAGCCGGTCCGCATAGCCCCGCTCCAGCGGTGTCCGGGAACGGATGCGCTCATACATCTGCGGCTGGGTAAAATAGGGTTCATCCCCTTCATTATGGCCGAACCTGCGGTAACAGACCACATCGATCACCACGTCCTTGTGAAACCGCTTCCGGTAGGCCGCTGCCAGCTGCACCACGTGAAGGGCGGCTTCCGGGTCTTCGCCGTGAACGTGAAAAACGGGAACCATGAGCATCTTGGCCACATCCGTGGAATATCGGCTGGAACGGGCATTTTCAGAAGTCGTGGTATACCCGATCTGGTTGTTGACGATCACGTGAATGGTCCCGCCGGTGTGAAATCCCGCAAGCTGTGACATGTTCAGCGTTTCCGCCACAATGCCCTGACCGGCGAACGCGGCATCACCGTGAAGCAGCAGGGGCAGGACCTGGTGGATGCCATCGGAACCCGCCATTTCCTGCCTGGCCCTGGCAAATCCCTGGACCACCGGATCCACGGATTCAAGGTGGCTGGGATTGTCCAGCAGACACACCCGCAACTGTTTTCCGCCGGCGGTCTCGATATCCGCCAGATACCCGTTGTGGTATTTCACATCTCCAGCACCGATAAGATCTGCGGGATCATAACAGCTCTCAAAGGCCTTGAAAATATCCTCATACGGCCTTTCAAGCACCTGGGTCTGAACACTTAACCGTCCCCGGTGGGTCATGCCCATGATGACTTCTTTGCACCCATCCTCCGACACCCGGTTGAAAAGCGCATGCAGCATGGGAACGATCACTTCGGCGCCTTCCACGGAAAACCTTGTCTGGCCCGGATATTTGCTGTTCAGAAACCGCTCGAACACACCGGTGCGGATCAGTTTTTCCAGCACCACGGCTTTTTCTTTATCAGCCAGTGCGGGACGGTTTTTGACCGGCTCCATTCTTTCCTGGAGCCACCGCTTTTCCGCAGGATCCTGCAGGTGCATGTATTCCACGCCGATAGACCGGCAATAGGTTTCCTTGAGCCGGCTGAGAATGTCCTTGAGCCGGGCCTGCCCTGAGTCGGAAAATCTTCGGGTGTAAAAGAACGTGTCCAGCTGGTCCGGTGACAGGCCGAATGCCTCAAGGTTCAGCAGCGGATGGTCCGTAGGGCAGGCGGAGAGCGGATCCATGCACGCCATCAGGTGACCTAAGTCCCGGTACCGGTAGATCAGCGACTCCACCCGGGACTGCTGAAGAGCCGCGTCCGGGGTACCGGCGGTGTCATCCCCTGCCGGCCTTTTGTTTCCGATGTCAAATCCTTTAAAGAAGAACTGCCAGTCCCGGGGAACGGCGTCTGGATCATCTTTCCACTTTTTATACTGGGCCTCAATATATTGCGCATTCCACATGTCACTTGTTGCCATATTTGTCTTTCCTTTCAGCAAAACATTGGTTCTGCACCAGTCGTATAATTTGTCTAACTCTTATACGAAAAACCGCTGTTGAAATAAAGACCATTTTTTATGCCGCGCATGACCCTTTTTTTCAAAAAAATCATTCAAATACCCCCTTTTGCGCCAGCACCACCAAAGCGTCCACCGCAACGGGGTCCTTTTTGTGTATGATCAGGGGATTGATGTCGATTTCCTGAATGTCCGGATACGCGCATCCCAAATTCCCCAGGGTGACAAGGATACTGCCCAAAGCTTTTTTGTCCACCGGATCATATCCCCGATACCCGTCCAGCATGGCCCGGCATTTGAGCCGGTCGATCATGGCCAGGGCATCTGCCAGGGTCAGGGGCGCCACGCCGAACACCGTGTCATTGAGTGCTTCGGCAAACACCCCGCCCAGGCCGCACATGACACAGGGCCCCAGCCGGGGATCCCGAACAAACCCTGCAACCAGTTCCATTTTTCCGGGAACCTGTTTCTGGATGAGGATACGGCCGGGACCCGGCATGGCCTGTTGAAGTGCTGTCACCGCGGTTTCAAGATCCTGTTCAGATGCAATGCCCAGGTGAACCAGGTTGGACTCGGTTTTATGTGATACGCCCGGCACCATGCCCTTGGCCACCAGGGGAAACCCGAAACCGGCGGCCGCCTGCTGTGCTTCCTCAAGAGAGATCACCTGTTTTTCTTCCACCACCGGAATCCCGCACGCTTCCAGCACCTGTTTGGATATAAATTCGTCCAGAGCGCCTGTCTCCGATGTCAGCATCCCCAGGCGGGAATCCTGTTTCAACCGGCGGATCTGTGCGTTTGCATCCGCCCCCGTATCGGTATCCATCACCAGCGGACGGTTCAGCAGCATACCCATGCATTCCACGGCCCGCATCACTTCCCTGAAAACCGGGATCCCCAGGTGCCGGGCCGACGTCTGGAACGCGTACACCCGGTCCCGTTCCCCGGATATCCAGCAAAACAAAGGTTTGCCCGCTTTTCCGGCTGTGTTTGCCATCCCCTCGAGATCGACCTCCAGACTGAATCCGCCGGCAAAACAATGGACAAACACCGCATCCACTGAAGGATCGGCACACACCGCCGCCATGGCGGTATCATAAGTTTTTTCAGATCCGTTCAAGATGATCCCGGGCCACATGTCCACGGGATTGGCCGGCGGCATCCATTCCGGAAAAACCGTCTGCAGGGTTTCCAGGGTGGCATCATTGAACGTGGACAATGCCAGGCCGTGCCGGTCCATGAGATCGGCTGACACAATCCCGGCGGCCCCGGTGTAGGTGAGCACGGCCACCCGGTTTCCGCTTCGGTTTGGCAGCGCGGGATACATGCCCAGAGTCCGGCAGAAGTCGACCATCTGATAGAACCCGTCGGCCGTCACAATCCCGGCCTGGGCCATGGCACCGGCAACCAGGGCGCCGCCGGCCGACAGACTGGCGGTGTGGCTCTGGGCCGCGGCCGCACCGCCGGCCGTCTTCCCGCCGTTGAGAATCACCACGGGTTTGGGGGTACTGCGGCATAAGGCCATGAACCGCCGGCAGTCGGTCAGCGATTCCAGGTACAGCCCGATGGCGGCCGTGTCCGGATCCTGGATCAACCATTCCAGCAGGTCGTTTTCATCCACATCCATTTTGTTGCCGATGGAACAGACCTTGGCGATCCCCATGGTGCCGTGGGACATGAGATCGATGAGAAACGCACCGGCCAGCATGCCGCTCTGGGCGATCAAAGACACATTGCCGGATGGCAGGCCGGTATCCCATATGGCCGGGGTAACCGTGGAAAACACGAATCGCTGGTGCGTATCCACCAGCCCCATGCAGTTGGGTCCCCACAAGCGAATCCCGGTTTTTTCGGCGATCGCCCGGGTCTGCTGCTGCAAATTCTTTCCTGCGGCACCGGTTTCCGCAAATCCGGCGGACTGGATCATCACGCCGGGAATGTTTCTTCCGGCACAGTCCTCGATCACCCGGGGCACCATGTGGGCCGCCACAAACACGATGGCCAGATCCACGGGATCAGGCACTTGTGCTACCGACGGGTAACAGGTGAACCCTTCGATCTCCTTGTACCGGGGATTGACCGGGTACACCTGTCCTGAATACCCGGTTTTCAAATTCGAAACAATGATGTTCCCCCCCTTCTGCCGGCTGGGGGTGGCCCCGATGACCGCAATTCCTTTGGGCCTGAAAAAAAACTCCATGGGTGATTCTCCTGTAACTGCAAAAAAAAGCCATTTTTCGCTTTCTGGTGTCAAAAAAGGCAAGTATCGCTTTTTTTCTCAAAAGTTTCAAACCTGTTTACTGGATTTTTTTTGAGCCCGCCTTCCATAAACCCGGCTCTTGAGACCAAATGTCACCGGTGAGCCCATGAAAACCTTTCAGGACCATCTTGACAGACCGAAGATAATAGATAGAATATGATCCATTCACTCCCTGATCCGGAGAGGTGGCCGAGCGGCTGAAGGCCCTGCTCTCGAAAAGCAGTATCCCGGCAAAACCGGGATCGTGGGTTCGAATCCCACCCTCTCCGCCATTCCTGGCATAATTTGTGCAAATTTTTTTTCAATATGCAATTTTATTGACAGCAGGAAAATTATGAGCAGACCACGCGGCAGAAAAATCCGGCATCAGGTCGGTGAACTTCTTAACCATCCGGATCGGCAGACAGCGCTGGAACGACTGGCCCGGATCCCGGACAATCAGTTGAAGGGCCATCTGTTTTCGCATTTTTACAGCCCGGACGCGTTGATCCGGTTCCGCAGCGTGACCGCCATGGGCCATCTTGGACATCGCATGGCTGAAACACGGATGGAAAGCGGCCGGGACCTGATGCGGCGGCTCATGTGGAACCTCAATGATGAATCCGGCGGGAATCGGCTGGGGATCGGCCGAAGCCATGGGAGAGATTTTAAGCCGGCATTCGGGCCTGGCTGCGGAATTCGACTCCATTTTGTTTTCGTTTCTGGATCCCAGAGCCAACTTCATTGACAATCCCGATCTGCAGCAGGGCATTTTGTGGGGCATCGGCACCTATGCCGGAACTGCTTTTGACCAAATCACCGATGACAGGGCTGAACTGATTTCTCCGTTTCTGGATGACAACGATCCGGTCAAAAGAGGGTATGCCGTCCGGGCACTGGCACATGCCGGCCGCCTGCATCCGAACCAAGTGTCCGAAAATCTGAAAACCGACGACACAGACATTTTGCTTTATACCGGGTGGCAGTTTGAAACCCAGCGCATCTGTGATCTGATCAGCATCTGCACTTCGGACACAACCGCAATCAAACACAGGAAAGATGGATGACCGCCAAAAAATGTGATGAAAATATTGTCCGTACCATTGATCTGGCCAGGGAGATGATCACGCTGGCGCAGCAGGGATATGATCACCATGAAGATCCCGGTTGCGGCGTGCTATATGGGATTCTACTGGATTCCGGATACCGGATTCTGGATCTGGCATTAAAGGAAAAACAGGCCCATATCAACAAGGGCTGGTGGTTCGATACAGTGAAGGATAATGACAAATCATGAAACGACCGGCCATTGATCTGGGGGCCTGCATTTTATGTGAAATCTGTGTGGAGCTGGCGCCCCATGCCTTTGAAATCAGCGATTCCGGCTTTGTTCAGGTGCGGCTGCTCGATGACTATCAGGATGAGGATATTCACGAGGCCGTTAAAAACTGTCCCAAAGACTGCATTTCATGGGAAGATGATGGATGAGTTTTTTACCCTGAAACATAAAAAAGGATTGCGCTTGATACATAAACGTGTCATTTAAGGCATCAGATTTGTGCCATATGAACCTGTTTACCGCCAAAGATGACATAACATGACCGACCCTGCCCACAGTCTGCTTGACAGAAACAACCTGAATCTGGTGCTGGACAATCTCAAACAGGGCGTCATCGCCCACACACCGGAACGCATTATCACGGTATTCAACAAAGAAGCGGAGAAAATTACCGGATACAGCAAACAGGAAGTGCTCGGAAAAGACTGCCATCAGATATTCGAGGCGCCTTTCTGCGGCACCAAATGCTCTTTTTGCAATGACACCCCGGATTTTTTTTCCGACACCAAAGAATATCCCGTCACCTTTGTCACCCGTCAAGGAGACACCCGGCAGCTGGAAATGACGGTATCCGCAGTCATTGACAATCAGGGCACGTTCAAAGGGATCATCGCCTCTTTCCGGGATCTGACCGACACCATCAACCTGTCCCTGAAAGCGGAAGCCCTTTCCAGCTTCAACGGCATTATCGGCAAAGACCACACCATGCAGGAAATCTTCCAGCAGATCCGGGATGTGGCTTTGTACAGCTATCCGGTGCATGTGTCCGGAGAAACCGGCACGGGCAAGGAACGGGTGGCCAATGCCATTCACGATATTTCCGCCTATGGCAGCGGCGCGTTTGTGCCGGTGAACTGCGGCGCCATCCCGGAAGGGATCGTGGAAAGCGAGCTGTTCGGCCATGTCAAAGGCGCGTTCACCGGGGCTGTCAAAGAAAGGAAAGGCCGGTTCGAACTGGCCCACAAAGGCACGTTGTTTCTGGACGAGGTCACGGAACTGCCCCTGAAGATCCAGGTCAAACTGCTGCGGTTTCTCCAGGAAGGCACATTTGAAAAAGTGGGCGGGGAGAAAAAAGAGTCCGTGGATGTGCGGATCATTTCCGCTGCCAACAAATCCCTGAAAGAACAAGTCCGGTCCGGCCGGTTCAGGGAAGATTTGTATTACCGCCTCAACGTCATTCCCATTCACCTGCCCCCGCTGCGGGAACGGAAAAACGATATTCCTTTGCTGGCAGCCCATTTTCTCAAACAGGCGGAACAGGAAAACAACGCTGTCATGCCGACCATCGCCGGTGACACCCTGAACCTGCTGCTGGACCATGACTGGCCCGGCAATGTCCGGGAACTGAAAAACGTGATCCAGTTTTCCGTGGTTCGGTGCCGCGGCAAACAGATTCTGCCCTCGGACCTGCCCCCGGAAATCACCCGGAGCTCCGGTGTGTCCCCGGCGTCGCCGACTGCCCTGACACCGGAACATCCGCATGACGCATTTTCGGAAACCGGCTCTGCCAAAGGCAAGCTGGATACAGCATCGGTCAAGGCGGCCCTGACAAGGACCGGAGGAAATAAATCAAAGGCGGCCCGGCTCCTTGGCGTCGGCCGGGCCACCTTGTACCGGTTTTTGAACAATAACGCAGATGCACAGGAATTCAGTCAGCGAATCTGAATCCGGTTTTTACTCTCAACCGCTGAAAACCAGCCCCTGACCGGTGTCATCCAAAGTCAGACGGATGGTGTTTCCTTTGACATACTCCCCTTTCAGCAGTGCCAGAGACAGCGGGTTCTCGATTTCCCGCTGGATCACCCGCTTGAGGGGCCGGGCGCCGAAGCTGGGATCATACCCTTTTTGAGCCAGGTAGGCCATGGCTTTTTCATCCAGCTCGATGGTCAGGCCCCGGGAGGCCAGGCGCCGGTTCAGATCCTGAATCTGGATATCCGCGATCTGCCGGATATGTGTTTCATCCAGGGCATGGAACGTGATGATTTCATCGATCCGGTTCAAAAACTCGGGCCGGAACATCTCTTTCAACGCCCGGGCAATGCCATCGTCCACCTCTTCTTGTGAAAATGCACCGCCGGTACCTGCATCCTGGAGAAACCGGGACCCCACGTTGGAGGTCATGATGATGATGGTGTTTCTGAAATCCACGGTACGGCCGTGCCCGTCGGTCATCCGGCCGTCATCCAGCACCTGGAGCAGGATGTTGAACACATCCGGATGGGCTTTTTCGATCTCATCGAACAGCAGCACGGAATAAGGCCGGCGCCGCACGGTTTCGGTCAGGAATCCCCCTTCATCATATCCCACATATCCGGGAGGCGCCCCGATGAGCCGGGCCACGGAATGCTTTTCCATATATTCGGACATATCCAGCCGCACCATGGCCTGCTGGCTGTCAAACATGAACTCGGCCAGGGATTTGGCCAGCTCGGTCTTGCCCACACCGGTGGGTCCCATGAAGATGAAGGTCCCGATGGGCCGGTCTTCGGGCGACAGGCCGGACCTGGCCCTTCGCACCGCATTGGATACCGCGTCAATGGCCTGGGTCTGGCCGATGACCCGGCGCTTGATATAGTCTTCCATATGCACCAGTTTTTCCTGTTCCGCCTCCAGCATCTTGGACACCGGAATCCCGGTCCAGGCGGACACCACTTCAGCCACATCGGTTTCGTCCACATCCTCCTTAAGCATCTTGCCCGTCTGCTGCAGGTCTTCCAGTTCCTTTTTTTTGGCTTCCAGGTCCCGCTGCAGCTGGGTCATGGTGCCGTACCGGATCTGGGCCACCTTTTCCAGATCTCCGGCCCTTTCCGCCATCTGGGCCTGGGTCTGGGATTTATCCAGCTTTTCTCTGATACCCGATATCTGCTGAATCAGGTTCTTTTCATTGTCCCAGTGCATTTTCATGGGCCCGATCTCCTCGGACATGGCGGCAATCTCCTTTTCCAGTTTTTCAAGCCGCTCTCTGGATGCCGGATCTTTTTCCTTTAGCAGGGCCTGGCGTTCGATCTGAGCCTGGGTGATTTTCCGCTGAATTTCATCGATGGCCCGGGGCATGGAATCGATCTCGATACGCAGTCTGGAAGCGCACTCATCGATCAGATCCACGGCCTTGTCGGGTAAAAACCGGTCCGCGATATACCGGTTGGACAAGGTGGCTGCCGCCACCAGGGCGGCGTCTTTGATGCGGATGCCGTGATGCACCTCATATTTTTCCTTCAACCCCCGAAGAATGGAGATGGTGTCCCCTACACTGGGTTCCTTGGCCATGACCGGCTGGAACCGGCGTTCCAGGGCCGCATCCTTTTCAATATATTTGCGGTATTCGTTCAACGTGGTGGCGCCCACGCACCGCAAAGTACCCCGGGCCAGGGCCGGCTTGAGCATGTTGGACGCATCCACAGACCCTTCGGATGCACCGGCACCCACCACGGTGTGCAGCTCGTCGATGAACAGCACAATCTCACCTTCGGCTGCTTCCACCTCTTTGAGCACCGCCTTGAGCCGCTCCTCAAATTCGCCTCTGAACTTGGCCCCTGCCAGCAACGCCCCCATGTCCAGGGCCACCACCCGCCGGTTTTTCAAAGAATCAGACACATCCCCTTCCACGATGCGCTGGGCCAGGCCTTCCACAATGGCGGTCTTGCCCACCCCGGGCTCCCCGATGAGTACGGGATTGTTCTTGCGCCGCCGGGACAGCACCTGCACGATGCGCCGGATCTCATCATCTCTGCCGATCACGGGATCGAGCTTGCCGGTGCGGGCCAGCTGGGTCAGGTCCCGGCCGTATTTTTCCAGGGCCTGATATCTTTCTTCCGGGTTCTGGTCGGTCACGCTCTGGTTGCCCCGGATGTCTTTCAACACAGACAAAATAGCATCTCTTGTCACTCCCTGGCGGGTCAAAATCTCTCCGGCTTTGCCTCTGGCAATGGTCAACGCCAGCAGCAGGTGTTCCAGGCTCACGTACTGATCCTTCATCTTGTCGGCTTCTTTAAATGCCGTGTCCAGCACCTGCTGACTGTCCCTGGACAGATAGATGTCCGCCGGACCGGACACCTGGGGCAGATTTTCCACCGCCTGATTCACGTCAGCGGACACCGCGGACATGTCCGCCCCGATTTTCCTTAAAATCGCCACAACCACTCCCTGGGCATCGGCAATCATACCGGTGATAAAATGAACCGGCTCGATGGCTGAATGGTTTTTCCGGCGGGCCAGTTCATGGGCGGACTGCAGCAGTTCCTGGGATTTCATGGTCAATTTATCTAATTTCATAGGTCACCTTGGGTTCCTTTCATTATTAATTTTAATTTTGGCAATAAAGTAATGCCGCAAAGGTTTTCGTCAACCAAAACCATCTATTTTTCAAATTCCGGGACCATTTCTCCGTTGACACCCACCACTCTGTGGTATATTCTGAGTTATATTTACAAATAATTTTCAATTTGGACGAACCAGGAAAAGGATGCACATGGATCCGGAACAATTCAAATACCTGAGAGCCCGGCTGGGCAAAACCCAGAAAGAGCTGGCCCAGCTGCTGGGAATTTCCATCAAAGCGATTCACAGTTACGAACAGGGGTGGCGTAAAATCCCCCACCATGTGGAACGGCAGACTTTATTTCTGCTTTACAGAACTTTGAATCGAAAAAAAAATGAAGAAAAATGCTGGGATATCACCCAATGTTCCGGCAGCCGCCTGGAAAACTGTCCGGCATGGGAATTCAAATCCGGGGATCTGTGCTGGTTCATCAACGGGACCCGGTGCAACGGGAAAACCTGTCAATCCTGGGCGGAAAAAATGGAATTATGCCGACAATGCCCGGTATTCATCAAATTTTTCCAATCAGACAAAGGATGTGTGGGAAATGAATGATCCATTACAAAACCAATCGACCTGCCGAATCGGCGGAAAACGGATCCCTGATCAGCGCGAATCACTGCCCGAAGCCATCAAACAGATCATCACCTCTCTGGATGATGACGCCTGTTTTGCCCATATCGGCGACGAACCCATTCATTTTTCCATCTCGGTACGGGACATGATTGAAAAATTCAGGGAAGTGCTGTTTCCGGGGTATTTTTCCAAAGAAAAAGTGGACAACGCCAATCTGGTGTATCATTTGGGGCAGTCCGTGTCCCAGCTGTACGACATCTTGTCCGAACAGATCATTCATGTACTGCGGCACGACTGTCTGCGATATGATTTGCAGTGCTCGGAATGCGAACCCCGGGGACATGATGCGGCCCTGCGCATGATCCGGACCATTCCGGATCTGAGGCGGGAACTGGCCGAGGATGTCAAAGGCGCCTATGCCGGTGATCCGGCCGCCAAAAGTCATGATGAAGTCATTTTTTCCTATCCCGGCCTGTACGCCACCATGGTGTACCGGATCGCCAACCGGCTGTTCAAACTCCAGGTGCCTCAGCTGCCGCGAATCATCACGGAACAGGCCCACAGTCTGACAGGCATCGACATCCACCCCGGCGCCACCATCGGCAGCAGATTCGTCATCGACCACGGCACCGGCATTGTGATCGGTGAAACCTCGGAAATCGGAAACAATGTCAGAATTTATCAGAATGTGACCATCGGCGCGCTGTCCCTTCCCCCGGATGCCGGAGAAAAACTGCGGGGCGCCAAACGTCACCCCACCATCGAGAATGATGTGATCATCTATTCCGGGGCTACAATTTTAGGCGGAGACACGGTGATCGGTGCCAGGTCCGTGGTCGGGGGCAATGTGTGGCTCACCTCCTCCATTCCGCCGGACACCAAGGTGTTCATGGAATCCCCGAAACTGGTTTACAAACACCCCCCTTCACACAAGGAATCCCGTCATGAAAAAACTGCCTGATATCACTGCGGCCTGCGGCAACACCCCCCTGGTCTATCTGGACAAAGCCAGCCGGGCCAGCCGGGCCGACATCTACGGAAAGCTGGAATATTTCAATCCGCTGTCCTCGGTCAAGGACCGCATCGGCCTGGCCATGATCAACCACGGCATTGAAACCGGAAAAATCACCCCGGACACGGTGATCGTGGAACCCACCTCCGGCAATACCGGCATTGCTCTGGCATTCGTGTGCCGGGTCAAGGGGTTGAACCTGATCCTGACCATGCCTGAAACCATGAGTATCGAGCGCCGGCAGCTGCTGGCCCACCTGGGGGCGACACTGCACCTCACACCGGGACAAAAAGGAATGAAAGGGGCCATCGAGGCGGCCCGGAACCTGGTTGAAACAACTGGCAACGCCTGGATGCCGGACCAGTTCTCCAACCCGGCCAACCCCGCGATCCACCGGACCACCACCGGTCCGGAAATATGGAATGCCCTGGACGGGAACATCGATATCTTTGTGGCCGGCGTGGGCACGGGCGGCACCATCACCGGGGTGTCGGAAATGATCAAGCAGAAAAATCCCAATCTGCTGTCCGTGGCAGTGGAGCCGGAAAACTCCCCTGTCCTGTCCGGCGGCAGCCCCGGCCCCCACAAGATCCAGGGCATCGGTGCCGGATTTGTTCCGGCCAACCTGAACCGGGACATCGTCGATGACATCATCCCGGTCTCCGAGGACCATGCCTTTGCCGGCGCAAAAGAACTGGCAAAAGATTACGGTCTGCTGTGCGGCATCTCTTCAGGCGCCAATTATCATGCAGCCAGGCAGGTGGCCGCACAACATCCGGGCAAAACCATTGTGTTTATCGTGTGCGACACCGGCGAGCGGTATATCAGCACCCCGCTGTTTCAGGCATGATGGGTTTTGGGTGCTAAGACACTGCAACCATGGGCCAGAAAATCAGAATCAACGGAACCGCCACCACTGTCACAATAATGGAAAGCGGCAGACCCAGACGCCAGTAATCACCGAACCGGTATCCCCCCGGGCCCATGACCAGGGCGTTGGACTGATGTCCCACCGGCGTCAGAAATGCACAGGAAGCCCCCACGGCCACGGCCATCAGAAACGGATCCGAAGAAAATCCCATTTCCCGGGCCAGGGTCATGGCGATGGGTGCCATGAGTACTGCGGCAGCTGCATTGTTCACCACGTTGGATAACAGCATGGTGCCGACCAGCAGTACCGCCAGTGTGCCGGCACTGGGAAAGAAACCGGACAGCAGCAGCAGTTTTTCAGCGATCAGTGCGGCACCGCCGGAACTTTCCAGGGCGTGGCCCAAAGGAAACATGGCTCCGAGCAGCACCACCACCGGCCAGTCAATATGTTCATAAATCTCACCCAGGGGCACGACCCCCACCAGGACCATGATCACGGCTGCCGCGACAAACGCGATCTGAACCGGCAGGATGCCGGTGGCTGACAACACCATGGCTGCCCCGAAAATGCCTACGGACAACGCCACTTTTTTGGGCTGGCCGATTCGGATTTCACGTTCAGCCAAAGGCAGGCATTTAAACTTTTTGACCACGGTCTGCAAAGACTCGTCCGTGCCCTGGAACAAAAGGATATCACCGGTCATGAATTTGGTCTGACCCAGGGGCCGGGTAATTCGCCGTCCCCGGCGGGCGATGGCCAGCAGGTTGACCCCGTAAAGCCGTCGCAGATACAGACCGGCCGATGTTTTGCCCGGCAATGTGGATTCCGTGGTGATCACCGCTTCCATCAGCCGGATATCCTTGGATCCCAAGGTGGCCCGGCAGTCTCCCTTGCATTCGGCCAGTTCCAGTCCCAACCCGTCCATCAGTGCCTTGAGATCGTCCGGTGCGGCTTCCACCATCAACACATCACCGGGTTCAAGAATCTCGTACCAGGAAGGGGCCGGTTTGTGGGTTTCCCCTCTGGAAAGGCTCACCACAGTGGCTTCGGTGTCCTTTTCCATGGCGGTCGTCAGATGAAAAATGGTCTGACCCACAAATTTCGACCCTTCCGGAATGATAACTTCGGTAATGTAATTTTCTATTTCAAACAACTCATCCGGTGATGTCTGGGCCTCGCGTTTGGGCGTCAGGCGCCAGCCGAATACAGAAATGAACGCCAGGCCGGCCGCAGCCACCCCGATTCCCACGGGTGCGAAATCAAACATCTGGAATGCCGGGAGCCCGGTATCTGCCCGGTACAGGGCGATAATGATGTTGGGAGGGGTGCCGATCAACGTGACCAGGCCCCCCAGAAGGGAACCGAATGCCAGGGGCATGAGCAGCAGAGAAGGAGACCGGCCGCTTTTCCGGGACATCCATATGGCCACCGGCATGAGCAGGGCCAAAGCCCCCACATTGTTCATTACACTGGAACAGATTACCACAATCCCGGCCAGGGCCGTCACCTGCATCGTAGGGACGGTGCCCACTTTCGCCATGTGCCGGGACAAGAGATCCACGGCCCCGGCGTTGAACAATCCCCTGCTCAGGACCAGCACGGCCGCCACCGTGATGACCGCCGGATGACCAAACCCGAGAAACACCTGGTCAACCGGCACCAGCCCGGTAACGGACACCAGCAAAAGGGCGGTCAACGCCACCAGGTCATACCTGAACTTTCCCCATACAAACAGCACAAGCGTTGCGGAAAGGATGCCGAATACCAGTAACTGGTCCGTTGTCATAATTTTTATACCATTTTACCGTCTTTCCAGAAAGGCGACATGGCCCGGAGGGTTTCAATGGCCGGCACCATGGTCTTGACGATATGATCCATCTCTTCTTTGGTGTTGTAGTGGGACAGGGAAAACCGGATGGTGCCGTGAGCGGATTTGAACGGCACTTTCATGGCCATGAGCACATGGGAAGGGTCCAGGGAACCGGACGTGCATGCGGAACCGGAGGATGCACATATGCCTTCTTTGTCCAGCATCAGAAGAATCGACTCTCCTTCCACGGCATCAAACCCGATGGACAGGGTATTGGGCAGGCGGGTTGCCAGATCGCCGTTCACGGAAACACCGGGGATTTTTTCCAGCAGCTGGTTCTGCAGGTAATCCCGCAGTTCCTTCACCTGAGTGCCCACCACCGGCAGATGCTGCGCCGCCAGTTCACAGGCCTTGCCCAGACCAATGATGGATACCGTGTTTTCCGTACCGCCCCGCCGGCCTTTTTCCTGGTGTCCGCCGATCACATACGGATGAAACTTGATCCCTTTTTTCACGTACAGAACACCCACGCCCTTGGGCGCGTGGACCTTGTGACCCGACAGAGACAGCATGTCCACATAAGAAGCTGTCACGTCAATGGGGACCTTGCCGGCGGCCTGGACCGCATCGGTGTGAAACAGAATCTTTTTTTCCGTGACTTTTTCGGCAATTTCGGCAATGGGAAAAATCACACCGGTCTCGTTGTTGGCCCACATCAGGGAAACAATGGCTGTGTCATCGCTCAGGCTGTCATAGAGCATCTCCAGATCCAGACGGCCTTTTTCGTCCACCGGCACAAATACGGCGTCATACCCTTTTTTATCGCGCAGATACTTGAACAGGTTCAGAATGGCTGGATGCTCCACATTGGAAGTGATGATCCGTTTTTTGTCCGGATTCGCGTTCAGAGCGCTGAAAATGGCGCTGTTGTCACTTTCCGTGCCGCAGGAGGTGAACACGATTTCTTCCGGATCCGCATGAATCAGATCCGCCACCTGCTGCCGGGCATGCGCAAGTTTTTTGCCCACCTGATCCCCGAAGGTGTGCATGGAAGAGGGGTTGCCGTAATATTCCCCGAAATAAGGCAGCATCTCTTCAATGACTTCATCCGCCACTTTTGTGGTGGCGTTGTTGTCCGTATAGATCACGTTCATTCAGGCTATCCTTTGGCTTTGACAGAGTCAATCACTTCTTCGATCCGGTCCAGACACTTGCCGCATCCGCCACCGGCTTTGAGATAATTGGTGACATCCTCGGTGGTTTCAAGACCGTTGGCCTTGACCGCATCAATAATTTCCAGGTCGGTCACCTCAAAGCATTCACACACCATCTCCCCGGGTTTTTCCATGATCTGGACCCCCCGGTAATCGGCAATGGCCTTTTTCAAGGCGGACTTGCCCATGACGGAACAATGCATTTTTTCTTTGGGCAGGCCGCCCAGATAATCGGCAATGTCCTCATTGGTGACCTTGGCTGCCTCGTCCAGGGTCATCCCCTTGATGATTTCCGTCAGTGCCGAAGAGGATGCCACGGCACTGGCACAGCCGAATGTCATGAACGACGCATCCACAATACGCTCGTTTTCGTTCACTTTCAAGAACAGTTTCAACGCATCCCCGCAATTCAGGGACCCGGTCTCTCCGATGGCATTGGCATCTTCGAGCTCCCCCACATTTCGGGGGTGCAGAAAATGATCCTTTACTTTATCTGTATAATCCCACATCAGTTTTCTCCTTCAGATTCAGATGAAATTTTTTGTTTTCTTCTGACTTAAATCATGGATTTAAAATACTACAAAGTAGTAGATTGTCAAGGGTTGTTCCAGCCGGAACGGATCTGATCACAACATCACCGGCAGGGACCGGTGGATACGGATCTGCTTCAGATCGATGGTCACATCCCGGGTGATGATCTCCACGCCGCTTTCCACGGCCCGGGCCAGCTTCCGGGCATAGGCCGGATCGATGCCGGCCGCCGGGGAAAATCGCTGAGCATCCATACGCTGAATCAGATAGAAGATCACTGCCCGGTGCCCGGCAGCCTTCAGGTGCCTGAGTTCATCCAGGTGCTTCTGTCCCCTCTCGGTCACCGCATCCGGAAACTGCGCAAGGCCCTGTTCCACCAGCGTACAGTTCTTGATCTCCACATAACAGTTCCGGCGGTTCGGTGCCTCCAGAAACAGGTCCAGCCGGGTCCCTTTGCGGACGGTCACCTCGGGACGAACCGTGTCGTAACCGGCCAGTTCCGGAATTTGGCCGGCCTCGACCGCAGTCCTGACCAGCCGGTTGGGCACCAGGGTATTGATGCCGATCATGGATGCCGGGGTTTTGATCAACTCCCAGGTGTACTTGAGTTTGCGCCGGGGGTTGCCGCTCACGGACAGCCATACCGGACAGCCCGGCACGGCACACCCTTTCATGGATCCGGAATTGGGACAGTGGGCAATGACCGTTTCTCCGGTGTCAAGGCGCACATCAGCCAGAAACCGCTTGTACCGCCGGATCAGATTTCCTGAAATCAGTTCGGGCAGATCATATGCATCCAGGGCCATGGTGTCTCCTGCAGCGTCATGCAATCAATCAGCCAGTATGCCGGCCAGATCGGTCATGTCCAGTGTCCGCCGGATCCCGAACCGGGTCAGGCAGAAATCATATTTCACCGGATCCATGGGTTGAAGACGCCTGAACCCGTCGGTGATCTCCAGGCACGCGGTCTTGTCCGGGGTTTTTCGCCGGGTAAATCCCAGCATCCGGCCGGCAGTGAACATGTGCCGGTCCAGAGGAATCAGAAGCCGCTCCGGCCCCACCTGATCCCACCCGCCCGGGTCTACCTCATCGCATCGTACCATCCACCGCAGAAACAGGTGACTGCGCTTACATGCGCTGTTCTTGGCGGGATCTGCCAGTAAATGGCCGCAGGCGCCATCCGGATCCAGATTCCGGCACAAAAAGATCAACCCGGGCATCACTGTGTTGTCGTCAGGGGCCATCCCGGTCAAAAAACAGGCTTCCAGGGAACCGTATTCCCGGATCACCCGCTGCATACCGGTCATCAGACGCATCACATGCGCCTGCCTGGCAAACCGGTAGGTGAATCCGGCCAGCCCCTGTCGCATCTGTGCCATTGTCATGCCGCTCAGTTGTTTTGCCGGTGCCGGCCCCAGAAACACAAGCACCTGTTCCACCGCCCGCATGATCATCTCCACCCGTCCATAGGCCAGACATGCCGCAACCATGGCTGCGATCTCCCGGTCCCTGACATCCGGATACCGGTACAGAAACAGCAATGGATCCGGGTCCACATAGGACCGGCGGGTATACATATCATACAGACGCTCGAGTTTGTGTTTCATCTGCCCGGACATATCAGCCTCACTGTCTTTATCCTTTAATAGTTGATCGTTTCGAGGCCGGCAGGCGTTACCGGCCGGTTGAATATAATCCGGTTCACCGGCAAATTCAACCCTTGGCCCCGGACCTGTGAACGTCAGGACCGCCCCCGCAGGTGCCGTTAAATTTTGCCTTGACTCTGCCTGACAGATAGGCGTAATATGACTGTTTTCAAACAATCCATTCAAGGAGTTACAAACATGCTGCGGGCAAAAAAAATCGGGTTCATCGGCAGCGGGAACATGGGAGAGGCTCTGGTGTCCGGACTTGTGCTTTCCGAGGCCAGCCGTCCTGAAAACATCATCTGTTCAGATGTCGATCCGGAGCTGCTGGAAACCATCGAAAAAAAATACGGTGTGACCACCACCTTTGACAACCTGGAAGTGGTCAGACAGTCCGACATCATCGTCTATGCCGTCAAACCCCAGATTCTGGGGATGATACTCAAACAGACCGCACCGGCCCTGGATGAAACCAAGCTGGTCATCTCCATTGCCGCGGGCGTGCCTCTGGCCGCCATTGCCATCGGCCTTCAGAAAAAACTGCGCCTGATCCGGGCCATGCCCAACATCTGTGCGTTTGTCAAGGAAAGCGCCACCGCCATTGCCGCCGGTGAGTATGTACTGGAAAATGACGTGGCCCAGGCCCGGGCCATTTTCAATTCCGTTGGCAAAACCGTGTTCATTCATGAAAACGTGCTCATGGACGCGTTCACCGGCCTGAGCGGCAGCGGCCCGGCCTATATCTTCACCATTGTGGATGCCATGGCCGATGCCGGCGTGAAAATGGGACTGTCCCGCAAGGACGCACTGTTTCTGTCCTCCCAGACCGTGCTGGGCTCGGCCCGGATGCTGCTGGAATCCAAGGAACACCCCGGCCAGCTCAAGGACCGGGTGGCCTCCCCCGGCGGAACCGCCATCGCCGGAATTCATACCCTGGAACAGGGAGGGCTTCGCACCACCCTGATCAATGCGGTGGAGTCCGCCACCCGGCGGTCCAGGGAGCTCGGGGAACTGATGGTCAAGGATTTTATCGAAAACAACAAAAACGGCAAATAAGCCGTCATAAAAAAACCGGGTAATTGATGCACACAGACATCAACCACCCGGTTACCGGCAGGGGAACTTTAAAGGAGGCGGTTATGGGTTAAACTTCAAGTTCCTTTCTCAGCCAGTCTCTCACTTTTCCCTCCACGGCATATACCCCTTTGTATCTGCCGATACCTTCCAGAAATTCCGACTCCAGAGTCTTGGGCAGCGAAAAATTTCCCAGTTCTTCGGAATCAAACCCTTTTCTTCGCACCAGTGTCAACACCGGCGGATTTTTCCAGGTGTTGATCACAAAATAAACAGTTTCGTTGTTATTGTCCCTGGAGTTGTAATAGGACTGCGACCTCAGCGGACCCCATTCCAGGTGCAGGGCAATCGCTTCTTCAGGTGTCATGTCCCAGTCCACGGAATTGATCAAATTATAATTTTTCTTTATATCGACAAGTCTCATAATCATCCTCCATCATTCAGATCGGTTTAAAGGTTTTTAGAACTCCTTTTACGAAACTAAGGAGCAAACCTTGTGCCAAAACGATATAAAAACAAAAATAATTATTTATCTCAGGTAGTTGAGATATTAATCAAAAACTGAAGCGTCCTGAAAAGACGAGAAATGATACAGAAGTGATTCCCCGGTTCTGACACAGAATTGCATCCGAACCGGGGACAGGATCAATAATTTTCACACAGTCGTTCAAACCAGCCGGTAGGGCGGACACAGGCCGGGCATTTATCCGGGGCCTTTTCCCCGGTATGGATATACCCGCATCCCAGACAACGCCACTGGATCGGGGCTTCATCCTGAAAAATCCGTTTGGATGCAATATTTTCCGCCAGGTGCAAAAACAGTTTTTCATGATGCTTTTCCGCCACAATAATGGCATCAAACGTGTCCGCCGCCCGTTTAAACCCTTCATCTCTGGCGATTTGGGCAAATTTTGCATACATGTCATTGCCCACATAATTTTCCAGTTCCGCCGAAGACAGCAGATTGGCGCGGGTATCTTCGATCACGCCCGTGGGAAAATGCCAGTTGATGGTCAATTCGCCGCCGTTGAAAAACTTGAAAAACCGCAGCGCGTGCTCAAATTCCTGTTGCGCGGTTTCATCAAATAATTTGCCGATCTGCACATATCCCTCATCCCGGGCCTTGTCGGCAAAAAAATTATACCGGGTTCTGGCCTGGGCTTCTGCAGCAAAAGAGGTATGCAGGTTGATTGCTGTTTGACTTTCCCGGAATTTTCCCATGGTAATTCCTTACATTCTGTCTTGACCGGGTTTACTCTTCAATGATGATGGCATCCGCACCACATTCTGCAGCCGCCTGGCGTACCTTGTCTTTCAGATGTTCGGGAATGGGATCGACCTGGATGGTGGATTTGAGTTCATCTTCGTCATATTTGAACACTTCCGGACACAGTTCATTGCAGTTCCTGTCACCCATGCACTGCTCGGTAATCGTCACTTTCATAAGATTCCTCCATGATAAATTAATGTATATAGTGCAAAAATCAACATCTACCCGGACAGCCGGCCCACAGTCCGCAATTTACAAGCCGGGGACCGCATGTTTCTATCCGATTTCCGCCGCCTGAAATTTCTTCATGAATTTTGTATCAATATAATCCTTGATTGTAAAGGCAAGCCTGCCTTTGAAAACAATATTTTTTTTCTTGAACACGCCCTGGCTCCCGCCCAGGTTGAACACCAGCAGATAATCGGGTCCGGGATCAAACGGCTTGAGGGACCTGCCGTCCAGGGCTGCCATCAGATTATGGAACAGCACCGGATTCTGCCGGACCGCATACACCCCGACCTTGTCCAGAGGCTGTGGCTGGAAATGGATGCAGTCCCCGCCCCCGAAAATACGGGAATCCCCCACGCTCTGGAGATACGAATTGACCAGCAGTCCCTTGTCCGGACCCACTGCCAGGCCGGAATCTTCAAATATCCGAGAGGGGATGACACCTGCGGCCATAAAGGTAAAATCCGTATCAAGCCGCTGCCCGGACGTAAGGGTGATCTGTGATTTTGTCACGGATTTGACCCGGGCGTTTTCCTGAATCATGATGCCCCGTTTCTCCAGGATTCGTTTTACCCGGGACCGGACCCTGTTCCCGAACCGTCCCATAAAGCTGGAGCCGCACAAAATGCGAATTTGGGGCATGTTTCCTTTGCTGTCCCGGGCCAGCTGCCACACGTTGCCGGCCACTTCGGCTGAAGACGGCCCCCCGCCCACCACATTCACAGTCACTTGTTTCTCTGCAAACAGGGTTTTCAGCACATTTGAGGCATCCATCAACTGTTCGATAGGCTTGACCGGATACAGGTTGTCAGGCCGGTCATTGCCGGCCGATTCCGTCCCCGGCAGGGGAATGTAGGAACCTGCATTAAAGGAAACCACATCATAATCGATCCGGATGCCGGACCCGGTTTCCACTTGAGACTCTCCTGCAAAAACCCGTGTCACCCGGTCGGTGACAAATTCGCCGCCCTGGTTTTCCACTCCCTTTTTGGTGTCGAACCGGATCTGTTCCGGGGAATAGGTCCCCCCCAGCATTCCCGGCCCCATGCCCGAGTAATAATGGTAATCTGACGGTCCGATCACCGTAACCCGGTATCCTTTCTCAACAAACCGGCCGATATTTGCCAGGGTGACCATGTGGGCATGGCCGCCTCCCACCAGCACCAGATGTTTTTTCATACGTTTTTCTCCAGACGTCTTTCAGATTCGATGGACCATCACAGGGTATCCATGAGTTCACCCAGCCGGACCAGATGGTGATTCTCCTCTTTGGCGATCTCCAGGACCACGGCCTGAACATCCGGTTCCGTCACTTTGTCGGCGACACGCTGATACAGGTCCAGGGCCTGGGCTTCGATGGACATGGCCATGGAAACCACCTCGGTGGGCTCGGACAGATCCGGGTCAAACAATGACAGATACTGATCCATGGTCATTCCGCCCTCCAGGGCCGACGCCGTGATCTTGTCTTCGAACGTCTGTCTTGACACAGATGAATCCTCCAGATCCCGATATCGTTCAAACACCTGATCCATGTGCTTTTTTTCGATGGCGGCCAGTTTTACGAACAGATCCTGTACCGCGCGGTCTTGCGACTTGCCCGCCATATCCTGATAGAACTGCTGCAGACCCTGTTCCAGTGAATAGGCCGTGACCAGAAACGCTTTTGCCGATTCATCGCCTTCAAACAGGTTCATGCCCTGGGTCTGGGGGCCCACCGCGGTTTTGGATTTCCAGGCCTTGATGCCGCCGGATACATTGTACACCTGTTTAAATCCCCTGCCTGCCAGCATCTGTGCAGCCACCCGGCTGCGTCCGCCCACTGCTCAGTAAACCAGCGTGGGTTTGTCCGGATCCAGCTCCGTGATCCGGTCCGACAGCTCAGGCAAGGGGATCAGACTGGCTCCCGGGATATGGGAATCTTTGTATTCGCCGGGCTGGCGCACATCCAGAATGGTGATGTCACCTGGATCATGATCAGACATCATCTCCTGCGTTTCATCGACATTTTTGGATTTGACCGGCGTCAAAAACTGCAACCATTTCATGAGCACCCTCCTTTATTCATTTGACAGGTCCTGCCGACAGCGCGTAAAGCAGCCGGCTGCCGGAAGTCAACCCCAGCAGGTCCACCGCTTCACCATCATACATGGCCCCGATGCCGCAGCATCCCATTCCCAGCTTTTGGGCCGCCATATAGACCCGGTGACCGATCCTTCCGGCGTGCATCATTACATACCGGTACCCTCTGGCACCCATGGCCGCTTCCACTGCCGCCAGGTCTGCGGCCATCAGAAAATTCACGGCGGCCCGGCCGATCCATGGCTGGTCCAGGCAGACCCGGGCCAGATCTTCGGCCAGATCCCCGGTTTTGAGGCTGGTCAGACCGGCCCCATCCCGGGATATCGCATACAGCCCGGGGGTCAGCCCCTGCATGTTCTGACTGATCATGGCCGTCATGACAAACGACGCAGCCGCCGATCCGGTTTCATCCGGATCATGGTCAATGAACATTTTGTCGAACACACGGTTCAATAAAGCAGACCAGACCGGTGCCGGCACTTCCCGGGTCACAAAATTGCGGCGGGACCTGCGGCCGGTTACGGCACGCACAAATGATACGGCCGGAAACCGTCCCGGTGCCGGCACAGGATGCTTTTGTTCCGGGGTTCCGGAAAAAACGGGAGGAATATTTTTTACCAGGGGCTTTGCAGCAATCGGGGTTCCTGTCTGATGAGCGTTTGACAATATGTCATAGACCATCGGGTCTCCCTGGTTCGGGGGGCAAACAGCCGGCTGGAACGGTATTGAATCCGGCAAAGGTGCCGTAAATTTCCCGGAACCCAGAAACACGCAGGCCAGAGGCACTTCCAGGCCGGCATCCAGATTCAGGGACTGCACCAGACCATGATCATCGAAATCGTAACAGATCCGGGCCTGAACACCGGTGGCCCGGGCGGATTGCACAACCGCCTCGGCCAGGTGTCCGGCATCCAGCAGCAGATATCTGAACGCCCGTTCCCGGTACTTCCAGGCAGAATGGTAAAAAATTCCGGTGATGACCATGCAGGCTTCTGTTGCCGCACGCCCCGGAAAAAGAAGGTTCAGATCCAGGGGCCGGGGATTGATTCTGCCCAGAAACCCCTGAACCGTATCACAATAATACAAACCTGTCTCGATATCGTCGGTTTTCTGAACCGACAGATACAGTTGACAGGGATACAGCCCGCCTGCCGAGGGAACACTCCGGAACATAATTCCCCGGCTCCGGTCCGCCAGAGTCACCCCGTAGGACAGACTCAGAATACGGGAAACGGTTTCCAGGCCCACCGGTTCATTCCCGTTCATCTGATCGCCCATCGCGCTGTCTACCGTGGCTTTCAGGTCGCTGAGAGCCGTATTTTTGCCCTGGTCCTTCCGGGTGGTACCGTTTCCCGGGTTCAGTAAAATCCGGCGCTGATATTCATAGGTCTTGAAAGGGGCCGGATATCTGGAAAAATCCAGTGAATGGGGAGAAATCCGGTGCCGGACATGGCTGGTCAGATCATGGTACCGGACCGCAGACACCGGAGGATCAGGTGTTGTCCGGCCCATCTTCCTCCTGGACATCCGCTTCCAGCTTCGTCATGCACTCATGACATTCCATCTCGATATTGGGCACATCCCCATATCTTTCTTTGATCTCCTCTTCGCTTAGAGCGGCAGTGCCGGTACATCCGCACCGGGGACAGGATGTGGTGATTCTGTATTTTTTACCCATTTTTCCTCCTTCAGCTTTTGCCCGAAATTCTCGGGTCATTGGGTGTCCCTGCGCAATCGGGCGTATAGCAGGAATTGTCCACAAACGAGCACTCCTTCTTGCAGCTCGGGCATTTTTCCGGCGGGGTATCCGCCTCCAGGTTGTATCCGCATTGATCACAAATCCAGCTGGTCATAACAGCCTCCTTACATGGTTTTGGTTGTGTGTTCTATCGCCGGCATACTGTTTCAATCCATCAAAATTAGCTTTCAAACAAGATTGGCTTTCAAAAAGTATGCCGGAAATCTCTTTTCAATCTGAAATCAAAGATCTTATCTCCAAAATATCACAACACCGGCAATCGTCAAATATAAATTCTGAATACCTGTCAATCTTTGACTTTACCCCGGCATCAGGCCGCCCCCGGCAGGGGAATCTTACTGCCGGCCATGAATCCACGGGGTGACTCCGGAGTTTCTTGACATCACAGGGAGTTATGCCATATATACTTATGGCATTTATACAATGATATTGTCTGACCCGGGGTATAACAAACCCTTTAAAAAAAACGTACCGAACAATAAAACCATTTAACCTGTAATCCTGAAAGGAGAGACACCATGGGACTTAAAGAAGAACTGGAAGAAAAAGCTGAAGAGTGTGACGCGCCGGAAGAGTATATCGAGGTCGCCAAAGAGATCGTGGAAGGTTTAGATGACAAGGAGTGGGCCGCCGAAGTCCTGGAGGAAGGGGCGGAATGGGCTGAGACCTGGGAAGATACCGTGACCTATGCCAAGGCCTGTCTGGATATCCTGAAAGACGAAGAAGCGGCTGCCACCCATCTGGATGCCGGAAAAAATCTGTGTACTTCCATCGAGGATTTCCTGGGGCTGGCAGCCGCCGCCCTGGAGATGGGCCAGAAAGGCGCGGCTACGGAAATCTATAACGCCGCCGGCACCAAATGCGTGAAAACCTCGGATTTCCTGGAGCTGAGCAAAAGCATTTCCGACGTTCTCAATGATGCGGAACTGGCGGAAAAAACCGTTGAAAAAGCCTTTGCCAAATGCAGTAAGACCGAGGATTTTGTGGTGTTTGCCAAATCCGTGCTGGACATGTTCGAAGACAAGGACCGGGCCAAAGCGGTCTATGCCAGTGCCATGGAAAAGGCATCCAAGGCCGAGGATTTCGATATCCTGGCTGCGGGTGCGGTCAAGGACTTAGGGGACAAGGCCCTGGCCCGGCAGATCTATGAAAAAGCCCTGGCTTCCCTGGAATCAGGCAATGAGCTGCTCAAATTCGCCAGAACCGTCAACGAAAAACTCGATGACCCTGATTTTGTCAAATCGATCTATAAAAAGGCGGAATCGGTTTACACGGAATTTTCCGACTACCTGAAACTGGGCAAAGAGGCGTTTGAAGTGACCGGGGACGCTGCTTTTGCCTCAGGTATTTTCCAGACCGCCGCCGCCACCAATCCGGCATGCGGCCAGCTGGTGGACCTGGCAACGGCCATGGACAAAGACCTCAAGGACAAAGAAGCGGCGGTGCAGGTTCTCAAACAGGCCCAGTCCGCCGTGAAAAGCAATGCGGATTTCATCAAGACCGCCAAGGCCATCCAGGAGATCGTCACCGATGACAAGGAATGGACCGATGCCATCGCTTTTCAGCTGGAAAAACGCGAAGAGTTCAAGGACCTGTATGCGGATTTCATCAACCGGGAACAGGAAACCAAGACCTGTGCGACCAAACGGGCCCTGGCCCATGAAATTGTGGAAAAAACCGGGGACACCTATTACGGGGCCAAGATCTACCGCCAGGCCCAGGCACTGACCCGCAATTTCAACGATTTCATCAAACTGGGGGTGTGCATTCATGAAGACCTGAATGACACCGAATGGGTCAAGGAGATCTTTACCTCTCTTCTGGACAAATGTGTCACCCTGGCTTACTACGATGAACTGACCGATGCCATCGCCGACACCCTCAAGGACGATGCCTGGATCAAGGAGATCTACAAAAACGTTGAAACACAGTGTACCGGCATCAGCGATCAGGTGAGGCTGGCGGCTGTCGTTGCAGAAAAGCTCAATGACAAGGACTGGGCCAAAAATCTGCTGGCAGCGGCGGAAGAAAACAGCCGGACACCTTATGATCTCACCTTTGTCGGCGGGGCGTATCTCAGACTTCTGGACGACCAGGACAAAGCCATTTCCCTGTTTGAGGCGGCGGAAGCCCAATGCACGGATCAGGCATCCTATGCCGGACTGATCAACCTGATACACGGCCAGACCCGGGACAATGCCTATCTGACCCGGGTTCTGTTATCTGCCCAGAAAAAACTGACCGGTTTTGATGATCTGCTGTTTCTGGCGGAAACCGCCTGCACCCGGGTGGCGGATACCCAGCTGGCATCCCGCATCTACACCCGGGCTGAAGAAAAGGCAGCCGACAACCGACAGCTGTCCCGGCTGGCCACCAGCCTGAATCAGTTGATGAAAGATACGGCCCGGGCCTCCGGCGTGTTGCGGAAAATTGCCTGATGGATCGTTTCCAGCACTGGATGACCCCACCGGGATGATGCCATAATGACCCGCAAACTCAAATGGCTTCTCATCCCGGTGGTGATCCTGGGGGTGTATTTTTTTTCGACACACCGGTGGTCTGATCAAAAAGGCCCGGGGCCTCAGGGCAAAAAACCCTGGGCCGCACCCGTGGAAACCGCTCCCATAGAGCAAGGGGTTATGGCACTGCGCCGCACCTTCAGCGGCTCTCTGGAATCCTATGCCGAATTTATGGTGGCACCCAAGGTCAGCGGCCGGGTGGAATATCTGGCCGTGGCTATGGGAGACCCCGTTATCCGGAAACAAGAGGGGTGTCTTCTGTTTCCCAGGTGGATGCGGCCCGAACGGAGTGGCTGGCAGCTGAAGCACGGGTGGAGATGGCCCAGCGGGACCTGCTGGTCAGCCAGATCGCCGAAGTCCGGTCCGTGATCCAGTACCGCATCGCCCTGATCCGGCTGTTCCTGGCCGAAGGCAGCCTGATGCACCGAAGAGGCATTGTGATGCAGCAGTAAATTACCCTGTCATGAAAAAATAGGTTGCCACCCCGGCGATGGCCAGCCAGATATTGGTGATATTGCTCACGGTGATATTGAGTACGGCAGCCAGATATTTGCCCCGGCTCAACAGGGCCAGACAGCTTTTAAACTCCGGCCAGCTCGACAGGGTAGCCAGCACAAAAAAACCGATCACCCCTTTGGGAGCATGACTTTGTTCAGAGGCGAAACTCACCACCGGGTCGAGAAAATATCCGGCAAAAATCAATACGGTGACCGCTGGAATGATGGACCATCTCGCAATGACCACATCTTCCAGCGATTGTTCCGCCGGCTCCGGGGGCCGTTTGAAAAACAATATCCCGGTGATGACCAGTCCTGCCGCCATCCAGTATATATGGTGCGCCATGGAGATGGTATAAAACGAGACCGCAAGCCCTGCCGTCAGCACAATACATGTCAGACTGTACTGCCAGTTTGTTTTCATAGCTTTTGAAAACACCCGGCATACCAGGGCGGCTGAGATCAGCAGGACCGGGTTCATGAAATTCGATCCCAGCGGCGTGCTTGCGGCAAACAGCACATCGCCCACCACCAGACCGGCAACCAGGCAGACCAGCTCGGGGCCGTTGGTAATGAACCCGGTGATCGTACCCAGGCCCCTGACCTTTTTGAGGGTCTCTATGATGACCTCAATGGACAATCCGATCATAATCATCACCAGGACCACGCCTCCGGCCGCGATGAATGACAGATTCAAATCACCGTTGAACAGCACGGCACAGGTACAGAAAAACACCACGACCAGTATCCAGCAGATCATGTCGATCCGGCCGATAGAATTCACCAGAAACTGTTTCATGTCATTCCTCCCGAAGAAACCGGAGGCACTTTTTCAGTACCATCTTTTTCACAGATCGTTTCTCACAGCGGTGCGGTCCGGGTTTTGAGCCATGCGGCAGCCCGGGACGGCAGATGGGGGGATATCCGGTCAAACACCTGCTGATGATACCGGTCGATCCAGGACCTTTCCGCATCCGTGAGCAGATGGATGTCGATCAGCTCACGCTCAAAATGACACCAGGTCATGTTCTCAAATGTCAGAAACCGGCCGAATTCGGTGTGGCTTGCCTCGGTCACCAGCACCATGTTTTCCAGGCGGATGCCGTATTCGCCATCCCGGTAAAGCCCGGGCTCGTTGGTCATGAGCATCCCCTTTTCCAGGGCCGTATCCACTGGATGGGGACTGATGCGGGCCGGGCCTTCATGGACACACAGGAAAAACCCCACCCCGTGACCGGTGCCGTGGCCGAAATTCATACCGTTTTGCCACAGATACTGCCGGGCCAGGGTATCGATCTGAAATCCCCGGGTTCCTTCGGGAAAACAGGCCGTGGCCACGGCAATATGGCCTTTGAGCACCAGGGTGTAGTCTCTGATCTGCCGCAGGGTGGGTTCCCCCAGACACAGGGTGCGGGTGATGTCGGTGGTGCCGGTCAGGTAATTGCCTCCGGAATCGGTGAGAAACATGCCGGCATTTTCAAGACGGGCATCGGTCTCAGCGGTGGCGGAATAATGACACATGGCGGAATGCGGGCCATATGCCATAATGGGATCGAAACTGTTTTCCACAAAATCGGGCTGAACCGCCCGCAGGTCAAACAATTTTTGTGCAGCACTGATTTCGGTCACCGGATCTTTTGGGTCCCGCTGCGACAGCCAGTACAGAAACCCGACGACGGCGATGCCGTCCTTGACGGCCGTTTCCCGCAGATGCCCGATCTGAACCTGGTTTTTCATCGCCTTGAGCCGGGCTGCCGGGCTTGGTTTCTCAATGATCCGGCAGGCGGGATTGATGGCGGATGACAGGCCGGCGGCGGTCATGTCCGGATCCAGCAGGATGCGGGCGGAGTCCGGCAGCCGGGCCAGGGCGGTGTCAATGTCCGTGTACCCGGACAGACCCACGCCGTCCGCGGCCAGGGTCGCGGCCAGCCTGCCGTCCACCTTGCCCGGGTGGATGAACAGCCGGACCTGATCTTTGGTCACCAGGGCAAAGGCGATATTCACCGGGTTGTTGGGAATATCCGATCCCCGCAGGTTGAGGGTCCAGGCAATGTCCTCCAGCCCGGTCATCACATGAGAGTCCGCCCCGGCCTGCTCCATGGCCTCCCGGATTTTCCCGATCTTGTCGGCCCGGGACCGGCCGGCAAAACGCACATCAAATTCCCAGGCCTTTGTGGCGGGCATGGGAGGGCGGTCCTGCCAGAGGCTGCCCACCAGATCCAGATCCGTGCGCAACAGAATGCCACGCACATCCCACAATTGACGGTATGTTTTTTCCTGGTTCCGGGAAATGACCCGGCCGTCAATGGCCACCTCATCTCCGGAAGACAGATGATCAAAAATCCAGCGGTGATATTCAGGCACCCCTTTTTCCCCGGATCTGAACAGCTTGAACGCCGATCCTTTCAGCTGGTCACCGGCCTGAAGCCAGTATCTGAAGTCGGTCCACAGAATCGCCTTTGTACGGGTGACCACGGCCACGCCGGCGGAACCGGTGAATCCGGTAAGCCAGGCCCTTGCCTGCCAGTGGGCCGTGACATATTCGCTCTGGTGGGGGTCGGCAGAAGGGACCACCACAGCGGTGATCTGCCGGACCGCCATCTCCTGCCTTAACTCCGCCAGTTTTTCATCTGTTTTCACAACAGCCCTTCCTTGGTCTCTTGTTTACTCAGGTATCCGCAGCAGCCATGACTGATTGCCCAGCCATGTTTGCTGCTGCCATGACATACACTGTTTGAAGCGGTTTCTCAATCTTTTTTCAGAATGCCGCTTGCCGTTGATGACTACTGTGTAATAGGGGCAACCCACATCAGGAATCGCTTGTACAGCCGAGCCCCCGGTGGAGGGACCTTGCTGACGGACTGTCGGAGCCCACAAGGATTCCAGGCCGGCAGCAAGGTCCCTCCACCGGGGGCGGCCTTCGACAATCTGATTTGAACTTTGGGTTGACAAGTTGAATAGAGTATGTTTTCTGACCAGGAACCGACCATTTTTTCAACAAACAGATACATATGGATATGCCTTTTGGAACAACCCGAAACATGTAATAGAGTTGAAGGAGACACCCCATTCCAATGAACCCTTTTTTCGATACGATTGTTGACCGGACCGGCACCCATTCCATGAAATGGGAAAAATACGAAGGCACCGATATTCTGCCCATGTGGGTGGCGGATATGGATTTCAAAGTACCGCCGCCGGTACTGGCCGCCCTGAAACAGGTCATCGATCACGGGGTGCTCGGATACACACGGGTTCCCCATGATCTGAACCAGATCGTTGTAAAGCGGTTGAAAACTCTTTATCACTGGGAAATTGAACCGGACTGGCTGGTATGGATTCCCGGCGTGGTCTCGGGGTTGAATGTGGTTTGCCGGGCCTTTGGCGACAAAAACCAGACCCTTGTCACCACCACTCCCATTTATCCGCCGTTTCTATCCGTATCCGACCATTGCGGCAAACCATTGACCACCCTTCCCATGGTCCGGAAATTCGGCCGGGCCACCCTGGATTTCGAGGCCCTGGAAAACGCATTTAAAAAACAGCCTGCCGTGTTTCTGTTCTGCTCCCCCTACAACCCTTGCGGCACCCTGTTCACCGAAACGGAACTCCGGGAATTGGACGACCTGTGTGAAACATATGACGTTCTTTTGTGCAGCGATGAAATCCACAGCGATTTCGTGCTGGACCCGGAAAACCGTCACATTCCCACCGCCACTATTTCAGAGACGGCTGCCCGGCGGACCATCACCCTGATGGCCCCGTCCAAAACCTATAATATTCCCGGGCTGGGATGTGCTTTTGCCGTGATTTCAAATCCGGATCTTCGGGCACGTTTCAAGGCGGGCTGCAAAGGGATCGTTCCCACGGTGAACCTGATGGGATTTACCGCGGCAACAGCGGCATATGGCGCATGCGACGACTGGCTGAAACAGCTCATTGCCTATCTGGCTGACAACCGAAACCAGGTGATGAAACAGATCAATGCCCTGCCCGGATGCCGGCTCGATCCCATTGCGGCCACATATCTGGCCTGGATCGATGTCCGGGAAACCGGGCTGACCGATCCGGTCCGCTTCTTTGAACAGGGCGGTGTCGGGTTGTCCGACGGGTCTTTTTTCGGATCTCCTGGATTTGTCCGGCTCAATTTCGGGTGTCCTGCCGCCGTTCTGGAAAAAGGCCTGGACAGAATGGCACAGGCATTGAAAAGATGATCCGGATGAATTTTTTCTTGACTTAACACCTTCTTATTTCTATAGTTATGCAATTTTCAAACTGAAGATGCAGGTTTCGTAAAAATTTAAGCTTAACCTAAACAAAGGGAGTAGAAAATGAACACTTTTTTGAAGAGCCTCACCGTTGGGGTATTGTCCATGATGATGTTTGCCGCACCCGGTTTTGCCAGTGACACGATCAAAGTCGCCAATGCCGGGGCGCTTTCCGGAGACCTGGCCCCCTATGGCATTTCCGCCCTCAGAGGCGTTGAAATGGCCGTCGAAGACATCAATGAACAAGGTGGTATCCTGGGAAAGAAAGTCGAACTGTTGCTGGGAGATGATGTGTGCAAACCGGAAGTGGCTGTCAACGTGGCCACCAAACTGGTATCCGACGGGGCTCAGATGATTGTGGGCCATGTCTGCTCCGGTGCCACCATTGCTGCCAACAAAATTTACAAAGATGCCGGAATTATAATGATTTCCAGCTCCGCCACCAATGACGATCTGACCCTGACCGGCGAGCATCCCAATTTTTTCAGAACCATTTCCAATGACGGCGCCCAGGCCGCGTTGATGACCGATTTTGCGAAAAATGAGCTCAAGGTCAAAAAAGTGGCCCTGATCCATGACAAAGGCGATTACGGCAAAGGGCAGATGGAACTGGCAAAAGCCGCATTCGAGAAAATGGGCGGCGTGGACATCGTTCTGTTTGAAGGGGTCACCACCGGTGCCATGGATTACTCAGCCATTGTCTCTAAAATCAAACGGTCCAATGCGGAACTCGTCATGTGGGGCGGGTATCATTCCGACGCGTCCAAAATCATTCAGTTGATAAAAAAGAAAAGGGTGGATACTCTTTTCATGGGAGCTGACGGCATCTATGGCGACAACCTGCCCAACCTGGCCGGCGAATTTGCCGAGGGTGTCTATGCCACCGGCCCCAATGATACCTCTTCCAACCCCATGCACCAGGCATTGACCAAAGACCACCGGGAAAAATACGGGGAAGATCCCGGCACTTTTTTCATTACCGGTTACACCTGCATGCAGGCCCTGGCAGCGGCTGCTGAAAAAGCCGGCACCGTGGAATATGACCCCATGCGGGCCGCCATGTTCGAGATCACGGTGGATTCTCCCATGGGTCCCATCGGATTTGACAAAAACGGCGACATCATTGGCGCGGGTTTTTCCGTATACCGCGTGATGGACGGTAAATACAAACAGGTCAACTAACGATTCATGTCTTTAAAAAACAGGAGCCGGATCCCCCACGGATTTGCGCTCCTGTTTTTTACCCGCAGGCTTGCCTTAAACCAAAGACGTTCAGGATGAAACATCATGCGTTGGATTAGTATATTGCTGGGTCTGTCCGGCACCGGGGTCGTCGGTTTTTACGCTGTCCGGGAAATTATCATGTACCCCATGTATTTTTTTGAACTGTTCCTGGGCGGCTTGACCCGCGGCAGTATCTACGCCCTGATCGCCCTGGGATACACCATGGTGTACGGCATCATTCAGCTGATCAATTTCGCTCATGGGGAGATCTACATGATCGGTGCCATGACCGCTTTGATCGTGGCCACGGTTCTGGGAATGTGGGGGTGGAACACGGCGGTGATCGCGATCCTGGCATTTGTGTTTGCCATTGTCTATTCCTGTGCCTATGGGTTTACCGTGGAAAAAATTGCCTACAAACCGTTGCGAAACGCGCCCCGCCTGTCCGCACTGATCTCGGCCATCGGCATGAGCCTGTTTTTGCAAAACTATGTCATGCTGGCCCAGACCCCGGACTATCTGCCTTTCCACAGCCTGATACCGGATTTTCAATTCTGGGAGCCCTTTGCCCACATCATCACATCCGTGGAAATCACCATCATCTTTACCACGGTGATCGTCATGATCCTGCTGGGGCTGCTCATCAAGTTCACCCGGATCGGCAAAGCCATGCGGGCCACGGCCCAGGACAAGGTCATGGCGGCCCTGCTGGGAATCAATGTCAACAATGTCATCTCCGCCACCTTTGTGGTGGGATCTGCCACGGCAGCCATCGGCGGGGTGCTCATCGCCTGCCATGTGGGCCAGATCAATTTCTATATCGGATTTCTGGCCGGGCTCAAAGCCTTCATCGCGGCTGTTTTGGGCGGCATCGGCTCCATTCCCGGCGCAGTGCTGGGTTCGCTGGTCCTGGGTATTTCCGAAAGCTTTTTTACCGGGTATTTCTGGAGCGAATACGAGGATGTGTTCGCGTTTGCCATCCTGGTGCTGATCCTTATATTCCGGCCGTCCGGAATCCTGGGCCGCCACGATACTCAGAAAGTGTAATTTGGATTCAGGTGACAACTTATGCCGATTAAACAACAGCTCAAACAATCTCTGATTATTGCCTTCTGGTTCATGATCCTGACCTTTCCCATCATGGTCATCAAGGTCAACACGATTCAGAACATCATTGTTTTCAGATGGTTCAACCTGCTATGGGTAGGCATCCTCACCTTTTTTGCCTCCCTGGTGTGGAACTATTTTCTGCGGCGTACCGAAGACAGCAAGAAAAAGGATTTTGAAGACGACACCCCTCTGATCCACCGGCTCCTGCAAAACGACCGGTTTCGCAAGCCTTTTCTGGGACTGCTGGCCGCCTTTTTCATCGCCTACCCGTTTATTTTTCCCATGTATCATACCTCCATCATGATATCGGCCCTGGTGTATGTCATGCTGGGACTGGGTCTCAACATCGTGGTGGGGCTGGCCGGCCTTCTGGATTTGGGGTATGTGGCGTTCTATGCCGTGGGGGCCTATGCCTATGCCCTGCTGAACCTGCATTTCGGGCTCAGTTTCTGGATGGTGCTGCCCTTGTCCGCACTGCTGGGCACCTTGTTCGGGGTGCTCCTGGGATATCCCGTGCTGCGGCTCAGAGGGGATTACCTGGCCATCGTGACCCTGGGGTTCGGGGAAATCATCCGGATCGTTCTGGAAAACTGGGATGAATTTTCCAACGGTCCCCGGGGCATCTCGGATATTCCGGCCCCCACGTTTTTCGGGCATCAGTTCAATCAGGATAATACCATGATCTACATCTATTTCATTGTGATCGCCCTGGTGCTCATGACCATCTTTTTTGTCAACCGGCTGGAAAACTCTAAGATCGGCCGGGCCTGGATCGCGTTGCGGGATGATGAGATCGCCTGCCAGGCCATGGGGATCGACAAATTCAAGACCAAACTCACCGCGTTTGCCCTGGGCGCCACCTGGGCCGCCATGGGCGGGGTGATCTTTGCCGCCAAGACCTCTTATATCAACCCCATGTCCTTTACCATCTGGGAGTCCATCACCATCTTGTGCGTGGTGGTCATCGGCGGCATGGGATCGGCCATCGGCGTCATTGCCGGGGCTCTGGTGCTGATTCTTCTGCCGGAATACCTGCGGGCCGTGGCCGAGTACCGGATGCTGGTGTTCGGAGCCCTTCAGGTCATTGTCATGGTGTTCAAGCCGGACGGGCTGATCAAAAGCGTTCGAAAAGTCTATACGTTTCAAACATCACAGGAACCCCAGCAGGAAAAAATAGTCCATGGAACCCATACTTGACGTCAAGAACCTGACCATGAAATTCGGGGGTCTCAAGGCCCTGGACGATGTGAGCATTGCCATTGAAAAGGGGCAGATCGCCGCGCTCATCGGTCCCAACGGTGCCGGAAAAACCACGTTTTTCAACTGTATCACCGGTATCTATGACCCCACTATGGGCGAGGTACAGATCACCCCGCCCGGGAAATCCACCCAGAGCCTGCGGGGACTCAAGCCCAATTATGTGACGGAAAGAGGCATTGCCAGGACCTTTCAGAACATCCGGCTGTTCCATGGGATGACCGTGCTGGAAAACGTGATGATCGGCCGGCACTGCCGCCTGTCTTCCGGTATCATCAAGGCCATGCTCAGACCGCCCAGCCAGCGGGACGAAGAGAAACAAGCGGTGTATGACAGCTATGAAATCCTGGAAAAAATCGGTCTGGAAAAGTATGTGAACGAAATGGCGGTGAACCTGCCATACGGGGCCCAGCGTCGTCTGGAAATCGCCCGGGCCATGGCCACGGAGCCTTTTTTACTGCTGCTGGATGAACCGGCGGCCGGCATGAATCCCCGGGAAACCCAAGAGCTGGATGATCTGATTCTCTGGTTGCGGGACAATGAAAACCTGACCATCCTGCTCATCGAACATGACATGAAACTGGTCATGAGCCTGTCCGACCAGATCCATGTGGTGGATTACGGTAAAAAAATCGCCGAAGGTTCCCCTGAGGATATCAAAGCCAATTCCGACGTCATCAAAGCCTATCTGGGAGAAGAATCCGACGATGCTTAAACTTTCCAACATCCATACCTATTACGGCAATATCCATGCGCTCAAGGGTATTGACATCGAAGTGCAGGAAGGGGAGGTGATTTCCCTGATCGGTGCCAACGGGGCAGGCAAATCCACCACATTGATGACCACATCCGGTATTGTGCCGGCCAAAAAAGGAACCATCGAACTCAACGGAGAAGATATCACCTACCTGCCCCCGGATGACATTGTCAAAAAAGGGATCTGCCAGGTGCCGGAAGGCCGACGGATATTCCCCTACCTGACAGTGGCCGAAAACCTGGACATGGGGGCGTTTCTGCGCAAGGACACGGACAGGATCAAACAGGATCTGGAGTATGTGTATGAGTTGTTTCCCATTCTGGCCAACCGCCGCAACCAGGCCGGCGGTACGTTGAGCGGAGGAGAGCAGCAGATGCTGGCCATATCCCGGGCACTGATGTCCCGGCCCAGGATCCTGCTGCTGGATGAGCCGTCCCTGGGCCTGGCCCCCATCGTGGTCAAACAGATTTTTTCCATCATTGAAAAAATCAACCAGGAAAGCAAGACCACCATTTTCATTGTGGAACAGAACGCCAACCTGGCATTGAAAGCGGCCCACCGGGGGTATGTCATGGAAACCGGACGCATCACCATGACAGACACGGGGGCAAATCTGCTGGCCAACGAGGATGTCAAAAAAGCCTATCTGGGAATTTAGGGTTACAGATCTTTTTTCAGGTTGATAAATTCACTGCGCTTGAATCCGAGCTTCTTGAAAAAGGACAGCACATCGATGGAATCCCACATCACGGACGAGTAAATGGACGCCACCTGTTTGTCTCTGTAAATATCACAGACCCGGTTGGCAAGCGCCAGTCCGATGCCCTGACCCATGAAATCCGGATGCACGCCGATGGCCATGATCCAGGCGCTTTTCCGAATACCGAACCCCGCATACAGGATGGTGGAGATCATGTATCCCACCACTTTTTTGTCCAATTCCGCCACCAGGCTGGCAGCACCGTTGCCGTCCAACGCCTGCTGCTTTACCAGCTTGAGAAAATCGACATTGGCATCCTGCGGAGAAATGGCCGCACGAATATTTTCTATTGCCTGGGCATCCTCCAGGCGGATTTCTCTGATGATCGGTTCTTCCAAAGTGCTCTCCCCCTCCCGGTTATTCGACTTTGATAATTTTGACAGTATGTCCCACCCAGTTGGGCGGCAGGTAGATCCTGCCACTGTTGCCTGAAGATTTCACCTCTTTTTCAATCATCTCCTCCCCGTACACCTCAAACTTGACCCTGGCCTGGGGGGCCGGTTTGAGATCTTCCGATTTCACGGGGCTTTCCACTTGTTGATTTTTATCCGTCATTTAATTTCCCGTTCCTGATGAAAAAAATTCCCTGCCTGTCTTTCGATCACCATACCAGACGCGATGATTCTCATTCTGAAAAAGGGCCGACTTCATCGTCATTGAGTGACTTTATATTGTTTTTCGTTTTTTTTCAACTTCAACCGGTCAACAGGCCTGAAAAAACAACCCGGGCAACACGGCCAAACTTGAGCCGCACTGCCCGGGCACTTATTCAGATCGAAAAACGACACTACAGCAGAGGATTATACACTGCGGTTTTCATAATGAGGTAACGGATGGCCAGATCTCCCGCCAGAACAGAAACCAGGCGCAGAAAGATCAGAAAGCCGTTGGTATTGCCACCCCACATGATCAATGTGAAAATCAGGGGCAGAAGCACCGCCAGCACCCCGACACCGATGGTGGTGATCCGTTTGAGATCCCCTTCCATCATTTTCTGGATGGACATTTTGGCCACGTCGCTCATGTGCCAGGTTCCCCAGGCATACAGCCCGATACACAGAAAATAGATCAGAAAGAACGTGGCAGACCACATTTCCATACCGGAGACCATCGAGGCATTTCCGGAGAGGACGAATACAAACTGAAGCAGCTGCTGTCCCACCCAGATTCCGGATATGATGGACAATGGCAGCACAATGGTGGAACTCCAGGCCGGCAGGGCCCGGATCACGTTCATGGTGGCAAAGCCGTGGGAAATGATCAGCAGACACAAGATGCCCATAATGAAATTGAACACCATGTTGAACCCGCCCGGGATGATGATCTGCAAAAAGCCCAGCACGGCAAAAACGCCGATGATCCAGATGCCCCGGGACAGTTCCGACGTATTGGGACGCATGAGCATGCGCCATGCCCGTTTGGGATTGCCCAGATACAGCATATGGATAATCCCCCCCAGCACCAGGGTAATCAGCCAGCCGATCACGATCCCGGGACGGAAACTGTAAAACAGGGACATGAAATACATGCCGGCCCCGATTTCAGAGAAAAAGAAGGCCAGCCACAGAAAAACGCCTTTGTCATCGATCCACTGCCGCTGGCGGGTCGGACTGATCATCCACTCATAGGGCTTGATCCCGGAGCCATCGGACGGAAACATGGTTTCAACCAGGTTTTGATGATTTTCATTCATGAATATACCCTCCTCAGTTACGCTTTATAAATCTTGACAGCAACCGCAGTTTCCATGTTACCGGCGACCGGGTCGAAATATTTGAGTTTGGACGGCAGCAGCTTGCAGAAGTTGGCGCCTTTGCCTTTGGCAATGGGCCGTCCGTCCGCCCACAACCCCCCCTGGCCGGCGATACCGATCACCTTAGGGCTCTGGGCTTCCATGGTTTTGACAATCCCTTTTTCCTTGACCCCGTATTTGTTTTCGATAATGATGATATCCCCGTCCTTGAATCCCCGCTCCCTGGCCATGGTGGTGTTCAAGGTGATGGTAAAGGTATAGGGACACATTCTGGACACTTCATCCACATAGGGGTTCTGGAACGTGGTATTGTTGGTATGCAGGATATCCCGGTAGGAGAACGCCAGCAGGTCATATTCATTGTCAAGGTCCTTGTGGGATTCCGGCCAGAACCAGGAGGGCAGCGGCGTATACTGATCCATATCCATCTCCAGTTTCTTGTAGTCGAAACCGGAATCATGGAAGATCTTTTCCATGTTGCGTCTGTCATGGATCAAATATTCCATGTACACCGGGCATCTGGAATCGATATTCCACCGCCAGTAGACATCTTCGATGGGTTTGTGCCAGGTGGCATATCCCTGTTCTTCGATTTTTTCCTTGTCAGGCCCGTACACCCATCTGAGAACCCGTTCCCCGATTTCTTTCCAGGTCAGTTTTTCACCCGGTTTGATCTGGAGTTCCGGATTCTCGATACCGTAGTAATCGTTGAGTTTGGCATTGAACTTGTCCAGCACCCCGACCCGGTGAGCCACTTCAAGGTACACGTCCATGAAGAAACGGGATTCGCCGATGGGTTTGGCCACGGGTTTTTGCAGATGCACATACCAGTCTTCATATGAGGGAGACCCGGAAAAGAAGAACGCGTCAATCTCAGAAGACCAGCAGTCTTTTTCCAGATAGGACACATCCGGCAGGATCAGATCGCCGATGGCCTGGTCGGTCTCGTTGATCCACAGGTCGTTCTGCACCACAAAGCAGTCTTTGAAATTCTTGACCGCCGTGTCCCAGTCGGAGTTGCTGATGACAAAGTTGGCGGAAATCCCGAAGATCATTTCCGGTTTGCTTTTCATGCCCAGTTTTTCATGAATGTAATCCACTTCTTCCACATAGGGGATATGAGACAGGGTGCAGTGGGTCCACACATCCACACATCCCATGTTGGTGGCCGGGTAGCTGGGCGCATGCACGGGCCAGGGATCATGGGAATAGAACACGGACGGAACGATCACACCGTCGGTGCCCACGGTACATGTCTGTTCATAGTTGCCCCCCGGATAGGCCCTTCGGATGGCCGGCCATCCCAGGGTGCCGCCGGGCACATCTTCCGCCCCCACCAGCTGGGCCATCAGGTCGATGGCCGCCACCTGGTGGATGCCGTTGGTATGGCCCTGGGACCCCCGGAACGTGACCGAAGACACCGGCCGGTATGGGAACGTCTTGCCTTCGATGGTGATGGTGGAGCCGATCTGGGCGTTGTCCACCCAGCCCTTGGCCACTTCCAGAATCTTGGCCGCCGGTACGGTGGAAATTTCAGCGGCCCATTCCACGGTAAACTGTTTCAGGTGTTCCTTGAACGGCACAAAGCAGGGACGGACCTTTTCCCCATTGTATTCGTATTCACCGTCCAGGGCCAGATCTTTCCAGGCCGCAGACGTGTCGTCATATTCTTTGACTTTCCCGTCTTTGGTATCATACACCAGTGGTTTGTCGCTTTTTTCATGGCGCATGTAGGTGCCGTCTTCTTTGATCAGGTAGACGAAATTGGTCTTGGCCTTGAGATACAGTATATCCATTTCACCGCGGATGTTCACGATATAGTTGGCAATGGCAAGCCCCACGGCCGCATCCGTACCCGGCAGAATGGCCAGCCATTCCGTGGCCTTGCCCCCGGCAAAATTGCCCATGGGATCGAACACGATCTCCTTGATGCCTCTTCGCACGGCATCGGCCCGCAGCCTTGCATTGGTCATGGCCGAGTGTCCGGAACCGGTACCTTTGCTGGAACCCCATTTCAGCACATACTTGGTGTACCGCCAGTCCGGGCGCGATGGACCAGGCCCCGTGAATCAGGCCCCCCAGCATGTGACAGGCATTGCCGCAGTGCAGGCTGCCGCCGCCGATGATAAAATTCCCGTTGTTCTTGACCCCGAAGGCCTGGGCATAAAAATAGGGATGGTTGTGCGGCCCGTCCGACGCCCGCATGGTCTGGTTGGTGAACAAAATCTTGTTGGGATCGTCTTCCATGATCTTTTTCATTTTGGTGGAGATGATTTCATAGGCTTCTTCCCATTCAATCTCTTTCCACTTGGGATCCACACCGATCCCTTTTTCCGGATTGGTCCGGAGCATTGGTTTTTTGATCCGGTTGGGGTCATGGTAGTACATGAGACCGGCCACACCTTTGCCGCACAGACCGGCACCCGTGCCGCCCATGGTGGTCTCTTTGATACCCTCGATTTTCACGGGCACCCCGTTCACCACCCGCACTTTGGCTCCGCATCCGCAGTAGCAGACACCACAGGTGGTATTTACCCATTTGTCTTCCCAAATTTCATCTGTCTTATAGGTCATGTTGCCTCCTGTTTAATCGATATAATACACGGCGGGTTCAGTGCCGAATTCTTTTCTGAGTTGTTTGCCTTTCTTCTCCATGATCAACCGGTTGATCTCGCTGTTGGGATCATCCAGATCTCCAAACACCCGGGCCCCCACCGGACAGATATTGACACAGGCGGGCGTTGCGTCCTCATCCTTGCCCGGAGTCAGGCCTTTTTTCATGCCATCGTCGATCCGTTCCGAACAAAAATTGCATTTGATCACCGTCCCGAGTGTAAAGGGATACAGTTTTTCGCCGATAATTTCCATTTCGGTTTTACCCTGCCCTGGAAAATATTCCTGGTTTTTGGCTTTTTCGTCATAGTAGGTCCGCTGCTGATACGGACAGGCGATCATACAGGCCCGGCATCCCACACATTTGGTATCGTCAATGGCCACGATGCCGTCTTCTCTGACATAAGTGGCACCGGTGGGGCATGCCTCCACACAGGCGGCATCCTCACAATGGTTGCACAGGATCGGATAAATCAGCTTGGACGAGGTGGGAAACTTGCCGGTTTCTCCGATCAATACCCGGTTAAAGAACACCCCGGGCGGCAGAAAATGTTCTTCCTTACACGCGATGGTGCATCCCCAGCAGGCAATACACCGCTTTACATCGATTACCATTCCCCATCTAGGCATAGCAGCTCCTTTTTCTCTCTTTATTTTATTATTTTGCATCTGGTATTGATCCTGTTTCACGCTGCCTAAAGATCAACCGTCGCTACCTCTTCAAACCCTCTTTTTGCACACACCTTGTTGGCCTCCAGTTTTTTGCCTGAAAAATAATCCGCCAGGGCCTCCAGCACCGGGTCGATATCCAGCAGCCCCGACATTTTTGCAAACGCTCCCACGACCACGGTATTGGGAATGGGCAGTCCGATCTCTTCCATGGCAATGCCGTTGGCATCCACAACGGCCAGTTTTCTCAAATTCTCATGCCGGATATCGCCTGTGTTCTTTTTGTCGTTGAGCAGCAGCATGCCTCCGGGCAGCAGCCCGTCGAACACGGCGGAAGAATGTTTCTGGGACGGATCCAGCACCACCAGAATATTGGGATTGTAGATCTGGGTTTTCTCTTTCACCGGTTTGTCGGAAAACCGACCGAATGCCGTGACCGGAGCCCCGCGGCGCTCGAATCCGAACATGGGGAAACTGGCACCGAACTGTCCGGTTCTGACAAATGCATTGGCCAGAATCTTGGAGGTGGTGACCACCCCCTGCCCGCCCCTGCCATGGAATCTGACTTCACTCATCATAATTTTTCTCCTCCATCTTCCGCAGAAACCGGCAAGTGGCATTCCGCTTCCAGCACGCTCAGTCCGCCCAAAAGGCAATATTCATATTCCACATCATCCTGAAGGATTTTCATGTCTTTTTCCGTCATGTGATTGAATTTTTTCATCATTCTTGTGTAATTGCTCACGGGTTTGGGTTTTTTGACGGTTTTGGTCATGCGGATTTTACCATTTTCCGCCTCCCACAGCGGAAAATAATTGGATTTCACCGCCTGCCGGCAGATCTCGATCGTATCCGCAGGATCCGCCCCCCAGCCCGTGGGACAGGGCGCAAACACATGGAGAAAGCAAAACCCGCGTTCCTTGGCTTTTTTCGCCTTGAGCAGTTTCTTGGCCAGATCCTCCAGGTCGCTGAGGGTGGCTGTGGCCGTATAAGGGATCTTGTTCATGGCCATTTTCAACCCCAGGTTCATGCGCCGCAGGTTCTTTCCCCTGTGCACGGTACCGTAGGGGGTGGTGGTGGTGGTGGCCCCATACGGGGTGGTACCGCTTTTCTGGATTCCGGTGTTCATGTACCCTTCATTGTCATAGCAGATATAGATAAAGGGTTCGTTGCGCTCGGCAGCCCCGGACAGGTTGCCGAATCCGATATCGTTGGCTGTGCCGTCACCGTTGAAACACACCACCGTGTTGTCGATGCCTGCCTTTTTGTAATAACGCACCAGCCCCGTGGCATTGGCGGCAGCCCCGGTCATCAGGGTCCCGAAATAAGACAGGGTGTGCCAGGACTGCCTGTTCTGACCCAGCAGCACCGGGGCGGAACAGGACGGGGTCCCGGTAATAACGATGTCATTTCCCAGAACCCGGGGGATGAACCGCAGCAGCAGTTCCAGACCGCAGCCCGGACAAAACGCCACCCCTTTTGAAAACGGGTCGTCATGTTTCAGGTAATCCAGTACGTTGGTCAGCCGGCCTTTCTTTTTCTCAGCCATGTTATTTTTCCCCCTTGTCTTTGTTGGCTTCCGGATACGAGACCCAGGTCACTTCGGGGACATCCCTGCCGTCCGACAGGTCTTTTGTCATCCGGATCATTTGTTCCACATTGGTTTTGGTGATATCGGTATTGGCGATGCCATCGATGAAACTGACCAGTTTCGCGCCGCCCAGCCGGGTTTCAAACGCTTTGAGTTCCGTGTAGATGGGACCGCCGTCAAACCCGAACGCCAGGCTGCGGTCCACCACGCCGATGGCTTTTTTCCCCTTGAGCGCCTTGATCAGGGCCTGATGGGGAAACGGACGGTACATGCGGATTTTCACCAGACCGATGCGATTTCCCTTTTCCCTTTGATCATCGATGACCGACTTGATGGTACCGCACATGGACCCGGAGCCTACCAGGACCATATCCGCATCATCAGTCCGATACTCTTCCAGCTGCCCGCCGTAGGACCGGCCGAAAACATCGGCAAATTCCCCGTCAATGGCATCAAATTTAGCTTTGGACCTCTCCATGGCGGTCACATGTTTGTGCCGCAATTCCATATACCCGCCCAGAATTCCATGGGTGCCCACACCCAGTTTTTCACCGGGCCGAAGCATGGTTCTTTTGGGCTGGGATGCCAGCACGGACAGGAACTGGTCCACGGTTTCCTGCTCCGGAATTTCCACACCTTCAGACAGATAGGACAAAAAGAATCCATCATAATGCACCATGACCGGTACCTGAATATCGTAATCCTCGGCAAGACGGTAGGCCTGAAGCACCAGATCCAGAATTTCCTGACAGTTTTCGGCAATCAGAAATATCCATCCCGCATCCCTTGTGGAGATCATGTCCTGCTGGCCGGAAGACACGGCAATGATCCCCGGGGTTTCCCGGTTCACATTGACCATGACAACGGGAGCCCTGGCACCGGCGGTGGCCAGAACCGCGTCATACATAAAGACCAGTCCCCAGGAAGAGGAGGCGGTAAACACCCGCCCACCGGCCAGGGATGCCGCCATCACCGCGTTCATGGCGGAGTTTTCGCCTTCCACGGTAATCAGTTCGCAATCCATGTCTCCGGACGCGTGAAAGCTCGAGATCTGTTCGATTACCTCGGTCTGGGGTGTGATGGGATAGGCGGCCACCACATCGGGCCGGGCCAGTTTGGCAGCAATGGCGGCGGCCGCGTTTCCGGTGATGACTTTGATATTCGACGGTGTTGCAGTGGCATTCATGATACAAACTCCCCTTCCGAAACCATGGTGATCGCGTTTTTTGGGCATTCCTTTGCGCAGATGCCACATCCTTTGCAGAAACCCAGATCAGGCTCGAAACAGCTGTCCGCTGTCATTTCCATGACCTGAACCGGGCAGTAGATGGCACAAAATCCGCAGAAAATACACTTTTCTTTGTCCACCACCGGCCGTTTGGTTCGCCAATCGCCGGTATCGGTGCACATCAGCGGTTCTGTGGCATCCGACCACGGTCCTTCGTGATTAAAAAATTGATTTGATGGCATAAAAATCCCTCCCCTGTTTACGCGAATAAAATGACCCTGGGCAACACTGCTTTATTGTATCTATTTCATAGCCATTTTTTTGATACAAATCGATTGCATTGTCAAGCAAAAAATCCCGACCTTACAAAAAAACAGCAGTTTTGGTAAATGAAGAGTAGGAGTTATCAAGAAAAATTGAAATTCAGAAAATGGATAATCGTTGATAAATCAACAATTGGCGCCGCACCGCAGTTTCAGACATAATGTGTCGCTTCGTCTTTGCCGTGCGGCGCCAGGGCGAAATCGATCCGCCAGGGAAACTGCGATTTTTAAAGCGCCGCTTTGAACGGGTCCAGTCCGAGACGTTCTATCATTTTCCCCAGGCGTTCACCCGGTTTTGCCTGATCCGTATATACAGCGATCACCTTTTCTACGGCCGTCAATACCTGATCATCATCCAGTCCGGCCACCAGCTCCTTGCCTATCCGGGGGGTCATTCCCACATTTCCACCAATGGTCAGGGTCCACCCGCCGGGAAACCCGATCAATCCGATATCCCGGACCCAGGATTCCGAACAGCTCAGCTTGCAGCCGGATACCGCCATCTTGAACTTCCCCGGCAGGGCCGCGGCATGGTATTTCCGATCCAGTTTCATGCCGATCCCCAGCGCATCCTGTTTGCCCAGTTTACAGAACGTGGTGCCGGGACACGCCCGGATGCTTCTGACACAAAGTCCGACGGCAGCCCCTTTTCCCATGCCCAGTTCTTCCCAGACCGCATCGATATCCGACTCTTTGAGCCCCACGATGGCCAGGCGGGTGGCACCGGTGATTTTTATGGCTTTGGCCTGATATTTTTCGGAAATATCGGCAATTTTACGCAGCAGATCCGGTGTCACAATGCCGCAGGGAATATGGGGTGCAATGGCATAGGTTTCATTGTCATTCTGAGGGATGGCCCCTTTTTCTCCAAGTTTCAGCATACAGTGTCTCCAATTAAAATAAAAAAAATTTTGTGTTTAACAATTCATCAATTTAAAGAGTTTGGATCAGGCTGTCAAGCCGATTGCCTGAATGATCGCCCATTCAAACATGCGTGTGGGTTTCCACAGATGTCACTTGAATATCACAAATCCGTCCTTAGTATATTTGATTATACTCTTGAAAACCAATAAAGGAGAACCACCATGGACAAGAATGAATTATGCGATAAAATCAGGGGCATCTATCCTCAAATCGGTGAATGCGGCATTGATCTGGATGTCGGGTATGACAAAGATAACGAGCGGTGGACCGTTTATCTCAAAAAAGACAAAAAATCGTTGAAAACTTTTCTGGAACCCGATGATGCCCGTTTGTGCATGGAAGGCAAACAATGTGTCAGTTTGGGCATTGAAATTAACCAGTTAAAAGACAGCATTGACAGAATGCCGTTGCAATGAGGTGACGTGATGACAGACCATGACAAAAAAAAAGAGAAAAAAGACGCAGATCTGGATGTGTGCACCCAGGCCCCGGAATTTGCTGAACACGCAAGACCCAACGAACCGGCACAGGACGCCTGCGATGACGGCAGGGCAGGCACTACTGGAAAAACCCGGTCTTCGGACAGTTAATCTGAGAAGAGCGCAGGGTTCGGATATGCGCCTGGCCGATATCTGAAGTAATCCAATATTTCAGGAACCGGTTTTATCGCGCTTGCGCACGGTATATTCCAGCTGAACCTCGCTTTTTTTCTGGTCTTCCGGCCGGATGGTGGAGGGGGCGAATGCGATACCCGCGGTTATTTTTCCCGATTCGGCGATACCGTCCAAAGAAATGGGTTCGGTAAACAGGGTATTCATGTCCTCAAGGACCTGAGACGGCCCGACCACAATGATCCTTTTCGGTGTTATTGCAACCTGAGTCATGATCAGATCCGGGGAAAGCCTGCCCACCCAGAACGCCTGAACCGGAATCTCCTTTTTCAACGGCACACCCAAAAACACATCGATCATGGACGGCTCGATGCTCTTGACCGAGATGCCCGGGGGAAGTGACACCGCGTTGCGTCCCACCGACAGAGAGGTTTCACCCGCTGTGGTATTGGCAAGGTTGAGCTTCACATTAATGCGGTCGGGGCCCAAGGCCCGGATCAGCGGCCTGGAACCGCTGACCAGCAGCCGGACACTGCTGGCAGACGACGAAAACACTTCCATATTCTGATCCGATTTTACAAATTCAATAGGGACATCGTGGGTGGCAAGGGTTTCCACACCCCTGGAAAAACTGATCCACAGTCCGGTGACACAGACCAGGCACACAGTTGCGGCAATGGCCAGATCCCGTGTCCATTTTTTGATATCCCCTGTGGATGTATCTCCGCCGGCATGCTGAATCAAAAGTTTTTCAAGCACCCTGCTGTCGTTGATATCATAAATCTGCCTGTTCCGGAACAGGGTGATGGTACCCCGTTCTTCAGATACCACAATGATCAGGGCATCGGTCTGTTCAGCCAGCCCGACCGCGGCCCGATGCCGGGTGCCGAAACGGGAGGGCAGGTCTGTTCGTTTTGACAAAGGAAGAATCACGCCCACATCCGTAACCCGATTCCCCTGAATCACCACAGCCCCGTCATGAACCGGATTGTCCGGCCAGAAAATGCTGATCAGCATCTCTTTGGAAAGCTTTCCCTGCCAGGGAATGCCTTCCTGAACAACGCTCTCCATGCCCTTACTCAACGGCAGCACGATCAGCGCACCAATTTTTTTTCTGGCCAGCTCATACACGCTTTCAACAATGATTCCCACCGGGGTTTTTAGCTGCTGGCGGGGGATTCCCCAGAAAAAGGATTTCAGGTCCCGGGTCTTGAGCACCGATGAAATTTCATTGCGGAACACCACGATAATGACCAGAGCGGCAACGGCAATCACCCCCTGCATCACCCAGCTGGTAATGATCAGCCCCATGGCAAAGGCCACCTGCCGGAATACCAGCAGCGCCCCCATGGCCAGGAGTACCCGCAGCACATTGGTCCCCCGGAACAGAACGTACAGCCGGAACAGAATATAGGTGTTCAGTGCGATATCCAGAACGTTCTGCCATCCGATGCCAAAAAACTGGGCCATCATCAATCAGTCTGAAATGCTGAATCGAAGGGTTTTTATCAGATTGTCCCGGCTGTCCACGATCTCCACCCGCCAGGGACCCTTGTCCGCAGGCCTGAGCTGCATGCTGCTGAAGGAAGCCCATTTGGGCGGATTCAACACCAGCCGGCCATTGGAAATCAGGCGGTCTTTGCGGAACCAGCGGTGAAAAATCACGGTTTCTTCAAATACCGGATCAAACGAGGTGAAACAGTACACCCGTTCCAGGGAAATGGAAAAAACCACCGCCGGGTTGACCGGCTTGAACTGTTCAATGGATTCACACATTTCCGCCTGAACCAGTACCGGGGGTTTAGAAACGGATTCGATCTCCACAGCCGTATCCTGAGCCCATCCCGGGAGAACGCAGGCAGCTGCCACTACCAGACACACCAGAAAAACGCCGCATATGCCATTGGATATTTTCATTTTGAGTATCTTATCCATGAACCCTTTTTTTTTCAAGCAGATTAAGAAAGAATTCGTCACATACCTGGCAAAAAACAGACCGGTCTGCTATGGTAACCACAGACAACGTGTCTGTCTTAAAAAAAACCGGCGGGGTGTAAAAGGGGGACATTCCATGAAATCCCATGTCAAAATTCTGGCCACAGGCGGAACCATTGCCGGCATCAGACGGGCACCGGCCCGATCCGGATACCGCTCAGGCCAGATGGGTATTCAGGATATGATCGACACCGTGCCGGACCTGAAATGCCTGGCAGACATTTCAGGTGAGCAGATCGCCAATGTCGGATCCCAGGACATGACCTTTGAAATCCTGATCCGGCTGACCTGCCGCATCAATGATCTGATGAAACAGGATGATATTCACGGGATTGTTGTCACCCACGGCACAGACACCATGGAGGAGACCGCTTATTTTCTGAACCTCACCGTCAACAGCCCCAAACCGGTGGTACTGACCGGGGCCATGCGGCCGGCCGACGCCATTTCCGCAGACGGCCCGTTGAACCTGTTCAATGCCGTGGCCGTGGCTGCCGACCCCAATGCCAGGAAAAGAGGGGTCCTGGTGGTGATGAACGACCGGATTCACGGGGCCCATTCCCTGACCAAAACCAACACCACCTCCGTGGAAACATTCCTGTCCCCTGTCAACGGCCTGGTGGGTACCGTGAATTACGGAAAAACCGCTTATTTTAGATTTCCTTTCCGTCAGCACACCTATCTGAGCGAATTTTCCAGCCGGTTCTGTCAGCCGCCCCATCCCCTGCTGCCCCGGGTGGACATTATCTATGCCTGCATTGACATGCCGCCGGATCTCATTGATTTTTCTCTGGCCGGCGGTGCCAAAGGCATTGTCATTGCCGGCGACGGCAACGGGAACATGAATCAGGCCACCATAAAAAACGCCGGACAAAAGACGGCCTCAGGAACCTGCATCGTCAGAAGCTCAAGGGTACCCACCGGCACCGTGAGCCGGAATGTGGAAATGAATGACGATACTTTAGGATTCATTGTGTCTGATGAACTCAATCCTGCCAAGGCCCGGATACTGCTCATGCTGGGATTGTCAAACAAATATTCCCGGGATCAGATGCAGCAGCTGTTTTATTCATATTGATCATACGGTTCCCGGTGTTACCCGGGAGGCAGGCTGTCCAGAGGCAGGTAAAGCGCAGATCCTTCAGGCAGACCGGCGAAATCCGGTATCTCCGCCCCTGTTTTCACAGAACCCGGCGGCAGATGATATACGGTGGTCTGTTTTTTGTATTTCTGACCGGCAATCCGGTAAGCGGTGTTTTCTGAAGTAATATCAAACGGTCCCTGATATCCCACAATCAGGCGGGTGTTCACCGGCAGATCATCCCAGTCCGAAATGCGGGAACCGGGCCTGACGGCACCGGAAGGCAGAAAATAGAAGGTGGAATCAAACGCATAGGCCGGGCCGGCATGAGACCAGGCCGTCATGCGGTCGGTAATGGTTTTTACCGGATATTCCGGGGCCGCGATTTCTGCGGGCCGCGTCTCCTGGTTCAACAGCACCCGGGTGTTGACCGGCAGCAGATGCCATCCCACCGAATCCACAACCTGATCACCCGTCAACCGGCGGCCGTTGGGAAGCACATATACCGTGGTCGGGAGATTATATTCCTCGCCGGCAATGGACCAGGCAGTGCGTTCTTTTGAAATCAGATTCGAAGCCGGAGCGGTGGCGGCGACGCGGGCGGCCACCGCCGGTCCGGGGCTGTAAAACAACTCGGCCAGATACGGGTCCGGCAGCAGGCGTCCGTTTGTGACATCCGGATCTTGATTCACTGTGGGCCCGAATCCGGCCCGGGACCGGTCAAAATTCTTGGCGCACCGTTTCCGACCCCGGTGGTTTTTTGGGAACCATGGATTTGGCCGGCCGAACGCCACCTGGCTGTGAGTGAGCACTGCCTGATCATCCAGGCCGTAGACCCCTTGAAGAATCCGGATGAGCAATGCCACAGACCGGTACTGCGCATCTGTCAGCGGCGCGTTATGGTAGCCCACCAGCTCGATGCCGATGGAAACCGAAGAGATATCCTGCCGGCCGTCCCACATGGACAGCCCGGCATGATCGGCCCGAAACCGCTTGTCCAGTATCCGGTACGTGCTACCGTTTCTGGCGATCACGTAATTGGCATGCCCGCCGGGCGTGCTCCGGCCTCCTGTCAGCTGCTTGCCCCCGGCCACGACCCGCAACGTGGCGGCCAGCCCGAGTTCCGATGTATGCACAATGATATACAACGTGTCTTTGCGCGGCACTTTTTTGAATTTTGGATTCAACCGGCTTTGATGGTCAATGATTTTTGACTGAAACTGCTGTAAATCCGACGGGGTGAATGAAAGCCCGGAAGCATGAACCGCCGCGCCGGCCAGATGCCAGTACAGGCCCAGCAACACCAGCCGCAGGATAATCCGGCAACCTTTTCCTGTCACCCGGCGAACCATCCGAGGATTTTGGACGCAACAGTCTGGATGCTCCCTTTTTTTATTCATAATTGCAGTATACCAGTGAACGAGAAAAAGTGAAACCGGCATTTTCACCCATCAAAACACTGGAATATTTTTGATTGACACGAAAAGGACTGCTGAAATATAATACACATTTTCATTATTATTCCAAATCGCAACCAGAACCAGACAGATTGAACAGATAAAAAGGGTTTTCAATGAAACAGATAACATGCAAGGCGTCCTATTTTGACTTATTTATTGAAGTCACCAAAAAAATCACTACTGCAGAGAACACGGATGACATTTTTGAACTGATCACGCAGAAGCTGCCGGGAATATTGGGGGTGGAAGCGGCCACCATCCGCGTGCTGGACACGGCTGAAAAAAAATTGACATTACGCAGTGCCAGCGGCCTGAGCGACAGCTACCTGAACCGCGGTCCCATCGATCATGAAGAACCGGTCTTTAAAGCCCTGGAAGGCACCCCTATTGTGATCGAAAAGGCAGCCGGCGATCCCCGGATTCAATACCAGGACAGCCTGAAAAAGGAAGGGATACAGTCCATTCTGGTGGTTCCCATTTCGATCCGGGGAAAAAATGTCGGCATTCTGCGGGTCCTGTGCAAAAAACCACATCATTTCAATCCGGATGAAATCAACTTTGTTGCCGCCTTAGGTGAACAGTGCGGCATTGCCATTGAAAATGCCCGGATTTTCGCTGATCAGCAGACTCAGTTGAATTATTTTGAAACCATTCATGCCATCAGCAAAAAAATTAATAGCACCTATGAGCTGGACGAAATTCTGGATCTCATCGTCACCCGACTGCCTGAGGTCATGCACCTGAAAGCCGCCACCATCCGCCTGATGGAAGAAAACAAAGGGGACCTTGAACTCAAGGCCGCCTATGGATTGAGCCGTACCTACCTGGAACGGGGCCCTCTGGACAAGGAACTGGCCACCTATTATCTGAAACAGGGGGAACCGGTGGTGATTCTGGATGCCAAGACAGACCTTCATACCCAATATCACAAAGAAGCGGAACTGGAAGGCATCAGCAGCATTCTGGCCGTCCCGGTCACGTTCAACGAGGAAGTGATCGGTATTCTTCGCCTGCTGACTGAACAGGTGCGGCAATTCTCCCACGCAGACATCAATTTCGCCCTGGCCATTGCGGAGCAGAGCGGCATTGCCATCCAGCGGGCCATCGACTACAGCCGGCTCAAACAGACCTGCAAAGACAGATAACCGCCCTGCACGGAAACAAATATTAGGAGAACACCCATGAATTTCACCATTGATCATTTCAACATCAATGTTCTGGATCTGGAAAAAAGCCTGACCTTTTACGACAAAGCCCTGGGCCTGAAAGAAGCACGGCGCAAAACCGCGGATGACGGCAGTTATATCATCGTGTATCTTGAAGACGGCATCAGCGCCAACAAACTGGAACTGACCTGGCTCAAATCCCAGACCACACCCTATGACCTGGGAGATGAAGAGTTTCACATCGCCTTTAAGACCGATGACTTTGACGCGGCCCATGCCCTGCATGAAAAAATGGGGTGCATCTGTTTTGAAAACCGGGAAATGGGCATCTATTTCATCAACGACCCGGACGGATACTGGCTCGAAGTCGTGCCGAAAAGATAGGGCATGTTCATCCCCGCCACCATGGCCGAGGTGACCGCCCTGGGCTGGGACCGGCTGGACATTGTCCTGGTCACCGGCGACACCTATATCGACTCCCCTTTCATGGGCATAAGCCTCATCGGCAAGATACTGATCAAGGACGGGTTCCGGGTGGGAATCATTGCCCAGCCGGCCCTGGACACGCCCGAAGATATCCTTCGGCTGGGAATTCCGTCCCTTTTCTGGGGAGTCACGGCAGGGGCCGTGGATTCCATGGTGGCCAATTACACGGCCCTGAAAAAACGGCGCAAAACCGATGACTACACCCCGGGAGCAGTCAACAACCGCCGGCCGGACCGGGCGGTCATCGCCTATGCCAACCTGATACGCCGGTTCTGCAAACCCACGCCCCCCATAGTTTTAGGTGGCATCGAAGCCAGCCTCAGGCGCACGGCCCATTATGATTTCTGGTCCGACAAGATCCGGCGGTCCATTCTGTTTGATGCCAAAGCCGATATTCTGGTGTTCGGGATGGGACACACCACCATCCGCATGCTTGCCCAGGCGTTCAAGCAGGAACAACCGGTTGACGATATTTCGGGCATTGCCTATATTTCCGGAACCCCGAAAGGGGTCGAGCTGCCGTCATTTGAGACAGTCACACAGAGCCGCCAGGCGTATATCCAGGCGTTTCACACCTTTTATCAGAACACGGACCCGGTGACCGCCAAAGGGCTTTGCCAGGCCCACAACAACCGGTACCTGATCCTGAATCCGCCGCCCCCTGCCGCCACCACCGCCGACATGGACGAGATCCACGACCTGGATTACGAGCACGACGTTCACCCCTTTTACAAAGCCATGGGACCGGTGCGGGCCCTGGACACCATCCGGTTCGCCATCCCCACCCATTACGGATGTTACGGCGAATGCCGGTTCTGCGCCATCACCGTTCACCAGGGCAGAACCGTGCAGTGCCGAAGCATTGACTCGATTCTCCGACAGGCCCGGCAGTTCATTGCCTGTCCGGATTTCAAAGGCAATATCATGGATTTAGGCGGTCCCACCGCCAATATGTACGGATTTGAATGCCAGAAAAAACGATCCAAAGGAGCCTGCCCGGACAAAGGGTGCCTGTTTCCCGACATCTGCAACACCCTGCGCCCGGACCATTCAAGATATCTGGATCTGCTCAAAAAACTGACGGCCCTGCCCGGCATCAACCATGTGTTCATCAATTCCGGGATCCGGTACGATCTGATTCTACAGGACAAAAAACATGGCATGGCGTTTCTGAAAAAACTGGTCAAGGACCATGTGTCGGGCCAGCTCAAAGTGGCACCGGAGCATTGCGAAAAACAGGTGTTAAATCATATGGGCAAACAGACCATTGACGATCTGCTGGCCTTTAAGTCCGCGTTTGACAGACTGTCCGGCGAATGCGGCAAACCCCAGTTTTTGACGTATTACCTTATGGCGGCCCACCCCGGCTGCACCCAGACCGACATGGCCGCTCTGAAACGTTTTACCACGGACAAACTGAGAACCACGCCCGAGCAGGTCCAGATTTTCACTCCCACCCCGTCCACTTATTCCACGCTGATGTATCACACAGGCCGTGATCCGTTTACCCGAAAACCGGTGTTTGTGGAAAAAGATCCCGTCAAAAAACAGCGTCAGAAAAACGCTGTGACCACCCACCGGAAATCACCGGGCCAAAAACCCCGGTCACATTCACGAAAAAGCGTCAGATAATTTATCCAGCCGCTTCAATATTTTGAATTTTTTTCATGCTTTTCCTGACAAAAAGCACCTTCCTGTCATAAGAAAAACAAAGCTCTTCATCGATTACCATATCACCAGGCAGGTGGTTATCGTTCAATAAAAAACGATATCGTCTTCTTTTGTTGCTGTTGCTCTTTTTGTCCAGCCCCTCGATTTCTTTTTCCCAGAATACAATAATACCCATTGACGTATCCGGCGTTCAGGACCTGATAAACGATACGGACTGTCCTTTGATGATCATTGCCTCAGCGGCATGGTGCGCGCCCTGCAGGGAGGAATTGCCCGCACTCAATCGTCTCTACCTGAAATACAGGGATCAGGGACTTCAGGTATCGGCCCTCAGCCTTGATTTATCTCCATCAGACATGCAGCGGCTCATCGACCAGATGGACCTCCAGTTTACTGTTTATTGGGGCGGAGATACTATGGCAAGCCAGTACAACATCTTCGGAATGCCCACGATTCTTATCGTAAAAGACGGGAAAGTTCAGGAACGAATTGTCGGGAAACGTTCCGAGGCTTTCCTGGAAAAAACCATAATCCGCCTGATGGAATCATGCAAGCCCTGAACTCCGAAAAACCTGACCAGGGGACCCTGCGCCGCCAGGTAAAACAGGCGGCCCGTTAGAGAGAATTTCCGCTGATTCTTCTCAGTATGCCTGTGTTGTCCCTTTATCCTTTTCATTTATGGTCTGAATTCAGTGGTGAAGCCGGTCTCCTGTCCTGGGAAAGGCCAGAATCTAGTCTGAGCTGCATAGGTATCGGTTAATAATGAGCGTAAGACGCTGGATACAGATCGTTGCCACTTTTCTGAGCAACGGGTACCTGATGTTTCCGTTTACCAGTAATATTTATCAGGGCAGATTGAAGAGCATATGCCTTCCAGGCCTGAACTGCTATTCGTGCCCGGCAGCCACAGGCGCATGTCCTATTGGCTCTCTCCAGACGTTTCTTGCAAATGTACGACCCGGCTTTGAGGCAGGAAAGTTTCATTTTGGGTTTTACGTCATGGGCACACTGGGGCTTATCGGCAGCCTTGCCGGACGAATGCCCTGCGCATGGCTTTGCCCCTTCGGCTTTCTGCAGGAACTGATCCATAAAATCCCATCCCGCAAACTGGAAATCCCTTCTTTTCTGTCCCGGTTCAAATACATTTTCCTGGCGGTCTTTGTTGTTCTTCTTCCACTTTTCATCCTTGATCCATATGGCTACGGCACGACATGGTTCTGCAAATACATCTGCCCCGCCGGAACTCTTGAAGCGGGCCTGCCAATGCTCATTCTCCAGCCATCGCTAAGGAACCTGATAGGCGTACTCTTTTTCAGCAAACTGACAATCCTGTTCATCCTGCTGGCAGCAATGGTCTTTATCCGTCGTCCGTTCTGCAGAATGATCTGCCCGCTTGGCGCGATATATTCCCTCTTCAACCGGACCAGCATTTTCAGAATGGTCCATGATTCCGACGCCTGTGTCAAATGCAAAAAGTGCTATCTCGACTGTCCCATGGGGGTCAAATTTTACGAGGGTGCAAACCAGCCAGACTGTATCCGTTGCCTGAAATGTTACACGGAATCCTGCCGATATGGGGCCATCTCCCTCGAATTCGGAACATACAGGGTTATGCCGGACCCAGCAAAAAAAACAGCCACATAATACAACCCGGGCGGCCACGAATTCTCCGCACCGCCCGGTGGAATGCACAAAATGTGTTCACAAAACTTTGAGCTAGGGCAGGTCCTTGGAACCGCACCAGTCCATTTTTTTTACTTTTCCAGCCGGGTTGCAGATATTGTTCGGATCAAGGGCAACGGCACCGCATTTACCACAGTAAACCGCAGCTGTTTCCCTTGGAAGGGGCGTTTTGGGTCTTGCTTGAATCCGCCATCTATACTATCTCCTTTTCGGTTCGTTAACCAGGCAATCAATATCCAAAAGCAATTATCACCGGACGAT
>JAXHLJ010000008.1:0-62971 GCA_034522435.1 Desulfotignum sp.
GTTTTTGGATCTGCTTTCCGTTCAGTTACATATACTCCGGCCGAAGTTTTTTCCAGCCTCGGATTGCTTGATGAAAGCACCCTGCCCCATTACGGGGCGGATCATGACTTTTATTTAACGGCATAAAAAAAAAGGCACTGATTTAATGAGCTGCCGCCTGGGCGTTTGTGGACGTAGATAATTCCAGAACGACAATGGCAGATAATCCCGGAAGGCTTACTCTTCAAGGAATTTCATACGCTGGTCTTTTTACAGCATACGCTCTCACCGCGATATCAGGCACGTCAAAACACTTTTCAGAAAACATTACCCCATCCCCGGGATGTATACTTTGGGGGTAGCGCTCTACCTTGGGCGCTATTGCTTTGTATCACTTCGATCAATCGAATCCGCTTCTATTCGCTAATCCGATCGGGCTTAAACATGCGCATTACTCGTCATCACCAAACGCCAATACACTCAACCTGGACCTTCTTGATGACCGTTTCGGAAGGCTGCATCAATTCCACATTGTCATTGGCAAAAGCCGGGCGATTAAAGTTGCCGGAATATGCCTGAGCTATCGAAATGCGCAAGAGAGGCGCTTACCTTGATGGGGATAAAGATGCAACGGTCCAGTGGCGGTCATCTGAACGTGAAACGGTTGCCTGCCACTCGGCCGCACTTAAGCTATTGGCGGCAAATCGACCATACGGTCAGAGCGAGTCGGGGCCGGACTCTGATCTGGGCATGCTCAGATGCGCTGCATGTCATTTCAGGGGCTTATTTGGCAAAAAAGCATGGCTTACGACTCATCGTTGATCTGTACGACAATTTTGAAAGTTTTTTTGCCACCCGGCTTCCAGGAGTCACACCATTGTTTCGCAAGGCTTTGCAAAGTGCCCATGCCGTGACCTGTGTCGGCCATCCACTGAAGCAGTATGTTCGAGAACACATGGGATATCACGGCCCGGTCGAAATAATTGAAAACGCAGTTCCTGAAAATCAATTTTTCCCTATGGATCAGGCTGTATGTCGGAGGAATCTTGGATTGCCGGAATCGGGTACAGTTTATCGGTGCTGCTGCGGGCGTCTTTGCTAAAATCTCGTGGCATCGAAACACTATTCCGGGCCTTTGAAATTCTTTCCCGGGAACGGTCCGAATGTACGGCTGCGTTCTGGCCGGGCGTTGCGATAAAAATCTTGACACTTCCTGATAGCGGTCGTTTCCACTGTTTTGGTCCGATCCCCCCCGGCAGGTCCCGGTTTTCATATCCAGTCTGGATGTCAATGTCATCTGTAACCGGGATTCCGCGTTTTGGCAGATATTGTTTCCCGCAAAAATTTTTATGAGGCTGTTGCGTGTGGGGTTCCTGTGGTCGCCGCCAAAGTCGGCACCATGAAAGAATTATTAAAAAAAACGCCCGAGATGCTCTTGTATAGGCCCGAGGATGCGAACAGCCTTTTGATCGCCCTGCGGCCATCAACTGGAAACCCCGCAACGGCTGTCAACAAGAGTGCCGGGATGGGATGATCTTGGCATCAAAGTGGGCGATTTTTTTCTCAGCATGTCTGAAGTCCGCAAGTTCATTGAAATCTTTGTTTTTCGATTTCCCTTTGTAACAACCTGCCGTATTTTTCTGTCACCACATCCCAGTCAAATGTTTCAGCGACCTTTTTCAGGGCCAGATCAGGCCATCTTTTCCATTTTTTTTCAGAATGTTGTAATGCAAAAACAATCGTGTCAGCCAATGCCTCAGGATTGCCCAGGGCGCACCACCAGGCCGGTCTTTCCCAGTGAAGCACACTGTCCTTGATGGCCGGCAGATCACTGGCAACGACCGGGCGGCCGCAGCCATGTGGCTTCGACCGCCCCCCAGGCCCAATCCTTCCTGAATCCCCGTCTTTCGCCCTGACAAAGGGGAACACTGCCATGGCTTGCTGTTGGATGGAGTTCGGGCAGCTTTGACTGGGGTTGACTGCCCAGGAAGACGACGTGGTCGGTGAGACCCAAAGAGCTGCACTGTTTCGTGCAAGTCCGCTTCGGGAGGCGCTGGACCCCGCCACGCGTAACGCGTCACATCAGGGAACCGTGCCAATACCCGGGGCATGGCATCGAGCAGACGCGGTCAGCGCCTTTTTCTCTCCACCAGCCGGCCAACAAAAAGCAGTTTCGCGGGGTCCCGTTTTTTATAGAGGGGCCGGGACAAAGTGTTTTCTTGCAGGTCAACCCCCATGGAAATCACCGCTACCTTTTCCTTCAGGGATTCCCATGTCCACAACCCTGTCTCTTCATGGCCCGGCTGACCGCCGGTCAGAAAGACGGGACCGGTGGATCGACCAGGCTTTCAGCTTTTCTGAAACAGTTTCCACTGGAACAGCGTACAGGTCGCCGCCGTGGGAGGTGCAGATCAGAGTGTTGACCATCGGGTCAGAATCAGTGGCCATGGCTGCTGCAACGCCCTGGGGGATGATCCAGTGGGCGTGGATGGCGTCAATTTTTCCCGGTGAATCAGTTGAAGAATGGCCCAAATCTGACCGAATTCAAAGAATGGAACCAGCAGATACGTGAGCGGTTTGGATTTGAGTTGATTCAATACCCCCCGATCGGGGCCGACAAGGTTTTCCCAGGGCCTGAAAAAATAGGGATACCGAAGAATCCGCAATCCTTGGAGGTTCTCGATATCTTTGGCGCCGGGTACCGGAGATCAGCACCGTGACATCAAAATATTGTTTCGGCCGCCGGCACAATTCAAATACAAATGCCGGCGCCGGATCATCTTTCCACCGGGGGAAACGTGGAGGCAAGAACCAGGATATGAAATTTTTCAGGCCGGGGCATGATCAATTTTATTTCAACCCGGCCGTTTTTTTGTTTTCCCGTTGCGATCAAGTTCAATCCGCTTGATTCTCAGCAGGGTCTCTTCAATCAGTTTTCGGTTAAACCCGATCACATCCGCCACAATGCCGATCATCAGTACCTGAAACCCGATGATAAACAGGATGGCAGCCAGGATGAGCGATTGGATATGTCCGGCGCTTGATCCGGAAATATAATAATACAGAAACCGCACGCTGGGGATCATGCCCAGCAGGATCAACGCGCAGCCGATATAGAAAAATACCCGCAATGGCTGATACATGGCGTACATTCTGACCATGGTGCTGCCGGACTGCTTTAAAAAACCCGGTATGGTTTTAAACAGTCTGGATTCTCTGGTTTTTGAGTTGGTATCGATGGGAACACTGGCAACGGCCAGATCTTTTTTGCCGGCCTGGATGACGGTTTCGATGGTGTAGGAAAACGAGGACACGATATTCATCTGCAGGGCCGCCTCCCTGGAAAAAGCCCTGAAACCGCTGACCGCATCCGGCACCTTCGTATCAGACAGGAGCCTGACAATAAAGCTGCCGATGGTCTGCATTTTTTTCTTTGCCGGGCTGAAATGGGGGATGGTGTCTGTCTGCCGGTCTCCGATCACAATATCTGCGTTTCCATCCAGTATGGGCTGAATCAGTTTGGGTATGTCTTGGCCTTTGTACTGGTTGTCCCCGTCCGTGTTCACAATGATGTCAGCGCCCAGGCGGAGGCAGGCATCCAGCCCGGCCTGAAAACTTCTGGCAAGTCCCTTGTTTTTCGTATTTCTTATAATGTGATCCGCACCGGATGCTTTTGCCGCAGCAATGGTGTTGTCCGTTGATCCATCGTCAATGACAAGGGTCTCGATCGTGTCAATTCCGTCGATGGTGTCGGGAATGTCCGCAAGGGTCTGCGGCAGGGTTTTTTCTTCGTTATAGCAGGGTATCTGAATAATTAATTTCATAACAATTATTTCCCTGGAGGGCTTGACCTTTTATCACAGGTTCATCTAAAACAGATCAAGACTGGCACAAGCCTATATTCGACAGTGGTAGGTTTACGAATTTAAGTCCCGTGTCAATAAAGGGATACAGCAATATCAAAAAATGGTGTCGTGCCTACCAAATCACGAGGGTTCATGGATACCAATCACCTGACCCAATATCAAGATCCTGGATTTTTCAAAATATTTAATTTCATATCTATCCAATAAACCCAGCTTGTCCAATTGGCGCCATGTGGTTGAATGAAATGCCAGATAAACATGGTTTTCATTCTGCAAATGAAAACGGTCAATTCGTGAAAATCCTGAATTTATCATTGAAGGGATTTGCGATCCTGACCCTGTGGCTTTCCATCAAGTGGGCAAACGTATCTACCTGATCTGTAAACACGATTGCATTATCGGAAATAAATGTTGAGGCCAGGGTCGCTTGTTTCAGATTGAAATGCCGCTGTTCGCGGTGATACATGTAGTCATACAAAATCCCCATAGTCCCAGACCAGATCATGGAAATCAGCAGGATTGCCATTGTCGTTCTACGAATAAGCACCCAGTTGTTTTTACGAACCAAGGCGTGCAGCAGGATCAAAAACAAAGAAGGTCCCTGCCAGCATCAACGGCACATTCAAACAATAAAATTCCTGTGCGTCAGGAGATACCATTGTTATCCGAAAAAACAAAGTGGGATAATAAGGTGAGTATGAACCCGATAAAAAATATCCGAAAATCAAAATGACTGCTTTCAGAAAGGCACATTTCAGAGGTCACTCTTTTCCATGAAAATGCCGCCAGTATCGAAACAAAAGGTAAAAATGGGGACAAAATACCTCAAATTCAAACTCTGCCCCCCATGCCGCCCCCCACTGTATGAATAAAACCCAAGATAGGTGATCGGTACCAAAAACAGCAGTGATAAATCCTGCCTGGGTTTGTCATTTTTGAAAATTTTACAAAGAAGGGATTACCAGCATGACAAGATAAGGGCAGCTTTGAAGCAGCGATTTCTTGGTCAACCCGCCGACATAGACCATTCCCCCGCCCTCACTTCTGGACAACCTGCTAAACCTTCTTTTGATGCCCGTATCTCCGATACGGAAATCAACAAGCAGTTGATAAGCTCCGTTCAAAGTATTCCAGATCATGTTTTTAACTTGAGGAATCATGAACAAAATGCCGGCCGGTGAAACCAGAATACAACCCGTTATGGTTCTTTTTTTTGTATTCGTGGAATGAACAGAATAGCGGGTGAATGTCCACAACAAAAAGAACACTGCGCAAAAGAGAAATACCAAAGGAAAATATTTAGCGATTTCTGCCAGACCTGCGAAAGCTTTTCTGCGTGTCGGCCATAAGTAAACGGGGCAACAACACCAAATTTTGCAAAATTTGTTACACTCAGAAAGTACCAAACCCGGGATTGCTGCGGCGGTTATCCACAAACAGAGCCTGGGCCGCCAGGGTTTTAGAAAAAAGAACGCAAACATAAAGCATGGCGGAATCAATATCGAATCCAGTCGGATGCCGAGTGAAAAACCGGATATCACGCCGCATGCAACCGCGTAATAAAAGGATTTTTCAGGTTTATCTCCATGAAAGGCACATAAAAAAAGATTGAATGCCGCCATAACAAAGAGCGCTGAAGTCATATGGGGCCAGGCCGCCTGTGAATACCCCCAGGCATACGTCCCTAAAGACAACAGATCAGACAGGCGTTCAAAGACATGTTTTTATCGTTGAAAAATTTCCGGCAAATCCTGTAAGTCAGGAAATACAACGCCAGATAAAGGCAATGGCGTTGAGGAGAAACAGGCCGCGATATCCTGCCAGAAAATAGAACGGGGCTGATAAAACCGGATCAGAGATACGGATATTGCGGAACCAGCCTGCCGTCATGGACCGGAAGCGAATTGAAGTACGAGTTCTGGAGTCGCGGATTCTTTGTGACCATTGCGATACTGTCGCAAGAGCTGCCGGTTTCGATAAGGTTTTTTGTCATCAGACTATATATAACTTCATCAATGGAAAAACGACCGGGAACGACAGCCGCAGTATGGAAACAACTATATGAACAACCAAAAGGACCATACAGAGTTTTGTTTTTTCAGATAAATCCATGGATTCCATTCATTTCGTTTTAATCATTCCGCCGGGCGTTATGCAGCGTTTCAAGCTTGTTCTTAATGTCTAAGACGTCCTGTTGATGGATACTCCCCTCTTTAAAACCAGCCACGGACTATTCCAGTATTAAAGTCACCAAAATCTTCGTCTGTCAGAAGCATTTCAATTGAACGCGAAAAATCGTCTCTATCCATCGGGAGATGGCTGTCGAGCATTCCAATCATAGACTGTCTGCTGTTTTTTTCTTCTTCAGGATAATTGTGAACATTTTTTGTCGGGGTGTCCAGCCAAAGGACAACGGCATCCGCGTGCGTCATCTGCTTGGAAACCGATAAATTTCCTTGCGTTGTGAAAAATGTGCGCCGATATTGGCCTGGGCTGAAATTGCCGCTTCTTTTCCCAACAACAAATCTATCTTTTTAATTCTCGGATCAGGCAGGCTTACAAAAGAAACCGGAGCCCATATGTTTTTAGCACCAGGCAAAAGGAAACGGGGCCAGCAGATAACCCATAAAACAACTGGCGCAAAGGACGAGCACCAGAAAGTTCGTTAATTGAAAACTTCTGAGTCCACCGGCTGGTAATTTTTACGCCATAAATAGCTGCAACCGTAAATACGGGTATGAGCGTTACACTGTGGAAGGTAAAAACGCCTCGCGGCAAGGGGATCGGCCGACAGCATGTCGGTAGCCAGATGCGCCATACCTGGAAACAAAAACAGCAGACCTGTCAGGAGGAAAAGAGAGAAGGGTCTCGAAAGTAAGGCCAGATAAGACATCCCTCCTATCTCAAACAACACTGTTTTTAACACATAATATGGATTAGATATCACAAATGAAATTATTTCTCCCAGGGATTGCCCCAACCAGGTGTATCGACTAGAAATGACCCATATTCTCCACTTGCTAGCATGACATGCTGGCCAGTCTGCGGGAAAGTGCAGGCATGATTATTTTCAATACAGCATAAAAAGGAACCATACCAATAAGCACCAATAACAAACCAGGCTCCCAGTGCCTGGTTTTTATCCACCACAGCACCCCAAACCCTACAACCATAATCCCCAGATGCTCTTTACAAAGAAGTATCACAAAAACAGATACCCCCATCAGCTTAAAATTTTTGGTCACTACGGCCAGCAATCCCAAGGCCACAAAAGGAACAGCCAGACTGATGGGATGAAAATCCCAGGCCCCGGCATTGAGCAGAAAGGGATTGACGAGATAAATAGTCGCCCAGTACCAAACCGCTCTTTTCCGAACCAAGAACGGTTTTCCCCAAAATAAAGATCGGCCAGGCAGTCAATGATGTTGCCAGTCGCCTGTGCCAGTGTCAAGCCGGGATGGGAGAGGAATATATCAAAATAAAAGGGGGTGAATATTAAAAGTATCGGATGAAAATGAACTGCCAGCCAATTAATCCTTTCACTGAAAGTGACTCGTATTAAGAAACGGCTCGTTGTTCAAAAAACCCCAGACCGCCCTGAATGCCTATACCCCAAGGTCATTGATTGATGTGATATATCCCCAGTGTCGGAACAGCCCTGTCAGAAGCAAAATGCAAAAATGGCCGGCTGTCGGAAGAAAAAAAAGAAGCTGTTTGTGTCTGTTCATCAATGTTTTTATGAATCTTCTTTCATCTGCAATGAATTTTTGCTAACCTCTGTCGGTTTTATCTGTTTTAGATGAACCCGATATTAAAGGTCAAGGGTTACATGATAAAATCCAGTTTATTGTTGGCCAGGCCTCGTGATTACATTAAGAACCTGTTTGTATTTCTGCCGATTTTCTTTGCCGGCAAACTCGATGATCCCTTGTTGTTAGGCAGATCTTTCCTTCTCTTTTATTTCTTTCTGCCGGGCAGCCAGTGCTGTTTACATACTCAATGATTATCAGGACCGAGAAAGAAGATCTCGAAGCATCCTGAAAAAAGATTTCGGCCGATAGCCTCCGGGCAGACAGAGACGAAGTCCGCTTTTGTGATAATGGGTGGTTCTCTGACTGGCGGTTTGGTGATCAGCCTTTTTCAACGGTTTCCGTTTTCGCTGTTGTGATGGTCTACATTCTTCTAAACACCGCCTATTCTTTTTAAACTGAAACACATACCGATCATTGATATCTCGATCATCTCCCTTGGTTTTGTCCTGCGGCTGATTGCAGGCGCTGAAGCCGGACAGGTTCAATTGTCCCAATGGATTATCGTTATGACGTTTCTGCTGGCGCTGTTTTTATCTTTGGCCAAACGCCAGGGATGATGTGCTTATTTTTTTAAATACTGAGCAGAAAACCCGCCGGGTGATCGATGGGTACAACTTGAAATTTCTTGATTCGGCAATGGTAATGACCTCTTCCATCGTTGTCCTTGCCTATATTCTGTGGACCTTGTCACCGGATGTTTCTGACAGGCTTTCTTCCAACCGCCTGTATTTGACATCGATCTTTGTGGTGCTGGGTATTTTGCGTTATATGCAGATAGCGTTTGTGGATGAAAAAAGCGGCAGCCCCACCAGAGTGCTGCTCAAGGATAAATTTATTCAATTTTCCCTGATTGGATGGGTCCTGTGCTTTGCCTGGATTCTGTACATATAAAAACATGGCCAAAGTATTTCTATATGCCGTTTTTGCGTTAATTGCCACCGCGGTCAATCTTTTGACCCGGTGGCGGGTATTCAAACTGTTCGAAGGTGCATGGGTGCTATACGCGGCATTGATTTCCGGAACCCTGAGCGGCCTTGTTACCAAAATCATATTGGATAAAAAATGGGATCTTCAATACACCCCGCACGGCAGGATGACATATCCCGTTTCGGCCTTTACAGCCTGATGGGTGTTTTAACCACCCTCATATTATTGGGTACTGAGGCGGGCTTTTATTATCTGATTGAATTTTCCGGCGCTCAATATATTGGGGGGGCTTTAGGGCTGCTGGTTGGGTATACCGCCAAATACATGCTGGATAAACGATATGTCTTCAGGGAGATAAAATGAAACTGTCCGGCTGGGGCCGTTATCCGGTTGCTCCGGCACAACCGGTTTTGTTCAACAACGTTTCTTCCCTTTCTCAAGGGATGAAAGACACCCGGGCTTTGTTGTGCCCTTTTGGTCAGTAGCAAGCGTTATGGTGACAGCGCTTTGGCAGACTTTTTCTGCCGGTACGCCCCAAAGACCGGATTCTGGCCTTTGATGCGGATACCGGCCTTTTGACCTGCGAAGCCGGCGTCCTGCTGTTCGAAATCATTGAAACGTTTTTGCCCAGGGGCTGGTTTCCAACGGTTACTCCGGGTACAAAATTCATAACGGTCGGCGGGGCTATCGCTGCGGATACCGTGGCAAAAACCATCTCACATCGAAGGCTGCTTCGGGATACGGTGGAAAGCTTTGTGCTGATGAGGCGGATGGAAAGACCGTTCAGTGCTCCAAAACGGAAAACGGGAGATCTTTCTGGCAACCTGCGGTGGAATGGGATTGACCGGAGTCATTCTGAAGGCAAGTTTTCACCTGAAAAAAGTGTTCTCCCAGTCCATCGAACAGACCACCATAAAAACCAGGAACCTGGAACAAACCTTGACGGCGTTTGAAAAAAATGCAGAACACCAGGCCCTATTCCGTCGCCTGGCTGGATTGCCTGGCTGACAAAAAAAACCTTGGCAGAGCCCTGCTGACGGTGGGTGGTTTCTGCACAGACGGCAATCTTGCATATCATCCTCGAAAAGAAAATATCCGTATTCCTTTTGATTTTCCGGGATTCGTTCTCAACAACTACAGTGTCAAAGGGTTTAACAAACTTTACTATTCAAAGACGATTAAGGATATTTCCAAGAACAAAAGAGTCACTACTGGACAAGTTTTTTTTCCCTTTGGACGCCATTGGCCAGTGGGGAATCGGATCTACGGAAAAAAAGGGTTTGTCCAGATCTACCAAGTTTATTTCTGCACGGAAGTCAGAAGACTTGACCGGGCTTGTCGCTGTTCTTGAAAAAATATCGGCCAGCGGCATGACCAGTTTTCTCTTCAGTGCTCAAACTCTATGGTCCGGCCAATGAAAATTGTCTCTCCTTTCCGTTGAAAGGATTTAGTCTGGCCCTGGATTTCAAGATGCAGCCAGGGCTCTTTGAAGCTCTTGAACCAGCTTGATACCATGGTGCTCGAGCACCAGGGACGAATTCATCTGGCCAAAGATGCCAGGGTAAGCAGGGAAGTTTTCGAACAGGGGTATCCCCATGTTGAAAAATTCAGGGACACTGAGGGTTTCTCTGCGTCTGGACAAAAAATTCAAATCGCTTCAATCACAAAGGCTGGGGTTATGAATCAGGACTGGATTTTAAATTCTTGGGGCAGGTAGCGATATCGCTGTTGCCACGGCCAGGCGCTTCGCCGGCGAAGGATACAATATTTTTCTGGCCTCCCGCAATCTGGAAGAATTGAACAGAAGAGGCTATTAATTTAGGCATCCGTTACAGTGTTGCGGCCAAAGCGCTGTATTTCGATGCCCTGGACAAAAAATCACATGAACTGTTTTATTCAAGGACTGAACCCCAAACCCGTTGGGGTGAATACCTGTCGTTCGGTTTGCTTGGCAACCGGGAGAATGCCCGGGGTGACGTGGATCGCCATTGTTCAAAAGATTATCGATACCAATTACACGGGCGCTGTAAGTATTCTCTGAAACGGCTGCCCGGATTCGGAAATCAAAGCAACAGGGCTTTATCGCAGCCATCAGTTCTGTGGCCGGAGACCGGGGAAGGCAGAGCAACTATATTTACGGAAGCGCCAAGGCGGGTCTGACAACCTATTTTTGCCGCGGAAAAACTGCGTCACAGGCTGTACAAAAAATGTGTCTGTTTTGACAGTCAAAACCAGGCTTTGTCGTCCACAAAAATGACGGCTGGTCGTTGGTGCCCCCGAGGAGCGCCTGACGGCAGGGCCTTCTGAAGTGGCAGACAGAATTTATCACGGGAATAAAAGAACGCAAAAACACCATCTATGTCAAACCTGTGTGGCGATGGATCATGCTGATCAGTCATTCACCTTCCTGGATTCATTTTCAAGCGAACCCGGCTGTAATTCCATGAAATCTTTGGCCCTGCTCGAGCTGCGACGGAACCCTGACTTTCAAGGATCACTCTGATAGATTTTACTCAGGCGATTTATAAATCCCCTCGAATGATATACGGCGGCCGCCGTTTGGACTCCAGGTACATCCGGCCGATATATTCGCCGATGACGCCGATGCCGATCAGCTGGATGCCGCCCAGAAAAAGGATGATGGTGACAATGGAAGCATAGCCCGGAAGATCGATGCCGAAAATCAGGGTTTTGACAATGATGAAACAGCCGTACAGAAACGACAGCAGCGAGGTGAACACGCCCAGATACAGCCAGATGCGCAACGGTGCGCTGCTGAAGCTGGTGACCCCGTCGATGGCCAGGTTCCACAGTTTCCAGAAATTGAACCGGGTTTTCCCGGCTTTTCTGTTTTCCCGGGTATATCCCACGGTCGCTGTCTTGAATCCCACCCAGGCAAAAATGCCTTTCATGAACCGCTGATTTTCCGGAAGCTGATTGACCGCATCCACCACTTTTCTGGACATGAGCCGGAAATCCCCCACATCCGCCGGCAACAATATACTGGAAAGCAGATTGTGTATTTTGTAAAACCATTTTGCGGTGATCCGTTTTGACAACCGGTCCGAAGACCGGTCCGTCCGTTTGGCCAGGACCACATCATACCCTTTGTCCCAATAATCCACCATGTCAGCGATCAGCTCAGGCGGATCCTGCAGGTCCGCATCCATGGGGATGACGGCCCGGCCCGTGGCATGGGCCAGCCCGGCGGTCAGGGCCGCTTCCTTGCCGAAATTTCTGGATAAATTGATGACCGTGATATGGCCCCGCTGCTGTTTTTCCTGCATCAGCTGGTCAAAGGTGTCGTCCGTGCTGCCGTCATTCACGCAGATGATTTCAAACGACCGGTTCAATCTCATTCAGAACCGGATAAAGAGCGTTCCATGAAACGATGGATCATGTGCGCTTCATTATACACCGGACACACGATCGATATTTCTGTGTGCTGTTCCACCCTGATCCCGTCCCCCTGATATCGAAAATGTCTTTTATTTCAGTTTTATTTCTGCTACCTTCTGCCAGTCTTTGATCTGTTTTAGATGAACCCGAGATTAAAGGTCAAGCCCTATAAGGAAAAAAATGAATCCGCCTTTGACAGCTGCCTCAAAAACTGATCCTGCCCTCCATGTCCGACCTGATCATCATGATCATTTTTATTGTCATGATCCTGGCAGACCCCATGATCAAAAGCTATGACCTTTTCTGGCACTTGAGAACCGGGGAACTGCTGCTCAACGGCATATGCCCCGGACAGACCTGTTTTCCTATACCGCGTTTGGAAGTCCCTGGATCCTCCATGAATGGGGCAGCCAGGTGATCTTTGCATGGATTTACCAGAAAACAGGCTTTGCCGGGCTGATCGTGTTGAAATCTCTGGTGTATGCCCTGATGTACGGGCTGGCGTTCAAACTGATGCTGAAAAAAAACATCCATATCTTTCTCAGCTTTGGGTTGACCCTTTTGCTGGTTCTGGGTACGGCCATCGGGTGCGGCGGTCCGGCCCCACATGTTTGACCTGCCTGTAAGTTCTGGTGACCCTGTTCTGGATCTATGTGTCGTTCCGGGGAAAAGGGAAATCGGAAAGTTCTCTCGGGTTCTGCCGGTGCTGTTTTGTCTCTGGATCAACCTTCATGGGGGGTTTGCAATCGGATTTGTTTTCTCACAGGGATCTGCCTGGGTGCGGAACTGATCGGTTCTGCCTTTAAAAACTCGGGGAAGATGCCGCAGCATCCCCGGAAACTGAATGCGGCCGCTGCTCACATGGAGCGCGTTGTCTTTGGGCGCCTGTTTCATTAATCCCAACACCGTCAAAGGGGTGCTTATCTCCCCTGATGTACTTAGGGGATCAAATGGAAAGCAAACGCCATACTGGAGTGCGGCGGCGCCATCCATGCAGTCCGATATGTTTTTGTGTACTCCATGCTTTTCATTTGTTGCGGGGCTGATGTTTCAGGAAAAAAAACGCCCTCTGTATGAAATTTTTCTGGTTCTGGTATTCACCGTGCTTGCGTTTTCCGCCAGACGCCACATCCGGTGTTCGCCATTGTCACCATCCCGGTCATGGCCAAAGTGTGGCAGGCCAGGACATAACCGATCTGTGGCACCGTCACGAGATCAATGCCGGGACAGGGGCAAAAAATACCTGAACCGGTCGCCCTGCATGTGAACACCCGTGCTGAAGACTTTTCCGTGATGGAAAAAAAACTGTGCTTTCATCTGATGCCGGTCTGTGCGATCCTGATAATGACAGGCATCAGCCTGCACTGTCCCGGACAAGCTCAATATCGGTTTGAATGAAGAAGACATTACCCCATCGAGATGGTTGACCACATCAAAGCCGGCAATATTCACGGCAATCTGTTCAACCAGTATCGATGGGGCGGGTTTCTGTTATGGGCGATTCCGGATCAAAAAGTGTTCATTGACGGCAGAATGGATGTGTATCAGAAAAAAATCAGCGAGCCCATACAAAATTACTAAACCTGGAACCCCGGGTGGGAGACGCTCATCCACGAATATGGCATCCGCCACATCCTGGTGCTCAAAGAGTCGCCAGCATGGCCTTGTTTTTAACCCATGTCAGCAATGACTGGGTCCTTGAAAAAGAAACGGAAAATGCCTGTTTTTTTTCGCGCCACAGGTAGTTTCCCCTGTAGATTTTTATCTAAGGAAAAAATGAGCCCGCCTCTGACGCTTCCCCAGAAACTGGTCCTGCCCTCCATGGCCGACCTGATCGTGGTGATCGGTGTTCACCGTCGTGATCCTGCGCGGACCCCATGATCAAGAGCTATGATCTCTTACTGGCACCCTGAGGACCGGGGAACTGCTGCTCAACGGCATATACCCTCAGACGAGATCTGTTTTCCTACACGGCGTTTGGAAGGCCCTGGATCCTCCACGAATGGGGCCGCCAGGTGATCTTTGCATGGCTTTATCAGAAAACAGGCTTTGCCGGGCTGATAGTTGCTCAAATCCCTGGTGCATGCCCTGATGTACGGGCTGGCGTTCAAACTGCTGCTGAAAAAACATCCATATCTTTCTGAGCTTCGGCCTGATTCTTCTGCTGATTTGCGGCACCGCCGGCGGCTGGACGGTCCGGCCCCACATGTTCGCCAACCTGTTTCTGGTGATCCTGTTCTGGATCTATGTGTCGTTCCGGGAAAAGGGGAATCGGAAAATGCTTGAGTTCTGCCGGTGCTGTTTTGTCTCTGGATCAACCTTCACGCGGCGGGTTCGTGGCACATCGGATTTATGTTTTTAGGGGCTGTCTGGGTGGCAGAACTGATCGATGCTGCGTTTCAAAGACCAAAAGACGTGGCAGGATTTCGGACACGGTTCCAGCCGCTGCTCACATGTGACCGCTCTGTCTTTGGCCGCCTGTTTCATCAATCCCAACACGGCAAAGGGGTGTTGTATCCCCTGATGTATCTGGGCGATCAAATGGACAGCAAAATGATAGCAAATGGGCTGCACCTATCCATGCACACTGATATGGATTTTTTGTGCTCATGCTGTTCATTCTGCGGGGCCGGTGTTGCGGGAGAAAAGCCTTGAGACGTATGAGATGTTTCTGGTCCTGATATTTTCGGTGTTTGCATTTTCAGCCATGCGCCACATCCCGGTGTTCCGCCATTGTACACCATCCCGATCATGGCCGGGGTGTGGCAGGCCAATATGGCCGCTCTGTACGCAGCATCCAGGCAAACGCCGGAACTGGCGAAAAAATATCTGGGCCGCATGTCGCAATTTGTGAACAGCCGCGCTGGAGGATTTCTTTTTATGGAGAAACAGCTGTGCTTTCACCTGATACCGGTCTGTGTGATCCTGGTGCTGACCGGCATCAGCCTGGCGGCCCCGGACAAAATCGGTATCGGTCTGAACAAAGACCGGGTTCCCATCGGAATGGTTGATCACATCAAATCCAGTGGGACCCGCGGCAATCCGTGTTCAACCAGTATGGCGATGGGGGGCTTTCTTGTTATGGGCGATTCCGGACCAGAAAGTGTTCATTGACGGCCGGATGGATGTATACCAAAAGAAATCAGCGACCCGTACAACAAAATTTTAACCTGGAACCCGGATGGGAATCGCTCATTCAAAAGATGACATCCGCTCGCATCCTGGTGAACAAAGAGTCGCGCATTGCCTTGTTTTTAAGGCATGTCAGCGATGACTGGATCCTTGAAAAGGAAACCGGCAATGCCTGTTTTTTTTCACGATAGGAATTTTTTCCCTTGTAAATCTATTAAATTAAGTGAATATATGCTGACAAGCTTTTATTTCAGTGCTAATGCTGAATTCAGCTATAATTTTGGCATCTTTCATTATCTTAACGGGGAGGATCGCATCATGGAAAAACTTATCAATTTTTGTAAGGAAGAAGGAGGGTACACCAGCGATTGAATACGGCCTCATTACTGCACTGATTGCCGTCGTAATTATCGTCGCAGTTACTTCATGGGCTGCCGATTAAGTGGTTTGTTGAATCGGTTGAGAAAATGTCGCCAATTAGAGTAGTCGCCGTCAAGCGATGACTGGATCATGAAAGACCGGCAATGCCTGTTTTTTTGGCGGCAGGGATCCCCCTGCCTGTAAATTTAAATTGAGTGAATTTATATCTTGACACGCTTTTATTTCAGTGTTAATGATAGCCATAATTTAGGCATCTATTTCATCTAACTTAAAAGGAAAGGGTCACATCATGGACAAACTTATCGATTTTTCAAGGAAGAAGACGGGCGTAACCGCGATTGAATACGGTCTCATTGCTGCAGCTGATTGCCGTCGTAATTATCGCTGCAGTTGCTTTTCGGGAGGCATTAAGAAACGTGTTCATAAGTTGCAGGTAATGTTTAATCCGTGCGCTAGTAGCCGTTAAGTGTCGATACCCAACGCCACATTGAGCCTAAAACCGTCAGCCCTCAAATGACGGTGGAGTGAAGCATGAGGGCTGCCATGACAGGTCTGTCTGACCATTTTTATGCGTTAGACGGGCCTGCCCTTGTTTTTCTCGGCATTGTCATGGCAGCCGCCGCTTACACCGATTTTACCCGTCAGAAGATTCCAAATATTCTGACATTTTCCACCTTTTTTGCAGGACTGGGCTATCACGGCATGGTCCACGGCATGCCGGGGGTTTACTTTTCTTTGGCCGGTGCAGGCACCGGGCTGGGACTTCTCATCATCTTTTATATGCTCAGTGCCATGGGCGCCGGCGATGTCAAACTCATGGCGGCGGCCGGCGCGATCCTGGGCGCCAAAGGCATCTTTATCACATTTCTTATTACCGCAATATACGGCGGCATCTATTCCCTGATCATGATTCTGACCCGCAGGGACATTTTCAAAGGTTTTTTTAAAGAACTTTTCAATACACTCTTGACGTTTCTACTTATTAAGAAGTATGATCCCGTCAAGGTCAGCGAAAATGAGAAAAGACCCAGGCTGTGTTATGGCATTGCCATTGCTTTGGGAACTTTCACCTATATGGGATTGAAGATATTCGGATACGAATTTTTATCATAATTAATTAAGGAGTGGCGTCATGAGGGCTTTCATACCCATCCTGATTTCGATTCTGATCGCCTTGGGAGGCAGTTATTTCCTTTATAACTGGTTGAACAAACAACGGACGCCGGAAAAAACGGTGGCAGTCAAGGAAACCAGGGCCGTGTCCGTGGTGGTGACCAAGGTGGATCTTGCCTGGGGAACAAAAATCGACCCTGAGACATTGACCACCAAACCCTATTTTGAAGAAAGTCTTCCTGACGGGCATTTTACCGATCCCCAAGACCTTGCCGGCAGGATTCTGGTGACACCGCTGGTGGCAGGCGAACCCGTGCTGGAGTCCCGCCTGGCGCCCACGACTCTCAGTCAGGGGGGCATCCCGGCGGTACTCAAACCCGGCACCCGGGCCATCTCCGTCCCGGGCAACAAGGTGCTGGGGGTGGCCGGATTCATCCGGCCGGGCAACCGGGTGGATGTATTGCTGACCCTCAACCACCCGGACACCAATGAAGAGTTCACCAAAACTATTCTTGAAAACATGCTGGTGCTGGCGGCCGGCACACAGATGGTGGAAAGCGAGCGACGGCAAGACGTCCCCGGTGGATGTGTATACCCTGGAGGTCACACCGGATCAGGGGGAAAAAATCACCCTGGCCACCAATGAAGGCCGGCTGCAGTTTGCCCTGCGGGGCGCGGTGGATGATGAGGTGGTCCTCACCCGCGGGGTGACGGTTCCCGAAGTACTGGCGGCGTCGAGCCTGGCACAGATCCAGGGCCGGATGGAACCGCCCGCCGTTGCGAAAACACCCAGGCCGGCAGCCCCGAAAACCGTCAGATACGCAGCACCCAAAAAACAAGAAAAAGCGACCATTGAAGTGATCAAAGGGCTTTCTTTGTCCAAAACCGAAGTGCCGCTTTGACGTGCCAACTGATTTACAGCAGGAGATGATATTCATGCGTTTATTTACTGCCCCGAAAAAAATGATGGTCCTGTTTCTGGCTGTGCTGTTTTTTATTCCTGTGACGAGTCCGGCGGCCGGTCCGCTTGAATCAGCCGGCATGGAAACAGAAAAGATCGAACTCATTGCCGGCAAATCCCTGGTCATGAAACTGGGCACCCCCATCAAGAAAAAGATCCGGGTCTCCCTAGGTGCCCCTGAAATTGCGGACTGCCTGGTGCTTCCGCCCGATGAGATCTATATCAAGGGCATCACCGCCGGGGTGACCAACCTGATCCTCTGGCAGGAGGACGAGCTGCTGGCCATCTATGATGTGGAAGTGTCCTATGATGTGTCCCGGCTCAAGGAAAAACTGTACCAGGCTTTGCCCGACGAAACCGACATCCAGGTGTTTTCAACCAATGACACCGTCACGCTGCTGGGCAAGGTGTCCAACAACACCAACCTGTCCCGGGCCCTGGTGCTGGCAAACGCCTATGCCCCGGAAGGCAAGGTGAACAACCTGATGGAGGTGGGCGGCACCCACCAGATCATGCTGGAGGTCACGATCGCGGAAATGAGCCGCAGCCTGAGCAAGGACCTGGGCATCGATGTGAGTTTTTTCAATGAGGTTGGTGACGTGGCCGCCATCAATTTGGGGCAGCTCGGACTCGAATACACCACTGTGCCGCAAACATCTCCGGTTCGGTCAACTCCTTTTTCCGGTTCTCCAAAGGCAGCGCCACCTGGACCGGATTCATCCAGGCCCTGCAGGAAGACGGCCTGATCAAAATTCTGTCCGAACCCAACCTCATCGCCCTGAGCGGTCAGCCTGCCAGTTTTCTGGCCGGCGGGGAATATCCCATCCCCGTGCCGTCGGGTCTGACGGGAAACTTCCATCGAATTCAAGGAATACGGGGTGGGCCTGAATTTTACGCCCTTTGTCCTGAGTCCGGACCGGATCAGCATCAAAGTGAACACGGAAGTGTCGGAACTGGATTTTACAACCGCCATACAGTTCGGCGGATTTGTGGTTCCGGGCCTCACGACCCGCCGGGCCGCCACCACCATCGATCTGGCGGACGGAGAAAGCTTTGCCCTGGCCGGGCTGTTGTCGGAAAACATCCGGGAAAATGTCAAAAAATTTCCGTTTTTAGGCGATATCCCGATCCTGGGCACCCTGTTCAAGAGCACGGCGTTCCAGAAAAATGAAACCGAGCTGGTGATCATTGCCACGCCCCGGTTCATCAAGCCGATGGACGGCAGGGACATGCCGCTGCCCACCGACGCTTATGAAGCACCTGACAATGCTGAAATTTATCTGAATATCAGAAAAGAATATATCCGGCCGTCCAGTGATCTATCTGTGGAGGGCGAACTGGATGGAGAGTTCGGCCATACCTTTGAGCCGGAAGACTGATAACAAACCAGGGAGGAAAAAACCTTGAACAAACCCATGATAACGGCGGTATTGCTGACAGGAACGCTGTTTCTCTGTGCCTGCGCCAACCCCAGGTATGTGCAGCTTGACAATGACAGGGGCCGGTCCTACGAAATCGCCCGGTTCCACCAGATCATCAATCCGGAAGCCGGCCTCAGTGCCATGCCGGTGGAAGGCATTGACGGCCAGGCCGGGGAAGTGACGTATAAAAATTACCAGGAAGGGTTCAAAGTGAAACCACCCGCGACAAAGGTCGTCAACTTGAATGTGGGTGGATGATAGCCCCGGCCTGATCTAAAAAATTGAGGACGCAGAACAAAGCAGATTTGGAACAAATATGCCAATAAAAACATTTCAAGTTGTGTTGTACCTGCAGACCAGGGAATTTACCGAGCTCTTTGTGACAGCCATAAAAAGCGATGACCGGTTTGCCGTGGTGTCCGGAAAAAATGATACGGAACCGGACCTGCTCATCCATGAATTGTCGGAAAACTGGGAACAGGATCTGGGGCGGATCCGGTCGTATCTCGAGTTTGCGGAAAACACCGATGTATTTATTGTGTCGGAAAATTCAGATCCCCAGATACTGCTCCAGGCCATGCGGGTCGGGGTCAAGGAATTTCTGCCGGCCCCGCTGGATACAAAAACGGTGGCAGACGCCCTGGACGCGGTTCACGGACCGGCATGAAAAAAAACTGCAGAAAGCCCAGGCGTATCTGGGCAAAATCATCAGTGTCATCGGCAGCAAAGGCGGGGTGGGAACCACCACCATTGCGGTGAACCTGGCCGATGCCCTGGCAAAAAAATCGATCGCTCCGGCCGTGGCCATCATCGACATGAACATGGTATTCGGTGATATTCCCATGTTTCTGGACATAACCCCCAAACACAGCTGGGGGGACATAACCAAAGGCTTTGACCGGCTGGATGAATTTTTCCTGGCCAATGTCATGACCATAAGTGCCGGGGGCCTGCATGTGCTGGCATCTCCCAGATACCTGGATGACAATCCCGAGCCCACCTCCCGGATGATGGAAGCCCTGCTGACGCTGATGACCCAGAAATATGACTATATTGTCATCGATCTGGGGCAGTCCCTCAATGACGCCGCTTTCAAGACGCTCCAGCTCTCCACCCTGGTGCAGATCGTCACCATCCAGTCCCTGCCGTGCCTGTCCAATACCAACCGGCTGATCCAGTCGCTTTTGAAAAACAATTACACCAGCGAGGAAAACCTGAACATCGTTTTGAACCGGTACATCAAAAAAGGGATGGTCAACCTGGAAACGGCAAAAGAAGGACTGGGACAGGATATCGGCTGGATTGTTCCCAATGATTATGACACCTCCATGACAGCCATCAACGCCGGTAAAACGCTTTTTGACACCGCACCCAAATCAAAGCTGGCAAAAAGTTTTGCCGGTTATGCCGACAGCCTTTTACCGGAGAACAACGATAAGAAAAAAAAGAAAGGATGGTTCTTTTAAATGGCAACGTTTTCTCCGATAAATAACGACGGTATGCAGGCCCGGGAAAGAAAATATGTGCCGGACGAGTATTTCGAATTCAAGGCAAAAATTCATTCCCAGCTTCTGGATATCCTGGATCTGTCCATCATCGAGACCATGGAAAAGGACGAGCTGATCCGGCAGATAAAAAAGGTGGTCGAACGGATACTGGCCAAGGAATCGGATAACATGCCCCTGAATTTTTCCGAACGCGAAAAGATCGTATCGGAAATTATCGACGAAGTACTGGGCCTGGGGCCGCTGGAGCCGTTTCTCAAAGACCCGACCGTGTCGGATATCCTGGTCAACTCTTACAAGCAGATCTATGTGGAACGGTTTGGAAAACTCGAACAGACCGATGCCCGGTTCCAGGATGACACCCATCTGATGAAGATCATCGACCGGATCGTGTCCGCGATCGGCCGGCGCATCGATGAATCCAACCCCATGGTGGATGCAAGGCTGCTGGACGGCTCCCGGGTGAACGTGGTGATCCCGCCCCTGGCCCTGGACGGGCCGCTGGTGTCCATACGGCGGTTTGCCGTGGTCCCCCTGGAGCTCGATGATCTGATCAAACACCAGACCCTGGTGCCGGAGTTCAAGGAAATACTTGAGGGCCTGGTCAAGGCCAAACTCAACATCCTGATTTCCGGGGGGACCGGCAGCGGCAAGACCACCCTGCTCAACGTGCTGTCCCGGTTCATCCCGGAAACCGAACGGATCGTCACCATCGAGGATGCCGCGGAACTGCAGCTCAAGCAGGAGCATCTCGTGCGCATGGAGACCCGGCCCCCCAACATCGAGGGCAAAGGCGAGGTGATCCAGCGGGACCTGGTGAGAAACAGCCTGCGGATGCGGCCGGACCGGATCATCCTGGGCGAGGTCCGGGGACCCGAAGCATTTGACATGCTCCAGGCCATGAACACCGGGCATGAAGGATCCTTGACCACGGTCCATGCCAACACGCCCAGAGATGCCCTGATGCGCCTGGAAACCATGGTGGCCATGGCCAATTTCGATATCCCCACGGAGTTTATCCGCAAGTTCATCAGTTCCGCCATCAATATCGTGATCCAGGCGTCCCGGCTGGTGGACGGCCGGCGCAAAGTGGTAAGTCTCCAGGAGATCACCGGCATGGAAGGCAACACGATCACCATGCAGGAGATCTTCAGCTTTGAAAGAAAACGGGTCGATGAGCAGGGCAATGTGAGAGGCACCTTCAAGTTCAACGGAATCCGGCCCAGGTTTATCGAGCGGTTCAAAGTGGCCGGTATCGATTTCAACCAGGACCTGTTCAACAGCTCCTTTCGCGTGGATGTCTGAAAAAAGGGGGACCGCCCATGGATTTCATGATCATCAGTGCCGTTATTTTCATCATTTCCTTGATAATCATCGAAGCGAGCCTGTATTCGTATCGGAACCTGCGGTCCACCCAGCGGACCCAGTTGAGAAAACGGCTGGAAAAATACACCTTCTCGGAAAACAGCCGCGGAGACATCGTTAAAAACAGGAAACTCAGTGAAATCAAAACCCTGAACAAGATCCTGCTGTCTTCGACCTTCATCCGAAAAATGGACCTGCTGTTGCTGCAGGCCAACGTGAAATTCCCGCTGGGGGTATATGTGCTGACAGCCCTGTTTCCTGGGAGCCTTCACCGGCATGATCATCCTGATTCTGACAGACATTATGTTAGTTGCCATCTTCGTGGGGATCATCGCCCTTTTCCTGCCCTACCTGTACCTGGTGTACCTGAAAAACAAACGGGCAAAAAAATTCCAGGTCCAGCTTCACGAGGGGCTGGACCTGATCGCCCGGGCGCTTCGGGCCGGGCACTCCTTTACCAGTGCCATGCAGGTGGCTGCCGATGAATTTGATGACCCTTTGGGCACCGTGTTTGAAGAAACCCTAGATGAGATCAATTTCGGGGTGAGTGTGCCGGTGGCCCTGAAAAACATGTTGAACCGGGTGGACTGCAGGGATCTCAAGTTTTTTGTCATGTCCGTGGTTATCCAGCGGGAAACCGGCGGCAACCTGGCCGAACTCATCGAAAGCCTGGCCCATATCGTGCGGGAGCGGTTCCGTTTTCAGGGCAATGTCCGGACATTGGCCGCCGAAGGCAAGCTGTCTGCGGTGATTCTGATCCTGCTGCCCTTTGTTGTCGCGTTTTTTATCTTTATGACAAACCCCGGATATCTCCAACCCCTGATTGAAGAACAGATCGGCTGGATCATGCTGGGGGCGGCAGGGGTCGGCATGGTTATCGGGGCCTTAGTCATGAAACACATGGTTAAGATTGAAGTGTAAGGAGCTATCCACATGATCGGTTTTCTGAGTCAGGATTTGATCACCCTGCTTTTCCCCATATTTTTTCTGGTTTTTTTCATCGTCTGCGTTGGGGTGATTCTTATTTCGCAGCGACGGAAAAAAACCAGGGCTTTAGTTCAGAAAATCAAGGACGGCGGGGTTGCCGATGCCTCTTATGGAGACGGCAGCCAGACCCGGAAACGCGCCCTGCCGGGAACAGCGGAACAAAAAAATCCCCTGGCAACGTTTTTTAGCTTTTTTTCCGGCAAAGCCCGGAAAAAAGACACGGAACTGCCTGATCCAGCGGATATGCGGCTGAAATTCCTGCGGGCCGGCATCCAGTCAAAAAATTTTGACGCCGCGTTTTTCGGGGCCAAACTGTTTTTTCCCGTGTTCTTTGTGTGTGTTTTCCTGATTTTAAAGTTTTCCGTGTATGTGACCATGAGCAACATCCAGGCCATTATTATTCTGGTTCTTCTGGGGCTGTTCGGGTTCTACCTGCCCAACATCTGGCTGAAACAGAAAACCGACAAGCGCAAAATCGCCCTGTTCAAGGCCCTGCCCGATGCCCTGGACCTGCTGGTGGTGTGCGTGGAAGCCGGCATGGGCCTGGATGCGGCCCTGCTCAAGGTGGGCCAGGAGATCGAGGACACCTATCCGGACCTGGCCCGGGAGTTCGCCTACCTGAACCTGGAGATACGGGCCGGTAAACAGCGGGCCGAGGCCCTGAGAAACCTGTATCTGCGCACCGGCATCGATGAGATGAACAGCCTGGTGACCCTGCTGATCCAGGCCGACAAGTTCGGCACCAGCGTGTCCAAGGCCCTGCAGGTGTTTTCCGAATCTTTTCGGACCAAACGGTTCCAGATGGCTGAAGAACTGGCTGCCAAACTGCCGGTCAAGATCCTGCTTCCTTTGCTCTTTTTTATTTTTCCGGCCCTGTTTGTAGTTATCATGGGACCGGCCGGCATAAACATCTATAAAATGTTTATCAAGCAGTTTTTGAAAATGGGCATGCGCGCCCGCATACCATTGATTTTCATCACATTGTGCATCGGGCTGGTGTTCACGGGCTGCGGCACCAAAACCATTTCCCGGGCACCGGACATCACCTACGGCAACCCGGATCACAAGCATGTGAAAGACCTGCCCCGGGTGAAATATGACCCGTATGCCGATGCCGCGAAAAAAGCAAAAAAAGGGGACGACACCCCGTTGTCCGCGGATGAATATGAGGCGTTAGGGGATGCGTTCCTGAACCAGGGCAATTTCTTTATGGCCTATACCCAGTATGGAAAATCCCTGGAGAAAAACCCGGAAAACAACAGGGCGCTTTACAAGCAGGGGCTGACCCTGCTCCAGAACAAAAAACCCGGGGATGCCATGCCGGTGTTTGAGCAGGTGCTGGAGCGGCAGCCGGATTTTGCCCCGGCCCTGGAGGGCCTGGGCCGGGCCCATTTTGCCCTTCGGAACCTGCGGGCCGCGGAAATCCAGTTCAACCGGGCCATTTCCCTGGATCCGCTGCTGTGGCGGTCCTACCATTTTTTAGGCATGATCCACGACCGGAACCGGGACCATGAGGCGGCGATCACAGCCTACCGCACCGCGTTGACGCTGCGCCCCGGAGACGGGGTGATCCACAACAGCCTGGGGGTGTCCCTGTCCGCGGCCGGCCGCGGTGAAGAAGCGGTGGACGCGTTCAAACAGGCCCTGTCAAACGGGTATACCCGGGACACGGTGTTCAACAACCTGGGAAAGGTTTTGTGCGACCTGGAGCGGTATGACGAGGCGTTCCAGGCGTTTCAACGGGCCGGCGGCACGGCCGTGGCCTACAACAACACCGGGGTGGGATACCTGAAAAACGGGCACCTGGACCAGGCGGCCGCGCATTTCAGAAAAGCCATCGAAGAAAGCCCCCGGTTTTACGTCACAGCCCATGAAAACCTGCAAAAAGCCTTACGGCAGCAGTAACCCTCAGAAAAGGAGGCTGAAAAATGACCTTTCAACCCAAAACATGGAAACGGTTTTCCCTGGGCGTAATGGCGTTTTGCGGCCTGTTTCTGTTGGCCGGCTGCGGCCCGTCCAAAAACATGCTGGCCGCCATTTTCGGCGGGGATGCCGGCAACCCGGGTCCCGGGCATGCCGCATCCGGTGACCCGCAGATAACGAATCCGGATGCCGGATACCACCTGGCCCGGCATTTTCAAAAAAGGGGCCGGCACCAGCTGGCGGTGGACGAGCTGCTCAGGGTGGTCAAGGCCGATCCCGCCCATGCCAATGCCTACAATGCCCTGGGTGTCTCCTATGACCGGCTCCGGGAGTTCGATCTGGCCGCCGCCGCCTATCGGGAGGCACTGCGGATCGATCCGAACCTGGATTATGTGTACAACAATATCGGGTATTCCAACCTGCTGCAGGGCAACCTGGAAGCGGCCGCCACCGCATTTAAAACCGCCGTGGCCCTGAACACGGAAAAAGAACTGTATCAGAACAACCTGGCCCTGGCCCATGCCCGGCTGGGGAACCCTCTGCCGGACCGGCCGGCACCGGTGATTTCGCCGGCTGTGGCAGCGGTTTCTGAGAACTCTCCGGCGCCCAAAACCCCGGCTACCGCAGTACCAAACCCAGGCTACCAAAGCCCAGGTACCGCAGATCCCAGCACCCAAAACAGCGGTATCTCAAATTCCGTTACCGCAAATCGCGTTACCGCAAACCGCTGAAAAACGCGAACCTATCATCATCGGTGATCTGTCAGACACTGACGCCGCTGACACGCTGGTGTCGGCTGACGTCTACGTCTACTATACCATCCAGCTGGGGGTGTTCTACGAGCTGGACAAGGCCATGGCCGCATTGAAACATGCCCGGGAAAACGGGCTGGACGCCCCTTATGTCACCAAAGTCGACCGGCGCGGGCCGTATCAGCCGTATTACCGGGTTCGGGCCGGAAAATATCAGGACCGGGACCAGGCGGCGCGCCGGGCGGCCGGCATCCGGACAGAAACCCCCATGCCCGCGTATATCACCCAGGTCGCCGGCACGCCTGAAGAAACAGATATCATCGCAGAATCCCAGGTCGCCGGCATACAGGCAAAACCGGTCATCATCCAGTCCAACGCGGACATTGAAATTCTGAACGGCAACGGCGTGAGGCACATGGCAAGGGAATGCCGGCAGTATCTGACCAAACAGGGGATATTCGTGGGACGCATCGCCAATGCCGCCCATTTTTTTCACCCCAGAACCGTTATCTACTATTCGCCCGGTTATTACGGCCAGGCCAAGGAAATCCTGGAACGGTTCCATGCGATCAACGCCGACGGCAAACTGATCAAATCCGGCACGCTGAACAACGGTATCCGGATCGTGCTGGGAAGAGACATGGTGCGGTCTGCCGATCAATTGGGACACCTGATGAAAAGACAACCCCCCAGGGCGTAAACCGCTTTCAGGGGTTACGCCCAAAAAGACTGAAACCCGGCCACGGCCCGGTCGATATCTTCGGTATCAATGTCCAGGTGCGTGACCAGGCGCACCGGACTGCCCGGGCTGATGCAAATGCCCTGGCCGGCCAGGTGCTGCACCAGGGCGGTCATGTCCGCGTCAAAGCGCGCAAACACCATGTTGGTCTGCACGGCCTTTTCATCCACATGGATGCCCGGGATGCCGGATAACCCGGCGGCCAGGCGGGCGGCATTGGCATGATCGTCGGCCAGCCGGTCGATGTGGTGAGACAACGCATACAGGCCGGCCGCCGCCAGAATCCCGGCCTGGCGCATGCCGCCCCCCACCATTTTCCGCCACCGCCGGGCCCGTGCGATAAATTCTTTTGAACCGCACAGCACCGATCCCACCGGCGTTCCCAGCCCCTTGGACAGGCAGCAGGACACCGAATCAAACAGCGTGGTGATCTCTTTGACATCCACGCCCAGTTTGACCGCGGCATTGAACACCCGTGCCCCGTCCAGATGAAAACTCAGGCCGTGGCGGTCCGCCAGTTTCCGGGCCTCTTTGAGATAATCCATGGGCAGCACTTTGCCGCCCTGGGTATTTTCCAGGCAGAACAGCCGGGTGCGGGCAAAATGAAAATCATCCGGCTTGATGAATCGTTCCACTTTGGCCAGATCCAGGGTGCCGTCCGGCTCAAAATCCAGGGGCTGGGGCTGGATGCTGCCCAGCACCGCACCGCCGCCGGCTTCGTATTTATAGGTGTGGGCGGTCTGGCCCACGATGTATTCCTCGCCCCGCTGGCAGTGGCTGAGCAGGGCCACCAGGTTGGTCTGGGTCCCCGATGCGCAGAACAGGCCCGCCGCCATGCCGGTCAGGGCCGCCGCGGTCTGCTCCAGCCGGTTCACGGTGGGATCCTCCCCATACACATCATCCCCCACCTGTGCGGTGATCATGGCCTCCAGCATCTCCCGGGACGGCCGGGTCACGGTGTCGCTTCGCAAATCGATCTGTTTCATGGTATTCTTTCCTTCGCGTATGCAGCCGTATGTCAAATCATTGCCCCGCCTTTTTATCTCAACTTCAGGCAAGGATTGTACACATTGACATTTTTAACGGCAATCATTACACTTGAATTAACGATTGGATTCTATCAATAGAAAAATTATCAACAGCTGCTGATATATTAGATTGTATTGTTAAATGCCAACAATTTTTGAAAAAGACGGAGAAATGGTATGAGACGACCTTTGGTTCAGAAATATCCGACCTGTCGTTGCGACTTATCAAGACGGTCATATACATATTCGGATGGAGAGTGGTGTTGAAATAACGTTTCCGGTGAAGGAAAATATTCGTCTTTCCCGGGGAACTGAACAGCAATTGAATAATATTGAAATATCGCCATATGGGCTGCACTGGCCTGATCTGGATGAAGACCTTTCTTTCAAAGGACTGCTTCAAGGAGATTTCGGCCAATACGCAGGGAAGAAGACAAGTCGTTGCCGTCGAAAGTCATAGCAGCTCATCCAAATGAATAATTTTCCTTCGCGATCCTGTCTTATAATCGGTGTTCTTCTGATCGCGGTGATGTTTGCCATGTCCCAGTTCTACCGGTCGTCGGTGGCGGTGATCTCGCCGGATCTGATGCAGGAGATGGGATTGAACGCCCTGGACTTGAGCCGGATATCGGCCGCGTTTTTCTATGCGTTTGCGCTCATGCAGATCCCGGTGGGGATTTTTCTGGACACGGTGGGTCCCAAGACCGCCATGGTGGGGCTGACCCTGGTGTCGGTGGCCGGGGCCGTGATCTTTGCTTTGGGCACCAGTCCGGCCTGGCTGACGTTGGGCCGGGTCTTGCTGGGTATCGGCATGGCCTGCAACTTCATGGGGGCGCTGAAACTGCTGACTTTGTGGTTCGAGCCCCGGCAGTTTGCCACGCTTTCGGCAATGGTGGTCTCTTTGGGGACCATGGGAAACATCGCGGCGGCCACGCCCCTGGTGCTTCTGGTGGGTCTGGTGGGATGGCGGCACAGCTTTCTGCTCATTGCCGGATTCACGTTGTTTCTGGCGCTGGTGTTTCTGGCGGTGATCCGGGAACGGCCGGATGACGGCGCGGCCGCCAAAACCGCGTCAGCAGATGCCCGGCCCCGCGTGTCCCAGACCCTGGCGCAGGCCTGGGATTTGTTTCACCGCAGAGACTACTGGATCATCTCTTTGGCCACATTCTGCCGGTACGGGATTTACGCGGCGGTCCAGGCATTGTGGGCCGGGCCGTTTCTCATCCATGTGCTGGATTTGCCTGCGGTCACGGCCGGCAACATCCTGTTTCTCATGAGCATCGGCCTGATTGTCGGATGTCCGTTGTGCGGGTGGCTGTCCGATTCCCTGGTGGGGTCCCGGAAAAAAATCATCATTCCCGGCATTTTCTGCATGGTGGGGCTGCTGCTGGCCATGAACCGGCTGACCCCGGACACCGGGGTGTGGGTCGTGTATCTGGTGTTTTTTTCATTCGGCCTGGCATCGGGGTCGGGCCAGGTGATGTATGCGCATATCAAGGAACAGGTGCCCCGGGCCAATGCCGGCCTGGCCATGACCGGCATCAATTTCTTCACCATGGCCGGGGTGGCCGTGTTTCTCCAGGGCATGGGCCATGTGATGACCCGGTTTTTTCCGGGGGCGTCCCTGACCCTGCCGGCGTTTCACCTGGCGTTTCATGTGTGCGCCGCCTGCCTGACCGGCATTGGGCTGTTGTACGGCCTGACCCGGGAAACCCTGGAAAAAAGACCTGGCTGAAAGGCCTTTACAGTCAAGCGGAAAAACCCGTATAAATAGACATTTCAATGAAAACTTCGGCATGACAAGGAGAGCATATGCAGATTGCACCCGGAAAAACACGCATCGGATTCATCGGTCTGGGGGTCATGGGACACAGCATGGCCGGCCATATCCTGGACAAGGGGTATGCGCTTCAGGTGTATACCCGGACCCGGGAACGGGCCGCGGGGGTTCTGGAGAAAGGGGCGGTGTGGGCCGGGTCCGTCAAAGACCTGGCAGCGGATTCGGACGTGATCATCTCCATTGTGGGGTATCCCCGGGATGTGGCACAGATCTACCTGGATCCGGACGGGGTTCTGGAAAACGCGGCACCCGGCACCCTGGCCATTGACATGACCACCTCGGACCCGGCTTTGGCCGTAAAGATCCATGAGATCGGCCGGGAGAAACAGATTCAGGTGCTGGATGCGCCTGTGTCCGGCGGGGACCTGGGCGCCAGGAACGCCACGCTGTCCATCATGGCGGGCGGCGACAAGGCCGCGTTTGACACGGCCCTGCCCCTGTTTCAGGTCATGGGTAAAAATATCGTGTACCAGGGACCGGCCGGGTCGGGCCAGCACACCAAAATGGCCAACCAGATCGCCATTGCCGCCGGCATGGTCGGGGTATGTGAAGCCCTGGCCTATGCAAAAAAAGCCGGGCTGGCGCCGGAGACCGTTCTGGCGTCCATCGGCCAGGGCGCGGCCGGGTCCTGGTCCCTGAACAACCTGGGTCCCCGGATGCTCAAAGGGGATTTTGCCCCGGGATTTTATGTCAAGCATTTCATCAAGGACATGACCATTGCCGAGGATTCGGCCAAAGACCTCGGCCTGGACACCCCGGGCCTCACCCTGGCCAAAACCCTGTACGGACGCCTGGTCGACAACGGCTGTGAAAACGACGGCACCCAGGCCCTGTTCAAACTCTGGTAAAGCTGTAAAGCTGGGGTCAGGCCTTGTCTTTTTGACGTTTCTTGCGAAGAAACGTCAAAAAGACAAGGCCTGACCCCAGCACCGGGATGGAGCAACAATGATTTCTTATGTCAGTACCCGGGGCGGGGTTTTGCCCCAGCCTTTTGATGAAGCGGTGCTTCAGGGATTTGCAGAGGACGGGGGACTGTTTGTTCCGGAGACGCTTCCCACGCTGTCCATGGAAGAGCTGGCCGAATTGTCCCGGATGGATTACCCGGACCTGGCAGCGGCCATCCTGTCTTTGTTCATCGATCCGTCGGTGATCCCGGAACCGGACCTGGCCCGGCTGGCGGCGGACAGTTTTTCTTCCTTCGACCAGGGCCGGGTGGTGGAGCTGGTGCCCCTGAACGGGGATCCCGAGCTGCTGGTCATGGAGCTGTTCCATGGTCCCACCCTGTCGTTCAAGGACATTGCCATGGGATTTCTGATCCGGACCATGGATTACCTGCTGCAAAAAAGAGGGGACCGGGTCTCCATTGTCCTGGCCACCACCGGGGACACGGGGCCGGCCGCGGCCCATGCCGCTGCGAACCGCCCCGCCATCGACTGCTGGCCCCTGTATCCGAAAGGCATGATCACAAGGGAGCAGGAGCTGCAGATGACCACGCTGGGCGCAGGCAACATCCATCCGGTGGCCGTGGAGAACTGCCCGGACGGCGGGGATGACCTGGACCTGGTGGTGGCGGCCCTGTTTGCGGATCCGCAGTTGAAAGCGCGGCTCCGGCTGTCCAGTGTGAACTCCATCAACTGGTGCCGGGTCATGGTGCAGGCCATTCACTATTTTTACGGCTATTTCAGGGCCTGTGACACCATCGGGGATCCGGTGGTGTTTTCCGTGCCCTCCGGGGCCTTCGGCAACCTGTTTGCCGGATACCTGGCAAGGCGCATGGGCCTGCCGGTCACCGGGTTTGTCTGTGCCAACAACGTCAACAACGCCCTTTCCACGGCCCTGACCACCGGGGTGTTTGAAAAAAGGCCGTTGCGCCAAACCGTGTCCTCGGCCATCGATATTGTGGTGCCGTATAACTTCTGGCGGTTTCTGTACTTTCTGGGGGGAAGTGATCCTGAAAAAATCAATGCCTGGATGACCCGGTTCCAGACCGATGGCCGGGTCCGGGTGGCCGAAGAAATGGATCTTGCCGTGCAGCAGGGATTTTCCGCGGTGACCGTGTCGGATGCCGATACCCTGGCCACCATCCGGCAGGCATTTACGGCCGATCCGCCCTATCTGCTGGATCCCCACGGGGCTGTGGCCGTGGCCGCGGCCCGGGAGGCGGTCTCCCGGTATCCGGCCGGCACCCGGATGGTCTGCCTGGCCACGGCCCACCCGGCCAAGTTTCCGGACATCATCACCCGGGCCCTGGGCACCCCGGACCTGCCGGATCAGGCGGTTCATCCTTCCCTGGAACAGATGCGCACCCGGCGCCGGCACGTTCGGATCTGTGACCGTGAGCACCTGGCACCGGCCCTGATCCGGGCCATGGAAAAACACACCCCATAAGGAGAATGCCCCATGGCAGAGTATACCCGGCTGACCCCTGAGACCATTGCATCCCTGCTGTCCTGTTACGACCTGGGAACAGTCACGGACATGACACCCCTGGCAGGCGGGCTGGCCAATTCCAGCATCAAGATCACCACCGTGTCCGGCACCTACACATTGACGGTGTGCGATGAAAAAAACGCCCGGGAGATCGACTGCCTGACCCGGGTCGTGGCGTATCTGGACAAACACGGCATTCCCACCCCCAGGGTGATCCCGGCCCGTTCCGGGGACGCCTTTATCATGCATGACAACCGGCCGGTCTACATCAAGGAATTTCTGCCGGGCCAGGTGCGGGCGGACCTGTCGTTTTCCAAGCTGTCTCAGGTGGGCGAAGTCCTGGCGGATCTGCACCGCCTGGATCCACCCCCGGATGTTCCGCAGCAGTTTCCCTATGGCATGGGCGCGTTTTCACAGATATTCGAGATGCGGCTGGATCATCCGTATGTGGACTGGCTGCGGCAGAAAATCGGTTTTCTTCAGTCCGCGCTGGACCCGGCCATGGAAAAAGGGCTGATCCATGGCGATCTTTTCTGGGACAACCTGGTGTTCGACCATGACATCCTGGTGGCGGTGCTGGATTTTGAAGAGGCGTGTCACTATTACAAACTCTATGACATCGGCATGTGCGCCATCGGGAGCTGCACCCGGGAAAAGCAGCTGTCCATGGCACGGATCGCCTCTCTGGTCAAAGGATACGAGCAGCGCAGCCCGTTGACCCATACCGAGAAAAAGCAGTTAAAGGTATTTATCGAATACGCGGGCGTGGCCGCCTCGTTCTGGCGGTTCCGTCAATATCATGTCCGGCGCCCGGATCCCGCCAGGCAGGACAGCCACCTGGAGTTGTCCTGCCTGGCCGATCAGGTGCATGCCATGGATAACCGGGAATTTTTTGACCGGGTGTTTGCGTTCGGATTAGCCGGTCCGGCCGGACGGGGGACCCGGGAACAGGGTCAGGACGGGTCTGCCGGTGGTTTCAGGAACAGGGTCAGCCCGGCACCGCAGGCCGTCAGAAACGCGCACAGGAAAAACGCCGGTGAAAAACTGCCGAAGGTATCTGCCAGAACGCCTGCCAGGGCCGGCCCGGCAATCTGCCCGGCCCCGAAGAACAACGTGATGAATCCGAACGCCCGCACGGCCAGGGCCGGGCCCATATAGTCCCCGACAGCCGCGGACATGATGGTGGGAATGCTCCACACGGCCAGCCCGAAAATGCCGATGGACACGTACAGAAACGGCAGGGACAGGTCGGCCCCGGCCAGGACATAGGACAGGGTGAACAGCAGATACACGCCGATGATGGTGATTTTCCGTCCCATCCGGTCGGACAGCCACCCGAACAGCGGGCCCGAAGAAATGGACAAGGCCCCCACCGCGGCCCAGAACGTGCCGGCCGTGCCTTCGCCGAATCCCCGCTCATCCACCAGGGCGGTCACGATAAACGTGGCATACACCACATAGGTGGCGCCGAAACAGGCGTAAATCAGCCCCAGGTGCACCATGGTCCAGCGGTGCGGGGATTTTTTTGCCGGCAACGGATCGACGACGGGCGGGGCTGACGCGTCATCTGCGGGATTTCCGGCGGCCGGGGCGTTATCTGTATCTGTGGCAGATGCGGCGGCCGGGGCGACCGGGACAGCCGGGACAGCGGCCCGGACCGGATCGGGCCGCCCCACCGGGTCCAGACCCATGTCCGCGGGATCGTTTCTCAGCAGGATCCCGCTGATGACGGCCACGCCCAGGGAGATCACGCCGATCACCAGCCATCCCGTGCGCCAGCCGTCCGGGCCCAGGGATGCATTGATCCAGGGGACCATCAGCCCGGAAAACACGATGGCCAGACCGTTGCCGGACAGCATGGTGCCGGCGGCCCGGCCCCGGGTGTCTTTTTTGAACCAGTGGGACACCAGGCCCATCAACGGCACATTGGCCAGGCCCGATCCCACGCCGGTCACCACATACAGCATCATGAGCGGCACAAACCCGCCGGCCCGGCTCATGCCCAGAATCGATCCCCCCACCAGGACCAGCCCGAAGGCGATGGTGCGCCGGGCACCGATGATCCGGGACACCATGCCGGCCAGGATCACGGACGCCATGTATCCGGCAAAATTACCGGTCCCGATCAACCCCATCTGGGAATAGGACAACTCCAGGGAAATCCCCATGGAAGGCAGCAGCATGCCCAGAGCAAATCTTCCCAGCCCCAAACAGGAAAACAGCACCAAAGTGCCGGTAACAACAATCACCCATCCATAATGTAACATACATAAAATCTGGGGTCAGGCCTTGCGTTTTTGACGTTTCTTGAATTTACTTTACAAGAAACGTCAAAAACGCAAGGCCTGACCCCGGCTGTTTACCTGCGGGGATGGGGCAGGATAAGGTTGAGGAATACGCCGAGGATGCCGGCCAGGCCGATGCCCTGGAGCTGGAACTGGCCCGCGGAAAAACTCATGCCCCCGATGCCGAAGATCAGGATCAGGGCTACGATGGCCAGGTTGCGGGCTTCCAGGAGGTCATCCCCGGATTTCACGAGCGTATTGAGGCCCACCACCATGATGGCCCCGAACAGCAGCAGCATGATCCCGCCCATGACCGGGGTGGGAATGGTCTGGAGCAGCGCCCCCAGCTTGCCCACGAATGCCAGCAGGATGGCGGCGATGGCGGCCCAGGTCATGATGGCCGGGTTGAATACCTTGGTCAATGCCACGGCACCGGTGACTTCGGAATAGGTGGTGTTGGGCGGCCCGCCCAGCATCGAGGCGATACTGGTGGCCACGCCGTCTCCGAGCATGGTGTTCTTGATGCCCGGATCCTTGAGATAATCTTTGCCGGTCACGCCCGACACGGCCACCACATCCCCGAAATGCTCGATGGCCGGGGCAATGGCAATGGGCACGATATAAAAGACCGCGGCCAGGTTCCATTCCGGGAACGTGAACGCCGGCATGGAAAACCAGGCAGCCGTGAACAGCACGGAAAAATCCACAAACCCGAAAAACAGGGACAGCACATACCCCACGGCAATCCCGCACAGAATCGGGATCAGCCGCAGGATTCCTTTGCCCAGGATGGACACCAGAATCGTGGTGGCCAGGGCGGCCAGGCCCACGATCATGGCCGAGGTCTGGGGAAACAGCACCATGGCGCCGTCCCCGGTTTTGCCCATGGTCATGTGCACGGCCACAGGCGCCAGGATCAGCCCGATCACCATGATGACCGGCCCCGTGACAACGGGCGGCAGCACCCGGCGGATGGCGTCCCCGCCCTGCCACCGCACCAGCAGGCTCAAAATGATATATACCACACCGGCGGCGGCCAGGCCGCACATGGTGCCGGGAACCCCCCAGGTCTGGACCCCGAAGATGATGGGCGCGATAAACGCAAAGGACGAGGCCAGAAACACCGGTACTTTGCCTTTTGTGATCACCTGGAATACCAGGGTGCCCAGCCCGGCGGTGAACAGCGCCACATTGGGATCCAGGCCGGTGAGCAGCGGCACCAGGACCAGAGCCCCGAACGCCACGAACAGCATCTGGGCACCTAAAAAACAATCTTTGAGTTGGAAACGGTATTCAGTGGAAGAAGACGTGGATGCAGACGTGGATTCAGACATAGATTTTTTCTCTTTCATTGTTTTAAAATTTTGTTTGGAATCAATTTTAACAGGGCTTCACCGGATGGTTTGTTTATTTGGTGCCGAAAATCTTGTCTCCGGCATCGCCCAGGCCCGGCAGAATATAGCCCACCTCATTGAGACGCTCGTCCACGGCAGCGGTATATATGTCCACATCCGGATGTTTTTCAGTCACTGCGGCAATGCCTTCCGGGGCCGCCACCAGGAACAGGCCCATGATTTTCCTGCACCCGGCCTTTTTGAGCAGATCGATGGTGGCGATCAGGGTGCCGCCCGTGGCCAGCATGGGATCCAAAATCAGGGCGATGCGCTCTTCCATGGCGGACGCGGTCTTGACATAATACTGCACCGGCATCAGGGTCTGTTCATCCCGGTAAAACCCCACCACGCTCACCTTGGCCGACGGGATCAGGTCCAGGACCCCGTCCATCATGCCCAGCCCGGCCCGCAGGATCGGTACGATGGTGATTTTCTTGCCTTTGATCCCTTCGATCTCCACCGGACCGGCCCAGCCTTCCACGGTCTTTTTTTCCGTGTCCAGGTGTTTGGTGGCCTCATAGGTCAGAAGCCTTGCCACCTCGGAGGACAACTCCCTGAAATCTTTGGTGGAAACATCTTTTTTACGCATGAGTCCCAGTTTATGCTTGATGAGGGGATGGTCCCCCACAAATACAGCCATAAACGTCTCCTTTATCAATTATGGTTGGGTATGAATGAAGACAGGTTTTTGCCTTAATTAGTAAAATCCGTGGATCGAGTCAAGACCATTGGAAGAGATATTGCAATATTTGTTTTTTTGTGCACAATGGGTCCATGACCCAGTGGCCTTTCATGGATGTGGCAGTGACCCTGCCGGTGCCCCACAGTTTTGTGTATGCCGTACCTGATTATCTGGCGGACGGCTGTGTGCCGGGTATGCGGGTGCTGGTGCCTTTCGGCCGGCGGCGGGTCACCGGGTACATCCTGCGGGGGCGGTCCGACAGCGGCGGGTATACCGCCCGAAAAATCCTGGATGTTCTGGACGATCACCCGTTGTTTCCGGAAAATGAAATCCCTTTTTTCAGGTGGGTGGCCAATTATTATATCCATCCGTTGGGCGAGACCATCAAGGCGGCGCTGCCCGCCGGGCTGGACCGGAAGGATGTGGCCCGGGTGTTTACCACGGACGAGGGCCGCATTGCCCTGGAAAGCCGTGACCTGACGCCGCTGGAATCACAGGTGCTGACCCTGGCGGCCGGGCGGCCGGGCATTGACAGAAAACAGCTGTTCAATGCCGTGGATTCCGTGTCTGTCCGGTCTTTGCTCAGGAAAATGCAGGACAAGGGGTGGGTGTCGGTGGCAGCGGTGCTGAAAAAGGAAGCCGCGTCCGCGCGCCTGGAAACATTTATTTCCCCAGGGGACACCCGGCCGGACCCTCAGAAAAAACTGTCCTTGAAACGGCAAGAGATCCTGTCCATTGTCGAACAGAAAAAAGAGATCTCGTTGACGGCCCTGCGCGCCCAGGTGCCCACGGCCCCGAGGCTGGTCAAACTGCTGGAGCAGGACGGTTTGATCACCACGTGTCAGCGCCGGGTGTGCAGAGATCCGTTCGGCGATCCGGTGGAACCGGACAACCCGCCGGAGCTGAACGAAGAACAGGCCACTGCGGTGACCACGGTCCGGGACCATCTGGATGAGGGGTTTGTGCCCTATCTGCTGTCCGGGGTGACCGGGTCGGGCAAAACCGAAGTGTATCTGCGCCTGGTGGCCGATGCCGTGGACCGGGGGCAGGCCGCCATTGTGCTGGTGCCGGAGATCGCGTTGATCTCCCAGACCGAGCGGCGGTTCAGGGCCCGGTTCGGGGAACGGATCGCCGTGATCCATTCCATGCTTTCTCAAGGGGAGCGCCTGGACCAGTGGCACAACATCGCCACCGGCAAGGTCGCCATTGTGATCGGGGCCAGATCCGCTATTTTTGCGCCCTTTGACAACATCGGCGTCATCATTGTGGATGAGGAGCATGACGGGTCCTACAAGCAGGAGAGCGGCCTGCGCTATAACGCCAGGGACCTGGCCATGGTGCGGGCCCGGTTGTGCGCCTGCCCGGTGGTGCTGGGGTCGGCCACCCCGTCGGTGCAGACCAGCCACAATGTCCGGACCGGCCGGTTTCGCCAGCTGGATCTTCATCACCGGGTCAACAACCATGCCCTGCCGCAGATCACCCTGGTGGACCTGAAAAAATACAGCGATGCCCCGCCCATGGACCGGATCATCACCCCGGAACTGGCAAGAGCCATCCGGGCCTGCCTGGAGGCGGGGAACCAGGCCCTGATCTTTCTGAACCGCCGGGGGTTTGCCTCGTTTCCGGCGTGCAGCGCCTGCAACCAGCCGCTCCAGTGCCGGCACTGCGATGTCACCATGACCCTGCATTTGAGCGCGCATCTGTACAAATGTCATCTGTGCGGGTTCTGCCTGCCCGAATCCACGGTCTGTCCGGCCTGCGGGAAAAAAGCGGTCAAAAATTTCGGGTTCGGCACGGAAAAAATCGAAACCATGCTCAAAACCATGTTTCCCGATGCCCGGCTGGCCCGCATGGACCAGGATTCCACAGCCAAAAAAGGCAGTGCCCTGGCGGTGCTCAAAAGCATCCGGAACCGCACCGTGGACCTGATCGTGGGCACCCAGATGCTGGCCAAGGGCCATGACTTTCCCGCCATCACCCTGGTGGGGGTGATCTGCGCGGACCTGTCCATGAACCTGCCGGATTTCCGGGCCGGGGAACGGACCTTTCAGCTGCTGGCCCAGGTGGCGGGACGGGCCGGCCGGGGAGATGCGCCCGGCACGGTGATCATGCAGACCTACAACCCGGACCATTTCACCATCGAGGCGGCCCGGCGCCAGGACCACACCGCGTTTTTCAACCGGGAGATTCCTTTCCGGCAGGCGTTGAAATACCCGCCGTTCACAAGGCTGATCCTGGTGAAACTGTCCGGTCCCAACAAAAAACAAGTGGCACAGGCCGCGCTGGCGGCGGCAGACATCTTGACGCAGCTCCGGGACGCAGCCCCTGAAACCGCCGGGGATATCGATATCCTGGGTCCCATCGAGGCCCCGATTCAGCGGATCTCCGCCCGGTTCCGGTGGCAGATTCTGATCAAAAGCCCGTCGTTTCAACAGATCCGGGCCGTGGTCCAGGCCCTGCTGGATCATCCGGATTTTACGCGCAACCGTAAGGTCTCTTTAGGCATTGACGTGGATCCCTATTCCCTGATGTGATCCGGCCCTTTTGCCGGCCGTATTCTCCGGACCCGGATTCATCTTTTCCGGTGCCTTTGGTTTCAATTCCACTGGATTCAAATCTTTGGGTGTTGAAATCAGTTGAACATTGACCCGTTCTCTGCTATGAAAAAGCGACATAAAAAGACACGCAACCAAATATTTAATCAAGGGAGACGCAACCGATGAAAAACTGTTTCAGATCGATATTGCCGCTCATTGTTCTGTCCATGGCCCTGTGCCTTTATGCCCCGCCGGCCCTGGCGGCGTCTGCGGATTCTCCGGAAGAGGCGGTCAAATCCTTTGCCCGCAACTATTTCATGCTCGATGCGGACATGGCCCACTACCTGAGCCGGGAGGCCCTGTACAACGAAAATGATGTCAACCGCGTGGACATGTACTTCCGGCTGAAAGAACAGGATGCCGCCGCACGGGGCCTTGAGATGGATTATCTGAAAATGCGGCCGCTGCTCATGAAAACCCGGGTGGTGGAACAGGACGACGACACCGCGGTTGTCGAATTTTCAGCGGTCATGATCCGCAGCATCAATCCCCTTTACCGGATTGTGGGATATGTTTTCGGTCTGCTTGAAGAACATGAATTCGAGACCACGGTCACCGCGGTCAAGGAAGACGGCACCTGGAAAGTCGGCCCGGGCGGATTTCGCCTGCCCGCCTGACCCCGAACCCCGGCCCCCCAAAACGTCAAAAAGGCAAGGCCTGACCCCGGGTTTTATTTCAGGAAGCCGGCATCGGTCAGGAATTCGGTGACCACTTGGGCCAGGCACCGGTTCCAGGCCTGGACGTAGGCTTCGGAACGCGTTCCGGGCACCGGCTCGGAAACGCTGTAGACATGATTGATCACCGGCATGAAACCGGCAGGCGCCTCTTTTTCGAGCAGCAGGCGAAGCGCCATGACGGCCTCAGGCTGTTCAGGATTTCGGATATCCACATACAGGTGCGTGATTTTTCCTGACAGCCGGAAATCGATTTGGTCCGGTTCGCCGGCCGGCACCAGCCGGAACAGGACGGAATCGTTCAGCGCGTCCCGGACCGCATCCGTGATCATCCGGCCCGGAGACACCATGAACTTGTTGTAATAGTCATTGGTGAACCGGTTGTCCGACACTTTGTAGATAAAAAAACTGCTTTCAAATTCAGCCGAGATATCAAACTGCCGGATCAGCAGTCCCCGTCCGGTCTGAAACCCGGCACCGGTCTTATCGACATCCGGTGTTTCAATGACAAACAACCGGGTTTCAGGAAAATCCCGGATGATGCCGGCACACCCGGACAGAAACACGACCGCCAGCACCGCCACACCGGCCGTCACCCCCCACAGTATACGGATCGGTTTCATTCCCCCCCCTTCCTGGGTTCTTCCGTTTGTCTGGGAGGCCGCTCCAGCAGCAGCCGGGCTGGATACCGACGAAGTTCCAGGCTCATCTGCTTGAGGTTCTCGGATGTGTGCTCGAAATTGTTGATGGTCCGGTTGATGGTTTCACTGTTGAGCCAGACCAGGTTCTCCAGCATGGCCGTGGTCTGGTTCAGGCTTTCCATGAGCCTGTTCACCTGCTGAGACAGTTCCGTGAGCCGGGTGTCGGTGCGGTCTTCCAGATCCTGAGTCAGGCGCCTGGTGCTGGCGGCGGTATGGCTCAAGTCCTCCAGGGTCCGGGTCATGGGATCCCGGATATCGGTCACAAGCGTCTGGATACCACTGAAAGAGCCTTTGGCATCCTGAATCATTTCACGGAAATCCGGAGAATCAATGGTTTCAGACAAGAGACGGCTGGTATTCTGAATTTCCGCCATCATGGCCGAGGTCTGGGCTGAAATGCCGGCCAGATCGAAATCAGCGGTTTTGCGGTTCAATGTTTCCAGCAGCTCTTCCAGATTCCGGGTCATTCCCATGACATTGATCTCGGTCAGGTTGTCCAGGATCAGGTTTACCGCATCCCCCATGCGCTTGATGCTGCTTTTCCGGGACGGGATATGCAGATGGTCCGGGGTCCAGGTGAGATGCACAGGGTCTACAACGTCCGACCGATAATCGGTTTCCAGATATGCGGCCCCGGTGATGCCTTTGAAGCTCAGGTAAACGGTGAGCCCCTTGTCCACCGCCGATTTGACCGCCTGTTCCGGATCCTGGCCGTCTATGGCCGGAAACGCGGCCGGATCCAGCGCAAACACCACCAGCACACACTGGGACGGTACCTGATAGACTTTGGCCGGGGTGGTGATGGTTTTGACCGTACCGATGCGCACGCCTTTGTATTTGACTTCCGATCCCACATCCAGCCCCTGGACCGTCTCGTCGAAACAGGTTTCAGCCAGGATCTCTTTTTTCAGAAATTCGCCGGCCCCGAACATGATCAGAAACCCGACGCCCAGACAGAACGCAAGAATCACGAACAGACCGAGTTTGAAATAATTGGCATTTTGGGTCATGATGTCATCTCTTTTCCGGGATTTCGGTTGAAAAACCGATATGCGTATTCATTTTCAGGATCTGCTTTCAGGTCTTTGGGATGGCCCCGGGCAATGATCCCTTTGGTTTCCTTTTCCAGCATAATGGTGTTGTCGGCAATGGTGAGAATACTTTCCAGCTCATGGGTCACGATCACAAAGGTGATGCCCAAAGTCTGTGCCAGGTCCCGGATGAGCTGGTCCACTTCCGCCGAGGTCAGCGGGTCCAGGCCGGCGGAGGGTTCATCTAAAAACAGCACCTCCGGGTCCAGGGCCATGGCCCTGGCAATGGCGGCCCGTTTTCTCATGCCCCCGCTCAACTCACCGGGCAGCTGGTGACTGTTCCGGTTCAGGTTCACCAGGCCGAGCTTGGCCAGGGCAAGGGTTCTGGCCGCGTCATCAGGCAGGTCGGTGAACGCGGTCAGCGGCAGCATGATGTTTTCCAGCACGGTCATGGAGCCGAACAGGGCCCCGTTCTGGAACGCCACCCCGATCTGCTGAAGCAGCCGGGTCCGTTCCTTTCCCCGGGCCGTGACCATGTTTTGTCCGTGGATCAGCACCTGGCCGGACACCGGCGGCAACAGCCCGATCATGTGCTTGAGCACCGTGCTCTTGCCGCATCCGGATCCGCCCAGGATCACGAAAATCTCCCCTTTGCCGATGTCAAAGGTCAGGTCCTCCATAATGGCCTGGCCGTCATACCCGGCATACAGGTGTTTCACTTGTATAATCGGCTCTTTCACACATCCAGCACATAATAAATGATTGAAAAAATCCCGTCAAACACGGCGACCAGAATAATGGAGGACACCACGGCCCTTGTGGCGGCCTCGCCCACCGCTGACGGCCCCTGACGGGTCTGGTATCCTCTGATGCATCCGGTGGCCCCGATGAGCACCCCGAACACAAAGCACTTGATCATGCCGCCCACAAAATCCCCCCAGGTCACGAATCCCACCACCTGGTTGTAATAGGCGGAAAACGGGTGCCCCATGGACAGGATCACCACGGCCCCCCCGAGAATTCCCACCAGGATGGCAAACACCGTGAGCAGCGGGGTCATGAGCGTGGAAGCGATCACCCGGGGCAGGATCAGAAACCGCACCGGTTCCAGACCCATGATGGACAACGCGTCGATCTCTTCGTTGATTTTCATGGTGCCGATCTCCGCGGCAAACGCGGACGCGGACCGCCCGGCCAGAACAATGGCGGTCATGAGCGGCCCCAGCTCCCGCACCATGGCCAGACCGATGAGGTTGGCCACATAGATCTCGGCCCCGAACATTTTCATGGGAATGGCGGACTGAAACGCCATGACCAGGCCCACGATAAAGCTGATCAACGCCACGATGGGCAGTGCGTTCACTCCGGCCTTTTCCGCCACGCGCAACGTTTCTTTCCACCGGATCCGGTTCGGCCGCAACAGGCCGACAAAGAAAAACCAGCACAGTTCCCCGAAAAAGGAAATAAAGGTGTGGACGTCCTGCCAGAACTCCCCCAGGCTTTGCCCTTGATTTTCCACCATCCGCCGGATGCGGCCGCCGGGCCGGGCCGGGTCCGGCACGGCCAGATCGGTTTTAGAAAGCCGTTCCACCAGGGTGGCGGCGGATTTGTCCAGCCCGATCATGCGGACCGTGTCCCGGTTGCCGTCCCGGGCCATCCGCTCCAGGTGAACGATCAGGGCAGCGCCGGCCATATCAAAATAGGTGACCCCGGACAAATCCAGGGTCAGGGCTGCGCCGTCATGACCGGCCAGACCGTTGCAGGCCCGGTCCCATATCCCGGCAATACCGCCGGCATTCATACGTCCGGAAAACAGATATGCCAGGCCGGTGTCGGTTTGTTTGATGTGCAGTTCAGTCAATTCTTTGCTGATGGCCCACGGTCATCGTGACCCACTCCTCTTCAGTATCCAGATTCAAAACCATGAGTTGGTGCCGCGCCAGAGCGGCTTCCACATCCGGCTGCCGCTCCTGGATGATGCCCGACAAAACCGCCCGGCCATGGGGGGCCAGCCGCCGGCTGATATCTCCCATAATGGCGACGATGGTCTGTGCGATGATGTTGGCGGCAATGAGATCAAAGGTTTCCGAATGCATTTGGTCCAGGGTCCCGGTGAACAGACGGTACCGGTCCGGATCGATCCGGTTTTTTTCCAGATTTTCTCTGGCCACATCCACGGCCGTGGGATCGGTGTCAATGCCCGTCATCCGGGACGCCCCCAGCCCGGCGGCCGCAATCATGAGAATGCCGGACCCGCACCCCACATCCAGAAAGGTGTTGCCGGGGCGGATGAGGTCCTGGATCTGTTTGAGGCACATGCAGGTGGACGGGTGGGTGCCGGTGCCGAAAGCCATGCCCGGATCCAGGTGAATCACCAGGTCCCCGGGTGCCGGATCAAAAGATTTCCAGGCCGGCTTCACCACGATGCGGTCGGTGATGCGCATCACGTGAAAATGCGCTTTCCAGGCATGGGCCCAGTCCTGGTCTGCCACGGTTTCCACCCGGATGGCCACATGGATGCCGGCCCGGCCCAGATCCTCTGCCCGCTGGAACAGGTGTGCCAGAACAGGATCGGCATCAGCGGTCTCCGGCAGGTATCCTTCGATCCGGTTTTCCTGGGGATACACCGGGGCCGGGGGGTCGAACCCGTCATCGGGTTCATCCAGAGGCAGATGACACACCACCCCTTTGATGCCGGCGGAAAAAAACATGTCGCAGATCAGCTCTTCGGCCAGGGCCGGTTGTTCGGCTTCAAACGCGGCAATGATTTTTCGGTATTCCATGGCAAGGCCCCGGGGTGGTTTTTGAATCACTTCTTGAATTTTTCCTAAAAACCGATTATTTTTCAAATTTTCAGCAAAGTCAAACTGATTTTTATTTAACCCGGTTCAGGCCCTATGATCCATCCGTATCAAAACCTGGTGATCTATTATTTTGAAGGCACGGTCCGGCCAGAACCCGAAATCGCCGCCGACGCCCGGTTTCTGGGTCTCTGGGAGGAAGCCGGCACCTCGTTCGTGTTTTTTTCCCAACCCGTGCCCGAGCTGGCCGAGCGGATAAACACCGGCAATCCTCAGGCACAGTTCCAGGATGTGTATCACATGACCTGGGAACAGTGGCACGGGGATGCGGTCAAACCCTATGATGTGGCGGATTTCTGCGTATTTCCGCCCTGGGATGTCCCTGAAGACATGACCGGCAGACGTCCGGTCATGATGGATCCGGGCGTGGTGTTCGGCACCGGGCAGCACCCCACCACCCACGCGTGCCTGGATCTGATTCACCAGGTGTGCGCATCCGGTTCGATCCACACGGTCCTGGATATCGGCACCGGCACCGGACTGCTGGCCTTAGGCGCCGCGGCCATGGGATGTGCCCGAATCCTGGCCTGTGATTTCAATCTTCTGGCCGTGAGAACCGCCCGGAAAAACATCGCCCTCAACGGGTGGGACGACCGGATTCTGGCGTTCCAGGCCCGGGGCGAAACCCTGCTGGATCTGCCCTGTGATCTTCTGGTGGCCAACATTCATTATGACATCATGCGGCAGCTGATGGACAGCCCGGCCTTTGAGGAAAAACCTTTGGTCATTTTGTCCGGACTGCTGCGCACCGAGGCCCGGAACGTGGCCGCCGGCCTGGAACAAAAACAGATGACCATTCTGGAACACCGTTGCCCGGACGGCATCTGGCACACGTTTCTGGCCCGGCCCATCCCGAAACCAGCAAAGGAATGATCCCCCCATGACCCATGACCCTGCATCCGTTTTCCGCCAGGCCCTGATCCGCACCACACTGGGCGCCGTCATGATCAGCTTTTCCGCGGTATTTGTGAAACTGGCCCATGTGAATCCCACGGTGTCCGCGTTTTACCGGGTGTTTTTCGGGGGATGTTTTCTGCTGGTGATCCTGCTGGTCCGGGGTGAGCTGCGGTGGTACGGGGGACGGTTCCTGAAACTGGCCCTGATCACGGGACTGTTCTTTGCCCTGGACCTGTATGCCTGGCACCGCAGCATCCAGTTTGTGGGGCCGGGCCTGGCCACGATCCTGGGCAATTTCGAGGTGTTCATGGTGCCGGCCGTGGCGTTCGTGATCTATGGGGAAAAACCGTCTGTCCGGCTGCTCCTTTCCATCCCCCCGGCCATGATCGGACTGTTCATGATCGTGGGCACGCCCTGGGGGCAGCTGACACCGGATTTCCGCCTGGGTATCTATTACGGCCTTGCCACGGCCGTGTTCTACACCGGTTTTCTCATGGTGTTCCGCCGGATGCAGTCCGAACCCGGCAGCCCGCCCGTCATATACTCCCTCATGGTGGTGTCGTTTGCCACGGCCCTGTTTCTGGGGCTGGAAATGATCCGCAACGGAGAATCCTTCGCCATTCCGGATATGCAGTCTTTGTCCTCGCTGGTGGGGCTGGCCCTGATGAGCCAGACCCTGGGCTGGTTTCTCATCGGCCAGTCCCTGCCCAGAATTCCGGCCGCCATTGCCGGGCTGGTGCTGCTGCTCCAGCCCTCTTTGTCCTTTGTCTGGGATGTGCTGTTTTTCAACCGGGACACCTCGGCCATGGCCTGGACCGGGGTGGTGCTGGCCCTGTGCGCCATCTATATCGGCGCCACCAGCCGCGCGAAGTGATGCCGCATAGCATCATTTTCATCGTGCTGATCATGATTCCCTGCTGGAAGTTCATCGGCCTGATATAGCCCCTGCCGCCGTCCGGTCATTCCTGTGGACGAACCGGGCGGCGGCTGCTACAATGCAGGCCATGCAGAAATCGATTTTACTCACCATATTATCGGCCATCTTCATCGTTTTTGTGGGCATGGGCATCATTGTGCCCATTTTGCCCATATACGCGGAGGAACTGGGCGCCACCGGCTTTGCCCTGGGGATCATCATGGCTGCATACGCGGTCAGCGGCGGAGTGCTTCAGCCGTTTGTGGGCAACCTGTCGGACCGGTACGGCAAAAAAGGGTTTCTGACTGCCGGGCTGCTCATGTTCGCTGCGACCGGATATATCTACACGATCGCCGGGTCCGTGTCCCAGCTGGTGATGATCCGCTTTTTTCACGGGGCCGGATCGGCCATGATCATTCCCATTGCCATGGCATACATCATAGAATCCGCTGACGGGCATGTGGGCAGATTCATCGGCTGGTTCAACATTGCCATCTTCGCCGGCATCGGGGCCGGACCGGTACTGGGGGGCTTTTTTCTGGATCTTTTTGGAAAAAACGCGGGCTTTTATGCCATGTCGGGGCTCAGCCTGATCTCAGCCATCCTGGTGATCGCCATTCTTCCCGGACAAAATGCTGAAACGCCGACACCAGCGCGGGACCGGCTGTTCTCCGTGTTCCGGCGCATGATGAAAAGCCGGCGGGTCATGGGCATTCTGCTGGCCCGCATGGCCACCATGATCATCATGGTGCCCACGTTTGCATTTCTGCCGCTGCTCATGACCCAGCAGATGGGGGCCAGCGGTTCCCAGATCGGTATGGTCATCGCCTGCCGCACGCTCATCAATGCCTTTTTCCAGGTGCCGTTCGGCAAACTGGCCGACACCCGGGACCAGAACCGGCTGCTGATGGCCGGCACGATCTTGATCGGTGTCACCATGTTTTGTGTTCCTTTTGCCACAGGGTTTGTTTCCCTGCTGCTTTTGTTTGCGGTGATCGGTCTGGGGGAGGCCATTTCCTGGCCGGCCATGGGGGCCCTGGCAGCCACACAAGGCAAACAGTTCGGCCAGGGATCCATGATGGGGGTGTTCAACATGGCCATGAACCTGGGGGTGTTTATCGGGGCCATGGGGGTGGGGGCGCTGGTGGATCTGTTGAGTATTGACTGGGCGTTTTACGCGGTGGGGATCTGTCTGATTGTCTGCGCCGTGGCCGCCGCTGCCATGATCCGGCACGAACCGGTGCCGGCTGACAAATAACCGCCCTTTTATAAAATGACAGCAGCCCCTTCATCCACTTTGATGAAGGGGCTGCTGAATGCGTCGATTTCTCCTGGCGGTTCCTGTTGAACGGTTTCTATTCCAGCTCTCCGCGCTCCTCGAGCACTTTTTTCAGGGTGGACAGGGCCGTGTTGGCCGCGGGCACCCCGCCGTAGATGCTGGTCTGGAAGATCACTTCGGCGATCTCTTCTTTTGTGCATCCCACGTTCAATGCCGCGTGGATGTGCAGCGCCAGCTCTTCGGGTTTTGACAGCACGGTCAGGGCCGCCACCGTGATCAGCTGCCTTGTGGGGTGGGGGATCTTTTCTCTGGCATACATCTGGCCGGTGATATACAAAGACATGTCACGGGCCAGGTCCTTGTCAAAGAACCGCCACAGGTTGTAGGGCTTGTCTTCGTCCTTGACCGTGGAAAAATACAGTTTGGCGGTTTCCCCGGTCTTTTTTGCAATCTCCTTGGGATCCATAAAACCCTCCTTTACCGGTTGGCTTTCCGGAAACCCAGCTGGTCCAGGGCGATGATCCATTTGCAGATATTGGCCGAACCTTCCACCATGGAATAGGTGGGGGCGTCTCTGTAGTACCTTGCCACCGGGTATTCCGTGGAGTAGCCGTAGGCCCCCATGATACGCATGGCATAATTGGATGCCTTGGTGGCCACTTCCCCGGCCAGGTATTTGGCCATGGCCACATCCAGGCCGTTGTTGAGCTGGCCGTTGTCCTTGGCCACGGCCGCCTTGTACACCACCAGGCGGGCCGCTTCGATTTCCGCGGTCATCTGGGCGATCATGTCCTGATTCATCTGGAACTCGCCGATTTTCTTGCCGAACTGTTTTCTTTCGTTGCAGTAGTTGGTGGCTACGTCCAGGCAGGCCTGGGCCAGTCCCACGCCGCCGGCGGCTGCGGACAGCCGGGTCTGGTTCAAAGAGGAGAACACGATCTTGGCGCCGTCACCGGGTTTGCCCAGCAGATTTTCCTTGGGCACCTTGACGTTGTCCAGGAACAGTTCGCCCGTGGGGGAGGAATGGGACCCCAGTTTTTCCAGGGCCGAGGTTTTGATGCCGGGAAAATTTTTGGGCTCGATGACAAAGGCGGACAACCCCTTGGAACCGGCTGCCTTGTCGGTATAGGCATAGTACAGCAGACAGTCGGCCACATGGGCGTTGGAGATCCAGGTCTTGGACCCGTTGATCAGCCAGTGGTCCCCCTTGTCCTCTGCCGTGGAGGCCATGGCCATGACATCGGAACCGGCATCGGACTCAGTGATGCCGAACCCGCCGATGTATTCGGCGGTGCACAGCTTTTCCACATATTTTTTGCGCACTTCTTCGTTGCCGTATTTGTAGATGGTGTAGGCACATCCCAGCATCTGCATGTTCACCTGAACCCGCAGGGAGGAAGACACCCGGGCCAGCTCCTCGGTGATGATCATGGCGGCCAGAAATCCGTTGTCCATGCCTTCGCCGCCGTATTCCTCCGGGATCACGGTACCAAAGCATCCCAGGTCCCGTCCCAGGGGCCGCATGGCTTCCTCGATGGGCAGGTAATGGTTTTCATCCCATTCATTGGCATTGGGTTCGATCTGTTTTTTGGCAAAATTTCTGATCTCTTTCTGGATCATCTGAAGGTCTTTGGGTAATGTAAAATCCATGGTTTCTCCTTAAAATTTAAACATGTTGGGGTATGGGGTTATGATGGAGGACGGACTGGCCCATGGCTTTGGAAAAAGCCTGGGCCGCGTCCATCAAAAGGGTGATACAATGGGAAAAATGGGTTTTGTCCCGGGTCCGGATTTCGGGTACGGCCAGGCTCAGGCTGGCCAGGATCCGCTGCCGGTAATCAAACACCGGGGCGCTCACGGAGCCGATGCCCGGCGTGCGTTCGCCGAAGCTCACGGCATAGCCCCGGAGCACGATTTTTTTCAGCTCCGCCATCAACGCGTCATTGTCCACGATGGTGTTGCCGGTCATGGGGGTCGGGGAAATCGCGGCAAAGTATTCGTGTTGAAACGCGTCAGAGGAAAATGCCAGCAGGCATTTGGCCGAGGCCCCGGCATACAGCGGGGATTGATTGCCCACGGGCATGCCCGCCTTGAGAACCCTGGTGGATTCAATGGAATCGATGCAGATGCGCAGATTGCCCTGAATCACGTTCAAATACACGGTTTCCCGGGTCTGCCTTGCCAGATCTTCCAGAAACTGCCGGCCGATGCCGGTGAGATTGCTGGAATGGTTCAGGTTTTCCAGGAACCGGTAAAAAATATTGCCCACAAAATACTGCCGGGTTCTGGGGTCCTGGCGGACAAACCCGTAAGCTTTGAGGGCCGTCAGAATGCGCTGGACCGTGGCCGGGCTGAAACCCAGTTCAGCGGACAATTCCCGGATCCCCCAGCTGGCCTTGTTGACATCCTGGAATCTGAGCATGATCTCCAGGGCCTTTTCAATGGCGTTGAGTTTCTTGTTTTCCGCTGGTTTTTCCGGCACCGTTTTCTGTCTCACAGGAATGATTTTTATCCGCTGGTTTGTTTTACAGGTTAAAACATCGTTTCATATAACGAGTTAGCTAACCAAAAAACACCCTGCCTTGTCAAGAAAAAAGTTGATTAAATTTATGATTAAAAAATAGCTTGACAAACCAATGCCATTCTTTCTATCTTATTGGCAATAGAACAGTGTTTTATATTGTGAAACAGGCTTGGAAGGTAAAAAATTTTTTAATTTCAGGCAGTTGTAATAAATCAAACAAAAAGTTTCAGATGAACCCGCAACAGATTTTTGACCATTGTCCGGCCGTGCATCCGAAGAATTCATTCAGATACACGGCCGTAAAAAATTATTCAATCACGACCAACAACTGGTTGGTGGCCACTTTGTCATCCTTTTCGACGTTCACTTCCTTGACCGTCCCGTCCACGGTGGCCACAATGGGATTTTCCATTTTCATGGCTTCCAGGACCAGCAATTCCTCGCCTTCTTCAACCGCATCTCCGGGTTTGACAGATACGTCCATGATGGTGCCGGGCATGGGGGATAAAATCTCGGTGCTCATTCAGATCTCCTTTGCTTGGTTTGTTTACATGATTGAACAACTTGTCGGCGTCATGTCGAAAAAACGGCAACCGGACGTTTTCCGTGCCGGTTGCATTCGTTTGTTTTCAAATCTATACTTAATGGGAAATTTAAAGTCAAGTGCGTATGTTTGCCGGTTGCATCCGTTGTTTGATCAGCCGATGCCGGTGAAACCCTATAATAAATTTTCTTGAGGAGTCTTTTATGCGACAGTATTTTGAAAAAATGCCCCCCTTTGGTAAGGAACTCAACAAAGGGCAGCTGAAAAATTCGGAAAAAAACATCACCCAGGTCCAGGAAGTGGAGGCCGGCATTGATGCGGAAGTGGAAAAGGTGAAAAATGCCGGTCTGCCCGAGGAAAAAATCAATGCCCGGGGCAGCATGACCGTGTGGCAGCGCCTGGAATACCTGGTGGATCCGGGCACCTGGCACCCGCTGCACACCATCTTCAACCCGGAGGACAACGAAGAAGGCACCACCAACGTCATTGACGGCCTGGCCAAGATTTCGGGCAAATGGGCCGTGGTGATCGGATTCGACAACAAGGTGATGGCCGGGGCCTGGCTGCCGGGCCAGCCGGAAAACATCTTCCGGGCCACCAACCTGGCCAAGCGGCTGAACATTCCGCTGGTCTGGCTGGTGAACTGCTCCGGGGTCAAGCTGACGGAACAGGAAAAATTCTATGCCAACCGCAGGGGATCGGGCACCACGTTCTACCGCCATGCCGAACTGGAACAGATGGGCATTCCGGTTCTGGCCGGCATCTACGGCACCAACCCGGCCGGCGGCGGCTACCAGGGCATCAGCCCCACCATCCTGTTCGCCCACAAAAACTGCAACATTGCCGTGGGCGGCGGCGGGATTCTCAGCGGCATGTCCCCCAAAGGCTTTTTTGACCTGGAAGGCGCGGAACAGCTGATCGATGCCGCCAAACAGTACACAAGCAAACCCCCGGGATCCGTGGAGGTTCACCATGATCACACCGGGTTTTTCCGGTATGTGTATGAAGAGGAAAAAGGGGTTCTGGACGGGCTCAAGGACTACATGAAGGACATGCCCGCCTACAATCCCAAATTCTTCCGGGTGGCCGAACCCAAAGAACCGGCATTTTCCGCCGAAGATGTGGCCCGGCTGATTCCGGTCAACCAGAAGCAGATCTACGATTTCCGCCAGGTGCTGTCCCGCCTGGTGGACGGCAGCGAACACATGGAATACAAGCCCGACTACGGCCCTGAAATCTACACGGGACTGGTGAAAATGGACGGGTACCTGGTGGGGATTATCGGCAACAACCAGGGCTGGCTGGGGGAAGGATACCCTGAATACGCGGATTATCCGGGTATCGGGGGCAAGCTCTACCGCCAGGGCCTGATCAAGATGAACGAGTTCGTCACCCTGTGCGGCAGAGACCGGATCCCGTTGATCTGGTTCCAGGACACCTCGGGCATCGATGTGGGGGATATCGCGGAAAAAGCCGAACTGCTGGGTCTGGGCCAGTCTTTGATCTATTCCATCCAGCAGACCGATGTTCCCATGATGCTGATCACCCTGCGCAAAGGCACGGCCGCGGCCCACTATGTCATGGGCGGTCCCACGGCCAACCGGCACAACGCCTTCACCCTGGGCATCGCCACCACCGAGATCTATGTCATGCACGGGGAAACCGCGGCCGCGGCCAGCTATTCCCGGCGTCTGGTCAAGGAAAAAGATGCGGGCCGTCCCCTGGACCCGGTCATCGAGAAGATGAACACCCTGGCCAAGGAATACCACGACAATTCCAGACCGGCCTATTGCGCCAAACACGGCATGGTGGATGAGGTGGTGAAGATGAAGGAACTGAGAAACTATCTCAAGGCCTTTGCGGGCTGCGCGTATCAGAACCCGAAATCCATCTGTCCCCAGCATCATCTGATCACCCCGAGAATCATCCGGGGATGATCGATCCCGGAAACGGGATATGGACATGCACACCGGTCCGGTATATGATGAACCATATGCCGGACCGGCACTCTCAAAAACCTGCATCAGCAACAGGAGGTACATATGTCAGCATCCGAGTTTTTAACCGTCCACAAAGACGACCAGGTGGCCCGGATCACCTTGAACCGGCCCAAACACAATGTGCTCAACATTCCCATGATGAAGGACCTGAACGCGGAACTCGAAGCCATTGCCGCGGATGACTCCCTCAAATGCCTGGTGATCAACGGCGAAGGCCCCAGCTTCTGCGCCGGCGTGGAAGTAGGCGACCACAAACCCGATCAGGTGGATGAAATGGTGGCCGTGTTCAACCGGATTTTCGAGCTGATCAACTTGATCGACATCCCGGTGATCGGCGCGGTCCATGGGGCCTGCCTGGGCGGCGGCATGGAACTGGCCATTGCCTGCGACATCATCATCGCCAGCAAGAACGCCAAGTTCGGCCAGCCCGAAATCAAGCTGGGCTTTTTCCCGCCCTATGCGGCCCTGCGCCTGCCCGAACTGGTGGGCCCGGCCAAGGCCATCGAGGTGCTGACCACCGGCAAGACCTACAAGGCCAAAGCGGCCCGCAAACTGGGGTTTGTCAGCCAGGTGGCGGACGACGATGAATTCAAGGATGCGGTGGAAGCCTATGTCAAAGAGATCTGCATGGCCTCGCCTCTGATCATCCGGCTCAACAAACAGGCCGTGAAACGCCATATCGGCACCAGTTTCTCCCAGGGCGTGGACCTGGTGTCCAACTATTTCCTCAAAACCCTGATGAAAACCGAAGACACCCTGGAAGGCATCGCCAGTTTCGAGGAAAAACGCCGGGCCGAGTGGAAAAACCGCTGATCCCGGCAACGCCTTTGTTTTTTTGAATCCGCTTCTTTTCATCAGCGGCAGGGAATTTTGTTTTTCCCTGCCGCTGTTTTTTTCGTATCAGAAATCCTCATATGATTTCAGCCTGTCATGAATCCGGATGGGTTTTGATCCATTTTTCAACCAGATTCACGAAATCATGAAAATCTGACAGCCGTTTTTTAAAAATGCCGTACACCACTTCGTCATCAATTTTTTCATACCGGTGGACCAACAGGTTTCTGAATGAGGCCATATTCTGAAATGTCAGCAAATGTCGGGCAGAAATCACGCCCTGTTCCTGCAATATCAGAAACAGGTCCCGGTAACCCGCGGGTTCTCTCCAGGAACAGAAAGAAACAAAATGGTTGGCGATGTCAAACATCTCTTCGATGGCAAGGTGCAGGTATCTTTCCACAAACGCCTTGACCCTGGCATCCTGAGTATATTTGATCCAGGTGATGTCATCGGCTGTTTCAAGTTCTGAAATGTATCTCAGCAAATTGGATATTTTTCTGGAAATCAATTCCGCATCAACCATGTTACACCGCCAATCTTTTGTACAGATGCCGGGTATCCAGGTATCGGCTTCTGGATATGGTTTCCTGCCGGACCCGTTCCGCTGGATGCTGTTCATAAATCAGGCAGCCGTATTTCAGGATCTGGTGCTGGAGCAGCACTCCGGCCTGATGAAAAATCACCAGATCCACGTCCCGGCCCATCAGGTTGGACAATGCGGTTTCCATAGTGATTCTCTCAAACCCGTCAATATGACCAGAGCACATGAGAGCGATATCCAGGTCGCTGGCATGGCTCATTTTCCCGGTGGCGGCTGATCCGAACAGGTAGGCGGCGGCAATGCCGGGATATGCATGGGCAAACGCCCGGACTTTTGCATTCAATGCTGTTTTGTCGATCTGCGTAATCATGATTTCAATTGAACCTGACTCATATGACGTGTGCATCCTGGTCCCACTCTATCCAAATCACAGCATAACGTCAAGATGGATTCACCCAGCTGGTTTCGAATCAACGAATCGAAAAACTCCTGTTTTTGGTTTCAAAAATATCTTCAGAACAGGAAAAAAAATCACAAAATCTCCACGCCGGCTTCAGCCATTTTTTCAAGGGCGGTTTGGGTGGTGTCCGGGGACACCCCTCGGCACAGGTCTTTCCTCATCATCACCCCGTATCCCAGGGACCGGGCATCCAGGGCCGTTGCCCGGGCGCAATAATCCGTGGTCAGTCCGAACATGATCAGATCTGTGATGCCATGGGTTTTGAGCAGGGCGTCCAGACCGGTGTCATGGCCCCCGTCATCAAAAAAACCCGAATAGGAATCATACCTGGGATCCATGCCTTTTTTAACGATGGCGTCAAACAGGCGGTTGTCCACCAGCACTTTTGCATTCGGGGTATTCTGGACGCAGTGGGGAGGCCACAGGATCTGGTCCCGGCCATGCAGGTCAATGATGTCAAAAGGTTTATGGCCTTCGTGCCGGGTGACAAAAGAGATATGATCGGCCGGATGCCAGTCCTGAGTGGCGAATGCCGGAAATCCCAGGGATTTGAGCCGCCGGGTTTCTTCAGTCACCTGATCCAGATACGCCTGGCCCGTGCCTTCCACAGCCAGGCTGCCCTGCATCAGCTGGGTAAAATCTCCTTGAACGTCAACCACCAGTACGGCGGTGTTTTCTTGTTTTCTGTCTATCATGGGAAAACATCTCCTTGATGATGGAGCCGTTTTTGTGAAAATGGCGTTACTTTTTTCCAATCCTCTGATTCCGTTTCGGCTTTCCATAGATCAAAATTTTTCTGCAAATTAAGCCAAAAGTCCGGCGTGGTATCAAAGGCACGGGATAAACGCAACGCCATATCGGGTGTAACAGCCCCTCTTTCATTTATGATTTTCGATAATGTTTTTCTTGAAATACCAAGTGTTGCAGCCATGTCCTTAATTGTTACAGACAGGGGACGAAGATAATCTTCTTTTATTATATTGCCCGGATGTGTCGGGCGTCTCATCATTCCTCTCATTGTTATCACCCCCTAATGGTAATCATCGTAATCGACAACATAGACGTCGCCATCAATAAATTGAAAAAATATGCGCCAATTGCCGGATACCTTCACCGCATGAAACCCCTTTTTATCGCCGCTTAACGGGTGGAGGAAAGAACCGGGGTAATTCATATCCTTGATTTGACTTGCGGCATTAAGTCTATCAAGGATCCGGCCAAGCCTGTTGGCATGTTCAGGTTTTATGCCTCTTTTGCTTCCTGAGTAGAAAAACTCCTCTAAGCTTTTATGTTTAAAGGATTTTATCACAACGTCAATAAAGTAACCCAAAAGGTTACATATGTCAATCGTAAATTTGAAGCGAATGCCGCGCTCTGCGGCGAATTTGGGGTGTATCAAATCATCCGGATAGTCGGGCGTTTTCTGCCGGTGATTCGCTGATAAGTCTCTTTGGGATAGCCTAAGGCCACGGCGGCATGAATGGTTTCCGATTCCGGGATACCCAGTTTTTTCTGGATGGAGCGGTCTGAGGCCATGGGTGCCACCACATACCCGATCAGGCAGGTGCCCAGGCCCATGGTGTGGGCTCCCAGCAGGATATTGCCGGCGGCCAGCAGGGCATCCTCTTTGGGGCAGGAGGCACCCGGGGACGACCCGATGAGAATGACTGCGGGGGCGCCGTGGAAGAGCCGGTCCCGGTTTTCGGTTTCCATCTGGTCGATGGCGGTTTTGACCGATTCATAATAGTTGGTATAATAGTGATCCAGGGTTTTTGCGCCCACCAGGGCCAGGGCTTTCCGCAACAGGACATTTTCCGCTTTTGTGTTCAGGCGTTTGAAAAAATCCTTGATCGCGTTTCCCAGGACCAGGACTTCGGATCTGGATGTCAGACAGGTAAAGGTCCAGGCCTGAGAATTGGTGCCGGACGGAGCGAACACAGCCAGTTTGATGAGATCCTGAAGCGTTTCCTTTTTCACGGGCGTTTGTCTGTAATTCCGGCAGGACCGCCTGGAGCAGATGAGCCGGGCCAGGTCTGAGGTGGCCATTGCCTCACCCGGCGCCACCCAGGCCGGGTCCAGGTCAAAGCAGGAAAAATCGTGCAGGGCCGGATCCAGGTCCGGGACATGGATGGCGCTTTCCGGACAGGCGGCCATGCAGTGGCCGCAGACCAGGCACCTTGCCGCATCCGTGTCCGGTGCCGCATGGGCCGTGCCGTTTTCCAGGGAAATGATGTCTGACGGGCATACGCAGATACAGGTGCCGCAGCCGGTGCAGCGGGCGGGGTCGATGATTACGGAAGCAGATCTCAAATTCATGGATATCCTTTTTACTGGTTGAAACCGACCTTTTTTTATCAGCCGGTGATGCCATCTTTTTACCCGATATATTCTGTGAGCAATCCTGCATTCCGAGCTGCATTTAATTGTCGTCTATCCGCCGTTGCAAAAAGCTCAGCCTGCCATTCCAGAGCACATGCTATATGTAATGCATCCATCGCTCGTAAAGTGTTCGTCTCCAATAAGCTTACGGAATGAGAGATTACGGAAGGCGTGATTTGAAGCACGATTGCATCATGTACATCTTCCATCAAACTCCTTTTAATTGTACGATAATCATCTGATGATAAAATTTGCTCTCTTCGTCTCCGATTGAGTCCGGATATTATTTCAGGCACGGCTATTGTGCACAAAGCCAATTGTGAAGCGCGCTGTAAGAGATGGTCTAAAATTTCAGAACCCTCTTCTAACACATACCTTTTAGCAAATGCGGAAGAATCACATATAAGCTTCATCATTCTGATTCACGTTCTTCAATAATAGCGGAGGCCAAATCACTTCCTGGAATCTGGAGACAAATGCCCGGTTTTTTCCAGGATGGCGTCTTGCGATTCTTGTCAGAAAAAGGCACTACCTCTGCAATAGGCCTTCCACGCCGTAAAAGGATAATTGTTTCACCATGTTCAACTTCGGTAATGAATCTTGACGCTTTTTTTCTAAAATCCGTAAAAGAAACTGTTTTCATTGCACACCTCCTAATTAATGTACATTTAAGTGTGCACAATAAGAGACATTTTGTCAAGCGGAATGATTTCGCTGAAACCGCGCTGCTTGAAAAAGAGTTTGCCGCATATATGGGCAGCCGGTACTGCCTGGCCTGCGCCTCCTGCGGCCCCAGCTCGAGATTCTGGATGACCAGTGCCTAAGATGGAGTCGGGATCAGCTGCTGGAAATACTTTGACAATCTGCCGGATTTGCCCAATACTGACCGTATATTGGCCAGCATGTGCGACATGCGGATTCCGCTGACCTTTGACATGACAGATTGTGAAGTGATCGCGCAGATCATCGCGGATGTGGCGGCACAGGTGCTGCCCCGTGACCCTGAATAAAAAAAAATGGAGATGTAACAACCATGACCAGACAGATCATTTCAACAGACCAGGCCCCCAAAGCCATCGGACCTTATTCCCAGGCAGTGAGCGCCAACGGATTTTTGTTTACCTCGGGCCAGCTTCCCATCGACCCGGCAACCGGCCAGCTGGTGGGGGGCACCATTGAAGAACAGGCCCACCAGGTATTCAAGAACCTGTCCGCCATTGCGCAGGAAGCCGGGGCCGGACTGGCAGATGCCGTGAAAACAACGGTGTTTCTGTCGGATATCAATAATTTCAAAGCGGTCAATGCCGTGTATGACCAGTATTTTACAGAGCCGTTTCCCGCCCGCAGCGCGTTCCAGGTCGGAGCCCTGCCCCTGAACGCCGGCATCGAAGTGGAAGCGGTTTTTCAAATAAACTCATAAACCCGACACGATCTTAAAAAACCATTATTATAAGAGGAACCCCATGAACTTTACACGATTTCCCAGACGCAAATATATTCAGACCCCCACTCCCATCGAGCCGATGCCCGCTTTAAGCCGGGCTTTGGGCGGGGATATCAACCTGTTTGTCAAGCGCGATGACCTGCTGCCCGGGGCCGGCGGGGGCAACAAAACCAGAAAACTGGAGTTCTGTCTTGCCGATGCCCTGGAAAAAAAGGCCGACACCATCATCACCTGCGGTGCGGTCCAGTCAAACCACTGCCGCCTGACCCTGGCATGGGCCGTGAAAGAAGGCCTGGACTGTCACCTGATACTGGAGGAACGGGTGAAAGGGTCCTACAAAAAAGAGGGCAGCGGCAACAATTTCCTGTTTGAACTCATGGGCGTCAAAAGCATCGAGGTGGTGCCCGGCGGCACGGACATGATGGGGGCCATGGAGAAAAAAGCCGGTGCCCTGACATCGGACGGCAGACATCCCTATATCATTCCCGGCGGGGCCTCCAATGCCATCGGGGCGCTGGGATATGCCTCGTGTGCCGCAGAAACCATGGCCCAGCTCAATGACATGCACCTGAACGTCGATCACATCGTGGTGCCGTCGGGTTCCGCCGGCACCCATGCCGGCATGGTGGTGGGCATGACCGCCATGGAGACCGGCATTTCCGTAAGCGGCATGAATGTGTCCAGGGAAAAGACGGTCCAGGAAGAGATCGTGTACAAACTGGCAAAGGAAACCGCTGCCAAGCTGGGGATCGAAAAAGAGATTCCCAGAGACCGCGTGGTGTGTTTTGACCAGTATGTGGGACCGGGATATTCCATTCCCACCGACAGTATGGTGGAGGCGGTGAAACTGTTTGCCCAGACCGAAGCGATTCTGCTGGATCCGGTGTATTCCGGTAAAACCGCGGCCGGCCTTGTCGATCTGGTGAGAAACGGCCATTTCGCATCCGGTGCCAATGTGCTGTTCCTGCATACCGGCGGATCACCGGCCCTGTTCGCCTACATGGATTCCTTCAGAAAATGATGTAAACCGCGGCCGCCTTTTTACGCTGAGGCGGCCGTACCAACACCAGCGGCAGGCGAAAACATGACACAAGAAAACGAAAGCGTGGCGGGCATCATCGGCGGCATGGGACCCGAGGCCACGGTGGACCTGATGCAGCGGATCATCCGCCTGACCCCGGCCATGGATGACAAAGACCATATCCGGTGCATCGTGGACAACAACCCCAAGGTGCCCTCCCGGATCAAAGCCATTATCGAAGGCGACGGCGAAGACCCCGGACCTGTGATGGCGGACATGGGCCGGCGCCTGGAAGCCTGGGGCGCGGATTTTCTGGTGATCCCCTGCAACACGGCCCATTATTATTATGATGCGGTGCAGGAAGCCGTGACAATTCCGGTCATCAATATGATCGATCTGGTGGTGGACCAGGTCAAGGCCCGGTTCGGCAAAGAAACACAAATCGGAATGCTGGCGTCACCGGCTGTGGCCATTACAAAACTGTACACCCGCCGGTTTGACACCCTGGGAATGACAGACGTCTGGCCGGACCCCGAACACCAGGACCTGCTGTTCAATATCATCCGGCAGGTGAAGACCGGCCGCATCTCCCCGGATCTTCATCAACAGTACGCCCGGGTCTGTGATCACCTCGGGAACGGGGGGTCCGGGTGGCCATTGTGGCGTGCACGGAACTGAGTGCCCTGGGCGGGAACCTGCCCTTAGATACCATAGATGCTTCCCAGGTCCTGGCCGAAGCGATCGTCCGGATGGTCAAGAATCCTTAAGTGTATCTTGTTTAACCCAATTCTCAACCATCAAACGATCAATCCGTTGGAATTCTTTCTCATTATTTGTCACCAGGGGGATGTCATTGCTTAACGCATGCGCTGCGATCAGCATGTCTAAAGGGCCGATAACATTCCCTTTTTGTTCAAGATCAGAACGAATTTCACCATATAAGGCAGCCGCATCGTGATCATAAGGAAGAATTTCCAGGGGGGTGAGAAACGCCTCCATCCGTTGTAAATTCAATTTGGCATTCCTGCTTTTTACCGCGCCGTAATACAATTCTGAAACCGTTATGGTTGAAACGCCAATATCACCCACATTGAACTGTTTGAATTTATGAATAACTTCAATGGGTCTCTGATTCATTATGTAGATACAGATATTTGTATCCAGCAGGTACTTAATCAAGGGGTTCGCGCTCCTGTTGCTGAAAAGGCTGGTTTCTCTCCATCATGAACGGTGTGTCATGTTTCATCAGATTTTTTTCCCAGAGATCCCATACGGATTGATCTTTTGAAATTAAAAGGATGCCACCGGCGACTTTTTTAATATAGACTTCATTGCCTTCAAACCGGTATGCTTTGGGTAAGCGAACGGCCTGGCTGCGTCCATTGTTGAATAATTTAGCACTTTCCATGATAGCCCTCCCACAAATCAGTGTATATCAAAAAGTATATACCATTACGGCACCGTGTCAACAGTTAGATTGAATACCCCTTGACCGGGTATCCGGGTTCAGATAGAGTGATCTGCAAAACCAACCGGTAAGTTCCAGACATCCCTCTGACGGATTCCTGAAGATCGCTGACTGTCTTACAAAACTATTGGAGACCCCATGCAGGATCAGACCCAGCCGGAGAAAGATGCCCTGTCCGCTTATTTTTTTCAAATCGCCGATGCCGTTCAAGAAGAGATCCAGGACCCATCCCGGACAGTGTTTTCCATTATCCGGCAGGTGATGGATGCGGCGGCCCAGGTGCTGGATTCTGTGGCTTTGACCTGCGAATCCCCGGCGCCTGAATGCGCCAAAGGATGCAGCTTCTGCTGCCATTCCCGCATCCATGTGACCCCGCTGGAGGCGGTATTGATCAGCGCCCATATCCGGGATTGTTTCAGCCCGGATGAAATATATCGTCTGAAAACCCGAATTCACGCCAACCTGGCTCATACCCGGGGGCAGTCCCTGGCACAGCGGGTGGCGATCAAGGACAAAACCCCGTGCATCTTTCTGGATGACCATGCCTGCATGGTGTATGACCAGCGCCCCTTTATCTGCAGAACCTGGAATTCCCTGGACCGCGGGGCCTGTGAAGCCGCGTTTGTCTCCGGCAATCATGAAGCGGAGATTCCCTGTCTGTCCGCCCCCAATTATGTGTATACCCTGGCCCGGGATGTGGTGCAGGCCGTGTGTACCCGTATGCATCTGGAGCCCGGCCGGTTGGAACTGGTGTCTGCCATGGATCACTGCCTGGCACTGATCGATGCGGCAGATACCTTTACAAGGGGTGTCACAATATTCGGGGAAACTGCCGTGCCGACGGGTGAACTTCTGCCTTCTGAAGAATGTAACGTTACCGTTTTGCTGCAAACCGAACGGTTCTCCCGGTAACGGTTCACCAAACGATTTTCTTTTTTTCGAACCTCGAAGAAAACAGCTGCCCGGGGCGGATCTTCTAACGCTGTTCCAGATCTTTTTTTTCCGGCACGATTTTTGATTATACTCAATAAACAGGTATGATTGATCAAAAACCCGAAAAGAAAGGCTGTTGAAAATGGAAATTACCCGAATGGACCCCGGTTTGAAAGATCAGATTGCTTTGGTGGATTTCAGCGCCACCTGGTGCGGCCCCTGCCGGCAGATGGCCCCGGTGATCGAGGATCTGGCAAAAAAGTATGAGGGCCGGGTCACGATGGTGGAAATCGATATCAATTCCCGGCCGGATGTGGCCACCTATTATATGGTTCAGAGCATCCCCACGTTTATATTGTTTGACCAGGGCAAAGAAATCAAACGATTCGTGGGTGTTCAATCCAGGGAAGCGCTGGAAAAACACCTGAACACAATTCTCTCAGACCAATGATGAACAGGAGAAAACCATGGGCAGATGCATCAACCACCCGGACAGGGAAACCAGTTATATTTGTTTGAAGCACGGCATCTATTTATGCGATGAATGCCTGGAATGCCGGGACCCGGATATTTACTGCAAATTCCGGTCGTCCTGTCCCATTCATTTCGTGTCCAAAAAAAATTTCAACGATACTGACGCAACCGCAGCGCTGCATCACAAGGAAAAACAGTCATGATCAAAGTACTCACAGTCATTCAGAAAAATCTGGTATGGGCCATTCCTATTGCCATGATCTTCGGCCTGGTTTTCGGCTATCTGTTCGATGCCGGATTTCTAAAACAGTTTATCATTCCGGTGACCTTTGTCATGGTATATCCCATGATGGTGACCCTGAATGTCAAAACCATTTTCAAAGGGCGGGATCTGAAACTGCAGACCGCCACCCAGGTCATCAATTTCATTCTCATTCCTTTGCTGGCATTTTTCATCGGAAAACTCATGCTGTCCGGCCAGGATCCCAAATATGGGCTGTGGGCCGTGGGGCTGTTTCTGATCGGGGTGCTGCCCACATCCGGAATGACCATTTCCTGGACCGGGTTTGCCAAAGGCAGCAAGGAAGCCGCCATCAAGATGGTGGTGTTCGGCCTGGTCATCGGTTCCCTGGCAGCCCCCGTCTACACAAAGGTGTTCATGGGCGCCACCATTGATGTGGACATGCTGCATATGTTCAAGCAGATTGCGATTTTTGTGTTCTTTCCCCTGGTGGTGGGTCTTTTGACCCAGACCTATGGCCTGAAAAAATACGGCACCCGGAAATGGAACGAAAAAATCAAACCCAAATTCCCCCCGTTTTCAGCTTTAGGGGTGGTGCTCATCGCATTTGTGGCCATGTCGTTGAAAGCCAGACACATCATTGCCAATCCCGGCGACATTCTCATTATCCTGCTGCCCCTGACCGTGTTCTATCTGATCTCCTATGTATTTCTGACCATTGCCGGCCGGTTTCTGTTCAAGCGGGAAGATGCCATCGCCATGGTGTTCGGTGTGGTGATGCGTGATCTGTCCATCGCTTTGGCCATTGCCATGACCGCGTTCGGAAAAGAAGGCCTGACCATCGCCCTGTTGATATCTCTGGCCTATATCATTCAGATTCAGTCAGCCGCCTGGTATGTCAAATTCATCCATGTGATGTTCGGTCCGCCCAAACCCGTGAAACCCATACCTGATGCCGGACGTAAAGCCCCAGCAGACGCTCTTGAAATTACCGGATCCATGGTCATGGCGAATTTGAAAAAATGATGCCGGGAAGTACCGCCAGCGGGGTGATGTCAAAATCCAGGGTGCCGGTACCGGTGGCAAGGCCGTCTTAGCGGCCCCCCCCGGACCCGCATATTTTTGTTGACAAATGCAGTGGGCTATTTTACCTCTAAACAATCGACACCTGATGATCCGATAGCAGCAATGCACCAGCCCGTTACATGAAAGCCGGACAAGGAGGAAA
>JAXHLJ010000009.1:0-6992 GCA_034522435.1 Desulfotignum sp.
TGTTGTGGCTGTCATAAGGGGTCAAATCTTTAATCTTGACAATTTGTCGGCCATATCCTCAAACTGCTGCTTTAAAGCGGCATCCGATTCCATTCTGAGTCGTAACCGCTTTCGGGCGACGCTCACGGCGCTGTAGTCAATTCCACCGACAAGCCTTCCCACTTCAGCCTGGGTGATATCGCAAAACCGGTATAAAAGTTCCATTAAAATGGCGCATGAATTCGGACAGGTTCCCCGCAGGGGTGGTCAGAAACAGATGAAAGTGATTGGTCATGCAGACATAGGCGAGCAATGACACATTAAAGATATCCAGTGACTCGGACATGATATGTAAAAACCGATCATAATCCCTGTGGTCTCTGTAAATATCCTGCCGAGCGTTGCCGCGCGCAGTGACATGATAATAAGCGCCGGGATACTGGATGCGAAGCTGTCTGGCCATATCTCTTTATGAATCGCTTATTTATTTTTGTCAAGAATAAAGATTTGACCCCTTTCCACCCGCGATTCCCGTCGTGATCAGCCAGGCGCCCGTTCCGGAACCGTGCTTAGGGAGTAACCCGCTGTTGGCGCTGGCCCGTCCTACCCCGCGCCGAATTTTTCGGTCTTCCCTTGATGCACCAGGTGCGGTCCATAAATGCCTTGAGCTGGGCGGAGACATTATTGAAATAGACCGGGGTGCCCAGCACCATTATATCGGCCTTCAGCAGCATGGGGATAATCTTTCGGGTCATATCGTCATCCAGGACGCATTCTCCCGATTTCAGGCAGCTCCAGCAGGACCGGCACGGATCCACCCGATAATCGGTGATCTTGATGAACTCGCCGCCTGTAACCGACAACGTTTCTTTCAGGAGGCCATCGGTATTGCTCTTTTTTCTGGGACTTCCGGAAATGTATAGGATGTTCATAAAAATAACCTCTTCATGTTGGCTGCAGCCTTATCCACCACCTCAGGCAGCTTGGCCGATTTTCCGCAGGTGGGAAATCCCTTTCTGTTGATACTTACTAAGGCCGCCCATATAATAATGTGACCCACAATATACACTTTATTGGCAGGCGTTTCGACTCTTTTTTATTTTACCATCAAATTTACCGACTGTCTTTTGTCGCCTGCCTTTGCAGATTCTGAAACACCTGCCTGCTGCACGGCCGGGGCCAGGTGTTTTTTAAATTTGTGCTTGAGACGGATGCGGTGAAGATAGGTGAACGGGGCCCTGGCCGCTTTGAAACGGCCGCCAAGGGTGGCTTGGGTGTCAAAGATCAGGTCGGCCAGATGGTATGTGGGGGTCAGCCGGTTTAAAAATCCGGCGCAACCGGCGCAATAGGTCACCAGGGTACGGCCCCCGGCCTGCTGCTGCCGGGTCGTACCCCAGGTTTGGGCCAGATCCGGCCGGACACATCCTACGCTGCCGCCTTCCCCGCAGCACAGGGTGCGTTGCTTCTGGCTGCGGATTTTTTCCACTGTCATCCCCATCCGGGTGACAAGGGATCTGACCGCATCCTGAATGCCCGCTTCCTGCCGCAGCGGACAGGGGTCATGTACCGGCAATTCACCATTCCCCCGGGCTGTCTCCGGCAGGTCATGCCGGTCCATCATCTCCCAGACGGTTTCCACCGTTATCCCGTTGCCGTATGCGTTGAACATTTTGTAGCAGTTGGGGCAGGCCACCAATACTTTTTGAATATGGTGTTTTTTCAGAAAAGTCATGCAGGTGTGTGAACATGGAGTCAAAATGATCCTGCCGGCCCAGGTCATGGCTGATTTTGTTGCAGCAGTCCAGGACAACGCCCAGGGAAGGGACCATTTTCTGCAGATGGGTGAACATCTGCCAGGTGGTCTCAGGACGGGTGCCGGGCAGGGTGCATCCCGGGAAAAAAACAGTGTCGCAGCCTTCTGGCAGGCCGTACCAGGAGAACAGAGGTGAGTTGCCTTTTTTTTCGTAAGCCAGAAGTCCCTTGTATCTGGAAAGATCTACCCGGCCTGCGGATACCGCTTCTTTGCGGGCCAGGAAAAAAAGATGGCCGGGGTCCAGTTTTTCCGGACACACCGCTTTGCACAGGTTGCACAAGCTGCATTCAAAGGCCTTACGCTGATGGTCCGGGTGTCTGAAATCATATGTGCGCAGCATCTGGGCAGGAGTGCCGTACTCTTTGAGAAATGCGCACTGGCTTTTGCAGGCCCCGCAGTCGGTGCAGCCCTCCTGCATCCGGGTCAGTGCAGAAAGAAATTCCGGGGAATGGGTATGAGATCCCGGTGTCTCCGTTGCGGGTGTGCTTTCAGACCGGTCCTGCCGGAAAGCGGCCAGCAGTTTTTTCACCAGCCTGGAATCAAATGTCATGGTTTCCTCAGTTCATTATGGTTCTGTATCATGGCCACAAGTTTATCCCGGCCTCAATTCTCAAACCTGACCAAGGGATTTCCAGGGCACTGCCATTGTTTTGCCGGGTAAAATAGCCTGTGGGAAAAGCCATTGTCCAATTCTTAATTTATATGGATGGGGATACTTGATATTGAAAATTTCAATATCACGCCGAAAAGGAAAACAATAAATCTGTCTATTGAAAAACCCTATGTGAAGATGGAAAAGAATTTATATTATCTATTTTACAGATAGAAACCGTATATGTATAAAATGCAGCCTCAACATCAAAACCATAAAAAAAGGAAACTGAAATGAAAAAGTTTATCGTATTTGGGTGTATTGCAATTGCGTCGTTGGTTGCTGCCGGTTGCGCAGGGCACGGGACCTCGCCAAAGGGGCTGGAAATACCGATTGAAAACGCGTCGGTGAAGCTTGTAGAGGATGTCCGTGCAAGCGATTTCAAATACAACCTGATCAAAACCGATGAATTGAAAAAATGGTATGACGAGGGAAGGAAGTTTACCATCATCAGTACGCTACCCATTGAAGAGGACGAGCAGTATGGCATATTGCCGGGTGCTCTCAACGCAGGTCTGCCCATGACAGAGGCCGAACTCACCGCGGCTCACAGGGATAATCTGGTCAAGGTGGCCGGGACTGACAAGGAGAAGACGATTGTCGTCTACTGCGGCTTTGTCGCATGCAGGAGAAGTACGCTTGGGGCTAAAATCCTTGTCGATAACGGCTTTAAGAATATCTATAAATACCCGGGCGGCATCGTTGCCTGGGAAGAGAAGGGCTACCCCGTTGCTAAGAGATAGGGCGTGTGGAACAAACTGATATTCGGGCCGGCCGAAAAGGCCGGTCTGTTTTTTAACGGAGGAATGGCACATGACGAGTGATTCTGCTTTGGTTCAAAAAAAGGGTTTTCTGTGCGCGGCGATTGCTCTGGGGTTGTTGTTGTCGATCCATTTGCCCTTCAAGGCGAATGCAAATGAATGCACCGGTACAGTGGAGGGGGAAGTCATGGAAACCCTGCACGTTCCGGAAAACGCGATCTGCACCCTGAAGGATACACAAATAAAGGGTGATATCATTGTGGCCCCGAAAGCCAAGCTCTACGCTTTCAATGTTCAGTCGGGCGGTACGATCAGGGTGTCGAAAGATGCCACCCTGAACGCCTTCAACGTCCGCATCAATGGTAATATCGCGGCTGAAGATGCCACCCAGATGAGTGTCTTTTCGGGATCAGTCGTGGGCGGCAGTATCCGGGTCTCACATTCAGGGGGAGCAGAAATAGATGGAGCAGAGATCGGCGGGGATCTTTTCATCGATAAAATCGGACGTTCTCTGAAGGTCGCAAAAACTTCTGTTGGCGGCGACCTGAGTGTGCTTCAAAATACCGGACGATCGACCCTTATCAATAACACCATTAAGGGCAGCCTGGTGTGCGAGGGAAATGTCTTCAGTCCTGCAGGCGGGGGGAATGTGGTCGACGGCAGCATGGGCGGTCAGTGCAAAGATTTGCACGAACCGCCGCCGCCGGAAGAAGACTGCTGCGAGATAAAATGAATCAGACCCAATAGATAATGGCCGATTTTCTTACGGAGGAATAGTATGATTGCAGACGATGGTACGCTGAACCCTCCCGTTATCGCGGGCGTGGATTCTCGGGTCCGTTTGTATGCGCCCGCTGTTCCGGCTTTGGTAGCGGCGTTGTTGCTGAGCATTGAATTCGGATTGCAAAAAGCCGGTACCGGTGGACTCTGCCCTACGACCGGATGTGCATTGGTTGCTACATTCGTCAAGTATGGTGAAATCATCTTCATTGCCCTGGGGGTGCTGTTTTTCTGGCTTTTGACGGTATTGCTGTTTCTGGAGAAATACCTGAAAAAAACCCGGCTCCGGATGCTGGTGACAATCCTCCTTGCCGCCGGCCTGGCTTTTGACGGTGGAATTCTCGGGTTTCAGAAATTCGGCATTCAGGAAGCCTGTATTCTGTGCTACAGCGTGGGCGTTGCACTGTTTCTCACGCTTTTTGCCTTTGGCTGGAGCCGGCGTTCCCTGGCAACCGTGGTGCTGGGCGTGGCCGTTTGGAGTGCGGGTTTTTCATCGCAAGCCCTGTTTAAGTTTCCGGAAAGAACTCCCGATCTCAGTCAGGCCGTAATGACCTCGTTCCAGCCGGCACAAGCGGATGGCAGGCAAATATTTTTTTTCTTCAGCCTGCATTGCGATAAATGTAACGGGGTGATGGCCAGTCTGGCTGCGTATCCCCCTCAGGGTGGAGAATGGCACCTGATTCCGCTGGATACACAACCGGAAGACCAGCGTACACTTTCAGCGCTTCTGGGCCACCCCCTTGCGGCGGTCAATCCCTTCAGTGCAATTTTGATATTGGAAAACGAGTCCGCGCCGGATGTGGCAGTTGTGCCAAAGGCTGTCGAAGCGCCGCGTAAGGGCAGGACCTTTATGCGCAACAGCGGATATCACAATATCCCTCTGATGTTGGTTCAGGAAACGTCGACCAGACGGGTTTACCTGGAGGGACGCGAAGCCATCCTGAATTACCTGCTGGAAAAAGGGTTGGTCACTGACCGGTTGTTTTTCTAAAAAACGGAGTGGGGTCAAATCTTTAATCTTGACATAATCCCTGTGGTCTCTGTAAATATCCTGCCGAACATTGCCGCGCGCAGTGACATGATAATAAGCGCCGGGATACTGGATGCGAAGCTGTCTGACCATATCTTTGTATGAATCGCTTATCCATTTTTGTCAAGAATAAAGATTTGACCCCTTAATTCTTATTCTCCGGATTCACTGCGCGGCGAACAGCACCCCTGCCCGCCTTCATCCTTCTTTTTTTCCGATTCCTCCTGCTGGTTCTCCTGCTCTGCGTCCTCGAGCTCGACACTGCAGCAGCTGGGTTTACTTCCGAAAATTTTCTGCAGCAACCCTTTTTTCTTTTCTTCGGCCATAACTTGCCTCCTTGTTTTTGAAAGGTTTACACCTGATGTAGGTTACAGTATCATATTAAATGCGTATCCGCCAATCACCGCGGTTGCAAAAACAACAAACACGAATGAAGCCACCAGCCGTTTTTTAAATATTCCTGCCAGCATGGTCATCTCCGGAATCGCCATACCGGCGCCGCCGATGATCAGGGCAATCACCGCCCCCATGCTCATGCCTTTTTCAGCCAGAGCCAGTCCGATGGGAATGGCCGATTCGGCCCGGATGTACAAGGGGACCCCGATGACCGCGGCAATCGGTATGGCCAGCGGATTGTCGGGCCCGGCCGCTGTCACGATCCATTCCTGTGGAATATATCCGTAAATCACAGCCCCGATCCCCACGCCGACCAGGAGATAGATCAGCACCCCCCGGAAATCGGTCCAGGCAGAAGCAAAAGCGCTTTTCAGCTTATCCGGAAAAGCCGCCGGAATTTCCGGCTCTCCGCTGTCGCAGCACCCTCCTTTTACCCGGACGTTTTTTACATACCGGCCGCCTCCGGTCTTCTCCAGAACGATTCCAAAGCAGATGGCGCCTGCAAAAGTAACCGCAAAATAGATCAGGCAGGCTTTTAAGCCCATGAGAACCGCAACCATTCCGATAATAATGGGGTTGAGCAGCGGGGATGCGATCACAAATGTCATGACCGGACCAAAAGGCGCCCCGGCGTTGAGAAAGCCAAGCGTCATGGGAATTGTGGAACAGGCACAAAACGGGGTCAATGCCCCGACAATGCCGGCAAGGAAATTGCCGAAAATGCCCCGCCTGGAAAGCCACTGCCGGAGGCGGTCACGGGGAATATACATTAAAATCAGGGCCACAATTGCGCTGATTCCGATAAAAAGGACTGTCAGCTCAGCGGTAATGACTGCAAAATATTTCAGCGAAGTAAAAAGATTGTTCATTATGCCCCCTTAAAAGTTGTCAATGTCAACCATTTATCCAAAAAAATTTACTCTTTCACTGCCCCGGCCACCCGGAAAAAAACCTCTTTGATTTTCTGTCTGGATTCAGACGGAAACCTGGATAAAAGCTCTTCAAATTGCTGCTGATACCGCAGATCTGCCATCCGAAGCATTTCCCGGCCCTTGTCCGTGGGTTCAATGCAGCATACTCTGCCGTCTTCGCGGGATTTTAGCTTTTTGATGTAGCCCTTTTTTTCCAGTCGGTTGACCACTCTTGTGGCCCCGCTTTTGCTGAAACCAAGACTGCGCCCCACTTCCTGCACGGAACAGTTCCGGGTGGCTGAAACCTTGTCCAGGGCAATAAACTCTGGCAGGGAAAGATCCTCACAGCATTCCCCGTTCAGGCCCCTGGGGCCGAAGTGCCATGCAATGGCGGCCAGCATGCTGCCGATTTCCGAAAACATTATAGCTTATCCTTTTCTCCGGCCGATCGTTTCTTGTTGCGTTACAAAGTAAGATTTTTAATTGACGCTGTCAACCTTTTTTTTCGTGACACCTTTTTTTCCGTGATGGTGGTCTCTGTAAATATCCTGCCGAGGGTTGCCGCGCGCAGTGACATGATAATAAGCACCGGGATACTGGATGCGAGGTTGTCTGACCAATGCTCTGTGTGAGTCGCTTATCCATTTTTGTCAAGAATAAAGATTTGACC
>JAXHLJ010000010.1:0-75846 GCA_034522435.1 Desulfotignum sp.
AGCAAGTCCAAGTTTTTGAGAAACCACTTTTTTTCAAGTTAAGATGTCATAGTGTGACGGTAAAATTTATCTGACGGCGTATTGAGTTTATGAAAAATGTAATACATGTAAATCCGGATACCGGGCCGCACGAGGTGGTTCTGGACAGCTGGATCAGCTGCGCACCTTTTGAAAAACTGCTGGGGCTCGATATTGTCGAGGCAAAAGACGGGCGGTCCTATCTGACCATGCCCTTTGTGTATCAGCTGGCCCAGGGGAAGGGAATGGCCCATGGCGGCGCCATTGTCACCCTGGCGGATACGGCCGTGGCCATGGCCATCAAAAGCCTGCTTCCCCCGGACAGCCGGTTCGGGACCATCTCCCTGAATGCGGAGTTTCTGGCACCGGTGACAAAAGGAATGCTGTCTGCCAGCGCTCAGGCTGACCCCGCTTGAAAACCGGCAGGTCCGGGGACAGGCCGAGGTGACCGATGATGACGGCAGACCGGTGATGCGGTTTTCAGCAGTGTTCAAGTTTGGCAGAGAAGTGACACTGTTAACGCAAACAGCAGGAGAATGATATGAAACAGCAGTGGCAGTCCGCCTTCGGGCAGATGACATATGGTATTTATGTGCTGACCACGAAAATGGATGATGCGGTCAACGGCATGATCGCCTCCTGGGTGACCCAGGTGTCGTATGATCCGCCCCTGATTATGGCGGCGGTGCATCCCAACCGGTATTCCCATGACATGATCGTCACCACCCGGGCGTTCGGGCTGCACATTATCGATCAGTCTCAAAAAGACCTGCTCAAACGGTTCAAAGGGCCGGATCCGGGGGAAAAATTTTCCGGGATGGACTGGAAACCCGGAAAAACCGGGGTGCCCATTCTGACAGATTGCCTGGCCTGGTTTGAACTGGAGGTGATCGAACAGCATCAGCCCGGCAACCACACCCTGTTTGTTGCCAAAGTGGTGGATGCCGGTGTTCATTCGGAAGGCACACCCTTGACCACACTGGATTACGAAGGCATGTATACGGGAAAAAACTGAACCCCGGCAGGTCTTCATAAATAGACTTGACAACCTGAAACCAGTTCGTTAAAGAATCAGTATCATTTTATTATTCTGATTCAGACATTCATTCTGTTCTGCTATACGACGCCCTCCTGTGCCAGCGATACTTTTGCTTTTTCATGTCGGTTTTCAATGGGTTCTGACAACTTGATCACATAATATCAAGGAGCTATCCGATGAAGGATGTCCTGAAATTATGCAAATTTGTCTCCCGGCAGTATGCACAGGACGCTGCCGGGAGAGGACTGAAAATGGTCCTGTTAAAAGCAAACCAGGTCATTTCAACCAATGATGAAAAAGGAGAAGACCAATGGAACAGACATTACCCATTGAAGAACTGGCCCAGAAAAGGCTGGATTCATTGATTTATTCGTATTCCCTGCTGGTCAAAAATCTGATGAAAGAAGGGGTGCCCCTCGAAACCGTCAAAAAGGCAAGTGACAATACATGGGGCATGCTGGGGCATACTACGGCCAAGCAGCTCAAATCCTTGTTCGGGGAAAATGTGGATATTGAAAACCTCAAACAGTCGGGAATGGTGGCAGCCCAAGTTAACGGAATGGAACTGACTGAAAAAACAGATGGGAATACGATCCGGAGCGAATATACCAAATGTCCCTGGCAGGACGTCGGCATGGAGCTTGATATCCCCGTTGAATGGAGGCTCTGCCAGAGCGGCCATGCGGCGTTTACAGAGGCGATGTACAAAGGCCTGATCCCCAGTGCCCAATATAAACTGACAAAAACCATGCCGGCCGGAGATAAAATATGCGCCGGAACCACCACCCTTTGATCGGGCGGATCTGAAAATGGTTTTGCAAACCCCTTTTTTTAGTTGTAATGATTGAATTTTCTGTCAATATAAAAAATGTGATTTGAAAGGGATCGCAGACGACAATCTGTTTTTCATTTTGGTGTTGCTGAGGATATGGATGATCATTAAAAGACCTGTCATGGGCTGTGTTCGGATATGAATGAAGAAAATGGTATGTGGGCTGGAAATGAAAAACAGGTTTAAACCGGACAACGATGTCGTGATCGATGAACACACCGGTCTGATGTGGCCGAAAGATGCCGGGCTGCTGGAATTTCCCATGACCTGGCAGGAGGCACTGGCAGAGATAAAGGGATTCAACGAATCCGGCCTGTTCGGATATCATGACTGGAAACTGCCCAACCGCCGGGAACTGTTCAGCCTGATGAGTCATGATGTCATCAATCCCAGTATCGATGCCGGTCATCTGTTTACCAACATCTTTCACGGATATTACTGGACGTCCACCACCTGTGCCCGGCTGCCGGATCAGGCCTGGTATATCCACCTGGGGGGGGCCCGGGTGTTCAAGGGAATGAAGCATCGCTCCTACATGGTCTGGCCGGTGCGGGAGATCGATCCCGACGGTTCCCGGGTGTATCGGACCGGCCAGACCATCTGTTATGATGCGGCCTGCCACCGGATGGACTGTATGGGGTCTGGCCAGGATGGGGAATTTCAGGCCGGAAAACCGTTTCCGGACCCCCGGTTCAGATCAGAGGGTGACCGGGTCCATGACACCGGCACCGGTCTTGTCTGGCTGAGACATGCCCGTGTGCACCCGCAGGCCATGGACTGGAAAACCGCCCATGGCCTGATATCGCAGATGAACAGAGATCGGGCATATGGATTTGATGACTGGCGGGTCCCCGAAATCAGGGAGCTGGAAAGCCTGACCGACATGGATTGCCATTCTCCGGCCCTGCCCGTGGATCATCCGTTTACCGATGTTCAGGATTTTTACTGGTCTGCCACCACCAGCCGGTATGATACCGCTTATGCCTGGGTCCTGTATACCAGGGACGGACCTGTGGGGGTCGGGCACAAACCGCTGGCCGAATTTTTTCTGTGGCCGGTGCGTGGCCCTGACACCGATGGGATCAGGTGATGAAACTGATCGCTGATAACCTGCGGATTACCCGGCCGGAAATCCGGCGGGCCCTGCAGCGGTTTGACCCGGAACCGGTGCAGGCGTTGGTGCGGGCTTGCGAAGCCCGGGGGGCCTGGGCCATTGACGTGAATACCGGTCCTTTGGGAAAACAGGCAAAACCGGGCATGCGGTTTTTCATGGATGCGGTGCAGGCCGCAACCGACCTGCCTCTGCTTATCGATACCGCCAATCCCGATGCCATGGCAGCCGGAGCCAACGCCGCGAAAAACCGGATCATTCTCAATGGGTTTTCTCTGGAGCCTCGCAAGATCCAAAAAATTCTCCCCTGGCAAGGGAATATGATGCCGATATTGTGGGATTTCTGCTGTATCCGGATTCCCGGGTGCCAACGGATGCTGTCCAGCGGTTCGAGGTGGCAATGGAACTGGTGGCGGCGGCGGAAGCTGCCGGCGTGGCAAAGGAACGGGTCATCATCGATCCGGTGATCCCGCCCCTGGCCTGGGAAAACGGTATTGTCCAGGCCAGAGAGGTGCTGGAGGTGATCCGCACCCTGCCCGACCTGCTGGGGTTTCCGGTCAAAACCATCGGCGGCATTTCCAACCTGGGCACCAATGCCCCGGACAAGGCTGCACGGCGGGTCATCGAACAGAGCTATGTGGCCATGCTGGCAGCGGCCGGCCTGGAGTATGCGCTCCTGGATATATTGAATCCCGACCTGGTTCAGGCAGCCCGGGTGTCCGGCATCCTGGCCAAAGACAATATTTTTTCCTGGGGCATGGTGTCCTGATGACCGCCCGGCAATTTGATTTTGATTATCTGGTGATCGGATCCGGTTTCGGCGGCAGTGTGTCTGCCATGCGGCTTGCCCAGAAAGGCTACCAGGTGGGTGTCATCGAGTCGGGAAAACGGTGGGCCGGTGATGATTTTGCGAAAACCAACTGGCATCTGCGCAAGTATCTGTGGATGCCGAAACTGTTCCTGTATGGCATTCAACGCATGAACCTGCTCAATGATATTTTCATATTGAGCGGTGCCGGCGTGGGCGGGGGCAGTCTGAACTATGCCAATACCCTGTATGTGCCGCCGGATTCATTTTTCGACCATGAAATCGTCCGGCGGATGGGGGGGAAATCCGATTTGATGCCCTATTACCATCTGGCGGAAAAAATGCTGGGAGCCACGGAAAACCGGTATATCGGCGAGGCGGATCACCTGATGCGGCAGACCGTCGCGGAATACGGTCGGGAACATACCTTTTGCAAAACCCGGGTGGGGGTGTATTTCGGCGAACAGGGAAAAAAAGCAAAAGATCCCTATTTTCTGGGACAAGGGCCGGACCGGGTGGGGTGTGAACTGTGTGGGGCCTGCATGACCGGGTGCCGGAAAGATGCCAAAAACACCCTGGATAAAAACTACCTGTTTTTTGCGGAAAAATTCGGCGCACGGATCATCCCTGAACACCGGGTGACAGATATCTTTCCCCTGTCGGATGACGGGTCGGCCGGATACCGGGTCACGGCGGTGAAGACCACGGGAATCCGGAAATCTGAAACCGTCTGTCACACAAAAGGGATCGTGCTGTCCGCCGGGGTCCTGGGGACCTTGTCCCTGCTGCTGACCCTGAAGGAAAACGGCCGGCTGCCCAACCTGTCGGATCAGCTGGGGCAGCGGGTTCGAACCAACAGTGAAGCCATTTTGTCGGTCAGGGCCAATTCCAGGGCTGTGGATTTTTCAAAAGGGGTGGCCATCACCTCGAGTGTGCATCCGGATGACCATACCCATATGGAACCGGTCCGGTATGCTGAAGGCAATGATTTTTTGGGCATTTTGGCGGTGTTGATGACGCGATGGCGGGGGGCGGATTCCCCGGATATGCCGGTATGTCGGCAATGTGGTTCAGCATCCGGTATCGTTTTTCCGGTTGCTGAACCCGTTTGGTTTTGCCCGCAGAAACCTGATCGTCCTGGTGATGCAGACCCATGACAATTACCTGAATGTGTCCCGCAAACACCGGTGGATCTGGCCGTTTGTCAAAACCCTGGGATCCAGCCAGGCCAGTGACAGAAAAAATCCGGTCTTTATCCCCATTGCCAATGATTTTGTCCGGCGCCTGGCCCGGCGGGTGGACGGCATTCCGGCCAGCATCTTTTCAGAGGTGTATATGAACGCGCCGATCACGGCCCATATCATGGGGGGATGCAGTGCGCACAAAGATCCGCAAAAAGGGGTGATCGATGACAGAAACCGGGTCATGGGGTATGAAAATATGCTGGTGGCGGACGGATCCATGATCCCGGCCAACCTCGGGGTCAACCCGGCACTGTCCATCACGGCGCTGGCGGAGAGGGCCATGTCCTTCATCCCGCCGAAACCGGAAAAACAATTCACGTATTTACAGGTGGAAAAACAATGGGGCGTGCGGGATTTGCTGAATCAATCAACTGATCAATCCTACAATGGTGCCGGTCATGCAGGTGGCGATGGTGCCGGCAACGATGGACCGGAGCCCTAAGGATACGATCTCTCCTCTACGTTCCGGTGCCATGGTTCCCAGCCCCCCGATCATGATGCCCAGGCTGCCGGGGTTGGCAAATCCGCACATGGCGTAGAGCATGATCCGCCGGCTGTCCGGGCCCAGGCTGTCTGCCGGCAGTCCGGCCAGGTTCAGGTAGGCCACAAATTCGTTGATGATGGTTTTGGTGCCCATCAGGCCCCCGGCAATGCCGGCTTCAGCCCAGGGAATGCCCATGAGCCAGACCACCGGCGACATGATCCAGCCAAAAATCCGCTGCAGGGTCAATGGTGCGCCATCCACACCAGGCAGAAGTTTCAGCACGATATCTGCCAGGTGGACCAGGGCCACCAGCACGATGAGCATGGCAATGATATTGATGAGCAGCTCCACCCCCTGAAGGGTGCCCCGTGTGATGGCATCCATGGCACCGGAGGCCGGATCCGGTGCGGTCAACTCCCCTGAGGTGACGGGCTGGGTTTCAGGGATCATGATCTTGGCCACGGTGATGGCGGCCGGAGCGCTGATGATGGAGGCCGCCAGGATGTGGCCCAGCACGTTGGGGATAACGTCTCCCAGGATATTGGCATACAGCACCATCATGGTGCCCGCGATGGTGGCCATACCCGCGGTCATTAAAGCGAAAAGTTCACTGCGGGTCAAAGATTTCACATAGGGCCGGATGAACAGGGGAGACTCCACCATGCCGACAAAAATATTGGCAGACACGCCCAGTCCTTCAGCTCCGCCCAGGCCGAACAACCGCTCCAGCGCCCGGGAAAAATTGCGGACAATCCATGGCAGCACCCGCCAGTAAAACAAAAGAGAAGACAAGGCGCTCATGACCAGAACCAGGGGCAGGGCCTGAAACGCCAGGATAAAGGAGGCCCCGGCAAATTTTTCATCAAACGGCAGCGGGCCGCCCCCCAGGTAGCCGAATACCATGGAAGTGCCGGCCCGGGTGGCTTGTTCCAGGGCCAGAACCACCTGATTGAGCAGGGCAAACCCCTGTCCCAGCAGCGGGACCTTGAGAAACATCAGGGCCAGCAGCAATTGCAGGCCCAATCCCATGGCAATGGTTTTGATTTTTACCTGACCCCGGTTTTCACTGATTATCCAGGCCAGTCCCACAAAGGCGGCCAGGCCTGCGATGCCCTGAAGTGTCATCATTGATTCCGTTTTACCGTGATGGGGGTGTCAATCTGACCGGCATAAAACCGGATAGGCCGGCAGCCGTGCCCCGTTCCAGCTTTTCTGGGTAGAGGCCAGTTCCTTGACTACGATCTGCGGGTCCTTGGCAAACGCAGAAGTGCCCGGGAAAAGAACAAGACCCCAAAATATGATCGAACACAAAAAAAAGGATGTCACAAACAATTTTTTCAAGACAAGCGTCATTGTGAGTATTTCCTAATGAGTGCTGCATTATTCGGGTGTCTGATAAAAAACGCCCCTGTTCTGATGCTTGGCAATGATTTTGTTGTCAGCCGTCATCACATCCAGATATTTGTTGATTTCACTCACGTGCAGGCCCAGGATGGTGGACAGATCATCCAGGGTACAGGGCCGGCGGGCAATGGTTTCCATGATGGCGGCTTCCATGTCCTGTCGATAGGCGGAGAGTTGTTTGCGCTTCGGCGCGGCGGCAATGATTTCCGCGGCACCCGGGTCCAGGTATTGGGCAATGCGCTGCAGCTCTTCAGGAGACGCACTTTTCAGGTCCGTGACCGTGCCGGGCCGGTCCAGGGTGTTCAGCTGAATACATTCGGGATTGAGCGCATGAATGACTTTTTTCATGGCGTTCAATTCATCTTCGTGATCATTGTATCCGGGCAGAATGAATACTTCCAGGCGAAACCGGCCTTTGAACCTGTTTCTGAACGCCATCAATCCGGCCAGATGGGCATCCAGGGTCAAATCGGTATGCGGCCGGTTGATCTTTTCAAACACCGATTGCGTTGCCGCATCCAGAGAGGGAAGCACCACATCGGCCGCCATCAGGGCGTCTCTGACTTCCGGATCGTTCAACAGGGTGCCGTTGGTGAGGACTGCCACCGGAATCTGGGGCTTTTTTTGCTTGATATATGCCAGCACATCGCCGATGCAGGTGTTCAGGGTCGGTTCACCGGATCCGGAAAACGTGAGGTAATCCGGGTCCGGGTTATGGGAGAAATAATGGTCCAGTTCTTTTTTGATACGGTCCAGCGGGACGTATTCTTTCCGGGCCAGGGTCAGCCGGGTGGTGCGGCCCACCTCACAGTATACACAGTCCAGAGAGCAGACTTTTCTGGGAACCAGATCCACGCCCAGAGAAATGCCCAGGCGCCTCGAGGGAACCGGTCCGAATAAATGATGATACATGATGATATTCCTGTTCAAAATACAAGGTTGACGGCACGCGGATTCAAAATCAGCGTGCCTGACCCATTTTTATACCCGTGCCGATGCAGATGGCAAGGCTTTTATGGCGGCAGTCAAAGAATTTGGGGTGAAACCCGGAAAAAAAAATGGTAATGTAATTATTTTATCATCAGGACAAATTGCAAAGGGTCGAGAAAAGGATGAAGCCACAGGAAATCGAAAATTTAAGTTTTCAGATCATAGACAGGGAAGCGGGAAATCACGGCATGGATGAGATCCACTGGCCCATTGTTCGACGCATGGTTCATACGTCGGCGGATTTTGACTATCTGCAGACCGTCCGGTTCGGCAACCATGCCGTGGAAAAAGGCATGGCCGCCATTGGGCAGGGATGTCAGGTGTTCACGGACACCAACATGGCCCGGGTGGGCATCCGCAAAAAAGAGATCACCCATTTCGGCGGCACGGTGTCCTGCCTGATGGCGGATCCAAAGGTGGCGGCCCTGGCCGCGGAGCAGGGCACCACCCGGGCCCTGGCGGCCGTGGATCTGGCTGCGGATCAGATGAACGCCGGCATTTATGTGGTGGGAAATGCCCCCACGGCCCTGCTGCGGCTCATCGAGCTGATCGAGGCGAAAAAAACCGCGCCGGCCCTGGTGATCGGCCTGCCCGTGGGGTTTGTCAATGCCGCGGAATCCAAGGAAGCGCTCATGTCTCTCAAGATTCCCTATATTACCAACACGGGCAGAAAAGGCGGGTCCAATGTGGCGGCGGCCGTGTTCAATGCCCTGGCCATCATGGCGTATGAAAGAGCGGTTCATGAAACCCGGTGACAGCCAGCCAGGTGCAAACAGGCAGATATAGAGAGGTGAACCATTAAAGGATGTGTCATTGCCGCCACGGGCAGCGGCGCGGGAAAAACCACCCTGACCCTGGGTGTTCTGGCCTGGCTGCGGGCCAATGGATTTGATGCGGCCCCGTTCAAGGTGGGACCGGATTTCATCGACCCGGGGCACCATGCTCAGATTGCCGGTAAAACCAGTTACAACCTGGATTCCTGGATGCTTTCCAGGGAATACAATCGCCGGGTGTTTCAGGCCCGGTCCAGGGGTGCGGACCTGGCGGTGGTGGAAGGCGTCATGGGGCTGTTTGACGGGTATGATGCCACAACGGAAACCGGGTCCACGGCCCAGATGGCCAAGTGGCTGGGACTGCCCGTGCTGCTGGTGGTGTCCGCCAGAGGCAAGGCCAGAAGCGCGGCCGCCGTGGTCAAGGGGTTTGAAACCTTTGATCCGGATCTGACCCTGGCCGGGGTCGTGTTCACGTTTACCGGCAGTGCCCGGCATTATACGTATCTCAAAGATGCGGTGGAACAGAACTGCACCACTCCCTGCCTGGGGCATCTGCCGCAAAACGACGCCCTGATCATGCCGGAACGTCACCTGGGCCTGACCACGGCGGATGAACATATTCTCTCACAAGACACCATCGACACCCTGGTTGCCATGGTGGATGCACATGTGAGCATGCCGCAGCTGATCCGGGAACTGCCGGATATCAAGGTTCCCCTGGGCCATCCGGATACCGGCATGGCCCGGCAGACGAAACCGGAAAGCGCGGTCCATTCAGGCGGTGTGACCGCTGTCTCTGCCGGCCGGCCCCGGATTGCCGTGGCCAGGGACAAGGCGTTCTGCTTTTATTATCCGGACAACCTGGCCATGCTGGAACAGGCCGGTGCCAGGCTGGTCTTTTTTTCACCCCTGGCCGATGACCATCTGCCTGAAGCGATCGACGGCATCTACCTGGGCGGGGGATATCCCGAGCTGTTTGCAGACACCTTGTCAAAAAAAACCACGCTGTTGTCTGAAATCAGGTCCCACAGCCAGAACAGAATGCCGATTTTCGCCGAGTGCGGGGGATTCATGTTTCTGTGCCGGAAACTGATGCTTGCGGATTCAAATCAGCCGATATCCATGGCAGGCTGCTTTGACCTGGACGTTGCCATGTCCACGAAGCTCCGGTCCCTGGGATACCGGGAAGTGACCCTGACCCGGGACACGGTGATCGGTGACAAAGGAGACCGGGTCCGGGGCCATGAATTTCATTATTCATCGGTTATGGCCGATAACGAAACCTGTGATCATGTGTTTGAGGTCACCTCTCGGGCCGGTCAGGATGTGCAGGTGACCGGATACCAGAAACTTCGGACGCTGGGGTCGTATCTGCACGTGCATTTCGGGTCCAACCCGGCAGCGGCCCGCCGTTTTGTGGCCCTTTGCACCGATTTCAGGCAACAGCGGACAAAGGCGCGGACCTGAATGTCACAACCCTCATTGAAAAAAGGATTCACCACGGGGCGGCAGCCTCTGCCGCGGTGCAGGCGGCCCTGATACGGCTGTTGACCGGAAACGCCCCGGAACGGGTGACCATCGCTTTCTTGGCGGCGGCACCCGGACGGTGCCGGTGCACCAGGTGACCTGTCCGGCGGACAACCGGTGCGAGGCCGTCATTGTCAAGGATGCCGGAGATGATCCGGACATCACCCATAACGCCCATATCGGGGCCCGGGTGACCCTGATACCGGGAGAAAAACAACCGGTGGTCATCAAGGGCGGCAAAGGCGTGGGCCGGATCACCAAACCGGGACTGGAACTTGCTGTGGGAGAACCGGCCATCAATCCGGGGCCCAAAGAGATGATCCTTCAGGCGGTGCAGGCCGTGTATGAGACACTGGGAACAACGGAACGTCACTCTGTGGAAGTCACCGTGTTTGTACCGGATGGCGAGTCTCTGGCCCGGAAAACCCTGAATGCCCGGCTCGGGATTGTGGGCGGCATTTCCATTTTGGGGACCACCGGTGTGGTCACCCCCATGTCCCATGATGCCTATATCGCCACGATCCGCGCCGGCATCGGTGTGGCCGCCGCCGCCGGCATCGATACCCTGGTGTTTACCACGGGCCGGCGCAGTGAACGGTTTGCCGGGAACCTGTTTCCGCAAATGTCACCGGAAGCCTTCATTCAAACCGGGGATTTTTTCAAGGCCGCCATACAGGAAACCGTGAACCAGCCCCGGATCACACAGCTGATTTACACGGTATTTTTCGGAAAAGCGGTGAAGATGGCGCTGGGGTATGCGCACACCCATGCGGCAAAATCCAGCATGGCACTGCATACACTGGCGGACTGGGCGTCTGAGATCACCGGCGCCCGGTTACTGGCGGATCAGATACGGAACGCCAATACCGCGCGCCATGCGTTTTCTTATATTCACCCGCAATACCCCGCCCTGATTGATCATGTGGGTCAGAAAATCAGAAACAACGCCGCATCTTTTGCCGGGCATCACGTGTCGATCCGTGTCGTTCTTCTGGACTTTGAGGGTCAGGTGATTTTTGATTCTTCCGGTGGCATTGATTTCAAGGGCGTCGAATCAAAAGGATCAGTGTCTGAGATTAAGCACCACCCGGTTCAGTGCCAGCAGCACCAGGTAGGTGATGCCGCACAGCACGATAATGGTGGGACCCGATGACAGGCTCATCTGGTAGCTGATGCCAAGACCGGCCCAGGTGAACGCCGCACACAAGAGGACCGAGTACAGCATCATCTCCCACAACCGCCTGGCGTAAAATCCGGCAATGGCCGGGGGGATGGTCAACAGGGCGATCACCAGCACAATGCCCACGATCCGCACCAGCAGGACCACGGTCAAAGCGGTGAGCACCAGGAGAAACAGATAGAAAAACGTGGTGTTGATGCCGCGCAAAAGCGCAAACTCGGTGTCGAAACACACCCCGAAAAACTGATTGAAAAACAGCACCACCACCCCCACGATCACCAGATCCAGGCCGATCACAAACAACAGGTCTTTCTGGGAGATGAGCAGAATATCCCCGAACAGATAGGAACTCAGACTGAAATATCCCGGGGTCTTATCGATGAACAGGATCCCGCAGGCCATGCCCACGGCCCAGAGCGTGCCGATAATGGTATCTTCGCGTTCCTTGGCATGAATGCTCACCAGCCCCACCATCACGGCCGCAATCACAGCCGCCAGCACCGCACCCAGAATCGGGTCGAACCATGTGATCCCCTGCCCCACCTGAAGATACAGCGCCAGGCCGATGCCGCCGAACACCGAATGGGAGATGGCCCCGGCCAGGTAACTGATGCGTTTGATGGTGACAAAGGTGCCGATGATGCCAAAGGCAATGGAAGCCAGCCCGCCCATACCCAGGGCATAGACCAGAAACCGGTTGTCCGGATCCAGGACCGCCTGAAAAAACTCAATCATTGCAGTGGCCTTCCTGGCTGCACCGGTGATCGTGGCGGACCATTTTCAGGTCCCCGTAATAGATATCCTTGATCATGGTGCCGTCCATCACGGTGGTGGGATGAATGACCACCCGGCGGTTGACGCAGATCACGGTCTTGACGTATTTGGACACAAAGCCCAGATCATGGGAAACCACCAGAATGGTCATTTCCCGGTTCAGGTCCCTGAGTATGGAAAACAGGTTTTCTTCTGTTTCATGGTCCACATTGGCGGTGGGTTCGTCCAGCAGCAGAATATCCGGCCGGCTGCACAATGCCCTGGCAATGAGAACCCGTTGTTTCTGTCCCCCGGACAGGGTATTGAACCCGACATGGGCAAAAGGGGTCATTCCCACGGTATCGATGGCAGACATGGCCTGGGACCGGTCTTTGGCCGAAAACCAGAAAGCCTTTTGTTTCAAGCGCCCCATCAGCACGACATCCAGCACCGTGGCCGGAAAGTTCATGTCCAGATGGGCATACTGGGGCATGTACCCCATCCGGTTCCGGGCTTTTTCCGGGGTGGTGCCCAGCACCCGGATCTGCCCGTCATCGGGCTGAATCAGACCCAGAATCAGCTTGAGCAGGGTGGTTTTGCCGCCGCCGTTGGGTCCGACGACACAGGCAAACTCTTTTTTCGGGACAGTCAAAGATACGTCTTCAAGGATGGGCTGCCGGCGATAGGCAAATGTCACATTGTTCAGGCTGATATCGGTTTCCATGAACGTATCCTTGCAAGCGGTGTCATCGGTTTTTTTACCGGGATGCGTCATGCGTATTCCCCGGGGATGCCCAAAATGTAGCGTGGTTACTTGTACACAAGTTCCAGGCAATTGTCAAAACCTGTTGTCCGGCTTCTGGACTTGAAATACCATGAAAATCAGGGGGATGGACAATCAGATGCGCGGAATGAAAAAATATTGCAAAAAAAATGAAAAAATCAATTGACAGGGATAAAAAATTCAGGCATATTACGCCGGTCTTCTCGAGAGACGGTTTTGGTGTCCTCGGGGAGTTTTTTTTTGATCTTTGAAAATTGGTCAGTGATAAAGTTTGAAGCGGGTCTTGAACAAGACCTTAACGAGTTTGTAGTTAAAGGATTTAACTGGAGAGTTTGATCCTGGCTCAGAATGAACGCTGGCGGCGTGCTTAACACATGCAAGTCGAACGAGAAAAAGATTGCTTGCAATCTTGAGTAGAGTGGCGCACGGGTGAGTAACACGTAGATAATCTACCTTCAAGCCCGGGATAACCATCCGAAAGGATGGCTAATACCGGATGCAGTTTCTATGCACAAGTGTAGAGATGAAAGATTGCCTCTTCTTGAAAGCAATTGTTTGAAAGATGAGTTTGCGTACCATTAGCTTGTTGGTGGGGTAAGAGCCTACCAAGGCTGTGATGGTTAGCTGGTCTGAGAGGATGATCAGTCACACTGGAACTGGAACACGGTCCAGACTCCTACGGGAGGCAGCAGTGAGGAATTTTGCGCAATGGGGGAAACCCTGACGCAGCAACGCCGCGTGAGTGAAGAAGGCCCTTGGGTCGTAAAGCTCTGTCAACCGGGAAGAAATTACATAGAATTAACAGTGATATGTATTGACGGTACCGGTGGAGGAAGCGCCGGCTAACTCCGTGCCAGCAGCCGCGGTAACACGGGGGGCGCAAGCGTTATTCGGAATTATTGGGCGTAAAGGGCGCGTAGGCGGTTCTGTCGGTCAGATGTGAAAGCCCGGGGCTCAACCCTGGAAGTGCATTTGAAACAGCAGAACTTGAGTACGGGAGAGGAAAGCGGAATTCCTGGTGTAGAGGTGAAATTCGTAGATATCAGGAGGAACACCGATGGCGAAGGCAGCTTTCTGGACCGATACTGACGCTGAGGCGCGAAGGCGTGGGTAGCGAACGGGATTAGATACCCCGGTAGTCCACGCAGTAAACGATGTTCACTAGGTGTAGCGGGTATTAAAACTTGCTGTGCCGCAGCCAACGCATTAAGTGAACCGCCTGGGAAGTACGGTCGCAAGACTAAAACTCAAAGGAATTGACGGGGGCCCGCACAAGCGGTGGAGCATGTGGTTTAATTCGACGCAACGCGAAGAACCTTACCTGGGTTTGACATCCTGTGAATCTTCAAGAGATTGAAGAGTGCCTTCGGGAGCACAGAGACAGGTGCTGCATGGCTGTCGTCAGCTCGTGTCGTGAGATGTTTGGTTAAGTCCAGCAACGAGCGCAACCCTTATCGTCAGTTGCCAGCACATAATGGTGGGAACTCTGGCGAGACTGCCCCGGTTAACGGGGAGGAAGGTGGGGATGACGTCAAGTCCTCATGGCCCTTATATCCAGGGCTACACACGTGCTACAATGGTAGGTACAAAGGGCGGCGAGCCTGCGAGGGTGAGCGAATCCCCAAAGCCTATCTCAGTCCGGATTGGAGTCTGCAACTCGACTCCATGAAGTTGGAATCGCTAGTAATCGCGGATCAGCATGCCGCGGTGAATATGTTCCCGGGCCTTGTACACACCGCCCGTCACACCATGGAAGTTGATTATACCCGACGTCGCTGGGCTAACTGTTTACAGGGGCAGGCGCCTAAGGTATGGTTGATAACTGGGGTGAAGTCGTAACAAGGTAGCCGTTGAGGAATCAGCGGCTGGATCACCTCCTTTCTAAGGAAAGTATACAGCGCTTTAAACGGCATCACTGGCCAATTTTGAGGGATCAAATCCTCAGAATGATCTTTGACAATTTGTTGTAGTAATTTAATAAACTGATTGACTTCGATGTTGATCGAAATCGAGTCGGGACATTGCCGCAAGGCAATGTGTTCGCATCAAAGCGTTTAAACTTATTTGTGGAATAGTGGCTAAGCTACTAAGGGCAAACGGTGGATGCCTTGGTGTCAAGTGACGAAGAAAGACGTGGACAGCTGCGATAAGCTTCGGGGAGGGGCTGAACACCCTTTGATCCGGAGATGTCTGAATGGGGAAACCCGGCATGGATAATACCGTGTCATCCTTGAGTGAATACATAGTTCAGGGAGGGTAACGGGGAGAACTGAAACATCTTAGTACCCCCGGGAAAAGAAAGTAAAAACGATTTTCCAAGTAGCGGCGAGCGAAAGGGAAACAGCCCAAACCGATTACGTGTCAAGCCCGAAAGCGTTGCGTAAACGGGGTCGCGGGATATGATTTGGCAGGGTTTCGGACCTGCCGGAGAGTGACAAAGTTGATTGTTAGTTGAAGAAGCTGGAAAGCTTCACCATAGAAGGTGACAGTCCTGTAAGCAAAAGCAATCGATCTCTCTTATCGTACTCCCAAGTACTGCGGAACACGAGAAATTCTGTGGGAATTTGTGAGGACCATCTCATAAGGCTAAATACGACTTGACAACCGATAGTGTACCAGTACCGTGAGGGAAAGGTGAAAAGAACCCCTGTTAGGGGAGTGAAATAGTACCTGAAACCGTTTGCTTACAAGCAGTAGGAGCAAGACTAAAACTGGATACAAGAGACAAGAGGGCGAAGCGCCTGCGGCGCCCATTTTATAGTCTTGTTCTTGTTCAAGTTCTAGTTTCTTGTGACTGCGTGCCTTTTGCATAATGAGTCAGCGAGTTACTTAATGCAGCCAGGTTAAGCCGACAGGTGTAGCCGTAGCGAAAGCGAGTCTGAACAGGGCGGTCAGTTGCATTGAGTAGACCCGAAACCAGGTGATCTATCCATGTCCAGGGTGAAGCGCCAGTAAAATGGCGTGGAGGCCCGAACCGATACAGGTTAAAAACTGTTCGGATGAGGTGTGGATAGGGGTGAAAGGCCAAACAAACCTGGAGATAGCTGGTTCTCTCCGAAATATATTTAGGTATAGCCTCGTATGTTTCTTGCCGGAGGTAGAGCACTGGATGGGCTAGGGGTCTCACCAGATTACCAAACCTAACCAAACTGCGAATACCGGTAAGTGAGAGTACGGGAGTCAGCCCGCGGGAGCTAAGTTCCGCGGACGAGAGGGAAACAACCCGGACCGCCAGCTAAGGTCCCCAAATCTATGCTAAGTGGAGAAGGATGTGGGAATGCCCAGACAACCAGGAGGTTGGCTTAGAAGCAGCCATCCTTTAAAGAAAGCGTAACAGCTCACTGGTCGAGTGGATCTGCGCCGAAAATGTATCGGGGCTAAAGCATAGTACCGAAGCTGCGGATCAAGAAACTAGATACTAGAGACAAGAAACAAGGAGGACTAACATGCCGTATCATCGGCTGGAAGTATTTAAAAAGTCCTATCAGCTAGCACTTGAACTGCATAAACTTACATTAAGATTTCCAAAACATGAGCAGTATGAATTAGCTCAACAATTAAGGAGATCAAGTAAGTCCATACCGGCCAATATAGCCGAAGGAATGGGAAAGCAGTCAAGCAAAGCGGATGTAAAACACTATATTCAGATAGCCATGGGATCATGTGATGAAAGCCGGGTTTGGCTTGAGTTTGCAAAGGATCTTGGATATTTGAATCAACAAGACCAAATGACCTTTGAAAAAAGGTATCAGGAGATCGGAAGAATGCTCAGAGGCTTAATCAACCGATACAATTAAGGTCTTGTTTCTTGTTTCCAGTATCTAGTTTCTTGATGGTAGGAGAGCATTGTGTTGTCATAGAATCGCACCTGTGAGGGTGTGTGGAGGTGACACAAGAGACCATGCTGACATGAGTAGCGATAAAGCGGGTGAGAGGCCCGCTCGCCGAAAGCCCAAGGTTTCCTGAGTAAAGCTAATCTGCTCAGGGTTAGTCGATCCCTAAGGCGAGGCCGAGAGGCGTAGTCGATGGAAAACAGGTTAATATTCCTGTACCACCTCGTTGTCGTTTGAGAGAAGGGGGGACGCAGGAGGGCAGGTCATCCGTCTGTTGGAATAGGCGGTTCAAGCCGGTAGGCTTAAATCCCAGGCAAATCCGGGATTTTATAAGGCCGAGAAGTGATGAGGAGGGTCTTTGACCCATAAACTGACTGCACCCATGCTGCCAAGAAAAGCCTCTATCGAGATAACAGGTGATCGTACCGTAAACCGACACAGGTAGGCAGGGAGAGTATCCCAAGGCGCTTGAGAGAACTCTGGTTAAGGAACTCGGCAAAATCATACCGTAACTTCGGGAGAAGGTATGCCCCTGATGGTGATTATAATTCTATATGAGCTGTGGGGGGCCGCAGAGAAATGGTGGTAGCGACTGTTTACTAAAAACATAGGACTCTGCAAAGTCGTAAGACGAGGTATAGGGTCTGACGCCTGCCCGGTGCTGGAAGGTTAAGGGGATTTGTTAGCCGCAAGGCAAAGCACTGAACCGAAGCCCCAGTAAACGGCGGCCGTAACTATAACGGTCCTAAGGTAGCGAAATTCCTTGTCGGGTAAGTTCCGACCTGCACGAATGGCGTAACGACTTCCACACTGTCTCAACCAGGGACTCAGCGAAATTGGAATGGCGGTGAAGATACCGTCTACCCGCGAAAAGACGGAAAGACCCCGGCACCTTTACTACAGCTTGACATTGGATTTTGGGACATGATGTGCAGGATAGGTGGGAGACTTGGAAGCAGGCACGCCAGTGTTTGTGGAGTCACCCTTGAAATACCACCCTTTATGTTTCAGTGTTCTAACTTTGGTCCGTAACCCGGATCGAGGACATTGTCTGGTGGGTAGTTTGACTGGGGCGGTCGCCTCCCAAAGAGTAACGGAGGCGCGCGAAGGTTCCCTCAGGCTGATTGGAAACCAGCCGCAGAGTGCAAAGGCATAAGGGAGCTTGACTGCGAGAGAGACATTTCGAGCAGGTACGAAAGTAGGTCTTAGTGATCCGGCGGTTCTGAATGGAAGGGCCGTCGCTCAACGGATAAAAGGTACGCCGGGGATAACAGGCTTATCGCCCCCAAGAGTTCACATCGACGGGGCGGTTTGGCACCTCGATGTCGGCTCATCACATCCTGGGGCTGGAGCAGGTCCCAAGGGTTCGGCTGTTCGCCGATTAAAGTGGTACGTGAGCTGGGTTTAAAACGTCGTGAGACAGTTTGGTCCCTATCTTTCGTGGGCGCAGGATATTTGAGGAGATCTTTTCCTAGTACGAGAGGACCGGAATGGACCAACCAATGGTGTTCCAGTTGTTCCGCCAGGGGCATTGCTGGGTAGCCAAGTTGGGCAAGGATAACCGCTGAAAGCATCTAAGCGGGAAGCCAACTCCAAGATAAGATATCCCATCACGCAAGTGACTGAAGACCCCTTGAAGACTACAAGGTTGATAGGCCGGGTGTGTAAGCATGGCAACATGTTGAGCTAACCGGTACTAATCGGTCGTGAGGCTTAGCCACTTTTTTCCTCATACAGGTTTAAACGCTTTAATGTGAACACATGATTACTACAACAGATTTTTGGATTTATGGCACATGTACCGCGCCTTAGGCGCATAACACAATCAAACGTGCCGGATCCAGCCATCTTAATCCGGTGGTTAGAGCAAAGAGGTCACACCCGTTCCCATCTCGAACACGGAAGTTAAGCTCTTTAGCGCCGATGGTACTGCATGGGAGACTGTGTGGGAGAGTAGGACACTGCCGGATTATTCTTTAAAAAGCCCGTATCTCTGAACAATCAGTGATACGGGCTTTTTTGTTCAGTTGAACCAGATATCGTTTTCCAGGTAGGCCTGGTCCAGTTTCTCCTGATGATGTTTGAGGGCCTCTCCCATATCCGATGCCAGGGTGTGGAGCAGATAGTGGATCAGGCTGATTATGGACACCGGGGTGCCCAGAAACGGAATACTTTTCTGGGGAGTGACCAGGACATGGTCACTGAACTGGATCAGGGGACAGGCAGTGCTGTCTGTGATCAGAATCTGACACAGTCCCCGGCGCCGGGGAATTTTTCCCAGACGGACCAGCTCATTGGGGTACCGGGATGTGGCGATCACCACCACCACCGATCCCGGCGGGGCCATGATCATCTGGTCCAGGCTGGTGCGGTCGCTCCCGTTGAGAATGGACACGCAGGACCTGAGTTTTGACAGGGTCCAGCCCATGTAGTGGGCCGATGAATAGGACAGCCGGGAACCCATGACATATACGGCCGACGCGGATTTCAATGCGCTTCGGACTGCCTGTGCCACGGCCGGGTCAATATTCTTGTGCATGGCTCTGATGCTGCGGATATCCTGATTGATGAGCCGGTCCAGTTCCGCATCGTCGCTGCCGACCACCAGGTGGCTCATTTGTCCCCGTTCCACCAGGGTCAGTTCCCGGTCAATGAGATTGCGCAGCGTGTTGATGAAAATGGCGTAATTCTTGAATCCCAGCTGCCGCACTAACCGGACCACTGTGGCCTCACTGGTTTGTACCGCGGCGGCCAGCTGCCGGGTGGTCATGAATACGGCCTTGTCCGGGCTGGTGAGAACAAAGTCCGCCAGACGCCTGCCTTTGGCAGTCAAGGTGTCATATTTTTCATGGATGATGGCTTGCAGAGAGTCGGAATTCTGGGTCATGAATTTTCCATTGATTGGCGGTTATTTTATGTCCGGGACAATTTGTAACAAAAGTTATCAATTTTTACAAGAACTAAAAAAAAAGATGGTTTTTGTTACACTTTGGTTGACACCCGGGCCGGGCCTTGACATAATACACAAAGCTTGAATATGGCTGTTAAAAAAAATAATCTGAAAAAAGTTAGGAGATAACGATGGATTTAATGGGATTACAGGGCGGACAATACCAGCCGCTTTCTGAAAAACAGGTAGAAACCGTTCACAACGCCGCATTGACCATTCTGGAAAAAACCGGCATCACCTATGAATCGGGTCTGGAAGACACCGCGGTCATGCTGGAGAAAAACGGGGCTGACGTGGACCGGGAAAAAAAACGAATCCGGCTGCCGAGGGACATGGTCGCCTCCTGGATCGAAAAGGCATCGCAACAGGTGGTGCTCTGCGGCCAGAACCCCGAGTACGACCTTCACCTGGCCGAAGACCGGGTCCATCTGGGGACCGGCGGGGCCGCCATCCGGATTCTGGATCCGGATACCGGAGAGCTCCGGGCCACCACCCTGGATGACCTGCAGAAGGTGTCCCGTCTGGTGGATCAGCTCCAGCATATCCATTTTCTGGTGCGGCCGTGCATTCCCACGGATATCGATGAAAAAGACTATGACATCAACATGTACTACGCCTGTCTGTCCGCATCCGGCAAACATGTGATGTCCGGTGTGAACAATGAAGAAGGCCTGCACCAGGTCATGGACATGGCCGCCATGATCGCCGGCGGCAAGGACAAACTGGCGGAACGGCCCATCATTTCCGTGATCACCTCCTTTGCCATCAGCCCGCTGAAACTGTGCACCCAGTCCACACGGATCATGCAGGAAGCGGTCAGAAACAACATTCCAGTGGCTCTGTCGTCGGCCCCCATGGCCGGTTCCACTTCGCCCCTGACCATGGCCGGTACCCTGGCCCAGCTCCATGCCGAGGTGCTGGCCGGCATCGTCATCTGCCAGATGACAAATCCGGGGGCCCCGCTGCTTTACGGCGGCATTCCGGGCATGGCCAACCTGGCCACCATGGGATACTGCGGCGGTGCCGTGGAGTGCGGCATGATGAACGCGGCCATCCACCAGATGTCCCGGCATGTCAAGGTGCCCAACTACAACTCTTCGGGCCTGTCCGACGCCAAAGTACCCGATGCCCAGGCCGGGTATGAAAAAGCGTTTACCTCGGCGCTGGCTGCCATGGGCGGCTCCAACTATATCCATCACAGTGCCGGCATGCTGGAATCCATGCTCACTATTGCCCATGAACAGTTTGTGATCGATGATGAAATCAACGGCAGCTGCTGCAAAGTATTGAAAGGCATCGAGGTGGATGAAGAGCACCTGGCCCTGGAAGTCATTGACTCGGTCGGCCCGGGGGGCAATTACATGACCGCGCCCCATACCATGACCCATATCCGCAGCGAATATTTCAACGGCAACGGCGTGACCGACCGGAAGAACCGGGACCGGTGGACAAAAGAGGGATCTCAGGACGCCCGGCAGCGGGCCCTGGGCATTGCCAAAAAACTGCTGGCCAACAAAACCGCGTATATTCCGGATGACGTGGATGCGGCCATTCGGGAAAAATTCAATATTCTGCTGCCCAAATAGAACTGATGGGTTGCTGAAATACGCAAAAGCATGTAAAAGCCCGGCATGTCGAAAGTTAAATATTGGATGACAACGCCGGAGGTAAACGGATATGTGCGGTATCGTGGTCTATTACGGGAATGCCCAGAACCGGCTGACGCGGATTTTGACCGGCATGTGGGCCATTATCTACCGGGCGCCCGACAGTACCGGTATCGGACTGGCAGGCAGTGACCTGGAACCGCTGAAAATCCGGCGGGCGCTGGGGTCTGTGGAAAATCTGATCGACCGGCTTTTGACCGATCCGGTGTTCGAAGAAATCGATCTGCAGGCCGGGGCGTTCATTGAAGCGGATGCGGCCAGCCAGGCTGGATATATCGCCCGGTTCCAGAAACGGCTGCTGACCCATGAAGGGTTTTCTTTCCAGGAGACCGCATCATATCCCACCTGGTCACAGATGACGGACGTGCAGGACCCGGTCCAGGTGATGCCGGGAACCTGCGGCGATCCCCGGATCAGAAAAACGTTTGCCATTGATTCCCCCAAGGCACTCAAAGCGGCCATGGACTGCCTGGTTCAGAACTATGACCTGCCGGTGGCGGTGGTGGAAAAACTGATCAGAAACGGGTTGGCCGTTCAGGTGGATGCAGCGGAAGCCGCAGGTCCTCTGGCTGTGGACCGGGCGGATCTGTTTGATGAATTTCAGCGGATTTTCAACCGGTACGCGTATGATGAAACCCCGGACCGTCCCCGGCGGGTGATCAGCAAACAGGGTCAGAAAAATCCGTTTGCCAGAAAACATGTCTGGCCTTTTCTGCGCAGGGTCCAGATCACGCTGCCTGCGGACTATACCCCAGACGGTATCGCCAACCTGTTCAGGTACCTGGATGCCTGGGTTCTCAACGGACTGACTTCGGAAGCCTCGGAACATATTCAACTGATTTTTGAAAGTTTCTGGACGGCCCAATCCGATCTCCCGGTCCGGCACTGGCAGATTCTGTACCGGATCGAACACACCTGCAATGTCTATGGCCTGGCAGCCACCGCCGTGCTGGCTCATTACCAGACAAAGATCTATATGCACCGGGCCCGGGCAGCGGCGACCGGCCCGTATCTGCCTGCAGGCCATGTGCCCGGCCCCACACATCCGCTGCTGCTGCTGTCCATGATTCAGCCGGTGATCGGCCAGGGCCGGTGGGCGCTCCAGTCCGCCATCTCGGTACGCAACGCCCACCCATTCATGGACCGGGAAAAAAAACGGGCCGTGGTGCTCAACGGCCAGTTTGATTCAGAGGTGGAATCACGGATAAAGAAGTTTGTCACTCAAGTGGCAGACATCAGGCTGCGCACGGAAAATTCCACGGAGCTGTTTGCCATGCTCTGGGGGCATTATTTCGATTCCGCCTGGCAGGAAAACCGGCGGTTCAGAACCATTGAGGCCCAGCATCACCTGGGACTGGAGGAGATGTCCATCTGCAGCCAGTCCATTGATTATTCCATTTTCAAGGCGTTGAGCGATAAAACCATCCATGACATCGATGAGATGGCGTTCATCCGGGCGGTGCAGGCGATGATCCGTTCCGGAGGACAGTTTGCCGTTTCCGGCATCAGCCGGGTATCACCGGACCGGCTTTTTGTGGCGGCGCATAACCGGCCGGTATATATTGTCAGGCGCCGGGACACGTCTGATTTCATGGTGGTGTCGGACATCAATGCCGCCTTGGGACTGTTTCCCCAGACCCTGATCCGGTCCACCCGGGTAAAGCTGCTCAAGCTGATGAAGGAATACTCCAGAAAATCCATGATTGTGGAACCCGATATTTCAGGAATCGATGCCCGGCCGGAGAATGTCTGGTTCAGGCAGGCCAAACAGGCGCTGCTCAAACCGTTTCTGGTGGATATCTATGCGCTGGATCAGCCGGAAATTTTTGCACGGATTCAGACAACCGCCGCCAAAGACACCGTGATGCGGCAGCTGCATATTCAGGATTTTTCCGGCAGAATCCGGTCCGATATCCGGCCCGAACAGACCTGGATTACACCGGTTTCGTTTCAAAAGGATTTTGGCAAAACCTTTTATGAAGAGCACCTGTATGAGATCCCGAACCTGATGGGGGATATTCTGAACCGGTATGTTGATCCCGAACACGGTCTGCCCCGGTTCGATATCCGGCAGCGCCTGCTGGAAAGACGGTTCGGCAGCGGTCTGGCAAACCTGAACCGGATCATTCTGGTGGGCACGGGATTCAGTTTTCAGGTGGCGGAAATCGCTGAAAAAACCATGGAGCCGTTTTTTCCCACAGTCAATCTGCTGGTGGCCACACCCCAGGATTTCACGGATGTGAGAACCGCCATCAATCCGGACCGGGACCTGGTCATCATGGTCTCCTGGTCCGGCACTACCTCGGATATGATCGATTTTGCCGGACTCCTTCTCAGACACCATATTCTCATGGTGGGGATCACGGAAAAACCGTTTTCAGACATGGCCCTGGTGGTGCGGAAAAGTGCCGGTGTGATTCCGGTATACAGCGGCGAAGAGGTGACGGTGGCCCCCTTGAAAAGCGCGCTGTGCATTCTGTTGTCTCTGGATCTGTTCTGCCTGTCCATCTGTGATACCACCCCCGGCACCCGGGAGGCGGTGGCCGACCGGGTCAGAGAACTATTTTTGATGCCCGGCCATCTGGACAGCCTGCTGGGGGATACGCAGGTGATCCAGTTTTGCAAGGAGATGGTTGCCGGTTCCCGGAACTCGGTGCTGCACTATGTCGTGGATGCGTTTCATGATGTGGGATCTGCCAGAATCGGCGCATTGAATCTGGAAATCAACGCCTGGACCTCCCTGGGAATGGCCGTGGATTATTCGGAACAGGAATTGTTTATGAATATCCCCATGACCGGGGATGATTTCGTTCTGGTGCTGGCCACCAGCCGGTATCGGCTGGACGAGGCGGTCCGGTTCATGACAGCCCTGCATGAGAAAGGCCGGCCCTTTTATGTGGTTACCTACCTGAACCGGGAACTGACGGAGATTCAGCGGATTGCCCAACAGGTGATCATGGTGCCCAAACTGCCGGATCATTTTCAACCGTTTCTGGATCTGCCGCTTTTGTTTTTACTGGGGTTTTATTTTGGCCAGGCCCATGGCAGAGTGGCCGGTGAAATGCCCCGGAATATGGCCAAATCCGTGACCGCCGGCCGGACCCGGAACGGCAAAGACCGGTCCTTTACAGATATTTTGGATGACATGGATCAAAAGCAGGAGAATCTGGGCCTGGGGATGTATCCGGTGGTACCCCGATCCGGATCTTTGTGCTGGTTGACCCAGGCGACCGATCCGGTGGAAAAACGGTATTACCGGGATTTGCTTGAACTGGGAGAGATCCTGAATGAACCGGACGGGTTTGACGCCATGTTCTGTTTGCCCGAAGACCGGTCCAACGATACCGTGCTGGCGGGCCTGGCAGACTTGATTTTTACAAATCTGGCGGAAGACGGGGTGTTGATTTTTGTGCCCATGGACAAGCAGGCGGAAGCCGGGTGCCGGAATGTTGCCAGGCTGTGGGAGCCGTTTCTGGAAATCCCCATTCAGGTGGAATTTGCCGAAAAACTCAAAGGGGTCTCTTTGGGCGACAGCCTGATGGTGGTGACAGCCACCCAGACCCCGTCACAGGACCGGTTGTCTGCGGTGTTTTCCCATTCCCATGAAAACATGGTATGGATCGGTCCGGAAAACACGTTCATCTCAGAAAAAAAGGACCAGGGGGTTTTATTGCAGGCATTTTGTTTGAAAACCCCCGGCCTGTTCTGCAGGTATGAGCAGGCATATGCCGCATTATCTGTGTTTTTTGCACAAATCATGTCATATAAATTTCCCGGCCGGGCCAGACGGTTCACGGCCCATTTCAAAACCCTGTTGCCGGTCATTCAGACCCTGCTGGCGGACAGTGCCCTGCACCGCCGGATCCAGCAGACCATTCATGAAAATCAGGGATACCGGAAGCAATTGTTTCTGACGGGTATGCGGGGAAACTGCATCGCCTGGAAGATAGCGTTTGCCGCGGCCAGATCCAGGGGCGTGGAAAGTGATGCATTCGGTGTTTCCGCATATTCGCATCTGGTACTGGTGGATTCGAAGGTCCAGTCGAAATATGTAAAACTGGATTCCCGGCAACGCATGGTCTCAACGCATGGGAAAAAACAGGTTGATGAATGGGAATCGCGGTATCTGGGCGGGGCCTCTGTGGATGGCTTTTTATCCACGGCATCCATGCCGATTTCTCCGGATGCGGTGCTCCCGTTTTATGTGGATGATCTCTGGTATCTGCCGGTGCTCAGGTCGGAATATGATACAGACAACGATTGTCTGATCATCATCGACGCCACCAGCGAGGCATCATTTGATGCGGCGCTGGATGAGCTTGCCACGTTCGGTTCCCGGTACGCCAGAACCGTGGTTATCACCCAGGAGGGGTTTGCCGGGGATGCCCGAATGGCCAATTTGAAAAAATATCCGTTGAGTCATATTGTCATGGTGCCCGGGCCCTCAGATAAAAACGGTTCTGCCGGGATTATATCCGACCATCTGCTGCCGGTGGTGATCAGCCTGCTGGGGGCGGCCATGAAATTTTTCAGCCCCGCCGAAGCAGGGCCTGAAAAATAGCTGCACAGACCGCCGGATGGCACGATAACCCACTTCCGGCGGCTGTGCAGCACGAAGACTTTTTAACTGATTGAAAGAAACGACCGTTAAAGGGCGGCCAGCGCGTCTTCAGCCCGGGTTGTTTTTTTCACCTTGTGGGATGACAGCAGCGCTTTTGCCTTTTCATTGCACCGGGTGAACAGGTCGGTTTTTCCTTCCTTTTCCCAGCTATCGAACCGGGACCGGTCCATGAGTTCAGGCAGCAGATGGGCGGTTTTGAAATGGGCAAAGGTGTGGGGATCGCTCAAGAAAATCGCATTGTCCGGACCATTTGCCACCCGGTCGATGATATCCAGCGCCAGCGTCTTTTCATTCACGGGAATCCCCTGGGCAAAAAATTTGGACATGGCAATCAGTTCATCGGCCATAACGAGCATTTCCAGGCTGGAGGTGTGTCCGGATTCGATATATCCCACATCATGGATCACGTTGCACCGCGACAGCAGGGATGTGATAATGGAGAGCATGCCTTCGGCACCGGCCTGGGCATCGATCACTTTGGAATCCGTGGACCCGGCAAAAGACCAGATGGGGATCTGGTAGAGTTCATCGCGCATGTCGGCAAATGCGGACTGGGTCAGGCTCCATTCCGTGCAGCCATAGGAGACCACGGTGTGTTTCATGTCCAGGACCGATACGTTGGGCGCGAACAGAAACGGGGCACCCGGGTTGCTCAGCTGATGGATCACCAGGCCCACCAGGTTTTCGGCAATGCCCTGGGCCATGGCCCCGGCCAGGGTCACAGGTCCCCCGCCACCGGCATTGCATCCCGAGGGCAGGCAGATGGGGATCTCTTTTTGGGCACAGAACACCAGTTTTTCCATGACGTTTTCAGGATAAAGCAGCGGGCTGATGGCTTCGGAATAGTTGAACAGAAACGGTTTTTTGCGCAGTTCTGCTTCACCGCCCACCACGGCACAGGCGATGTCGTGAATCTGCTTGATATCCTTGCCGCTGTCCGCGATAAAACAGATGGGCTTGTTGCTGTTGCGCACCATTTCTTCAAACGCCCTGACATAGATCTCTTCGATCTCCACATCTTCCGGGTTCCCCATGGACATGGAAAAATCCATGTTGGGCAGCGCATCCACCAGCCGGGCGAAGTTGCCGGTATCGGCGAGCACCGGGCGCCGTCTTTCACCGGTTTCCAGATCGATGGTGAAAATCGTGTCAGACCCGGTGCCGAAGAAAAAGTTTTCCCCTTCCAGGGGCATGGTCAGGTTCCCGGTCTGATCATAAACATCGAATCGTTTGGGGGCGGACATCACGGCGTTCTCCACCAGTACTTCGGGCATGATCACCCGGTTGTCCTTGTCCAGGGTGCAGCCATGATCCAGAAGCATCTCAAGGACCCCCTGATGTTCCATGCGGAATCCGGTGTCGGCCAGTATTTTCAACGCGGCATCATGAATGGCCATGGCCTGTTTTTTATTAAATACTTTCAAACGGGGTTGAAAAGTGGGGACATCTTGTAACATAACGTTTTTCTCCCTTTTTGTTTGGTGTTTGGGACTGGTTGCAATATGCGGAAGGCATAAAATAGTTTTGTAGTGGTATTTATGTAATAGAATATTTCTTATTCAAAACATATTGCACCAAAATAGCATTGATGGCGGGGTGTTGTCAAGTCAACGGGTGTAAAAAATTTTTCGGTTAAATGTTTCCGTTGGGCATCGACATGTCATCTTCTGATTCTATGAGATGCAGCGGCGGGTTCGGAAGGGAGGAGGTCGGATCTGCCTGGGCCAGCATGTCGACCAATAGTTCAAGTCCCCACATGAGCAGAGAAATGTCCCGGGAATCCATTTTTTCCAGTTTTTCCATGAATCGGTGATGGATGGGCGTGGGGGCGTTTTCAAGAAAGTTCAGCCCGTCCTGGGTGATTTCCACATGCACCTGGCGCCGGTCTTTACTGATTCTTACCCGCTGGACCAGCTTCCGGCGTTCCAGACGGTCGATAATGCCGGTGACCGTGGAATTGTTGATGAAAACAATCTGGGTCAATGCACCGATGGCAATGGGGCCGTGTTCAGCAATTTCATTGAGGCAGATCAGCTGGGGCAGGGTGATTTTGTGTTTTTCCTGGAGCTGTTTGGAGTGTCTGGACATTTCCTGAATGATCTGTCTCAGTCGCATCATGATCTGCATGCTGATTTTTTCTTCCATTGATATCTCCTCTCAGATGGTATTCATTGGATTATTTTACGGAAACAAAGAAAATTGTCAATTAAATAAAACAAGACACCAGTGTTTAAGCTAAAATTCAATATAATTTTAGCTTAAACGAACCATCATAACTTTGAAATCACATGTTTGTCCGGGTGTCAGCGCCGGTTGAGCCCGGTTTCAACCGGCTTTTTCGTTTCTGAAAAGATGCGAGCCGTAAAAAACAAAAAAAGAACCGTTTTTTTAATTGACAGAAGACAGGATTTAGGCAAAATGAATGGTCATGGTGAGGATTTTCGAAGATGAATTGTTGAATCCCAAAAATTTTGTGGTGACCCTGGAACTGTTTCCCGGCCGGGAATCCCGGGGCAGAAATACGGATACGCTCAAAGGATTTTGTCCCGCCCCGCATGTGGGAACTGAACAATACTTCATCCTGGATCAATTTTCATCTGGGCAAAGACCATCAAAAGAAAAAATGATATTCCGTCGTTTTTTTGTACCAGCTCTGATCAGGCGGCACGAAACAGGGGCGTTTTGTTGATGGATTCCGGATTTTCTGAACTGACGTTGGCCACATGCCGCGGCTGTAAAGGTTTTGTCATTCCTGTCTGTGATTCGACCATGGATCTGGCCTGGTCCCTTTATGGGCAGGGCCGGTTTCCCGAATTTGCCTGGGTAATGGCCCATGCCCAGACCCGGGCCAGGGGAAGGCAGGCAAGAACCTGGGTGACAGAGTCCGGCAACCTGGCCGTCACCCTGCGTCTGCCGGCCACTGCCGAAAACCTGGGGCCGCTGGTGTCCATGGCAACGGCCCTGGCCCTGGTCCGGGCACTGGCGGATATCGATGTACCGGCCCGCATCAAATGGCCCAACGACATCCTGGTCCATGGCCGCAAGGCCGGGGGCATATTGATTGAGGAAAAACAGGGCGTTTTCATGGCCGGGATCGGTTTGAATATCGGAAAAGCACCCGAAAACAGCGTCATGGAACATTTTTTTCATTTACCGGCTGGATGTTTGAACATTTCTGGTGTAGGGTTGGATCTTTTTGACATTTGGGGGGGTATTCTGGAAAAGATTCGGGATCGACTCCCTGCCATGACAGCAGATCCCGCCGCCGCAGTCCGGGAAGTGAATGCCGTTCTGGCATGGAAAAACGAAACCGTGGTACTGGCACATACCGGAATTCACGATGGACCCGCCATTGTTCTGGGGGTGGATTTACAGGGCCGGCTCGAAGTCAGGACAACAAAAGGCATTGCCTGCATTCATTCAGGAACCCTGTATCCCAGGGTCACATGATTTATGTATCAAGGAGTTAAGAGATGGAAGCAAAAACATTTGAACAGGTGATCGAAGAGTTAAAGGGCAGAAAAATCCTGGTGGCCAACCGGGGGATCACGGCCCGGCGGATTATCCGTTCCATCAGAGAGGAACTCATGGCGGTCCCGGTCCTCACGGTGACCGATGTGGACAAAACCGCCCCATTCACATCGGGTGCCCAGGAACTGATTCTTTTAGGGGAAAATCCCCGGGCATACCTGGATATCGATCTTGTCTTGAAACTGGCCAAAGAACAGGATGTGGTGGCGGTGCATCCCGGGTGGGGATTTGCGTCTGAAGATGCCGGTTTTCCAAAAAAATGCGCGGACAAGGGGATCCGGTTCATCGGTCCGCCCACCGAACCCATGACCCTTCTGGGAAACAAGGTCAAGGTCAGAGAGCTGGCCCGGAAGTTGAACGTGCCGGTGGTGCCCGGTTCTCTGGATGCCGTGGAGGTCGCGGAAGCCAGGGAGATCGCCCTGGAAATGGGGCTGCCGGTGATGCTCAAGGCCGAAGGCGGCGGCGGAGGCCGGGGGATTTATGAAATCTTTGATATGGACCAGCTGGAAACCGCGTTTTCCAAGGCCGCAGTCCTGGCCCAGGCCTCTTTCGGGAATCCCAGAATCTATGTGGAAAAGCTGCTCACCTCGGTACGGCACATCGAGATCCAGGTGATCGCGGATCAGCACGGCAATGTGTTCACCTTTGACGAGCGGGACTGCACGGTCCAGCGCAACCATCAGAAACTGGTGGAGATCACCCCTTCGCCCTGGCCCAAGATGACCGAAGCATTGCGGCAGCGGCTCAAGGACTATGCCAGGGCCCTGGTCACGGCGGTGGGATATTATTCCCTGGCCACGGTGGAGTTTCTGGTGGATGCGGATCAGAATCCCTATCTCATCGAGGTGAACACCCGGCTGCAGGTGGAGCACGGCATCACCGAGTGCCGGTACGGCATCGACCTGGTGGAGGAGCAGATCGCCGTGGCGTTCGGATCGAAGTTGCGGTTCACTGAAGAGAAGACCCGGCCCGTAGCCCATGCCCTTCAGGTGCGTATCAACTGTGAAGACCCCAGAAACGATTTCGCTCCCAATGCCGGCCATATCGTGCGGTATATCTCGCCGGGCGGCCCCGGGGTCCGGCTGGATTCCTGTATCGCGGGCGGGTATGAGTTCCCCTCCAACTACGATTCCGCCGCCTCGCTGCTCATCGCCCATGGCGACACCTGGGAAAAGACGCTGGCGGTGATGAACCGGGCGTTAAAGGAATATGTCATCGGCGGCCTGAAAACCACCATTCCGTTTCACCAGAGAATTATCCTGGACCCGGTGTTTCGATCCGGCATGTATGACACCCGGTTTGTGGAAAAAACCCCGGGGCTGATGCGGTATCATGACAGCGAATCCGAAGCGTTGCGTCTGTCAAGGCTGATGGCGGAAATTTCCGCCATGGGGTACAACCCCCATGTACAGCTGTCAGAGTATCGGGGCATCCCGGACAAACGGGTGGGAGAATTCAACCCGGTGATGCCGTCGCTGCCGCCGCTGCCGTCATCCGGGCCGTATCCCCGGGGAGACCGAACGGCGCTGATCGATTATGTCCGGGATTCCGGGATCGTTCATTTTTCAGACACCACGGCCCGGGATATCACCCAGTCCAACTCCGGGAACCGGTTCCGCCTGGCCGAAGACAGACTCATGGGGCCGTATCTGGACCGGTGCGGATTTTTCTCTCTGGAAAACGGGGGCGGTGCCCATTTTCATGTGGCCATGATGGCCAATATGACCTATCCGTTCAATGAAGCCAGAATGTGGAACCAGTTCGCGCCCCTGACGCCCAAGCAGATACTGGTGAGATCCACCAATCTTCTGGGGTACAAGCCCCAGCCGGAAAACCTGATGCAGTTCACCAGTGAATTCATCTGCGAGCAGCATGACATTGTCCGGTGCTTTGATTTTCTCAATCATATCGAGAACATGAGGCCTCTGGCCGAGGTGGTGATGAACTCCCGGACAAATGTGTGGCAGCCGGCGGTATCCCTGTCCTGGGCGAAGGGGTTTGATGTGAATCATTATATGGGGGTGGTGGAAGCCATCGTGCAGCAGGCAGCGAATGCGGCCGGGGTGTCGGAAAAAAAGGCCTGCTCCCGGTTTATTCTCGGACTCAAGGACATGGCCGGGGTGTGTCCGCCCCGGTTCATTACCGCCCTGGTGACAGCGGTCCGCAAACAGTACCCGGATCTGGTACTTCATTATCACCGCCACTGCACGGACGGGTTGTTCGTCCCGGCGGTGGGGGCGGCGGCCAGGGCCGGGGCCCATATCGTGGACACAGCCATGGGTGCGGCGGTGCGCTGGTACGGCCAGGGCGAGGTGCTGTCCACGGCGGCCTACATCGAGGAAGAGCTGGGCCTGAAAACCAGTCTGAACAAGGAGATGATCCGTCACTGTAATTTCGTGCTCAAACAGATCATGCCCTGGTATGACCGGTACACAGCCCCTTATTTCCAGGGGATCGATCATGACGTGATTCACCACGGCATGCCCGGCGGGGCCACCTCCTCTTCCCAGGAAGGGGCCATGAAGCAGGGATATATCCATCTGCTGCCCCAGATGCTCAAATTTCTGGCCGGCACCCGGCAGATCATCAAGTATCACGATGTCACCCCGGGATCCCAGATCACCTGGAACACGGCGTTTCTGGCCGTTACCAGCGCCTATCAGCGCGGTGGCGAAGAAGAGGTGGATCATTTGCTCTGGGTACTGGATTCCGTGATTGCCACTCCCGGAAGACCAGCTCAACGATACGCTGAAAGAAGAGCGGTTGATGCTGTACAGGGACAGCAACGATGCGTTCAAGGACCTGCTGCTGGGAAAATTCGGGCGCCTGCCCCTGGGATTTCCACCGGACTGGGTCTATGCGAGTACGTTCGGCAAAACCAGTTCACAGGCCCTGTCCGACCGAACCGAATCCTCTCCATTGGAAGGGTTGCCGTCAATGGATATTGAATCGGAAAAACAGGCCCTGGAAAAACAGATCAACCGGATCGCCACGCCTGAAGAGCTGGCCATGTATCTGAACCACCCGGCAGATGCGGTGAAAACCATATTGTTCCGTCAGGAATACGGCAATCCCAACCGGGTGCCTCTGGATGTATGGTTTGAAGGTCTGGCACCGGGCCGGGAATTATTTTTTACCGATACGCAAGGCAAACCCCATGCCATGAAAATTCTGGGGATCGAGCGGGCTGATGGCAAAGGCATGGCCGTGGTGCGGTACACCCTGGATGCAGAAGTGTTCATCCACACGGTCAAGGTGGCCGATGCCGCAGGACTTGCCGCAGATGCCCTCCAGATGGCGGATCCGAACAACCCGCACCATGTGGCGGCCCCGTCCAACGGAGATTTGTGGATCATGTATGTCAAACCCGGCGATATGGTCCAGGCCGGAGAGGAACTGTTCAATATCACCATCATGAAGCAGGAAAAAGCGGTGGTATCTCCGGTGGAAGGCATTGTCGAAAGCGTTCTCAAAACGGCGGACTATAAATTCGACAAGAAAATGGTGCCCGTGAAAAAAGGGGAACTGCTGGTGAAACTCGGGCCGGTGCCCAGAAAATGTACGGCCTGCGATACCCCGGTGGCGGACAAAGCGTACAAATTTTGTCCCCGGTGCGGCGAAAAGATCTGAAAGCGGACTAAAAGGTCAGTGTGACCGTGGTGCCGCCGGAATTCAGACAGTCCTCCGGTGTTGTGCAAAACGTGCAGCGCCGAATGTCGCCGGGGCAGGTGTCGGTGTCGGCCGGGATGAAGGCGCACCGGGTGGAATCGATATCCAGGGTGAAATTGAACCGCTCGGAAAACAGTTTGATGCGCAGCAGATCGAATCCCCGGCCCCCGGCATTGAATTCGAAAGGCTGCTTAGTGGTGTATTCCGATGAATCGGGCGGGGTGAAATAGTTCTCAAAAATCAGGCGCAGCTTGTCTTTTGTAAATCCGATGCCATTGTCTTTGATCATCAGGACCGGATGGTTTTTCCGGGTAAATACCCGAATTTCTATTTTCCCGCCGTCCGGGGTGTATTCCACCGCGTTACGGATCAGGCCGGTGGCAATGATCTCCAGAATCTCTTCGGGCATGCGGACGGGGTCTGTTGGCTCCAGACCGGTTTCCAGGGTGAGGTGGCGGAAGGCGAATTCCGCTGCCAGATGCTGCATGTGCTGTTCCATGAATTGATCCAGAGAGATGGTCTGAAGGCTCAAGCGGCCGGGTCCGAAAATTTTTTCCACTGCCTGCCTGACCCCTGCCATCACCGCAGCGCCTCCGGTTCGGGATCCATCCCGGGCTTCGGTCTCGGCAAGCAGGGTCAGTTCATCCACACAGGCGTCAATGAGCCGGGTCAGGATATGGTGGGCCGTGAACTGCTTTTTTTTCAGCAGGTCTTCCACCTCGAACTGAATTTCCAGAATCCGTTTCAGATTTCGCCGGGCCCGATCGATGATGGTTTGAATTTTTTCATCCCTGATGCCTTGGGCCGCCAGTTTTTTTCCCAGCAGTTTCATGGCGGCATCCACCACGGACACCGGGGTCTTGAGCTCATGGGCCAGGTGGTTGATCACCAGGTCCTTGGCCTGGTTCAGCATCTTGAGGTCGGCATAGGACTGCTCCAGTTCCTCGTGAATCCGGGTGTTTTCAATGGGCAGGGCCACGGTGCTGGCCACCATCATCAGCTGATCCGTGTCAGTTTCGTCGAACTGGCCCTGGAGTTTGTTCACCACCGACACCACGCCGATGACCCGGTCTTTGAGTTTGATGGGCACAGACAGCATGTTTTTGGCCACCAGATCGGTTTCCTCGTCCACCCGGCGCAGATAGAAATGACACTGGGAAATGTCCGGGATCAGCAAGGGTTTACCGGTTTTAAAGACATGGCCGGACACCCCCTGGTCGGCCGGAAACCGCAGCTTATTGAATTTTTTGCCGGAGGCCGCATCCTTGAACCGGGCGGTAAAAAAGTACAGTTCATCGGTGTCCCGGTCCGCCAGCAGGATGAACGCCCCTTCCACGTTCACCAGTTTCTGGATTTCCGCCGTAACGATGGTCACCAGATCCCCCAGCTTGTGATAAGTATGCAGGGCTTTGGAGATGTCAAACATGATCCGGTTGGTCTTGGCCATGCGCTTTTCAAAGGTGATATCCCGCAGGATCAGTACCTGGCCCATGGGGGTGTCGTCTTCATCGTACAAAATGGCGCCGTTGATCAGAATGTCCAAAAGCCGGCCGTCCCGCGTGTACCGCTGGGTTTCAAAATCCATGACCGTGCGGTTTTCATACAGCTGCTTCATCCCCTGTCTGGCCTGTTCCAGGAGATGGTCCGGAACGAACGGAATGTTTTTTCCCCGGATCTCTTTGAGTTTCCATCCAAACACCCGCTCAAATGCGGGGTTGACGTATTCCACCGTATTGTTCAAAGAAAAGGCGAACACCGGGTCCGGTAGAAACCGGAGCAGCGTATCCAGGCGCTTCTGGGCCAGCCGGGTTTCCTTGTACATCTGCTGGACCGATTTTTCCGATGTGGGGGAGGCCATTTGTTTGATTATTCCTTTATTGCATCGCTGCCCGTCGGTTATATTATATCAGCCCGGGCACTGGTTCAGTCGTCAAACAGGCTGTATTTGAATGGTATCTGGGCCATTTCATGGGATACCTCGAATCGGGTTTCATCGGTTTGAACCAGGTCGGAAGGGATGTGCAGCTGCAAAAATTTTTCCTGACTGGTAATGACGGGAAATCCATAAGGCGCGTTCATGTGTTTCACCGGTTTGCCGGCTGCCGTGCGCTGTTCCACAAAATCCAGGTGCCGGGCCAGGCGCCGGGCCGCCACCTGGCCGGCCAGGACCATGACTCCCCGGACCGTCCTCTGGATGGCGGGGATCAAATGGGTGTCTGTGTCATATCCCACGCTGCTTCGGCCTGCCGCCATGGCCGCAGCCGTGGTGGTGCCGGTGCCCATAAACGGATCCAGCACCTGGTCGCCTTTCACCGAGAACATATTGATCAGGCGATACGCCAGTTCAAAGGGAAAGGCGGCACTGCGATTTCTATCCTTTGCATCAGCCAGGGCCTGGACCGTGCCTTTGAGGTCGAACCACACATCGGAAAACCAGTGATTGCGCTCTTCCCAGAAAATGGCACTTTCCCGGCGCATCTGTTTGTCCTGGGCGGTTTTGAATTCCCGTTTGCCGTATTTTCTCAAAATCAGGATGTATTCATGTTCCAGAGTGACATAGGCACCGGCCGGGAGCATGCCCGATCCCATGAATTTGGTGGGGGAATTGGTCTGTTTGCGCCATATGATGCAGGGCAGACTGGTGAATCCAATCTTCCGGGCTTCGGACAGAATCCTGGCATGGTTGGTGTACAGGGCAAACTGTGTGTCCATGGTCCGGGTGGCATCCCCGATATTGATGCAGGCAAATCCGCCGGGTTTCAGTACCCGGAAACACTCCTGCCACACTGGATCCAGCTGCTGGTGCATGCCTTCGAACGCCCCTGGACTGTCCTGACGGGACAGACATTTTTTGATGCCCCGATCCATTTTTCGAAACAGATCGTCCCACATTTCGATCATGGGATAAGGCGGGGAGGTCACCACCAGGTCGATACTGTCGTCAGCCAACGCTGTCATGCGGCGGGAATCTGCGAAATCTATGGAATGGATTGTTTTCATGAGATTTTTTATCATGTTCCCGTGGGAATGTAAATCGATAACCCGATGATATCAGATGGTTCTGCTTGCAAATTGGTCAGGGGGTGACTATATTCAGTGGTATAAAAAACAGATACAGGAGTAAGAGATGGCAGTTGGATGGGCAAAAGACGGGGCTGTTCAGGAAGAGATCGATGCTGGGGCAGCAAGGACATCCAGTTGAAATAGTTCGTCACATCCGGCGGTTGATCATATGCGTTTTGTGCCGGATGATCAGGGCGGTCATTGTCAGCAGCAATGCCAGTCCGGCCAGGGCCGGAGTGAAATCATGGAAGAGGTCAAACACGAAACCGGCGGCAATGGGCGACAAAGCCGCTGGAATGTTGGCGGTGAACAGCCACCCGTAAATCCGGGAAACATGATTGGTTCCCCAGCTTCTGGCGGCACTGGATACATAAATCACCAGAACCCCGCCATAGTTGAATCCCGTGAAAATGGCAAACACCCAGAATCCAGGGACGGATGCTACCAGAAGCGGGGCCGCTGCCAGCACGGCCGCCTGGCAGATCAGGTTGGCCTGAATCGCGGAACCCGCCTGAATCCGGTCGAAGACCGTGCCCCAGACGACCCGGCCGGCGGCATTGGCCAGGGCAAACAGGGATACCGCGGTGATACCGATGGATGCGGCATTTCCAGTGCCCTGAAATATTTCCTTGAGATTGGCGTTCACGGCGAACCCGGCAGCCAGGCCCATGAACATGGCCAGATACAGCAGTTGAAAATGGGCATGCCCCAGCACTTGACCCGGCCGAAGTGGCGACACAGACTTGGATGGGGTTTCAACGGATCCGGTTTCAGTGGCAGGAAAGCGCATCACACTGCCGGCCGGGATCACCAGGCATAAAAACAGCATGCCGAATGCTGCAAATGTCTCGAACGGCGTATATCCCAAAAAGGTGATCAAAAAGCCGCCAACCTGGCTGACCAAAGCAGCCCCGCCGCCGAATCCGGCCACGGCAATGCCGGTCACCAGCCCCTGGGATCGTGGAAACCAACGGATGCATACGGCAATGGGCACGATATAGGCCATACCCGCACCGATGCCGGCCAGGCCGCCGATGCCAAGAATGGTGAACGCAAAACTTTGGCTGCCCAGGCCTGCCAGCAGCCACCCGCCCCCGAACAGCAGACCGCCGGTCATGGCGCTGATGCGCGGACCGATTTTCGGCAGAAATCCGCCGGCAATCATCATGGTCAGGGGAAAAATAAAATAAAACAGGGTAAACGGCACCTGTACCGGCCCCTGGGCCAGTCCGGTCAGGTCTTTGAGGGGCTGGACATAAACGCTCCAGGAGTAGGTGGCGCCGAGACACACCTGCATGAGCACGGCGGAGACAAGGATGAGATATCTCATAAGCGGCTGCGTTGGGTAGTAAAGCTCACATCGTATCAGCGTTCATATCAATGGTCCCTGAGAGAGGGAAGAACCGCTTTGAGAGCCTGGATCAGCTTTTCGACATTTTCGGGCCGGGCCGTGTGTCCCATCAGGCCGATCCGCCAGATTTTGCCGGCCAGAGGCCCCAGACCGGCGCCGATCTCGATTTTATATTGTTTGAGAAGCCGGTTTCTGACATCGGCATCATCGACCCCGTCCGGGATACAGACGGCATTGAGCATGGGCAGGCGGCAGGCGGCATCCACGTGCATGCGAATCCCTAAATGATCCAGTTCCCGCACCAGCTGCAGATGGGTTTCCATGTGTCGCTCAAACACGGGAGATTCCCCTTCTTCCAGAATCAGACAAAGGGCCTGGTACAGCCCATAAAGCATGTTGATGGGGGCTGTGTGGTGATACGCTCTTGTGGCGCCTTCCCAGTAGTTCATGATCAGGCTTAAGTCCAGATACCAGTTGGGAACCTTTGTTTTTCTGGCATCGAGTACGTCTACCGCTGCCGGAGAAAAAGACACCGGCGACAGACCCGGGGGGCAGGACAGGCACTTCTGAGTACCGCTGTAGAGCACATCGATTCCCCAGTCGTCCATGAGAATGTTTGTGCCGCCAAAACTGGTCACCGCATCCACCAGAAACAGGGTCTCTTTGTCCTTGAGCAGCGAACCGATGCCGGGCACCGGATTCATGACCCCGGTGGAGGTTTCCGCATGTACCACTGCCACCAGTTTGTAGGATTTTTTTGATAACTGTTTCTGCACCACATCCACAATCACCGGTGTTCCCCAGTCAAATTCCAGGGTGTCCACGTCGGCTCCCAGGCGGGTGGCCACATCCTGCATACGCATGCCGAACACCCCGTTGATCAGGATCAGAACCGGATCGTTTTTTTCAATGAGGTTCACAAAACAGCATTCCATGCCGGCGGAACCGGTCCCGGAAATGGGAAGCGTCAATGCATTCCGGGTGTGCAGCAACGTTTTGAGCTGCTGTTTGATGGCATCCATGATTCGGATGAAATCCGGGTCCAGATGTCCCAGTGTGGGTTTGGCCAGCGCGTCCAGTACCGAAGAATGGACACAGGACGGTCCCGGACCCATGAGGGTGACCGGTTCAATGGTCTGCAGCAGATCGTTCATGTCACGTTCCTTTCCTCAGCCGGTGTGCAGCATCATGCGTTCATCCCCCCGCTCCATGGCCAGTTCCGTCAGTTTGTCCGCCGGAATATGGCACAGGATCTTGTGGCCGTTGGGCAGCCGCTGAAATTTCGGTTTTTCCTGTTCACAGATCTTCCCGTTGTCCGGCAGCACGGAACGTCTGGGGCACCGGGTGTGGAAACAGCATCCCGAAGGCCGGTTGGTGGGGCTGGGCACATCCCCGGACAGGATGATGGACTGGCGTTTGTCCGTGGGGTCGGGAATGGGGACCGACGAGAGCAGTGCTTCTGAGTATGGATGATAGGGCGGTGGATAAATGGCGGACACCGGTCCGAACTCCACGATTTCCCCTAAGTACATGACCGCCACAAGATCGGAAATAAAGCGCACCACACTCAAGTCATGGGCGATGAATATCATGGTGGAGCCCATGTCCTCCTTGATCTCATTGAGCAGGTTCAGCACGGCCGCAGCCACGGACACATCCAGGGCGGAGACCGGTTCGTCGCAGATTACCAGGGACGGCCGGCTGGCCAGGGCACGGGCAATACCGATGCGCTGTTTTTCCCCGCCGGACAGCTGCCGGGGATAGCGGTCATAGTAATAGGAAGCAAGCTTTACCGACTTGAGGAGACGTTCCACTTCCTGGCGTACTTTCCGCTTGGGAACGGTTTTGAACTTGTGGATGGGCCGGGCGATCTGGGCTCCTACGGAATAAGAGGGGTTCAGGGTGGAATCCGGATTCTGAAATACCATCTGCAGTTCCCGGATCAAGGACAGGTCGCGTTTCTGGGCCGGCTGGTTCAGATCGATACCCATCAGTTCCACCTTGCCGCCGGTGAGCGCCTCCAGGCCGATGATGCCTTTGACCAGGGTACTTTTGCCGCAGCCTGATTCTCCCACAATCCCCAAAGTGGTGCCCTTGAGGACCTTCAGGGAGATGTCATCCACCGCCTTGACATGCGATTTTTTTTCCAGACCCAGAATGGCACGTAAGGACGGATTCTGCTCCGGATAATACAGTTTCATGTTCTGTATATTCAGCAAAGTGTCCATGGCGGAGAAATCATCATCCCCTTCAGCCATCTGAATGACGGAATCTTTCTGGCCCCGGGAATAATCATCATAAGGTACCTTCAGGGTTTCTCTGCCCAGAAAACATCTGGACCAGTGGTCTTCGGATATGGCCAACAGCTCGGGATGCTGTGAGGTGCAGTTGGCGGTAAGGCTTTTGTCCTCCAGGGACCTGCCTTCAATACGCCAGTCACACCTGGGGGCAAAGATACAGGCATCGAGATCCCGTTCCGCCGGGTCCGGCACCCGTCCCTGGATGGACCACAGCCGGTTGTTGGACAAACTGTCCCCCAGGCGGGGCACACAGCACAAAAGGCCCCGGGTATAGGGATGGGCCGGATTGGCAAACAGGTTCTCAATGGGCCCCTGTTCCACCATTTCACCGGCATACATGACGCACAGCCGGTCACTTACCCTGGCCACCACGCCTAAGTTATGGGTGATGAAAATGATGCCGGTATTGAAATCTTTTTTCAGATCCTCTACCAGGTCCAGGACCGCCGCTTCCACAGTCACATCCAGGGCCGTGGTGGGTTCGTCCATGATGAGCAGCGACGGGTTGTTGAGCAGGGCCATGGCGATCACCACCCGCTGCTGCTGCCCCCCGGAGATCATGTGCACATACCGGTTCATCACATTGGCGGCATCCGGCATGTACACCCTTTCCAGCATGGCAATGCACCGGCCCCAAGCCTCTTTTTCACCGATGTCGGTGTGGGCCGTGAGTACCTCTGTGAGCTGGGTCCCGATGGTCAAAGAGGGGTTCAGGGCCTGCATGGGATCCTGGTACACCATGGAGATGTTGTTGCCCCGGATTTTGCGCAGTTCCGCCCTGGGGGTACCCACCATCTCCTTTCCCATGAACTTGATGCTGCCCCCCACCACCTTGCCGTTGGACCCCAAAAAATCAAGAATACCAAAGGCGATGGTGCTTTTGCCGCATCCGGATTCCCCCACCACGCCCACGGTCTGTCCCTGCCTGACCGTGAAATTGACCCCCCTGACCGCAGGCACCAGTTGCTTGCGGGTCTGGTAGGAAATGGCCAGGTCCTTGACTTCCAATACCGGTATGTCTGATGTATGTTCCATAGGATCGCTTTCGTTCGTTGTCAGGGCCCGGCAGCAGAAGCTGCCGGGCACAGGATTACTGATATCTCATGGATTCTTCCCGAATCCCGTCTGCCAGCAGGTTGAGCCCCACCACCAGCGAAGCGATGGCAAGGGACGGCCACAGGGCCGCATAGGGGTTGCCTGTCAGGATAAATGCCCGTCCTTTGGCAACCATGGAGCCCCAGTCCGGTGATGGCGGCGGCATGCCAAGGCCCAGAAATCCCAGGGTTCCCATGGCAAAGATGGCATACCCGATCCGGAGCATGGCATCGATGATGATGGGGCCTCTGGTATTGGGCAGAATTTCCACAAACATGATGAACCAGGCACTTTCCCCCCGGGTCTCCGCGGCCCGGATATATTCACGGGTTTTGATATCCAGGGTCAGGCTCCGTACCAGCCGGGCAATGCCCGGCACCCCCACAATGGAAATGGCGATGACCACATTGACGGCGGATGCTCCGATGGCCACCACGATGATCAGATAGAGCAGGATGACCGGTATGGCCATCATGGCATCCAAAAGCCGCATGACAAGCTCGTCGAGCCATCCGCCCTTATAGCCGCCGATCAATCCTAACGTGGCACCGATGATCAGGGCCACCAACACCCCCCATATGGCGGTACCCCCGGGAAGCGAGATGTTTTCCGATACCGGCAGCACCACCAGAACCACCCGGGCGCCGTAGATCAGCCGGGTCCACAGATCCCGGCCCAGCTCGTCCGTGCCCAGGATATGCTCGGCAGACGGCCCCTGGTTGGGGGCTTTCCAGTCCTGTTCATTGGGGGTATACGGGGTGAGAAGCGGGGCGAACAGTGCCACAAACACCCAGAACAGGACAATGAACAATCCCACCATGGCAATTTTGGAGCTGAGCAGGATGGTGAACATCTCCTTGATCTGCGTTTTTTTGGTTTTTTTTAAATTTTTGGTTTCAACTGTTTCAGGCATACCGTATCCTCGGATTCAAAAAGGTATAGATGATGTCGGCCACCAGCTGGGTGCCGACGGCTACCAGGACCATGATCATGGCACCGGCTTCCAGGGCGTTGATATCTTTATACAACGCTGATTCCAGCAGATAGGCCCCCAGTCCCGGGTATCCGAACACCACCTCGACAATCACGATTCCTCCCAGCAGCCAGTTGACATGGAGCATGATAACGGTGATGGGGGCGATGAGGGCGTTTTTCACCGCATGCTTGAACACCACTTTCTTATAGGGAAGCCCCTTGAGAAACGCGGTGCGGATATAGGGGGATTTCATGACCTCCACCATGGAGGCCCGGGTGATGCGCAGTATATATCCCAGTTCGATGAGGGTGAGGGTAAGCACCGGCAGGACCAGCATGAAGGGCTTTTCCCAGGGCGCAGACATGCCCAGGACCGCAGCACCCGGCAGCCATCCCAGCCAGACGGAAAAAATCAGGGTGAGAAAAATACCGGTGGCAAACTCCGGCACCACGGAAAACATCATGCCGCCCACCGATAAAAACCGGTCCCTGACAGAGCCTTCCTGGAGTCCTGCAATCATCCCCAAAAGCAGGGCCAGGGGCATGACAATGACAAAGGCAGTGCCTGCCAGGACCACGGAGTTGCGCAATCTGGTCCACAGGCTTTTGTTCACCGGCCGGCCCGTGCGGAAGGAAACACCGGGATCCCCCCTGATAAATCCTTTTTTCAACGGTATGTAATCTTTGGGGCCGCCGGAACTTTCCATCCATCCCTTGCCCATGACAAAGACAAACATGGTTTCGGTTTCACCCTTGACCCAGCGCACGGCATGGTTCTGGCGGTCAATGCCCCAGAACTGCTGTTTGTCGTCTTCGATTTCTTCCCACCGACCGTTGTCAATGTATTCTGTTTTTTCACCGTCTTCCGTGATAACAATGGCGACCAGGTCATTGCCTTCCACTTTCCAGCGGATCAAAGCCCCGTCTTTTCTGACGGCCCACCACTCTTCAAAATCTTCTTCCGTGGTGATTTGTTTCAACGGCATGTTGATTTTCTTTTCAGCGATCCAGTCGTTGCCGGCGATCCAGTGCAGGTACCGCAATACTATGGACCGATCCAGGCCGTTCTGCCGGATAAAAGCGGCTTCCTGTTCCGGGGAGATAAAGGCGCCCAGAACATTTTTGGCAATGTTGCCGGGAGAGGATTCCGCAATGACAAACACCGCCACCGACACCAGGATCATGGTCAGCAGCAAAAGGAAAAAACGTCGGAGAATAAAGACAATCATAAAAATCCCTGTCCCTTTGTTTTAAGGTGCCCGCACGCTAAGTGCTGCTGTGCGGGCAGCACAGGTTTTTATTTATGCAAACGAGACATCATTGAACAGCATGAATCCATTGGGATGTCCTTCCAGACCCTTGACATTGCTTCTGGATACCATCCAGACGGCCCGCCAGTAGCCGATGCCGATGGAGCCCCGGTCATACTGGATTCTTTCCAGATCACAGAACAGAGCCCTGCGTTTATCCACATCCAGGGTGCCGTTGGCTTTTTCCAGGATCTGAGAGAATTCTTCATCCACCCACCGGCTTTCATTCCAGGCCACGGGGTTGCCGTCTGTATCAGCCTTGTAGGCCAGGTTCAGGACCATGGTGCCTAAGGGACGGTGGGTCCAGGGGGTGATGCCGAAATCCACCTCCGTCCATTTTTCCCAGTACTGGCTGTTGGGCATGGTCTGCAGGTTGATCTTGAATCCGCCGGGGATGGCATCCTGTTGGAGAATTTCCGCATACCGCACCACATCCGGCCATCCGGAACCTACTGCCAGGGTGACTTCCAGGCCGTCGGGGTATCCTGCTTCGGCCAAAAGTTTTTTAGCGCCCTGGGGATCATATGGCGGAACAGGTCTTATACAGTATTCAGGATGCAGCTGGTACACATGGAAATCCTGGCCTTCAAGGCCCTGGCCCATATAGGCCAAAGCCAGCAGTTTTTCATGGTTGTGGCATTTTCTCATGGCAAGACGGACCTTTTCATTGTCCCAGGGTTTGAGATCCACCCGCATGCGCAGTACCCGGGCAGAGGCAGTGGGAGCCGCCAGAATACTGATTTTGGGATCATCCTTGAGAGCCCGGAAAATGTCGGTGCCGCCGATATCAGACAGGTCGATGAAATCAATGTCTTCGCTCTTGATGGCGGAAATCATGGGAGCGGTTTCAGTTCCCATGTCAAGAAAATGCATCGCATCCAGGTAGGGTAAGGGTTTGCCGTCCACCCCTTTCTGCCAGTAGTCGGGCCGGGCTTTGACCACCGCCAGTTCGCCTTCTCTGTAGGTTTCCATGGTATAGGGACCGGTGCCGTGGGGGGCTTTGAGAAAATCTCCTTCAAAGGTTTTGTGGTTGAGTACCTGGGCCGGATACTGGAAGAAGTCTTCAGGGATCGAGATGGAGGGAACCGTCAGGTGCAGCTTGATCTGATAGTCATTGATCTTTTCAATATTCTCGGGACTCAGATATCCTCCCACCAGGCCTTTCATGGAGGAGCCCACACTCTCATCCAGCCACTGGTTGATGGTGAAGATCACGTCATCGGCGGTAAAGGTATCGCCGTTGTTGAACGTGACACCTTTTCTCACGTCCAGGGTCCAGGTTTTCAGGTCGTCGCTGGCATCCCAGCCTTCCAGCAGATAGGGATGGGTGATGTTCTTGCCGTCTGTGAGGGTCAGGTACTCTGCCACCTGACGGGTGACGTTGGATGCGGCAATCCAGGAATAGGTGGCAGGATGGGCGATTTTCTGAAGTGCGGTGGCAACCTTGAGGGTGCCGCCGCGTTTTATATTGCCGGCAAAGGCTTTCGTGGTCCAGGAAAGCCCTGCCATCTGGGTTGCCGTAAATGCGGATACCCCCAGCAGGGTCGAATACCGCAAAAATTCTCTTCTGGAAAGTTTGCCTTTTTCCATGTCACTTTTCATGTCATGTACTGCCGGATGAATTCTTTGTTTCATACTTGCCTCCTTTTTTTTAATCGATGATGCTGATGAGTTCATACAAAATATATGGGACTTCTACCTTTTGTATGTATGACATTTATTACATGTCCTCCAGATTAATGCAAATTTTTGAGCCATTTTTTTTGGGAAAAAGAAAATCCTATTCTTTTTCCCGTTTTGCCAGAATTTCTCTTTCTCCTTCTGTTTTGAGCCGTTCCAGTTCCGCCATCACTTTGTCGCTCAAGGGATCCGGTCTGTGGGTTTCTATGATGGCGCGGATCTCTTCTTTGACCCGCTGGTCCATGGTGGGCCGACCCCCGTTTTTCCAGGCATCGATGGTCTGGCGGTTGAGCAGCTTTGACACGGACAGTTCCTGTTTGAAATGGTTCAGGGTATGTTTCTGGGTGATGAAATGCCCGCCAGGTCCGACATCTTCGATGATCTGTCTGGCCAGGGTCTCTTTGGTGACGGTAATCCCTTCCACAAACCGTTTGGTCATGCCCACTATTTCATTTCCCATGACCAGCTGTTCCAGGGAGCAGGCCATGCCCGAGGCCATGTACCCCACATCATGGATCAGGTTCAGACCGGACAGGCCCTGGGCCAGAATTGAAAACGCGCCTTCCAGGCCGGCCTGGGCGTCCAGGCACTTTGAGTCCGTGGCACCGGCCAGGCCCCAGGTGGGCAGGTCGAAGGATTTGGCGATTTCCGCCTGGGCCGCGATCCCCAGGCTGTTTTCCGGGGCCCCCATGGTCATGAGTGCGGTCTTCATGTCCAGAATTCCCACATTGCCGCTCATGGCCACGGGACACCCGGGTTTGCGCAGCTGGGCAATGGTGATGTGGATCAGGGCTTCGGCCGTGATCTGCACCAGCATGCCGGCCAGGGTCACAGGTCCGGTGGCACCGGCCGACACGGTGGAGCCGGGCAGCTGTGGCATGAACCGGTCTGCGGCGATCAGAATCCGGTCCACGACGTCATCGGGAAAGAACAGCGGGGCAATGGCTTCCGGGTAGAGGATGAGAAACGGTTTTTCCCGCAGCTTGTCCTGGCCCCCGGCGATCACGGCGGCCATTTCATATACATATTCGCATCCCAAAGGGGAATACCCGATAAAGGCGGCTGGTTTGACGGTGTTGGCAAACATGGCCGGGATTTCATGGACTTCGGCGGCCGCGCCCGGCACGTCCTGAGAGGAGCCCATGGGCATGACAAAATCGATATGGGCGAGGGCATCGGCCACTTTGGCGCCCAATGCAATGTCATTGATACTGGTGGGGCGGATGTCTCCGGTAAAGGGATCCCGATGGTTGGGGCTGGCAGTGGAGGTGCCGTAGTGGCTTTTTTCCCCTTCCACTTCCAAAGCCCTTCGACCGTTCCGGTTATAAATGGTCCACCCCTTGGGAGTTGTGGCCACACAGCCCTGGACAATGTATTTGGGGATCTTGATGGTATCGTCCTTGACCCAGGCCCCGGCCTGGGTCATCATCTTTTTGACCCCGGTGTGCCGGCATTTGAATCCGACTTTTTCAATAATATCAAATGCCGCCTGTTTGATTTCCCAGATCTGGTCATCGGTCAGAATCCGCATGCTCACGGACCGGCTTCTGGTAGAGGAGGATTGAATCACGCGTGTTCCTTTCAAAAATTGGGTTTCAAAAAAAATATGATGGTTACGGTTTTCTGGTGATTTCCGGATCCGGCGGCACCCCGTTTTCATCCCATCCCATGGCCTCGTAGAATTCCGCCACCATGGCCGCCAGAGATTCCCTGGTGAGTCCGGATGGATTGTCTTTGGCGGCAAAGAACATGTACGGCAGATCATCCGAAAGCGGTGTTTTTGCATGCCGCAGATTGAACCGTCTTTCCATGGCAGCGATGGCCAGGCCGGTATCGGTCAAATGTTCGAGTGTAAAATGGGTTCCTGCCAGGGCATTGACCAGAGCGATTTCCGGTTCCAGATTGAAGGATTTGAGCAACGAGAGCACCGGCACCTTGCAAAGCCCCAGGGTATCCACCAGAATATTGGTGATCACGGCTTTTCGGATCAGCCGGCCTTTGGCTTCGGTGGCATGGATATCCACGGCCGAAGCCGTGCCGAACTCCTGAATGGCCTGTTCTTTTGACCAGCTGTATTCCAGTGAGGCATACACATTGTTGTAGTCCCCGCCCCGGCTGGACACGGCATACCCCAGGGCCGTTCCCATGATGGCGCTGGGGTGGTAGGCGGTCAATTCCAGGCCTTTGACATGGACGGCCCGGGCGGGCGCGCCACCGCCGATCTGTTCAGCCGCGTGCCGGACCCCGTTTGACAGAATCTTTCCCAGCAAGGTGGTGCCGGAGACAATCCGGTGAATCAGGGTCTCCATGCTTTCGGCATTGCCCCAGGTCAGATCCAGGTCCTGTTTGAGTGCATCCGGCATCAACCCTTTTTCGTTCAGGTCCATGGCAAAAGCGATCACCGATGCCGTGGACGTGGTGTCCACACCCAGCCGGTTGCACAGGTTGTCCAGCCGGACAATGGCATTCATGTCCAACAGCCCGCATTTGGGACCGAAATTGATGACCGGCTCGAATTCCGGGCGGGTGGACACCTGTTCGGGCTTTGCCGGGTCCATCACCAGGTCGGCTTTGCACTGGACCGGGCATTTGAAGCATCCGGAAGACCGGACCACCTTTTTTGCCAGTTTCCGGCCGTCGATGCGGTCGATATCGGAGACCCCGATTTCCGTGTAATTTTTGGCACCCATGATGCCGAATTCATTGACCCACGACAGATACCCCGCCCCGCCGTTTCTGGAGAAAAAGGAAAAGTCCGGGGCGGTTTTCACCAGATCGACATACGTTTTCACGGCCTGCTTTTTTCGGGGGGTATCCGCGGGCAGATGTTTGTGACGGCCTTTGGCAATGACAACCGCTTTCAGGTTTTTGGCGCCCATGACCGCGCCTAAGCCCGTGCGGCCGGCGGCATGGTCTTTTTCCGTCATGATGGCGGCAAACCGGACCCGGTTTTCGCCGGCCGGGCCAATGGTCAGGATGCGGATCTTTTCCGGCGCATGAATCTGCCGGAGCCGGTCCTGGACCGCAAAAGAATCCAGGCCCCACAGGTCCTGTGCGGGCAAAAGCTGTGCCGTTGTCTGGTCCACATACAAATAGACCGGCTCGGGTGATCTACCCCGGAGGATCACGGATCCCAGGTTGCAGGCGCGCAGCCAGGCACCGGCATAGCCGCCGATGTTGGCACTGCCCAGAATGCCGGTCAGCGGGGACAGCGCGTTGACATGAAGTCTGGCGCTGCACGGAGCGGAAGAGCCGGTGAGAAATCCTGCGGAAAACAGCAGGCAGTTGTCCGGCCCCAGCGGATCGGTGCCGGGCAACAGGTGCTGAAGCAGATACCAGGCATTGAATCCTCTGCCGCCCAGAAACGGTTGTGCCGCATCCGGACAATCCTGATGCCGGCAGGTCTGCCGGGTCAGGTCCACCGTCAGCACCCGTCCAGACAGATCAGACGGAGTCATGTATTTTTTTGTCTGGATATCATGGGATCTCTTTTTCATTGAACTGCCTGCGGATCTATTCATGACTGAAACTTGTACCATTTTAGCAAGTTGAGATCAAATCGTTTTTACCCGGGTTTTTCCATATTCTGCAACTGTTCCCACTGAAAATGACAGGTAAAGTCACCCGCCAGGTGCTGGTGGCTGATGATCACCAGAATACCGTCTTTCCGGTGCTGCCGCAACATGTTCAACAGGCGGTCGGCCGTGGGGGTATCCAGGCCTTCAAAGGGTTCATCCAGAATCAGGATGGGCGGGCCGAACAGCAGCAGCCGGGCCAGACAGACCCGTCGGGCCTGGCCACCGGACAGGCCGGTGCCGTATTCACCGATGGGGGTGTCCAGTTTTCGGGGCAGCTGCCGGGCCCACGCTGCCAGTGCCACCCGATCCAGTATCTCCCACAGTTCGGAGTCCTCTGCATCCGGCTTGGCCAGGCGCAGGTTTTCGGCAAGCGTCATAGGAAACAGATACAGGTCCTGGTCCAGGAGACCCACCTGCCGGCGCAACGTTTTTTCTTCAACCGTGTCCATGGGGATTCCGTTAATCCGCACACGTCCCTGCAGCGGGGTCAGCCATCCCGCCATCACGACTGCCAGAGTGGATTTGCCGCAGCCTGACGGGCCCTGAATCCACAGGGTATCCCCCGGATTCAGGGAAAAGGACACATGGTCCGGCCCGGTCAGGGCCTGTCCCTGCCGGGCAGTGACATTTTCCAGTTCCAGCCGGGGGGGACCGGTAAGATCAGTGATGGTGCCGCTCTCTTCGGGCATGTCAAAGATACCGTCCAGCCGCTGTTGGGCCCCCCGGGTGAATCCCAGGGCCTGAAACGTCTGGGAAAGCGGCGCCATCACCTCTGAAAGGCCCAGCATCATGCAGCAGATGCCGGCCAGCAGCGCCGGAGAGATCTCACCGGAAAGCGCGGCACCGGCCCCCAAATAAAGCATCATCCACAGGCCCAGGGACAAGACAAGCCCAATCGCTGTCTGGGAAACAATGCCTAAGACCGTGCAGGCGCCACCGGCTGGTTTCCAGGGCATGGTCCATCTCTTTGAGCGTGTTGAGACGCGAGTCCAAGGCACCGGTGGTCCGCAGGGTGATGAGGCCGGCCAGGGTCTCGGTTAAAAACTGCCGGCGCTCTCCGGCCTTCCCGGTCTGGAACCGGGCCAGATCCATGGCCAGAGAAGAGACCGTGACCGGCAGCAGCACGAAAATCAGGAGCATGACAACCAGAAAAACACAGAACAGCGGTGCCGATATCCAGAACAGAAATCCCGCAAACACCGTGCTGAGAGACACGGCCCAGACCCAGGGAGCCAGGCCTCTCAGGGGCCACTGGTCCAGAAGATCGATGTCTGCCAGCATCCGCTGCATCAAATCCCCGGAACCCAGCCCCCCGAGCCGGTACCGGGTCATGCGGGACAGGCCGTCAAACACCGCAAGTCTCAGGTGCTGCAGCAGCCTGAGGATCCCGTCGTGGGAAACGATGCGTTCGCCGTAAAGTGCCAGGGTCCGGCAGATGGCCAGGGTGCGGATAAGTGCGGCCGGCCGCAGATAATTGAAGGCATACAGGGCCGCCGGGCTGAGCCCGGCCACACCGGCGGCGGTGATGAACCATCCGGATACTGCCAAAAGTAAAATGGCAGACCCCAGACCCACCGCGCCCAGGCCCAGACCCAGATATCCCATGGCACCCTGGCGGAAAAACAGGAACCCCAGGGAGAGGCCCGGTTGGAACTGGCCCGGATCGGTCCGGTCCGGTTTTTCAGGAGACCGGGCCATGACAAAACCTCTCAATGCCTGTGATACGGCCGTTGTCCAGCCGTACCAGGGTGTCCAGCCACTCCAGGCCTTCCAGATGATGGGCCGCCAGAACCAGGGTTTTGCCCCGAGTGACCTGCCCCACATGGTGGCGCACGGCAACGGCGGTTTCCGGGTCCAGATGGGCCCCGGGTTCATCCAGAATCCAGAGCCAGGCATCCTGAAGCAAAGCACGGGCCAAAGCCAGCCGCTGGCGCTGTCCCCCGGAAAACCCCCGGCCCCCTTCCCCCAGGGGTGTGTGCATGCCGTCGGGCAGGGCCTCGATAAAAGCCCATGCACCGGCCGCTTCCAGGGCCTGCCGGAATGCATCCTTCCCGGCATGGGGGCGGGCCAGGCCCAGATTTTGGGCCACGGTGCCGGAAAACCATTCCGGCCGCTGTCCCAGCCAGGCGATCTGTTGTCGAAACCGGTCCGGGTTCAGGGAATCCAGCGGCTTCCCGTCCACAAGCAGCTGTCCTTCAGACGGACGGTCAAACCCCAGGATCAGGTGCAGCAGGCTGGTTTTTCCGCTGCCGCTGGGACCCACCAGGCCCACCCGTTCGCCGGGGGCAATGTCCAGGTCGATGTCATGGAGGACCCGGTTCCGGCCGGAAGGCCGCCAGGACACCTGTTTCATCTGGATGCCGGGCGGTCCCGCCGGCACCCAGATGCCGGTGCCGCCCGAAAAAACCCTGCTGCGGGCATGGATCAGGGGCATCAGGGAGACCGCGGCCGCCATGGCCTGGGCCCGGGAATGGTAATCGGCCCCAAGGCGGCGCAGGGCCATGTAGAACTCGGGGATCAGCAGCAGGATAAACAGGGCACTGCTCAAAGGGACGGGGATGGTTCCCCTGGCCCAGGGCACATATCCCAGAAGCCCCATGCCGAGATAAACCGCTGCCACGGCGATGCCCAGGGAGGCAAACAGTTCCAGGACCGCGGAAGACAAAAATGCCATGCGTAACACTTTCAGGGTTTTTATCCGTAATCGGTCTGATGCGGCTGCCAGGGTCTGCCGAGCCGGGGGCACGGCATCGAGCTGGCGCAGCACGGGCAGTCCCTGCAACATCGTTCGGATCCGGTCCGCCAGCATGGACAGTGCCCGGAACTGGCGGCGCCCGGCCCGGACCGCTTCATTGCCCACCAGGTACATGAAAAACGGAATCAGGGGGGCGGTGAGGGTCAGCAGCCCGGCCACCATCGGACTGTGGGGCAGAACCGCGGTCACAATGATGACCGGGGTGGCCACGGCCAGAATTTTGTGGGGCAGATACCGCACAAAGTAGTCATCCATGGCATCCACCTGTTCGAGTACCATGGCGGACAGGCTCCCGTCCCCGGCGATGCGGCTCCGGTGCGGGCCGGCAGCGGCAATGGTTTCCAGCAGCGATTTTCTCAGCCGGCGGCGGAGCACCCGGCCGGCATTGGTACCCAGCAGCTCCTTGATCGCCAGAAAACAGGGGCGTAGAAGAAAAGGGAGTGCCAGAAGCCACAGCAGATGCCGGTCAAACCGGTTTTCCATTGCCAGGCCTGCCAGAAGATGGGCCAGAAAATAACACTGCACCACCATGCACACGGATGCGGTCGCGCCGGCGCCGGCGGAAAGCCAGAGCAGCGATGTCACTTGACCCACCTGGCCTTTCAGCCATGTGCCGGCCTGTTTTTCCTGATCCGGTGTCGAATGCCTCGTCACAGTGCCTTTCTTCTGCCGCCCGGAAACAACTGCAGGATCAGATATGTCAAGGGTTTTTTCATAGGCGGGTGGTATCATAAAAAAAAGGGTAAGACAAGTGGGGGAAAAGAGATCAAAAAGCCAGAAGGCCTTTTCAGGCGGTTTCTGCGGTTCAGAAGACCCGTGCCGGGGGGTCCCTGTGGGTCTCACCCTCTTCCGTGTTTGACAGAGCGTAGGGCATGCTGTGCTGAACGTCAAAAACTGCGGGCAGGTGTGTCCTCAAACAGTTTGACGTTCTTGACGCTTCACATGCCTGACGCTCTGTAACAAACACGTCAGAATGGGATTCGATCCACAGGAACCCCCCGGCACTGGTAATTCATGGCAACGGGGGACCGTCCTGTGAAACGAACCAGGACTGGTCACAGTTTATACAGTGGGAGCCCCGGTGGGGGTGGCTTGCTGCCGGACTGTCGGAGCCCTCAAGGATTCCAGGCCGGAAGCAGGCCGCCCCACGGGGGCGCCTGCTGCATGAATGGAAAACTAACCCTTGTATCCAGTCGTTGTTCATCATAATATCCGGACAGACTGCAATGTAATGTGGAACTGTTTGTTATCGGTATGTCAGGAGGCGCATATGCACCGTGATCAGGCCATTGAGGCCATTGACTCTTTTGAAGGATACTGGGACATGATCGTCATCGGCGGCGGGGCCACCGGCCTGGGGGTGGGGGTGGATGCCGCGTCCCGGGGATACAGAACCCTGCTGCTGGAGCAGCATGATTTTGCCAAAGGCACTTCCAGCCGTTCCACCAAGCTGGTGCACGGCGGGGTCAGGTATCTGCGTCAGGGCAATATCTCCCTGGTGCTCGAAGCCCTTCATGAACGGGGACTTCTCATCCGAAACGCCCCGCACCTGGTGACCAACCAGGCATTTATCGTTCCCAGCTATGAGTGGTGGGACGGCCCGTTCTACGGGGCCGGCATGAAGGTGTATGACATGCTGGCCGGGAAACTGGGCCTGGGCCCTTCCCGGCATCTGTCCAGAAGAGAGGTCCTGAAACGGATTCCCACCCTGGAGCCTGAAAAACTGCGGGGCGGGGTGGTGTATCACGACGGCCAGTTCGATGATGCCCGGCTGGCCGTGAACCTGGCCCAGACCATGGCGGACAGCGGGGGCACGCCGGTCAATTACATGAAAGTCACCGGATTCACCCGGGCCGGAGAAATGATTGACGGGGTGGTTGCCACGGACATGGAAACCGGACACTCCCATGAGATCCATGCCAGGGTGGTGGTGAACGCCACCGGCGTGTTCACCGACACCATCCTTCAGATGGAAAACCCCGGGACAAAACCGCTTATTTCCGCCAGCCAGGGGGTTCACCTGGTACTGGACAAAGAATTTTTACCCGGAGATTCCGCCATTATGGTTCCCCAGACGTCGGACGGCCGGGTTTTGTTTGTGGTGCCCTGGCATGACCGGGCCGTGGTGGGAACCACGGACACGCCCGTGTCCGAGATTACCCTGGAGCCCTGTCCCCTGGAAGAGGAAATCGAATTTATTCTGGCGCATGCGGCCCGGTATCTGTCCAAAGACCCAACGCCCCGGGACATCAAAAGTGTGTTTGCCGGGCTGCGCCCCCTGGTAAATACGGGTAAGGAACACGATACCGCTTCCATTTCCCGGGATCATTATCTTCTGGTCTCCGAATCCGGCCTGGTGACCATCACCGGGGGTAAATGGACCACCTACCGGAAGATGGCTGAAGATACCGTGAACCAGGCCCTGCTGGTGGCCGGGCTGGACGAGCGGGAGTGTGTCACCAAAAAGCTGCGGATCCACGGGTGGCTCAAGCATTTTGACAAAACAGACCCCCTTCATTATTACGGGTCGGATGCCATTCATCTCAAAAAAATGATCCACACCGATCCCGGTCTGGGAGAAAAACTGCATCCAAAACTTCCCTATCTCAAAGCAGAGGTGATCTGGGCCGTGCAAAAAGAGATGGCCCGGACGGTGGAGGATGTTCTGGCCCGGCGAAGCCGGGCTTTGGTGCTGGATGCCCGGGCCGCCATGGACATGGCGCCAAAGGTGGCAGATCTGATGGCCCGGGTCCTGAAATATGACGAAGACTGGAAAACCCGCCAGGTCGATTCATTTGTCAGGCTGGCAAAAAATTATCTGAAGGGCTCTCCAGTAAAGGGTTCATAGATTCTCAAGCATTTTTCGGGCAAAAAACGGCAGGACAAAGGCGGCTTCATGAATTTCCGGTGAGTAGTATTTCAACTGTTCCTGGAGCCTGGCATCGATTTTCCTTGCCGGCCGGGTCAGTTCCGGTCCCAGAGATCCCAGACAGATGCCGATGTTGCCTCCGGGGTATGTGGGCACCATGATGCAGGCATAGGCCTGGCGGGTGAACAGGTCCCGGGTGATTTTCGCCAGATTGGCGACACAGTCTTTATGAAGAAAAATGGATTCTCCCTGGGTGGCAATGATGCCGCCGGGCCTGAGCGCATTTTTCAGGCTCTCGTAAAACGGTTTTTTGAACAGCACCTCGCCGGGACCTATGGGATCGGAAGAATCAACGATGATCACGTCATACGCACCGGTTTTTTCCTTGACAAAGGCGGCCCCGTCTCCGATGAAGACGTTCACCCTGGGATCGTCAAACCCGCAGGCCAGATCCGGCAGAAACTGTTTGGACACCGTGATCACCATGTCGTCGATTTCGCAGAAATCCACAACACCGACACAGGCATGGCGGCCCACCTCCCGCAAAATGCCGCCGTCCCCGCCGCCGATCACCAGCACGGTTTCAGGTTTTGGATGGGCGAACAGCGGAACGTGCGCCAGCATTTCCTGGTAGCTGAATTCATCAGACTCGGTCAATTGAATGATGCCGTCCAGCGCCAGCATTATGCCGTGATGTCTGGTTTCAAACACCTGGATATGCTGAAACGCACTTTTTTCATCAAAAAGGATGTTTTCGATTTCAAGGGACAGGGCCATGCCGGGCCACATGAGGCAGGTTTCAGAAAACCAGCCGTCTTTGACGTGTCGGGTGTGTGTCATGTTTCAGCTCCTTTACTGACGCAGTGCGATCTGCAGTTTGTAATGACCACCCTTGAAAAAGGACATGGCAAACTCCGCCACCTCCCGGGGGTCATAGAATTTGCAGCTGAACACATCCAGGTAAACAGTATTGTCGGCATTGGCAAAATGGCCGGAAATCAGGGAGGTTTCGATCAGCTGGGTCATGCTGAACCCTTCCACCCGCTCATCTTCGCCAAAGTGGACCACCTGGCAGTCGCCGAACCGTTTCATGTCGATTTTGTCACACAGCTCATATACAAACTGTTTGATTTTATCCGCGTCCCGGATGATGTCCGGATCACTGTCGTAGATATCGATGGAAGACAACACCCCCCAGGGGGTTTTGTCTTCGAATTCTTTTTTCCAGGAAATGGGATGGGTATTTGAATGTCTAAGGGTCTGTCCGATATTGTTCTGCTCAACAGGCCGGGCGATAATTCCCCGGTTCTGATCCGAAGAGATCACCACATTTTCAGATTCAAACGAATCCTTCATGGATGCAATGGCGGTTTCCATATCAATACTGTCACCGCAGGTGAAGATGTCCACGGCGGCATAGTCGTGTTCCGGCCAGGCGTGGATGGTGAAATGGGATTCCGCGATTACCACCACCCCGCTGACACCCTGGGGATTGAACTGATGAAAGGAGGAGCTGATGACGGTGGCGCCGCTGTCTCTTGCCGCTTTCAGCAGGGCGTTTTCAACGTGATCCGCATCCAGAAACGCGGTGGCACCGCATTTGTAGTATTCAATGGTCACCTGCCTTCCCAGGGCAAAAAAATCATTGTCCTGAACATCACCGGTCAATTTGGGGTTTTTGTTAATCATGGGTCTTGTCTCCAAAATAATGTTAATCCGCATCCGGGGCATGCTGCCTGACGCAAGAGGCTGCCCGCCATTCATCAAAAACGGTTATTTGCTGATCCGGGGCGGCCAAAGCCGCACTTTCGGTTCAGTTCAACGGGTTTCTTTTAAAATCGAGGTTGTCGGGAGAATGTGGGTGATGCAAAGGAGGGAAGATAACACATGAGAAGGAAACAAAACGCTTCAAAGCCTGAGAACAGGTGTGGATTATCCCCCCGGCATCTGCTGCAATTCCCGTGACTGAGGAACAGGCAACAAATCCCAGTTTGTTTTTTGAATATATAACTCTCCGAATAACCATGTGAATTTTAATTTTAAATGCATAAAACCTTCAAGTTTGGGTTATTGTCTGCGTCCCATAAAGTCAAATATGGCGAACGCGTTCCCACTAAGAACAGATCCTTTTACAGGATTTTTTTTAAATTGAAAAGGGATTTTTTTGTATCATTTAAAAAATGTTTGATTTCCCGGCGCACTCTGATATATAGGTCATCGGACAGGCTGGGCGGAAAAGAACGGGATACCGGCCGGGCACATCTTCATAAGAGTTTCAAAAAATGACGTTTCTAGACCGGCAGTTGAGCAGAAGAGTGGTCAATGACCTGGAAAAAAGGTCCACGTCCGGGGTGTTTTTTTACATCCTGATACCGCCGGTTCTGTTTTTTACGGATGGTTATATCCGTCAGCATCTGGCCTTCAGCCTGGTGTTTCTGTTCGTTTTTACCGGCATCTGTCTGTTTCGCCTGCTTTATGTCCATCTTTCAAAAAATGTGCCGGACAGACCTGAAGCGATGCATAAGATCATTCTCATTGTCAGTATCCTTTTTACCGCCCTGGCCTGGGGTGTGGGCGCCGCCTTTTTTCTGCTGTACAGTGAGGAACGGGGCATCCAGATGTTGATGCTCATCTGCACGGTGGGGTTCAGTGCCGGGGGGGTGATGTCGTTCATGCCGGTGCTGTTTCTGGCCGTGTCCTATAATTTTCTGATGCTGGTGCCCGGAATCACCGCCGTATTTATCAAAGGAGATGTGCCGTCTCTGGGTGTTGCCATGATTCTGTATTCCATTTATCTGGTGCTGATTGCCCGGCGGGGTAACCATGAATACTGGACCGCCCTGGAAAACGAGCGACTGCTGGAAGAAAAGACCCGGGAACTGGAAATAGCCAGCCGGACCGATGTGCTGACCGGGCTTTACAACCGCCGGTATTTTGATGAGCTGTTCGAACTGGAATGGGGTCTGTCCAGCCGGAGAAAGACCCCTTTGACGCTGTTGATCTGCGATATCGATTATTTCAAAAACGTCAATGACACATACGGGCACCCGGCAGGGGATGACTATCTGAAACTCATCAGCCGGCACATCCGGCAGGTGTTCAAGCGGGAGACCGATGTGGTGGCCCGTTACGGCGGTGAGGAGTTCGTGGTGCTTCTGCCGGACCGGGATGCCGAACAAACGCAGGAGCTGGCGCAGCGTCTGAGAGAAAAAATTGCGGGTACGGTGATGGAATACAATGGAAAAGAAATTCAGACGACCATCAGCCAGGGGGTGATCTCCTGTGTTCCAGAGCCGGGGATGGACCGTGACCAGCTGCTCACCCGGGCGGACAACGCCCTGTATGAAGCCAAACATGCCGGCCGCAATAAAATCATTGTGGACATGCAGTAAAATAGCGATGCCGTGACAATCAGGGAAAGGGTCACCGGGCCGGTGGCGCCATCCTGATATGCTGCACAAAAAAATCCCGGCACTCATCCTCCCGGTGGCTGACATAGAGAATGGTACTCAGATCGTCTTTGGCCACATCCGCCAGAAAATCCAGCACCGCCATCCGGTTGGGCGTGTCCAGCCCCTGGGTAGGTTCATCCAGAATAAGCATCCGGGGCCCTTTGATCAAGGCCCGGGCGATGAGTACCAGGCGCTGGTCCGCATAGGTCAGATTTCGGAAAGGGACAGTGGCGGCTGATGTCATGTCCAGCCGGCCCAGCCAGGCCAAGGCCTTTTTTTTCTGGGAATCGGTCACCGGATTGTACAGGCCGATGGAATCGAACAGACCCGAGAGAATACATGCCAGCACACTGCCCGGCACCCGGAAGTTGCGGTGCAGGTCCGGGCTGACAATGCCCATGTGCTGTTTGATCTCCCAGATGGATTCCCCGGTACCCCGGCGGATGCCGAACAGCGTCAGGTTGCTGGTGTAGCACGCCGGATGATCCCCTGTGATCACCTGGAGCAGCGTGGATTTGCCGCTGCCGTTGGGGCCGGTGATCAGGGTGTGGTCCCCCTGTTCCACCACCAGGGTCAGATCCGTGAACACGGTATTGCCCCCATATCCGGCAGTACAGTGATGAAGCCCAACCAGTTCTTTTTTTTCATGCGTGTCAGAGGATGTCTGTCCTGTCGGAGAAAAATCCTGAACCGTTGCCTGAAAATCCGGTGTCTTTGCCTGTTTCAGGAAATGTTCCGGAACCTGATCCGCCGGACCTTGATATATCAAACGCCCGTCGGCCACAATCCCCAGATGGGTGGTCCAGGAAGGCATGTCCGCCGGGTTGTAGACAAACATCAGGATCTGAATCCCCGTGGAAAACAAGTGGCACATGGCCCTGTCCAGTTCTTTGCAGCTGCCCGGATCCAGTCCGTCGAACGGGGCCTGGATCATAAGACAGGTCGTTCCCTTTGTGATGGGGGCCAGCAGCAGCAGTTTCCGGGTCTGGCCCGTGGACAGCTGGCGATAGCCTTTGTCCAGACTGTCCGTCATGTCCAGAGCCCGTATCAGATCGGCATGCCGGTGGATATGTTTCAGAAAATCCCTGGCCGGTGTGCCGGGATCCAGGCGGTCCATGAAATCGGTCTGATCTTTTTTTAGCTCAGATTCATACACGGCCTGCTGGTCCTTGAAGGACACCACGCCGGGTTGATCCGGCAGTGACAGTTCCTGCACGGTTCCGCTGAAGGGTCTGCCGGCGACCAGATCAAAAAAATCATCGATACCGGACCGGTTGGTTCCCAGAAGGACCCAGGCCTGACCGGGCAGCGCCTGGAACTGTTCGATAAATATATGGTCTGTTCGGGCACGGAAAATTTCCATGCCGGCCATTGAATCAGGAAGCGTGTCAGATGGCAAGACAAAATATTCGGATTTCCGGTAAGCATGCCGCCCCTGTTCGGGGTGCCTTGCTGCCGGCCTGGAATCCACGGAGTGGCTCCGACAGTCCGTCAGCAAGGCACCCCCAACAGGGGCTCCGCTGTACAAAAGTTCCCCGGTTCAGTTGTATCGGAAGATTTCCCATCTCCCGGGAATATGATATGATTTGAACATGAAACGAATTTACGTGGATCTGGATGATGTGATATCCAGAACAACCGATACTTACAGTGCGGTCATTGAACAGGAGTTCGGCAGGCAGGTCCGGTTCGAGGACTTGACCTGCTTTGACCTGAAGGTTTCGTTCCAACTGACGGACAGGGAATACCGTCATTTCTTTGAACGGATTCACCAGCCCGACATGTTGATGGGCTTTGATCCGGTGCCGGGAGCAAAAGAGATGATGGCCCGCTGGATCGATGCCGGTCACCGGGTGGATATTGTCACGGGCCGGCCCCCTTCGGCCCGGGATGTCTCCCTGGCCTGGCTGGACCGACACCGAATTGCCTACACCGATTTTATCATGGTGGATAAATACAACCGGAGCGGTGATGATCACGCAGGGGTGATCTCCAGGACGCAGCTGATGGCCTGTCAGTATGATCTGGCGGTGGAGGATTCACTGGACACGGCTTTGTTCCTGGCAGAACAGATGGATGTGCCGGTCCTGCTTTACGACCGTCCATGGAACGCCTGGCCGGTACAGCATCCGAACATCATCCGGGTGGCGTCATGGGGGCAGATTGCCGAAAAAAAAGGAATCCAAGGCGGTTGTTAAAGCCGAAGAAATGGCGGCTCAATTTTGAATGTCCTTGTCTTTTTTAAGCCATCCGTGATAGAAGAAAAAATCAAAAATTTGACTTAATTTTTCAATCATACACGGTGATATCATGGAAAAAAATCAATTTCGGAAGCAAATCGACGTCGGCAAAAAAAAGATAACGATTTTTGACATCAATCGGCTGGAACAAGCAATGGGAGTTCCGGATATCGGCAGGCTCCCTTTTTCCATTAAAATTCTTGTGGAAAATTTGCTTCGAAAATTTGATGGACGAATTGTCACCGAAAAAGACCTGTTAAACATCGCAACATGGAAAAAACGATACGAAACTCCCGTGGAAATACCTTATCATCCGGCTCGCGTTCTTATGCAGGATTTTACAGGGGTTCCGGCGGTCGTGGATCTGGCAGCCATGCGGGACGCTGTCAAGGCACTGGGAGGTGATCCAGGCAGGATCAATCCTTTGGCGCCGGTGGAACTGGTTGTGGATCATTCGGTGCAGGTGGATTATTACGGAACCGGCAACGCCATCACCAAAAATGTGGCAAAAGAGTATGAGAGAAACCAGGAACGTTACGCACTTTTAAAATGGGCGCAGAAAAGTTTTAAAAACTTTAAAGTGGTACCGCCCAACTCCGGCATATGCCATCAGGTAAACCTCGAGCATCTGGGACGGGTTTTTATCATTGATAAAGAGTCGCAAGATACGCTGGCTTACCCTGATACATTGGTGGGTACGGATTCTCATACTCCCATGATCAACGCTATCGGTGTGATGGGATGGGGGGTCGGCGGCATAGAAGCGGAAGCCGTTATGCTGGGGCAACCGTATTACATGTCTGTTCCTGAAGTCATCGGTGTCAGGCTGACCGGAGGCTTGAAAAAAGGCGTGACAGCGACCGACCTTGTACTGACCATTACGGAAATACTGAGAAAAGAAAAGGTGGTGGAAAAATTTGTCGAGTATTTTGGTCCGGGGATGAAAAGCCTGTCGGTCACAGACAGGGCTACCATAGCCAACATGACCCCGGAGTATGGGGCGACCCTTGGGTTTTTCCCCATCGACGAAAAAACCATTAAATACCTTGAACTGACCAACCGTGGAGAGCAGGCTGCTGTGGTGGAAGCGTGTGCCAGGGCCTTAGGACTTTTTTATACCGAAGACTGCGCACCGGAATATACCAGAGTGGTGGAAATTGATTTGTCCACGGTTCAACCATGCCTTGCAGGTCCTGCCAGGCCTCAGGATCGTATTTCCCTGTGTGATTTGAAATCAGGCTTTGCCGAAGTACTGGGATGTGAATATCACCGTGATGCAGAACCGGAAAATCTGTCTAAATTTATCGACGAATCAGGGTGTGAAACCAGGCGTGCCCCAAAATGTGTTCCTGTCAGCAAGCGGCAGATCGATCTGGAAATCAACGGGCGGCCCTTGAAGCTGGGTGACGGATGTATCGTGATCGCGGCCATCACTTCCTGCACCAACACGTCCAACCCTTCAGTCATGCTCGGTGCCGGGCTTATCGCCAAAGCGGCCGTTGAAAAAGGCCTTAAAATCCCATCCTATGTAAAAACGTCACTGGCACCGGGCTCAAAGGTTGTTGTTGATTATCTTGAGGATGCGGCACTGTTGCCATACCTGGAAGCGCTTGGTTTTCACGTGGCAGGGATTGGGTGTACCACGTGCATTGGTAACAGCGGTCCGCTTCATCCGGATATTGAAAAGGCGATTGCCGATAACGACTTAAACGTCGTATCGGTATTGTCGGGCAACAGAAACTTTGAAGCCAGAATTCACCAAAGCGTAAAAGGCAACTATCTTGCTTCGCCCATGCTGGTTGTGGCGTTTGCCATTGCCGGAAGAATCGATATCAACCTGAACACCGAACCTGTCGGACTCGATCCCAACAATGAACCGGTGTACCTTGAGGACATTTGGCCGTCGGATGAACAAATCCGGGTGCTTGTTCAAAAACATGTGAAACAGGAATTTTTCATGAAAGAATATGATAAAATTTTTGACGGCGATCGCTTCTGGCAGGGCCTTGATGTCACAAAAAGTACCACATTCACATGGGATGAACAATCCACGTATATTAAAAATCCGCCTTATTTTGAAGAGTTTAAGGTGGAAACAGACAAGCCCGGTGATATTTCAGAGGCAAATGTGCTTGTTTTGCTGGGAGATTCAGTTACCACCGACCATATTTCTCCCGCCGGAGCAATCTCCAAAGAATATCCTGCCGGTAAGTATCTGATCCAGAATAAGGTCAAACCTGAGGAATTCAATTCCTACGGTGCGCGCAGAGGAAACCATGAAGTCATGATGCGCGGCACATTCGGAAATATCCGGATAAAAAATCAGATGGGCAACCTCAGGGAGGGCGGTTTTACCTTGAAGTTTCCATCGGGCCAGGAAAAATTCATCTATGATGCGGCCATGGAATATCAAAAAGAAAATACGCCCCTGGTGATATTAGGCGGAAAAGAATACGGCACCGGATCATCACGGGACTGGGCTGCCAAGGGAACCGCCCTTTTAGGGGTTAAAGCGATCATTGCCGAGTCATATGAAAGAATTCACCGCAGCAACCTGGTCGGCATGGGGGTTCTTCCTCTGGTCTTCAAAGACGGTGAAAGCTGGAAAAGTCTTGGCCTGGAAGGCTCTGAGACGTTTTCAATCAAAGGAATCGAGAACATGACGCCACGAAAGACCCTTGAAGTGACTGCCCGGAAAACCGATGACACTCAGGTCAAATTTTTCGTCACAGCACGCCTGGATACGGTTGTGGATGTAGAATATTTTGAAAACAATGGCATCTTGCCGTGTATTTTAAGAAAACTCCTGAAGATGGAATCATATGCATAAAGCTTACTTGTTGTTGCAATCATTAAGCCCTGTCATATATAATAAGACAGATGCATGATAATCCATGCCGTAATGAACGGTGTGCTTGTACCGGTGACTGAACCAAAGCGGTCAGCGAGTACCAAATGAGCCGAGTTCAATAATTTTTGAGGGATATAACAGAATATCTCCATAATATCCCGTGGTTTCTTCGCCGGTATCATCGGTGTCGGTCATGATGCCGATACCGATGATTTCCGGCGGGGTCCGCCCGAACGCCTGCCGGTAATCATCCACAATGTTGCGCTGTTCAGTGATCCACCGGCCGGCATGGGTGTTTCCGCTCTGCACGGCCACCATCATGGATTCTGATATGTATGGATTTGTGAGAATCGAGTTTTTGGGGGCCTTGTTGGCCCAGATATAATTGAGGGCCGATCCGGGCACCTCTTTGCCGGACAGCACGGCAGCGCTTTTGTGACGTGCCCGTTCCCACCAGGTGGCCTGGTCCGGATCAAAGGCAAACGCCACATAAATGCGGGCCGCATAATCATCGCCCTGCCGGGTTCCGGCATCGCCCTTCTCCAGGACATGGTCGATTTTCCAGTGCCACTGAATGACCGGATAGTCGGCCGGATCCACCCGCAAAAACCGGATCAGGCCTGAAGCGGCATTGCGGCTGTCAGCCTTGATCACGGTCCGTCCGTCATCCTGGACCAGGGTATAGCCGGTATGGCGGTCAATGCCCGAAAATGTCATCGCCTCCCAGGTTTCAGGAATTTCCCCGCCAGGTGTCAGGGCTGAAAAATCTCCCACCACCCGGGGCTCGGCCCGGAGTGTGTGCTGAAACCCGCACAGCAGTAAAATGGTTGCGGTCATCATGATCCATTGGTTGCGCATCTTCATCCTGTTTCCCCTTGTCCGAGGGTTTTTTACCCGTGCGTTATTGTCCCATACACGATTTTGGGACAGTTATCCACCGGATATTTCATGAAGTGACGATCATGGTGACGCAAAGTTTTTATCCGTTCCTTGACAGAAGGCGGGTGCCCGGCCTATAACTAGAACAGTTTACAGCTTTCATACACACCGATTTTTCAGGACAAAGGAAACGGCCATGGCAAAAAAAAAGCAGCCGACAAAAGATGCAATTGCCCGGCAGGCCGGGCCAAAACCCGGAACCGCTATTGGCAGATTTCCTATTGTCGGGATAGGCGCTTCCGCCGGGGGCCTGGAAGCTTTTGAATCGTTTTTCAAGGCCATGCCAAAAGACAGCGGCATGGCCTTTGTCCTGGTATCTCACCTTGACCCCACCCATAACAGTCTCCTGCCGGAGCTGATTCAGAAAAAAACACCAATGAAAGTCCATCAGACAACAGACGGGATGCAGATTCAACCGAATATGATCTATATCATTCCCCCCAACAAGGATATGGCGATTGTAAACGGGGTCCTGCATCTCATGGATCTTCCCCATCCCAGGGGATTCAACCTTCCCATTGACAGTTTTTTCAAATCCCTGGCCCGGGACCGGGGCGCCGGCGCCATCGGCATTATCCTGTCGGGAACCGGCAGTGACGGGAGCCTTGGATTAAAACAGATCAAAGGGGAACTGGGCATGGTCATGGTCCAGGATGAGGATTCCGCCAAATATGCCGGCATGCCTAAAAGTGCAGTTGCCACAGGCCTTGTGGATTATGTATTGCCCGCGGACAAAATGCCGGAAGCGCTCATAAAATATACCCGGCATGCCATTTCTCAACCCCGCCGCAATATCACGGCGAATGATGAAAAAATGCAGGCCGCGCTGCAAAAAATTTATATTCTTTTGCGAACCCATACGGGTCATGATTTTTCCCTTTACAAGGAAAACACCATTACCCGGCGGGTGGAACGGCGGATGCATGTGCACCAGATAGATGATATCCAGGATTATCTGACCTATCTTACCAAAAGTGAGCGGGAAATCCATGTGCTGTTCAAAGACCTTTTGATCGGTGTAACAAGCTTTTTCAGAGATCCTGAAGCCTTTGACATCCTGAAAGACAAATTTTTACCCGATCTGCTGGCCGACAAACCGGACGTGACCATGGTCAGGGTCTGGGTGGCCGGGTGCAGCACCGGGGAAGAAGCCTATTCCATGGCTATTCTATTACAGGAATGCATGGAAAAAATGCACCGGCATTTCAGCGTCCAGATATTTGCCACCGATATTGATCAAGATGCCATCAATACCGCCAGAGCCGGTCTTTATCCCTTCAGTATCTCAGCTGATGTGGATCCGGAAAGATTGAAACGCTTTTTCATCAAAGAAGAAAATCACTACAAAATCAAAAAAAACATCCGGGAAATGCTGGTGTTTGCATTACAGGACCTGATCAAGGACCCGCCCTTCACAAAACTGGATATTGTAAGCTGCCGCAATCTTTTAATTTACCTGGGGCCAACATTGCAAAAAAAATTGTTTCCCGTGTTTCATTACAGCTTGAAACCGGATGGCCTCCTGTTCATAGGCTCATCCGAGTCCATGGGTCAGGAAACGACCCTGTTTACAATTGCCGACAGAAAATGGAAAATCTTTAAACCGCAGCCAGGCGCCTCAACGGCCAATCCCATATTGAATCTGCCGGTTTCAGCATCCCCTGATGATTTTTCGGAAACACAAATCCCTGCAGCGGTCAAAAGAGCGGAAGATATCAACAATTTTAAACTGGTGGAAACCATTCTGCAGCAAAGCGACATGCCGCCTTGCGTGATCATCGATGAAAAAATGAATATCGTCTATATCCACGGCCGGACCGGAAAATATCTGGAACCTGCCCCGGGCAGGGCCTGTTTCAATATTCTGGACATGGCCAGACCCAGCCTGAAAACCGTGCTGGCATCGGCCATCCGCAAAGCCGCCGGTATCAAGCAGGAAGTCGTCAGAGAAGGGGTTGATATCGAGGACAACGGCGGCTTCATCAAGATTGACCTGACGGTAAAACCGGTCCTGGCATACGGTTCTCTTCGCGGCATGCTCATGGTTGTGTTCAATGATGTCAGAAAGGCAAAAACCAAAACCAAAACCAACGCCAAAGCCAAGCCTAAGGCGTCCAAAAAGGACAATGCGACCACCCAGCTTGAACAGGAATTGCAATATACCAAAGAAAATTTGCAGACCACCATTGAAGAGCTGGAAACCGCCAATGAAGAACTCAAGTCCACCAATGAAGAACTGCAATCCACCAACGAGGAACTGCAATCCACCAATGAAGAGATGGAAACCTCAAAAGAGGAACTCCAGTCCCTGAACGAGGAGTCGGCCACCGTGAATGCGGAACTCCAGAGCCGGGTGGGTGAGTTGTCAGATGCCAATGACGACATGAAAAATTTATTGAATTCCACCCATATCGGGACGATTTTTTTAGACATGGACATGAATATCAGGCGGTTCACAGACATGGTCACCGACTTGATTCCTTTGACCATGAGCGATATCGGACGGCCTGTCAGCCATTTTGCCACGACATTAAAAGATTTTCATATGGTGGCGCATGCCCAAAAGGTATTGAAAGATCTGGTCCCCCGGGAATTTGAAGTGGAAAGCCGGGACGATAAGTTTTTCAGAACCCGGATCACGCCCTACCGCACCACGCAAAACGTCATTGACGGCGTGGTGGTGACCTTTGAAGATATTACTGAATTCAGGCGCTACCGCCTCACGGCCCAGCGCCTGTCCGTGATTATGAATTCAAAGGAGGCCATCCTGATCCAGGACAAAAAAGGCAATATCCTCTTCTGGAACCAGGGTGCCGTGGATATGTACGGGTATACGGAATCCGAGGCCCTGAAAATGAATATCCGGGAGATGATACCGGAAGATAAACGTCAGGAGTCTCAAACATTAATAGACAATGCATTTACCGGCAAATTGTTTGACAGCCTTGAAACCTTTCGGGTGAACCGGACAGGTAAAATGCTGAAAGTCTGGGTGATGGTTTTGGCGCTGCGGGATGAAAAAGATATGATCAACGGGATCGTCACCATTGAAAGGATCATCCGGGATGCACAATAAAACCGTCGAAGAAAAATTCAATGCATTGCGCCGCCAGGCGGAAGCATTGATGTCAAGTCAGGATTTCCCGAGGAGACTGGTTGCGGTTGAAGACCCGCTTCGATTGATTCATGAACTTCAGACCTTTCAGGTTGAACTGGAATTGCAGAACGATGAGCTTCTCCGCGCCCAGCAGGAATTGACGGAATTTAAAATCAATTATACCCAGCTGTATGATTTTACGCCTGTGGGATATGTCACCCTGGATGCAAAGGCAAAGATTCTCAATGCCAACCTGACCCTGTCGCGCATGCTGTCAACCGAAAGAAGCACGCTCATAGACCGGCCGCTCTCCGACCATATCGTTTCTGCGGATCAAGATATCTATTATCTGCATCTGAGAGCGCTTTCCGAGTCAAAAAAACGACAGATCTGTGACCTCAAAATGAAAAAAAAGGGCGGGAAGTTCTTTGATGTGCAACTGGAAAGTACGGTTATCCCGGATACCTTTGAAAAGTTTGCCCGGTACCGCACCGTGATCATTGACATCTCCAAGAGAAAACACACCGAGCGGTTGCTCAAATACGGCAGACGTCAATTGGAAGCGGTTTTGAACACAATTGAATCCTGTGTCTACGTTGCCGATATGATCTCCTATGAGATTCTTTTTATGAACACGTACATGAAAAAAAAGCACCAAGCAGACCTGACCGGTCAGGTCTGCTGGGCCTCCATCCATGGAAAACAGACCGGACCCTGTGACATCTGCAACAACGATCAGTTGGTGGATAAAGCCGGCAACCCTACAGAGCCCTGTATCTGGGAATTTTACGACAAGGAATCAAATCGATGGCATGAACTGAGCAGTCTTGCGATCCCGTGGACCGACGGCCGGCTGGTGCGCCTGGAAATCGCCCGGGACATCACCGGGCGGAAACAAGCTGAAAAGCAACAAAAAGAAATCACGCTGATCCTTGAAGAGAAAGTAAAGGAAAGAACGGCTGAGCTGGAAGACATGAACGCCACGTTGAGAATATTGCTGAAAAAAAGAGAAGAAGATAAAAATGAAATTGAAGAAAAGATTTTTGCCAATCACAAACTGATCCTGACCCCCATTATTCAGAACCTGAAAAAAAACCTGACCCGGGAAAGCCAGAAGCATATGATGGATATCCTGGAATCAGAGTTGAAAAATATCGTTTCGCCGTTTTCAAAAAAATTATCCGATCACATGGTGAATTTAACACCCATGGAAATTCACATCGCAGATCTGGTTAAATTCGGGAAAACCAATAAAGAGATATCGGAAATCACGCACAGCTCCATCCACACCATATCCCGCCATCGCGAGAATATCCGCAAAAAAATCGGCTTGAAAAACAAAAAAGTAAATCTTCGGTCCTTTCTTCTGACCCTGGAATAATGCCTATTTTAAATAGGCGATACATTGGTTTTTTTGTGCCTTTCTGTGTTGTTGACGCAAGAGCCGATTCCCTATAGAATTAGAGATGAAACAAAAGCTGGAAAAGTTTAATCTGATATCCGTTCACGGTTTTTATTCCGACAGGGAAAAGGAAAAACAAAGGACGCGCATGAACAGAAAAGACATGATCCTCAATGCCAACCTGACCGGTGCGAACCTGGCTGAAAAATTAATCAAGATCCGGCCCGATATTCCCATCATCCTGTGCACGGGCTACAGCTCCCTGATTGATGAGGAAAAGGCACGGAAACTGGGAATCGCGGCCTATATGATGAAACCCTTATCCATGTTGCAAATTGCAAAAACCATACGAAAGCTGATGGAAAGGGCGTAAGCGGAGCTAAAAATGCAAAAAGCTTTTTTAAACGTGTTTACCAATGTCATGGGGTCGGTGCGTGAACCGCTTCTGGTGCTGGATACCAGCCTTAAGGTGGTCAGTGCCAATCCTTCTTTTTATCAGAATTTTTGTGTCACACCGGAAAATACGGAAGGCGCATTGATCTATGACCTTGGCAACGGGCAATGGGACATCCCCAAACTCAGAGAATTGCTGGAAGAGATTCTGCCTCAGAATGCCGTATTCAATGATTTTGAGGTGGAACATTCTTTTGACATTATCGGTCCGAAGATCATGCATCTGAATGCACGAAAAATTTACCAGAAATCAAGCCAGGCACAATTGATTCTTCTGGCCATCGAAGATGTGACCGAACGGGAATATTACAAGCGAAATCTTGAAACCATTGTTGCAGAGCGTACAGCTGAACTTGCCATGGCCAGAGAGGAGATGAAAAAAGAAAAAGAAGCCGCTGAAGAATCCCTTCTGGAAATCAAAAAGCTCAAAAAACTGCTGGAAGGGGAGAAAGCATACCTTAGTGATGAAATCAAACTGGAACATAACCATGAAAATATTATCGGAAAAAGCGATGCGCTCAAATATGTGCTCTATAAGGTTGAACAGATTGCCGCCACCGACACCACGGTATTGGTTCTGGGTGAAACCGGAACCGGCAAGGAACTCGTGGCAAGGGCCATTCATCACAGCAGCCTGCGCAAAGACCGGGCACTGGTAAAAATCAATTGTGCGGCATTGCCGTCAACCCTGATTGAAAACGAATTGTTCGGTTCTGAAAAAGGGGCTTTTACTGGTTCCGTCTCCAGGCAGCTGGGACGGTTTGAGATTGCGGACGGGACCACGCTTTTTCTGGATGAAATCGGAGAACTGCCCCTGGAACTGCAGGCAAAACTGCTTCGTGTGATCCAGGACGGTGAATTTGAACGCCTGGGCAGCTCCCATACCATCAAGGTGGACGTACGGCTCATTACCGCCACCAATCGGAACCTTGAAGAGGAAGTAAAGAAAGGCCGGTTCCGGGAGGATCTCTGGTACCGATTGAATGTTTTTCCCGTTACCACGCCGCCCCTCCGGGACCGGACAGAGGATATCCCGCTTCTTGTGGCCTTTTATGTCAAAAAGATTGCAAAACGCCTGGGCAAAGACACCCCCATTGTTCCCAAAGCCATCATGGATGACTTTACCAATTATTACTGGCCCGGAAATGTCCGGGAACTGGAAAATATTCTGGAGCGTGCCGTGATCATCTCCTCGGGTCCAAAGCTGCGCATGGTGGATGATTTTAACAGACCCCTTGCCTATTTAAGCAATGCCCAAAAACCTTTGGAAGCAAAAACACTGGAACAGGTGGAGCACGATTATATTGTCCGGGTTCTGGAACAGACCAACTGGAAAGTCAGCGGGGAAAACAGTGCGACCCAGATTCTCGGACTCAATCGCAGTACCCTGCGGGCCCGTATGCGAAAGCTTGATATCACAAAACCCTGAAAGGTCACATGTGGCCTTTGGTTACATGTGACCGCCGGATTCCATTTCTTTCATCGTCTTGTTTTCTTTTTCTAAAAACCGGTTCCTGCGGCAAATCAAGCGGATGGACAGGATATGAAAACAAAGTCAAGCCATGGCATGAAGCTTGCTGTTAATCCATGATAGATTCATTGTTGTACCGGTCAGGATCGGAAAAACTGCTCAAAGTTGGAAAAATTGTTCTTGGCCGGAAAAATGGCTCTGGTTCAAAATTCCGGAGTCATTCAAACCGTCAGGCCTAACCCCAAAAGGTGAGCGTTATGATTGTTGTCAAAATTACCCTGAATGCCCTATCAGACAAACATCTGGAGGTCACGCAGACCCTTCTTTCGCTGATCAAAACCGTGGGTAAGGAACCGGGTTGCCAAAACTACAATATTTTTTGTGATATCCATGACCAGAACCATTTCTGCCTGCTTGCCGAATGGAAAACAAAAGAAGACCTGGATCATCATATCAGGTCCCACCGATTCGGGGTTCTTCTGGGAATCAAAACACTATTACAAGAACCCCTGAATATCCAAATTTACACAATTTCCCATCCCCGGGGAATGGAAGCCATTGAAGCCGTCAGGGCCAAAGGGGTTCCCCATGATAAAGATATTGGTCAGTTTGCCCTGAATCTTCGGCTATCATCACCGGGCCGCAACGTTTCCGGTAAGGTCACGGCCGCCATCTCAGGTATCGGCAAAATCACCGTTGAAACAGCCATGGTCACCTTTGACAAAGCCTATTGCGATGCGCATAAGGGATTTATTTCCGGTGATTTCGTCTGTTTAACCGTCAGTGATAACGGCTGCGGCATGGAAAAGGAGATTCAGAAAAAAGTGTTTGAACCTTTTTTCCTGGTTTTTTAATGTCGCTGATATCGAATTCTTTACGGCCTGACTCTCCTGCTGATCAACAGGATGGCGATTATAAACCAGAGACGGAAGTCCTGGCACGTTAATTGAATTATATCTGTCAGTGAAGAAATCCATCACACGGATAGAAATCATCCGTGACCATGAAACGTAACATATAAAGGATCTATAATGAAAACAAACATACTATTGGCCATCATATTAATCATCATAGGGGTCGCGGCCCTGAGTTATCAAGGGTTCTCTTATACCACCAGAGAAAAAGTCGTTGATATCGGTCCGCTGACAATGACGGCCGATAAAACACGGACCATCCCGATACCGCCCATCATTGGCGCTGTTGCTCTGGTGGGCGGTATCGCGCTGCTGGTCATGGAAGAAAGAATACCTGAGAGGGTCATTTGATTCCATCCGGGTATTCGTATCGTTAAATGAGTGAACCTCCCCCTTTTCCGGGCGACTGCTGTAAGAACAAAAAAATTTTTAACCAGGAGAAACACCATGAAATCAAGCACACGAGATAATGCAGAAGGCACCCTGCACAAAGTTAAAGGAAAGGTCAAAGAGATGGTTGGGAAATTAGTGGGGAATTCAGACCTGGAAAAAAAAGGTAAAATCGAGAAAATTCAGGGAAAGATTCAGAAAAAACGCGGCCGGATCAAGGACTTCGTTGGGAAGTAAACATGACTGCCTGTCAAAAAAAAGACGAAAAGGAACCATTCATATTTTTATACGAGGAGAACCAATGAATATTTCAACGTGGCTGGATAAAAAAACGGCACAGAAAATTGATGTATCGCAAATCGAATTACCGGCAGATATTTCTTATGACAATGACCCGGATGAAATGCTTTTTTTCGAAGAGTATAAACCTTGCGGATACTTTTGTTCGAAAAGTCATCCCTTTTCCACGGTCGAACGATTCGGACGCTGGTATTACAGCAGAGGTCAAGACAAGAAAGCCGGCATTCATTCATCAGAAATGAAATGGCATCTGTTTACAAAGGATAAAGACCTGGCGCTTCAGACAGCCAAATCACACATGGAATAGAAAACAGGAAGGTCATTTTCTGTTTACCTGAGATTGTAATGCGACATAATGATCCGGTCAAACCATGGGTTCGGCACTATTTTCTTTAAAAATACGGATAATTTCTGATCAGCCGCACCCACTGTATACCGCAACCGGGGTTGGGGAGTATTGATGATCTTTTCAATGAGATGGGCAATTTTCAACGGAGGCTGACCGTTTTGTTCATCGCGCTCAATGACAGTCATTGCCCGCTGGAAATTATCTGCATTATTTTCTGGTGTTATGTTCTGCCGGTTTGCCCCGAATTCGGTTTTAAAATCTCCGGGCTCAACGAGCACCACTTTTATGGCTGATGTGGACAACTCTTTATATAAGGCCTCTGAGAGTCCTTCCACAGCAAATTTGGATGCAGAATATATTCCCTGATAGGGAAGCCCGATGATACCCCCGATGGAACTCATGTTGATGATAAGCCCCTTGGACTGCTGTCTCATGACCGGCAGCACTTGCTGCAATACGCGGTAGATACCGAAAAAATTGGTATCAAACAGCGCTTCGGCCATTTTTGTCGATGTGTCTTCAATGGCACCGCCAATACCAACCCCCGCATTGTTTATGAGAACATCGATGTGCCCTTCTTTTTCGACAATATGTGCAATTGCCTGTGTTACAGAGGCGGTATCCCGGACATCCATTTTTATCATAAAAACATTTTTGGGTCCAAGACAGGATTCGGGATGACGGGATGTGCCGTACACCTGATATCCTTTTGTGGCCAGATACTGTGCCGTGCATTTGCCGATACCTGAAGATGCACCCGTAATCAATACCGTTTTTGACGACGTCTGTTTCTGTTTCACGGTCTTTTCCTTCAATGGATGATGCGGTGTTTTCTGCCGACTTTTTCAAACACATCAAGACAAAATGCCAGTTGTTCGTGCGTGTGGGTCGCCATGCAGCTGGTGCGCAGAAGGCCTCTGCCTTGAGGGACCGCCGGTGAAATAATGGGATTTGTGTAAACCCCTTCATCCATAAGATCTTTCCATACCTGAAAGGTCTTGAGATCTTTGCCGATAACGACGGGAATGATCGGGGTGGTACTTTCACCAACATCAAATCCCAATGATTGTAAACCGGTGCGAATGAATCGGGCATTTTCCATTACCTGTTCACGGCGTTCCGGTTCTGCCTTGATAATTTCCAGGGCCGCCATGACAGACGCTACATTGGAAGGCGGCAAAGATGCGGTGAAGAGCATGGCACGGGAATGATGCTTTAAATATTCGATAACCATTTTTTCACCGGAAATAAATCCGCCGATGCACCCCAGAGATTTGCTGAAGGTCCCCATAATCAGGTCCACATTGTTTGTAACGTCAAAATGGGCGGCAGTTCCATCGCCACGGGGACCTAAAATCCCTAAGGCATGGGCATCATCCACCATCAGACGGGACGGGTATTTTTTAGATAAAGAGACCAGTTCATCCAGTCTGGCAATATCTCCTTCCATGCTGAAGATGCCGTCGGTGACAATGAACCGGGGATATTTGGGGTCTGCAAAGGCCAGCTTTTCCTCTAAATCCTGCATGTCATTGTGTTTGTATCGGCATTTTTTTGCACCGGAAAAACGGATCCCGTCCACAATGGAAGCATGGTTGTATTCATCACTGAAAATCAGATCATCAGGGCCGCAGATCGCAGAGATCGTACCTAAATTCGTACCAAATCCGGTGGAAAACACCAGGGCGCTTTTCATGTGAACAAAATCAGCCAGCTGTTCTTCGAGTTGATCATGCAGCAAGGTATTCCCGTTCAGCAACCGGCTGCCGGTCAACCCTGAGCCATATTCCCGTAACGCTTCCACCCCGGCTTCAATCACTTTGGGATGGTTGGTGAGTCCAAGATAATTATTGGACCCCAGCATGATCTTTTGTTTTCCGTCAATGGTCACTTCCACGGCATTGGATTTTTCTATTTTCGGATAATAGGGATAATATCCCAGGGCCCTGACCAGATTTGACCGGGTATATGCAAAGATTTTCGTATAGACATCCGGGTGCTTTCCAAAATATTCCATGCGCTTGGCGCGTAATTTTTGCGTGGCAATATCAATGAATTGCGTTAACATACATCCTTCCTTTCGAGAAGCCGGCGGCAGACACTGGCGATGTTCAGGGCTGCCGAACCATTCTGGACAGGCGTCAATCGACGCATTTCTTCCATGTTGAAGTCTGAGTGGGTTTTTTTGCCCAGGGCAAGGCCGACAAGGGCGGTTGATGAAAACCGGGTAATCAGAACATCACAGTTTGCGATCATTTCTTCTGCATTGCCGGTGGAAAACACCATGGCTTCGGGTGCATATTTGTTTATTTCCCGGGTGGCGCGTGTCAACTTTTTCACCGGGGTGAAGCTTGAAGATAAGCTGCCGTGATCCGGCGATCTTAACGGCTTTTCGGATAAAGGCCCTGCGGTTTTCAAACTGAAGCGTTTCTCTCAGCGCAGATGTACAGGCCAGCACATAGCCCTTGTAGGGAAACGCGTTGCGGTTGTATTGCCGGCAGTTGTCAAAATTGGGTATCCCCGTGACAACGATCTTCTCAGGACGTACGCCCTTTTTTATGAAAAAGTCCCGATACCCTTTGCTTGCAACACAGAACGCCTGGTATGCATCACTGAGACCGGTCAATGCATTGCCCGCAAACCAGAGCGGAAGAAACCGGAACCGGTTGACCAGATGGAACAGGAAAGATTCCGGGTCTGTAATCCCTTCTTGAACCAGCACCATTTTGTTGCCTGCAATGTTTTTTTGCAGATACACGTCCGAGCAGGTCACCACCAGGTCGTAGGGCTGATTTCGGCCCCTCTCGTCCATGGGAAGACCCTGATCCTGCAGATACGTTCGGCAGCGGTTTGACAGTTTGTTTCCTGCTACTGTGAATTCGATCAGTCCGAGCTTTCTGAGAATCTCGTCAAATCCGTCGACATAAAAGGGTGAGAATGCGTGGTCATAATCGTCAAGGTGTCTTGCGATCTGATGCATCTGGGTGGTCTGATTCATGGAGCCGCATATAAAAAATATCTTTTTTTTCATCCCAACCCTCCCATTACCGCCGGTGCACCCAGTCACAGAGCTGACAGACCGGAAATCCGCTATAATCCAATTTGCCGAAATTCTTTCGGATGTGAGACATCACAGGCCCGTTCCAGATTTTTGTGACCGTCTGCACGTTCAAATCTCCCACGCCCTGGACCCCATTGTAATCCACGCAACAGGTAACGGCCCTTCCGTCCCAAAGCACGGACAGGGCCGACCAGGGATAAAAACAGACAGACACAATTTTTTCTCCCACAAGATTGTAAGCCCTTCCGCCGCCGAAATTGTCCAGAGATGTGAAATTAAGGCAGTCGCCCACCTTCTTGTCCAGGACAGAGCGCCACAGGAATTTAAATTCTTTTGTTGCAGCGCCATTGGTTTCTTGGGGCAGGTATTGAAGAATCAGTTTTGGCGTCTTTTTTTTCATGTCCTTTCTTATTTTCACAAACTCTTTGACGTTGTTCAAAGCCACCTTGAAATCCAGCCCTTTCATGGTACGGCTGTAGGATCCATCGTCAGTGCCGTAAAAACTGATTTTCATCTCATCCAGTCCCGCATCAATAATTTTTTTTGCGGTCTCGGGAAATAATAACGAGGCATTGGTAACCAGATAGGTGTGCTTTATACCCAAGGCTTTTGCAAGCCTGATCCGTTCCGGCAATGATTCATCCAGCAGGGGCTCTCCAAATCCGTGCAGATGCACAACCGGTTTTCTTTTTGCCTGGGACACCTCTCTTATAATCTTCTCGAATAATTCAAA